>JBMFRC010000013.1:0-82421 GCA_049968235.1 Candidatus Hydrogenedens sp.
AAAGGTGTGTTAATCCTTTCCTTTCTGGGTCTGTATTTTCTGATGCGGTTTGTGGAGGATTTTGTTCGTGCGGATTATACAAAGATTTATGGTAATTTAGACCTTATGCAGATACTTGCTATTATTTATTATGCCCCTATCCTTTTTCAGTATCCTCCTCATCTATCGTGATAAATGATTCCCGCTTTCTCTCCGACAAAAGAAGTGTAATGGAAAAGTAGGAACAGAAAACGAATAAGATACTATCTGCATATCGTACGTATGAAAATATAATTCAGTTTTAATGTTTATCTGATAATATTTTTTCTCAGGCAGGAATACCGATGTAGAACACATACAGGAGTGCTTGTGTTTCTACAAGCACAATCGGGATGGTTGTGTTAATATTACGAAGTAGCACAATTGATACAATTGAACTCGCCTTATGGTGTAAACATTCCTGCCTGTAAATATGTATATAGTGGAGGATAAACACAGCTGAAGCAAACAACATCGGTCCTGTTCCCTGCTTATTCCGCTTGTAGATAGGATACAAACTGTAAGATGAACATAAATACGAATGTCTATGCATCTATAATCACAAGCAGGACGCTTGTTTTACTCTTCTAATGTGTTAATCAAAAAAGCACAAAAATTTGCAAGTAGTTCCTGGCTATTCTGAGAATGGTATCATTATTTATGGTATGAAGAGTGGATATATGGTTTCTATGAAACATAAAATAGATAGGGGTTGTCTAAAATCAAAAAATTGGAATAGTAATAAAATTCTGTTTTGTTTTTATAGTTTACGAAGAACAATATATAAGGAAGGTTTTATCGGTTGTGTTTAAATCATATTTATCAAGTTTTCTGGATGGTGTACAAAGCAGGATTTTATGGCAGAGTTTTTTTACAGCCCTTTTTGTATTATTAGCTGTTCAGTTATTTACCATTGGTGTATTGAGTGAGCGGTTGCCTATTGAGGTATCCCGACCTTATTACCAGGAATTAAAAAGTTTTTCTTTTGAACCGAGGGAAAAATTTGTAATTGATAATGTAGATGGTACAGTAAATATTATACCGAGTAAAGGTTCGAAGATTATAGTTAATGCAGATGCACGTGGCTATCCCCATCGATATAAGGATAGAGAAAGGGTTAGCCGATTTTCAAAGAATTTATTTCAGATTATAGAAAGTGACCATAGTGTAAGCATAGAAACAGAACCTCGTCCACGACCGGAGGGAGTAGAATTTCGTGTAGATTATCAGATAACCGTACCAGAAGGTATTAATTTAGAGGTCAATGTTACGGGGAAAGGTAGTGTTTACATAACCGCAGGGGCAAAAAATGTTTCTGTTCATGCTAATCAAGGGGATATTACTATTATTCAACCCGAAGGGGAAGTTTTTGCCCAGACGATATTAGGTCGAATTGATGTAAGCCAGATAAAAGTATCTGCAGATGTTCAAACAATTAATGGTGCCATATATGCAACCGTGCTTCAAGGAAAAATTAAATCCAATTCTGTAAATGGAAATATTCAAGCAACTCTGTTAAGTGAGAATATTGAAACTTGTGATTTAAGTGTTACAAATGGTAACATAACATTAGCAATTCCTGAATTGTTTTCATCTAAAATTTCAGCGAAAACCTATAGAGGTTATATAACTTCGGAGTTCGCATTAGGAGAAATTGCTCCGGGAACTCAGGTTCGCCAGATAGAAAAACAGATAGGTAAAGGGGTTGCGGACTTGAAATTAACATCCATGAATGGGAAAATATTAATATCGCGATTGGTTCAATAGAAACCAAAATAAATATAAATAAGTCAAACTATCTAAAGAACAGAGGAAAAAAGAATGTTTAAATGGTTAAGTTCTTCTTCGCAGTCAAGCGGAGCGATAGTGGCGTGTCCGGGTGTTGCGGAGAAGGTCTCAGCAGAAACTTCTGAACTTGAACTGGTACGAAAAAGTCAGAAAGGAGATACGGAGGCATTCGCTGAATTGGTGCGAAAATATCAACAAATCGTTTATAACATTTCGTATCGGTTCATGCGTGATACAAACCTTGCAGAAGATATGGCTCAAGAATCTTTCATAAAGGCATTCAAACATATAAAAGGTTTTCGCGGAGATTGTGCCTTTTCGACATGGTTATACCGCGTAACATGTAGTGTTTGTCTGACAGAATTAAACAGAAGGAAGAAAAGAACCGAAGTTGAACTACAACCCAATACTCCAGTAGGTAGCGTGGAAACAAAAATTAGTGAATATGAAATTGCTGAAAAAATCCGCAAGTGTGTTACCAATCTTTCGGACCGATATGCCACCGTTTTAACTCTCTATTATTTGAACGGTATTTCTTATGAAGAGATTGCTGAAATTATGGATATACCTGTGGGAACATTAAAAACATGGATGTTCCGCGCCCGTAAACAACTGCGGAAAATTGTAGAAAAGGAGATTTTTCCCAATGGTAGAGATTCCTCGTGAAGATGAATTGGATGCATTTATTGAATCGGTGTTAAAGGAAGAAAAACTTTTACCAACACCGGTTACTTTACATTCCAATGTAGTAAAAAGATTAAAATTACATGAATTAAAAGAAAGGGAACGAATTCGTTTCCGTTACCTAATGACAGGTTTTGTTATCACAGTTATGACTATTGTTTTAGGTGTTATTTTTTCCATATATTTTTATAAATGGTCTGTCATGTTCTGGTACGGTTCCGATGCAGGTTGGGGATATTGGGACTACTGCCGAACCTCTTTACAGACTTTCTGGACGAAATATCAGGGGACTTATTCTTTTTTGCTTACATTAGGGGTTGCAATAAGCACTTTGGTTATATTACTTACCCCGTGGGCAAAATCTCATAAATTGTAAAATCCATATTATAACGAGGATAATTGCGGACCTTTTTCCTGTGTTATTTTGCAAAATAATTATGTCTTGTTTTATCTTAATATAATTGTTTTTCGTTATAATAGGGATTGAAAATTATATATAAACATAAAAGATGAGACTTATCTATGAGTAAGAAGGTATTTATTCCCCGTGGAATGATTCAAGCGATATTGGTATTGGTTCTTATTGTAATTATAGGGATAGCGCTTGCATTTTTATTTGCACCACAAAAGCCCGAAGCCCCTCCGAGGTCAAATATCACTTATGAGAATAAACCTGCAGAGCAGTCCAATAAAAAACCGATGCAACAACATGATGAAACCCTTCCCGATATAACTCCGCTTCCCACAGAGGCACAATCGAAAGTTCCCACTACTCAAGAGCCTTCAGGAATACAAGAAACAGCAATAACACCGTCCAAAAGTGAGAGAAAAATCTTCACTATTTTAGTAAAGGTAGTAAATGGTCAAAACAATCAGCCTATAGCAGGTTCTATAGTTATGCTGTCATCAACAACCGCAAGGAGATATAGACCTTCATTAGCAAGGTTTTCAGTAACATCCGGGCGAACTACTATTGAACCATACCATATACGGGGACCTTTTCGCACAAATAACGAAGGTATAGCAGAAGTCATCGTTTATGATACCGATATAAAACAATTTAAGAAAGAAAATCTTCGTCTTATTGCAAAGTATGGAGATTATACTCAGGGAGAAGAACCCTTACCGGAACTGCAAGAAGAGAAACCAGTTGAAGTAACAATAACATTATACAAAGGCGGGTCAATTGAAGGGAGAGTTGTTGAGGAAGGTTCAGGGAAAGGTGCCAGTGGAGTTAAAATTATCATTGATGAAGGATTAAATCCCTTTAAACAACAGGGAAAAACTACGCCTTCAATACCTGTTGTAAGTGATGAAGAAGGGAATTTTAAGTTAGAAGGACTTATCCCAGGCACTTATGGTCTGTTAATCTCTATAGAGGGAACTCCTTATCTCCCCAACAAAAAAGAATTTCCCTATAAAAAAGTTACAATTACATCTCCTCAGGATGTGCAGAAAGGGATAATTTTTAAGGTACTACCTGCGGGAATGATTTGGGGATATGTATTGAACATGGCAGGAGAACCTGTTTCCGGTGCGGAAGTTTTATTAACTACCTCCCAAAGTATATTTTCACAAGCAGTAAGTGCCTTACTCACCCAAGAAGCACCTATCTCTACAGTTTCTGATAGCAATGGTTATTATGAAATGGGTGGTGTTCCATTGAATCAGGAATGGCGTTTATATGTAACTGGAACAAAGGGATATACGCCCCAATTAAGCGATGTGTTCGCTTTAACCCCATCGTATCGAGTAGTTCGTGTGGATATTAATGTTTTTGATGGGACATCCGTTTCCGGATTTGTTCGAGATACCGCAGGGAATCCTGTATCACGAGCCGATATTATATGTATGCCCGAATATAGTGCCATTTTTTCACCACTTGACCAGCCCACAACCTTTCAAAATGCAACCACACAGGAAGATGGTTCTTATTCCATCTCCGGTTTACCCCAAGGAAATTATCAAATTATAGCATGGAAAGCGGGTTATAAAGTCCCCATTTCAGGGTATAAATTTGCCAGTGATGGATATTCAAAACTTACAGGTATTAATATTACTTTAGAGCCTGTTGAAGCCGGAGAATTATCTGTATTTGGGAAGGTAACAAATCCCCAGGGACAGCCTATAAGTGGTGCTGACGTTCAATTGGAAGGAATAACTACTGCAGGGTTCCAGTCCGTAAATGAGTCAACCAAAACGGATAGTGCAGGAATGTATAAGATTGACGGAGTAAGTATTGGATATTATGAACTGCGAGTATCCTATCCCGGCTATGTAACCCGAACCCTATACAGTGTTCGCTTCAACCAGCCCACTGATGTTATTCTGCAAACCTTTGGTGTAATTCGTGGTCAGGTTTTAGTCAAGGAAACGAACTCCCCTCTGGAACAGCCCTTCACAATTGAAGCGAAACCAGTACCCTTTGGGGCAGAGGAATCCGGTGACATTGCCTTTTCTCAATACACGACAGAAACCACAGAATCTTCATTTACAAACCCGGAAGGTAGATTTGAACTTCAATTAGGTCCCGGAGCCTTTGAATTAACAGCAAGTTCCGATGAATATGTAGATGGTAAGACACAGGTAATGGTCCGCGAAGGGGAAACAGTAGAAGTAAAGATATATGTATCCAAACAGGGAGCGGTTGTTGCAGGAAAAGTTACTATTCGAGGAGGAGGGAATCCACAGGGAGCCAGAGTATTTTTAATTCAATCCGAGTCCGAAACAGAAGCAATGACTCGAGCCCTTTTTGCTGAAGATTCCTCCGGTGGAAAAATGCAGATTGTTGGCGAAGACGGCACTTTCCGTTTTGAGTCGATATCAGAAGGAAATTATGTAATTATAGCCCAGCATGAGGGTTATGCTGTGGGTAACAGTGGTTTGATTTCTTTAAGTGCAGGACAGCGTATGGAGAATGTTACAATAACTTTAGGTTCAGGCGGTGGATTAGAAGGTCATGTATATATAGATGGGCAGTTGGCTCCCAACGCAATGGTAATTATTTTAGGTCCCGGCGGAACAAAAACCACCAATACTGATGCTAATGGTTATTACTACTTTGAAGGGTTAACCAGTGGTGTATATCAGTTAGTTGCATCACCTGTGGGTTCCGTAGATACCGAAGATATTAATATGAGTGGCTTGTTTGAGACAAGAGGTGTTCCCGTTGAAATTAAAGAGGGACAGACAACCCGTTTCGACTTTGGTAAAATGGGTGGTGTGCGAATTGAAGGACGGTGTAACCCATCACCTCCCATTGGAGGTATCGCTTTACTCCGACCTCCGTCCGGGCGTCCTTTTGCCTTTGGACAGGTAGTAAATATGGACGAACTGGTAGGAAGCATGAGTGCGATGGTAAACCCCTTAGGTGGAAATTTTGTTTTTGAAGATGTTCCGACCGGCGAATGGCAGTTAGATATTTACTATGTTCAGTTTGGTCGTGGGGTTCGATATGTGTTTAGCACGGTCATTTCTGTGAAAGGAGATGAACCTGTTATGAATATTGACTGTATGGTTCGGTTATAATATGAGAAAAAATGAGGAGTTAAATTGTGGCTTTCATAGAGGTTGAAAATCTGACAGTATCCTATGGTGATACGGTTGCAATTAACGATATATCCTTCCAATTAGAACCCGGTGTTATTGGACTTATTGGTCCCAATGGAGCAGGAAAAACTACCCTCATACGTACTTTCTTAGGGTTTATCCGTCCTGTAAAAGGAAAAATTATAATTTCGGGTTTATCACTACCCAAAGAAATATTAAAAGTTCGTGCTATTGTAGGACATATGCCCGAACGGGAAGTAGTAAGTCCAAAAGTAACAGCGGTTAGTTTTTTAGTTTATTGCGGTAGATTGGTCGGAATGTCTTATGTAGATGCACTGGAACGCTCACACGAAGTATTAAATTATGTGGGACTGCAGGAAGCACGATACCGTCCTATGCAAACCTATTCTACCGGTATGTTACAACGAGTAAAATTAGCACAAGCCATTCTACATGACCCCAGAATTTTAATTTTAGACGAACCTACCAACGGATTAGACCCGGATGGTAGATTGGAAATGCTCCAACTGATAAAAGAGATTTCCGAACAACGAGGTGTTACGACAATTTTATCTACGCATTTATTACCGGATGTCCAAAATCTATGTTCACAGATTCTTGTATTAAAAAAGGGAAAACTGGTTTACTGTGGAGACCTTACTTCTCTGATTGATAGTCGAGTAAATCATTATGAAATTACTGCTCAACCGCCCATCGAACCTTTCAAAGAGGAATTATTAAAAATAGGAATAAAGTTTCAGGAATTACCTCAGGAGATTTTATCCCTGCAATTACCAGAAAATATTCAACAACAGGAAATATTTCGCTGTGCCCAGCGAGCAGGGACGATAATTCGTTCCTTTGTTCCTGCAGGAGGAAGTCTGGCGGAATTATTCCAGTCAAAACTTGAGAAGGAAGAGGTAAGTTAATATATGCCTGTATATTCATTCACTTACAGACCCTTTGAGGGGAAATATCTTCGTCATTTCCGCTGGTGGGTTATTTTTCTTGAAGAGGTGCGATTATGGAATCGTTCGCGTATCTTCCACTTATTATTCCTTCTGGGAATGCTACAACCTCTGGCTCGTTTCCTTCAAATTCTTTCTTACAACTCCGCAATGCAGGACCCCAATCATCCATTAGCACCCCTTATTCGTTCTGTAACCTGGCTAAAAGTCAATGATGAACTTTATTACAATCTTATCCGGTTACAGGCACCTATTGTTTTGCTTCTTCTGCTATATGTCGGAGCCGGAACCGTATGCACCGACAAAAAGAACCGTCTCTGGGATATATATTTTTCTAAACCCATTCACTGGTATGACTATCTTGTAGGGAAGTTATTATCTGTTATATTTTGTGGAATTTCTCTAACCTTTATACCTGCTGTGATACTTATGTTCGTGGACTATGCGACCAAAAAATCATCCACATGGACCGGACTGTTTTCTTATCTTCCCGTTATGGGCGATAGTCTTATGTTCTCATTGGTGTTGGTTGTCCCTTCCGCCTTAGCCATCATGTCCGCATCCAGTATCTTCCCCACAGAAAATATCACTGTAATAAGCGTAATAACTATTCTCATAGCCAATACCACTTTAGCAGGACTTCTATCTAACTTTATGAGGGATGGAAATTATATGCAGATTTCATTTCCCGTAGCCATATATTTTATGGGACAAAAAATCTTTAATGTAGACCGCAATATTTTTTTCCAAACCTCAGATATAAGTACATTGTCTATGTTCCTATACATATTCAGTGTATCCATTTTTTGTTTACTGATTTGTATACTTCAAGTTCGGAAAGCGGAAAGGGGTTAGTTCATGGATATACAAATTGAATCTAAAGAATTATCTAAATGGTTCGGAGAGGTGGTGGCGTTAAATAATGTCTCGCTTCAAATTTCTACCGGTGTTATCGGTTTATTAGGACCGAATGGTGCCGGTAAATCTACATTTATTAAATTATCATTAGGTTTATATCGTCCCAGTCGAGGTGAAATTCGTATTTTGGGTGAAAAACCACGCAATAATTTTCATACACTTCAAAAAGTAGGCTATTGTCCGGAGATGGACCACTTTGTAGAAGAAGTAAGCGGTTATGAATTTTTATACTGGTTAGCGCGATATTCAGGTTACAAGCCCAAAGTTGCCCGAAAACAGGTGGAGTATGCTGTAGAACGGGTCAGTATGACCGAACGGATGTATGACCCTATTGCCACTTATAGTAAAGGGATGCGTCAGCGTATAAAAATCGCTCAGGCTCTACTCCATGACCCTGCAATCTTATTCTTAGATGAACCTATGAACGGGCTCGACCCAACCGCTCGTGAAGAACTGTTTGAGTTAGTTATTTCTCTCGGAAACGAAGGAAAAACCGTTATCTTTTCAAGTCATGTATTGCATGAAGTTGAACGCGTTACGGATACTGTAATTTTGATTTATAACGGAAGAGTGCTGGCTTTCGGAAAAATTCGTGAGATACGTGACCTCATTAAGAATCACCCCCGCACCATTGTTATCGAAACATTAGAACCAAAGAAGGTTTATCAAATATTAAGTGTAGATGAAAATATCACTACGGTAAATTTTGATACCCAGTCTTTAACAGTGCATACATTAGACCCTATGCAAACATTTAAACATATCAATGAGATATTCCTGGATGGGAAAGTCACTATATATAGTTTCCGTTGTGCGGACGAAGATTTACAGTCCGTGTTCCGATACTTAATTTCAACTCATATCCCACGAGGGTTATAAAATCAATGAAGATATTGAAAATTAAAAACATAGGTAGTCTTCTTTTTGATATAAAAACATCTTTCCTTCATGCTTTAACAATTACCCTGCGACGCGACCGTTTTTTACTGATGTCCGCAATATGTGTTCTTCCTGTGGTAATTCCTATCTTTGTGGCATTATTTTCCCGAGCCATGTTCCGCGAAAGTGGTCTGGAAATTTTTATCCGCCTATCCGAACAAATATATGTTCACACACTTACTCCATTACTGGCGTTGTTTATCGGTTTGATTGGAATTCGTGAAGAAGTAGATTCTTTAACAATCGTGTATCTACTTACAAGACCTGTATCGAAATTAGCATGGATACTCGGTCGGTTCCTTGCTTATATGCTTATTTCTACTTTTCTACTAACCATAGGGCTTTTCTTAACATTTTTTGCCTGTGTCGTTTTGGGGAGTATCTATGTAGATTTTATTGGTATAGGTATGTTACTGCAATATTTAGGTGTAGGAATTATGGGATTGATGGGGTATGGTGCAATCAGTTTTATGTTAGGCTGTGCTACAAATTACCCTATTATTATTGGTGTTATACTATTCTTCGGTTGGGAGAAAATCGCAAATGTAATTCCCGGCATAGCAGATTTCTGGACGATACAAAAGTATTTAGACTCTATGTTTCCGGTTCTTGCCTCTCAGCGATACAATCGAGCAGTAATTACTGTTATTGGTAGTTTCCAGAAAGAACTGTTTTTCGTTAGTCCACAACGGGCTTTTATGACTATCACGATTATGAGTATTTTATTCCTGATGTTAGCAATCTGGTTTGTCCTCTGGCGTGAATTTACAAAAGACCGTGTTGTCGGCACTCGCTAAAATCTATGTTCAGGGAATGCTTGCCAGCACTTCCCGGGCATGTCCTTCCGGTTTTACTTTCCTCCAGACTTTAATTATTTTCCCATCAGGACCAATCAAAAATGTGGAACGAATAATCCCATAACTAATCTTACCATACATATTTTTCTCACCCCAGGCACCATATTTTTCAGCAATCTGATGTCCTTCATCAGAAAGCAAATGGAAACTGAGACTATATTTATCGGCAAAGGAACAATGAGATTCCAAAGAATCAGGACTAACCCCCAGAACAACTACGTTCCTCTTCTCAAATTCTGATGTGAACTCTTGAAATCCCTTTGCTTCTATTGTACAACCTGGGGTATCATCCTTCGGATAAAAATACAACACAACATATTTCCCACGGAAATCTGATAACTGAATTTTTTCACCACGATGGCTTTTTAATGAAATTTTTGGGGCAGAATTTCCTTCTTTTATAGGTTGAATTTTGGGTTTGCTCATAGTAATTTCTCCTTACATTCAATTAACATAGATAACAAGGTCTGATAATAATTCATTCCTGAATTTATTTTCTGCACAGAATTTGGTAATATACATCATATATATTTATATTAAAAAAAATAAAAAGGTGCTCATTATGGCTGAATGGAAACCGATGCAAATTGTAGAAAAGATTTCTACACTACCTACATTACCAACTACAGTATCCGCAATACTCAAAGAGATGGCAAATCCGGATAGTTCTGCCATCGGGCTTGCCAAATTAATTAGTTCTGACCAGAGTTTGGCTGGAGGGATTCTTCGTGTGGTTAACTCTGCTTATTATAATTTCCCACGAAAAATAGGTAGTCTAACGGATGCTATTGTATTATTAGGTTATAAAGGTGTCCGTAGTATTGTTTTATCTGTAACAGCCTTTCGTTTCTTTTCCAATTCTTTCGACTACCTCGATAGAAAAAAATTATGGAATCATGCCCTTGCCTGTGCAATTATTTCCGATTTGTTAAATCGGAAATTAAAAGTGGCAGAAAACAATGCTTTTGAAGCAGGTCTGCTTCATGATATTGGGAAGGTTGTTTTTGATTATCTTGACCCGGAATTGTTTCGGGGTGCAATTAAAGAAGCAAAACGGAAAGAACTCCCGTTAATATCTGTAGAACCATCTCATTTTGGGACAGACCATTCCGAAGTAGGCTCCTTATTGGCAAATCATTGGAATTTGCCTGAAAACATTGTACAGGCAATTCGTTTTCATCATCATCCTGAAAAATCCACTCCGGAATTCTTACCCGTAACATGTTTGGTGGCTTTATCCAATGCAATTACATACGCATTAGAAATGGGTGATTCTGTTAGTGAAACTATGCCCGAATTACCTCCAATAGTGTTTGAAACTTTAAAAATAGAAGAAACTTTTATAGAAGAGTCCCATGAAGAGGTAAGTCAAAGAGTAGAAACAGGGCTGGAAGCATTTGCTTCTATTAGTTGATTCATAGCCTGATAGAAAAATATCTCTTCATTTTGATATAATAAAAACATCATATAAAAAAATTCTTCAATTGGGAATATTTAGATAAGATAGGATGTTTTGTTTTAAAATCGAATAAAGGAGTTCAAAACATGCCAGCAATAGTTGACCCGGAAAAATGCACCGGTTGTGGAAGTTGTGTAGATGTATGCCCTACAGAGGCTATTCATTTAAATGATGACGGTAAAGCAGTCGTTGACCCCGATAAATGTGGCGATTGCGGTGCCTGTGTAGATGAATGCCCTTCTGAAGCCATTACATTACCTGAATAATAATTCTTTTCTATTTATAAATTACTTGTAACTAAAAAGAAAAACAAATGAATCATGTCTTCGGACCTGTCTATTCCCGAAGATTAAGTAAATCGTTGGGAATAGACTTGGTTCCATTTAAAACTTGCACTCAAGACTGTGTATATTGCCAGTTAGGTCCAACGACCTGTAAATTGTTGGAACGGGCCTCTTTTTATAATGTTGGAGAAGTAATCAGCGAATTAAGATTGAAACTGGAAACGGTTTCTCCCAATTTTATAACTATAGCAGGTTCAGGTGAGCCTACTTTATGTAAGGAATTAGGAACGGTAATTTCAGAAATAAAAAAAATTACTCCTATTCCTTTGGCTGTCCTCACAAATGGTTCATTGCTATATCAATCGGATGTTCGAAAAGATTTAATTCAAGCAGATATTGTTTGCCCTTCGTTAGATGCAGGGGATGACTATACTTTCCAGAAAGTCAACCGACCTATTCCTACCATTGATTTTGAAACTTTTTTGAATGGATTAATTCAATTTCGTAGTGAATATTCAGGAAAGATATGGCTGGAAGTATTATTAGTAAGAGGGATTACGGATACACAGGAAGAGGTTATTAAAATTGCTCAGTGCTCTACCCAGATAAATCCTGACCGCATCCATTTAAATACAGTAACCCGTCCTCCCGCGGATGCTTCTATAACAGGTTTAACCCCTTCCGAACTGGATAAGTTTGCATCGTTATTTACTCCAACGGCAGAAGTAATAGCAGAATATCCAACGGTTGCCGAAGTTATATCTTCACTAAAAAACATACAGCAGGAAGATATTTTAAATGTAATCCAGAGACATCCTTGTTCTTTACCAGAATTATCCTTTGCCCTGGATGCTTCAGAGGAAATGATAAAACCGGTATTAAAAGATTTAATACAACAAGGAAAGGTAGAAGTTTTTAATATTCGGGGGAGAGAATTATTTCGTTATAGAAACAAATAAACTAACCCACTAAAGTGACGGTTTATATGTATTTCAAGAATTATTTTTACCGTGGATTACTCTACCACAAAAATATAGGGTCCCCAACTATTGGCTTCATCTGCTTTGGGTAATTTATTTGTTGCGTGAATCTTTACACCCGGTCTCACTTCTACATCGTATTCAAGACCCGCTTCACCTTTACGCCTCGCTTCAAAATGGAAATCCAATTGCCCATTATCATTCAAATCACGCGTGGCTAAGAAATAAGTCCGTAGCGCAAGAATGTGATATACATTCCTCGGAGGTTCTGTCCCTAAGGGTTCCGGAACAACACCTGCGGTTGAGCCTCCTGGTCCTACACTAATAAGGACATACGCATCGTAAACCGAAGCAGGAAAGGTAATATCGCTTATCATCGGATGCGTCGGGTCCCAGGACTCTGCATAAAAGAAGCCATTCTCAATCCAATAACGGCGGGCTTTTTGAAATTGCCGTTTGTTCACAGGAGCATATACAAATGGCCGATTTTCCATATCTCTTAAGCGAGTTAACTCTCCGCCGGGATTGTTGTTCCCACGATACAATTCATCCGGAAAAGTATAAACACCAGTCGCCTGACTTTTTATCCCTATAGGTAAAAATTCCATAAGACCAATTCGACCATCACGATTGGTATCAAAACCATCGGAGAACTCATCCAGATACTTACGGTCCCCATGAACTTTCACGAGAGCGGTATAAGGTCGTAGCATAAATAATTGTTCATCAGATATTTGCCCTACCTGATAATCTTTTGAGTCCCATTTCACAAAACCATAGCCCGGGGGATAAGTATTGTTGTCTGTAAAGTAAGATGTCATTGCTGTGCGAAATTGTAAAAATGTATTATCCATCCGCCGTAATTTAGCTCTTTCCCGAACCCGGGGCAAAATTGCAAAAGTAAATCCTGCGAGAATCGCAATTATTGCTATTACCGTGAGTAATTCAATAAGTGTAAAACCTTTTATCCTCTTTTTCATAAATTAGTCCTTTTTCTTTCGGGCGTGCGGATTGCTTTAATATTTTCCTATTACATAATAACATAAAAAGGGAATAATTGGGCAACTTGTTTCGTTCTATTCAGAAAATTTTTTATATAATCAAATAAATGATATAATATAATTCACACATATTTATAAATTAAACTTTAACATAAGGAGTAAATCATGGGAGCAAAATACTCTGTTGAACACATTTTTGAACAGGCGGCAAAATTTGTCGTAAAACAAAAAGGTGAATGGGAACATAATGACTGGGAAAATTTCTTAGGAAAGGTTTCCGAATACCAGATTGAATTACATGATGAATTAATTGTAAAGTTGGGTACTCTTTTAGAATTGGGCAAATATTTTTATTTCAATTTACCCGAAAGTGTAGAGAAAAAACAAAAAAAAACAAAAAAAAGCACGACAAAGAAAATAAAAGAAGAAACAGTGATTGAAGAGTAAAATCTTAATTTCATCAAACACACTTAAAAATTTCTTTTGTAGATGTTGCTCTATAAAAGGGTATTTGTTTCAAGTTTTAATTTTATATCCGGATGTATTTTTTTTCATATATTCTATTCATCTCCTTTATTTGAGATGGATAACTGTTTTATTCTTCTACCACAGTTATCTGTATTCTACCGACGAGGGGTATTAATTTTATTTGTTCGATAATATCACCCTCTCCAATTTTGATATGAGTTACATCTACCTGTGGTTGATTGAATGTTGGGTCAACATCAATCCACTTGCCTATCCATACTTTTGCCCATTGATGGAAATAAAAACCGGGCTTGGGTGAATCGACATAAATTAAACCAGCCACTTCGCGTGCAGGAATCCCTAAGGCACGGGTCAGACCCACAAAAAGTAGACTGTGTTCTGTGCAATCCCCTTCGCGATGTTTCAGGACATCCAGAGCATTGGTCAATTGTGCGGAATAAGAGGTCTTCATATTCTCTTTGACCCAAACACATATTTTTTGAACTGCTTCCCATGTATCCGTCGTATCCCCGATAATTTCCTTTGCAGTTTTTATCATATCCGGATGGTCACTTTGCACAAAACTACTCGGTTCTGCCCAACGTTTTACCTCATCATCCTTTATGGGAAATGTCAGTTTGGGTATGGATTCTATGTTTAATTTCGTAGCGGTAAAGATAAATTTTTCTCCTTCGGCAGTTATTTGTTGTCGTTCATCGCAAAACAAGTGATTTTCTTTTAAGGGACCGTTCAATATTAATTTCAAGTGTTCGCGTTCACGGGGATTTTTGATAGGTTTGTCCACTATTGCAGCATTGGAGACCAGCACATCATTACTATAATTGATATCCTGTGCCACTTCTTTAGGTTCTAACCGCATAGTAAAAATTTCACCTGCGATATCTTCCAATACCAGACCCTCTTCCGTAACATACGATGTCTGTTCCAGATTCAAAATATTTACTTTTGTCTGGATTTTGTATAATTTCGTTGTTACACCATTAAATAGCCGTTCTTCGGTTCCTATAATCGTGGAAATACAGGTAAGTTCCTGTTCATACAACGGCTCAAAAAGGAAAGAAACCAATTCATCCCCTACTTTCGGTTTTTGAGCCATCCATAACTGGAATTTCAAAGTATCCTTCAATTTTTCTTGAGGTATGGGGAAATAGCGTTCTATGCTTTGTCCTGCCATCTTTTTTACTAATTTCAATTGATTGTCCTGCACTTGAGCATGAAATTCAGTCGTCGAAAGCAAGTCCACCAATGTATAGTCAATAGAAATGAGTTCTCCTGTATGTGTGTATGTTCGAACCGAACTCACTTTCATTTCCTGTTTCACTCCGCTCATATTCATACGGAAAGTCCCCTCTTCTGTGAAATAAACATGCCCCCCTTCACCTAAGGATAGTACCTGTTGCATAAATCCTACCTTCCCTTTATTCAGATACAATCCAAACCATCTTTCTCCTACAAATCGTGATGGGTCTATATTGTCCTGTGCCATAGCACCTGCACATAATAAAATCAATACAGTTTGCAATATTGATAATCTTGTATCCATGGGTTTCCTTTTCTTTTTTGAGTTTGCCTATTTATTTAGACCGGTGATTTTCATTAAACGGACAAATAAATATTCAAAGGGAATGAGTTTAAAATAATAGGATATTATAAATAAAACGAGAATGAACGCGAAATTGATAGCAAGCGAACTCGGGTAAAAAACATATAACAAAAGATAGCACAGAAAAAAGCACTGAGGGAGTAATACTTTTCCCCAATCAAATAGAATACAGGTTTTCCTTACCCAGATGGTTTGCATCAGATATGAGAAAAAGAAACTCACCAGCGAAGCCCATCCTGCCCCGACCATACCTATATAAGGTATTAATAAGAAATTCAGCCCTAAGTTAATACCTACGGTCCCTATATTCGTTATTGTAACTACATAGGGACGGTTCGTGGCGATAAGTGTTTGCCCAGAGATACCAGATAACACCGCAAACACAATCCCTGCTAATAATGGGACCAATATGGTGGTGATGTCCATATACTCTTTAGAAAATAAAAACAAGATAATGTATTTTTGAATAAAAGGTAAGAATAAAATACCTAAGAAACTTAATATAGCAATAACATTTTGCGATTGGATAAAAAACTTTACTGCCTCTTTTTCTTGTTTCGTAGCAAACAATTCTGAAATATGTGGGAGATAGGGCAAAAGCAGTGAATTTAACATACGCGAAGCAATATGACAGAGCCTTTTTGCCATTTCATAAACCGCAACTTGAACAGGACTGCCCGTTAAAAATAATAGGACTACTGTATCAAAACGTTGAACCAGATAATTAAGAATCGTATTCACCCATAGCACCCAGCTAAATTTTATTGCAGATGTAATTTGGGCTATATCCAATCGGAATGAGCGTCCTGATGGTAGAGACCACCATAATAAGATAACCGTCAAAAGATAACTTATAATATATGCAAAGGATAGTGGGACAATTTTCCCCTTTAAAACAATCAGAACAATAACTGAAAAAATAACCTGTAATACGGACGCAATCGCAACGCCTATTGCTCTTTTCCCAAAAACCTGAAAACCGGAGAGGTTTGCAAGTAGAACATCCCTTAACAAGCCTGCAATAAATAGGAATGGCACTATCCAGAAATAAGCGAGCATAAGAGATGTGTGGGAAAAACCCTCCTGAAAGGAAGTAATTCCGTAGAATATTCCCCAGAGAATAAGTGTAATCAAGGATATTACGATGGAATTTAATAAGGAAAAAGTAAACAATGAAGACGATAAATTCCCCTTTAATTCATCGGAGGCTCCACCAATAAGTTTCGGGATAGATACCTGCAAACCATAACCGAAAAATAAGACAAATCCGTCGGACCAGACCAGTAGTAACGAAAAAACCGCTACCTCTTCTTTGTTCAGGGAAATTGCAAACAGTTTGCCAACAATTAACAGGGCTATGAGATTAATAACTGTACTTAACCATGACCAGAATGCCCCCTCTAATACACCTGATTTCTTTGTCTGTAAAGTATTGTTCATGAACCCAAATTCATTGGTTAATTTTCATCTACTCCATTTTCGATTCGGTTTCAGAAAGGTAATGTAAGTCCCTTTCAAACTTATTAAGATAATAATTGGCTACAAGAAGTCCAATATATATTGTTGGCACTGCAACAAATGTTAGAATCATAACAGATAAAATATAAAGAGTCCGGGGGGGACCTGCCTTTTGACGCGGGGTTAATGCTTTGGAGGCAATTCGTAATTCACTCTGGGATTTCTCAAGATTTGCCAATGAATTCTGGTAAGTTATTTTAAGATTTTCAACGATTTGCCTTAATTGTATCTGTTCATCTTCTAATGTTTGTTTTTCACGCTTTTTCTCTGCATAAACTTGTCTCAGATGTGTAATATCCTGTTCTAAATCTGCAATCTGTTTTTGCAGGGCTTCTTTTTGACTGGTTTTTAAGATTTGTTCCTTTTTATATTGTTCTATGTCCGTAGTAGGAGTATTTTCTGTTCCAGGTATGGGGGTTCTATCGGTGTTCCCTTTTACATTTAATTCTATCTCTTTGGCTAATTGCTCAATTTCCAAATTCAAGTTTGTCTGCTGTATCTTGAATGATGTAATTTGATTCTCCAATTCCTGAATTCGCATTTCCATTCCGGGTAAATAATATCCTGCTTCTAATTGTTCCAACGCTTTTCTACAATTCGCAAGTTCAGATTTTTTCTCGTTTAGTGTTTTTTCAAGATAGGCAATACCATCTTTTAATGGTTCCTGACGGAGGCTTTCAATCTTTGACATTCCCAAATCAGCCCAATAATTACAGACATCTGCGGATAGTTCTGGGTTCTTAGAGGTAAATTGCAATTGGATTATCCGTTGATATTGAATCTGGTTCGTCCCTTGAAAAAAGATTTTTGATTTTATGGACATAGATTTCCGCAATTTGGTCCTACTTAACTTTACATCTTTATATTCTTCCTTTTGTAAAAGATAAAGAAGAACCTGTTCAATGATTTCATCCGAGTTGTATATCTGTTCATAATCCGGCATAGGAAAAGTAGGAATATCATTTAAAGTAAGGAAACTTACACGGTAAGGAGTATCTTCCCTACCATCTAAAATACTGGGAATGTAATCGCGTACATTCAATGGTACAGGCGTCATCACCAGCAGTGTAATCGCAGTATAGTAGTCGTCCATCATAAATGTAAATCCTGCAGCGAAAATTCCAACAATCAATGTAGCACCAATAGTAATTAAAATAATTTTTCGTATCATGGCTTTCCCTTAAAAATAAATTGTAAATTTAAAAATACACAGGTAGAATTATAAGTTAAACTGCATAAAATTACAAAATAAATGACTTCAGATAAAATCCGAGTATATCTCTTTCACTGAAGTTGTAAAATAGGAAACTCCCCATATGTTGTGTATTATAGATACTTCTGCTTCATGAACATAAAATAAATGTGCAATATCCTCACAAATACCGATATTAATAAATTTAGGAGGGGAAATTAATATTTTTATACCTACATATATTTTTATTATAATATTACCTGTGAATGTATCTTCATAAAAGTTTTTTCCATTGATGTAATTAGAGGCTGGATATATATGACATTTACAGAATTTTACAATCTTATTTACGGTCATTTTGAGGATAATTGGAAAATCTATGCTATTATCCTTGCCTTTATGATACCAACTATCATTATTACTCGAAAATGGTCTCTTCCTGTAATTTTCTATACGATAGAGACCACAATTTACCTTGTTTTTATGCATATCATCGTCCATGTATTTGTTATTGTGGTTGTCTGGTTTAAAGTTAACACCAGTATGAGAGCCCTCCGTGAAGATGGTACCCCTGCTGAAGTCCCTGATTGGGCAACCCCCCTTTATGATTTCTGGAATTTAGAAGCATATATCCCCAAGTGGATTTCCTATGTGGAAATTGCCTTTGCAGTAACTATTATTTTGCTTGTTATCTGGTTACGTCCACCTGTCCTAGGTCCCGTCAGGTCAAAAAGAGCAAAAAGAAGGATGAAAGAACAATCCGCTGTCCGCGAAGAAATGGAAAAGAAGAAAGCCCGTTATATGGATGACATTATGCCATAACCAGACAAACCAACCTTTGTAGCATTATTCGCATATTACCTTATCGCTTTATTTCTCTGTTATTGATTTTTGCTGGTGGACAAATTTATAATTAAGATATCACCATAAATAAAAACGAAGTTGAAGGGTTCTTTTTAAATTAAGATATGAATTCAGAAATTAAGAAAATTGAAGATAAAATATGGTCTTTAATAAACGAAAGTCATTCGGAAAAGGTATCCAAAACGGTTATTCGGCGGAAATTGAGCCGGCAGGGATATAAACTTTCGGATATTGAAAGTGCTATAAACCGAGTTTGGGAAAAACGGAAGGGAGCAAAAGTAAAAAGGATAAGTAACATGAATTTACCCAGATTAGTTCCAACGACCTTTTATCTCCCCGATAATGACCAATTAAAGTTAACGGATGAAGCATACTGTGCATTACAGAGGTTGCACTATTACCAGATGCTATCACCGATAGATAGAATTATACTTCTTGAGCAGATAGATAATGTTCGTGGAAGAATAGATTTAGAAAAATTGGTAGAGATTATCGAAACAGTCCTTGCTGAACGCTATCCTGTTGAAAATTTGAAAATTATAATTGCTGTGGCGGTTGGAGATAATTCCATTTTCATGTAATTTTAACCTCTTTATCAAATCATTTGACCCCCTCTATATTCTCCCATCTGTTTAAATAAATAATGAAATATCTGAACAATTCGTGTAAGAGGTTAGGTTATAAGTTAACATGTTTTTACGAGATAAAATCCCGATGAGAAATCAAAATACAAAGGTCTGTATCTTTACTTGTATCCATTTTATTTTTTATTTTCTGTCAGTTCTTCTATCTTTTTATTACCTATGCATAGTTCCCCTCTTACTCCCTTAATCCCCCATACATCCGTTTCAAATTATATGCAGTCATTAGCAAGAAATGATATACTCCTCTCTCTATGCACCTCCGTGCCCTCCGTGGTGAAAAAAAATAAAAATATCTCCGTGCCTCTCCGTGGTGAGAAAAAAATACTTCACCACAGCGAACACAGAGATACCCGGAGAAGAAAGGAAAGGATTTTTTCAATGCACAAAACACAAACTTCACCTTTACAACCCCCTATCTCAAATATGATTTTATCCTTGTAATGTGGCAGAAATTTTTTTAGGATAGGAAAGGGATTGTTTTAATTGCTTACCCGGGGGATTATTTCTCTTCTCTGTTTTTGAAAAGATAGTCTGTCATAGATTGTTTATGTTGAAATAAGACTATAGGTCTATAGGCTACTCTTTTCCCACCGGAATAAGGGCTTTTATCTTCCTGAAAAGCGTCAGATGAATAGAATTTAAAAAGCAGGTCTATATCTAAGGGAGTATATAAAGATAAACATATCCCATGGTTGGATGATGGTTGTTCAAGCCATTGATTGGTAAAATCAGAAATGTTTATTTTTATCCATCCTGTCCGAAATGGTAATTCCCAGATATTGAGAGGGTCATCCGAAGTATGAATTGGGGTATTCCAATTTGTTTCTAAAGAAGGAATACCATCAATACCTTCAAACTCATCCGAAAGCCCATCTCCTTCTTCCCATACATCATTTATCTTTTGAACTTTTATACGAACAGGCTCAGACCCAATTCTTTTTATCTCTGCCAGATATAACCAGATAATGGCTTCTTTCAAATCTTCCTTTTTCCATTCTTTCGGCAAATCAAATTGAATTAGAATTTCTCGTCTTTGATTTTGTTCTATCCCGAGTGTTAGGTAAGGTTCTTTACCTGCATTATTTTCTGGTTTTCCTTGTATGATGGTGGTATCGCGAATGGACTGGATAGGAATAAAATCATTATTCTTCCGGACATAAGGTGCATATTCCAGACTATTCTGGATAAAATAATCTCCCACAATTTTTGCGAAATAAAATTTCATAAATGTACTTACCGCAGATGCATTATGGTCAATACCCCCGTAATAATAATCTTTGTAATGCTGATATACCCAGTTATGTTTTTGTTTCATTATGTAAAATTGGGTCATGGCAACAAGTGGTCCGGAGGCAAGATAGCCCTGTTCACGGGTACAGCCTGCTTTTAATTGTTCTAAAGTTACCTGTTTATTTATTTTCTGGAAGCATGACAATATCGTTTCAAAGGGCCAGAATAGTTGTAAGGGTATGGGAGGAACAATTTCCTTTTCTGCGAACAGAAAAATATCCGTAGAGAATTCTGCTTCTCCATGAGAAGTTCCTCCTTCTTCTCGTGCAGAGGTTAAGAAGGAACGATGCTTTGCTTCATCGAAGTGCCAGGGAATATCGGAAATATCATGCACAATCATCCCGAGAAAAAATGCCAACTCTTTCCGTGCTTCTGCAGGGGGTAATTGGGGAAGTTTTTGTTGCAATACTTCCACGTATGCGGTTATAAAAGGGTTCCAGTGGGAAGTTTCTGCACAATCGGGATTTATTTCTCCATAGCCCCAATCAGGGAAGGAACAACCTGCATAGAAAGCGGGATATACTTCTTTATCTTTGAACAACTCTGCTAATTCAAGATACTGTTTTTCCCATTCCATAATATATTTCTGAATAGCCTCCATGCCTATCTCTATATGAGCCCGAACACCAATGGCATCAGTCCTGATACATAGAAATAAACAGAGGAGAATGAATAAGTATATATTTCTGTTTTTCATTCGCATATTTTATTTCTACATAAAATAATTTTGTATATAAGACTACCTGTTTACCTTTTTAGTTTCCTTTTTGTTAAAAAAGAATAGGTAAAACGGATGACAACAGATAAAAAACATCTCCATATAAACGATACTTCATAGTTACAAATAGGCAATATTTTGCAAGGTAAATAATGATTAAAGAGTATTTATGGAGGGGTAATTTTTCCTAAAACTACTGGATGAGATGCTCCTGTAACCTGTGGTATATTGGCAGGTGTTCCACATATGGTTTCATTCCCGAGGATAGCAAAAGAAAGTGCCTCACGCGAAGAGTTTGGTATTCCATATTGGTCACTTGTAAATACCGGAATGGGTGCCAGACTTTTTGATAGCCACTTATGTATGGTTCTATTTTTCGCACCACCACCACCAATAATAATATGGTCGATTGTATATTGAGTTTTCACAAATCTTTCATAAGCATCAACAATGGTTCGAACTACCATAGTTGTTACCGTAGCGACAAGGTCTTCTACTGGATATTCCTTACGACTGGCTAAAGCATCTCTTAAATAATTTTCTTCACTGAAATCGTCTCTACTGGCTGTTTTAGGCGGAACTTTAACAAAAAAGGGATGGTCTAATAAATATTCAAGAAATTCATCAATAACCTTTCCATGTCTTGCCATACGACCATCACGGTCCATATTTTCCGCTCCGCGTGTAAGAAGACGGACTGTTGCATCGATAGCCATATTTCCCGGACCTGTATCGAAGGCGAAGATTTTTTGGAAATCCGGGTCTATCACCGCCATATTAGATATACCCCCAATATTTATACAAAGAATAGTGCGGTTAGACCTGCGGAAAAGTATCCAATCCGCATAGGGCATTAAAGGAGCTCCCTGTCCACCAGCTGCCATGTCGCGGGCTCGAAAATCTGAAACCACAGGCAGACCTGTTCGTTCCGCAATTACCGCAGGTTCTCCAATTTGAAGGATACCCGTTTTTGAGAAGGTTGGTGGAGCAAGGTGTGCAATGGTATGCCCGTGAGAAGATATTAAATCCACTTCAATATTCTGCTCTTTGGCTATCTTCATCATTTCCAGCGCCGCCTGTGCCAATAACTCTCCCAGTTGAAAATTTAATTGGCAAATTTCTCGGTCCGTTTTATGTTCTGACAACAAAGCCAACCGAAAATCTTCGTCATAGGGAAATGTATTCGAAGCAAGTAATCTCATTGCCATTTCCGGACCGGAACCTTTCAGACGGACTAACACCGCATCAATACCATCACAAGAAGTACCGGAAGAAAGACCTATTATATAACGCGGTATTTTTTGCTGAAGTGCTCGCAAATCAAACATAAATCACTTTACCTTATGTATAGATTCAATTTATTTACATACTTATTATATAATTTATTGACACCATTGTCAATAATAAATATTCTCTAAAAAACATTTATTTAAGATAATATATTAATAATAATGCTCTTTTATGATTTATAGTTCCTTTTCATCAAAAAAGAATGCCTATTTTATAACTTCTCTCTGTTTATCCATTCTAAAAAAAACAAAGCAATCATGGAAAACAGTTCATTCACTACTTTCTATGGATGAAGAAAAAATACTCGATATTTTTAACAATCTGGAAAACATTAAACAACTCGATTATCAAAACATTCACATTTCAAATATTATTTTTCAAGAAATATCCACAATTACCCCGAAAGATATAAAAGAAGCAGAACAATTATTAATTAAGGTGCAAACAGAAGGTTGGAATATCTCTTTTTATAATGCAAAATATTATCCCCAACAATGGCAATATTTACAGGGACAACCACCTCCATTGATATTTTTTAAAGGAACACTCGAATTAAATAACAACAACACAGGTATTGCCGTAGTAGGAACTACACAACCTACTGTAAGATGTGTAGAAAAAGTTAAAGAATTAGTTAAGTTCATTATCGATACTGGTGCTTATCATATTTCAGGGGGTGCTTTGGGTGTTGACCGAACAGGACATGACACAGCCCTTCTGCTGGGTGGCACAAGTCAGGCAATTCTTCCCTGTGGTATTTTTCATTACACCATTCCTTATTATTGGGAAGAGGCGATTAAACACGATAAAATGCAAGTCATTAGCCCATGGCTCCCTACTGCAAAATGGGAATCGCAACAAGCAGTCCGAAGAAATCTGTTCATTGCAGTTCTTGCTAAAATAGGATGTATTTTACAACCAACCCATGAAGGGGGAAGTCTGCGCGTTGCTCAAGATATATTGTCGCGTAATTTACCTGTGTTTATATACGAACCTCAGTATTACGCAAAAGTATTAAGACATCTCCCCCAGGTATTACCGCTTGTAAACGATGAAGGAACAATAAACTTTACTTTGGTGGAACAAGCCATAATAAAAGTCAGAGATATAATAGAGGAATCACCGGGAAATTTATTTGATTTGTCGAACAGGTCAGGTTAAATTAACCCTTCCAAATTTATTTAACTTAAATACCTAATCTCTGTTTTAATAATTGTTCTGTCTTCTGGAATACTTCATCGGGTGTCCCATCTGCAGTAATCGTTAGCAACAATCCCTCTTTTTCATAATAATCCGCTAATGGGGCTGTGCTTTCTTCATAAGTTTTCAATCGCACCCGTATGGCTTCAGGTTGGTCATCTTCCCGCTGGAACAATTCACCACCACATTTATCGCAAACACCTTCTACCTTTGGAGGATTAAAGATAATATGAGCGGTGCCTTTACACTGTTTACAGGTCCTACGACCACTCAAACGTTTTACGACTTCCTCGGTATCCAATACATAGTTCAAAACAACATCTAATTGGATATTTAATTCTGCTAATAATTCCTTTAATGCTTCTGCTTGATGTACTGTTCGGGGAAAACCATCCAGTAAAAAACCATATCCACTGCTCAAACAATTTTTTCGTTCCCGAACAAGGTTAATAACGGTATCATCGGATACAAGTTTACCTGCTTTCATTGCAACCATTGCTTCTCGCATAGCAGGACTTAAGGATTCTTCAGGTGTATTTTTTGCTGCACGAAAAACATCACCTGTGGATAATTGAACCGCTCCATATTTTTTGCTAAGATACTCCGCCTGCGTCCCCTTACCAATTCCCGGCGCCCCTAAAAGGACAATGTGCAAAGGGCGAGCAGGTTTGGGAAGTTCACTTTTACATTCTGTTCCATAAAGCCATGCGTTTATGACACCTTCATTTGCCATAAGGATACCCTCCTGATTATTTAAGGTTTTATCTTTTATTAATTAATGGAATGTGTATTAGTATAACAAAAAAGAAACTTTCTTTCATTTTTAAAGTCTTTTTCTTGAATACTCATATAAGATTAAATATACTCATAACAGGGGTAAACAAAACTATTATAAGGAGTGAAATGATGAAAACAACAAAAAATTTATTAGGAACTTTACTCATTTGTGTAATTCTCATTCCATGGTATAGTTTTGCAGAGATACTACCTCTGGAACAGAACTGGCAGGTCCAGACATCCCGAGGATTGAATCTCGAAGGGAATGTATTATCAACTACCAATTGTGTTACAGATAGTTGGTATAAAACAAAAGTGCCCAATACGATTCTTGCGGTGCTTGAAGATAGTAACGTTTATCCCAATTTATATTATGGAACAAATTTGAAGAAAGTACCGGGCTATCAAGATGACCTCTGGTTAATTATGCCGGAGAATAGTCCTTTCCGTGACCCGTGGTGGTATCGAACAGAGTTTTCTGTCCCTGCAGAATGGAACGGGATGGAATGCACACTTCATTTTGAAGGTATCAATTATGAGGCGGAAATTTGGTTGAATGGACAAAAGATAGCGGACCGCTCTGAAGTGCGTGGTATGTTTCGTCGGTTTGAATTTTCTGTCTCCCAAAATCTGAAATATGGCGAAAAAAACGCATTGGCAGTGAAAATTTATCCGCCGGGTCTTTTACCGTATAAAGATTATGATACAAAACAGATAGAAGCAACTACGGGTTGGGATGACCATAATCCACAACCACCGGATTTGAATATGGGAATATGGCAACCTGTGTATATAAAAACACAGGGAAGCATTGCGTTACGACACCCGTATGTTGAAACTCAATTGAACCTTCCTTCATTGGATTCTGCAGATTTGACTGTATCTGCATGGATAACAAATATGAAGGGGCAAGAAGTAGAAGTTACTGTGAGAGGGACTATCGAAGACCGTGTTTTTGAACAGAATGTTAAATTAAATCCCGGGGAGAAACGGGAAATTATTTTCAAGCCAGAGGAATATCCTGTCCTGCACGTTCGATCTCCTCGTATCTGGTGGCCCGCACCGTTAGGGGAACAGAATTTATATATTCTTTCTATGGAAGCAATTACTCAGGGGAAAGTTTCTGATACGGCACAAACCCGTTTTGGAATTCGGGACATTCGTACCGAACTGAACGAAGAAGATTGGCGTGTTTATTATGTCAACGGGGAAAAAATACTTATTCGGGGTGGAGCATGGATGACTTCTGATATGCTCCTCCGTCTTACTCGAACCCGATATGAAGCATTAATTCGCTATGCAAAAGAAGCCGGACTGAATATGCTCCGTTCGGAAGGTTTCTCTATACGTGAAACAAATATATTCTATGACCTCTGTGATGAATATGGGGTTATGGTAACACAGCAAATTTTCGGTAGAACAATATTAGAAGAGGACCTGGCAATTCAATGTGTTGAAGATATGATGCTTCGTATTCGCAATCATCCAAGTCTGGTTCATTTCTTAGGACATGACGAAACCTTTCCATCTGAAAAATTAGATACTGCATATCAGGAACTGATTGCCCGACATCGTATCCACCGAACCTATCAGCCCCATTCCGGAACATTTGTAACAACAACGCGTCGCTCCACAGGAGGAACACGCACAGGCACACGAGAACTATGGACCTACGCAGGACCTTCTCATTATTACCTGAGAACTCACGATGGAGCATGGGGATTCGCACAATCCGGAGGGATTGGCGGGATTATTGCAAGTCCTACCAGTTTAAGAGAGATGCTTCCTGCAGACCAACTCTGGCCTGCATTAGACACCGAAGCATGGTCATTCCACACAGTCATTCAAGGTGGAAGTTACTTCTACGCTTTGCGGGAGGCAATGAACAGTTGTTATGGTTCTGCAAAAGATTTCAATGACTTTTCAAGGAAAATAGAAGCCATGAACTTTAACAGTGCAAGAGGAATGTTTGAAGCATATGCAAGGAATAAATATAAAGCCACAGGAATTACAACATGGAAATATAACACCGCCTGGCCCGCGAGTATAACCTGGCAATATGTGGACTGGTATCTTCGTCCAACATCCGCATATTACGGCGCTAAGAAAGCGTGTGAGCCAATTCATGTTTTATATGCCTATGATGATGAGTGTGTATGGGTGGTAAATAGTTATCGAAAAGAAATAGCAAATTTGCGACTATCCGCAGAAGCGTTTCATCTTAACGGAGGAACCTTCTGGTCTCAAACAAAAGATAACATTACAGTAAGCCCGGACGGGAAAACAAAGATTTGTGAAGTAAATATCCCCGAAGAACAGCGGAGACCCATGTTTTTCCTTCGTCTCCAACTATTTGATGAAACGAATCACCTCATCTCCACAAATACCTATTGGCTTTCAGCGACCCCGGATATTCCCGGTGTTAGCGGGCATAATCTTAAAGGAATTTTTTATACTCGACCCAAATCCAAAGCGGATTTTACAAAATTAAACGAATTGGAGAAAACAAAAATACATATCCGAGGGGAAGAAATTTTAAAAACAGAGAAAGAGCGTATTTTTAAAGTTCATGTAAAGAATACGGGTAGTAATATTGCATTTATGCTCATCCCTGAATTATATGCCCCTGATAAACCCGGTTATGAACTTCCACGAGTTTATTGGTCAGAAGGAGGGATTATCCTGCGTCCATCTGAAGAAATTACGATACAGGCAAAAGTCCCACTGGATACCTTACCCGAAAAGATATCGCCTTTGTTCAACGTTCGTGGTTGGAATGTAGAACAAATACAATAATAAAATCCGCAATCATTATCCCTGATAAGCCATAGAACAAATAAGAGTGATGAGATAGATAAAAAAGAATTTAAATCATTATCCATACATTACGAAGCATTTATATTACTTATCCAAAAGAGTTTCGTTTAGTACACTTCTATTTCTACCACTTGAAATAAGGATTGATGTGTGGAATTGTATGTAGGAACAATACGCAAATAACGAGCAATCTGTGGTGAAATTATATCTATTTGCCAACCCCGATTTTCTCCCTCGGTTTTATCTACAACCGTTTTCCAGTTATGACCATCTTCAGAAAGGTCTATATGATATTGGTAATAACGCTCATCCAGATTGAAAAGTAATAACTGTATCCGATGAACCATTATATCTTTTGAGAAGTCCAGAATAATTTCTCCGGGAATACCACAACAGCCAAACCCTGCTGTTCCTGAATAGTTCGTTATATCCCCATCAATCATCCATTCCGGATTTAAGGATGAACAAAAACCCACATCCGGTTTTATTATTTTCGTGCCATTATCCCGGTAAGCATAGTTATTACCATTGCGGTCAGGAATTTTGTATTCAACCATCGGTGGTAAATAGGAAGGCGGTTGATATGTTCCATGAATGAAATATGCAATGTCACGATAAATACTCTTCAATCTATCATCTTCACTATGAGCCAATTTATAAATGGTATCATTTGCCTGATACCAGGCTATAGGCTTCTTTCCCCATTGAAAATATATCCCAGCCTGCAAATATTGTTGAAAGCGTAATTGATGCGTTTCGGATGTAAGAATCCTATCATCCAGTTCCATTTCTACACTACATTGAAACTGTTGAATACGATAGCCTGCCAGAACAAGTCGTTTTTCACCTCCGTCTCCCTCAAAAAAATAATTGGGTTGAAGAAACATAAAATCAAAGTTGAGGTCTTTCCATAACCAAACATTGTTCCCTGTAAAATAGGGTATCCAGAAGAATTTTAATTTGTTGTTGTGAATTATTTCCGCTACAGACTTTATTAGATTTTCCCTGCCTGATGGAATAGACTCTGCAAGGTAGTAAAATCCCATGAAGTTCAAATGCTCATAATTTTCATTATGAATTTGGTAGCAGACATCATCGATATACCATTGTAATGCCTTTAAGGCATCTTCCGTTTTCCGAAAATTTAGTGGGACTTCAGAACCCGGTAATGTCCCAAAATTTATGCAGTTTATATCCGGTTCCGGAATTGTAATGATGATATTTATTTTGTTTTGTATTTTCCCTTCGTTTTTTATTTTGCCGACGCATTGATTGATAACATTAAGACATGATGTCCATCTAGTGATAAGCCATTTCCACTGCTCAATTGTTGTAATTTCCTGTTCCTTGTCGCCACCCCAGAAAAATTTCCCATCCGAAGAACGATACTCAATCAAAAGAAAAGTATCAAACAAAGGAAAAGACTTTCCTGTTACGTTATCCATATAAATAAGATATGGTTCAAAATCTTCTGACTGCCAATTCCTTCGTTGGTCTGAACCATAATAAATTAAACAAATATTCTTTATATTTTCCTCTCCATACAAATGATTACACAAAAAGAGAATTACGATATTTGTTATCAGGACAAATTTTATAATGATAACTTTTTCTTTCACAGGTAAGGTCCCTTTATAAGAAAAAACAAAACAAAAAATATGTTTATACTTTGCAGTTATTATACTTACTTGATGCTTCTTTTATAAATCTTTGTTATTAATCCCGGAATAACATTAAAATATATAAAAATATTATTTACATCTTGACTTTTACAATATATTGTGGTATTGTAATAATTTGCACTCTATATAATGTGATTTTTGCTATAATATTAAAAGTTTGAATATAGGAAGATAAATATTGAAAAGTAGAACATCATAAGGTTTAGGTTATGTCACCTGATATTCTTGTTGAAGTGGGAAGAAAAGCTATCTGGATAACGCTAATGGTTTCTGCTCCAATGTTGCTTACAGGAATGTTGGTTGGGCTTCTTATCAGCATTCTGCAATCCGTAACGCAAATCCAGGAAATTACCCTAACATTTGTGCCAAAGATATTAGCAGTTTTTATTGTCTTCTTAATTGCAATACCGTGGATTTCAAGTGTACTGATTATTTTTACACAAGACCTATTTAATCAAATTCTCGAATTTTCTCGACTATGAAGGGTTAATTATGGATGGATGAATTTTTACCGACACAAATATTTGAAGTAGATGTTTTTTTGTTCTTCATCCTTGTATTGATGCGGGTATCGGGTCTTTTTGTTTCTATGCCGATTTTAGGGTCGCAGAATGTTCCCATGATGGTTAAGGCAGGATTAGCAGGTTTAATAGCAATTATCCTTGTTTCAACAATGTCTCCCTTACCCCAGGGGATTCCTCGTAGTTTTGGGGCATTTCTGGTTGTAGGTGCTTATGAATTTCTTATCGGTGTCGGGATAGGTTTCATTGTTACTCTGATGTTTTCGGCTGTCCAAATTGCCGGTGAAATCATGGACTTACAGAGTGGCTTTGGAATGATGAACATTTTCAATCCTGCTATGGAAACGCAGTTCCCTATTTTTGGTTTTTATCTATTTATTCTCTGGGCAATGTTTTTCTTATGGATAAATGGTCATCTGGTTGTATTACAAATATTAGGGGATAGTTATAAAACGCTTCCTATAGGCTTGATGGGGCGAATGGATAATAACTTCGGATGGGAAATAACCAAATGGGGACAAATAATGTTTATGTACGGTGTCCGTCTTGCTGGACCTATCATTGTAACAATGATATTGGCATATGCAGTTATGGGAATATTAGGTAGGGCTATTCCTCAGATACATCTTTTAGTTATTGGCTTTCCCATTACCATTGGTTTGGGAATGATTGTTATAGGAATTTCTTTAGGTGTTTATATAGGTGTTTTCGAGGATATGGCACAGGAAATGGTTCGTGAAGTTCAACTATTTATACGAGGTTTAGGATAGTATCTTATGCCAGAAGATGTCGGAGGTGAAAAAGTATTTCCGCCTACTCCACGAAAAAAGGAGCGGGCTCGGGAAGAAGGTAATGTAACACGAAGTCAAGAATTGACGTCTGCTATCGGCTTAAGTTCTGCTATGGTGGCATTATGGTTTATTGCACCTTTGACTTTTCAACATTTATTAAATGTAACAAAACATTACTTTGAGGAACCCTGGCAATCTATTTCTGATGCTTCTGAACTTCAATCTTTGATGCTGGAAGTTGGAATTTATATTGGGATAGGTGCTTTGCCTTATATCTTAATTATGATGTCTGCAGGTCTGGCTATTGCTTACGCACAGGTGGGCTTACTCTGGACAGGAAAACCTCTTATTCCAAAATTAAATCGAATAAATCCTATTTCCGGGTTTAATCGGTTTTTTTCTCTACGGGCTTTATACGAGTTGGGGAAAAACATTGCGAAACTGGCTCTTTTATTGGTTATGGTTTATTATGCCCTTCGCAATCGCTGGACAGAACTCATCCTTCTTCCGAATTACTCTATCGTTGATATTTTATATGTTAGCGGTGAACTATTTCTTGCGGTATGGTGGCGTATAACTCTTGTTATGTTGGTTCTGGGTATAGCGGATTACGGATTTCAATGGTGGCAACGTGAACAGGATTTGCGTATGACAGTTCGTGAGATGCGGGAAGAAATGAAAGAGATGGAAGGAGACCCGGCAATAAAAAGACGTGTTCGTCAGATGCAACGGCAAATTGCTTATCAACGAATGTTACGAGAAGTACCCAAAGCAGATGTTATCATAACGAACCCAACAGAATTTGCTGTTGCCTTACAATACGATATGAATACAATGCCTGCACCCATCGTGATAGCGAAAGGTGCGAGACTTATAGCCGACCGAATCCGCGAAATTGCAGTTCGGCACCAGGTCCCGATTGTGCAGAAACCAGAACTTGCACGGACCTTGTATAAAACGGTTGAGGTCGGTCAAACCGTCCCTGAAAATTTATTCCGTGCAGTGGCGGAAGTATTAGCCTTCGTATATCGCATCGACCGCAGAGAGGAAAAGCAAAAAGAGCGTCAAGAATTTTTATTAAAAGAAAACCGTAAAACAGCATAGGATAGGATATGGCGGTAGCACCGGCAACACGCGTTCAACCGACAAATCTCTGGAATCTGGCACGCAGTCCAGACATCGCACTGGCTATCTGCGTTGTCGGAGTACTGGTAGTGCTTATTATTCCTATTCCAAAAGTACTGATGGATTTACTATTAACATTAAATATTTCTCTTTCTGTGGTAGTGCTTTTGTCTTCCATGTATCTGCAAAGGGCAGTTGATTTTTCAATTTTCCCGTCATTATTGCTCATTCTTACGCTATTCCGACTAAGTCTAAATGTGGCTTCAACTCGATTAATTCTAGCTCAGGCAGATGCGGGTTCGGTCATTCGTGCTTTCGGAACTTTCGTTACTTATGGGAATATCTTTGTTGGTATTGTAATTTTTATTATACTCGTTGTTATTCAGTTTGTTGTAATTACTCGAGGAGCAACGCGTATTTCGGAAGTTGCAGCACGGTTTACCTTAGATGCAATGCCCGGTAAACAGATGGGTGTTGACTCCGATTTAAATGCAGGACTCATAACAGAAGAACAGGCGAGACAACGGCGACATGACATTGAGAGGGAAGCAGACTTTTATGGAGCTATGGATGGTGCTACAAAATTTGTTCGTGGCGATGCTATAGCAGGGCTTATTATTACCATCATTAATATCTCCGTAGGGCTTGTCATTGGCGTGTTAATGAACGGTATGTCTTTAGCCGATGCGGCTCGGATATATACACAACTCACTATTGGTGATGGTCTGGTTTCGCAAATTCCTGCGTTGATGATTTCTACCGCAGCAGGTCTGGTTGTTACACGCACCGTGTCAGAAGAAACCAGTTTAGGTGCAGATTTTACTATTCAATTCAGTCGTTATCCACGAGCATTAGCCGTCTCTGCAGGTTTATTAGCACTTTTCGGTATCGTACCCGGTATGCCTTTTGGTCCGTTTATTATAGTTGCATTTGTGCTTGGATTTATTGCATATATGTCCGTTCAGGTCCAAAGAGAAAAAGAAGCAAAAGCAAAACAAGAAGAGGAACTTACTAAAAAGGCAAAAGAGAAACCAGAAAGTCCCACAGAACGAGCGGAAGCATTATTAACTATCGACCCCATTAAGGTTGAATTGGGTTTTGCTCTTATAAAATTAGCAGACCGCTCTCAAGGAGGAGATTTGCTATCTCGCGTTCAAAAAATTCGTGAGCAGATGGCATTGCAAATGGGCTTTGTTGTTCCTGTTGTTCGCATTGTAGACAATCTTCTATTGAAGCCCAATCAATATAGTATTAAAATTCGTGAAGCAACGGTAGGTTCCTATGAATTACTTCCCGACCATTACCTCGCTATGAATCCCGGAATTGTTGATAAGAATATACAGGGGATTGAGACAACGGAACCGGCTTTTGGGCTTCCGGCACTATGGGTCCCTGCAAGTCAGAAAGAACAGGCAGAAAGTGCGGGATATACCGTGGTAGAACCGTCTGCGGTGCTGGCAACACACCTTTCTGAAATTCTTTCTACCCATGCCGGGGAATTGTTAACCCGTGAAGAAGTGCAACGATTGTTAAAACTATTAAAACAGACTTCCCCCACTGTGGTCGATGAACTTATACCGAACATTCTCTCATATGGTGAAGTTCAGAAGGTATTGCAAAATTTACTTCGTGAACGAGTGTCTATTCGTAATCTCGAAGTTATATGTGAGGTTTTGTGTGATTATGGTCCGAGGACCAAAGATACCGATGTATTAACGGAGTATGTTCGTCATGCACTGGCGAGAACCATTTGTGCACCGCTTGTAGATGAAAACAATACACTGCGAATTGTTACGCTTTCTCCTGCATTGGAGCAGGAAATATTAGATGCTGTAAAAAGAAGTGAAGGAGGTGAATATGTCCCTGTTTCGCCTCAGCGTTCACAACAGATTTGTGAAAATACAGCTAAAACTATTCAGCGTCTTGTGTTGGAAGGGTACGAACCTATCGTAGTTTGCACGGCTAATGTGCGCCGGTTTCTATACCGAATTTTAGAACGAAAATTACCTAAAGTTCGTGTTCTTTCGTATAATGAGATAGATAGCTCAGTTAAAGTCGAGATTGAAGGACAAATCGAAGTCTAATGGGAAATAAATTTTTAAAAATACGATGCAAACATTTAAGTGAGGTAGCCAACAAGATACATGAATTGTTCGGTCCACACGCCATCGTTGTTGGAACACAGGAAGTATATGAAAAAGGGATACGAGGCTGGTTCGGACAAAAAACTTATGAGGTAACTGTTTCCATACCGGAAACAAATGCGACAGAGGAACGAAAAAAATCTGTTATTGAAAAGAAATATCTCGAACATTCCGCTTCACCTGTTGTAGAGGATGAAACAAAGAAGAAAAAAATTGAAGAATTTGAGCGTATCATTCGTGAGACACAACAGCGATTGAAACAAAAACCTATCACGGAAGGGGAAAGCATAATTCCCCAGAAAGCAAAGGTTTCCGGCGAAACAGAAACACCTGTGCTTCCTTTCCCTAAAGAAAAATTACGAGAAGCACCTCCTCGAGAAGATATTGTAAAAGCATTACGAGAGATTAGGGAACTCTTACAGGTTATGTCCGTAGAAACTGCACCAACAGGAATACCTAATGAAACAATTCCCTTTTATAAAGACCTTGTCCAGCAGGGAATGTCTAAACGGTTATCTGCCGATTTGATACATACTGTCCTACAAAATATGAGTCCGGAACATGCACGCGACCCAAAAATATTTATTGAACGCCTGGCTCTGGAATTAAGAAAACGAATTGTTACCACCAACGGTATTCCGGTTTGTAGCGGTGTCCCACGATGGATTGTCTTTTGTGGTCCTACAGGCGTCGGGAAAACCACATCCCTTGCAAAAATATCCGCTCACTTTGCCATTCATGAAAAAGTGCGTGTAGCCCTTGCCTCCACAGATACCTATCGTGTTGGGGCAACCGAACAACTTAAAATTTACGCACAAATAATTGGTGTCCCTCTAAAAATTATTGATGACAAGAAAACCGCATGGGAAACAATGCAGGAATACTCAAAATATGACCTGATATTTTTAGACACCGCCGGCAATAGTCCTTTCAATACACGACAAGTAAAGGAACTTCGCGAGATATTACAGATAATAAAACCCTATGAGACGATTCTTGTCCTGGGAGCACATACACCCTTAGAAGATTTGAGATACAGTGTTGCCGGTTTTTCTTCTCTCAATCCGACAAGTCTCGTTTTTACAAAACTGGATGAAACACGCCGTTTCGGCTCTATGTTAAGTTTAATTTTAGAAACAGGCTTGCCTGTGAGTTACCTTACACATGGACAAAATGTTCCGGATGATTTTACTCTGGCAACTCCGGGCGGAATTGTTGAATTACTAATAGAAGGGAAAAGAAATCGTGGCTGACCAGGCAGAAAAATTAAGGAAATTAGCAGGACAAACAAAAAAACAATGTCGTGTCATTGCCATTACCAGCGGTAAAGGCGGTGTTGGGAAAACCAGTGTCAGTGTGAATCTGGCTCTGGCTCTGGCAACACAGGGAGCCCGTGTCGTTCTTGTGGATACCGATTTGGGGTTGGGCAATGTCGAGGTTTTAATGGGTCTGCACTCGTTTTACAATCTGGCTCATGTAATTGAAGGGACAAAAACCTTAGAAGAAGTAGTCATAAAAGCACCCTTAGGGCTGGAAGTAGTACCAGGTTCGTCGGGACTATCCCGCATTGCAGACCTTGTGGACCGTGACCGTGAACGATTAGTCGAAGCACTAATGTCCCTTTGTGAACGAAGTGATTTCTTGCTTTTAGACACCATGGCAGGAATTGGGAAAAATACCGTTTCATTTTGCACCTCTGCTGATGAGGTGCTGTTAGTAACCACACCCGAACCCTCTTCGATTGTAGACGCTTACGCTATGCTAAAAACTATCCATTATCAGAGAAGCGATGCCGTTATAAAGTTGATTGTAAATATGGTACTGAACTCTGCACAGGCACAAGCAGTAGCAACTAAATTAACAAATGTGGCACAACAATATTTAGGGCGTGGTTTAATCTATCTCGGACATATTGTTCGTGATACTCATGTCAACCAATCCATTATGCAAAGTCAGCCCTTCTTTATTGCCTATCCAAATGCCTCTGCAAGTCGTTGTGTTGAAGCAGTATCACAACGACTATTCTATCAAGCACCTGCTATAGAACCTAAAAAGAAATTGGGGTTCATGAAACGATTAGCACAGAACTTCGGCTGGGTTGTAGGTGGCGAAATATAGAAGATCTGCTATCATAAAAAATCATGCACATAACAGGAAAGGATAGTTTTAATGAAACGGTATTTTATTCGGCTCATTCAGATAACTTTAATTTTTATATTGATATTGGTTTTTATTATTCTCTTTAAAACAGAACAGGCACGATGGAAAAGAGCCATTCCTGTCCGTGAAAAAGAACCTCTTTCTTTAGCCCATAAACAGGAATATGCCTATCGTCTGGCTAAGGCACTTACATTTAAAACAATTTCATATCAGGAGGAACAGAATAATAATTGGGATGAATATAAAAATTTTATCCATTACCTCGAAGAAACATTTCCACAGGTCCATTCAACCTTAAAAAAGGACATCGTTAACAAATATAGCCTATTATTTACCTGGGAGGGAAAAAAACCATCACTTCCACCTGCATTGTTTTTAGCCCATTATGATGTGGTCCCCGTAGAAGAAGGAACAGAAAATCAATGGAAATATCCTCCTTTCGGTGGCATAGTTGCTGAGGAATATATCTGGGGACGAGGGGCAATTGATATGAAGTGTAATGTTATCGCTTTATTGGAAAGTGTGAATTACTGGATTCAACAGGGCTATCAACCCGAAAGGACATTATTGTTCGCCTTCGGACATGATGAAGAAGTAGGAGGAAGAAACGGTGCCCAAAAAATAGCCGAATTCCTGAAAGAACGAGGCATATCGCCGGAATTTAGTTTGGATGAAGGCATGGCAATTAATGAAGGAATTATTCCAGGAATAAACGGACCTGTCGCTCTTATTGGCATTGCAGAAAAAGGGTATCTATCTCTGCAACTATCTGTGTCCACACAGGGGGGACATTCCTCTGCTCCATCGGCTGAAAGTTCTATAGGGATTCTTGCCTCCGCTATATGTAAGATAGAACAAAACCGTATGCCTGCAAAATTAGTAGGACCTATTCGCTGGATGTTTGAAGACCTTTCCCCTTATATGAATTTCCCTATGCGTATGGTATGTTCCAATCTATGGTTATTTGATAGATTAATGACGCATGTCTTTGCAAGAATTCCCAGCGCCAATTCCGCAATTCGAACCACTTTCGCACCCACACTTTTCCACGCCGGTGAAAAAGAAAATGTTCTCCCCACGAATGCCTATGCTGTCGTCAATATTCGTATGCTCCCCGGTGATACCACCGAAAAAGTAACCGATTATACTCGTAAAGTGGTAAACGATAAGAGAATAGAAATAAAACAATTTTCACCTGAAAAAACCGATGAAGCCAGTCCTATATCCGACAGAAATGCAGAAGGATATAAAACCATTGTAAAAACCATTCATGAAGTATGGGGAGATATCCCTGTTGCTAGTGCTTTAACCTTAGCAGGAACTGATTCTGTAAATTATGTTGGCGTGGTAAAAAATCTATATCGATTCCAGCCATTTAAGTTTACAAAAGAAGATATAAAACTTATTCATGCAACCAATGAACGCCTTCATATAGATAATTATATGAACGGAATAGAATTTTTTATCCGTCTCTTAAAAAATGTCGGTAAGTAATTTTATACATTTCTACAAATTGAATTATTCAATGGGTTACTTTCATATTTGCATAGTCCACCACCATTCAGTAAAATGTTAAATCGAAAAGAAATAAACACAATAAGGAGAAATGTTATGAAATATTTCTTGAACAAACAAAACCCGATGTTATTTTCTATTTCTTTGTTTTGTATTACAGTTCTGACACTAACTGCTTCCGCGAAGAATCTCGCAGAAGGTCTTGCTGATGTTAAGAATCATACCGCACACCGCATATCCAGTTATGACCGCACAGGTGGCAATGCGGATGGAATGCAGGAAAAACCCATTGCAATAGGTGAAACAAGAACATTAGCAAAAATTGAAGGGGCGGGAGCCATTACTCATATCTGGGTTACCATTTCAAGTAAGGATAAATACCACTTAAAAAATTTGGTATTGCGTATGTATTGGGATGATGAGACAACGCCTTCTGTGGAATCGCCTATTGGCGACTTCTTCGGACTTGGACACGGGCAATACTATACATTTAGCAGTTTTCCTATTCAGATTGGAACATCTAACGCACTCAATTGCTTCTGGTATATGCCCTTCGCAAAAGGAGCTCTTATTACTATCACCAATGAGGGGACCGATGTATGCGGTGCTTTTTATTATTACATTGATTACAATGAATACGAATCTATTGATACACCTCTTCGTTTCCACGCACATTACAGACAGGAATATCCCTGCACGGAAGGTAAAAATTATACTTTCCTCGAAGCACAAGGGATGGGACATTATGTTGGTGTGAGTTTATCCATTCACAATCGTGCCGATGGTTGGTGGGGGGAAGGCGATGATATGTTTTTTGTTGATGGTGAAAAAGAGCCCTCCTTGCATGGAACAGGTTCGGAGGATTATTTCTGCGGAGCATGGTGTTATGGTCCTGCTTTCAGTTATCTGTTCTTTGGCTGCCCTCTTCGTGGGGAACATAAAAAAGGCGAGAAATGGAATGTGTATCGTTTCCATATACTCGACCCTATTCCTTTCAAAAAGTCCATCGTCGTAAATATAGAACATGGACATGCCAATGACCGCTCTGATGATTTCAGTTCAGTAGCCTACTGGTATCAAACGGAACCGCATGTTCCCTTTGAACCGTTACCTCCTGCAGAAAAAAGGCTTCCGGAAAAAGTGGCTTCTCAGGCAATACATTTTGAGCCCGGTGCTTTTGAGTTAGAAGGGGGATTGGTCGCTTTCCAGAATGCCGATAATACAGTTGTAGAACAGGATTTAAGCGGTTTTGGAAATGAATGGAGCAATAACAAACAATTATGGTTTACACCGGAAGGTCCTAAAAATTACTCTACAACGGTAGATGTCCCTTCGGACATGGCAGGAGAGAAGAAAGTAACACTCTGGTACACCAAAGCACCGGATTACGGACAAGTTCAATTGTGGGTTAACCAGCAAAAAGTGGCAGAATGGGATGGTTATAATGAAGGGAAAGTAGTTCGTGCATCTATTCAGTTTCCCGTAAAATTAGTAGAAGGTCCAAATATCCTTGAATTGAGAATCGTTGGTAAGAACGAAAAATCTACCAATTATATGGCAGGTTTGGATTGCATTAAAGTTGAATAATTTAAATTAAAAAGGTATTTTTTCATTCTTTTAGGGAAGATGCCCACTTCCTTTTACATGAATAATATGCTCTAATGAGGTTATTTCCATGAGTAAAAAAAGGATAGTTGTTGCTGGTGGTGTAGTTGTTGATACACAAAATAGGGTACTTCTATTAGAGCGTAATGTAGTTAGAAATAATAAATATATAAATGAGATACGTTTACCTAAAGGACATGTAGATAAGGGAGAAACACATGAAAAATGTGCCTGTAGAGAAGTAGGCGAAGAAAGCGGGTATTGGGAAACCGAGATTATTGCCGATTTAGGATACGACCTGAGTAAATTTAAATATCAAGGTAAAAATATTATACGAATTGAGCATTATTTTCTTATGAAAACAGAACCTGACAATAAAGGAAATCCCTCACCTATGGGGGACGAGGAAGCCCTTTTCCATACTATCTGGGTCCCCTTAGATACAGCAGAAGCGATGATGACTTACCCATCGGAAAGACACTTCATCCGTCGTGCCAAAGAATGGCTAAAAAGTCAGACCAGAAAAGTCTGAACTGTCCTATCTGTTCGAACCACTAAATTAAAACGCCATCTTCCCAGCCTAATTTAACCAGTTCTATACGGTTATCATCGGCATTTCCCAGATGATATTTGTCCTGTGCCACCTGTATGTGATGAGGAGAAACAGCGAAAGGTTGTTCATTACCAAAATATTGTAATCGTTTTGCTTTTAATATTCGTAATCCTGTGGCATCACAAGCAACTGGATCCGTGCCAATAACCAACCCCTGATAGTTCCATGTATACTCCTTATTATAGTGATGCGGTCCTTTCCCATGAAACAACGGGGTAATCATAACAAGAATATTAAGTCGTGTTTTCCCTTTAACAATCGGCAGATCCCATAATCCTGCCAAATTTGCGCACGAATCCGCATGCCAGGTTGGAGGTTTTTCAGAAAACATAATGTAATTTTTCAACAGACTGCCAACACCTGCCCAATGATGTGTCCGCATGGGACGAACATTAATTAATGCAGTACTATTCTGGAAAATAGGATTTCGTAACACTCCACGGTCATCAACGGAAACTTTATCCGATGGCACCCCTGCCGATAGCACTCTGGTTTTTAAAATATCTTCCAGTTCGACAGGAGTACGAGGTGGCCCCGATACATTGCTTTTAATACCTACAATATCTTCAGGCTTAATTACCTTCTTCCAGGCTTCTTCAGGGGTAGTTGTTTGAAATAGATTTTTCACACCTTCATCAACCATTTTTTCCAGAACGGTTTTATTGATATTTCCATCTGCGTCCAGCAAATCCTTATCCCGTATAAGAACAACACGGGATTTTTCTCCTGCTTGCGGAGATTGTGACTCGGAACTATAATGTGGTATGCCAAACAAGAATGCCGTGCCTAAGGCTCCTGTCTGTAAAAACTTTCTGCGACTCGTTTTAATCATAATTCTGGCTCCTATCGTTTTATCCTTGTTTCTATATCTTTAACATATAAGTCTGCAGTCTCTCTTTTCTTCCAATCGATAATCAATATAAGATATTTATCACGGGAATGTATAAGTATCGAATTAAAGCCAAATTTCTTACTTCTTTCCTCTTTGCCCATTTCCTTTTCAGATTTATCAATAAAATTTTTAAAATTTTGACCGACAAGCAAAGCCTTTTTCTTATCCTTATAACGAACAAGGATTATTTGAAACCGTTCATCCTGTTCAGGTAGAAAATAGCGAACTAAAATTCCTTCTGTATCCTTGCCCAACTGCAATATATTTTCATCTGTGATGAAAAAGTGCACCTTTAAAAGGTCATAATCCTTAAAATAATGCACATGACTTTTAACCTGTCCTTTTTCAGGGAGCAGATGTATAATTTCAGGTGGATTTCCTTTTTTGGGTATTTGATGGTCAATTATTTTGCCTAACTCCATTACTGTCTGATTTATCTCCGGAGAATCGCCCATTCCTACAATGGATATGAAATAACGGTCCTTCCAGAAAGCAAGTGAATTATTCATTCCTTCCGACTCAACCCCTAAACCCACATCTTTCTGGTCACGAATGTCATGATGATAGGCACCATACGCTAATGCGGAATTGCCCATATCAAAAATATCCATAAAAATCTCTACTTGCTGAGGATTAGACCAGCGATAAGCCAACACCTCTCTTACACCTAAGGAACGATAAACTTCTGCATTCCCATCGATATAATCGTATAACGTTTCCGAATCATAACGGTCCGGATTTGTCTTTTCTAATTTCCATTGATTTACATTTTCCGGAAAAGAAAATACTATTGTTTCTTGTGTATTTTTATTTGTTGAATTCATAGTGGCACATGAAATACCTAAACATAGACATAAACAAACCATACATATTTCTATCTTTATTATATGCATTCACACAAACTTCCTAAAAAATTTATCTTGTGTCATTATACATCAATTCTTTAATTTTATAAAAGGAATCTGTTTCCCTAAAATTAAAATGAACATTATTTAATAACAATTTTTTATTGCATGAAGAATAAATAAGAAATAGAAAGAAGGGAAAGAATTCTTATTAACACACATTACGATTGAGCGAATTTGTGGTTTATCATATAAAGTATTATTTAACTACCGTTCGGTACTTTTTTAATAATACCTTATATTTCATTACAAATAAAATGGTAAACTTTCAACGAATTACCTGGAAATACAAATTATTTAGCAAACTGCATATCTGAATATGTATTATCATATAGATTGTTTCGGAACTTGGTCCCATATTCCTGTTCATACCAGGAATTAAACACATGGGCATACTTGATTATCCAGTCGTATGTAGCTTCAGTTCTAACATTTCTCCCCTGCTTTTCAGATTCAATCCATATATGTTTTTCTATCTCCTGTTTCTGGAGAATATTTTTGTGCAAGACCTTGATGTGATTCGGTGAAAATTCACATAAGTACCTTATCATTTCATCAATTATGTAGTTTTCAAGGGGGAAATTAAAAAACTGGCGAAGATTACATAAGAATAGTTCACGATTACAACCTACGGATAAGAATGCTCTACCGTAACAACATTCACTATCCATAAAACATACTCCTTTATAAAAAATAACATTATGAAAACATATATATAATCTATCAAAATTTTATACTAAATTCAACATTATTTGTCAACAATTATCAATAAATTTTTCCCATACTTTTGGTTAATTTTGTATTATTTCTATAAGTCGTTGATATACCGCATATTATAACATTTCTATTGATGTGTCGTTTTTATAATTTTACTGTCGAGTTCTGCTATCCCTGCAATTTTTAACCGCCCTTTGTTAAGACTTATTGTGATTTTGATTTTTTTGAATAACTTAATTTTATTGAATAAATCATTTATTTTTTCCGGGTTTTGAAATTGTAATACATTTGATTCCATTAGAACTGCGACTGCATTGTTAATTTCTGTAATAAGTTTTTCCGGTTTCACCTGTAGAATCAATGAATAATTACCTTCAGATAAGGTGTTCTTATTTTTTATATGTTCTATTATCTGATTTTGTAATTCTCGGTTATTCGCAAATAGCAAAGAATCTTCTGCACACTGGATATGTAAATCTGTCTGAGAACTACCAATAAGAGGGACAATATATTCATTGGAATTGGGAGAAGAAAGAGCCTTATTTTTCTCTCCAAGAACAATGATGGTAGGGTCGATAATTGCTTGAACAATATCTTCGCACATATTGGGGTTTGTTTTTGCAATAACACAATATCTGGGTATAAAGGGAATAATTTCATCTGTATAAAAAGAATCTACCGCAATATAAAACTCATTATTAACAAAAGGAGAAAAAGATTTTAACCAGTCTGCAAAGGGAATTTCTGTTGGATTGGTAAAGGGTTGTATAAGACTGGCTTTTGGTATGGTTTCAAAAGCACGGAGCCATGTTTTAATCGGTACACCTGTGTTAATAGAACAAGAAAAAAGTGTATCTACAGGTTCCTGTAAGGGGGATGAGACAACTTCCGAAAGTAAAATTGTCCACGGTGTTTCCATATCCGGAGTTATTTGTGTTTCACATTTAAGTCCCAATTGGTCTCTTGTTAAGGCAAGATAGAAATAAATTTGAGAAAAGAGTCCCTGAAAATCCTCATGTTGAGGTGTGAAAGTTCCCCATGCTAAATGCCTTTCCTGATTCCTCATGAGTTCAGCAGTGATGACTGTCTCTGTTTTTTTGTCTCCCTTTTGTGTTATGGATTGCACCAGTGTTTCGCGATTGGGTGATAAGAGCAGGACCCTTCCCTTACGTGCATAATATAATTTCTGTTCCGGTAGGTACCGCAGATTTAGACCACCTGCCCAATCTACTTCTATAGGCTGTGTCCATGAATAAAGTTTTTCAATAACACAACCAATGCATGATAGCCGAACAATTAACAGGGCATCTTCAAATGTTTTCAGGTCGTTCACAGAAAAATAGAAAAAGTCATAAATAAGATGTTTTATTACCCATAAAGGTATTCGTTGTTGGTCAGATAACAATTTCTTTACTTCAAGTATCATTGAAGAAGGTTCTGCCAATTCCCAGAGAGGAGAGGCTATAAGGGTCTGGTAATTCTGCATAATTTGTGGACTGAAAACTTGAAAGGCAGGTGCATTAGGAATAAATCGTTCCACAGGATATATATCTCTTGTTGACCATGTGAACCAGACGAAGAAAAGGAAAATAATCAGGGTAAATAACTTCAATAAAAACTTTAAAAAACTTTTTTTAGGTCTTCGCCTTCGCATACCAGATACACGATATACACGCATAGTTTCACTCATAAAAATAATCAAATCCCTGATTCTATGGATATAAATTCTGAAGGCTTTCCTTCATTATCTCTGACTGATAGCCAGACTTTATTTTCCGTCGGTTCAAAGATTACACTTAAACGACTATTCCCATTCCATATTTGGGAAGGAGAACTATCTTGATTATCGGAAGATGTCATAATCGTTTTGAGTTCTTCCGGACTAATAATCCGTTCATCTTCTATTTTTTTTATGAGATTTGAATATCTTTTTACAGTAGATTCCGAGGCAGTTGCAATGGAACCACAACCCAATAAGATACCCTGTTTAGAAAGGTCCTGAGCAATAGTATCTTCCGGTTTGAGCGAAGGGAATAGTAATGCAGACCATTTCCCTTTATTATCCTTCCCTGCAAGGAGTACATGGTATGCTTGTGGGATAATTATTTTAGATATTTCTTCCACTGCCGACTCGAGGGTATTACATGTAGATAAAATATGTTTCATTGTAAATTCAGGACCCGGCGTATCCTCCGATAGATTTGTTTTTATAGAGGCATCCCGAGTTATAGACAAAACGATACCAGATTGATTCATCCCACATAGGGTTCCATCAAACCATGGAAAACCAATCTCAATAAAATTTACTCCATGGACAGGTTTATGTCGGAATATAACCGGCAATTCATTTATTGCCCAATCAACCGTATGAGCAATAAGAATATCCTTTGCTCCTGCTCGTTCTCCCAAAATAGCAACAGCGGTGCATAAGGGCGTATCAAATAGCGGATTATAAGATTGAGCATTCTGTATATTTATAGCATTTTGAAGAAGCCAGATTTTATCGAACGGCATTTCCGCACCATCAGATATGCCTATGAGTTCATCTACTATTTCTGGATGCAATTTCTTTGCCCATGGTCGGATGCTAATTGCCATAGCAGGCAAGATTAAAGAACTAATATTTATCCATGATGATGGGATGAAGGAAAAGAAACCCTGTTCTGGCAGGTATCGTCCCTCCAGTATAGGTCTTTGTATTAATTCATCAAATCGCTTCTGAATCTGCTCCTTTGAAAATTGTCCCCTTGCCGAACCTCTTTCGTAAGAAGTCCCCGATAGATTTATAATGGAAATGGAACCTATCTTATCGATTTGAGGAATATCCACGGGAGTAATCTGTAATTCCGGCTTTTCTATTCCTATTAAAGATAAACATGTATTCAAGACCCACTTTTCTGCCTGAGGCCCAAAAAAATGAGCTCCTGCCTCGTATGTTTTATCAAAAAGGAGATGTTTCGGTACAAAATACACCAGATAATCATTTGCCAGACCCACTGTGAAATGTGCTTTAAATCCTGCCTCTAACGCATGTTCACGAAGTTGGAGTGCGTATTCCACACACACTTCTCCGGGGAAAAAGGAAATAGCCAAACCATTTACCTGGAGTGAATGGAACAGTACCTTTTCCGGGAAAAAGGTCGCTATACTTATGGGTAGAGGTATTTCTTTTGCTGTTAATTTTAATTTTGCATCGGAAAGAGGAACACTTTTCTGTGCTTCATAAACACGCCGTGCCAAAATCCTCCCTACTTTTTCAGTTCGAGCCCAGCCGGAACTTTGTTCGGGGGCTTGAATAGTCTGGTTCCCTTCTGCACCGTTCAGAAAGAATGGGACACAACCCGGTGAAGATAACTGTTCTATTTCAAGATAGTAATATCCCGGATAATCGGAAGAGAAGGAATAAAAATCCTCATCCCCAATGGATGTGGGATGCCCTGCCATATTGGCAATTATTGCAATCTCATTCCCGTTTGCATCTTCAATCACAATAAAACCAATTTGCGGGTCCATCGGACCTACCGGATAACGGCGATTGCAGGTTAAATCGTTTTGCTGAATACTCCCATACCCCAATACAGCATTTTGTGCTTTCTCTTTTGCATCGCGAAGTGCCTGACTGATAATACGTGCTGTGCGTTCTACAAGTTCGGGGATATATCTGCCAGAGACAAAGCGGATAGGATAATTTTTGCACATTCCCCCAAAACCATTGTGGGTATGGGTCGCAGTCATAATAATATTTTGTGACGGGAAATTTTCAGGTGCCATAATAATAACTTTTTCTCGCAGTTCTCGGTCAATAACACACAAATCCAAACTAACGAGAAATAGTTCTGTTTCATCATCTGCAAGATAAAGGACATGCGCCCACAAGGGGTCATGAACTGCTCTCGCTCCTTTTCCTAATCTCGCACCATAACCATTCAGAGGAACACCTAAATCCGGGGTAATTTCAACTTTAACCGCTCCTGCTTTAAGAGCCTCCGTACAAAATGGATAAAATAACAGCAAAGAAAATATAAAACAGATAATAAAGACTTTATTTAAAAAGATACTCTGCTTTTTCATAATAATTTCTCATATCTATAATCTCTTATTGTATCACTGATGATAAGCAATAAGCGACTATATTACAGATGAAACAAATTCGCGAGAAAGATGCCCAACCGTCAACAGATTATCTTTTTATTAGCCTACATTAATGATGATGATTACATGTCAAACCCTCTTCATGCTTCAAAGAACCTTGAAGAAAAAGAGTAAGGGCTGTTTTTATATCTTTTTCTGATGTGATTATCGTTCTTATATTAGCAGACTCGAATCTGCTTTTCATCCCGTATCCCATTCCACCCGCAATTACCACATCAATATTCGCAAATCTTTGTGCTACTTGTTCGTGCGTATCTATAGAATGATTATGCTCATGGGAATGCGGTTGTGAATGTTCTGAATCATGAGAATGTTGGGCATGCCCGGTAATTGTATTCGGGATATACTCTTCATTTACGATATTACCGTTCTCAATCTCGACAATTAAAAAACCTTTCGTTCGCCCAAAATGTGCTGAAATTGTTTTTTTATTATTTGTTGGAATAACAACTTTCATAATAGTTCCTCTCGAATTTCAGATTAGTAATTTTTACAGTTCTATGTTTTTCACCTTTGAAGCATGCAGGATGTTCCCTCTGGAACTGCGATAAAATGCATGGGGTCCTCTACCACAGCGACATGGACCGATATAAGTCCATTCGGAAGATTCTGTTGTTTCGTTCGACAAATTGCTTTCCGGTGGGTTATCTGCTGGATTGTTCGGAGACATCCATCTCCAACCTTGACGATAATAACCCGGTGAAGATAATCCGGGGGTCGGACTGTTAGTAGACATCCATCTCCGACCTTGACCACCACCGAAACGGAATTGTCCACGATTATTAAATGAATTAGCAAAATTTCTTTGGGTTCTCATTGTTAATCTCCTTATTATTAAAGTTCATTGTTTACTTTCATTTTTATTCCGGTCTGATTCTAAAAAATAAGCCTTCTGTTTACAATGCCTATGGCAATGTCTACCACCACCACGCTCCTTCTGTCTGCAAACAAAATTGACAGGTCCCCCCATTATCCGAATGGGCTTCCCCTCTACAATAGCACCAACAATCTTCCTGCGTGCCTGCTCAATGATTCGTGAAAATGTGGGGCGTGAGACTCCCATTTCTTGCCCCGCTTCTTCATGATACATTCCCAAATAATCAGCGAGACGGAGTGCTTCAAACTCATCCAGAGAAAGCACTACTGGCTCTCTTTCCATTCCTCCCTGTTCACAAGGAATGAATTCCTTAACGGGCGGGCATGCATTCAATCTTCGGGAACAATAGGGTCTTGCCATTATAATTCCTTTTTAATTTTCACGATTCATTATGAACATATGTTCATAATTATAACGCAGTTTCGTAGCAAAAGTAAACAAAAATAACTAATTTTTTAGAAAGATACTCAAAAAAAAAAAAATAAATTAATCAATTAATTTGTTAGTATAATTGGATAATTAACATGGAATATTTAGTAAAATAAAAAAAAACAGAGGGGACGCTATTTATGAGTAGTTCTGATTATAAAAATGAGATGCAAGAACAAATCAGTGCAATGACTTTTCCGGATGAAGAATGGATTGATGCATTAAAAGCCTATCTGGAAGAACGAGGTCCTCAGGCAACAGCAAAGTTGATTCGAAGACTTCAGGATTATACTTACCTTTTAGGTATTCGCAAGCCCTGCCCCGCAACTACGCCGTATGTTAATTCCATTCCTGTATCGGAACAGCCGGAATATCCAGGTAATCGTGAATTAGAACGAATTATTAAATCATATATCCGCTGGAATGCAATGGCAATGGTAGTTCGTGCAAACCGCGAAGCAGATGGTATTGGGGGGCATATATCTACTTATGCTTCTGTAGCCACCCTATATGAAGTAGGATTTAACCATTTTTTCAAGGCACGAACTGAAGACTACGGTGGTGATTTAATTTATTTTCAGGGACATGCTTCACCGGGAATATATGCACGAGCTTACTTAGAGGGACGGCTTTCCGAGAATGACCTAAAAAACTTTCGACGCGAATTAAATAAAGGAGGAGGCTTGCCGTCATATCCACATCCACGACTTATGCCGGGATTCTGGCAATTCCCAACCGTTTCTATGGGACTGGGTCCTATTATGGCAATATATCAGGCACGGTTTAACAAATATTTAGAGAATCGGGGTTTGAAGCCTAAAAATGGTGGATATGTTTGGGCATTTTTGGGAGATGGCGAGACCGATGAGCCGGAAACATTAGGTGCTATTGGTTTAGCCAGTCGCGAGAAATTAGATAACCTAATTTTCGTCATCAACTGTAACTTACAACGTTTAGATGGTCCTGTTCGTGGCAATGGAAAAATTATACAGGAGTTGGAAGCCATATTCCGCGGAGCAGGCTGGAATGTAATTAAAGTGGTTTGGGGTAGTGATTGGGACCCGCTATTTGAGAAGGATGAACATGGTTTATTGGTAAACGCATTAGGGGATATTGTTGATGGTGAGTATCAGAAATTTTCTGTTTCATCCGGGGAATATATTCGCAAAAAAATGATAGAACATGAACCGCGTCTGGCTCCGTATCTCGAACAGGTTTCAGATATTCAATTACGCCAATTGCGTAGGGGTGGACATGACCCGGTAAAGGTATATTCTGCGTATTATCATGCGTTACAAACACAAGGGACTCCTACGGTAATATTGGCAAAGACAATCAAAGGATATGGACTTGGTGAAAGTGGCGAAGGGAAGAATATAACCCATCAACAAAAGAAACTCAATGAAGATGAACTACGCGAATTTCGGGCTCGCTTCGGGATTCCTGTCTCCGATGATGAGATTGCCTTCGCCCCGTTTTGTAAACCACCGGAAGACCATCCCGCTATGATATACCTCCAGGAACGACGCAAGGCATTAGGCGGGTATTTGCCCCATCGCGATGTATTGGCACCGCCTTTACCTGCACCTGAAAACGAGCTGTTTGATGAGTTTTATAAAGGGACACCTCGTCCCGTCTCCACAACGATGGCATTTGTTTCTATTTTACGAAAATTATTACAACATGAACGGATTGGCAAATTAATCGTTCCTATTGTGCCAGACGAAGCACGCACTTTCGGTATGGAAGGATTATTCCGTCAAATAGGAATTTATTCTTCGCAAGGACAAAAATACGAACCTGTAGATTCCGAATCGGTTCTGTATTACAAAGAAACAACAGATGGGCAAATCCTTGAAGAAGGGATTTCAGAAGCAGGTTCAATGGCTTCTTTTATTTCTGCAGGAACCGCTTATGCCAGTCATGGAATTAATACCATTCCTTTTTTCATCTTCTATTCTATGTTCGGATTTCAGCGGATTGGTGATTTAATCTGGGCATCTGCAGATATGAAAGTACGTGGATTTCTCGTAGGTGGCACTGCGGGCAGAACAACCCTTGCCGGGGAAGGTCTGCAACATCAGGATGGACACAGTCACCTCCTCGCTATGTCTGTTCCCTGCCTTCGTGCATATGACCCCGCGTACGCCTACGAAATAGCCATTATTGTGCAGGAAGGCATTCGTAGCATGTATGAAAAGCAGGAACCGGTATTTTATTATTTAACTGTGGGCAATGAAAACTACACCATGCCACCTATCCCGGCGGGGAAAAAAATACGCGATGGGATTATTAAAGGTTTATATCTACTTCGACCTTCTTCCTTAAAAAAATCAAAAATGAAAGTAAATTTATTAGGCAGTGGTTCATTACTTAATGAAGCACTAAAAGCACAGTTCGTTCTCGAAGAGGAATTTAATATCTCTGCAGATGTATGGAGTGCCACGAGTTATAAAATGCTCCGTGAAAATGCCCTGGAAACAGAACGCTGGAATCAGCTACATCCAATATCTACCAAAAAAATTCCGTATGTAACCGAATGCCTGAACAACAATGCACATGCAACCATTGCCGTTTCCGATTATGTAAAACTTGTTCCGGACAGTATATCCCGATGGGTTCCGCAAAGGTTTATATCCTTAGGAACAGATGGTTTTGGGCGTTCCGATACACGAGAAGCCCTGCGACATTACTTTGAGGTAGATAGCCGGTATATCATACTATCTGCCCTGTCTGCACTGGCTCAAGATAAGAAAATAGATACAAATATCGTAAAAAAATACATGCGGTCCGCAGATATACCTGCAAATAAAAAGTCTCCTATGGACTTATAACACATAATTAAAGAAGGAATAGACCATGCCAAAGGAATTCCGATTACCCTCGCTGGGGGAAAATGTTGCAGAAGCAACTATTGGTAAGATTTTAGTAAAGGTTGGAGATATTATCCGTAAAGGACAGACTGTCTTGGAAATTGAAACGGATAAAGCGGTGGCAGAAATACCCTCTTCGCAGGAGGGTAAAATACTAGAAATCCATGTGAAGGAAGGGCAAAAAGTAAAGCCCGGCATCTTAATTTTTACTATAGAGGAGATAACAGGGACGAGCACACCACCTCCTGAGCCTGTTTCTACACCTGAAGGGGGAAAAGTATCTCCACCAAAACAAGAAAGGCTTGTTTCTCCTCTTGTCGAAAAACCTGTGCCATTACGACCTTCTTCAGTTTCGGTAGTCGCAAGTCAAAAAGCAACATCGAATATTCCCATTTTGGCTTCCCCATCGGTTCGTAGATTGGCACGCGAATTAGGAGTTTCACTTGAAGAAGTCCCTGCATCGGACACGTCCGGAAAAATCTCTACGGAAGATGTTATTGCGTATCATAAGAGAAAGACAGAAAATATAGCGATAGTGGAAACGGAGATAAGCCATGATATGCCCACATCTGAATCTGCAGAAGAGATAGATATATCATCTTCCAAAGATTCCTGGGGACCTGTGGTTATTGAACCGATGAGTACCATTCGCAAAAAAACCGCGGAACAAATGATGCGTAGTTGGTCTGCTCCACACGTAACCCATTTTGATAAAGCGAATATAACGCAATTGGAAGAACTCCGTGAGGCATGGTCAAAGAAAATTCAATCCGCCGGCGGTAGATTAAGCGTACTCATTTTTACATTGAAAGTCGTTGCCGAAGCATTAAAAAAATTCCCAAAGTTTAATACCAGCATTGACCTCGAAAAAGAACAAATTATCTATAAAAAATATTATCATATCGGTGTTGCGGTTGATACAGAATACGGACTTCTGGTTCCTGTCCTGCGAAATGTGGATAAGAAGTCAATTAAAGAACTTTCTATTGAACTCCCAAAATTAGCGGAGAAAGCCCGACAACGGAAATTAACTTTAGAAGAATTGCAGGGTGCCACATTCACTATAAGTAATTTAGGCGGTTTAGGGGGTACTGGCTTTACACCGATTATAAATGCGCCACAGGTGGCTATTTTGGGGATGTCCCGTTCCAGTATGGAACCTATATACCAAAATGGTAGTTTTATTCCACAACTCATGCTACCTTTAAGTTTGTCGTATGACCATCGTGTTATCGATGGAGCAGAGTCCGCTCGTTTTGTTCGCTGGATTTGTAATGCTCTTGAAAATCCATGGAATATATTTCTTGAATAATTAAGAATTACAAACAGAAGGAGGTCTTATGCCCGAAGTAATTCAAACACAGGTTGCAGTCATTGGTGCAGGTCCGGGTGGTTATGGATGCGCCTTTATGTGTGCCGATTTAGGACTACAAACGGTTCTTATCGATGTAGAAAAGAATCCAGGCGGGACATGCCTCTATCGAGGTTGTATCCCAACAAAATCTTTACTCCACATATCTCATGTAATTTCCAATGCGTTAGAGGCAAAAAAATTTGGCGTTCACTTCCAGAAACCAAAATTAGATATTAATGAAATACGAAAAAATGTGCAGGGTGTCGTCGAACACTTAACCGGTGGTTTGGGTCAACTAACGAAGTTACGAAATATTAATTATGTTCAGGGACGAGCCAGTTTCCTGGATTCAAACACATTAGAAGTTTTCTTGATGGATGGTCGAGAATTACGTATCCATGCAGAATATACTGTCATTTCTGCTGGTTCGAGACCCGCCTTATTTGGACAACCTATTGATTCGCCAGATATTATGAATTCCAATACTGCTATCAACATAGAGGATATACCCGAACGATTACTGGTTATTGGTGGTGGATATATCGGGCTGGAATTAGGTACTGTTTATGCCACTTTAGGCTCTGAAGTAACACTCGTGGAGGTTACTGATGGACTACTCCCCGGTGTTGACCGTGATTTAGTGCGTCCTTTAGAAAAACATTTAGAAAATGTTATATATCAAATCCATTTAAAAACACTGGTCAAACAATTAAAACCGCAAAAGAAAGGTATTTCTGTTGAACTGGAAGGTGCGGAAATAAAAAAAACACAACAGATTTTTGATAAGGTTCTTGTATCAGTTGGCAGAAAACCCAATAGTAGCGGTTTAGGTTTAAAAAATACAAATGTGTCTGTGGACGAAAAAGGATTTATCCGTGTTGACGAACAAAGACACACAACTGACCCCTATATCTTTGCCATTGGCGATGTTGCAGGAGGACCTATGTTAGCCCATAAAGCAACACATGAGGGACGAGTTGTTGCAGAGGTCATCTCCGGCAAGAATGTCGCCTTTGAACCGCAAGCTATCCCTGCTGTTGTTTTCACTGACCCTGAAATTGCGTGGTGTGGACTTACCGAAGAACAAGCACGCTCAAAAAATATACCCGTTCAAGTATCAAGATTCCCATGGTCTGCTTCTGGCAGAGCCATGACAATGTTCCGTGGGGAGGGATTGACAAAACTCATAACCCATGCAGAAACACAACAAATTCTCGGTTTCGGTATCGTCGGAGCCAATGCTGGTGAACTTATCGGTGAAGCTACATTGGCTATTGAGATGGGTGCGACGCTCGAAGACCTCGACTTAACCATACACCCGCATCCTACTCTCAGTGAAACCATCATGGAATCTGCAGGTGCTTTACTCGGTAAAAGTACCCATGTTTACCGCAAACCCCAACGAAAAGAATAAACTCCGGACAAATTGACTATCCTTCATTATCGTTCATCTTATCTTCCTCATCAGGTCTTTTTATATACGTATCAATCCCATATTTATCATAAACATTAAAAATCTCCTCGCAAAACTGTATAATCCGCATATCACTTTTCTCTTTTGCTTCATTATAAAGCCTTATTATAAACCGTTTCCCAAACTCCGTTTGAGAATAATTCTTCTTTAAATAATTATTCACCGAACATAATGTTTGTCCATTTTCAACAGAATTTGTCCCTCCTTTATCCAGCGGAATCCTATGGTCCACATGTATCTCCACACCATCTTCCCTACCCCTTACACAAACCACACAACGATAATTGTCCCTCTCAAATATTTCTTCCTTCACTGAATCAGTAAATTCAAATAACTCCCTTTTCTGAACCAAATCGGGGTCATATTTATAGACCCCTTTTTTTTCCTTTATTAGCCACCCACTTTGATGTAATTTTCGAATCCCCCACCAGGGATCTCTCGGTTTTCTCCCATACAACTTTTTATATTGTTCTTCCACCTAATCTACAACGGGTCCATGAGATAATTATTTTTTCGGATGAGAAATAAAATATTCCATTATCAGGTCTTCAATACTAATATACTTCGACTCTTCCACTTCTATTCAGCCTTCCTTACCATATCGAACCTTAACTGGTCAATCTCTACCTCTTTTAACAACCGTTGTTTTGCTATTTTGCAATAGTTTTCATCTATTTCAATACCAATTCCTTTCCTATTCGTTGTGGCACATGCAAGAAGAGTTGTCCCGCTTCCTAAAAAGGGGTCTAATACCGTATCCCCGACAAAAGTAAACAATTTAATACATCGTCTTGGCAATTCAAGTGGAAACGGTGCCGGATGACCAATTCTCGTTTTGCTTTCTCCCATAAAAGTCCAAAACCCATTGGTCCACTGGACAAATTCATCTTTTGTTATGTCTGACTCTCCACTTCCACTTGTTTTTTTCCAATTATTTTTATACAGCACTGCTATCATTTCCACAGGAGCAATTACATACGGTGCCGAAGCAGATAACCATGAACCCCATGCGGTTCTTCAGGAAATATTTTGTTCATTCCAAACAATTGCAGAATGGTATTTATAACCTATCTTTTTTGCGATAGTTATTACATCCGCAAATACACTTTGCTGTCCACCTTTGTTCTTATCCAATGGAATATTTAAACAAAACCTTCCGTCTCCTTTTAATACTCTATACGCTTTATCAAGCCAATTTGCCGTAAATGCCAGATATTCTTTATACGAAACTGTATCGTTATATGAATTATAACTAATATCTACATTATACGGAGGGGAAGTTATAATCAAATCGATAGAATTCTCTTCAACACAATCCGTTACCAGGAAATCTGCATTGTAAATCTGCAGATTATTTCTTTCAAAATAAGTTTTTCTTTCATGCTAAACACACCTCAAATCATTATTAACACAATCATACCATTATAATACCCCTTTTAACTTGCCTATACAAAATATTTACCTACCCGATGTATTGCTTCCTATTTACTATCATCTCATTTTCTTGTATCCCATTTTACTTTATTTATTTTCTGCAATCCTTTTTACTTTATCCGGCAATTTTTCTCTGTATTTGTCGGTGTATAGTCCGATTTGAGCAAAGGGGATGGGGTCGAAATTAAATCCTGATGTGATTAATATATCTTTATTTATCTCAAAATTTCCCTGTGTGAATTGAGGAAATAAGGCGTCGTCGTTATTAACTAGATTATCCTCGAAAATAATTTGGGATGCTTCCATTTTTCTCATGACTTCGTTGCATTTCCAGAATATATTTCTTCTCACGGTATTCTTATTTCTGTCCTCATAAATGTTTACTATTTCCGGATATTTTTGAACATACAAGTTGTAATCTATATCGGGCTTATTAAGGGCATCATTCACAATGTTTCTCCATTCTTCTTCGGTGCAGGTCTGAAAAGTAACGCCAATAAAACAATCCGCAAAGATATTATTTTCTATCAGGTTATCCTTACCTCCATTTACCTGAACGCCACCGAAAATGCCCTCCTTAGCACATGCTTTATAAAACACATTCCCGTAAATCTTCACACCTGAGATAGGAAAATCCAGCCGAACTCCTCCCTGTAAAGGCAGACCAGGCTTGTCCCAATTCCCGATATGATGCCAGTAGTTGTAGCGATATATCATACCGCGATAAGTGGGATTCCCATAACTATCCAAGCCACCCTGGTCATCTGATTCCTGAACCACATCGCAAACCTCATTATATTCAACAAGAATATCATTTCCATCCATACGGAAAGCACTGCTCGGATTCTTATGCACAAAATTATGGGAAATCACATGTCCTACACCTTCTCCATACACCGCTGGTTTGTAAGTATGGTCAACACGGGCTAAATCATAAAAATAGCAGTTATCTACTTTGAACCCACTTGAGGTTAACGTTTTACGGTTACCCCCTTTCAAAAATACACCCCCTTTCCCTAAAGTCTCGAAGTCACAAGATTGGACACAATGGTTTTTTCCTCCATCTACGGCAACCCCATAGCCTCCACTCTGGCTAAAAGAACAACCCAATATTCGGATATCCTCTCCCTCAAAAATCTCTATTAGATTTCCAGAACTCAGTTTAAAATGTAATCCTTCTACATAGATATGGCTCGCATCTTCAAATGTAAACATGGGTCCCTCAAACCATGAAAACTCAATAACTGCTCCATCCATATTTGCGGGCGGATAAAAATATAGGAGCATATTTTCCCTATCCAGATACCATTCACCGGGCTGGTCCAATTCACACAATAGGTTAAGAGCATAAAATCTTGCCCCTTCCTTATACCCATAAGCCGAAGCAGATTGAGCCAATTTTATTTCCCTTTTATCCAGGTCAATCGAACCTATATATTCATAAGAATCCGACCAATCGTAATGCCAATATCCATGCAATAGAACATTAGGCTCATTTACCCAATTTTGAAGTGGGCAGTTCTCTACTTTGATTTTTACATTTGTCATTGTAGAAAATCCCGGTAATCGTTCAACAGTCTCTCCTTCTACTCCCGCAACATGAAGGAAACCCTCATTGGGATACCTTGCTAATGTCATAGCCTGCCCATTGAAAAATATCTCTACATATGGGAAAGCGGTATATCCTTTATAACCGCGGTCCTTCTGACGTAATTCCAGATTTCCAAATCCACCTAACTTCAACGGAGGGAGAGATTTTAATCCATACTCTTTCATATCTGCCACATAAAGTTTCTCCCATATTTCCTTTTTAATCCTACCTGAGGCATCTACTTCTCTCATCTTCTTAAAATTCTTTATCTAAATTCCACCGCTGATTATGTTTTCTGATTTATCTTCTGTGGTAATAATAATCGGTTTCCCTTCTTCTCCACTATGCTCTTTTGTAAAAACTACTCTATCGGTTATTTTATATTCCCCTTTTTGCAGGACAATTTTTACCCCTTTTTCTGGGAATTTACCATTCTTTTTCAGTCCACCTATATAATTCAGGACTTCTTGAAATGTATTAAAAGATACCCCTTTATCAAATGCTTCCTTGTTATCATTTACAGGCAAAACGCGGATTCTTTTTTGATAGGATAGTTCAGAGGCATACAGGAAATATCCATTTCCCATAAGAAAAAGTGCACAAACCCAGAGCACACCAAAACGAAAAATATCCTTCGGCTTCATAATCCATCCTTTACAAATTGCTTATTATAAATTTATGGTATCCATAACAAATCATCCTCTTTCATTATTTTCCCATGTCGCAAATAACTGAGAACTTGCTATCTCTTACCTTTTATAAATTCTACCGTTTGGGTCAAACCTGTTTTAAGGTCAGTTTTGGGTTGCCAGCCTAAAATTTGATATGCTTTCTCACCTGTAATAAAGATAGTTTGCACTTCACCGGGACGTAACGGTGCTAATTCCGGTTCTTCGTTATACCCTACAACCTTGGCAATAATATCAAAGATTTCGCGGACTGTCGTCCCTTTTGCCGAACCTAAATTCACTGTTTCATTTACTCCCTTTTCCAGCCCTAATAAAAACGCTCGTGCTATATCCTTCACAAAGACATAGTCGCGTTTGGGTGTGCCATAACCATACAAAACGGGTTTTTTCCCTTTCAACATAAGACCGGTAAGTATGGAACAAACACCGGCTTCCCCTTCGGGGCTCTGCCTCGGTCCATATACATTCGGTAATCGCAAAATAAGATAGTTCAGACCATGAAGTCGTTGATACAAACCTAAATAATGTTCAAAGGATAACTTACTTGTCCCATAGGGGGACATCGGTTTGGGGAAATAAGTTTCTGGCACAGGTAAAAGTTCCGATTCACCATATATAGCCCCACCTGTAGACGAAAAAATAAATTTACTTACACCATATTTCACAGCATTATTTAACAGATTAATCCCACCTAATATGTTTACTTTTGCGTCAAATATCGGGTCTGTTACACTTTTTCGAACATCAATTTGAGCTGCTAAATGTGCCACAAAATCTGGACGAAATTCGTTAAATACCATATCCATTTGCTCTGAACATACATCCATTTCGATAAACTTCGCTTTCGTATTTAAATTTTCAAGTTTCCCTGAACTTAAGTTATCAACAACAAGTACCTCGTGTTGATTTTCGAGCAATATATCTACCACATGCGAGCCAATAAACCCTGCTCCACCTGTAACTATTACTTTTGACATAAGTAAACCTTTCTTTTTACAAAATTGCTGGATAAAATGAAATTAGATAATACCAAAAATATCTATTTATTTTCACAGAACATACTAAATACTCCACCCACAATAGATATTTTTTATATAGGTAATTTACCCATGATACTAATAAAACACAAATTGTGGAAATATGAATAAAGAGCAAATTATAAAAAGATAATGCTAAAATCGTTGGGTTTCCTTAACAATATAAATAATTGGGTTAAAAATCAGTAGCCAAGGGAAGTGATGTTTGTAATAAGGTATATGGATTGAGAAAAATGCGTGTTTTGGTCGTATAGGTATCTATAACATCTTTTTCATTATTGTGTTATTGGGGAAATATATCTCTACTTATTTCTCGATGGAGTCGATGGTCCCGGCACCTAATACGATATCGTTATCATAGAAAACTGCGGTTTGTCCCGGGGTAATTGCGGATTGGGGTTCATCGAAAATAACATGGACGATTTTTCCATAGTCATCAACTTTTTCTAATTGTGCGGATGCAGGTTCATGGCGTAATCGTATCTTGCAGTGAATTTTCATAGGTGTTTCGGGCACATCAGGAATGGAAACCCAATTGCAATCTATAACTTTCATGGTTTGTTTTAATAGAGCAGATTTACGACCTACAATAACACGGTTGTGAATGGGGTCCAATCCGACAACATAATACGGTTCACCGGCTCCCCCTATTCCCAGACCTTTGCGTTGACCAATGGTGTAATGGATAATTCCGTGATGTTTTCCTAAAACATGTCCCTGCTCATCCATAATATCTCCTTCTTTCACTTCATCTTCTTGAAATAGCACATCGTATTTATTGCTCTCTAAAAAATCCTGACTTTCACTTTGTTCGGCAAGTTCTGGGAAGCCCGCGTTTCGTGCTAAAATTCGGATTTGTGTCTTGGTCAAATTGCCTAATGGGAAAACAATCTTTTTCAATTGTTCTTGTTGTAACATAGCCAGGAAATAACTCTGGTCTTTTTCTAAATCTACACCACGGAGCAATAAATATCGATTTTGCACAGGGTCAAAATGGACACGGGCATAATGTCCCGTTGCAAAATAGTCAAAGGGGATACCCGCTTTTTGTGCTCGTTCTATCAGAAATCCGAATTTTATTGTGCGATTACAACGAACGCACGGATTGGGTGTTCTACCGGAGAGATATTCCTGACGAAAATATTCTAATACTGCTTTATTGTATTCATCTGCGAGTCGGATAACATAAAAGGGAATTTCTAATCGTTTTGCGACGGATTGTGCCATTGCAATTTCCTGTTCTTCACCGGGACCGAAACATCCTTTTACACCAGTATCCTGCAATGGGAACCGATTATCCCATAGAGACATAGTCAAACCGATAACTTCGCATCCCCGCCGTTTCAATAGCCAGACCGCCATAGAAGAATCCACTCCACCACTCATCCCTACCGCTACTTTTGCTCCTGGCGAAGGTAGTAAGTCTAATATTTGCTCCGCAAATTCCACTATTTCATTGCCCTTATAATTTTTTATTCAACGGATGAAATATTATAAAAGGATATTTCTGAAAACACTAATTCTTCTTTTAAAAGTTTTTGCATACTCTAACCTTAATATAAAATAGGAACCCATAACCTCCGCTTTTACTACTTAAAGAACAAATAAATCTTATAAACATTCGCACATAATGTTTTTGGGGACATAAAAAATCTACTATTGTGGGGATTGTAAAAAAATGGTGGGCGGTGCAGGACTCGAACCTGCGACCCCCTGCGTGTAAAGCAGATGCTCTAACCAGCTGAGCTAACCGCCCCTATTTACCCTAATAGGGACTAATATATTATCAAAATAAAAATACTGTTATCAATTTTCATAATTGTATTATTTCATTTTCCAGATTGAAAATAGCATATAGATAGAAGTTATCAATGTTACTCAGAAGGAGAAATCATTTTGTAGGGGTTAACAATCTGGTCAAATTCTTGTTCCGTGATTAAGCCTGTTTTTAGTGCTTCTTCTTTGAGGGTAGTACCGTTTTTATGTGCATTACGGGCGATTTGAGCGGAAACTTCATAGCCAAGTTTTCTATTTAGTGCAGTTACTAACATTAATGAATTTTGAAGGTAGTATGCTAATTTTTTGCGGTTAGGCTGGAGACCGTTCAAGCAATTTTGAGTAAAGGACTGGCATGCATCGGATAGAAGATGTATAGATTGAAGGATATTATAGATAATCACAGGTTTGTAAACATTGAGTTCAAATTGTCCTGATGAACCAGCAATGTTAATAGCTACATCATTTCCTATTACTTGAGCACATACCATTGTCATCATTTCGCATTGAGTTGGATTAACTTTACCGGGCATAATGGAGGAGCCGGGTTCGTTCTCTGGGAGGAACAATTCTGCAAGGCCACAACGAGGACCGCTTCCCATCAGTCGAATATCATTGGCAATTTTCATGCAGGAACAAGCGATTGTTTTTAATATACCGGAAAGCATAACCAGGGCATCATGTCCTGCTAATGCTTCAAATTTATTTTCTGCGGGTCGGAAAGGTTGTTGGGTTAATTCTGCAATATAAGCAACTGCTTTTTCTGCGAAACCTACGGGGGCATTTAATCCTGTCCCGACAGCAGTTCCACCCAATGCCAATTCATACAGGTCTTTTAAGGATAATTGTATACGATTCATATCTTGTTCGATTTGTCGTGCATAACCGGAGAATTCCTGTCCTAAGGTAATTGGTGTTGCATCCATCATGTGTGTTCTGCCTGTTTTCACTAAATCTTTGTATTCTTCGGATTTGCGGGCAAGTGATTTATAAAATTCGTCCAGTGCAGGAAGCAAACGGTTACTCAATTCCAGAACTGTTGCTACATGCATTGCTGTTGGGAACACATCATTTGAGGATTGAGACATATTTACATGGTCATTGGGATGAATCGGTTTTTTTGTGCTATGAGGTGAACCTAAAATTTCATTAGCACGTGTTGATATAACTTCATTCACATTCATATTTGTTTGCGTTCCACTTCCTGTCTGCCAGACATGCAGAGGAAACTGGTCGTCCCATTTTCCTGTGAGGATTTCATCAACCACAGTAGTGATAATTTCGCAATATTCCGATTTAAGTAAACCGAGGTCATGATTCGCCTTTGCACAGGCTTTCTTTATAAGTGCCAATGCATATACAACCTCCATAGGCATTTTTTCTTTGCCCACAGAAAAAAATTGAAGTGAACGAACCGTCTGACTACCGTAGTAGGCATCAAGAGGCACTTGAACTTCACCCAATGCATCTTTCTCTATACGAAATTCCATCCTTTTATCCCTTTATTTGATTGAATAATTTATACTTCTTATCTATTTTACTTCAATGCTGTATGACGAATAAATCTTTTTGTAGAACTTATAGAGGAGGTGTCTATGCTTTTTTGTAAAAGAGAAGTTTTAATTGAATGTGTATAAATAAAGTAAAGGCACGGGGAAGTTTCGTTTCCCTGTGCCCTTGTCCATGTTGTAATGCGGTGTAGTATTAATACGAACCTGTGTAGATATTATCCGACTTTAATCTGGATACGGTGTGCTTTTGCAGATTCGCTCTTGGGCAGACGAATCTGTAAGACACCGTTTTTGTAATTTGCCTCGGCTTTCTCAGCGATAATCTCACAAGGCAAAGGAATAACGCGGGAGAAAGAACCATATTGACATTCCGCATAATAGTATGAACGGTCTTTCTTTTCCTGCTGGAATTTCTTTTCACCCCGCAGGATAAGTCTCTGCCCTTGAAGCTCAACCTTAAAATCGTTTTCAGATAAGCCGGGCATTTCTGCGTTAATAATAACTTCGTCATTGTTTTCTTCGACATCCACCGCAGGGAATGTAGTGGTATTAAACCAGTCGAAGAAAACAGGTTCATGCGTGAGCCAATTCCCCGAGTCCTTACGGGTTGTTAAGAAACGGTCAAACCAATTGTTGAGGGTTTGACGCAAATCATTTATCTTTTCTTTTATCTGGATAGGGACTAATGTGTTACGCATAAACCTCACCTCCTTTTATTGTTCAAGTGGGCAGATTCGTTGTATGCGAACCTGCCCTTTTATTATTAACTAACGGTAATCGGTATTTGTTTGGGTTTGGCTTCTTCTTTCTTGGGTAAGTGGATAATTAATACACCATTTTTCATTTCAGCCTTGATTTTCTCCTGGTCCGTCTTATCGCTTAACTGGAACTGACGGAAGTAAGGATATAGGTCAAATTCCTGATAAGTCAGGTCGACATTCAAATTACTTTTTGCACCTGCTTTAATAGTCAGAATGTCGTTCTCCACCTGAATCTGGACATCCTCTTTCTGGACACCGGGCAAATCTGCGATGACAGTTAAGCCCTCGGCGGTTTCAAAGATGTCCACAGGTGGTCGGAGTGTCTTTGAACTGTCCCGTGTATCGGGAACATGTTTGGATTGTGTCTTGACGGGAATTGTTGTTTCTTTCATAGCCAACACCTCCTTTTTGTTATGGGTTATTATTTTACACTTATTGATATTTGTTTGGGTTTTGCGGATTCGGCTTTAGGTAGAGTTAACAGAAGAATACCGTTCTTATACTCTGCTTTTACTTTGTCAGCATCTACTTCGACAGGAAGTGATAATGTGCGGATAAATTTACCAGCACCACGCTCATTGCGATGGAATGCCTCCGGTTTTACATCCTTTATTGCAGGTTTCTCTCCTGCAATACGCACGGTATTATTCAGCACGGAGACTTCCAACGACTCAGGGTCAATACCCGGAGCCAATGCCTCCACATAAACATTATCCTTATCCTCTGCAAGATTGACAAGAGGATAAGAGCGAGTGGAGACACCCGGCAAGAACGAGAAACGGAATGACGGGATGTCCCAGACATCCTCATTGAAAATACGGAACAAATCATCCATCTCGCGTCTGAGTTGCTCTAACTCTTGAATTGGGTCCCACCATCTTCTCATAGGTCATACCTCCTTTGGTTAAGGTTTACTTTTTTTCTATGTTATTCAATTTTCATATTGAATTTAGCAAACAGCATGCCAGGTCGTAATGAACAAAAATCAATTGAAAATATGAAGGTTTATGCAGACCGTTCCTAAGACAAAAACGCTCCTGTTTCATTTCTTTGCTGAAAAATGAAACATTCGTTTCACTATGCTACGAAAAACCATGCCCAACCCTGGCTGATTTGTCCGACCTGTATGACCCTAAACTTAACTACAAGATTTTAAATACAATGCAAAATATGTTATCATATGTATAATCCCTCTAAATTTATCCCATTCAGCAATATAAATCAGGTGTTTTTTTTATGTGGTATCGTTCTATTCCAATTATTTTGTTGATATTATCCAATCTGTTCATGACTTACGCATGGTATGGACACTTAAAAGATTTAAAAAACAAACCTTTGTTTATGGCAATTGTATTCAGTTGGTGTGTGGCATTTTTTGAGTATTGTCTGCAAGTTCCTGCCAACCGTATCGGATTTCAGTTCCTAAATTTAAGTCAGTTAAAAGTTCTTCAAGAAGTAATTACAATGATTGTGTTTGCTATATTTTCTGTCGTATATATGAAAGAGCAAATCCGCATGGATTTTGTATGGGCATCATTATGTCTGGTCGGTGCTGTATATTTTATGTTCCGCGGTATGTTCGTTCATTAATCTGCAAGATTATCCCATACGGATAGAAAAGGAGATTGCTGGAGGATATCCAGGACGCCTAAAATGTCGGGGTAGGGAGAGATGTAATCGGCGTATTCTTTTATTTCTTTATGTGCATTGGCAGGGCACGCAAAGAAACCTACCTGTTCTCGAATAGCCATATCACCTAAGGTATCTCCAATTCCTACTGCTTCATTTCGGTTCGAACCTAATTCGTTCAATATAATCTTTATGGCTTCACCTTTATTGACGCCGGCAAGTGAAATATTTAAGTAGTAGTGGCTCGGTTGAATAACTAATTCCGGTCCTCCCTGTTGTTTAACAAAATCGTTGATTGCATCTATCATTTCCTGAAACAATTCTGGTTTCTGGCTAAACAAAGAAAGTTGTGCCTCTTTACCAAACTGATAAATAACTTCGGGTTGGCTGGGTAAAAGTTTTTTTTCTATAAACCCCCTCAGATTGCGTAATCTCTGGATTTTCTCTGGCGTTACGCCGGGACCGAATCGTGATAAATTGTCCTTTAAGGTGTATATCACTGCACCATTTTCACATACAAGGGGAGCTCGCAAATCAAAAATTTTTGCCCATACTTCTACATACGGCTGAGGTCTGCCTGTGCATAGAATTAATGGCACAGGATAAAAATTGTTTCTCTTCCTTTCATAAAAAAACTCGGCTAATTGTTTAAAGGTTTCCCAATCCCATGCTTCTGAGGTTTCCGGAGAGAGACAACCATCAATATCACTTACTATCCAGCGATAACTCACAAAAAGACTCCTTCTTTATTTTTTTATGATAAACATCTGTAAAAACGATAAACGGATTGTCGTTTTTCACTTAATTCTTTGTCTAAATTTATTGGATATACTAACAATAATAACGGATAGTATACCAATGATAAAGTAAAATACAACGGAAGGGAAACACAGCATCTCAAAGTCACTACCATTTGCAAAGTTAAAGAATCGGACAGACATATAGGATTCCATTAAAATTGAATTTCTAATTACTAATAGATCGCTAACTACATAGGAGCCGATAAGAACAAAGAATTTTCCCCAAAGTCTAAATTGGTTCCAGAGATTAGTTTTCGCATTTAGAAATCCCAAAGTAAATGTGAATATACCGATGATAATAGAGGCTCCAAAATATCTAATATACGAGGAGAGATAAACAGGAATAGGAAATATAAATAAAATAAATGGATGATAAAGAAGGCAATAAACCATCCCCACATTATCATAATAAAATAAAAACCGGGATTTCAGATATAGTTCATCATTATTATTTAGGAAATTCTTTAACTAAAAGTGGAATTCTCTGTCAGGTTAAGAGATTTTTGGGGGATTTATTTATGGTATTGGTAAGAATGGAAACCACTGTTTAAAAAATTCAATGGCTTCTGGATCATGTTCTGTTGCGGAGATAACATATTTGCCATACGCACCACCGCCAAAAGCATAATACCCGAATGCGCCACCACCTATGGCTATAATTCCTATCACTGCACCACCTATGACAACAGCACCGACACCGAAACCACCCATTGCGATAATACCCAGAGAAAGGCCACCTATAGAGATAATGCCGATAGATACCCCACCGAATGTAACAATACCAACAGCCAGTCCACCAATAGCAATCCAGCCTCTGGCAACATCACCGATAGCAATAATGCCGTTAGCATAACCTCGTATTTCATTCTTCTCTAAATCAGGACCAATAGCAATAGTAATCAGTGGAAGCCCGAAAACAGTTATGTTTGACTGCTTACGAATACCTTGGAGCATTTTCTTTCCCATATTTTTCCTTTATTTACTATACACTAATTATAACCTATAAGGTGCAGGTTATCAAGAATTTTTTTTGGATGGTGATTAAATAATTTTTAATGAAACTATTGGAACGGATTTTACTCACTCCTGCTGACAGAAAAGGAATGAAACCCAAGAACATAAATCGTCAATAGTTCCTAGGGTATACAATGATGTTATGAAAGGTATAGATTCGAAAGGGGCATTAATACCATAAGTATCCATTATCAATGTCTGGAATGCATAGGTCTGAACTACGAGTGTAGATAATGAATCTATTAGCCCTTGAATTTGAGGTTCCTGGTCGGAACGAAATGTGAGCATAGGCGTAGTAGTGTAACCGCAGAGTTTTTCCGGAGTTTCTTCTACCTGCCAGTTGTTCATCAAAGACAACCAATAAGACCATATCTCCCAATATTCTTGTTCGCTCACTTCTCCGCAGGTTGTCTCACTGCATAATTTCGTTGTCCACTCACTAACGGGGATAGGTCCATCCTGTATGGACAGGTCTATAATACAGACATTCCCTTCGACATTTATAACGACCGCATGATGATAGGGCCAATAAACATGTATGGGTTCGTTGGGAAAAGTAATATCATTTGTTGATATAAAATTCTGAAACACAATCAGAGGACCCGTAATGTTTATGGATGCCACATCTATATACGGTTGAGCGAGTACTTGCTGAATTTTTGTTTCTGTCAAGTCATTCGTGTCAAGTATCACATCCGTTTCGGGAATAGGGTCGGGCGTCGAAGCAATTAAATATTGCAATAAAAGGCTTCGCTCCTGACAGGACTGGTTTATCATGGACCACGCTATTGGGACAAGAATTCCATCTTCAGAACGAATTTTTGCCTTTCTTACATAACTTGCGACACGAGTTGCTTTTTCACGGGTAATTGGATGCAGTCCGTAAGGGTTGGGCTTCCTGCCCAGGGAAATGGTTATATTAACTTTACTCCCAAAAATAACTTTGGTCCCAAATTTAGGCTCTGAGGATAAATATCTGAAAACTCACGAGAAATAGTTCCCACTTTCAGAGAAGATTGATGAAGTATATCGATACCATCTTTTTGTGTTATTCCGATGATATACGGAACACTAACTTTATCTGAACCTCGAGAAATTACAAGTGTGACTTTTATTCCTTCATCTACCTTTGAACCACCAGCGGGGTCCTGACTTATTACATGGTTCTCAGCAACATCATCCGAATACATATACATTACGGATATAGAATAAAAACCTGCAGACCGAATTTCATCCATAGCCATACTTTCCGGATAACCAACAACATTTGGAAGTGTAATGATTTTGGGGCAGGCAGAACAAAGAACACACATAACTATCAGGAGAAAAAACTGTTTAATGTATTTATTCATGTTATATTACCCCATTAATCTATATTTTTCAGATTTATATATTGTAATATTAATTAACTATAATATTACAATATTTTAATGTTTTGTTATATTTTTTTGATATACAAGAATAGAAAAGGAAGGTTATGAATTGTTCCGTTTGCAATAAAAATCAGCCAGTTGCAAAATGTTCTTTTTGTGGTGGTGTAATATGTAGAACTTGCGGGATTTTGTGTCCTTCCTGTAAAAAGCCTATATGCAGGTCGCATCTGATTCGGTTACCCGACGGTAAAATTGCGTGCCGTTTATGTGCAGTCCCAGAACAGATATTGTCATCTCCAAAGACAGCAGGAACGCAAAAAATTTCTCATCCACCAATTATCTCTGAAAAGAAGGAAGAGAAAGTATCTCTTAGTTTTGAGGATTTAATGTCCGAGATGGGCGATATTCGTATTAAAATTTCAGACGAGTCCAATGGAGAAAAAAGACCTGAGGATAAAAAAGGCTTGATAGGGGCCACAGAAGAGATTATGGAAAAAGAAACGATAAAAGACCCCTTTTCTGTAAGTGCGGGACCTCAAGAAAAAGAAGATACTGCTCCTGTTGGTTATAAACACTTAAAACGGAAACCCAGTGATGACCCTAATGAATTTCGAATATTGACAGCAAGTTCCCCAAAACCAACGCCCATGTGGGTAAGTGGATTAATAAGTGCAATTTTAGCAGTTATACTTTCTATCCCTCTTGTGAAAAATAGTCAATCCCCGTTTTTCCCGTCTTTTTTTTCTTATTCTGTAATCCTCTTATCTGGAGGTTCTGCTTTCTGGAACGGGTATGGTCTGTTTTGGACAGAGGATAATGCTTTTAATAGGCTGATGTGTATCCCGGGAATAATTCTGGCATTTATTGCAATTGGAATAGGAATTTTCTTCGGTTTAAGATAAGGATTTATATTATGGACATAGGTCAAATTATTCAATTTTTAATTGACTATAAGTGGACAATTGCGGTTCTGATACCCGTAGTATTAGCTATCATTATTGTAAAAATTCGCGGATAATTCTTTTTTATTATATATTAGTGCAAATATTTCCTTATTTTTTTGTTATTTGTTATTTATTTGTTTTACAATCATTTCAAATTGTTTATGAGGAGAGTTTATTGATGCAAAATTTTATTTTTGCCATTATTGTAATGGCATTTTTCTTATTAATGTGTTTATATGGTGAATATACAAAGAAACCATGGACACGCGCAGTTGGTAAAATGATGGCGTCCAATTGTTTTTTATACATAGCCTTTTCTACATATTGGTTTTACGATGTGCCGGATTCTCTCTATTTAACAATGGTATGGATTATAATCGGACTGGTGTGTTCCTGGTGGGGCGATTTATTTTTATTATCAAGAAATTCTGCAATTTTTCTATTAGGATTGGCTTCCTTCTGGTTAGCCCATGTATGTTATATCCTTGCATTCTTCTTTGCTCAAGTGGATTGGTATCTTACAATTTCTGCTATGGCTATATCTACCGTGCCTGCAATAGCCATTGCCTTCTGGCTAAACCCCAATCTTGGCACCATGCGAATCCCTGTGTATATGTATATGATAATTATTAGTTGCATGGTATCGTTTGCAATAGGGGCATGGGCGTATGGAGGTTTGTGGAATTTCCCCATAGGAGCGATTATTTTTTATGCATCGGATATATTTGTTGCCCGTGACCGATTTAAGACTGCGGATAAATGGAATTTTCTAATTGGAGGTCCCTTATATTTTTTAGGTCAGGTATTTTTAGCCTCTACTCCCCTCTGGGCAAACTGATGTAATACAGTGATAGGATAATAATCATCTAAAGAATAAAGGAGATAAAGTATGCGAATTTGTGTGGCAGGTGCGTTAGGTAAGATGGGTCGAAGAATACTAGAAGTTTCCGGCTGGGAAGATGATATTCAGGTGTGCGGAGCTTTTGACTTGCCCGAATCTGCCGGAAAAATTATTTCTTATGGTGGAGAAAAATCGACACCCAAAGAAATCACCTTAGGAAGTAATGCTAAGATAGAATTGCAGAAAGCAGATGTGTTGATAGATTTTACACAACCTTCTTCTTCACTTCAACATGCAGAGATTGCTTATCATTTGCGAAAAGGGATTGTGATTGGTACAACAGGCTTATCTGCGGAGCAAGAGCAGACTTTACGACGATATGCACAGAAGATACCTATTGTATATGCCCCTAATATGAGTGTAGGTGTAAATTTACTTTTCCGATTAGTGAAAGAAGTTTCAGAGTGTTTGGGATTGGATTACAATGTAGAGATTGTGGAAATTCACCATAATCAAAAGAAAGACAGTCCCAGTGGAACTGCCTTACGATTGGCAAAAGAAGTAGCAGATGGATTGAAATTAAATCTTCAAACGCAAGCGGTATATGGCAGAGAAGGGGTCATTGGACCGAGAAAGAAAGATGAAATTGGTGTAATGGCAGTTCGTGGTGGAGATGTTGTAGGAGAACATACCGTTTATTTTATTGGACATGGAGAACGATTACAATTGACCCATATAGCACATAATCGTGATAACTTTGCCCGGGGTGCTGTCCGTGCAGCACGATATGTTTATTCCCACAACCCCGGTCTCTATGACATGATGAATGTCTTAGGGTTTAGATAGAACTCTCATTCCTGAGATACATTCCGAACATACTTAATAAAATGTTATCTTATACCATTTAAACTTTCACTTTGTACACGGACATAGATAGGATATATTTCCTTCACAAATCTATAAACATCCCCTCCTTTGGCTTTTCCATTTCTATTACTGCTCTTTCTTTCTTCTTTTGTAAAAAATTGTAAAACACTTTTTCTCATTGGGTTCAAGTTTATCCTCAATATCTTTCTTGTTAAACTGTAGAATACAATTTCTCTAATGTGTGTTAACAAAATATAGAATGCAAAAACTGATGTGATAATAAATTTTTGTGTTAAAACATAATATACCTGATACAGGTATTAATTCCTGGTTTTGAGGAATACATGTCTTTTCATGGTTTCTTTTTTGTAGGGGGAATGATGAGTTTTTGCCCTATCTGGAGAGTTGATTGGGATGTTAATTGATTGGCTTCTAATAAAGCATTTAACGAAATCCCATATTTCTTACTAATGATATAAGGATTATCACCTTTTTCAACAGTATGTATTAAAGGCTCTGAGTTTTTTTGCTCTTCACCAGGTTTTGTTTCTGTTGTTTGTTCCTTTTGCTCTTTCTTTTCAATGGATTGTTTCTGCGTTTTTTCAGATTTTGGGGAGGGTATTTTTAATTCCTGTCCGGCTCGTAGTTTTGTAGGGTCTTTAATATTGTTATATTCCATAAGTTTTTGAACAGATATACCAAATTTTTTAGATATTACCGCAGGGGTATCTCCCGGATTAAGTTTGTAAATTTGAATTTCTTCTGTAGTGGATGTCTCTTGAACTGTATTATCCGTTTCAGGAGTGGAAATAGATGTTGGGTGTTTTGCAAGTGCTTTCTCAGCAATTTCTTCTTTTTTAGGTGTAGATGGTTCTGCTGCTTTTTCCCCTTCCTGGGGTTTGGCTCCGGGAACTTTTAGTTTTTGACCTATTTTAAGTTTTGACTTTTCTGTCAAATCATTTGTTTTGAGTAATTCTGCTGTGGTTACACCTAACTTTTTAGCAATTAATCCGGGATAGTCTCCAGCCTGAACAATATATTCTGTTCCTTCCCATTTGGGTGTAGGTGTCGGGGTAGATGTAGATGAAGTAATCGGTTTGGCTTCTTCCTCTTTCTGTTTTCTTGCAATCTGAATTTTATAGACTTTTCCTGCTTTTAATGTTGCCCCTTTACGGACACCGTTCCACGAGCAAAATTCATCTTCTGTAATACCATAGAGTTTGCAAATAGAAGAGATTGTTTCGCCTCGTTTTACAGTATGTTCCAGAGGTCCGGTAGGTTTGAGTATGGTTCCTTCTTCTTTCGGGACTTGAGATGTTTCCGGTTTTGCTGGCTTTATAGGAGTTGGAGGAGGAACGGATGGTGGAGTTGTCGTTTCTTCTTTTTTGGCTATTACTGTTGTGGCGGGTGGTGTGGCTTTGTTTATATCATTTGTCATAGGGTTTTGTCGAAGGAATTCCAGAGATTGGGCTCGACTTTCTGCCAAATATGCTAATCCTACCGCTTCAATTCGTTTGCCATTAGATGTAATTTTCCCTGCACGGTCAATAAGTTGGTGGACTTCTTCTAATATCCAGTTTGCGCGGTAATCTTTTTCTGAAGAAGAGGAAGAACCTGTTAGATATTCGGTGATTCGTTCTTCACTACGGGTAAGAATGTCCAAAAGTGGTTCACGGAAAGGTTCTCCTCGATATTGTTCTGTAATACAGACGCATCGTAAGAAATTAGAAAGTTTTGCTATAAAAAGTCTTTTTTGAGCCTGTGCTTCATAGGTATCGAATTTTTGTCCTTCCAGATGGGGCAATTCACGAAACAGATTTAATACATGAACACGATTTTGATTGTTTTTGGGGTCCTGTGCTATTACCTTCAATGCTTCTGAAATTACGGGAGTTCTCAAAAAGGAAAATTCATTGCGATTCATTTCCCCTGCTATAGATTTCAACTCATTAACCGCAGTAGCGTAAAGCACCTCATAAGCATTGCCTATCAGGTATTGGGGAGAAGGTTTATCATCTAAAACCAAAGTATTATCATTTATTTGTGGAAGTGTAGAAGGATTTCCGTAACTGTCGAAAAATTGTGTGGTGGCAAGCCCTTCTCCTGAAAAATTTAGAGATCCCGTTCCCCAGAAAATCATTATCCAGTGCGAAAGTGCATAGTAAACGAAAGCATTTGTTGTTTCGGAACGACTATACCAACCTAAAGGTTCCACCCCATCTGTCCACACTCGCGTAGTTCCACATAAAAATGAAAATAGTTGCGAAATATTTCCATCTTTTACCAGTATAGAATAGGGAAGTGTGATTGTCCGAGCCCCCGCATACTTCGCAATCCATATTTGTTGTATTTGTTCTACAGGGTTGGAAGAAATATTTTCTGAATTGAACCGTAAAGAAAAAGGTGTCCCTTCTCCTCTGTGTAAAAAGATTGTATCTCTTAATTGTTTTAAATCTTCCACTGTAAAGGAATGCCCACACCAGGAAACTTCATTGATTATCTCTTCCGGTACGGAATAGAGAATCTCGGGTAAAGTTTCGATATTGGAAATGGATGCCCGAAAAACTGCTATTCCTTTCGTTTTCCGGACTCGTGCAAAGAAATTTATAAGTTGTTCAGAAGTATAGTTTCCCGCAATCTCCCAGACACTAACCAATTCCCCTAATTTGCTATTTAAGTCTTCAAAAATATCTATAGGGGAAGGATTTTTATTCACATCGAAAACAATCGTAACTCGACAACCAAAAGAAATCGCTTTTTTTACTTGTTCGACAAGGTTCGGAAAAGTGCTGTCAAAAGATACCTCTTTAATACCTTGCATTTGTGCAAGATATAACCCGGCTCCATCCGGGTTGTGTAGAACGAAAGGAGGAGCAATTGCCTTATCCGTATTCCTATCCATTCTACAAAAAGGTATTTCCCAATTATGCATCTCGTTTTTGTATTTAATTGAAATATTTGAAATAAAATATCCACGATTAGCAGGTAGGTCTGCTACAGTTACCCAAAACTTTCCATTCAGGTAAGTAGAGGGTTTGTTGGGCTGTAATTGAGTGAGGGTTTCTCCATCAGGCTTTGCAATCGTAATGAGCATATCAAAGGGAGTATTGGGAGGACCTGAAACACTGACAATAAGAGGTTCATTTGTATAGGTTATTGGCAAGACCTGGTCAGGAGCCAGAGTTACTTCAAAAGGTGGTGTAGAGAAAATTGCTAATATGCATAATATAACAAAAGATGACATGAATAATTCCTTAATATTCTCCTACAAAAGGATTGTATTTTCGTTCCTCTCCTATGGTAGTTGCAGGTCCATGACCCGGGTAAACAACCGTATCATCCGGTAAGAGAAATAATTTTTCTTTTATAGACGATATTAATGTTTCAAAATCTCCACCGGGCAGGTCAGTCCTTCCAATGGAGCCCTGAAAAAGGACATCACCGACAAAAACAAAGCCATCTCCTTTAAGGGAGATATGTCCCGGTGCGTGTCCCGGAGTGTATAGCACTTTCACTTTTAAGTTGCCCACTTGAATTTCATCCCCCTCTTGTAAATATCCATCTGGCGGAGGAGATGCCTGGAAAGGGACTCCAAATAAAAGTGCCTGCTGTCCCAATGTTTGCAGGACAACCTCACTTTCCGGATGCATCAATAAAGGTGCAGATGTAGTCCTGCAAATACTGGCATTGCCCCCACAGTGGTCAATATGGCAATGAGTATTTATAACTGCTTTTACTTTTAGTTTTTCTAAATCCTTAATTAACCGTAAGTTACTTTCACCGGGGTCTATAACAATGGCTTCTCCATTATCAATTAGAATATAAGTATTCACTAAAAATGGCGTAATTTCATATACTTTAACTTCCAAAGTAAAACTCCTTATATTTTTTATCTTTTTATATTATATTGAAAATATGAAATCAATATAAATTTAATTTAATTTTATTCAAAGTATTGATGATAAGGTTTCTGATTTGTATTTCTCCCTCTGAAGTAAGGATAAATAACGGAGGGACTTCTTGTTGTGAGTCTAATCCCAAATGGATACGATAATTTCCCTGATTGGCTCGCGAATGTTCCGCTTCACCGATAATACGCAATTTTGACACCTTTCCCTTTGTTTTACACAAAACCTGGGTAGTAAAGGCATGTGGATTCCCTTTCGGTCCTTGAAGTTCTAAAGTTATCCAGTTACCGATGTTGCTTGTGTTTTTCAGAAAACTGAGATACCACCAATCACCATAACCTGATGGATTATCTCCTTTAATGCGGTAGCCCAACATAACATCTTGCTTACCATCGTTATCTACATCGAAACTTTGAACACGGGCGTCACTCATTTCTGTTAGAGGAATGTGTGTTAACGTCAACAAATCCATTTTCTCGAAGGTTCTACCTTGATGATTTAAAAAGATACCCTCCGGAATAGAGATTAATTCGTCATATCCATCGTTATTCAGGTCAGCCCAACATACCCAGATAGATATTGGTGGCAATTGGAAATCTTCAGGATTTAACCACTCAAATGTAGTATTTCCTCTGTGTCGGAATACAAAAATTTTATGGTCTGGTTGATTGGCAAAGAGAAATTCCATACTTCCATCATTGTTAAAATCGCATGGAGCAAGGAAAGAGGGAAGCAACTCTATATTTTCCGTTCCCTCAACAAATTGTTTTTGGAACTGTTTCCCTTGTTGATTTATAAAGATAGTCAGTTTTTTATTGTAGAAAGATATTAAATCCGCATAACCGTCATTATTCATATCGAACCAGAAAATAGGTTGGTCTCCTTGAATATCCAATCCATAATCCATAGCACATTCTTTGTATATATTCTCTTTATCTTCTTTCCGGAACAATCGGCAGAACTCATTTCGGGCACAGAGAATAAATAATTCAAGGTTATCATCATTATCAATATTTACCCAACATGATTTTCTTGTTCCACAACTACAATTTTCCAGTCCACTTGTGTCATAAACGTTCTCAAACCTGTTTCCATGAACATTTAGAAATAGTTGGTCTTTCATTTTTTTTCGTAAATGGTCATATTCAGGACTACCCCGCAGTCCACCCCTGCCTGAAAAAACATCTATTTTCCCATCTGCGTTTATGTCCGCCCAACTATAACTGTGTCTATCGAAGGTATTTAAGGTAAAAGTATGTCCCGAAGGGGATATTTTTGCCGGACCTATATATATTTTATTTAAGGGGAATGTATTTGAGACTGTAAACTGTGTAGAAATAGCAGGGCGGTCAATATCAATCACAACAAGGGCTTCGTGTTCCATATTCAGTTTATATTGGGTTAATCCTGCAGATTTCTCGTCTTCTTGCGTTTGAATTTTGCTGATACTGACATTTCCTTTTGTCTCAATTGTTTCTGTTCGAGTATGAGGGACTATCACTTCAATTTGTAGTGGAACTGTATCTCGGGACAATTCTATGTAATAAATATGAACTTTATGCCAGAGATAGAATATATATAAGCCTCTTTCTACTATTTTATGGGGTGCAATACTACACGCAAAATCAGGAATATCAGGTTGTAATCCTAAATTCAATTCCAGAATAGCATTTTCAAAAGTTACTTCTCCGCGGTTTAAAAGAATAGAAGGACGGAAATTACAATTACTGGAAAATATATCGAGAAGCCCATCCTGATTTATATCTGCAACACCGAAGTCAAATAATTGATACCGATGTATGGGAATGGAGACAGGCTCAAACTGAAAAGGTTCTTTTTTAAGGGTTAAAAAGAAAAGTTCATAGCGAGGTAATCCTGTTTCATCTAAGGATGATGGATGTCCTAATAAAATCTGGGGATTTACAGGTTCCTCTTTATTAAAAATGGAAAGGAAGGAATCTTCAAAAAAAACAAATAGCCCGATACCTATGAAAAAGAGAAGAATACAGGCTACAACTAATCGTAAGATCACTTAAACTTCCTTTTTTATATTCATTTTATTTTATCGTATTATATCATTCAACAGTGTAAATATGAACCGTAAAAGGGTAATTTGCTATGAAAAAGAAGAAAGACATTACAGGAAAAGTAAAAGTTATTCGCAATTTTAAGCCTCAGGGGAAAACACTCCCGTTCAAAGGTCCCGAAGCAATAGAAAGTAACTGCCTGGAATGCTTTGAATATGAATATAAGACTACTGAGTCAGGTAGAAATATGGAAATTGTTTCTATGACCGATGAATTTACTTCTGTTTGTCCATTTTCTGGGTTGCCCGATTTTGCGAAGGTAACGATTCGTTATGTTCCAGACCGATACTGTCTTGAACTGCGGTCACTAAAATATTACCTTTTATCGTATCGCGATGTAGGGATCTGGTATGAACATTTAGTTAATCGCATGTTAGAAGACCTTGTTTTTGCATGTAGACCCCGAAAAATGACCGTAGTAATCGAATGTAATCCACGGGGTGGAATTGCCAGCACTGTTTCTGCAAGTTATGATGCGGAGACGATGGGTAGTCCTGAAAAATGGAAAGGATACTATTAAATTTGTTAGACCACTCTACCCCTTCTACATAGTCGAAGTACTTATTATAAGTTTCTCTTAAAAAACTTTAACATCGGTTCTACGGCAATTTCATGCCCTCCATGATGAATAACCAATTCTGCTTTCTCCTCTGCATTAAACACTTTATACAATGGTATTATTTCTGCCCATGCTTTTTGTGCTAAGGACGGTGGAAACTGGTCCGGAGGTTCTTTTTCGCCGTTCTGGCATTGTAAAGCACGAGGAGGTATCAAACCATAAATGTCCGGGAAATCTACCAACTCACGTAACCCTTCAAATTTCCAGCACAAGCAATGATTTTTCTCCATCTGGTCCATGTAAGTAAGAAAGCCACAAACTACCACCGCCTGAATTCGAGTATCCATCGCCCCCAACCACATTGCCATTTCTCCACCCAATGATAATCCCGTACATCCTATACGATTTTTATCTACAAAGGGGAGCGTTTCCAGGTAATCTACACAACGCATCAGGTCCCATAATCGCTCTCCCATTAATGTTCGGTCTTTCTCATAGACCTCGTGCTGCCCTATATCTGTCGTTATTACTACAAACCCATTCTGTACCAATATCTTGCCAAATTCGTGATAGGGCGAAGGCTCTTTTTCAAAAGCGGTATACCGATTTCCCCCATGACCGTGAATGCATACAATTGCAGGATATTTGTTCGCTTCTTCATGAGAAGGCGTAGCAAGACAAATATACATTTGTCTATGTGAGGTACTCTGTGCCTCTATTTCTTCTAACTTCCACTTTGGATTCTCCTCTTTTTTTATTTGCTTTACATCAAAAGACAGCGGTCTCGAATCAGGAAGGGATAAACGTTGTGATAATTCGTGCCGAACTTTGCTCTGCCATGAAATAATACTTTCCTGCCCAGTAGACAATTCCGGAATTTTCAACTTACGCAGTGGCTTATCTTCTGCATATGAAGAATTTGTGGACGTGGTCGGAATAAAGGAAATAACTATTACCATATATAAAAAAAACGGGATATGAAAACCTGAAAGTGTTTTATTTCGTTCTTTTTTTATCATGTTAATTTTTTCCTTTATTTGAGTATAAAATGCCATTTATGATACATTTATTGTTCAATTAGCAAAATCGCATTTTGCAATTATGTTTGTTTCTCAATCAATTTAACTGGAATTTTTAAAGTATAAAAGGTCTCAGTCTATGATTCAAGATTTAATGAGGAAACACCGTCGTGCTGTTTTATTATTTGTAGTTCTTGTAATTGCGGTGCCATTTGTTTTGTTTTTTGGTATGCCGGGAAAATACCGTTCGTCAACACCGGAGTTTAATGATAATCCGATAGCGACTGTTGCGAATTTACCTGTATTGGAGAGTGAATTCCGCCGAAATTTAAATATGCTCATTCAGCAAAGGTCAACACCGGATAAACCCGCATCAATAGAAGAATTAGAGAAAAATGGCGAAACAGAGAAGATTTTACAACAGATGATAGATTCAAACTTGATAACTTTAGAAGAGCAAAAACGGAATTTTAAAGTGGACCGTAGTCTGCTTATTGAACAGATGCAGAAGTGGTCCCAATTCCGCACGGAAGATGGTAAACTCGACCGTGAAGCGTGGAATGCATGGGTCGAAACTAATAAGGGAAAGATTAATTGGAATGAGATTTATACAGACCTTCAAAAATCCATATCGCGTCAGGTTTTTATGAATGCAATTCTGGCACCTGCTCGTTTCGATCCCACAACAATTGATAAAAAAGTAATGAATAATTTCACACATATCCGCATCAAATATGCAAAGATTGCCCCACCGATAGAAATAAAAGATGAGGAACTGGCTAAATACTTCGAAGAGAATAAAGAAACCTATCGTGACCCGGATACACTGGTGGCAGAAGCCGTAAAAATCTCTTTAGTTCCACCTGTTCCCGATAAGGCTATCGAAGCTTATAATAAAGCCAAAGAGGGTGCAGATTTTGCGGAACTAGCAAATACCTATTCGGACCAAAAAAGTCAACCGGGAGGTGATTTAGGATGGCAATCACAACGGGAAACGGAACCTCCCCATCGACAGGTCTTGTTCTCCTTAAAGGTTGGTGAGGTAAACGAACCGGTATATACCTTCGGTGCTTATTATATATTCAAAGTGGAAGAAGAACGCACAAATCCAGATACGGGTGCCCGTGAAATTCATGCTCGCCAGATTATGATTCGTACCTCGCTAAGTGATGAAGAAAAGAAACAAAAGGAAGAACAGGCAAAAGAGATAGCCCAAAAAGCCAATGAAGAAAAGACACTTGAAAAGGTATCTCAGGAAAAGGGATTGGAAATTGTTAAAATTGGTCCCTTTACTAAAGAATCAAAATCCATCGAGGGATTGAACCAATTTGATATATACTCATTCCGTAGTGCGTTTATAACACCGGAAAAGGATTCGGAGTATCAGACAATTACCGCAAGAGACAATATATTTGTTGCAAAAGTCTTAGAACGAACTAAAGGAGAAATTCCCCCACTTGAAAAGGTGCGTGAGCGTGTAGAGAAAGATTATACAAACATGGTAAAACTCCAGGATGATTACAAGAAGAAAGTCGAAGAAATTTCCAACAAAATAAAAACAGAAGCAAAATCAATTGATGATCTGCCCGGGTTATTCCCCGATTTGAAGATTGAAATTAAAGAGACGGCAAAATCCTTTACAGCCAAAGATTACCTTTTCCAGGAAGGTCTGATGATTTCACCGGAAACTATATTCAACGAATTGGAAGGTAAAGATATTGGCGCTCTTGTAGGCCCTATTAAAGATTTCAGTAATGAACATTATTTCGTGCAATTATTAGAGCGAACATTGCCTACGGATGCAGATAAACCTAAAATGGAAGAAGATAAGAAAAATATGCGAGATATGGACATTCGTATGGCTCAGAATGAAATATTAGAAGACTATCGCCTTTATTTGCGCGAAAAAGCAATGAAAAGTGGTGTACCTATAAAAATAAATCAGCAATTGATTGCTTCTATATTAGGTAAAGATAAAGAAGCAGAAAAGAAAGAAAAACAGGACGGGAAAGCCCCTTCTCATCCCGCTAATGATTTGCAAAAATTAAATACTCTTATCGGGGATTGAGACAATTCTTGTTGAGTTATACAGGTTAGGTAAGTCCGATTTGTTTAAGGTGTCTGTCCTTACTGATAATTTCTCTCCTCAAACAGTTTGTAATAAAAATCTTTTTTGATTGTTTCATGTTATATAATATATTTATATGACATGGTATCAAGTATTTTATAGTGAAAAAAAAGGTTTTACCCTGATTGAGTTGCTGGTCGTTATTGCCATCATTGCAATTCTGGCTGGTATTCTTTTACCTGCCTTATCCCGTGCCCGCGAAGCAAGCAGACGCTCTTCCTGTGCAAACAATTTGAAACAGATTGGCTTATCCCTAATTATGTATGCCAACGAAAGCAAAGGGAATTTCTATCCCCCTATTAAAGCAATAAAGACCCCCTGGACGGAGAATGCAATCCCCTGTAGCGTGGTAAATACAGAAGAATCATTTTTTGAACCAAAATGGATGTATCCAGAATATCTGTCTGATTTGAACATATTGATTTGCCCTTCGGATATTGACCGCTCTATTGCATTGGGTCCAGGGGGTTGGATTAATCAAGAAACCGATGAACCCGATTTATGCAAAATCAATGACATTTCATATAGCTACCTAGGCTGGGTAGTCATTCCATCACTTTATTTAATCCCCAACGGAAATGAACAGGCACCTGACCCACGCACAGAGATTGAAGGGGCCTTTGTTACTGTATTCCGTGAGATGCTGGATGAAGCATCGAACGCACCCCTTAATTCCGTTGCGAAGATATACGACCGTGATTTGCCTTTTTATCCATTTTATCCCGGTGATACTCAAAAACGAGTGGTATATCGTTTAAGAGATGGCGTGGAAAGGTTCTTGAATTTCAGTACCTCTACAACAGGAATCCCGATAATATGGGATAATTTATTCAAAAAAGGAGAAGGCGAAGAGTATAATACACCCATGTTAAATCATCAGCCCGGCGGAGGAAATGTTTTATATCTTGACGGACATGTTGAATTCATCCGTTATCCATACCAATTCCCTTATACCCACGTATGGTTAACAGTATGCAATCAAATGAATGGCTTCCATTAGGGAACTTAAAATTACCAGGAGTGTTTATTATTATCAGATTGCCATACAAAAAAAATGGTTAGAAGGAAAAGAATATGAAAAACATGTCGCGTCGTGAGTTTGTGCAGAGAATTTCAGCCTTCAGCATAGGTTCATTTATACTTTCGCAAACGGCTTTTCCTGATGGAAACAAAAAGAAGAAACATAGTCGCCCCAATTTTATTGTCATATTAGCGGATGACCTCGGAGCAAAGGAACTATCTTGCTATGGGAATAAAGAAATACACACACCCAACTTAGACCGTATGGCACAGGAAGGTGTGAAGTTTGAAACTTGCTATGCTACACCAATTTGTCATCCGACACGAGTTATGCTGTTAACAGGACAGTATGGGTGTCATAATGGAATCTATAATTTTGCTAATATGCGAGGTGGAGCGGAGCCTAACAGTGATATAGAAGACATTGCAAAAAGTCATAGAACCTTTATTAATCTGCTGAAAGAAGCAGGCTATGCAACTGCCATGTCCGGCAAATGGCAACTTTCCGGTAAACTTCCCAAACTTATTTTTGAATGCGGATTTGACGAATATTGCACATGGGCATATAAAGAATATATACCGCCGGATGTTCAATATACAAGTGGATTTGAAGGTGATGGTAAATATGCCCGCTATTGGCACCCATCCATCGTCCGCAATGGGGAATATGTCCCTACAAAACCTGATGACTATGGACCAGATATACATAACCAATTCGTTATTGATTTTATAAACCGCCATAAAGACCAACTGTTTGTGGTTTATTATCCGACCTGTTTGACCCATGCACCACATCTACCAACACCCGATTCCAAGAAAGAAGGAGATGATTTAACAAAGAATGATAAACGGAACTTCAAAGCCGATGTAGAATATCTGGATAAATTAATGGGCAAACTATTGCAGGAAATTGAGAAAGCAGAACTGAAGGAAAAAACCATCGTTATTTTCACAGGAGATAATGGCACAGGTGGAGCAGGAAAAGGTGAACCTACGGAATTGGGGGCACGTGTACCCATGATAATCTGGGGACCGGGCTATGTCAAACAACAGGGTAGTGTAATGGAACTGACCGACCTATCTGATATTCTCCCAACACTATGCGATTGGGCTGGTGTCTCCATACCCAAGGACAAACCTATTGATGGCGTATCGTTAGTGCCATTTTTAACAGGAAAAAGCAAGTCGACTCGTGAGTGGATATTCAGTTTTATTGCAGACCGTCGCATTTTGCGGACAAAACATTGGTTATTAGAAGACAATTCGCCTCTCCATTATGGAAAACTTTTTGACTGCGGTGACAGTCGCGACGGAACTGGCTATAAAAAAGTAACAAATTCCGATGACCCCGAAGTTATCAAAGCCAAAGAATATTTCAACCAACTATTAGAAAAACTTCCCGCTCCTAAATTAGACCACGAAGGTCCCCCCACAGAAAAGAAAAAAGGACGAAGAAACAAACAAGAACGAAAAGAAAATAAAACTAACAAGAGAACAAAGATAAATACTTCGACTACATAAAGCCATCATTTTGTATGCTTCCACAGAATATAATTTGAAAGAACAAAAGAGGTCCTAAAAGGGTAAAGATTTTTGCATACCTCTCTACCATTTCAATAACCAAGATTTGTTGGTCAACAGCCATTGTTTGTAAAGGTAATTAAATGAGAAATTTCCATTTATACCCATCAGATGTGTCCAAACTGTCCGATAAAATCCGACTTCCCTCCCCACTACTAAAAAATGATAGAAAGTCC
>JBMFRC010000014.1:0-76151 GCA_049968235.1 Candidatus Hydrogenedens sp.
ATCGGGTTGGTTGGGCGAGAACTTATTTGAAAAAAATCGGATTACTTGAATCTACAAAAAGGTCGTATTTCAAGATTACAAACTTAGGTTTAGAAGTTTTACAGAAAGCACCGAAGGAAATAAATGTAAAGTTTCTTGAGCAATTTCCTCAATTTATTGAGTTTAGAAATCTTCGCAAAGAAAAAGACGAAGAAGAAAAAGAAGAAAGCTTAAACCAAACACCGCAAGAACTTTTAGAGTATGGATACCAAAGAATAAAAAAAGATTTAGATTCTGACTTGCTGAATCTTGTTAAGCAGGCATCACCGCGTTTTTTTGAAAAATTAGTAGTTGAACTGTTAATTAAAATGGGCTATGGCGGGTCTTTAAAAGATGCAGGAAAAGCAATTGGTCAAAGTGGTGATGGTGGTATAGACGGAATTATTAAAGAAGATAAACTTGGTTTGGATGTTATCTATATTCAGGCAAAAAGATGGGAAAATGTTGTTGGTTCTAAAGAGATTAGAAATTTTGTTGGAAGTCTTGCGGGGCAAAAAGCTAATAAAGGGGTTTTTTTCACGACTTCGAGTTTCACAAAAGATGCTTTGGAGTATGTAAAAACAATCCCTCATAAAGTGATTTTGATTGATGGAGAAATGCTAACACAATTAATGATTGAAAATGATATAGGTGTATCTAAAATAACTAGTTACGATATTAAAAAAATAGATTCAGATTATTTTGAAGAAGAATAAAAGAATTTGCCGTCAAGGAGGAAAATAATCTTATGACCTTAGAATAAATCATCGCCAAAATATTTATGATGGATGATAAAGCGAGAAGGAGTCATTCCAATCCTTTGAGTGTTTATTCTCGTTTTTTAATGGTTCCGCTTATCGCTTTGGCGTTTTGGAGTAGAATCTGGTTTGGCTGATGGTCGCTTATACCGATTGTTATTGTGTTTTTATGGGTTTGGCTTAATCCTCGTATTTTTCCCGAACCAAAAAGCACTTATAATTGGGCATCAAAAGCCGTTCTTGGTGAATGGTTATGGATGAACCGCAAAAACATGCCTGTGCCAGCCCATCACCGCTATCTTCCCAATATCCTTACTTTGGTAGCGACAATTGGTGAAATTTTCTTTGGTGTGGGTATAGTAATATTAGATTTATGGTTTACTGTTTTTTGTTGGTGTTGTTGTTCTTCTTCTAAGTAATTTATGGTTTATTGATCGTATGGTTTGGCTGTTTGAGGATATGAAGGATGCTATGCCGGAATATAAAAATTGGTTGTATTAATTTGCCGCCAAAGAAAAACTTGAAATTGTCCTTTTTGCTTCTGCTTCAGGACGAGGCGGATGAAAAGGGGGTATAGGGGAAATTCCGCTCGCTGAGACCGTTAATAAAATCGGTTCAGATTTTTTCAAAGACATACCGCCATATCTAGGTTTTTCATTAATTTGTAATACCATCTACAAACAATACAACTTTTATCCTTTTATGTTATAAGGTAGTTGCCTATCTTTGTTGGTTTAGAAAAATGTTTTTGGGGAAGAGGTAATCATAAATCGATATTGTATTAATATATTCAAGCCTGCAATCAGACAAGATATTTTTCAAACAAATATGAACACTACAGAATTTGCTGAGAACAGAAAAGTTTTAAGGATTTGTATCTATCTTTATTCGAATCCTTAAAGTTTTAATTTTATATTGACTTTATAAATGATATTGAGGTAGTATCTAAAATATATGTAAAGGTTTAATTATATGTTTTACCTTAAATTGCCTTTTTTTGTTTTCGCACTTATTTGTTTTTCACTTGTCTTTCCATGGGAATGTACTTCACTAAATAATATCTCTCCATATCCGCAAAATCCTTTTGTTATTAGTCTTGAAATTCCTGCACCGGAGGATAGTGCTGGAAATCTGATTGTAGCAGATTTAGATGGTGATAAAAGAATGGACTATCTTGTAACGCGTTCTGGATATATTGCAGGGTATTCGTGGAATGGAGAGAAGTTATGGATTAAAAATGTGGATATCCGTGTTGGGGGGCTGCAGAGACTTATGGATTACCGGGACATAACGGACCTGGTGTTCAGGCAGGTGATATAGAAGGAGACCGAAAAACAGAAGTTCTTTTCCTTACTAATGATAGTGTTTTACATGTAATTGAAGGTAAAACGGGTAAGGAAAAGTGGACATCTGCTCTTCCTCTTCCAGAAAATGCCGAGCGTTGGGAACATTTAGCAATAGTGAATCTACGAGGAAAGGGGGATTATGATATTGTTTTACAAGCCACAAATAAGGATGGCTATCGTATGGGACGATATGTATCTGCCTTTGCTCTGGAAAAATTGAAAAAAAGGGAATGTGAGCCATTATGGTCAAAAGATAATTTTCTTGCATGTGCCCACAACGGGCTTCGTGTAGCAGATTTAAATGGAGATGAACGTGATGAAATTATTAGTGGTTGCATCATTTCCCCTGACGGAAAAGAAATTTTCAGAATACCTGATTTAGACGGACATTTAGACAGTGTATTCATAGGAGATGTGCGACCTGATATTCCCGGTATTGAAGTAGTTACTCTGGAGGAGGGTGCCAATCGGGTATTTCTATTCGGAATAAACGGTATGATTTGGACCTCGGATAATATAAGGCAGGAACCTCAAAATGTGGCTATTGGCGAGTTTAATATGATTCTGCCGGTTTAGAAATCTGGTGCCGGAGCCGGTATGATACCGACCAGAAACCGTGGTTTTTTGATGCAAATGGGAAAATAATTGCAGATTACGAAATGCGTAATGTTGCTCCTTCAGATTGGACTAACAAAGGTATTGAGGTTATAAATTCTATTTACTGGGATGGAACAGACCGACAGTATATTTGTGCTAAGGAACGACATGAGTCGGGTGATGTAACTGTGATTGACCCAATAACGGGTAATTTTCTTCATCGTTTTCCGGAGAAAGCAGACCGGTTGTATATTGCCGATGTGGCAGGAGATTGGAGAGAAGAAATCATTGTTCTCACCGGAAATCAGTTGCATATATATCAGAATGAAGAAAAAATCCTAATCCTAAAAAAACACATTTATGGGAAGAACCCTTATATCGCAGGCTGAAGGCAGTGTGGAATTATTATTCCCCATGAGAAAACGAGATTAGCCGTATTTGCAAATACGATAAAATTATAGATTATTCCAGACAGTTCTCATTTGTCTAACTCGTTTGACTTATGTAACCTGCAAGACATTTCTATATTAAAATGGGGAGGGCAGGAATCTATTATTAAATTCCTGCCCTCGAATTTATATTTCAGGTATTGGGTCTCTAATTTTTTAATACATGTCTTCCATGCCACCAGCGCCGGGTCCCGGGGTCTTCTTTTCGGGTTCCGGTATCTCGGCAACCAGGACCTCCGTAGTTAACAGCAAACTGGCGATACTGGAAGCATTTTGTAATGCACACCGTGTTACTTTGGTGGGGTCAATGATGCCTGCTTTTAGTAAATCTTCATATTCACCGGTTTCCGCATTGTATCCAATAGTCCCTTTCTTAGCCTTGACATTTTGTACTACGGTAGCCCCTTCATCGCCCGCATTTGCAGCTAACTGACGAAGCGGTTCTTCTAAAGCACGTTTTACAATCTGGGCACCGATAAGTTCGTCGCCTTCTAATTTTAATTCATCAATAGCTTCCTGGCAACGAAGTAAGGCAACACCTCCGCCGGGAACAATACCTTCTTCAACCGCTGCACGGGTTGCATGAAGGGCATCTTCAACGCGGGCTTTCTTTTCTTTCATTTCAATTTCTGTTGCCGCACCGACATTAATAACCGCTACACCACCGGCTAATTTTGCTAACCGTTCCTGTAATTTTTCACGGTCATAATCAGAGGTGGTTTCTTCAATCTGGCGTCGAATTAAATTGATACGACCCATAATGTCAGAGTTTTTGCCTGCACCTTCAACGATAGTTGTTGTATCTTTATCAATTACAACACGTTTGGCACAACCTAAATCACTCAAAGAAACATTTTCTAAAGAGCGACCTAAGTCTTCTGTAATAGCCAGACCACCTGTCAGAATAGCAATATCTTCTAACATGGCTTTACGACGGTCGCCGAAGCCGGGGGCTTTAACGGCACAGCATTGTATTGTTCCGCGAATCTTGTTTACTACCAATGTCGCCAGTGCTTCCCCTTCCACATCTTCAGCAATGATTAATAAGGGTTTACCGCTCTTAGCAATCTGTTCTAATAGAGGCAGTAAGTCTTTCAAACTGGATATTTTCTTCTCATGGATAAGAATGTAGCAATTTTCAAGCACACATTCCATCGTTTCTGTATTGGTTACGAAGTAGGGAGAGAGATAACCTTTATCAAACTGCATCCCTTCCACGATTTCAAGAGTGGTTTCAATACCTTTAGCTTCTTCCACGGTAATGGTACCATCATTGCCGACTTTTTCCATAGCTTCCGCAATGATATTTCCAATCTCAGTATCACCGTTAGCAGAAATTGTGGCAACATTGCGTAAAACATCACGGTCATTTTTTACTTGTTTGCTCATCTTAGCCAGACGGTCAACAACAGTATCTACTGCTTTCTCAATACCGCGTTTGAGTGCCATTGGATTAGAACCAGCCGCAACATTCCGCATACCCTCACGGAAAATGGCTTCCGCTAAGATAGTTGCTGTGGTTGTTCCATCACCCGCAACATCCGAAGTTTTGGATGCCACTTCTTTAACCATCTGGGCACCCATGTTTTCATACTTGTCTTCCAATTCAATTTCCTTTGCCACACTTACACCGTCTTTCGTTACGGTAGGGGCACCCCATTTCTTTTCAAGGACAACATTGCGTCCTTTGGGTCCCAAAGTGGCTTTCACTGCTTTACTAAGTTTTACAACGCCCGCCAGAACTCTCCGTCGAGCATCTTCACCGAATTCTAATTGTTTTGCTGGCATAATTCTTCCCTCCTTCTTTTAAGGTTATTCTTCAATTACTGCAAGTACATCTTCCTCGCGGAGAATGACATGTTCTTCACCGTCAATCTTTACTTCCGTTCCGGAATATTTGCCCATGAGGATACGGTCACCCTTTTTCAATTCCATGGGGACACGTTTGCCGTTATCATCCAGTCTACCTGGACCTACTGCAACAACACGCGCTTCCTGAGGTTTCTCTTTTGCCGTGTCGGGGATAATAATACCACCACGCACGGTCTCTTCGGGTTCAATTCGTTTTACAAGAATACGGTCTGCTAATGGACGAACCTTTGTAGCCATAATGCACCATCCTCCATTTGTTGTTGAAGGTTAAGGTTAAAATTAAGTTACTGAAAAATTTATAAATTTCATTGAGGACGGTAAATCCATCCTCACAATTTATAACGCAAGCAGTGCATATTTTGTTAGCACTCGCTTATAGTGAGTGATAATAACAAATGCCTATGCCCTTTGTCAAGTCAACTACTACCACTACAAAACATTTACAGATACCATAAATAACGATTCGTTTAAAAACGAAAAGGTAGTTTTTTTGAAATTTGAGGTTTTATTTGATTTAATCCATAATCTATGATAAAATATATCAATGTTTAACAAAACAGATAAGGTATATACCATAAAAGAAGTATCGGAATTAACAGGTATTCCGATATATAAAATACGCCAGTGGGAAAAACAGATTAAAAAATTAAAACCGAAAAGGCATCCGAAGACCAACTGGCGATTCTATACAGATGAAGATATAAAAACCCTGCGAGAAGTAAATTATTTGCTCCGGTACAAAAAAATGCGATTGCAGGGAATTGATAATGAATTGACGAAAATCGAACGGCTTGGAGATACTTCGTTGGATCGTATAGCCATTCGAAATTTACTTCGTCAAGTTCGTTTAGAATTGAATCAAATTCGTTTTTTGGTTAAGTCCATCATAAACGAATAGTGAAAGTTTCAGGTCGGGGCGTGGCGCAGTCCGGTTTAGCGCACTTGACTGGGGGTCAAGGGGTCGCTGGTTCAAATCCAGTCGCCCCGACCATGAATATTGAACAAACACACCACAGCATAGGGGAACAAACAAAATGAAAAGTCATACCAAACAGATGTTTTTTCCCATGCACATAAATTCCACCTCCATGATAAGTGCCCTTGCTTAAAACAATATTTTTCCCTGTCCGATATATCCAAACCGTCCGGTGCATCCAATCTCCACTCAACCTTTGCTGTAAAGGGAATAGAAGGTCTTGCCAGAGAGTCGAATACCCCACAAACACAATCCCGCCTTCATGGTAAATACCCCGGGGAAACATCATTTCTCTTTATCTAACTTATCCTGACTGTCCACGAGTCTGCCCTGTATGATTTACCGCACACAACATTTCCAAACCACGCCTGCATGACAATGCCACGGAGAAATATCGTTCCTTTTTGTCTAACGCGTCAGAAGCGTCAGATATGTTCGATTTTCTTTCCCTACAAAACCTGTCTATATGGCAATGCCTCTTTATGTGGGGCGAATAATCATTCACCTTAATGTCAAAAATATGGGTTTTGCATTCGATTGATTTGTGAGAAGAACTTTTTAACCCTTTAGCGATAAGTAATGAAAAGTTTCTTTGTTTGTCTCTACCCTACAAGATGGCTTTAATAGATTTTCAGATATTGGTATTACAATTTTTGGAGCAATTTTGATAATCTTAGTAAGTAGGTACCATGTTATTGAAAAGGGAAAGAATATCTTTATAATCCATCAATTCTGCCAGGTCTTTCGGGGATAATCCATCCATTTCAATTGCCTGAATCCATGGGTCAGCACCATGCAAAAGCAATGATTCTACAATTGAAGTATATCCGAAAAGACAAGCCCAATGAAGTGGTGTTAGACCGTAATAACTCACGGAATTTACTTTTGATACAGGAAGTAATATATCAACTATATCTGCTCTGTTAATACGAACAGCTACATGAAGTGGAATTTCACCTAAAAGATTCTTTTCATTGGGATCTGCTCCGAACTGTAATAAACTCTGGACTGCTTCTTTAATGCCCAGCCGAACAGCCCGATGTAACGGTGCAATCTGAGATGTGTCTGTTGCATGGTCATCACGGAGAGTTTCTAAAAGGACTCTTAACAGAACAGGATGGTCAGAGTTTATTAATTTTTCAAGTGGGTCTGTGTTTTTGGGTATGATGCTGAGTGTGTTCATAGCTATACTCCTTATACTGCCCTGTGCCATAATTGTTATTCAATTGTATTAATTATAAAGCAATATTTATGCCAGTATAAGTTAATAAATTTATATTTCATAAATTATTGAAATAGAATATCTTATTATTAGAATATCAAAAAAAGTTTTTTGAAAGTGCTAAAAACTATGGATTGACACTGACAAAATGTCGGATATTCGTCAATGTTTTATATTTATGTTTTAGAAATAGGGTAATGATATGGTATATCATATATGAAAATATATATGAGGTGAAATAAACATTATGATTTTCAGAAGCTATAGTTTTATAAGGTTTTGCTCCTATTTTAGTATCCTGTGTTTATTAACAATGACTTTTTTTTCCTGTCTTCCAAAAGAAAAACAAAAAGAAGAGAGTGCCAAACCTTCTCTCAACGACTTATACCAAGCATGGTATACTCAGACAACATTGAAGAGAGAGAACATCGACTATCAAACAACTTTGGCTTTATCTTCTCAGATAATTTCTTTGTATGGAGAAGAAGGAATCAATAAGATTTTTTTTGTTCTTGAAAATCAGCAGGAAAAACCCATAGCAAAATATTTGGCTGTGATGGCTTTAACTCCATACTTAAAAGAAAATTGGGCTGAAAAATTACTTTCATTAATAGAGCCGGATAAAGAGGTGAATACGCGCGTATGTGCTATATCTCTTTTAAGTTTAATTCAAACACCTGAAGTTACAAATCATTTGAAAAAATATATAAACGACCCGGAACCGCGTGTTCAATTTGAAGCTTTAACAGCATTAGCCAAAAGAGGAGAACCCGAAGGTATCCAACAGATTCATTATCTCTGGGATAATGCAAAGGATAGCCCCGACAAACGGGAACATATCCTTTTATCCATTCCCCCGTCCGAAATACCTTCTTTTCTACCTCTTTTTCGTGAATCCGCAAAAGATGAGCAATTAACGCTAACCATTCGACGGGAAGCCATAACACAGTTAGGTCGTTATGGTAAGGAAAAAGAAGATGTAGATACACTTAAAAGTATATTGGATACTGAAATTGAAAATAGTATAAAGGAATTAGTTCAAAGTGCTTTGGATGCAGTTCTTGCTCGTTTACAGAGCAATTCTTTACCATCAACACCTTCCAATTAGATAAAAAAGTGATAAAAGAAAACCTTTGATGTATAATATATAAAAAAACAATAAAGGAGATGTTATTTTATGCTGTTTCGGAAGAAACGGCCTACGTGGCTTACACAATTATTACGAAATCAAGAGATTAAGGAATCACAATCCGTAGCGGATAATGAAACCTTTTTGATTGAACGCGAGATGATGTTAAAAGGAACCGATGTCCCGCGGGGTAATAGAATTGTACGACAATTTGCCGTAATAGTTAATGGTGCGGTATATGTTGTTACTAGTGGAGAACGAGTTAACCGTGCAGTTTATGAAGCATTACTGGAAGCCGGTGCGGTGATACCTATCCCCGGTGTAGATATAAAACCCCGAAGTGCAACTTCTGGTAGTATGCGAATAGAGGATGATTCCGTTATAGAGAACGATAGATGACCAATGTTGTCCCCCTTCTTTCGGTTGCAATGATTGTGAGGGATGAAGAACAAATTCTCCCAGAGTGTCTAAAAAATCTTAAATCATTTGTTGATGAAATTTGTATTATAGATACAGGGTCTGTGGATGGAACAATATCGATAGCACAGTCTGCGGGTGCTAAAGTAAAATGTATTTCATGGGAGAATGATTTCTCTTATGCACGCAACGAATCCTTAAAACTATGCACAGGAAAATGGATTTTTATTTTCGACGCAGATGAACGTTTATCCGAGGAAGATGGGGTAAGACTTCGACAGTTAGCAGAGGAAAATAATTTCTGTGCCTACCGTTTATGGACAAGAAATTATACTTCAAGAATAGACCGTAGCGATTTTCAATATGCCGAAAAAGGTGATGCATGGGCTTATGAATTTCCTGGATGGTTTCCAAGTGCAAAAGTTCGGCTATTTCCTAATCTCTCAGAAATAAAATTTGAGGGACCTGTTCATGAAACGGTTCTCAATTCATTACAACAGAAATCTATTCCTATTGTTGATAATGAAGAAATTATTATCCACCATTATGGAGAGTGTAAGTCGAAGGATAAAATATTAAAAAAACAAGAAATGTATTTACATTTAGGTAAAAAGAAAATTCAACAACAGCCTGAAAATCCTTATTCATATGCAGAATTGGCAAGCCAATATGCTGAAATGGGACGATTTCCGGATGCCTTAGAATGCTACCGTAAAGCACTTGAAAAAGAAACAAATCATCCCGAATGGTGGGGAGAAGTTGGAAGCCTTTTGTTTATATTAGGATACAAAAAGGAAGCAGAACAATCTTTCCAGATAGCAGTTAAACTTAACACAGATTATTATCCTGCCTGGCGAAACTTATCTTTGCTTTATATAGAAACAAAACGGTGGAATGATTCTTTATCTACCCTCCAACAAGCAAATCGTATCCGACCTGATGATTGTGAAATTCTTGAAATTATGGGAAATGTTTTCCTTGAATTAGGCGAGAAAGAAAAAGCCAGAGATTGCTTTTGCCATCTTCTAAAAATAAACCCCAATAATCAAAAAATTCAGGAAAAATTAAAATCCACTCAGATATAAATCGAATCTTATTACTTTTCTTGCACACCTAGTAATGAAGTAAATTATGATGTTCGTCAGAAAAGGGAACTAGTGTAAATGCAAATTAAAGAATCGCAAAGCATTAATAATTTCTATGAAAGAGAAAGTAGATGTTTTGAGTTTTGATTTAAATTATGTTTGTATGAATAAAATTTAATGTTATAATGATATTAATAAACGAAAAATTCAAGGGCAAAAAATGAAACAAATAACTTTGCAGCTTATAATGGAATATCTGGAACGTTTCGGTTGGAAAAACTATGAAGCAGTAAAAGAACCTTCGGAGCAAGAGGGAATTATTTATACAGGTTGGAGGGCTTCGGAGCATAGCCCTGTGTATATGTTAAGTATTGACCCTATGATAGAAAAAAAATGTATTTCTTTCCGCACACAGAGTTTGATACAGGCACCTTATAGGAATATTTCTCAGGACTGTTTATTAAATTTACTACTAGCTTTGCATTGGATTAATTTCCGTATTATAGTTGGAAAATTTTCATACGAACCTGCGCGAGGGGAAGTTCGTTTCTCCATTGATTTACCCATAGATGAAAATACTATATCCTACGCCCAATTTGTGCATTCATTAGGTTTAATTGTAGAAATTGTTGAAACTTATGTCCCATTGATAAAAAAAATAAAAGAGGGCGAACTAACAGCAGAAAAATTTATACAACATGACCTTAGCGGAGAGGTTATATTGGGAGAACAGGGCCTCAGTCAGAGTTTGAAAGACCTCTTAAAAGGATTGGGTAGAATCAACTGGAATTAAAAGAAAAAGAATACTTCAGATGAAATCTTTTTATATGACCGCACTCTCGTCTTAATTTTAAAAAATTATAGACAAATTTTATAAATATATAAATAATTATAATTTAGCAAATAATGTAAAATGAGAAAGTCTAAGTCTAACAAAACTTTACAAAAAGGTATTGACAAATTTTCGTTTTTAGTGTATAATTCCTTCTATTTATGAAATCATATAATTAGTTTATAGTCCTTAAAAATTAAGATAAGGAGGAGAAAATGACACTTCGTTTTTCAACTACACTTGGGATTTTCGACACGGTATATGATGATTATTGTAAAGAAGGTTATCGTGAGCCTATCAAATTTACAGAAGCACTGGCAATTATTCCAAAATTAAAAAATATTAGTGCCGTAGAAATTCGTCAAACGGATATTACCAATGACCTTCCGGTGAAGACCGTAAAGAGAATGTTAAAAGATTATGATATTGCTTGTTCCGCAGTGTCTGTTGATTTTTCAGAAAGCCGGAAATATGCCTTAGGCGCATTAGGTCATCAACATCCGAAAATGCGAAGCACAGCCATTGATGAAGGTCGTAAAGCGGTAGATATTGCGAGAGGACTTGGGACTACCGAAGTTGTTCTTCGTTTATATACAGATGGTTCTGATTATCCTTTTCATGTAGATTATTTAAATCAATGGAATACAATAATATCCTCTGTAAAAACGATTGCCAAATATGCTTCGCCGGATATCAATGTGTCCATTTTATACAAATCTCGCAATCCTCGGAAATACATTACCGTTTCTTCCGCAGGTAGAGCCCTTGCCATGTGTCAGGAAATAGCTATGAAAAATATCGGCGTTGCCTTAAGTTTTTCTAATGCAATGATAGCGGGAGAAATTCCCGCAGAATCCATAGCTCATATTTCGCGTGCGGGAAAATTGTTTCAGGTATATTTAAATGATACATGTCTTCTATCGGATGATATGCTTGTCCCGGGGGGGTATCATTTATGGGAGTTGCTGGAGACTTTGTTCTATTTAAGAACGACAAAATATAAAGGTTATATAAATCTTGATTTGCGAGCCAGTCGTATGGAACCGATATATACATTACAAATAGCGATTGGAAATATTATTATATTAGATAAAAAACTTGAGAAATTAGATATAACGGAATTACGCAAGGCACAAAGAACCTTAGATGCGACAGAAAGTCAGAGGATTATTCGCCGAGTTATGCTCATTTAGAAACATTCTTCAAATAAATATAAAAAATCTATTCAAGGAGAGATAATCTCCTTGAATTTTTTTAGGATTCAAAAAAGAAGAACCCCCATAGTCGTATTCGTTGAAGAAGTGAAATCTGGGCTCCTTTTAAATTGGCTCCTTCAATATTAGAATCCGACAGATTTACTCCGATAAGATTGGCTTTTTCAAGGTTAGCCCCTGTGAGGTCTGTTTTTTGTAAACGTGCATGATTATAACTTGCTTCACTGGAATGTACATGTTTAAGTATTGCTGCACTCAAATTAGCACCAGATAAATCGGCTTCTATAAGTAATGCTTCATGAAGATTTGCCGCCGATAAATTAGCTCCGACCAGTTTTGCTTTTCGAAAATCTGCATACATTAAACAGGCTTGTTTAAGATTGGAATAGGTGAGGTCAGCACCGGAAAACTTTGCGGAACTGGCATTAACTTCTCGCAAATCAGCCCCTTTAAGTCTTCCAGCACTGAAATCCGCATCCTTCAAATTAGCACCTCTTAAAACGGCATCATAGAGTTTACATCGAAACAAAACACAATTCATTAAATCTGCATGAATGAGTCGTGCCTTTTTCATATTGCAATCCGTTAGATTGGCATGACGAAGAATTGTTTTTGAAAGATTTGCATCGGAAAGATTGGCATCCGTTAGGTCTGTAGAAATAAGATTGGCTCCTTCCAAATCAGCACCTTCCAAATTTGCCCGTATTAATCTTGCCCCCATCAAACAAGCCCCTTTCAGATTTGCAAACCTTAAATCCGCCCCCATCATTTCTGCCTTTGTTAAATCCAATCCCTCAAGATTAAAATGAGGTAATGTTACTCCCGCAAGGTCAAGATTCTTATGCGGATTTAATGCACGCCAACGGGCAATAGCCTCTTGTCCTTGTTTTACTATTTCTACATGAGAAACATTTGCCATAATATTTATTCTTATAAATATATCACCAATTTTCCAATCTAATTATACAAATACCTGTAATAAAAATCAATATTATTAAAATAAATTTATTTCATAATTAATAATATTGATAATTGTTTGCTGTAGTTCGATTTCCTTTTTCTTATGATGAAAATTTTATCTATATTATGTATATGTTATATAAATAAAGAATACAAAACTTATTTTTACAAACTATAAAATGGAAGCGTTAATTGGTATTTCGTTAAAATATTAAACATATTATAAAGAACGAACAAAGGAGTTTTATTATGGGCGAAGCAATAGTAAACTGGCAGGAAGCAAAAAAATATACAGAAATTTTCTATCACAAAGCAGAAGGAATATCGAAAATTACCATCAATCGTCCTCATCGTCGGAATGCCTTTACTCCGATTACCTTAGATGAAATTAGTGATGCTCTTGCAGATGCGAGATTTGACCCTGCAGTAGGAGTGATTATTCTTACCGGAGAAGGAGAAAAAGCGTTTTGTTCCGGAGGTGACCAGAAGTTCCGCGGAGAAGCCGGGTATATAGACCCACGCACAGGACATCATCGTTTAAATGTGCTGGATTTATATCGTCAAATACGAACCTGTCCAAAACCTGTTATAGCAATGGTTGCAGGATATGCTATTGGTGGTGGAAATATTTTAGCAATGGTATGTGATTTGACCATTGCTGGAGATAATGCCATATTTGGACAAACAGGGCCCAAAGTCGGTTCCTTTGATGCAGGTTATGGTTCTGCCCATTTAGCGAGAATTGTGGGGCAGAAAAAAGCACGGGAGATATGGTTTCTATGCAAGCAATACAATGCTCAAGAAGCATTACAGATGGGATTGGTAAACACAGTTGTGCCTCTGGAAGAGTTAGAAGCCACTACGGTAGCATGGTGTCGCCAAATATTAAAGATGTCTCCAATTGCTCTTCGCTGTATCAAATCTGCAATGAATGCAGATGAAGATGGACAGGCAGGGCTAACTGAATTAGCAGGCAACGCTACCATGCTTTTTTACATGACCGAAGAGGGACAGGAAGGGCGTAATGCCTTTCTTGAAAAAAGAGAGCCTGATTTTTCAAAGTTTCCACGAAAACCATGAGATTAAACTTTTTATTTGATTTGTATAATCATTATGCCAGTAGAGAAACCTTCAATTCTAAAAATTTTATTCTTAACTGCACGTCCCAAAACATTAGGAGCAAGTATTGCCCCTGTTATAATGGGAACTGCCATTGCAGTAAGAGATGGAAATTTGCACATGATTTCTGCCATGTGTGCTTTGTTAGGTGCGGTACTAATTCAAATATTGTCCAATTATGCTAATGACTATTTTGATTTTTTAAAAGGTGCTGACCGTGAAAATCGTATAGGTCCGTTGCGTGCAACCAGTTCAGGTTGGCTTACACCCAGACAAATGCAATTAGCATTAGTTGTTCTCGTGCTTGCATCTTTACTCCCCGGAGGGTATTTGATTTATAGAGGGGGGGTGCCTATTGTAATTATTGGTGTAGTTTCACTAATACTTGCTTTTGCTTATACCGCAGGACCCATACCTCTTGCTTATCTAGGGTTGGGTGATTTATTTGTCTTTATATTTTTTGGTCCTGTCGCAGTGATGGGAACAGAATATGTCCAATCTTTTCAAATCTCATCACACGGGCTTTTAGCAGGAATTTCCGCAGGATGTTTCTCTGTAGCCATTCTTACAGTAAACAATTATCGCGATGTTGAGAATGATGCTGTTGTCGGTAAACGAACGCTCGCAGTCCGTTTCGGTAAAGAGTTTGCAATAGTTGAATATATAACAATGCTTTTTGCGAGTGTTGTACTCATTCCTCTTATTCTGGCGTTTAGTAAAGGTGGACAGAAAGACATTCTGTTATTAATCGTTCTAATAATTCCTTCTATACTTCTAATAAGGTCGATGGTTCAACTTAAAGGCGGTGAGTTAAATTTATTATTAGCCAATACAGCAAAATTACTGTTAGTATATAGCTTCCTTTTTTCTATATCGTGGATTATTTAATGAGAAAACCTGTTTCTATTCAAAAATTATCTATTTATCGTTATGAAATCCCACTAAAGATAAAGGTTTTTATTCGAGGCATTTCATTTTCTTGCAAACGAGGACTGCTCGCAAAGTTTGAGGATACGGAAGGCAATGAATCTTGGGGAGAAATCTCTCTCTTACCACCAACAGAAGAAAAAATAAAGACCTGTATAGAATGGGTAGAAAAAAATTACCATTATCTTTTAGGTGAAATTGACTTTTCTTCTCTGGATACATACCCGGAGATAAAATTCGCCATTATTAGTGCTCTTGATTACTTTAATTACGATACATCTGATTTTACAGATATTCCTGTGAAAGTAAATGCACTTCTTGCAGGTGAATTCTATACTATTCTCGAAGAAGCGGAGAGAAAAAGAAGCCAGGGTTATTCAGTTTTTAAAATAAAAATGGGGGAATATTCTTTAACAACCGCAGTTGATTTGATATCCCGGATACAAACAATTCTTGGAAATGAAATACAAATTGTTTTAGACTTAAACCGGCAATGGGCATTACATAAAACATTAGACCTTATAGAACAGATTGCAGATACAAGGATATTGTATATCGAAGACCCAGTTAGGAAATTAGAAGAATTGCCAAACTACTTCAATTTATCACCTATTAAAGCAGGAATTGATGAATTCCTTGAAGGATGGAATATTAAATTAGAAGAGATGTGCAAAAATTATTCGGAGAAAATAATCTTTGTAATGAAACCTTCTATACTTTATGGAACGGAAGTATGGCAAAAACTATGGACCAACAAATCTATTATGAAAGTTTTTACATCTGCATGGGAGACAGGTATCGGTTTGCGAGGAATACTAAATTTAATCTTCAAAAACAGAACGAATGTGGAATTTGTTGGTCTGGACACTTATTCCTACCTTAAAAATGACATAGTGAAACCTTTCCTACCAATCTTATTCCCTCAAATAAGCCCGCATATACTCAAAAAACCGTTTTCAATCATTGAAGAACAATTAGAAAAAATCCATTCATGGGAAGTATAAAATTACTAAGGGTACTGTTTTTACAGAAAGATAAATACAATACAGGATAGTAGCAGAGGCACTCTTACCTGGAATTTTTGATTACATCTCTGTAAAGAAGTATGTACTACCGCATTTCCTGTCCACCGGTGACATTAATTGCCTGTCCGGTCATATAACTGGATTCATCACTGGCTAAAAATACGACCACATTGCATACATCTTCATATCGGCAGGGTCGTTTCATAGGAACCTGGTCAATATACTTCTTCCGCACTTCTTCCTCAGTAATCCCCTGGTTTTTTGCATATTGTTTGAAAAGGCTTTCCGTCCATAATGGAGAGTCCAATAAATTTCCGGGACAAATCGCATTGACACGAATCCCATACTCGGCGAATTCCAGAGCCAGACTTTGTGTTACTCCAATCCCTCCAAATTTAGCTGCTGCGTAAGCGGAATTTTTGAAACTCCCTTTCTTACCGGATTTAGAGTTAATTTGTATCACGGTCCCATATCTATGGGGTAACATAACACGTATACCTTCACGAGCACAAATAAAATATCCGACCAGGTCAATATCAATAACCTTCCGCCATGCGGAAATATCAAAATTAATGGAATCCCCGGATATGAGAATTCCTGCATTACATACCATGAGGTCAAGACCACCGAGGAGTTCAACTGCTTTATCTACTGCATTTTTAACCATTTCGGCATCAGTAATATCTACCTTCTCAGCGAAGATTTTGCGACCTGTTTGTTCTGCTATCCGTTTTGCAGTTTCCGACATTTTTTCAATGTTTATATCCCAGCCTACTGCGTCCGCACCTTCCTGTGCGAGTCGTTGCAATATGGCTTCACCCAAACCTTGAGCCGAACCTGTTACAATTGCTTTTCTACCTTTTAATCGTTCCATGGCAAATACCTCTCCAATAATTTTTCTTCTGCTTGTTCTGTCCATGTTCCATCTTTTGAAAGATATTCACCCACTTCGGGTAGTATTTCCGGTATCTTTTCCAGTGGTATCAATGGCAAATCAGGTATTTGTGGATAAATGACAACTTTACCGGGAAACCGGGCTTCTTTAACCGCTTTCAGCCCCTCATGAGCAGAGAAAAGCCCTCCAATTGCAGCAACACTTCGATTTGTATCCCGAGAACCATTTTCTACGGATTGTAATACATGGTTTAAATCCGAAATTCTACTTCCACTACAACCAATAATTTTTACGCCCTCGCAAATCTTTTTTATTGAAACATTCGCAATAGTCCCTATTCCCAATCCGGCAAAAAGATTTACAAAACCGCAAGGTGCAGAAAAATCAACCGCTTGTGTTACCAGGGCAGGTACCGGTGCCAATAAAACGACATCTGTATAACCCTCCGGAGCAAATGATTCGAGATGCTTATTTAAGGCAGATGTGTCTGGAAAATCTTTAGTACAAACTGTAATCAATTCAACATTTCTTTTCTTTAATAATTCTGCCGACCGTTCTCGTAAATGTTCTAATCTTCCTTTATCTAAATCAGTAACTACTACCTTTTGGGGTCCATCTATTTTCTCTAAGGCTCGTTGGACATGCATCTGTCCCATCGGTCCACCGGCGCCAATAAACAAAGCAGTTCCATCGGGTAGTAGGTCTGACCGCATATTCTTTTCTTTTATTTCTTTTACAGTTATTCCTCCCCCAATAATTCGTTTATATTCATAATGAATAGACCCAACATCTACAGAAATATGTGTATGAGGCATTTCATCTGCGGAACCTAACACATAGATTGTTCCATGTGGGGCTAAATATTTAAACCACGCCTCAATCTCTTTTCCATTAGATACCTGCATGATAATATCTCTGGATGTTTGTCCTTCTCCAGGGAATTGATTTGGAGCAAACATTTTAGCATGTGGAAAATCTTTTAATATCTGAGGGTCAGGATTTGTTGTAATATACCAGGGACTATCCGTATCAGGATAAATATGGTCTTCCAATCGATAGGACATTTCCACACATGCCCATGGTTCTGCTAATGCGGAGGCACTGTATCCAGTAGTAGATTTAACAGGTAATAAATAGCAACCATCATCCCCTGCTAAGGCTTTTTCATCTAAATAAGTATATTGTTGCATACCACCGGGAATAAGATACCCAAAGGCATATCCCACACCCTTATAATATATATCTGCCTGAACAATAAAACGGTCCCCCTTCTTAAAAGTTTTAGCCCACTGCGACCCTGCTTTTACAACTGTTACCGCACATTCATGTCCCAATACGATAGGGTCTTCTGCCAAATTTCTACCCCGAAGACGAGGGTGATTGCCGCCCAGATTGATAATTTTAATATCTGAAAGACATATCCCTAACGCATCAATTCGTAATAAAATTTCATTATCGTTTGGTTCACGAAGAGGCAATAGAACAGGTTTGCCCTCTTTTCCAATATTTTCCAATCCGGAACCAAATACCTGCCATGCGTAATATTGTTCCGGAATAGGATGTTCAACATTTCGGAATTTTAATAACTTATTACTCATAGAAAACTCCTCAAAATATTTTTCAAAGTAATTTTTGACGATAATGTTCATCCGGTCGTGTATCAATTCTGCGAACCGCAGAATCACTTAAAAATTTAGGTCCACCACAAACCGCAGTGCCTATAACAATCTGAGCACATTTCTCAGCCATAAGCGTTATCGCATGAACTTTACTGGGTGTAGGTCCCATAGCAATAAGTCCATGATTTTCCATAAAGATAGCCTTAGGTAAAAATCCTTCAATTGCTATAAATTCCTTAACCTTATCACGAACAACACGCGCTAATGTAAGTCCCGGGTCAACATACGGAATGAACACTGATTTTCTACCCAACACAACAATATGGTCGGGACATGTCCGTCCTTGAATATATTCCTCCGCTTTTTGGGAACATAAAATAGAGTTAACGAATATAGGATGTGTATGCCCGATGAATATATATTGAGGGTATTGATATAAAACTGCATGTAATATTGTTTCTACAGATGGCATTCTTTTGTCATGGCTATCAGTTTTAGCCAACTGTAAAGTTTGTATCACATCTTCATCTGTTGCAGAAGGATTATCGAGCAAAGACAACACAGGTTCCATACGGACGCAAAGAAAATCCGTATTTTTTATTGTTTGCAATGTCGTGCCTGATGCTTTTATATAAAAATGTGCATCATCAATCCTTGCTGATGTATTCCCTTCTCCTAATATTGCCAGATGATGTTCTGGTTGTCCTAAAAAATGACTCATACTTGTTAACTGTTCTAATATTTGTTCTGACATTGACATATCCTTCAAAGTTTGGCTCGTATTATATCGAATTTTTGCCTTGAATTTGAAATGTGTCCCTTTACCTGCTTTGATAAGAGGAATATATATGACTGTTAAATAAAACATATATATAATAAAAAGATTATATACAGAAAGGGTAAGTAGGAAAAAATAAAGCGACAAAAGGAATAGGTTAATTACCCGGTAAGGAAAAAATTAAAAGAAAAAAGGTAAATGTGCGATATGATGAAAGAGGTAAAGCAGGTGAGACTTTTAGATTATACAGTGTCACAACAAACACCGACATGATAAGAAAAATGATTGGGAGTGATGCAAGAGATAACCCTGTGGGAGAAATTGAAATGTAGATGAGTAGGAGGAAATGTATAGGATAAACGGGGGAGAGCGGAGGTTTCCATCCTTACTATTTTATGTATTGTTAAGAAGTGAGTAATGATTTCTCTGTGTTCTCTGTGGTTAATTATATTTTTTTCACCACGAAAGACATGGAGAGGCGTGGAGGATACAGAGGGTTACAGAGAGCATGGAGGTATTTATTTTATGATATGTATTTTTTTATTATTATTCCTTTTGAATTAAAAAGATTATGCCTTGTTTTTTTTATTTTAAGTTTTATAACAAGCATAATATAAATTCTACTAATATGCGGTATATGTAGATGCTATATATTTATTTGTAACTTTACACATGTGCATAATTTATAATAATTTAAATAATCTTTAAATTTTATTTGACAAATATTGCTAAAGTATGTTAATTTTGTAAAAGACAATTGAATATTTATTAAGATTTATTTTTGATAAGGGCTAATTTGTGTGAGGACAGTATCCTGCACTTATAGTTTGTTATGTTTATTAATCGAAACTTTTTAACAGAAGGAGTGGCTTATGCAAAGGTTAAAATTGGTAATCGGTTTTCAATTATGTCTGTGGCTCTTTGTAATTGGAGCATGGGCTGATGCGCCCGCAAACTACACATGGACTAATGCCCCCGGAGGTGCATTTACTGCGTCAAGCGTGGATTTTGAAGCATGGATGACCAAATTGGCTCAATTCCAGTTTGGTGGTGATGCTGTCTTTGATTTCTTAGACCCGACGGATGCAGATAATAATGACAATGGTGTGCTGGATGTATATGAGTTTGCTTTATTAACTGCAATTTGCAACGATACTTCACATCCGCTACACGACACAATTCATGAGGCTTTCAAAGCAAACTGGACTGCATTTCAATCTCATCAAGGTGCATTAGTTAATTCACTTGCCCCCGCATTGGCGATTATAGGTGGTGCGTATGCTACATTAGGCGATGGCGATTATGGCAGGACACCTGCTGCATGGTTCTCAGGCTCCTGGGGCTCGGTAGCGGAAATTCTATATGGATTATCCTCCTACGGTTCTTCATGGGGTGCAGGTCAACCTGCGGAACCACCGTATGTTCGTCGTCAATCATATATGTCTATGTGTGGCGACTTTGATAGTGATGGCGTAAAGAACATTAACGAATGGTACGGGCAGAGTGGCAATGTAGAAAACTATGTTTCTGCCGCAATGAACCCATCAGTTACCACAAGTGGAGAAGACCCGAACGGTGTCTGTGAGACAGGTTTACGCTGGGGCAAAACTTATTTTTATAATCCTGCCAATCAACATGTATATTGGTTACAACCCTATAGTTTGCCATGGGAAATTGCTGAACAGGTTGCTACGGAACATAGCCTTGTGAACAATTCAAGTGAAACTATAGCCATTCCAGGTCATCTGGTAACTATAGATGATTCTGCAGAAAATGCCTGGATTATGAGCACGGTGTATCCACAAATCAATAGTAACATGTGGATAGGTGCCACAGATAAACTTACAGAAGGACAGTGGATTTGGATTGGAACAGGTGAACAATTCTGGCAGGGTGCTGCCGATGGAACTCCCGTTGGTGGGAAGTATACGAATTGGAATTCAGGAGAACCTAATGATTCCAGTGGTGAAGATTATGGCGAAATTACCAGTAGTGGCGGTTGGAATGATAATAAAGCCAGTGCTACTCGTAGAGGTTTAGTTGAGTTCCCGAATGCATATCCCGATAGCAATACCAACGGTATTCCTGATTACTGGGAGCAATTCTCAGGAGGAGGTGGTGGCGAAGGAGAAGGAACCGTTGAAGGGACACCTGAAGGTACACCCGAAGGAACACCGGAAGGTGAAGCACCGTGTGAATTTGAAGGAAGGATAAATGACTCAACCTTAGGACAGGGTCCATTATTGGCTCAGACTTTAGAAAGTAATAGTTCGCAATTAAATGCCTTGCTAACTGCTTTAGATATGTTGAGTTGGTTCAACTGGGATATCGAGTATTTAGAAGAAGTTATTGCCATGATTCGTCCATATCCCGGAGATGGATTGAAAGATTCATGGAGTATGGCATTGTTAGAATACTGCATCTGCCATCCCAATTTCCGCACCGATTTAAATATCCCGGCAGATTTTGATTACAACAAGACATTATTCGAGCAAGACTGCACATGGTTAGCCACAAATGTTGACCCAATATTCGCTGTATTACCACCGATGGTAGGTGATGTAATGGCAGGGCTATTAGGTTCCAGTGTAGAAATGCGAACCACATGGAATGCTATATTCCTTGCATTAACAGGTGGTGCAGTCGGATTGCCGAGTGTAAATAACTACCGTATCTATGGAATGGCAAAGGCAAATGATGGTGCTATTGCAGCAAATGGTGACCTCGATGGTGACGGTAAGACGAACCTGCAAGAAGCACAGGAAGTCATTGCCGTGGGCGGTGGTATGGAATTATTTGTAAAAGCAGCCACAGATAAGACCAACATGTGGCCCGGCAATCCCGAAATTCCTGTCGGTGCAATTGCCATTATTGGTGCAATGACAGGTGTAATTGTGGCTGGAAGTTCATTAATCTTAATTCGTCGACGTAAACAACTATAATAACTTATTATTATGGCACCCGGTTGCTGTGATACCGGGTGCCAAAATGTGGTTTAATTTTAATATTAATGGAGGATATAGGCTTATGAAACAGAGAAAAGGCTTTACTCTCATTGAACTTCTTGTTGTTATTGCCATTATTGGCATACTTGCGGCAATTTTATTGCCAGCACTTGCTCGTGCTCGTGAGGCAGCGCGTCGTTCTTCCTGTCAGAATAACTTAAAGCAGATAGGTTTGTCTATGAAGATGTATGCTAACGAGGCAAAAGGAGAACGCTTCCCTACAGTAAGTATAGCAGGTGGAGATACTTGTGATGATATTCGCATTGATTTTATGTGGTGGGGACCGCAATTGTATCCAGAATATTTATCAGACCTGAATGTTAATGTATGCCCATCCGATTCTGATGGTAAAAGGGCATATACCGATGGTCGCTGGCATTGCGGTGGGAATCCGGGTAATCCTATTTGCCCTTGCAGAATTGATGCTCTATCTTATATCTACATTTGCTGGACATTACGCGAACAGGATTATATGATGCCTGGTATGGACCCCAATGACCCAAATGTCTCTTCCTTCCAATTACCTATTAATTATATTAACCCGTTCTTCGTACAATTCCTTATGGACCTGGTAGCTGCGGTAAATGCTTCTCCAGATACAAGTACAGCACTGGGACTTGTAGATAAAGATTTTACATACAACACAGCAGATTCTCAAGGTAAGATAACCATGTATCGACTTCGTGAAGGAATAGAACGATTCCTTATCACTGACATTAACAATCCTGCTGCAAGTACACAAGCACAAAGTGAAATTGCTTTCTTTTTCGATGGTATAGAAACAACTCCATCAGACTTCAATCATATTCCTGGTGGTGCTAATGTGCTTTATATGGATGGGCATGTGCAATTTGTTCGTTTCCCAACAGACCATCCTGCTAATAAAGTATTTGCTGCAATTATTGGAAATGTCTAATTAGATAAGATAAAAAATAATATTCTATATTGAAGACTGCTTCTATAAAAAGAAGCAGTCTTTCTTTTAATATTGTTACTATGTTAAAATAAACATGTGAGATATAATAAAGGTAAATAATTTATGCAATGTAACCAAAGGGAAAAAGTGGAAGATATTCTTTCAGAACAGGCTATTGAAATTATCAAGAATCTTGATGTAGGTGCTTATGTTGTTTCCCCCGAAAGAGAGATTCTTTTCTGGAATGATAAAGCGTCTGAAATAACGGGTTATAACGACAATGAGGTGGTAGGTTCTTTATGTCAGGACAATCTATTGCGTCATGTGGATGACAACGGAACAGAACTGTGTATTCACGGATGTCCTCTATTAGAAACAATTAAAGATGGACAAATCCGTAAGACTCGTGTTTATTTGCGACACAAAGCAGGCTATCGAATGCCTGTAAAAGTAGAGACTTTACCCATTAAGATAAACAATGAAATTAAAGGTGCTGTTGAATTTTTTCAGGAGGATACTGAAGAACTTAATTTATTAGAAGAACTTCGCAGAACCCGTGAAAAAGCCTTAATCTGTCCTCTAACCGAAATTGGAAATCGCAGGTACACGGAGCAGATGCTTAAAGACCGTTTAGAAGAAATGAATCGGTTAAAAAGTAGTTTAGGTTTGTTCTTTATTGATATCGATGATTTTAAGCATATCAACGATACTTATGGACATCCCATAGGCGATATCGTGTTGAAAATGGTTGCCCGAACCCTTGTAAGTATAATGCGTCCGTATGATTTTGTAGGACGATGGGGAGGCGAAGAAATTGTTGCAATAGTACCTCATGTAAAACAGGAAGAATTGTTTGAATTGGGAGAGAGATTCCGTAAATTGATTTCAGCCAGTAGTATAAAAACAATGCAGGGACGATTAGGTGTTACAGTCTCTATCGGTGCAACCGTTTCTTGTGTAGAAGATACAGTTTATTCTATTATTGAACGGGCAGATAGAATGATGTATGAAAGCAAACGTAACGGTAAAAATAGGGTTACTATTTATTCCTCTTAGTGCTTTTATCCACGAGTTTCGATACGGTGATTTTTTCCAGCATAGTGAAGATTATCAAAATATTTCTGGGGATTGATAATTCTTCCATTTTGTGAAATTTCCAGATGTAAATGATTGCCTGTAGACCTTCCTGTTGAACCCACCTTCGCTATTTGTGTCGTTATATCAACTTGCTCTCCTTTTTTGACTAAATTTTTCTCGTTGTGAGCATAGAAACTACTTGTGCCATCTTCATGTTTTATTCTCACATAATTTCCATAACTTTTACTAAAACCTGTCTCTTCTACAATACCTGCTTTAACAGGATATATGGGTGCTCCTCGAGGTGCAGATATATCTATTCCCTTATGAAAAGTTCTTTTCCCTGTAAATGGGTCATTTCTCCAGCCATATGTAGAGGAAACCCGTTTTTGTAATGGGACAATACCTGACAGCGGATTGGATGAATTTTTGTAGGTATTTTTTAGTTTCTGATTGAAATTTTTCAAAACTTTTACAGGAGGATTTGCTACACTTTTTAAGGAAGAAACTGAGTTCATATTACCTGAAAAAATATTATATGCTTCTAAATTTTTAGGATATGACAAAAGAATAGGGGGAAGGTTGCTGACATTTACAAAACTCGGAGAATTATTAGAAGAAATTTCTGAATCCATATTATTCAAGAGTATGTTCAAAAAGGAAGTATTTTGAATTTGCTGTAATAACGACAAATTGGATAGGGAAAATATTCCCGTATTTTTCTCTATCATATTGTTTTTCGTTGAATAAGAAATTGGAGAAATACGGTGCATAGGTTTATCCTGAAAGTTGATTATTTATAAGCAAAATATGTTCCAATTATATATTTTTTTAAGTCCTTGATAGAACATAATTAAAATAAGTTATACATGTAATATATCGGGAATTTTTTAACATATAAAGGAATTTTTTTCCAGATGTAATAGGTAACTTCGTAAATACAGATGATACATCTCTTTTGTTCGTTATTAAATTTTTTTTACATTTCATCCGAACAAATGAGGCAGGATGCACAAAGAGGATTTTTCGAGAAATCACCACGTATAAAATTCTGACGAATTTCTATAGCCCGTGGAGAATTCCATACATCGTAAATAGAACTTTCCGCCACATTCCCTAAAACCATTTTCTTGAAATAATCCGTGCAACATAAAACCATATCCCCATTAAATAGGATATAGGCTTGTTTAAATAAACGGGTGCAGTGTTTGAATGGAATTGCCTTGCCGGGATTTAATTTGCGGAAAGTAGAATTATTTCCGCCTCGATTTTCCAATGCAGTATATTTTGAATTAACACCCATTTTTTTCCAGTAATTTACTGCTTTATCTACATCAATAAGATTTGTTTTAACCATAGTTATGGTGATTTTCAATTCGGGACAATGTTCATTTCGTTTTTGAATAAGATACTCAACATTTCTTTTTGTCTCTTCAAATTTTAAACTTCCTCGCATTGTTTCTTCATAAGGTTCTTTTTCGATGCCCTGCATGGAAATAAATATGTGCTGGAAGGGATTATCTTTAATCAGGTCATCTACCACAGCAGGTGATAATTTCCCACCATTCGTTGTGATGATAATTCGTGATTTGGGGATAATTTTCTTGATATATCGTGAGCGTTCTAAAATTTTGGGGTCTAAAAAGGGTTCGTTCATTAAGTAGGGGCTGATACGGCGTGTTTTCTTATGTTGTGCGATTTCGTGAACAATTTTTTGAAATAACTCGTCGTTCATCGTTCCTTTTGGAACATGTTCTACACTTAAAACATAGGGGCAAAAAACACAAGCGCCATTACAACCGGTTTTCGTTTGTATTTGCACTGTAAGTGGAAAATCAGGAACTTTACGAAGCATTAGAGATTTCACTGTATCAGCCCACCACCGTTCATCTGTGCCTTTTATATAAAAACTTTTCTTCCATTTTCTAATGAAATTTATCATCTGTATTCCTTAAATTTTAGATATAATTAACAATTAGTGAGTTAGAAGGTATTTATGTATTTTTTTCCTATCTCATTTCCACCATCGTATTCGTTTTGTCAGTTTATTCGTCTTATTTCGTAATTATATAGGTTTCTATTTAATAAAAATATCGTTCAGGGTAACATAACGCAAGTTACCAAATTGTGCAAGAGAGTCAGGGGTTATCCTGTTTAGTGGTAACATGACGCTGATAAGTCTCTTACTGGATTTAACTTTTTTATCATGGAACTGAATTAAATCTTGCAGGGTTAATTTCTGGATGCCTGCATACCATTGTTTTCTTGGGTCATCTTCAAACCCATGGAGATACCAGCCATATACACGTCCTAATATACTTCGGAATGGAACCTTATCCGTTTGATAGTCATTTAGGACAGATTCTTTCGCAAAACGGAAACGTTCTTCGGATACAGGTAGATTATCAAATAAATGTAAAAAACATTCCAATGCATCTTTTAATTTATCGGGTTGTGTCTGGATAACACCAACCATTAAATCTTCATCACCTTTCCTGTATCCCCCAATATACTGGGCTCCTGCTACATAGGCTAATGCTCGTGCTTCCCTTAATTCTTGAAAAACAACTCCTGCCATACCACCACCAAAATATGAATTAAAAACCTCTATTACGGGTTCTTCTTCCATCGTAGATTCTTCCAATCCGAACTCTATTCGCACATTTGCCTGTGTGGTTTCTTTGTCCAGCATATACAACTGTGTGTTTTCTGGCTTTCGCGATTTTAAGTATATATAAGGGGGTGTATCTTTCAACAAGGATGAAAATTTTTTTGTTTTTTCTTTTTGTCCTAATTCCTTTTTTAAATAACTTTTATAAAGTTTTGTTATATCTTTATGATTTAATGTGCCTGCATAAAAAATATGGTGTTTATAATTCAACAAATTTTTTGTTATATCCTGTAGTTCTTCAACAGATAATTTTTTCAAATCCTCTTCTGGAAGTAGGTTCAAATAGGCGGATTGTGTATCTAAACGGTTGAACTGCACCAATGCCCGCATCACCTCTTCCGGGTCCTTTTTGGAATCCTCTCGTTGAGTGAGAATAATTGCCTTTAACTCTTCCAGTACATCTTTTTCTACTTGAGGATGAAACATTACTTCCATTAATAAATCCATAGTTTCCTTAAAACGGTCGTCAAAGCCATTTAAGGAAATTACAGTTTCATTATTGATAGAACGGACATTAAATTCTGCTCCTAGTTTATACCATTCTTTTTTGAGGTCTTCTGCGGAAAGATAACGCGTTCCGGATTTTTCCAGTAATCGTAGAGCCACTGGAATTTTAGGATTGTGATAATTGCCTATATCTACCCGTATTTCAAAGCTGAAAATTTTATTCAACGGATTTTTGCAAAACCAGAAATCCAGTCCTTCTTTTTTCGGAAGATGAATGTAATCTTTCCCTTTTTTCAAGAAAACGGGTTTGCTTTCAGTCGTAGGAATGGATAAAATCTGCTGGGCAAAAGGAGAAAGTTTTGTGCTATCAATTGTTAATGGTGTTAACTTTGGTTTAGGGACATAGTTAATTTCACGCTCCCCATTCTTACGATAGCCTGCGACATATCCCTGCGAAAAATATTTTTTGGCAGTACTTATAATTTCATCTTTGGTTATCTTTTCCATACGTTCAATTCGTTTCAAATGTTCCTGCCAATCTTCATGTGCGATGAACGCGTCCGTAAGTTCACTTACCCGTCCTTCGTTTGTTTCCCTCGAACGCTCCTTCATTTTTCGGAAGTCTGTAATAATTGCAGATAAAAGCCAATCTTCAAAGTTTCCTTCACAAAGCAGTTTTATTTGTTCTAACAATAAGTGTTCCACATCTTCCAAACTCTGTCCATCTTTCGGTACTCCCAATATATATTCAACACCTAAATCATTCAATTGCACAATAAAAGAGCCTGCTCTTCTAACTTTTTGTTTTTGGGTCAGATTTAGATTAATTAGTCCTGCTACGGCGTTGTCTAAAATCATATCTATCAGAGCAATTTTATCGGCATCCGGGTGTAATTTGGGCACAGTGCGAAAAGCAAGTATTACTTCCGGTTCACCTTCAAATTGTATTTCTACCGAAATTCTTTCTTTCAACGGTTCATAACAATATGTAGAAATAGGCGAACAGATTTTGTTTCCTTCAATTTCCCTATTTGCTATTGGAGGTTTTTCCTTACTCCTTTCTTCGTTTGTTTTTTCTTTCCTTATTTCTGAAAAATACTTTGCAATAATTTCTATCGCCTCTGGAATCTTTATATCTCCAGATATTCCAATGGATAGATTTTCAGGCACATACCATTTCTCAAAGAAATTCTTGATGTTCTTTATGGATGGATTTTTCAAGTGTTCTGGTTCGCCCAATACGGTTTGTGTCCCATAAGGATGGTCAGGGAACAACGCTTTATTGATTGTTTCCATCAACATTTGTTCACGATTATCCATAGCACGATTCTTTTCTTCATACACGGTTTCCAGTTCTGTCGCAAACAGACGGAAAATTGGTTTTGAGAATCGGTCGGATTCTAACATTGCCCAGTGTTCTAAACACCCCGAAGGCAGTTCCACTTTGTATACTGTTTCATCAATCCATGTATGAGCATTAATCTTATCCCCTCCCAGTGATTTATAAACACGGTCCAATTCATTAGGAACTGCATATTTGCTTGCTTCTTGAGAAATTTGGTCAATTTCTTTGTAAATTTCTTCCCGTTTTTGTGTATCTGTTGTTTGCCGATATTTTTCATACAACTCTTCAATTTTATCGAGTAGTTCCTTTTCTTTGGTGAAATCAATAGTTCCCAATCGTTCTGACCCTTTAAACATCAGATGTTCAAAATAATGTGCTAAGCCGGTAGTTTCTGGCGGGTCATTCTGACTGCCTGTTCGAACAGCTATCTCTGCATAGAAACGAGGAACTTCATGATTCTCTGTTAAATATACAGTTATTCCGTTGGCTAAACGATAAATATATACCTGCATGGAATCCTCAGGTTTGGGTTGATATACCAGTTGGTAGCCATAAACGGAGCCTGTTGAACAGAAAACTACTGTGCTCATTGTTATTCCTATAAAAAAATGTTTCATATTCATGTTAAAAACCTTTTAAAGTAGAATCATATATCTTCTCAAAATAGATATAAGAATGAAATATTATACTAATTTATCATATAATCAAAACCAAAAGTCTACTCAAATACTCTAATTATACACAATTACCAATCAAAATCTCTGATAAGAAGGAACAACATCATGTTTTCTCCCAATTCTTTTTTAGGAAGGCATCCTATTTTAAGATGGACACTAATAACCATTGTGTTAATTATCGTTTTGTTCTTTTTATGGCTTTATTCACGCATGCGTGGACCATATCAAAATTATACACTTGACTTTTTAATTCCCGACCCTGCTTCTACACCGCAACCCGGTGTCCTTGAAGTAGGCGTGGCTAAAAGGGATATTACTCCTATTCTTGACCTGTATGATACATGGGAAGATGTGAACAATAATGGGAAATTTGACCCGGGTGTGGATACTTATGTAGATAAGAACAATAATGGGAAATTTGATGGTATATGGATAGCGGGTTTTGGGACTAATCGTCCTGCAAAAGGAATCCATGACCCGCAATGGGTTCGTGCTATTGCGTTTCGTAATAATGGTGTTACTCTGGTTATGGCAAGTTTTGATGCCATCGGTATCTATCATAATGACTTTATAACCATTCGCAAAAGTATAGACCCCGGTTTAAAGATAGACCATGTTCTGTTTTCATCTACCCACTGCCATGAAGTAGTGGACACCATGAAAATCTGGACTTTCTGGAAACGAATTAAAGGACTGGATATTCCGGGTTTCGGTTATGATGATAGGCACATGAAATTTATTCAGAAGCTGGCTAAAGAGGCGATAGAAGAAGCAGTCCGTAATCTGCAACCTGCGGATATGTATTGCACGAAAGTAGAAGTAGGACCGGAAGGATTTATTCGCGATTCTCGAAAACCGGAGGTAATAGACCCTTATATGTATTTATTCCGATTCACGAAACCTAATACAGACGAAACTATAGCCACCTTTGTGTCATGGGGTAATCATCCAGAATCGTCAGGAAGTGAAAATAATTACCTTTCCTCGGATTTCTGTCATACTCTTCGTGAAGGATTAGAAAATGGTGTCCCCGAACCCAATGGTGCCCCCGGTTTTGGTGGTATGTGTTTATATTTTCAGGGAATGGTTGGCGGTCTTATGACACAACTGGGGGTTGAAGTTCCAGACCGTTCCGGGAAGACAACATATAAAGAATCCTCGTTAGAAAAAGGCGAAGCATTGGGATATAATGTAGCCCTTGTAGCAATTAATGCACTCCGCGGACCCAATGTCTGGAAAAATGAAAACCCTCTGCTAGCAGTTTCTGCTAAAACATATCTCGCTCCTATGCAGGGACACTTCAAATATGCAATTATGTTAGGACTTATTCATGAAGGATATTATTGGGGCGGTAAATCGAAAACGGAAGTCAATGTTGTGCGTATTGGCGATGTTATGATTACTACTGTTCCGGGCGAATTATACCCCGAAATTGTTCAGGGTAATATTGAAGCACTGCCGGGTAATGATTTCAACCTGACTGCTCCTGTAGAAAATCCCCCTTTACGAATGGAAATGGAAAAAGAATCTAGGATGGCATTCGTTATCGGTTTAGCCAATGATGAGATTGGATATATACTTCCCCAATCGCAATGGGATACAAAGCCTCCATTTGTATATGGAAAGAGTCAATATGGTGAAGAGAACTCTGGCGGACCTGAAGTGGGGACAACCTACCACAAGAACGCATTGGAACTTATCCGGCGAATGAATAAAGCCTATCCACGAAAGACGAATTAATAATCATAAACAAGCAAACCGACGAGAGGAAGGATGTAACGAGATGAGCAAAGGAATAACCAAACGCTCTGAAGATTATTCTCAATGGTATATTGACATTGTATTGAAAGCGGAATTGGCAGATTATAGTCCTGTAAAAGGTTGTATGGTTATCCGACCTAACGGTTATGGTATCTGGGAGAATATTCAGAAGAACCTCGACCGTATGTTTAAGGAAACGGGGCATGTCAATGCATATTTCCCTATGCTCATTCCTGAAAGTTTCCTGAAAAAAGAGGCAGAACATGTAGAAGGTTTCGCTCCAGAGTGTGCTGTAGTAACACATGGTGGGGGAAAGCCCCTGGAGGAACCGTTAGTAATACGACCAACCTCAGAAACAATTATCTGGGCTACTTATAAAGATTGGATAAGTTCTTACCGTGATTTGCCGTTGCTTATTAATCAATGGGCAAATGTCTGCCGTTGGGAAATGCGAACACGACTTTTCCTTCGTACCACAGAATTCCTATGGCAGGAAGGGCATACCGCTCATGCTTCCTATGAAGAAGCAGAAGAAGAAGCCCTTCGAATGATTCGTGTATATCAGAGATTTGCAGAGGATTATCTTGCTATGCCTGTGATTGTAGGTAAGAAAACGGATTCCGAAAAATTTGCTGGTGCTGTCCATACCTATTGCATCGAAGCACTCATGCAGGATGGGAAAGCCTTGCAGGCGGGGACATCTCATAATTTAGGACAAAATTTCGCAAAGGCGTTTGATGTAAAATTTCAGGATAAAGATAAAGAATTGAAATATGTATATGCTACAAGTTGGGGTGTTTCGACGCGACTTATTGGTGGAATGATAATGACACATTCCGATGACCAGGGACTTGTTGTCCCGCCGAAATTGGCGCCCCTACCTGTAGTAATTGTTCCCATCTGGAGAAGTGATGAGGAGCAACAAAAAGTTTCTGAATTTGCACAAAATATTACCAGAGATTGGGACCCTCTTTTTTATAAATTTGATGACCGTGACCAGTACAAACCCGGTTATAAATTCAATGAATGGGAACTGAAAGGTGTCCCTCTACGCATTGAAATAGGTCCTCGTGATATACAGAATAAACAGGTAGTACTTGTGAGAAGAGATAATGCGGAAAAAATAACTTTGAGTATTGATAACTTGAAAGAACATGTAGAAAATACTCTTGCAGATATACAAAATAACCTATTTAAAAAAGCCAAGGAAAGAACTGAAGCGAATACATTCACTGTTGATTCTTATAATGAATATAAAGAACGGATTGAAAAGGGTGGATTCTTCCGTGTGTTCCTTGACCATACCAATCCGGAAGTGGAACAGCGATTAAAGGAAGAAACAAAATCAACCATTCGTTGTATCCCCTTTGATGTACCTGAAGAAGAAGGTCCCTGTATGATAACGGGTAAACTTTGTAAATATCGTGTTATCGCCGGGCAAGCGTATTAATACAAAAAAAAAAGAATTTTATATTTGTTATAATGTATAAAAAATAGAGCAGGAATTCGTTTGAACTCCTGCTCTGTTTAGTTAAAACCTAACCAAAAATCTTTAATCACCACCGGTTTGACTATCCAGGAAACAAGCCCATAAACGAGAAACAGGGTTTGTTCCAGGATAACGCACAAACTCCACATGTCCGTCCATATATAAAACATTTCCGCCACCGGGAACATGATTCATATATTCGGGTTGGGAATTAACATCATCGGACAATATCCATACTTCACTTTGGGCTTTGTTGGAAGCAGCAGGATTGTTAATATCTGTTATCAGGAATCGTTCAATCCCTTCGCGAAGCCGATATATTGTAACAGTTCCTTGTTTTGCATCGGAGTCCAACAAACTAGCGTCTCCATTATTTGCCCAGTTTGCATAACCATTGTTGATTATCGTTAAAATGGCGGTTAAGAAGTCTGGGTTGAAATAGTTCATTGCATTAGTTTCATTAATTGCCGGGTCATTAACATCCTGTCCGGGTAGAACCATATCCTCATCCATTATTGCCCAACCATAATAATTGTATGATTCCGCACTGAAACGACATGGATTTTTCTCATCCAGATTGGGGTCAGCATTACGGTTCCACCAACCATCTACAGTAACATGTGTTCGTGCAGTCGAATCCGATGGACATATTAAGATATTTGTATCTGTTAAATATTCTGGATACACAGCCCGTGCATTGAAAAATGCTTCAATAGAACCCCGCCTTTTGCAATCATCAGGCATAGTACGGTCCCCCTGCCATATTTGAATTGAGGGGTATCTTTCCCCTTTCGATTCATTTGAATACATCTTGAACACCAAACCTAATTGTTTAAGATTGTTTTGACAGGAAGACCGCCGTGCCGCTTCACGGGCACGAGCCAGCGCTGGTAAAAGGATAGCAGCAAGTATTCCGATTATCGCTATCACAACCAGCAGTTCAATGAGAGTAAAACCTTTTTTTAACATATTTTTACTCCAAATTAAAAGTTAATAGTAATAAATACATATATATGTAAACCCATGTTTAGTTTACTAAAAATATATAATAATACATTTTATATTAAAAATCAATATTGTATGTAATAATTATATATTTATAAATAATCAAATCTTGAGGGATATTTAATAAATATCTAATTTGTTTATATTATTTCTTAGTTACTTTGTTTTTTTCGTAAAATTCGGGTTAAAAAACTATGAGTTATATTTGTGGTTTAGTTAACAAATAAAAGGTTTTAGTTAAAAGGGTTTTGTTTTTTGGGAATAGATATAATGGATATGTATGTGAGAATATTTGTGTTGATTAGTTAAAATTGAAAATGGTACCAGCGGGGGCTGGTAAACAGGGAAAAGGTAGGTGCTTGTTAAAATAGCAAAGTGATTTAAACCCGGAACAGTGGCACGCGTATAAGGAATTAATATTTAACGACGATAATGCGTTAGATGTCATTTGTAGTCGTTCTTCCGTAGCACTATGTAGATGTAATCCCCCAATAACAATTATTTCCTTTGCTGATTTTATTAGATTATTACGCAGATAGGTAAGGGTATTTATTAAGCCTGCGTGTGTACAACCCAGAAGGACAATTCCATATTTTTTACCATCGATAAACAAACATTGGTCATCATGGAAAGTATCTAATTGAGTGCATTGAGCGTCAAGGAAGAAATGAGGTTCTGGGCTTTCAAAAGGGGTTATTCGGGGTATTGTTCCAGAAATAAAGATATTATTTTTTATTTTTGTAGGTGTCGTGGTAGGAGTGAACTGAGTTATTTTTTTATTTAATATTTTTGGAGAAGGACCTCTATAACCAATCTCTCGGATTTTTCCATCAGAATCTTTAACATACCTTTTACGGAAGGCATCGGGATGTGCAAATACTTTCTGAATGTTAGCAACTTTAAAAAGTTTTTTCATTCCTCCGGTATGGTCGTAGTGTCCATGACTGAGAATAAGGTAGTCAACAGAAGATAAAGGTAAATTTAATTTTTTGCTATTATGAATGATTGTGTATCCAGCACCTGTATCAAATAATAAAATGTGGTTGTCGGTCTGGATGAAAAAGGATAATCCATGTTCTCCTAACAATCCTGTTTTTCCGACAGTGTTTTCGCATAATGTTATTATAGAAATGTGTGGCATTTTTTGACGATGTTAGGCAATATAAGGAGATATTATTAGTTTGGGTACAGAATTTTTTGAATTTCAGGGTCGTTTAGATTTTCAGGAGTAACAACGGTAACGCCGGTGTCAATTCTTTTTTCAACAGGTTTTCCCTGTATTGCATCGTAGGCACTTTTTACACCGAGGTAACCCATTTTGAATGGATTTTGTACAATGAGTGCTTGAATAACACCTTCTTTCAATGCTTGAATTTCTTCTTCTGCTGCATCAAAAGCCACGATTTTTATCTGTCCAGATTTCCCTTTGCTCCTAATGGCTTGAGCACAACCTACCGCACTGGATTCATTAGCGGCGAAGATTCCTTTAATGTTAGGGAAAGATGTCAACATGTCATTAGTAACATCCATAGCCTTTGCAACATTGCTATCGCTATATAAGGTAGAAACTAACTTAATATTGGGGTATGCGGATATACCTTCTTTAAATCCTCGTTCCCGCATCTCAGAAGTGGCTGCACCTGCAACGAAAGGTATTAACCCGACTTCCCCCTCTTTACCAATAAGTTTTGCAAGAGTATCGGCAGCGATTTTGGCACCTGCAATATTGTCTGTTGCTACAAAGGACATAGGCTTGTCAGAATTAACACCGGAGTCTATGGTTATGACAGGAATACCTTTATTGATGGCTGTTTCCACAATTCCTACGAGTGCATTAGCATCACTGGCGGCAAGAACAATTGCAGATACTCCTCGATTAATCATATCCTGGACGATATTAATTTGTTGTTCAATTTCTGTTTCTTTGGCTGTTCCCTGCCATACAATTTTGACACCTAATTCTTTTCCTGCTTGTTCTGCTCCTGCTTTTACAGTTAACCAGAATTGATGTGAGAATGATTTGGGTATAACTGCTATTTCAATTGTCTTTTTTCCGGGTTCTGTGGCTGTATTTTTTTGAGATGGACCACATGATACAAAAATGCAGGATATTAGCAACATCAATAACATTTTTTTTACCATATTTTTACTCCTTTATCAATAAAACTGTTTAAACATTTTATTCATGCTTAACGAGGCACATAATAGCGTTCGCCTGTGCCGACTACTTCAATGGCAATTCCGTGTGTTTTAACATCCAATAATCGAACGGATGTGCCGGGAATCATTTCCCCTACGTATACCTTTGTGAGATTAATAATGGCTAATCCATGTGGATTTTTAGGACCTGCTTCGCGAAGAACATTTAGTTTCATATCATCCAACCCTAAACGAGTTCTATCCGATGTTCTCAATACTGGTAGTCTTGTCATATCTACGGCTTCTTCAACTTTCGGTTTAGGTGATGATAATGCCTGCTGAAATTGTTCAGGTTTTAATGAAGGAGGTGGTTCTAAATCTTTTGTAATTACAGGTGGAGGTGGTGTATTTTGTGTTGATGTAGCAGGTTGAGAAGCAGATGACGCTTGTAAAGTGGCAGAATTTGTTAGTTCATTATTTTTTGTAATATTTTCATTAGGAGAGGGAAGCACGGATGAAGAAGTTTCCCGGAGTAATTCCGTGGGAGTTTCTTTTTTTATTTCTGGAACCGTAGGATGAGGTGTTTCCGTTTTTTCTTCTTTTATAATTGGAGGTGACGATTCGTGAGGTATATTTTTAGCAACCTGAACGGGCGGTTCGGGAGTATTGGTAGGCGGTTCGTCAGGGGCGGATACTTCAGGGGTCTTTTCTAAGGGGGGTGTTTTTGCTTTTTCTAATTTATCAGAAGGATTTGTAGTAGGTGGAGATGTATGAGGTTCAGATACAATTGTTTTCTGTTTTACTTTATTGGCTGTATTGTCAGGGGTAGGGGGGGGTGATGTTGTTTCTTTATTTTCTGTTGTTATTTCCTGATTCTGTGTATCTTTCTCCGATTGACTTGGAGGGACTGCTTCTTCTGTTGTTTTCTGATTTAATGAGATTGTCTTTGTCGGAATAGTTGAAATTGTGTTTTTTGCAATTTGTGTTTTTACGACCCATAAAGATGCTGATATAGAAATAATACTTATTACAATAACGAATATAACCACTCCGGTTATAATGAATTTGGGTGATATAGTGAAAGTTGCCGTATCTTGAAGTGGAATAGGTTTTTCCGGTTTTGCTATTGCAGAGATAGAAATAGGTTCTGATAATTCTTGTTCCTCTTCCTCTTCTTTTTCGAGTAGTTTTAACTGTCGTTGTTTTTCTTCCTCGAGTTTTTTTAGTGCATCGAGGATGGAACTCATAGTGTTTATCTCCTTAAAATATATTTTCAGTTAATATTTTACAAAAATGAAGAAAAAGAAAAAAAGTAGCAATTCATCGTATTGATTTTTTATCCTTTATTTTATTACACTATTTTACCTATGGACAAGCAAAGAGAGGAAATGAAAAAGAAATATTTTATTTAATAGTAAAGAAATATTTATGAATATTTTTTGATATATTAAATTATAAAATCAGGTTAAAAAATGTTTTTTGAAATAGAACATAAAGATAATAACTGTAATGCGAGGATAGGAAAGATAAATCTGGAACATGGCGTGGTGGAAGTTCCTGTGTTTATGCCTGTTGGTACGCAGGCATCGGTAAAAGCATTAACCCAGGAAGAACTGGAAGAGATAGGAACAACCATTATTCTTTGTAATGCGTATCATCTTTATTTGCGTCCAGGTTTGGAGACTTTATCAGTTGCAGGGGGGATACATCCTTTTATGAGTTGGGAAAAACCCATTTTGACCGACTCTGGTGGGTTTCAATTATTTAGTTTAGCCCACCTGAACAAAGTTACAAATGAAGGAGTTATTTTCCAGAGTCATATTGATGGTTCTCGACATCATATCACACCAGAGAAGATGATTCAGTTTCAGATAGATATCGGAGCCGATATTATTATGAGTTTTGATGAATGTACACCTTATCCGGTATCGCATAAAGACGCAGAAAAATCTATGCGTAGAACGATTATATGGGAGCGAAAAGGCTTTGATTATTGGAAAGATAAGAGAGAAGATAATTATTCCCAATTGTTTGGAATTTTACAGGGTAGTGTTTATGAAGACTTACGGCGGAAATGTGCAGAGGAATTATGTGATATGGATTTTCCGGGTTTTGCTATTGGAGGTGTTAGCGTAGGAGAAACTGATGAAGAAAGACATAATATAACAAAAATTTCTGCAGATTTACTGCCGGAGGATAAACCGAGGTATTTGATGGGAGTAGGAGCACCGGAAGATGTATTGTGGGCTGTTCGTTGTGGAGTAGATATGTTCGATTGTGTTATGCCGACAAGAAACGCTCGCAACGGCTGTCTTTTTACTTCACATGGAAAATTGAATATACGCAATGCACGGTTTGTTCGTGACTTTAGTCCCATAGATGAGGAATGTGATTGCCCTGTATGTAAACGCTATACACGTGCTTATTTGAGCCATCTCTACAGAGCAAAGGAGATTCTGGCGTTTCGTTTGAATACATTGCATAATGTCTATTTTATGTTAAAATTATTTGAGAAAGTTCGTGAGGCTATTCGGGAAGACCGATACCTCGATTTTTATAACGACTTCTTTTCCAAGTATAATATAGGGAATTAGAGGTTGAGGTGTAAGTAGATTTATAAAGTGTGCTACTTATTTTTGTCCTTTACCGAATAAATCTTAAGAAAGGTATTTTTATGTGGCGATTTCTTTTTGCACAGAGCGAAGAAGCAGTTCCACAGCAGGTCGTTTCCACAGCACAAAGTGCTGGTGAACAAACGACGGCAAGTCCTCCCAGCCTATGGGGAAGTATGCTTCCGATGATTTTAGCATTTATTGCGATTATGTATTTTTTAATGATACGTCCTCAACAGAAGCGAGAGAAAGAAAGGCGCGAAATGTTGAATTCATTAGCAAAAGGAGATAAAGTAGTAACTACAGGGGGTATGTATGGGACGGTTGTGGATTTGTCTGAGGAGAAGGTAACCCTTCGTGTAGATGATAAAGTAGAAATTGATTTTGTTCGCAGTGCCGTAGCACAAATTATCTCAAAGGTGAATGAAGATAAAAAGAAATAATTTTTAAACATATAAAAAGTAAAAGATTTAACAATAAACTAAAAAAGGAGCAAAATTAGGTCCATGAATATTCCGTATCGTGCATTAATTATCTGGATTGTGATTATCTGGTCAATGGTTCAGGTGTATCCAACTATAGGTTGGCTTACTTTATCCGATAAGGCTCGTCAAGCCCGTCTGGAGAGGTGGCGTCAGGAAGATGATGAATGGGCAAAAAGAAAACATAGTTATACGGAAGAAATGTGGAAAACAATTCGGAGGTGGGCGGAGTTTGACCGTGACCGTGTTATAAATCTCGGATTAGACTTGCAGGGTGGTGTCCACATGGTATTGCGGTTTGATATTAATGATTTGCCACCGGAACGGCTACAGGAGTACCGGGACCGCCGTTATACAGATGCGAATATTGAGAAAGAAGTGCAGGAAATTGTACTTCAGCAAATACGGAGAAGAGTAAATGAGTTCGAAGCGAAAGAGCCTGTTATTCAAGCATTAGGTAGCAATCAGATTCAAATTCAATTGCCGGGTGAAAAAAATGTAGAACGTGCAAAAAATCTGGTAAAGAAGACTGCCCAATTAAATTTCCATATCGTAGCGGAAATGACGGATATTATTCAGGTTTTTCAAAAGATAAAAGATAAATATCCGGAGGAATTTAATGCCTTTATTCAGCGTCCTAAATTAAAAGGAGACCATTTTACAGTTCGAGTTGAGAATTATGACCGTGTTCGTCGTTTGATTGAAGCCTGTGAGAAGGAGGGAATTATCCCTGAAGATAAAATGCTGGCATTCAGTCAACCTCCGAAGCCCTATGAAGACCAGGTTTATAAATTATATTACATAGATAGAAAACCAATTGCCTCTGGGGATGGATTGCGTTCAGCAGTGGCTATTCCTGACCAGAACAATCCCCCTAACTGGAAAATTCTATTTGAATTTAACAATTCCGCAGGGGCTCTTTTTGGTGAAGCGACTGAGAAAAATATCAATAAAGCCATGGCAATTGTTCTCGATGGTATGGTTTGTTCGGCACCGGTTATTAGAGACCGTATTACGACGAGAGGTGAGATAACCGGAAACTTTGAGCAACCTGAAGCGACAGATTTAGCAATTGCCTTAAATTCGGGCTCGATGTTTGTTCCTGTTAAAGAAGAATTTACACGTATTGTTGGAGCAAGTCTGGGTGCTGATGCAGTAAATAAAAGTATATCTTCAGCGGTTATATCACTGATAATTGTAAGCGGTTTTATGGTTATTTACTACCTCTGGGCAGGGCTCGTTGCTCTTATTGGACTTGTTGTGAACTTCTTGATAATTCTTGCTTTGATGGCGTATTTTGAGATGACGCTTACACTCCCGGGTGTGGCGGGTCTTATTTTGACTATTGGTATGGCGGTGGATGCCAATGTTCTTATTTATGAACGCATTCGTGAAGAATTGAAATTAGGTCATGCTCTTGCCACAGCGGTTAGTAATGGTTTTACAAGGTCTGCGGTAACAATTCTTGACGCAAATATTACAACATTGATAGCCTCAGCGGTATTATTACAGTTTGGCACAGGTCCAATTGAAGGATTTGCTATAACATTAAGTGTAGGTGTATGTGCCAGTGTCTTTGCTGCATTAGTTGTCTGTCGTGCTTTATTTGACTTTTTATTAGACCGCAGATTAATAAAGTCTTTGCCGATGTTGAGCCTTATTCCAATGAAACCCAAGATTCCATTTTTGCAACTTAGATATTATGCCTTTTCTTTTAGTGCAATATTAATTGTGGTAGGTATGGCAGTATTCGTATGGAGAGGAAAGGAAAATCTGGGGGTTGATTTTGTTCAGGGAACAAACATTAATATACAGATAAACAACGACCAGCCGATACAACCGGGAGCCGTAAGGGAAGCATTAGCAAAAAATGGATTTGGGAAAGCCATTGTTCAATTAACCAGTGAAGAAGATGTGGAAGCAGGGAATCGCTTTTTGATTCGTATTGCTGAAACGGATATAAAAGGATTATCTCCTAATTCAACATCATCCGCAGAAAAGGGAGGAAACAATAGCAATACGGCACCTTTGATGGCAGGCATGTCAGGTGGGGTGGAAGGAGGAGATATTGGCGGAATGATTCAGAAAGCACTGGCACCTCTTACAAAGAGTGGGAAATCCGAAGATGTAGCAATCGAAGACCAACAAACTGTTGGTCCGGCAGTCGGATCACAGTTACGAACGGATGCTATTAAGTGTATTTTCTGGTCTTTTGTATTTATTATTATGTATCTCTGGTTCCGATTCGAACTTAAATTTGGTGTTGCTGCTGTTCTAGCATTAGTGCATGATGTTCTAATTACATTAGGAACTTTTGCTGTGTTGCGTCGGCAAATTGATATGAGTGTTATCGCAGCAATATTAACTATTATTGGTTATTCGTTGAATGATACTATTGTCGTCTTTGACCGTGTTCGTGAAAATATGAAGTTATATCGTGGTAAGGGATATAAATATATAGATATTCTTAATATATCTATCAATGAAACATTAAGTAGAACCATTTTAACTTCTTTAACTACATTATTTTCCGTAGCAGTATTATTTATATTTGGTGGTATTGCTATTCACGATTTTGCATTAGCATTGCTTGTAGGAATTGTAATAGGAACATATTCTTCTATCTTTGTTGCTTCACCTATTGTGCTTATCTGGCAGGAGAAGAGTGAACAGAGACAATTGCGGATGGCGGGACAGACAAAGTCCAGTTCTGTTAAGAAAACCCCACAAGTAAAAGCAGGAGCAAAAATATAAATTTGTATATGATGAAAATTCTTTAGAGAATTATCAGGGAGAGATTTAATCTCCCTGATTTGTTTTTAGGAATCCATTATTATAAGTTAATTTTATGGATATATCTATTCTTATATATTTAGGTATTCTCTTTGGTACTGCATTGATTATAGCACTGTTATTCCGAGCCATTCGTTTTCCTTCTATTATCGGCTTTATACTTGCAGGTATTATATTAGGACCCTCGGGATTAGGGTTATTTTCAAGAATATGGGTTCCTTATTTTATTGATTGGGGGGCTGTGCTTTTGTTATTTATTATCGGTCTTGAATTAAGTCATTCTCTTTTTTTGAAATCTGTGGGAAGTTTGTTGAAAGCAGGTAGTTTGCAAATCGCTATTTCTTTTGTCATTTTTGCTCTATTTATTTATGGATTCACAGAATTAGGTTTGGGATTAGATGTTATTGTTTTAAGTTTTATCCTGTGTCTTAGTAGTACGGCAGTAGTTATTCGGTACCTTCAGGACCGAGGTGAAGTGGAGACTGTATATGGATTGTTAACAACCACACTCTTAATCTTTCAAGATATTGCGACCCTCATTTTTCTTATACTAATTTCATTCGTATCAGCCGATTCTTCATCTCAAGGAGTAATAGTAGGAAAGGTATTTGGTCTGGTTGTAGGTTTTCTAATACTTATAAGTATTATTCCTGGCAGAAATGTTATTCCTCATGTGGTTTCATATATTGCGTTTCGTGGAGGACAAGATTTACTTACTTTATTTGCCTTGTTTTGTGCTATTTTAGGAGCGTTAGTGGCTCATTATTTGGGTTGGTCTGCTGGTCTGGGAGCATGCATTGCTGGACTTTTAGTAGGGCAATCTGATGAACGGCATCAGTTGGTTGCGGAAGTGCAACCTTTTCAGGATGTTATTTATGCACTTTTCTTTATTTCTTTAGGAATGGCTTTCCCTCTGGAATGGGTTATTTCACATTTCTCCATATTTGTAATGATTATAATTGCTATATTATTCGCTCGATTTCTGTTAAATGCAGTAGCATTAAAAATAGCAGGGATTCCGAATCGGCTTGCAATCCTTGTTGCTGTTCAATTATTACCTCTCAGTGAATTCGGTTTTATTATTTGTCGTGAATTCTCAAAAAGCGATTACATTTCACCAGATTTTTTAAATGGAGTAACCGCTATTACCACAATTACAATGATACTGGGGAGTGTTTTCCTGCTGTATATTGAACCTTTAAACCGTCTTTTAACACAATGGTTTTCCTCAGATAAGGAAGAAGAAGATAATCAAGAGCATATTGGTCCGCATGTAGTCATTATTGGGTTTGGTTTGACAGGAGAAAACCTATCCAAAGTTCTAAAATCTACAGGAATTCCTTTTGTAGTAATAGAGATGAACAAAGAATTAGCTCAGAAAGCCAAAGAAATGTCTCCTGCTAAATTGATTGTAGGTGATGCGATACAAAGAACGATTTTAAGTCAGGCTGATTTAGATACCGCACAAGCAGTTGTCGTGGCGATAAATGACCCTGTAGCATGCCGAAAAATTGTTGGAAAAATTGCTTCACGATATCCTCATCTTTATGTACTGGTAAAGACACGGTTTGTTCATGAAATTGAACCTTTGAAAAAATTGGGAGCAAAACAGGTTATTCCGGAAGATTTTGAAACCTCCATTGAAGTTATTGCTCATATCTTAAAGCGATGTGGTGTCCCTGATAATATTGTGGAAGCAGAAACTATCGCTGTGCGTGTAGATGGTTATGCCATGTTACGAGGCAAAGCCAGTTCGCGTGCAGGAATTGAGGAGATGATAAAAATTTTGGAACGCACTACGACGCAAACATATTATTTGGGGGATAAGAGTTTTGCGGTTGGGAAAACACTTTCGGAGATAAATTTAAGGAAGAGAACAGGCTGTTCCGTTATTGCTATTGTTCGGGCAGGTGTTCCTACGCCCAGTCCACCGGGAGATTTTATTTTACAGGCAAACGATGTGCTTGTCCTCGTTGGTGCCCATATCCAGATAGAGTCTGCTCGAAAACTTTTGGAAGAATCAGAAGATCCTGTCATTTAATAAATCCCTGCCTATTGCTGTTCTAATTAAATTCACCAAAAAGTTGTATTTCACAACAAAATATTACATAAATGTAATGTTAGCATGGGATATTATTGTGCAAATAATTCTTATATTTTAATAAATCACTATTTAACAAGATGATATAAAATAATTCTTAATTAGGCATGAAAATTGTTATTCCATTTTTAACTAAATTGTATTTAAATTATAAAAATTTAAATTATTGTAATTAAGGAGTTACTTAATGGAAAAGAGAATGAGTTTCTTAATGAGATTATTATTAGTCCTTTCATTTTTAATTTTTCCTTGTTTGAGTTATGCAGAAGATGGGGAAGGAGGAGATGTTATTACACAGAAAATAATTTTAGATACACTATGGGTTCTTATTACTGCCTTTCTTGTATTCTGGATGAATGCAGGATTTGCCTGTGTAGAAGCGGGATTTTGCAGAGCTAAAAATGCTGTAAATATTCTTACTGAAAATTTTGTTGTTTTTGGAATAACTCTGGTATGTTTTTGGGCAGTAGGCTTTGCATTAATGTTTAGTGATGGAAATCCGTTTATAGGACTTAAAGGATTTTTCCTATTGGGTGCGGATAATAGCCCCTCCATAAGAGATTTTTATAAGGGAGTATATAAATCTTTGAACTGGACAGGCGTTCCTTTAGAAGCCAAGTTTTTCTTTCAGGTTGTTTTTTGCGGTACAGCGGCGACTATTGTTTCGGGTGCAGTAGCAGAAAGGATTCGTTTTTCTGCTTTTCTTTTATTTTCTGTGGTTATATCTGCTGTGATTTATCCTGTTGCAGGGCACTGGATATGGGGAGGCGGTTGGTTAAGTTCGTTTTTGAATGTCGGATTTAAGGACTTTGCAGGTTCTACAGTAGTTCATTCGGTTGGGGGATGGTCTGCTTTAGTAGGAGCATGGTTATTAGGTCCTCGTTTGGGCAAGTATGGGAAAAAAGGGGAAATTTCCCCTATTCCCGGACATAATCTGGCATTGGCAACATTGGGAGCATTAATTTTATGGTTAGGATGGTTTGGATTTAATCCAGGGAGTACGATGGAAGCAAATCCTATTAAAATTGCCCATGTTGCATTAACGACTGCAATGTCAGCGAGTATAGGAATCGTTGCATCTTGTTTGTATGCATGGATTCGGTTAGGAAAGCCTGATTTAACTATGATAATAAACGGTTCCTTAGCGGGTCTGGTGGCTATTACCGCACCGTGTGATGGTGTGAGTATTTTTGGAAGTCTGCTCATCGGAGTTATTGCAGGTTTTATTGTCGTAGAAAGTGTTTTGTTTTTTGACCGTATTAAAATAGACGACCCCGTAGGTGCTATTTCCGTACATCTTGTTAATGGTATCTGGGGAACTTTAGCAGTTGGGTTATTTGATGTAGATAAGGGATTATTTTATGGTGGAGGTTATAAATTATTACTTGTTCAGTTTGTAGGTGTTGTATCTGTCGGACTTTTTGTCTTGTGTTCTGCTACGGTTGCATGGTTACTCATCCGTATGATATTAGGTTTAAGAGTTAATGCTAACGAAGAATATTTAGGTCTGGATAAAAGTGAAATGGGATTGGAGGCATATCCTGAAGAACGGGTTATACCGGAATACACAATAGCACAAGACGCATATATGTAATTAATGAAATTTTAACATATAAAAAGTATTTTGCGGTTTTTGCAAGAAGTGGATTCCAGTTATATAAAAAGGAAAGGGACAATCCGTTGTTTGATATTAATTTCCTATTACCGTGCAATGACCATTTTCGCTATAGGAAATGTGTGATAGTCATCATAGTTAAAAACTGAATTAACCGAAGTAAATTGATTATCCCGTCTTGTGCTTATAATCGGAACTGTGGGGATTATGATTTTTATATCCACCTCGATAAAATTCCCCTTGAAAGAATTTAATTATATTCCTATAGGAATAAAGTCAGAGCCACCATTCCAATTCATGTATGTATTATCAGTATTACTGGCAATCCATATTTTTCGTTTAGAGGAAAAGATGAATCATTTTCCTATTTATATTATACTCCCTTCTTTTATGTTGTTGTGGGTATAAACAATCGTTTTTATTTTCGTTTTGTTTTTTTTCTTTTTTAATAAATATTGATGAAAAAAGTTGCTTTTTTATACTATATATAGTATTCTATATATAGTATTCAAGGATAGTCGAAGATGAACGGCGTTAAACGAAAAATACATTTTGTCGGTGTCGGTGGTATTGGAATGAGCGGTCTTGCAGAAATTCTGCTCAATCTCGGGTATGAAGTTTCCGGTTCCGATTTAAAATCCTCTGAAATTGTTGAACGACTGATAAGTTATGGATTGAAATTCTACGAGGGACATGCTTCTGAGCATGTAAAGAACGCAGGAATTGTAGTTCGTTCCGCTGCTGTTTCGGATGATAATATTGAGATAATTACAGCTCGGCAGTTGGGTATTCCTGTAATTCATCGTAGTGATTTACTTGCTGACCTGATTCGTCTCAAACCTAATGCTATAGCGGTAGGTGGAACTCATGGTAAAACTACAACAACATCCATGATAGCCTCGTTTTTAGAGCATGCTAACATCGGTGCTACAAGCATAGTCGGTGGGATATTACACCGTAGTGGCACGAATGCTCGTTGGGGAACTGGAAATTATCTCGTAGCAGAGGCGGATGAGCATGATGGTTCGTTTTTGAGATTACATCCAACGATAGCGGTTGTAACAAGTATTGATGCAGAGCATCTGGAATATTATGGAACATTAGACCGTATCAAAAAAGCCTTTATTGATTTTTGCAATGATGTTCCATTTTATGGTTATTCAATTCTTTGTGGTGATGACCCGAATATAAAATCTATTATTCCAGAGATTGAAAGTGTCTGTATCACTTATGGATTGGAGGAGCATTGTTCTTTGCGTGGGATAGATGTAAGAATAGAAGTTCCTCCCAAAAAAGATTCCATTCGAGATTTCCTTGCGGGGATTAAAACACGGTTTACAGTAATAAGTCAGGATGAAAAGTTAGGTGTTAAGGGGAGATTGGGGGAATTAACCATTCATACATTAGGTATTCATAATGTTCGTAATGCTTTGGGTGCGTGTGCTGTTGGTATTTGTTTAGGACTTCGTTTCGGGTTGATTATGGATGGGCTATATCAATTTGCTGGTGTGCAAAGAAGACTTCAGTTCTGTGGAGAAGAAAAGGGCATTGCGGTTGTTGAAGATTATGCACATCATCCCACAGAAATAGCGAGTACAATGGAAGCTCTTCAATGGATAGAACCGCAACGACTGATTGTTGTTTTTCAACCGCATCTATATAGTAGAACGAGATTTTTTGCAGAAGATTTTGCTCGTGTTTTATCGAAAGCCGATATGGCAGTTATAACAGATATTTATGCTTCGCGTGAAACTCCTATCAATGGAGTAACTTCGGATTTGATTGTCGATTCTGCCCGAGAACAGGGAGCCAATAATGTGTTTCTTGTCCGAGATATGTATGAAGTTCCTGATTTCTTGATAAAGCATATAAAATTAGGTGATGTAGTTCTTATCCTAGGTGCTGGAAATATCAATAAAATTGCAGAACCGCTTCTTAAAAAGATACAGGGATTAGTATAAATGGCTAAGGTTCATTTAATCACTTCACCCTTTGCAGGTGCACAGCCCAGGAAAAGACAAAATACTCGTATTCGAAAAGGAAAATCTATTTTCAGTAGTGTAATTGCAAATTTGCTTAAGATAGTATGTTTTCTGCCTCTATTTGTATTATTTTCACTTGTTTTTAGATTGGTAGATGACCCGAGATATAGAGTAAAAGAAATTCAAATTGATGGTTTGAAATACTTTTCCGATGTAGAGGTAAAAAAAAGTGTGGATATGTTTTTAAATTGTAAAATTATTTCATTAAATACGGATGATGTAAAACATAAATTAAATCAGATTCCTTTTATTGAAGATTGTTCTGTAGAAAAGGATACGAAATTGGGAAAGATTATCATTCATGTCCAAGAAATGTCCCCTTATGCTACGCTTTTTATTGATGACCAGATGTTTCTTATTTCGCATACAGGTAAAATATTAAAGAAAATAATGAATATTAAAGAAGCGGTAGGTCCCTTGATAACGGGAGTATCACGACAGAATATTTTGGAACCTGGTGCTTACATAAATGATGAAAATCTATGGTCTGCACTCAACTTCTGGTATGAATATAATCAGGTGCCTAAAAATAAAGATATAAGGATATCTGAGATTGTAATTGACACTCATGAAAATTTGAAAGTATTTTTTGATGAAATTCCCTGCGAAACAAGGTGGAAAACGGAAAACTTAAAACGGCAAATTCAGAATTTTTCAATAGCCTTAAATAAAGTAGATATAACTCAAATTCAATGTAATGAATATATAGATATGAGATTTAATGATGATATTATTTATAAATAGGAGAATTTGAAGTAACAAAACCATTAAAATATACACATGGGACGCACCCCTGGAGGATAAGTTTATGACACAGCGTTTTACATTACTAGATTCAGATGATTTCGGTAAAGAACCTGACAACAAAAAGGTTGGGAAGGTGAGTAATCCGGGTTCAGTGGTAGGCTTTTCAGGTGTAATGTCTGGGAAGGAAGAGTTTCCCGGTAAGAAAATCCTTATTAAAGTTTGTGGTGTAGGCGGAGGAGGAGGAAATGCCATTGAACGGATGATAGAACAAAAGATGGAAGAGGTGGATTTCATTGCTATTAACACCGATGCTCAGGCATTGTCCAAATCTACCGCTCCTATCAAGATACAGATAGGTGTAGGTATCACAGGAGGATTGGGAGCGGGTTCTCTTCCGGACTGTGGTGCTTGTGCGGCAGAAGAGGACCGGGAAACCATCCGTGAGGCTTTGGAAGGAGCCCACATGGTTTTCTTGACTTCGGGAATGGGTGGAGGAACAGGAACAGGTGCGGCTCCCATTGTGGCTGAAATTGCCAAGGATTTAGGTGCCCTTACCGTGGCGGTTGTTACTTTACCGTTTGAGTTTGAAGGTCCGGTAAGGAAACGAAATGCGTATGAAGGGATACAGAGGTTAAGAGAACATGTAGATGCTTTAATTACCATTCCGAATGACCGTGTATCAACATTAAAAGATTTGACTGTAAAAGAAGCATTTTTGAAAGTAGATGAGGTTTTGCATAATGGAATACGTGCAATAACTGACCTTATCAAGATTCCTCAACTTATCAATATTGATTTTGCAGATGTGCGTACAATTCTTCAAAATAGTGGGAAAGCCCATCTGGGTATTGGTTTGGCTCGAGGGGAAAAAAGACCGGAGGAAGCGGTCCTTCGTGCTATTGAATGTAATTTACTAGATACAAAAAGTGTAGTTGGAGCCAAAGGGGCTATATTAAATATTCATGGTGGTTCTGATATGAAAATGGCAGAAGTGCTTCGTGCAGGTGATAAATTGAGAGAAATGTTGGGCCCTGATGCGAATGTGATATTTGGTGCAATGATAAGTGAAGGAGAAAGAGAAGATATTTGTGTTACAGTTATTGCTGCAGGTTTTCCGGAAGAACAAAAATCAAGTGAATTTATTCCATCCGCAATTACTAATATTACCAAAGAACAACAGGTTACTTCTTCAATATCTTCTATAAATAAAGGGGATACGCTACAGATAAAAGAGAAGAAAGAAGAAGCAATTCCTAAGGAAGAAAAGAAACCGGAGCATGGAGAAGAACTCTTTTCTAAAGAAGAATTGAAAAAAGCAAATGAAACACCACCCAAAAAAGATGAAAAACCAACTTTAGACCCGAAACCTCCATGGCTTCGTCAATTTTTTGAAAAAAACTCGGATAGATGACAAAAGGTTTTTTATGAGCATATCACCTGTTCGGAACGAGTTTATAAAACTCTTACAACGCGCTATTCAAAAAGATGCTTCAGATATACATTTAAAAACGGGAAGTCCTCCTTATTTCCGCGTGAATGGAGAATTATCCCCGATAGGTGAAGAACCTATATATCCCGAAACTATGTCTCAAATCTTGAGTGTTATGCTCAACGATGAACAGATGCGTATTTTTTCTCAACGGGGAGATTTAGATTTTGCTTTTTCAGAAAAAGGAGTAGGCCGTTTTCGTGTGAGTATTTTCCGTCAGAGGGGAACGATTTCCTGTGTAATGCGGAAAATTAAAACCCGTATTCAGACTTTTGAAGAATTACATCTTCCCCCTCAGATAGTGCGATTTACCGAGTTACAACGAGGATTAATTTTAATTGCAGGGACTACAGGCAGTGGAAAATCAACTACCCTTGCAGCAATTGTGGAATATATTAATCAAACACGTCCGTGTCATATTATTACTATTGAAGACCCAATAGAATTTATTCATGTAGATAAAAAAGCAGTTATCAATCAACGGGAAGTGTCTATTGATACGCATGATTTTAATTCCGCTTTGCGAACGGTGATGAGGCAGGACCCGGATGTAATCGTGATTGGTGAAATGCGAGACCATGAAACTTTCATGGCGGCGGTAAGTGCAGCCGAAACGGGACACCTTGTTTTTAGCACCTTACATACAACGAATGTAATGCAAACGATGGATCGAATTATTGACTTTTTCCCTACCAATATGCATGACCAGGTGCGTTCTCAGTTATCACTAAATCTGAAAGCGATTATGTGTATGCGTCTTATTCCGCGTGCAGATGGGCGTGGTCGGGTGCCTGCATGTGAGATTTTATTTAATACACCGATTGTCCGAAAATTAATAAAAGAAAATCGTATGACTCAAATGGATACAGTTCTTCAACAGGGGAAGGAAGAAGGTATGCAAACTTTTAACGATAGCCTTTTTCAATTAGTAAAGGAATCTCTCATTACACTGGATATGGCTATTGATATGTCGGACAATCCGGAAGAACTTCAGATGATGTTGCAGGGGATACGATTAAGTTCCCGACGGGGAAGTATCCTTAAATAGCCGAATCTATGTCAGGATATTGCTCTTCTAAAAGTTCGATGAATTCTTCCAGTGTTTCAATTAGTTTTTCAAATTGGCTCTTAATATGTGTATTATCAATATTTTTTAGGTCTTTCGTTGCTTCCTCTATTTCCTTTGTTATTTGGGCTACTCTAATTGCTCCCAAATTGCTTGTAGAACCTTTAATTGTATGTATTGTTTTATGAAAACCTTCAAAGTCTTTGTTCTCAAGTTGTATCCGTGCTTGATGTAAATAGGTAGGAATGTTCTCTAAAAATACTTTTATTACCGACAGGAGTAAATTGTAGTCATTATCCATACGGTTTAACACCGCCGTTTTGTCAAATATAGAAGAAGATTGAGTTACGGAGTTTAATTCCGTAGAAGATGGGAAAGACGAATATCTTTGTGCAAGTATTTTCGTAACTGTTTTTACAAGTTTTTCAGGATGTATAGGTTTGGTAAGGTAATCGTCCATTCCAATCTCTAAACAATAATTTTTCTTTTCTTCAAAAGCATAAGCAGTCAGTGCAATAATCGGAATATGATTCTCTGTTTGTGATTCCATTTCCCGTATTTTTTGGGTCGTCTGGATGCCATCCATATCTGGCATTTCTACATCCATTAGGATTAAATGATACTGCTCTTTTTGAATTTTTTCCAAAACTTCATTACCGGATTGTGCAACATCTACTTGATATCCTCTTCGGGTTAAAAATTCCTTCATCACGGTTTGGTTTATAGGATTATCTTCTGCTAACAAAATTCGTATCTTACTAGGGGGTATATTTATGGATATTTCTTCTTTTACATCCGGGAATTCATTTGCAACTACTGTAAGAATATTGGCAAATTCATTTTTATCTGTTGGGTAAGGGATTTGAATTTTTATATCTATTTCCTTTGATGATGATAGATTTTCAGGATGGAGCAAAATTACAGGTAAATTGTATTGTGAGATTATAGATAGAATATCAGGATTATTATAGTAAGCCTTAATATCGAGCAGAACAACGGTTTCTTTTTTATTGCCTTCCTGTTTGAAATTGTTTGTAAATTCTTCTGATGACTTAGAAACAATAAGTCGAATACCCCAGGAAAGGATATATTCTTCTATAGTTTTTATTAAACTTTTATTGTTTGTTATTAGATATAATATTTTTTGAGGTGGTACAAATTCTCCATTATCATTTAATAATAGAAGTTTTAATTCAAACCAGAATGCTGTTTTTCCATCTGCTCTTTTTTCTACACCTATTTTTCCTTTCATAAGTTCTACTAACTGCTTACTTATAGTTAAACCTAATCCTGTTCCTTCGAACTTTTTGCCATCAGAGCGATTTGCTTGTCCGAATGCTTCAAAAATTTGGTCTATTTCAGTTTCCGGGACGCCAATACCAGTATCTGTTACTTCAAAACGAAGTATGACATTATCTATATTTTGTTTTACCACATGAATTTCAATGCAAACTTCCCCTTTATCCGTGAACTTGATAGCATTTCCTACAAGATTGATTAATATCTGTTTTATCTTATCAGGGTCTCCAATAACCTGTGTTGGAATATCTCGAGATAAAAGGCAACCTAATTCCAAATTTTTATCGTGAGCACGTTGCCAGAACATTTGAATAACATCGTCAGCAATCTGTCGGGGAAAGAAAGGTTTGTTTTGTACAGAAACATTGCCTGCTTCTATTTTAGATAAATTCAACAAATTGTTGAGTAGCGAAAGCAGAGCCTCCGCATTGGATAAAGCCATGCTAACGAATTGGAGATTTTGTTCCTCTTTGATACTTTCTTTAAGTAGATGCAAAGCACCAATAATCCCGTTCAGAGGTGTGCGAATCTCGTGACTCATATTCGCAAGGAAAAAAGATTTGTATTTATTCGCTATTTCTGCTTTCATTGCTAATCGGTTGGACTGTTCAATGAGTTCTAAAAGTTCTTTATTCTTTTGTTCTAATATCTCCTTTGCTTTTGTTATCTCCTGTTCCATGCGTCGGTGTTCTGTCAGGTCATTTCCAACACATAGTATTTCTATTATGTTTCCTTCTTCATCATATAGGGCTTTATTCGACCATGAAATCCATACCCGTTCTCCATTCTTTTTCATGTTTTCATTCTCATTATTGATATATTTTTCCGGATTTTTACCAATGTCTAAAATCATTTCTAATAGATTTCTTTGATTGGAATCTGTGAGGGGAACAATAGTCCCCACGACATTTTGTCCAATCAATTCCCCGGGTTTATACATGAAAAATTGTTCTGCAAAACGGTTGATGAAAATAATCGTACCATTGGGAGACATGCGCAAAATAATACTATTTACATTTTGCACCAATTGTTCATAACGAAGTTCTTCCTTACGCAAAAAGTCCTCAGTTTCTTTTCGCTTGAGAATTTCTTTCTCAAGGTCCATCTGTTGAATCATTACCTGATTTTGAAGGGTATTCTGCACAGAACTTAATTCTGTCAATTTCTTATCAATTTCATCAAGAAGTTCATCAATACAGAGACCTAATTGCCCGATTTCGCTCTCCGGGCGTAGATTATTTCTGATAGAAAAATTCCGGGTTGTTAATACCAAATCCATATTTTTTATTATTTGTTCTATAGGTCCTATTAGAAGATTAAACATTATCCGTAGGAGTATAAAAATACCTATGAATGAGAGCACAGAGAGTATTGTTGTTAGTAGAATTTTATTTAATAAAACAGAATATAAGGAATATGTGGGCAGATATAAGTAAAGAGTTCCAAAATTTTGAGAATTAGTTTTTAAAGGTTTTGAATACCAGATTTTTACATCTCTATAATAAAAGCCTTCTTGAGGTAAATTACTGACTTCCGGCGACTCTAATAGAAAATCAGAAAGTTCTTTTGTAATGATTTCATCCTTTGATGAAATAAATAAGCCCGTCGTTAAATCATTTTTTTTGCAAGTTTTGTAGATTTCTTTTAGAGATTCAAAGTTCCTGTCTATCAGGTGTGATATAGTCAATTCAGATAAAAATTCTGCTCTTTGTTGTAATAGGTACTCTGCATTTTTTTGAAATATCCGATAATCATAAATTGTTACAATAAGAATGTAGAGTATATGAAAAAGGATAATAGGGATTAAAAGAAATAAATATAATTTGTTCTTCATAAGCCAATTATAAAAATTATAAATTCTGATTTATAACATAATTGTAATAAACATTTTATATAGAAAAACTTTACCCTTACTCTTATATATTACTACAAATGAAAGGAAGAAAAAAGCGATTTTTTAATAAATAGGGTTAATTTAAGAGATAGCAGACTTGTATAATTGTGCTGTTTCCGTTATAAGCGTGTAGTTCTCACTTGCAAGTAATTTTTTGTTTGCCAGGTTCCCCCCCACACCTAAAGCCACAGCCCCAGCCTCTAAAAATTTTCGAGCATTTTCATGATGAATTCCGCCGGTTGGGACAATTGGCAGATGAGGAAGAGGACCTAAAACCGCTTTGATATATTCAGGACCACCCACACTTGCGGGGAAAAGTTTTACAAAATCAGCACCGGTTTGCCATGCATGGAATAGTTCTGTAGGAGTGAAGCCTCCACACATACTTACAACACCGTAATTTTTCGCTGTGCTAATTACTTCGGGTAATAATGTGGGTGTAACAATGAAATCGCTTCCTGCAAGAATGGCTAAACGACAGGTTGTTGTATCGATGACAGTACCAGTTCCTATAAGTATTTCCTTTCCATCCCACTCCTTTTTTAAACTTTCAATAAGAGTTAATGCTCCGGGGGTGGTCATGGTAATCTCAATACAACGAATTCCCCCTTCAAAAAGGGCATGAACAGCCTTAAAAAAAAGTTCATGTTTCAAATCTGCACGAATAACGGCTATAATCTTTTCCGATTTGATAAAATCGATTACTTCATCTCTCGACATAACGAAATTCCCTTTTACTGGAAATTACTTTTCTTCAAAAAAACCCGCTTTATTTCGAACCCGTAATCGTAAAGCATTTAGCCGGATAAATCCTGTTGCATCGGCTTGATTATATGCTCCTGCATCTTCTTCAAATGTGCTAATCTGTGGGTCATACAAAGTCTTTTCTGCTTTTCTTCCGACAACAATGCAAGAGCCTTTATATAGTTTAAGTCGTGCTGTGCCTGTAACATTTTTTTGGCTTTCATCTACGAATTTGTTTAATGCTTCCATTTCGGGGGAGAACCAGAAACCGTTATAAATAAGTTGGGCTATCTTGGGAGATAGTTGGTCACGTAAGAGCATAACTTCACGGTCCATAGTTATGGATTCGACTGCTCGATGCGCTGAATACAAAAGTGTCCCGCCTGGTGTTTCATAAACGCCTCTTGATTTCATACCTACGAACCGATTTTCGACCATATCTACTCGTCCTATACCATGTTTCCCGCCAAGTTTATTTAAATAAGCCAGCAAATCTTCAGGTTCCATCTCCTTCCCATTTACCGCTTTAGGATAACCCTGTACGAAATCAATTTCTACATATTCCGGGGTATCAGGTGCCCTGGTTGGGTCAGTAGTTAATACAAACATATCTTCGGGGGGTTCCATCCATGGGTCTTCTAAAATTCCACCTTCAAAAGAAATATGGAGTAAATTGCGATCTGAAGAATAAGGTTTACTTTTGGAGACAGGAACGGGAATACCATGTTTTTCTGCGTAAGCAATCATTTTTTCTCTACTATTTAATGTCCAGCGTGGGTCACGCCATGGAGCAATTATCTGGATTGTTGGTTCAAATGCCATACAGGTCAATTCAAAACGAACCTGGTCGTTTCCTTTTCCTGTGGCACCATGTGCAACAGCGTCTGCTTTCTTATTGCGGTATACCTCGATCTGGCCTTTGGCAATGATAGGACGGGCAATACTTGTACCTAACAAATAACATCCTTCGTAAATAGCATTGGCACGCATTGCTTTGAAAACGAAATCGCGGACAAATTCACGCTTTAGGTCTTTTACTACTGCATCTATCGCACCTGTTGCTAATGCTTTTTTTCGTGCTACTTCCAATTCTTCACCTTGACCAATATCTGCGATATAAGCGATTACCTCTGCGTTGAATGTCTCGATGAGCCATTTTAAAATAACAGAAGTATCCAGCCCCCCTGAATATGCGAGGACAATTCGTTTTGGTTGTTTTTCCATGGAATCAACTCCTTTTTATTTAATGGGGATTATATCCTAATAATGTGACCATAATTGCTTTCTGGACATGCAAACGATTTTCCGCCTGGTCATAGACTAAAGATTGGGGACTATCAATAACCTCTGAAGTTACTTCCATTCCTCTGTGTGCGGGGAGACAGTGCATAAATTTTGCCCCCGGTTTGGCAAGAGACATAAGTTTTTCATTGACTTGATAAGGGGCAAAAATTTTAGAGCGTTTTTCCTGCTCATTTTCCTGACCCATGCTCGCCCAAACATCCGTATAGATAACATCGGCATCTTTGATACCTTTATGAACGTCATGAGTAATCATGAGCCTACTACCCGCTTTCTCTTTTATTTTATTTAAAAGATGGACATCTCCTGAATATCCTTCCGGGCATACCAGACGCAGTTGTATTGGAAAATGGATTAAAGATTCTGCCCAGGAATGGAATACATTATTTCCATCGCCTACAAAAACAACCAATAAATTTTCTATCTTTTCCTTGAAATGTTCCTGCAAGGTCATAATATCCGCCATAATTTGACAGGGATGTAGTAAATCACTTAATGCATTTATGACAGGGATACGGGCATTCTTTGCCAGACAGACTAAATCATCATGGCTGAAGGTTCTCGCCACAATTAAGTCTACCCAACGTGCTAAATTTCTGGCGACATCTGGCACAGACTCTCGTTCTCCCAATCGCATATCCATTACAATTGTCTCACCCCCTAAATGAAACATACCAATCTGGAAGGTAAGTTTTGTTCGCAAACTGGGCTTTTCAAAAATCATGGCTTGTGTTTTGCCCCGTAACCAGCGATGGGGAAGCCCTTTTTTCTGCAGAGTTTTTAGTTCATGGGAAAGATTTAATATTTTGTGAATCTCTTCTGTGGAGAAATCAAGAAAGGAAAGAAAGTCTTTTACCATCCCAGCACTCCTAATGCTTTTTGTAAAGATTCTAATGCTTTTGTTAATTCATCTTTTTCAATAATTAGTGGAGGCAGAAATCTCAAAACATTGGGTCCTGCAGAGCCACATATTATCCCTTGTGATAATAGTTGACTTATAAGGGGGGACACAGGTTCATCAAATTCTACCCCCATCATCATTCCAAGTCCGCGAACCTCTATAATTTTACTGTGAGATTTTGCAAGTTCCTTAAGTCCGTTGATAAAGTAATTTCCCAATTCCTGTACCCTGTCCAGAAAACCGTGTTTTGTTAGTTCATTCATAACTGTTAAAGCCGTTGCTGTACTTAATGGATTCCCTCCGAAAGTACATGCATGAGAGCCAGGACTAAATCCCTGGGCAACTTCTTCTGTACAGCCCATTGCCCCAATAGGTACTCCATTTGCCAAGCCTTTGGCTAAAGTAATTATGTCAGGTTCCACTCCATATCTATGGTGAGCAAATAAGTATCCTGTTCTACCTAAGCCTGTCTGAACTTCATCAAAAATAAGTAGAATATTGTGTTTATTGCAAATTTCACGGACTTCTTTTAAGTAATTAGGCGAAGGGACGCGAACACCTCCTTCCCCTTGAATTGGTTCTAATAATACTGCACCTGTTTCTTCTGTAATGGCTTTTTCCAATGCGGAAGAGTCGTTGTAAGGAATATAACTGAAGCCTGACATCATAGGTTCAAAACCTTTGTGATATTTTGGTTGTCCTGTCGCCGTAATTGTAGCTAAGGTTCGACCATGAAAGGACTGTTCCGCTGTAATAATATGGGGTTTATACATGCCCTTAATTGTCCAGTAACGCCGTGCAATTTTAATCCCTGCTTCATTCGCTTCTGCTCCACCATTACAAAAAAACCATTTTTTAGCAAAACAGCAATCGCTTAACTTTTTTGCTAACAAAACTTGAGGTTCTATGTTGTATAAATTAGATACATGCAACAATTTTTGTGCCTGTTCTATGATAGTTTGTGTAACCGAAGGAAAGCAATGTCCTAAATTACAAACTGCAATCCCTGAAAACAAATCAATATATTCTTTCCCATCCGCATCCCATACATGGGTTCCTTTACCATATACTAAAGTAAGATTCCGCGAACCATAAGTATTTATAAGGTATTGGTCTGCTAATTTTTTTACTTCTTCATTGGTCATGGTTTTTCCTTTTAAAATAATTTAAAATATTAGAAAATGTAATTAAAGTATTGTTTTATTACGAAGTTTTTGATGCAGAAGTGGTTTCCTTATTACTTGTTTTAGTTTCTGTTGATGTTTTTCCATTTCCGTTACCAGAACTTGTGCTTTTACTGTGAGAACCGTTCCCATTGCTCCCTTTTTTCTTATAGTCCGTTTCGTAAAAACCACTTCCTTTAAAAATTATTCCCGAACCATTACCAATCAAACGCTCACACTTCCCTTTACATTTTTCACATACGACTTTTGGTGTTGCTGTAATCGAATGAAAATAGTCAAAGCGATAACCACAAATTATGCATTCATAAGTATAGGTCGGCATAAACGACTCCTCCTTCAGTAAAAGAAAACCTCCTACATTATTCAAAACGAGAAATCAATAGGCAGGTAATACAAAAAATTGAAAATGAATATTATTTAATGGAAACAATATCTCAATAATACTGCACATAATTTATCACTTTCTTTACTTCAGTGTCAAATGTGCATTTGAATTTGTTTTCTATGGGAATAGACTGTTTTCTTAAAAATTTCTTACATTTATGTATTTTAAGAGTTGTAGGTAATACATTTATGTATATTGTATTATCCAGAATTTGAATTTTAATTAATAAATAAGACATAAAAACGCATATTTGTTGGTAATTTTTATGCACATGACATTTCTATCAAACTTTGGCATTTATATTGCTAAATAATAAAGTAATAAACGAAAAATTTCTATTTGTTATAATATGGTTCATCTTTTATCTAAACTCTGAACTATAAATCAAACATAAGGCGTGGATAGATGAAGAAAATCGAAGCAATCATTAAACCATTTAAGTTAGAAGAAGTAAAAGAAGCACTTGCAGAAATAGGGTGCAAGGGCTTGACTGTCTCTGAAGTCAAAGGTTTTGGCAGGCAACATGGGCATAAGGAATTGTATCGTGGAGCAGAGTATGTAGTTGAATTTCTTCCCAAAATAAAGATTGAGGTGGTTGTTGTAGATGAAATGGTCGAAACGGTAGTGAAAGCAATTTTGAAGTCTGCTTCTACAGGTCGTATTGGAGATGGGAAAATTTTTATTGTGCCGGTAGAGGAAGCCATAAGGATAAGGACAGGTGAAACAGGCGATATAGTTGTCTCTTAAAATAAATTAAAAAATTATACAAAGGAGAAATAATATGTATAAAGATTTAACCCCCAAAGATGTATTAAAGATGATTCGTGAAAAAAATATTGTGTTTGTTGACCTTCGTTTTATGGATTTTCCAGGTCTTCAGCAGCACTTTACCTTTCCTGTATCACAAATAGATGAAGATGTTTTTGAGTCAGGAATTGGTTTCGATGGCTCAAGTATTCGGGGTTGGCAAAGTATTCATGAAAGCGATATGCTTGTATTGCCCGACCCAAGAACCGCTTTTATTGACCCATTTTCGAATATTCCTACTTTGGTGTTATATTGTAATATTTTGGACCCCATTACAAAGGAGCGTTATACACGAGACCCACGAAACATTGCACAAAAGGCGGAGAATTATCTGTTATCCACCGGTCTTGCAGATACATGTTATATAGGACCTGAGGCAGAATTTTTTATTTTTGATAATATTCGATATGACCAAACACCGAACAGTGGATATTATTTTATTGATAGTGATGAAGGTATTTGGAATAGTGGCAGGGACGAGAAACCAAATTTAGGTTATAAACTTCGTTATAAAGAAGGGTATTTCCCAATACCTCCTTCGGATGCCACACACAATATCCGTAGCGAAATGGTCAAATTGATGTTAGATTGTGGAATTGAAGTGGAATGTCATCATCATGAAGTGGCGACAGGAGGGCAGGCGGAAATTGATATGCGTTATGCTCCTTTGACACAAATGGCAGACCAATTGACACTTTATAAATACATTATAAAAAATGTAGCCCATAAGAACGGAAAAACGGTAACATTTATGCCCAAACCTTTGTTTAGTGATAATGGTTCGGGTATGCATTGTCATATTTCATTATGGAAAGGTGGTAAACCTATTTTTGCAGGGAATAAATATGCCGGATTAAGTCAGGAAGCACTCTGGTTTATTGGCGGATTACTAAAACATGCTCATGCACTTGTTGCTCTTACCAATCCTACAACGAATAGTTATAAGCGACTGGTTCCCGGTTATGAAGCCCCTGTCAATATTGCTTACTCTGCACGCAATCGTAGTGCCTGCTGTCGTATTCCCATGTATTCACCCAGTCCCAAAGCCAAACGGATTGAATTCCGTGTTCCGGACCCGTCATGTAATCCTTATATGGCATTTGCAGCTCTTTTAATGGCAGGTTTAGATGGTATTCAGAATAAGATTGACCCTGGTGAACCTATGGATAAAGATTTATATGACCTTCCTCCTGAAGAAAAGGCACTTATTCCACAAGTTCCCGGGAGTCTTGCGGAAGCTCTGAATGCATTGTCCAGAGACCATGACTTCCTTACCAAAGGAGATGTATTTACTGAAGATGTTCTTAAAACATGGATAGAATACAAACGTGTTCGTGAGGTTGAAGCAGTTAATTTGAGACCCCATCCTTATGAGTTTATGCTGTATTTTGATATTTAGAGTGTATATTTAAGTATTTCCTGAGATATGCTTCTTATGTAATAAGTTCGTTGATAAGGCACAGGGAAAGATAAAATCTTTTGCTGTGCCTTTTTATTCTGGATAATTTTTAATGGTTATATGTGATTCCACCGTATTGTATTTTTGTTTATCCCTTTTATTATTTTTCCCTGTGTTTTATACGCCTTCATCATGGAGTTTTTCTAAGTAAGTTATTAAAAGGTTCAAATATTTTTCGGGATTATTTCCTACGGGACATTCTAAATAAGGGTATTCTTCTAATCCTGCATCTATATCCTTGCCAAAAATCTCAAATGCATATTTTTTTCGTAAAGGAGAAACAGGATGATAGGTATCAAATTGGATATATAAAATATTTTTATTCAAAATTAATTTTTTTACTCCTAAATCTACAGCCAGTATGCGTGATCTCATAATTTTTACCAGGTTTTCAACGGTCGTAGGTATGGGTCCATATCTGTCTTTGAGTTCTTCTATTAACTCTTCACATTCTTCGGGTGTCTGAACAGCAGAAATTCGTTGGTACCATTGCATTTTTTCAAGGGAGTTATAAATGTAATCATCCAGTATGCGTGCCGAAATATTGGTCTCAAACGGAGGCAATTTTTTACGAATAAGAGGTTGCCCTTTCATTTCCGCAATGGCTTCCTCAATTAGTTCGCGATAGGTATCAAAACCGACTGCGTTTATATGTCCACTCTGTTCGGGTCCTAATAAATCTCCCGCACCTCGTATCTCTAAATCCTTTAAAGCGACCTGTAAGCCGGAACCTAATGTGGAGAAATCCTGAATGGCTTTTAATCGTTCCTGAGCATCTTTAGTGAGAGATTTATCGGAGGGTATTAACAAATATGCAAAGGCACGGTGTTTGTATCTTCCGACCCTACCCCGGATTTGATAAAGTTCGCTCAATCCGAAAAGGTCTGCACGGTCTACAATAATTGTGTTTACATTGGGAATATCTATACCGGATGCGATAATGGTAGTACACACCAGCACATCAATCTCTCGATTAATAAAAGCGGTCATCACTTTTTCCAGTTCATTTTTAGACATCTGTCCATGGCCAATACCTATTCGTGCTCCTGGAACCAATTGTTGAATTTTCATCGCGGTATATTCAATGGTCTGCACACGATTATGTAAATAATATACCTGTCCTTCTCGTCGTAATTCTCTTTCAATGGCTTCTTTAATAATTTCTGGAGAATAATTTGCGATGCAGGTATGGATGGGTAAACGGTCATTCGGCGCTGTGTTAATAACGCTCATATCGCGAATACCTGATAAGCAAAATTGTAAGGTTCGGGGTATTGGTGTTGCGGTTAAAGTAAGTGTATCCACATGTTCTCGAAGTTTCTTCAATTGTTCTTTATGTCTCACACCAAATCGTTGCTCTTCATCAATTATAAGCAATCCCAAGTCTTTAAATTGGACATCTTTTGACAGTAAACGGTGTGTACCGATAACAATATCTACTTCCCCAGTAAGTAATCCTTCCAGAACTTGTTTTATATCTTTTGTTGCGCGTAATCGACTTAATGATTCAATACGAATAGGAAACCCTGCCATACGTTCCTGAAAAGTATGCCAATGCTGATGAACAAGTACTGTGGTAGGAGCCAGCACTGCAACTTGTTTGCCATCCATGACTGCCTTAAAACTTGCTCTTATGGCAACTTCGGTTTTTCCAAAGCCGACATCACCACAAATCAAGCGGTCCATAGGTTGGGGAGTTTCCATATCCCGTTTTGTTTCTTCAATGGCACGATATTGGTCAGGTGTCTCATCATAATCAAAGGCTTCTTCCATCTGCCTTTGCCAAGGTGTATCTGGTGAAAATGCAAAACCCTTTGAATGATGCCGTTTGGCATATAATTTGAGTAATTCTTCTGCAAATTGTTTAACGGATTCCCTTACTTTATCTTTCGTCTTGCTCCATGTTCTTCCACCAATTTTATCAAGGTTAGGAGTAACATCTTCCCCTGCTATGTATTTTCGTATCTGGTCTATTTGTGTAACAGGAATATACAGCATATCTCCATCCCGATACACTACAGCAAGGTAATCACTGGATTTATTTTCCAAACGATGAAGCCCTGTAAATTTACCTATCCCATGAATTTCATGAACAACATAATCGCCCGGTTTTAAATCACTTAACGAGTAAAGGCGAGTCCCTTTGCGGAAAAACCTTCCTCTCCGTCGAACAAATTTCCTTCCAAACAGTTCCTTCTCACTTAATAGGACAAATTTCTCTTCAGGATAAATAAAACCTGAACGAATCCTACCTAATTCGATTTTCAAGTCAAAGGGGTCTTTATCAAGCCGATACCCCTGTTCTGAGATTAATTCATACATGCGCAATTGTTCGGAAGGAGTATTACAAAGAATTCGCACATGGTATTGCCCAATGTCCCATTGTTTTAATTGTTCCCAGAATTCATTCAAATTTTTTGTCCAGATTTGAATAGAATTCATAGGGATAACAAGACGGGGTACAGATCGTTCCGGCAGTGATAGGGACGCTATTTCTATATTTTTGAATTTACTGAATTTACCTGCAATCTCATCCTGTGTAAAAGTATATGGGGTTTCTCCAAATTCAGATTCAATTTTCTGCATCTCTTCGAATATATTCAATGGTTCTTCCCATACTATCAATGTATCTTTCGATAAATAATCCAATAAACAAATTTTTTGAGATAAGGAATTATTTTTAATGAGAAGGTCTTTTTCTGTTTTTAGGACGATATCCACATATTCCAGAGGGGCAATACTTTTTTGAGTTTCCGGGTCAAATTCTCGTATAGATTCGATAATGTCAGCGAAAAATTCCATGCGAACGGGTAATTCTCGGGCATAGGGGAAAATATCTAATATACCTCCTCTACGGCTAAATTCGCCGTGTTGAGATACACTGGCTTCACGTTGATAACCCGAATTAATAAGTAAAGTAGTTAATTTTTCAAGGTCATATTCTTGTTCTTTATTTAAATGTAATCGTTGTTCTTCCAGGGCTTTTGGTGAGGGGACTACCTGTAATAATGATCGTATGGAGGTAACGATGATTTTTGGATATTGTTTACCAGCAACAATTCGAGTTAACAAATGAAGTCGTTCAGAAACAATATCCTCTGCAGGGTCAATAAAATCTGTAGGTAATGTTTCCCATGGGGGGAAAAATGCACAATTTTCCTCTGAAGCAAATGTTATAAAATCTTCATATATTTCCTCTGCACTATGATTATCCGAAGCAATTACTAAGATAGGTGTTTTCAGTTCCGAATGGATAGTATAAGAGATAACACTTTTCCCCGTTCCCCATGGTCCGGCAATTTGCACCCATGAAGATTTTTCTATCTTTTCAATAATCTGGCTTATAATTTTAAATCTTAGTAGTGATACACTCATATAAAATGAATATTATTATATCCCATGTTTTAAGATAATCAGGATATAGAATATAAAAATAATAAATTGTAATTGGAAAAATTAAGATTAAAGAAGATAACTGAATGATATTTTATAAGTATTGTATTGGTGTTATTTTTAATGTTTAGTTTTATCAAAATCAACGCACAATTAATGCTTCGCGTTCAGGTCCTACAGAAATATATTTAATTGGACATGACACACGTTTTTCTATTTCCAGAACATAATTCTGTGCATTTGTAGGTAAGTCTTCAAACCGACGCACTTTGGTAATATCATCATTCCACCCCGGAAGTTCAATGTACACGGGTTCTGATTTTTCAAGTATAGGATTGATTGGAAAATTATCGAATGTCTTGTCTTCAAATTTGTAATGAGTGCAAATCTTTAATATTTTTCTACCTGTAAGACTATCTAATTTGGTTAAGGCTATTTCTGTAGCACCCTGTACTTTTACACCGTATTTTGTTGCTACAGCATCAAAATGACCGATTGTACGAGGTCTACCCGTTGCTGCTCCATATTCCTTAGCAATTTCTCGTAACTGGTCTGCTTCTTTTTTTTCCATTAGTGTTACAAAAGGACCTTCTCCAACACAGGTTGAAAAAGCCTTGACAACCGCAATGACTCTATCCGGTGGGTAGCCAAAAAGTCCTCCACCGATAGGGGCAAAAGCAGATAATGTGCAGGAGGAGGTTGTGTAAGGATAAATTCCGAAATATAGGTCCCTCAGTGTTCCTAACTGTGCTTCAAAAAGTATCTTTTTGCCTTCCTTGACTGCTTGTTCCAGAATCTCATTTGTATCTTTAATATAAGGTAGTAATGGTTGACTCCATTTTTGTGTCCATTCCCAGATTTCTTCAAAGGTAAAAGGATTTTCTTTCCCATATACTCCTCGGGCTATTTGTAACTTCCAGTCTACAATTTGTTTCAATCTCTTTTCCAGATATTCCGGATAGAAAAGGTCACCCATTAAAATGGCTTTTTTGATGGTTCGGTCCCCATAAACCGGGGCAATTCCTCTTCGTGTGGAGCCATAGGCGTTTTTACCCAATCGTTCTTCTTCCCATATATCTTCATAACGGTGATAAGGGAAGCAAATTACTGCTCGTTCTGAAATGTATATTTGAGGTTCTATACCTTTATCTTTAAAACCTTGTATTTCTTCTACAAGGCTTTTAAGGTCAATGACCATTCCGGGCCCTAATATATTGATTGTCTTTTTACTAAAAACGCCGGATGGAATAAGATGCAGTTTGAATTCGCCAAATTCATTAATAACTGTATGTCCTGCATTATTGCCCCCCTGATAACGGATAACAAAATCTGCATCCTGTGCAAAATAATCTACCATGCGACCTTTTCCTTCGTCGCCCCAATTGGCTCCCACAATAACTTCAATACTCATTTACCATACCCTTTATATAAGTATTCAATTTTCACAAAAAAACGGGTCGAAATCAAACTCGACCCGTTCACCTTATTCAATTATACAAAAAAACTATCTTGAGTAGAACCCGATGACTCCCGGAGTATCTTCAAGGAAGGGAAGATTTTCTTCTGCCGGGACAGAAACAACATGCCCTTCAAATGATTTTGTCTCGCGGGAAAGATGCGGAGGAATCTCCTGATATGGGTTTTCTGCTCCTTCCGCTATCATCGGAATAGTTCTGCTCTTCTCACGGACTGTAATTTTCATTCCCGGTTTAACTGTAAAGGATGGAATGTTTACTTTCTTACCATCTACCAGGAAATGACAATGAGTTACGAGTTGGCGTGCTGAAGAGATGGTTGGTGCGAAACCTAAACGGTAAACCACCGTATCAAGCCTGCATTCCAAAAGTCTTATCAAATTTACACCTGTATCACCCGTAATACGCTTGGCTTCCTGGAAGGTTTTCCACATTTGCCGTTCCATTAAACCGTAGTGCATACGAATTTTTTGTTTTGCTAACAATTGCCGGGCATAAACGGATAACTTTCCTTTCGGGTCTCTTCCATGTTGTCCCGGTCTGAATGGACGTTTTTTGGATGGGCATTTCGGGCTTCCCCATATACAGGAACCCAAACGCCGACATAACTTGTGTTTTGGACCTAAGTATCTTGCCATAGGTTGTGTTTGTTCCTTACTTTAATTTAATTTTTTCTTGCACAAAACGAGACACACGCTCTCTTTTACAGCCGCGGAAAAGATAGAGGTGTAAATAATAATCTTTTTTGAGGTGACATATTATATGATTTTTAAAAAAGTAAAAACAAATTAAAAGTGTTGTTGCTTTTCCTAATCTCTCTTATTAATACTGTTGAACTTGTTAGACTCGTCTGATTTTAATAATCGTTTGCCCTCTTCATTATAAGGAAGAACCCCTAATTGTAGTATTTCTTGCCCTGAAGTATTCATCTTTAAGTGAGTAACTGTTTCCCAAAGGTATGCCAGAGGAAATCCTGCTTTCTTTAATTGTTCACACTTTAGTAAAAATTCATCATATCTCCTATCTGCATAATCTTTCCATAGAGGTTTTAACAGATGTGCTATATAAAAATTCTTTTTTGTTAGATTATCAAATGTTTTTTCTGCATTCGCTATTTCTCCATTTTCGGTTAATGCGAGTATTAGACCAATAGTTGCCCAACTTGTTTGTTCTTTGAAATATTCACACAAAGTTTGTATTTCACGATTTTTATTCATTGCGGTAAATTGAAATACAAGTTGGGGAATTGTATTCAAACCGGCTGTTCCATCCGGAAAAACTAACCAATTAAGTAATTCTTCATCTATATGTTTCGTCTCTCCCTAATTTTTCTAAAATATTCCTCATATTACTTTTTCTAATTTGTTTTTCTTCCTCCCAGTTATACTCTGCATTACAATAGTAAATAGAGTCAAAAGAAGTTGTTATACTGTTTTCTTTTTTAGTTTCAGGCTGTATTTTGTAGCAGGCAATTCCCTCAAAGGCTGGGAAAATTTTTTCATGGAAACCAATACCTCTTTTTTTTAATTCCTCTCTGAGGATGCAGGGGATTTTATCATTCCATTGCATACTATAAACCAGCCAGATAGTAGAAGATGGGTGTTGGTTCTGCAGGAAAGGAATTCCATCCATTGCCGATTTTATTGAAGTAGTATATAAGATAGGTGTGTTATCTGAATCAGGAAATACATACTCCAATGCCAATGCTTCCTCAAACCTACCTGTAATAATGATGTCCTCTTTTCCGTATGAATTCTGTATATATTTTGCACAGGAGTTCCAATCTGAATAAGGGGAACAACTTCGATAAAGAACATAATGATGAATGAAGAAAAGAATAGCAACGATGGTTAGAAAATATTGAAGTGGTTTACTTGTAATTGAATTTATTAGAACGAACAAAAGAGCAATTTTGCATATCCATGATAAATAAAAATACCGTGCCATCAGGATATTTGTCCCTGATATAGTTTGGACGAGTGCAAAAAAGATAGGTATTATAATCCCAAAATACAAAAGATAAAAGGTTATATCCGTTAGTAATGATTTATTTTTCAAGATACATATTATTTTTTTTATAATAGATAGAATAAAAGAAAAGAGAGAAGAATATTCCCCGTGTATATAATTACTAATGGAGCAACCCCGAGTAAGGAATTTAACCACATGGGTATCGGGTTATGGACGAAAAATAAGGGTTGAACATAAATCGCCCACGAATTTATCGAGGAAATTTCAAAATCCAGTAAACCCAAAACGGTAAATACCAATTGTTTAATTCCTTTCTCCGGAACAAAATCAATATTATTTGTGTGGATGACAAAAACAAGATAAAAAATAACCCCACCTATTATTAAGAAATTTATCGTGAGAAAAGCAATGGTTCGTTTTTCTAACTTCTTATCAAATAATAAAAACAGACATTCTGCGAATGGTATCTAGAAAAAGATGTAATGAGTGAAAATAAGTGCAACAGAACAGGAAGTTAAAAAAGCCGTTTTCGTGTCAACGAGTTTTGAGATAGTTAGATAAATGAAAAGACAACTTAATAAACAACATAATACAGAAAAATATCGAAATTTTTCTTGTAGTATATGCAGATATTTTGTATTTATGTATAGTATTAGAGGATAAACAGGTGCTACTTCTGGACCTACACTCCACTGAACCGAAAGAAATTCCTCAATAGAAGAAGCATGGGTAAATGATACTCCACCCAGCAATTCATCACTCCAAAATGAAGGTCTCTGGGATAATAATAGTATTGCGACACATGATATAAAAAATAAAATAAAGATAAGATAATATTTTTTTCTCATAGCCCATTAAAACTATAATGAATATCTGTTTTCTCATAATATAACATTTTTAGCAATAAGGATTGATTTTATAAATTATGGGTATTGTAATGACTGTATTCTTTCTTATTGTTTTTTTGTTATGCTATATAAATAGTCTATGTTACATAATAAAAAGTTCTATATAGAAAGGAAAAAATGATGAGAAAAAGTGTTTTGAGAAGTAGTTTAATTAGTACTACACTATTGTTTGTTTTTCTGTGTATGTTTGCAACTATTGCAGATTCACAGGTTCGTGTTGCTATTATTACAGGTGGACACGGTTATGATAAAGAGCCGTTTGAAGCGATGTGGGCAAGCATAAAGGATATTAAGCCTGAATATTTTGATTATGCAGGAGGAAAATGTGTCTTTTTTGATAATGATAAATATAAAGATTTTGATACAATTGTTCTTTATAATTTTCACCACAAAATATCAAAGAAACAGCAGAAAAATTTCTTAGACATGTTAAATAGCGGGAAAAAAATTATTGTTATGCATCACGCTCTTTCTGCTTTTCCCGACTGGAATGAGTTTTCAAAAATTATTGGAGCAAAATATTTTTTGGAAGATATGGAATGGGAAGGGAAAAAATACGAAAGGTCAAAATACAAACATGATATAAAAATTCCGGTTCATGTTGTGGATAAGAACCATCCTATAACGCAAGGGGTAGAAGACTTTGAAGAGATAGATGAAGTTTATAGCCAATTCTATATCTCGCCGGATGTACATGTTCTACTTACCACCAATCATCCTGACAGTGCCTCTTTTTTAGCCTGGGTAAATAAATACAGTAATTCGGAAGTATTCTTTATGCAATTGGGGCATGGTCCCCAGATATTTGCAAATGAACAATTTCGTAAACTTATTAGCAATGCAATTAAATGGTCAGTAGAAAAAAATAAATAACAGAAAGGAAGAATAAAATGAAAAGAACAGTTATAGGACTTACCTTAATCATTTTATGCGATAGCGTGGCGTGTTTTGCTGAAAACTCCCCATTTTTTAATGAATTTTTTGCTATGGATACTGCAACACGGGATGCGGAACATTCAACGCCTGATTTACAGGTATCCTTTGCTAAAGAATTAGGTTTTACAGGAATCAGTTGGACAGGCTTTGACCAGATGGCAGAACTTAAAAATGCTTTGCAGTCGCATGGATTAAAACTATATGCGGTTTATTTTTGGGGAACAATAGAAAAGGAAGGTTTTCAAATCCAACCGGGTCTGGCAGATATTCTTGAAATAATGAAAGGAAATGAGTATTTCCTCTGGTTAACTATAAATAGCCAGACATGGAAATCTAATGAAGCGGAATCATATCAACAAGCACTTGCTCTTATTCGTAATGTAGCAGACCAGGCATTGCCTTATGGTGTGAAAATAGCCCTATATCCTCATGCGGGGTGCTGGCTTGATAAAACGGAACAAGCCTATCAATTAGCACAGGATTCCGGTAAGCCGAATGTAGGTATATCGTTTAATCTCTGTCACTGGTTAAAGGTAGATGGTCCCGACACAAATCTGGACTTGCTAATCCGTAAAGTAAAGCCTAAATTGTTCGTAGTTACTTTAAATGGTGCAGAACCGCCCGGTGATTGGGATAAATTAATCCAATCGATGGATAAAGGTACTTACGACTTAAAACCTTTATTAAAAACATTGAAATCTGTCGGCTATACGGGTCCGGTAGGTTTACAGGGCTATGGTATCCAGGAACCTGTAAAAGAACATTTGCCACGTTCTATGAAAGCTTGGAAAGAATTAATATCCTCTGTCTCTACCTATGAGCCTGTTCGTGTTTCTACAGACGATTTAAGTGCTTTCCGTGAACCAACGGGGACATGGTATAGTGGAAGTGATGCGATGACAGACCCTCAAAATGAAGCATTACTTACATCATTGCCCGGGGTAGGTGTACTTATTAATGGGAAGGATGGTAAAACAAATCATCTTATTACAAAAGAAGAATGGGGAGATATTGAATTACACATTGAGTTCATGGTTCCAAAGGGCTCTAATTCTGGTGTGTATTTTCAGGGAAGATATGAAATTCAAGTGCTGGACAGTTGGGGTATTGCAGAGCCTAAACATAGTGATTGCGGAGGAATATATCAGCGTTGGCATGAAGAACCGGGTATTCCCGATGACCAGCGAGGATATGAAGGCAGACCGCCGCGTATTAATGCATCCCGTCCGCCCGGAATATGGCAAAGTTTTGATGTGATTTTCAAGGCCCCTAAATTTGATGCTGAAGGTAAAAAGACTGCCAATGCCCAATTTGTTCGTGTTATTCATAATGGTATTGTTGTGCATGAAAATCAAGAATTATCCGGTCCAACACGGGCACCTTTATTTGATAATGAATCTGCAAAGGGACCATTGATGATGCAAGGAGACCATGGTCCTGTTGCGTATAGAAATATCTGGGTGCGACCCTTAACAGAACAAGAATAAATCTTATTATAAAGGGATTTCCTATGGGGACCAGCAATAAAAAACATATAGTATCGAGACGCAGTTTCATAAAGACAACTGCTTTGCTTGCGTCTTTCCCTTTAATCCCTTCCTTTTCTCTCTTCGGCAAAGACCCCAAACCTTCTGAAAAAGTAGGCGTGGCTGTTATTGGCACCGGAGAACGAGGAAGGTATCTGATGAATGCTTTAATGTCAGTTAAAGAAGTTCAAATCAGGGCTTTATGTGATGTTCGGAAAGAAGACATAGATGAGGCTAATGATGATGTTCGTAAGAAATTCAAAGATGTAGCACTCTATAGAGACTTCCATGATGTCTTATCTCGTTCAGATATTGATGCGGTAGTTATTGCCACCAACGACCACTGGCATGGAATTCTTACCGTTTTGTCTGCACAGGCAGGGAAAGATATGTATGTTGAAAAACCTCTATGTATTTCTATTCAGGACGATTTGAAAGTTACAGAAGCAGTAAAAAAGCATAACCGTATTTTCCAGTTCGGAACTCAACAGCGTTCTAATGACGATTTTCGATTTGCCTGCGAATTAGTTCGGAATGGCTATATTGGCGAATTAAAGAAAATCCGTGTTGGTGTTCCCGGCGGTATTGTGGGTCCTGCATGTGGAGAAGAACCTGTTCCCGCTGTATCTGATTTTGATTATGAAATGTGGTTAGGACCTGCCCCTACGGTTCCATATTGCAAAGCACGAACCGTAAGACCCAACTGGTACCATATTGCAGATTATGCTATGGGCTTTATCGGAGGTTGGGGAATTCATCATGTAGATATTGCCCAATGGGGACACGGCAATGATGAAACATCAGGTCCGATTGAGTATGAAGGGAAAGGGGAATTCCCAAAAGAAGGTATTTGCGATTGTGCGATGGCATGGGATGTCCAGATGAAATATGCTGACGGGATTGTCGTTCATTTCACCAATGAACAAACAGCAAAAAAAGAACCCAACCTGAACCCTACAGGAATAACCTTCGAAGGGACAGAAGGAACTGTGTATGTCAATCGTGAAACACTTCAGGCAAAACCTGAAAAATTACTGGATATTAAATTAAAGCCAACAGATGTACATCTATATCAGAGTAAACATCACTTAAAAAACTTTATTGAATGTGTACAAACACGAAAACAAACAATAGCCAATATTGATATTGCAGTCCGCTCCAACGCACTTTGTCTGCTAAGCGATATTGCAATTCGGACTCAAAAAATTATCCGTTGGGACCCCGAAAAAGAAGTCATAACAGACCCATCTCCCTTACCCGATAATGTCCAGCAACTCATCCACCGTCCCAAAAAGCAACCCTGGAATGTTATTTAAAGGAAAGCAAGGATTGTGGAAGATAAAGTTGTTAAAATTGAGTGGGAACGGCTTGTTTCGGAGGAGGAGACCTGCCCGAGGTGTCGTATGACAGAGGAAGAATTGGAGAAGGCGATTTTGCAACTCCAATTGTTACTTAATCCCAGGGGGATACAAGTTGTTCTCGAGAAGAAGGAAATAACACCGGAACAAATTCAGAAAAATCCACTTCAATCTAACAGGATTATCATCAATGGGCGATTATTGGAAGAGTATATTAATGCAGAGACAGGAAAAAGCCCATGTTGTAGTGTTTGCGGTCCCAGAGATTGCAGAACGGTGATTATAAATGATAAAGAAATCCACGAATTTATACCCGTAGAACTTATAATCAAAGCAAGTTTAATATCTATTTCCTATTAATAGTTACACGAAAATATTATAAATTCTATGAATGTGAAAATAATCGTTTGTAAATAAATAAGAGGTGGAAATCAATTTTTTGTAGCGATTTTATTCTTTAGTTTTTCGGAGACTGTCTTCGTTATCATCTCCACTTCTTCATTTTTATTTTGTTTCCTAAGAAACTGGACATAACTCAGTCCCAGAAGCCGAAGTCGTTCCTCCAGTTTGGGGTCATTTAAATCGGGCAAAGAAGAGATATTTTGCCATGCTTGTTGAAAATATTGTTCTGCGGATGCCATATCTCCCTGAGAGTTTTTTATCTGTGCCAATAACCATTGTGTTTCAGAAAGCACACCTTTATCTGCTGTATTCTGCTCTGTGATTTCTTCCAACTTTTTTGTTGCCCAATCTGTTAACCCTTTTGAAATAAGGGATTCGAGGTGGTCTTTTAATACCTCTAACTTTTTCTCTTGTGACGATAAATTGTCAATTAATTTGTTTAAAGGTTCTTCTACATTATTTTCTGGAGTTTGTTGATTATCAGGTATAGATTGTAAAAGTCGTTCTAAATCCTTAGGTATATTTGCTTCAACTTGTTCCTTTTTCAATGTATTTTCTTCTGTTTCTCCATTTATTGAATTTGTTTCTTTTTCTCCCTCATCTTTCCCCAATTGTGCTGAATACACTTTATTTATTTGAGCGGTGTCTTTATTCTGTTCATCTGACTCTACATTTCCAAATGTGTCTTCCCTTTTTTTACTTACAAGCAGAAGGGGGTTATCCCTTGTTTTCCCCGGCGCTGCAGAAAACCTTTTGGATGTAGATTTGTCTTTTATAGGAGAATTTCCTGATGATAAAAATGCTACTACCACCGAAAGAATAATTATAATTAGCGTTACGGAAACCACTATCAAAATTTCTTGTTTATTCATAAACAACCCGTTTTAAGTTTCTATTGTAATTATACCCCAAAAGGTATTAAGAAACAGCAAATCCTAATTCTTTTAATGATTGTATTCCCTGTTTCACTTCTTCCACTGATTTCATTAATGCAATTTTATTTTCATTAGAAAGGGGCAACTCGATAATCTTTTCCACACCTTGTGCTCCCAGTATGCAGGGCAATCCCACAAATACTCCTGAGATTCCATACTCTCCTTGTGTATATACCGCACAGGGTAGTAATGCTTTTTCATCATGCAAAATAGCCTCAACCATTCTTGCGGAACTTGCTGCGGGTGCATAATAAGCACTACCTGTTTTTAAGAGTGATACGATTTCTGCACCACCTTTTCTTGTCCTTTCGATAATCTGTTCCAATCGTTCTTTGGGAATAAGTTCTTTTACAGAAACTCCGGCAACAGTGGTGTAATCCGGTATTGGCACCATTAAATCTCCATGAGAACCTAATACCATTGCATTTACTTGCTTTTGGCTCACATTGATTTCTTCAGCAATGAAGGAACACATCCTTGCATTATCCAGACAACCTGCCATCCCCATTATTTTTGATGGAGGGTGATTTAGCAAATGAAAAGCCAATTGTACCATTATGTCCAGAGGGTTTGTTATAACAATTACAATCGCATTAGGTGCAAATCGCTGTATATAATCACAAATATTGGCGATAATTTTCCCGTTCTTTTCTAATAAATCGAGACGGCTCATACCCGGTTTTCGCGGAAAGCCTGCAGAAATAACGATAATATCTGCATTCTTCATATCTGAAAAATCGTTACTACCTTGTATGGAAACACTATAACCACGAACAATACCTGCCTGCATCAAATCTAATGCTTTCCCTTGGGGTAATCCTTCCACAATGTCCAATAACAACACATCACCTAATTGCATCTCTGCACAGTACTGTGCAAAAGTTGCTCCAACATTTCCTGCTCCAATGGATACAATTTTAGGTCTGCTAAATTTACTTGTAACCATAATTTACTCCTTATTTATTTCTGTATGAGGAATTAAAAATTATTTATCGTTTTTCCGGAAAAAAATGTGCTTCTACCATAGCACATAAGGCATGCCATATTGGCTGATGTCCTTCCTGAATTACTTTGGTGCTATTTCCGGGTGTCTTAATGCAGATATGACTGTGTTGAGCTATAAGACCGCCCGACGGACCGGTCAATCCGATGACAATCCCATTATTTGCTCTTGCCACACTAATAGCATATAAACAGTTTTTGGCATTACCTGATGTTGATATAGCAAGCAAAACATCCCCCGGTCTAATTAATACACTTAACTCCTGTGCAAAAGCAATATCTCGCAATGGGCAATCATTTTCAATGGCTGTTTTTAATGCACTGTTCATCCCTAAGGGAATAGCCCGTAATCCCGCTTCAAGATATTTTCCAATCTCTTCACCGGCAAATTCATTTGATAACTTTTCAAATAATAATTTGCCAATAGGTCGCTTTCGTTCAAAACTCTTAACCAATTCCCCCGCAATATGGAGAGCATCTGCGTAAGAGCCACCATTCCCACAGGTGAATAAAGTTCCACCCTGAGAAAAGCAATGAACCAGAATTTCATGTGTCCTCAAAATATCATCTGCACAAGTTTTAAGGTCGGGTCGGCGAGTTAATAAATCATCAAAAATTTCCCGTTCAAGTATAGATAAATTCATATAAAAAATCCTTATATTTTTTACGAATTTTAAAAACGAGATAATTATAGCAATTCAGTAAATAAAAACGAGAAATATATAAAGTTTTGACTCTTCTGAAATTTCTTATTGAATTGGTAGAAGTTTTGATAATAAGGGATGAAGTTGACAAAAAGAAAAAACATTTGATACAATTATTCTTCCCTGAAGAACAGAAGTAGTTCGCTGGCGTAGCTCAGCAGGTAGAGCAGCTGACTTGTAATCAGCAGGTCGGGGGTTCGATTCCCTTCGCCAGCTCCACGAAATTGAATATATAATTTTGTGGTGGGCTGCCCGAGTGGTTAAAGGGGACGGGCTGTAAACCCGTTGGCTAGCGCCTACGTTGGTTCGAATCCAGCGCCCACCACCAATTTGAGATAAAACGCACAAAAGCGTTTATAATATACGCATTTGCGGGAGTAGCTCAGTTGGTAGAGCGTCAGCCTTCCAAGCTGAGGGTCACGGGTTCGAATCCCGCCTCCCGCTCCAGATTTTGCCCACGTAGCTCAGTCGGTAGAGCACTTCCATGGTAAGGAAGGGGTCACCAGTTCAATTCTGGTCGTGGGCTCCATTGGTTATTAAAGTTTATGTAAATAAGTAAAAAAAGTTTAACAAAAAAACAAAACCTAAAAAAGAAGGAATACAGCGATGTCGAAGCAGAAATTTGAGCGGAAGAAGCCGCATGTGAACATTGGAACGATAGGACATGTGGACCATGGAAAGACGACATTGACGAGTGCGATAACGAAGATATTAGCGAGACAGGGTTTGGCGGAGGTGATGGAATTTGACCAGATAGATAAGGCGCCGGAAGAGAAAGAGCGGGGAATAACGATAAATATAGCGCATGTGGAATATGAGACGCCGAATCGGCACTATGCGCATGTGGAC
>JBMFRC010000015.1:0-74814 GCA_049968235.1 Candidatus Hydrogenedens sp.
ATGCGAAACAAACATTAGAGAGAGAGGTAGAGGAATTGAAAGAGAAATTAAAAAACGCTCCCAAAATGGAAAACATGAGAAGTTTAGAGAAACAATTATCAGCAGCAAACACCGAAAATAAGAAATTAGAACAGAAAATACAAGAATTGATGCAGTTGAGGTCAGTAGTTTCTTTAGATGATATAAATCAGATGCGGGAAATTATTAAGAAGACATTTGAATCTATTGATAAAATAGAAGAGACCATTCGAACTGGAATATCCGAGCAGGAAAAAGTGATTCATGCTACTTCAACTATACTAAAACGGAAAAGGAAGCCAAATTTGGGAGAAATACTTCTTGCGGCTGGAATTATAGATGAACATCAGTTAGAAGAAGCATTGAAGATTCAAAAACAAACACCGATGAAACACTTAGGTGATATTTTAGTCGAATTAGGTTTTGTTTCAGAATATGCAGTGGCACAATCTTTAGCGTGTCAGTGTGATGTTCCTTTCTCCATACTTACAGAAAAGGATATATCTTCTGAAGCAATAAATGCAGTTCCTCCACGGATTATGCGACAACATAATTGTATTCCAATGAGGGTTACAGAACGAACACTTACGGTGGCTCTTACCAATCCGATAGACCTTGTTGCTATAGAAGATTTGGAGCATGCTTCTGGAAAAAGGGTTGAAGTTGTGGTTTCCACTCCCACCGATATTAAGAATCTATTAGAAAAATTGGTTCCTGTTAGTTAATTGTTATTTAATATCCATTCTTCGTTAAACCATGCATGACGGATAGTTGAACCTTTTATACTTTCTTCGCGGCATGAATATGTACAGTGAATTAGTCCATCCCGTGTTTGTATTACGGAAGGATAAGAAAAAGAACCTTTATCCGGTTCTGCTGCTTCTATAGACTTTTTCCATTTCCATGTTTGTCCTTCATCATCGGACAGATAAACACTTAATCTATGTCGTCCATTAATTGTATCATTGCATACCAAAACCCATTTCCCATTTTTAAGAGAAATGCATTCGACACTTGACCCTGGGTTAGGTATATCGAGGACAGAAACATCGGACCATGTCATTCCCATATCACGGGAGTAAGCAGTTCGAACTCGTTTAGGAAGTCCATTGTCTCGCATAAATGCAACGATTGTTCCATCCTTTTTCTTTATGAAACTTGGCTGAATGTTTGAAATATTTTTTATTTCCTTATCTAAAATAGGATTGCTAAAAAACCAATGTTCTCCCCAATCCTCTGTAAATCCAGCCAGAGAGCAATTAAAAACATCTGAATATAAGCCCAACATAATTCTGTTATCGGTAACCATGATAGGATGAATACGAGTCATCCATCCTAATCGTTGTTGAAGTTTTGTTTGTGCAGATTTTTTGGCAGATTCTATTTCCTCTTTTAATTTGGGTTCAATTGCAGATAAAGCATCAATAGCAGGTTGCCCTCTTTCAATAACTTCTAAAAATTTCTGTTCCAGATTTAAGGGGCGAGCATGAATAACATCCTGCCATTTCCACTGTGGGGGACCATCTTTCTCATAATCATTAGAAATACGATATTTGAGCAAAGAGCCTCCCCATTGATTATCCTGCACGGTTATCCAAAATAACCATAGAACTCCTCTGGGGTCAATAAAAAGAACCGGGTTGCAATCTGGAAGGTCTGGAGTATCTGCCATAACAAATGGGTCACACCATTGATTATTGCCCACTCTTTTGCGTGCTCCCTGAAGCATCACATCATCGCTGGTTCGTTCACCAGAACCGTGAAACCATACCGCTAAAAGATTCCCTTCAGGAGTTTCTACAATACTCGACCCGTGATTATGTTTGTCATTGGGTGGAAAAATATTTTCCTTGACAAATACAGGCTGGGATATGACAGAACATATAGTAAGAATTAAACAGAACATAACAGAACCTTTTTGTTACATTAGATTTTAATGAATATAGATTTTATTTCAAGTATTTTAGCAACAGTATAGCATATGAAAAGTATAACAAAAGCAGAAACAAAATGGGATAAATATATATTTTGTATTTTGTCTAATAAAAATACCGTTAATAAAAATATCAAGATAGCCTGTAAAAAATAAAGAACAAGTGGATTTTTTCCCATAGTTGTTAGAATATTTACAGTTAATTTAAGTTTCTCATTTATTATGTAGAAGATGGATAAAACGATAATGCATAAACCGGATGAAAAAATGGAATAGGAGGCACTCATTCCTTTTTGTGTAAAAGGTAGCCCCGATAATAATAGAGGTGTAGTTAAAATATAACCCAAACCTGTTAGGAGTAATCCTATAGATAACCAATGAAATAATGTAGATGTCGTTATTTTATTTTTATCCTTTTCAAAAAGAACAGCGCAGAAAGCACCGGAGGCTAATATAAATGCCCAACTTAAGGGACCCAATGGTCCACCATCAATTGAATGAGACATAAGCCAATTTCCGTAAGGTGTGAGAGAGAATAACGCTTGATAAAGCAAAAGGTAGATAAATCCGAAAAGAAGAATAAAAAATTTATTCTTACCTATGAAGGGATATAACAATAATCCGGCAATACCTATATCTGTAAGAGCGTCCCATACGGATACATAGAAATCAAAAAAACCATATGAAAAACCTAAAAAAGTTAATATGATATATCTTTTAAGGAATTTTTTTCGCACCATTGATATAGGAGTATTTTCTATAGATTTCATAAAGGAAAGGCGATAAGAAAAACCTACAATAAAGATGAATGCGGGGGCAACGAAATCAGCAAAGGTAAATCCATAATTATGATGCACAAGCCAATAAGGGGAATTGTTAAATTCACAAAATACATTAACAAGAATCATCCCCAATATAGCAAAACCTCTAAATTGGTCAATAAATTTCCATCGCATTGAAAACTACTTTTTAATAGATAGGTTTGAATGGGTAAAGTCAGATAGTCGATGACAAATGAAATAGTGTGTATAATATATCAGAAAAAAAAGATAATATCAAAGTCTATATTTATGGATTATTTTTCGTTTTAAGAGGAAGAATAGGAGAAAAAATATGTCTAAAAAATGTATAATAGTAAAAGATGCTCCACCTGCTGTAGGTCCTTATTCACACGCTGTAAAAGCAGGACAATTTTTATTTGTTTCAGGGCAGGGTCCTTTTAATAGGGACGGTTCAGGGGTTGTAAAAGGAAACTTTTCGGAACAGGTAGAATATACAATGGAGAATTTGAAAATTATACTCAATGGATGTGGATGTAATTTTTCGGATATAGTCAAGATTACAGTATTTCTAACAGATATGAGTTTATTTTCAGAGTTTAATCAGGTTTATAGTAAATTTTTTGAGAAGGATTACCCTGCTCGCAGTTGTGTGCAGGTATCTCAATTGCCAGCAGGAATTCCTGTAGAAATTGAAGCCATTGCAATATGTAGAGAATGAAAGAATTTATGATTAAGAATGGTTATTATTTAATAACTATCATCTATCTATTTTTATTAGTGTCTTTTAATACTTTTGCATCTGAATCGATGGAGTTAAACAATCAGGGCGTGGAGGCATATAATCTCAAGGATTATGAGAAAGCGATTATTTTGCTATCGCAAGCCATGGCATTAAATCCGGAGAGTGAAGTCATACGAAATAATTTATGTAATGCATTACAAGCACTGGCAGATGAAGAAAGCAAAAAAAATAATTTTAAGAAAGCAGTAGATTTAGTAGATAAAGCAATTAAAATAAACTCAAATAATTTTTTTGCACATCTTCAAAAGGGGGCTTTTTTATTGAATATGGGTCAACTTGTGGATGCCATACGACATTTAGAAATGGCGGTGAAATTAAAACCCGGTTATCTTGATGCTCATGAATTATTAGGGGAGGCTTATTATCGGGATAATGATATTTTATCTGCGAGGACGCAATGGGAGTATGTTTTACAGATGGACCCCAATCGAAAGCAATTGAAAGAGCGATATGATAAGGCTTGCCGTGAAGAAGTTGTGGAAAGTTCTTTCAACAAGACGGTTTCACAATCTCGCCATTTTAATCTGACATATCCTAAAGAAGTGACCTATCAAATTCGTTCATATGTTCTTTCGGTATTAGAGCGGGCTTATCTCGAAATAGGAAGAAAATTAGGAGGTGTTTTCCCCTCAGGTCCTATTCAGGTTATTCTTTACGATACTCAACAATTTAGATCTGTTGTTCAGATGGGGCAAACTGTAGGGGGTGTTTATGATGGCAAGATACGAATTCCTGTTATGAATGAAGAGGGTGAAGGCTTGTCAGATGAAGAAATAAAACGGAGAATATATCACGAATATGTGCATGTGGTCGTTTTTGAGTTACTTAAAGATAAAGTGCCGTGGTGGGTAAATGAAGGGTTAGCAGAAACTTTCTCAAAAGAATTTTCAAATCGTGAAAAAATGATGTTAGAACAATTTATTAATAATAAGGGACTAATACCTTATAATAATCTTGAAAAAATATCAATAAAAGACATGTTTGCGTCGGAGACGAAGATGTCTCAGGCGTATGTACAGTCTCATGCAACCATAAATATGTTATGGAGTAAATATGGACAGGGACGATTTCTTAACTTTGTTCAAGCACTTAAACGCAGTGAACATGTGGAAGATGCGTTGCGAAATGTTTATCACCTGGATTATACAAGTTTGTCAAAGGGAGTTATACAATTTATCCAGAGATAATTTCATAAGTCAAAAAATAGGGTTGTATTTTTTCCTCTACTCTTTTATAGGGGTGTCCATTATAGCCTATTCCGATAATTGTTCTGTAAAAGGTAGGGTAGTGGATAATAATAATCTTCCTGTAAAAAATGCAGAGGTTTATTGTGAACAAAATCTGATGAGTCCCTTAGTTCAGACTATTACAGATAACGAGGGACAATTTAGTTTTTCGGGTCTAATGGAAGGTCCGACCGGTATTTTTGCTACTACGGAAGGTATGGCATGGTCAGGAATTCATATCAATTTGCCCGCAGAAGAAAATATAACAGGTCTGGAAATTATTCTTATCCCGGCAAAATCTGTAAAAGGTAAAGTTGTTGTATTAAATGAAAAAGGAAAAGAAGAAAGTATTTCTGGGGCAGAAATAGACCGTTTTGCAATATTAGGTGTAGAGAAAGTTGCTATACCTTGTTCCAAACTTATTCCGTTTGGATATAAAAGAGTGATTTCAGATACAGAGGGAGTTTTTTTATTGGATAAAGTGCCAGTGGGCCATACAATATCTTTAAAAGTGGTTCATCCGGAATATGCAGTTACAACAGTGGAAAATATTTCTTATGAAGCAGATGCAAAAATAACAATGTCGAAAGGTTGTGTCGTATTGGGTTCTGTATACACTATCCAGAACGATAATAAAGTAAAAGTTGCTAATTCAGATGTTACTATAAAAAATACCCAAGCCCCATACGAAAGCATATGTGTGAGAACCAATACAGAGGGAGAATTTACAATTCGGCTGAATCCGGGAGTTTACATGTGTAAAGCAGAAACAAATCAACTGTTAAGTGCGGGATGGGAAATTAAAAAGATTGCAAATTCAATCGGCGAGCATATTCAGGTGCAGGTATTTCCATCTGTTTATATTTCGGGGCAAATATTAGATGCTATTTCAGGTAAACCAGTTCCAGGGGCTAAAGTCTCTATTGAACAGGGTGGAAAAAAAGCATTATCTCTTACTACAGGAAGAACGGGGAAATTTCGGGGTAAGGTTGTTCATGGACAGGCTTATATAAAGTTTGAGGCTATTCCAGGCTATACAATACCACAACCTTCACAATTAAGAGTTGTGGTAAGTGGAAAAGATGAAATTGTATTGCCCGGTGTATGGGTGAAAAAAGTGGATTCGTTGAAAGTTAAACTTGTAGTCCTTCAACAAAAGGTATTAACAACAAATAGAGGAATTGTTTCTGTATTAAACCCTCAGCAATTAGGCTGGTATGCAGGGAATATTGATAATACCTTTGAACTAAAACTATCATCAACTCCTGCGGAAGGGAAAATTGTTGGATATGCAGAGATTCCCGAAGAAAATATAGGCAATGTTTTTACGTTGGATAGTAAAGATATGGGAAAAGTCTGTGAAACAAATCTTTATACATTAGGTACAATAAAAGGTAGAGTCGTGAACAAAGAAAGAACCCCTATTTCTGATGGGATTATTTCATGTGTATTGAAAGAAGTGGGAACAAGTCAGGAATATTTATTATGGCAGATACTTCTATCAGCAGATGGAACTTTTTATTGGAATTCTATTATTCCATTCAAAACTCTTCTTTTTAAATTGTATGATAATAATGGTTCCTTATTATGGCAATCTTCTGAAATGCAATTTTTAGAAGGAGAGAATAAAGATATAGGTGATATTATAATAGAAAAGTCTGTGACTAGGAAAAATGTGAGTTCATTACTTCGTTCTAATTATAAAAATTTATGTGGAGGAAGTGAAATCGTAGATATGTTATTTAAAGGACCCTCTGTTCTTGTTTATGTTGATAGTGCAGAGGTTCTTTTTATGCAAGAAGTATTGGCGAATATAAGAAATATTTTCGGTAGTGGTATAAATGTTGGGATGATACTTACCAATGAAATTGATTGTAATGATATAAGTATTCCAGTAATAACAGGGCAACGACCTTCATTAGCCACAACATATTTAATAGGTGAAGATGGTAATTTGATATGTGAAACTTTTGGTTTACCTTTAATGATACGGATGATAAAAAAGTAAACATTATGTATAAAATGGACTTACCTTTATGAAAAAATGGATTTGTCTGTTTTTGTTTTTAACAGAAAGTTGTCTACTAAGTAATGTTGTATCTGCTTATGATATAAAAGGGATAGTATATCAGCCCAATGGGAAACCCGCTTCTGATGTAGATATATGGCTGGTTCATGCTATTCAAGGAACAGCAACAAAGAAGTCGGATAGAGAAGGAAACTTCATTTTTTCAAATTATAATTTTGGAGAAGTAACTATTGTCGCGAGAGATAATAAACAACGGATAGGAGGAAGTTCTTTTGTTCTTATGCAGGATGAAAGAGAGATAAACATTTCACTTATCGAGGGTGTAAAACAGAAATTGAAGGTTTATAATCACAATTTAAGTCCTATTTCAGGTGCTTATATTCGACGATTTTGGATAGGGGATAAATTTTGTATCCCTGCAGAAGAGTTGGCTGAGCAAGGGTATGGTTGGTTGCGGAGCAATGATGAAGGAGAAATTATTTTACCCTGTATGCCTATGAATGGGTTTATCAAGATAGTTGTATCTCATGTGGATTATGCAGATGCCTATTTGCCATTTATTCCGGTGAATGAAAATAAAACTATGGATATAATTCTACAAAAAGGAACTTTAATACGGGGAAGAGTAGTTAAAGATGATAAAGGAATAAAAGACGCTTTGGTTATCCCTTTACAGAAAGGGGCTAATAACTTGCGTTTTATACTCCCTGTTAAAACTGATAAAGAAGGTTTATATCGCTGTCATCTTGATAGAGGAGAATATCGAATTTTTGCAACACATCCAGACTACCCCAATACAATTCCAAAAGAAATCTCTATTACAAATATTACGGAAGAAGAAATTGTGATTGACTTTACTTTTCAAAATCCGCTGTATTTACAGGGTAAAGTTTTACTATATGATGGAACTCCCTGCAAATTAGCGAAAATAACAACAATTGAGGAAAAGGGTGTAGAGGATTTTGTATTTACGAATGAAAAAGGGGAATATGTATTAAAATCAAATTCTGAAAAGTTAAAAGTAAAGATTCTACCTCCACCAGGCTATATTACAGAAGAATTGCCAGAGATTCCTGTTGATTTTAAGGGTGAAAAAAGAATCACAATGCCTCTGATTCGTGTGAAAAAATTGCCCGAGATTCAAGGGAAAATAATGTTTAATGATGGAAAAGAAGGTGACCGCGTTTTTATTTATAGCACAAATTTAGAGTTACCGTTTTATGCAATTACGGATAATGATGGAAAGTTCCAAATTTTGTTGGGTATAACTCCTGATGTAAACCCGGTTCATTTTGTGGCAGAGCATGCTTTGAGATTTGTTAAAAGTGAGTTTGTTGTGGATATGTATAAAGAAAATAAACCTTTAGATATTGTTCTAAACCCTTACGAACCTAATCAAGATAAATTTGTGAATAAAGAGCGTGAAAATCGTTTATTAACTTTAATAGATAAACCTGCACCGGATATAAAATGCCGTACATGGTTTAATTTTAAGGGTAACCAAAATCCTTTGCGTGATATGGAAGGGAAGGTCATTTTATTACTATTTTGGGGTGGATTTGACAGAACGCCATTGGGACGGAAACATATTGAAGAGATGCGTGCCTTATTTGATTTATATAAAGGTATTTCTGATGTCCAGTTATTATCTATTCATGATGGCACTTTTGATGATGATGAAATACAAAATTATATAAAAGAATATGGGATAGAATTTCCTGTAGGTGTAGATACGGATGATGCCAATACCTTTATCCAATATACAATAGACTTTATCCCCCAGTTTATACTTATTGATAAAAAAGGAATTATCCGTTATTCCGATGTAGAAGGACGTGCTGTAGAACTTATTAAAGTATTAAGAAGATTATAATTTAGAGAGATTTTATAAGATGGCTTTATTTACGCGTTTCATTAATCGAGATTTTCTGCGGGCTGCCGAATTTTTATGAATGACCCCTTTGGAACATGCACGGTCTATTATTTGAATGGCTTTTTTAATTGCCATTTCTCTAAGGTTTTTATCATCGGCATTCAAACTTTGGTATGCCTTTTTAATCATGGTTTTCATGGCAGAACGAATAGAAGCATTTTTCATTCTTCTTTTTTCGTTTGTGATAATGCGTTTCTTTTGAGATTTAATGTTTGCCATCGGTAAAAATAAAACTCCTTTTCGCTGTTATATTTCTTACATTTTGAGTAAATATTATAACAAAAAAAGAAAATTTATTTCAAAGAACGAAGACAATTGTAAATGTGATATTATTAGTCAAAATTAGATATTTGAACTTTTGACCAATACTAAAGAAATTTTATGAATTATATATATAAATTTTTAATATTAATCATTTGCTATTCAGGTTTTGCTCCTGTTTTAGATATTTTCCCATCCAATAGGAAGAATAATTTTCTATATTTACATATAAGACAATCCATAATACTTTGGTCATGGCTATTTCTCATCGTATTGTTTATTGGTGTTTTTGCCTTATTATTGTCCTTTCTTGTAGTTTATTTCCCAGATTTTTATCAGAATTGGGATATTGAATTATGGTTTATTAGTATTACGCGGAAAATATTATTGTGCTGGCTTATTTTTTTTATATTTGGTTTTGGAAGTGCTCTATTAAGTTCTGTTCATTTATTGCCTTTTATTGCTTCATGGATGAAAAATAAATGGCTTTTGCTATTCTCAAAATTTGTAAATACTCTATTAATAATCATTGTGTCTTTTATAGGCGTAATAAATATATATGCTTATTTTTTGTTGTATCCGCGTGAGAATGTTCCAAAGGTTTATGTTCTATATGACAATCTTGATTACCTGCCACAGTGTATCTTTAATATAGGTTTTTTCCGAATAATTACAACAGGTTGTCATATTTATGGAAGAGGAGGTGTAGCATTGAGAGTTGTGGATAAAGAGAGTTTTGCGGAATCACTTAAAAATGCAGAAATTATCTTTGTCGCCTCGCATGGATGGGAGGAAGGAATGTTGTCACATGAAGGAATCATTAAGCCTGAGGATATTCAAAAAATGGAAATAAATAAACATTTAAAATTTATATATCTATCTGCATGTAAAAGTGGTGCTCAACGGGAGGCATGGGAAAGAGTTTTAAGCCCTGCAAAGGTATTAACTTATAAAAGGATGACCGCAACATTTGAACATGCATGGTGGTTCTGGAAGAATGCCCCAAGGGTAATTCGGGGAGAATATAAAGAGGAGTAGATTATGAGTTCGGTAAGTGTAATTTAGAAATTAATTTTAAGTATTGTTCTTCTGATAACACACAGGGTTTACAAATCAAGTGAGTTAGAAATAATATTTTAGCGGAATGCTCTACTCGTTCAAGATAAGAATATGCTTGATTTAAATCTTTTCCTACCGTAATTACTCCATGTGATTTTAGAATGAGGGCGTTATGATTGCGTATCCATGGTTTTATGATTTCTGCACCTTCTTTACTTCCCGGTGTCGCATAATCTGTGGTTGGAACTTCACCTAATGTCATTATGAGTTCTGGTAAAATGGGTGTACACATGGATATATCTACAATAGATAAGGCTATACTGTATGCAGGGTGAGCATGGACTACTGCATGAACATCTTCCCGTTCATCATAAGCGGATAGATGTGTATAAAATTCGGAAGAAACAGACCCTTTCCCCTCTAAAATTTCACATTTATTGTTGGTAAGGATTATTTGTTTGGGATGTAAATCTCCTTTGGTTACATTACTGGGGGTGCATAGAAATAAATTCTTGGCTATTCGAATACTTATATTTCCATCGGTAGAAGAAATGTACCCATTTTGATACATTTTTTTTCCTATTTCGCAAATGAGTTTTTTATGTTTATCGTATTTATTGAGTTTGGACATGATTAATCTCGATTTTTAGTGGGCAATTTATAAATAAAAGTCCAAATAATAAGACAAATTGCAAAAGTTAAAAATAAATGTATTGAAAGGACAATAATTAATTCAACAGTTATTTTTCCCTTAAATAAACTTAAATAACATTCCCACAAAGGAACTGAACGCACCTTTTGACCATTTACCGTAATTTCTAATAAAGAAAAAGGCAGGGTAATAATTAGAAGCAAAAGATAGTTGAACCAAAACCAATGTAAAGACAGAATGTTTAAAATAATATGAAGAAAAGAAGGCTTATTCACAGGGAACTACTGTGCACCAATTTGAATATTTTTCATTTTCACCCTGAACAATCTGAAAATATATTTCCTGTAATTTTTTCGTAATAGGACCGGGTTGTCCATTTCCTATAATTCTACGGTCCACGGAACGCACGGGTGCGACCTGAGCCCCTGTTCCACAGAAGAAAATCTCATCAGCAACATAAAGTTCCGTTCGGGCAATCGGTCTTTCGATTATATTGAGACCCAGTTCTTTTTTTACCAGTTCAATTACAGTGTTTCGTGTAATTCCCACAAGAATGCTTTCAGAACGGGGAGGAGTTATCAACTCTCCTTGATGCACCAGGAAAATATTCATGGCACTTCCCTCGACAACCATTCCATTTTCGTTCAAAAAGATAGCCTCACTAAAACCGGCTTGTTTGGCTTCAGATGAGGCTAATGCAGAATTAATATAACTTCCTGTTGCTTTAACACGACTTGGGATAGCATTATCTGTTAAACGACGCCATGAAGATACACAAACATCTAAACCGGAGGTTATATCACAATAATCTCCTAATTTAATTACATAACAACACAATTTGCTTTCTATACCTTTTAATAGCGGACCTAATGACAATTCACTTTTATAAATGATAGGTCGTATGTAAACCCCTTCCTTGAAACCACTTTTTTTTACAAGTTCTATACAAATCTTTTCAATGTCTTCAGGTGTTTCTGGGATTTCCATACAAAGAATGCTACAATTCCTTACGAGACGGTCCACATGTTCCTTCAAACGGAAAATAAGAATTGCCTTTTTCTTTTCAGAGTAATAACCACGGATTCCTTCAAATAAACCAGTTCCGTAATTAAATGCATGTGTCATTATGCTTATTTTTGCATCTTCTATAGGGACATAAGTTCCTTCAAAGTATGCAAATTTTCCAGGAAACATTTGTGCCATTGGACATACTCCTTAAAATAAAAAGAACTCAGTTCATTTTAATACAAACTGAGTTCTTTACTCAAAAAGATAGTTTGAAGTTATTTTTATATTTTGTAGGAGTTGAGCAACTGGGTCAGGTGTTATATCTGTATTTTCAACGATTACACGATTTGAAGAGATACGCCACACAGGTTGATGGGCATTTTCATAATATATATCGTTTATTCTTCTTAATAATTCTTTAGATTCAGTCAAATCGGATTCTATTAAGTCTCTCATAGATAGCAAGCCAATTACTTGCTTATTCTCATCTACCATGATGAGATGTCGCACACCATTCATAAACATCAACATTTTTGCTATTTTTATGTCTTCGTTTTCGTCCACATATATAAGTCGTGTATTCATTATTTCTTTTATGTATACTGTTTTTGGGTCTAAATTCTTATATACGACTTTTCGGACAATGTCTTTTTCAGAAATTATCCCGATTATGTTCCCTTCATCATTAGATACCATGGTGGCACTTATGTTGTGGTCACAAAAAAACTTTACAGCGTCTTGTACTGTTTTATTCTGGTTGATGGGCAAATGTGCCCTGAGTTTAATATTATCTTTTAATGGTGCCATTGTTTTACCCTTTCTCGTTTTATTTCATGTTTCTAATTTGGTAAACAAATATAATTATTGATATATTCCTAATATCACAATTAAAGTAAAATTAAAAAATTATCTATTTGTAAGGAGGATAGATATGGCAAAGGTAGTAACAGCAGATGAAGTAGTGAGGCTTATTCCTGATGGTTCCGCAGTATTGATTGTTCCCATGCCTTCGGAAGAGGTGTACCCTGCGTTTGCTCGTGTATATCAGGAGACTGGACATCCCAAAGACTTAACCGTAATATGGGCAGCGGGATTAGGTCCTTTAAGTGAAGAACCAAAGGGGATGAATCATTTTGCAGTGCCAGGTATGGTAAAAAGGATTATTGCTGGACATTGCGGTTTAAACCATAAGATTATGAAATTTATAGCAAGTAATCAGGTTGAAGCCTATAATATTCCTCAGGGGACGATGTGTGAGTTATATCGTGAGATGGCAGGAGGGAGACCGGGACTTCTGACTAGCGTAGGATTAGGGACATTTGTTGACCCAAGATATGGCGGAGGAAAAGTTAACGAAAGAACAAAATCATGCGAGGACCTGTCGGAGATAGTTACTATTGGTGGAAAGGAGTATATACTATATCATTCGCTTCCGTGTAATGTTGGAATTATCCGCGGGACAACAGCAGACCCAAGTGGAAATATTACAGTTGAGAAAGAGGCATTGATAATGGAAATATTAGAAGGAGCAATGGCAGTAAAAAATAACGGTGGCTTTGTTATTGCTCAAGTAGAAAGAATAAGTGATGAACCTGCCAGACCCTGTGATGTGCGTGTGCCGGGTATTTTTGTGGATTATATTGTAGTAGCCCAATCTCCAGAAGCACATCCTCAAACTCTTTTCGTCCAGTATGACCCCTCTTTTTGTGGACATGTTCGGGCAAATCTTGAAGATGAATTGGAACCGATGCCATTAAATTTTGAAAAAGTAATTGCACGAAGAGCATTTATGGAACTAAAACCATGTATGGTAATAAATTTAGGTTTTGGAATTCCTATGGGTGTCGCTAAAGTGGCATTTGAAGAGGGGGTGTTTAATAAGCTTACCATGACTACAGAAATAGGTGTTATTGGCGGCGTTCCTGAAGCAGGTAAGAATTTTGGTCCTGCCAAAAATCCTCAAGCATTTCTTTCTCAATCTGCAATGTTTGATTTTTATGATGGTGGTGGGTTAGATATGACCTGTGTAGGTATGGCTCAGGTGGATGCACAGGGAAATATCAATGTTAGCAAAGTAGGACCTTTTGCAATAGGTCCGGGAGGTTTTATTAACTTAACACAATCTGCCAAAAAGTTGGTTTTCTGTGGCGAGTTTACCGCAATAGGAAGTAAAGTGGAGGTTAGTGATGGGAAAATAAATATCATAAGTGAAGGGAAAGTAAAGAAGTTTATACAAAAAGTAGAACAAGTAACTTTTAGTGGAAAGTTTGCCATAGAAAATCATCGAGATGTTACTTATGTAACAGAAAGATGTGTCTTTAAACTTATTCCCGAAGGGCTTATGCTAACAGAAATTGCACCCGGAGTTGATTTGGAAAAGAATATTTTAAGTCAAATGGAATTTAAGCCTATTATTCCGAATGAGATAAAAACAATGGATACAAAATTGTTTCTTCCTGAACCAATGAAAATAAAATTTGAATAGATTTTACAAAAAAGGTTGAAAATATGATTAAAGAAGATTGGTTTAAAATAGATGAAGAGAAATTTTATCGTCGAACTTGGTTTTCAGAAATTACTCCAACGATAGCCAATATTGTATTAATCCATGGTTATGGGGAACATTGTTCGAGATATGATTATGTCGCAGAACAAATGAACAAACAGGGGATAAATGTATTCTCTTTTGACCAACGAGGGTTTGGACATTCTCCAGGTAAAAGAGCATGGATAAATCGTTTTGAAGATTTACTTTCAGATTTAGATGTATTTCTTAAGGCAATTGCAAAGGAAATAGAAGAACTTCCTGTATTTTTTATGGGTCATAGTATGGGAGGAATGGTGCTTGCTCGTTATATGCAAACAAGACAAAATCTTCCAGTAAAAGGTCTTATTTTTTCAAGTCCTTTCCTTGCTATAAATGATGATGTTCCAGAATTTTTGTTAAAACTATCTGGAATATTAGCAAAGTATTTACCCTGGCTACCTGTATCAAAAGTAGATAATTCAGGATTGGCTAAAGATATTGAAGTAGTAAAAAAAGCTGATGAAGACCCATTATGCTATCATGGAAGTGTTAAAGCACATACGGGATATGTGTTTTATCAGGTAATTAAAGAAATTCATAATAATTTTCATTTAATTCATCAGCCTGTAATTATAATACACGGGAAAAAGGATAGAGTGGTCCCATATTTAGGTAGTGTTGCTTTGTATGAAGGTATTTCTTCGACAGATAAAGTGATTCATTTGTTTGAAGAGGGCTATCATGAAATATGGAATGATTATGAGAAAGATGAGATGATAGCAAAAGTTTATGGTTGGGTTATGGAACGGGCACAAAATACGAATAAGTAAAAGTTGTGGTATTTTATAAACTTTCTTAAATGTTTTAAAATAATAGAAAGATTATTCTTAAACAAACAAAGAGAAGCATATTTTATGGTAAATAGAAAAAGTACACAATCAGCAGACCCACGCGAAATAATGCAGTGGACTCGTAGATATGCACAAAGCAGAACGATATATTTCCTGGTGCAATGGTGTTTAATCGTTTTTGTTATCTGCATAATTGGGTTGGTTGCCAGTTTAACACAGCAGGCATATATAGCAGGTAACAAATCATTATTTTATATTTCAGTCGTTTTTCTTGCTATCACTTTCTTTTTTTTCATATGGATTTCTGTATCTCGTTGGACAGCGGAGGTTATATGGCAAATTACATTATGGTTTTATGGAAGAGAAGGATTTGTATCTCCGGAAGATAACGCTCATTCTAAACAATTACCTCGATGGGTAATTGCTATAATTGGTTTGATGTTGGTTTATCATATTTTGGGTGCATTACTTATTTCATTCCGATATCTTCATCTCCAATATTTACAGCCTTTTTCTGCAATTATTTTAGTTCCTGTTTTGTGTGTTCTTATTTATTATCAAGGATTAGGTTTTTGGGCATGGTTCTGGCCTGTATTGTATGGATTACATGCTATATTATTGGTAGCAGGAGTTCCTATAAGTTTCCCTTCTCCATGGTATTTATTAAATATTATGGTTCCTATTTTTGGATATGGATTAATTGCTATCCTTGTTGGACATATTTATAGTCGTTATGCCTTGTGGAAATTAAAAACAGTAACACGACAGGGACTTGAAATAGATAATGATGACACAATCTCAGAAGAGAAATAATATATTTTAGAACAAAGGTTTGCTATAAAAATGACGGAACTTGACCGACTCATACATGAACCTGCACGTTTAAGGATTTTAACAATTCTTGCAGGGGTAGAGGCGGCTGATTTTAATTTTTTATTAAACACATTAGGTTTGACTAAAGGGAATCTTTCTTCACATATGGACCGACTTGAAAAAGCAGGATATGTGAAAGTTGAAAAATCATTTAACGGACGCGTTCCTCATACCGAGTTTCAAATTACACCTCAAGGGAAAGAAGCATTAGAGGAATACTGGAGACAGTTAGATAGTATTAGGAATTTAAATACAAAATCTGAAGATAAAGATTAATTCAAACTTTTATGTATTCATTCTCAATGAATTATTTTGACCAGATTTTCCAGTAGAATAGCACACTGTTCTTTTGTCCCAATTGTAATTCGTAGTGCATTCTCTAATCGTCTCATAGGAAAGTAGCGAACAAATATATTTTTCTCTTTTAATTTTAAATATATATCTTTAGCAGAGGGGGTTCCATTCCAAATAGCAAGTAAAAAGTTAGATTGTGAATTGGGAACGATAAAACCAAGTTTTTGTAATTCTTTTTGCAGAAAACTCCGTGTCGTTTTAATAGTTTCAATATGGTTTGTTACTTGATTGTAATTTTCTAATGCCCTTATACCTATTTTTTGGGTTAGGACATTTATATTATATGAGTCTTTTACTTTGAACATATCGGATATAAGTTCAGGGTTTCCTACTGCAAAACCCAAACGAACCCCTGCGAGGCTAAATGATTTAGAGAAAGTTCTGCCTACAATTACATTGGGGTAGTTTTTTACCCAGGAAATGTAACTAAAATCACAAAAATCTACATACGCTTCATCAATAAATATTACTTGTTCTTGATTCCTGCAGATATCTTTCATTACTTCAGGAGGAGTCGGAACTCCACTGGGAGCATTGGGATGCGTGATTAATAGTAGTTTCGAGGAATTCCATGTGAAAGGCGGAGTTATATTAAAGTTTTCATCCAAATCGTGATATTGGAATTTACACCCATGCAAATCTGCAAGGACTTCATATAACGAATATGTAGGATAGGTGGCGGATATTGTTTCATGATAATCAACAAAGGTTCGTATTAGTATCGAAAGAATTTCATCCATACCGTTTCCTGCAATGACCCATTCTGCACCAGGAATATCGTATATACATGCAATTTTTTGACGAAGTTCAAGTGCAAGGGGGTCTGGATATTTCCGTAATTGTTCTGAAGAAATTTCTTTTAATGCTTGTAAGATCTCAATAGGAGGGGTAAATGGATTTTCATTTGTATTTAATTTTATAACATCGGAATTTTTGGGTTGTTCGCCTGGTGTGTAGCCCTCTATCTTGTTTAATCTCTGAATACAATATCTACTCATAACGGGTATCCCTTCGGTTTCCTGTGCGAATTTCTACGGAAAACGCATGAGCGGTTAATCCTTCAATTTCTGCGAAAGATATAATATCATTTGCTTGACTTAATAATCGGCTTTGTGAATAAAAAATGTAATTTGAAACTTTTCGAAAGTCTTCTACTGTTAATGGAGAACTGAAACGGGCTCTTCTACCAGTAGGTAGAATATGATTGGGACCTGCAATATAATCTCCTACTGCCACCGGGGTCATACTACCAAGCATAATAGCCCCTGCATTTTTTACTCTGTCCTCAATTTTGCGGGGGAATTCTGTTTGGATATTTAAATGTTCCGGTGCAAAGTAATTGGTTATTTCAATAACTTCGTCCCAATCTCTGGCTATAATATATGTTCCATAATTATTTAATGATTTTTCAATAATATCTTTTCTTTTAAGGGTTTCTAAACATTGATATAATTTTTTGTCGACTTCAAAGATAATATCTTTATCGGATTGGGTGGTAATTAAGACGGAACATGCATTCTCATCATGTTCTGCTTGAGCAAGTAATTCAGAAATTACAAAATCAGGATTTGCATTTTTATCTGCAATAACGAGGACTTCCGAAGGTCCTGCTTCACAGTCTATATCAACAATTTCTCTTACCATGGCTTTCGCTGTAGCCACATATATATTTCCGGGACCGGTAATTTTATCTACAGCAGGAATATATTCTGTCCCATAAGCAAGCCCTGCAATGGATTGTGCACCCCCTATGCGGAATATTCGTGTTACCCCTGCTAAATGTGCTGTTGCTAAAACTACGGGATGTATTGTTCCGTTGTAGGAGGGGGGGGAGACCATTATGATTTCTTTTACACCGGCTACTTGTGCTGGAATTACATTCATTAATACGGATGATGGATAAAATGCTTTTCCACCCGGAACATATACACCTACTTTTTCAATAGGTGTGATTTTTTGTCCAATAATGGTTCCGTCTTCAAGGGTTTCTTCCCATGAATTTCTTAGGTTTTTTGAATGAAAATAACGAATATTTTCCGCGGAAGTCTCTATAATTCTTAATATTTCGGGGTCTAAGGCATTAAAACTTTTTATAATTTCCTGTTTTGGAATTTCAAATTCTTCGGGAGTAAGAGAAACGCCGTCGAATCGTGATGTAAATTCTGAAATAGCACTATCACCGTTTTTCTTTACGGTATTAACAATCCATTGTACCGTTTTTATAACTGAATTGGTACTGTCCTGCGAGACTTTTTCTGATGAATAGCGAAAATTAATCCACTGTTTAAGTTTATTTAAGTCGGAATCGTTTTTAATTTCAAATGTTCTCATTATATTTACTCCTCATGAATACGCTGTATATCAGCACCAAGACTGGCAAGTCGTTCCTCAATTCTTTCATATCCTCTATCTAAATGATAAACACGGGATATAATGGTTTCTCCTTCTTTAGCCATAAGGCCTGCAATAACAAGAGCAGCGCTGGCTCTCAAATCAGAAGCCATAACCGGTGCACCATAAAGTTGTTTTACTCCCCGTATAATCGCAGTATTTCCTTCCAAACTAATATCTGCACCCATTCGTATTAGTTCCGCTGTATGAAGAAACCTATTTTCAAAAACGGTTTCTTTTATAATGCTTGTCCCTTCTACACAAGTAAGAAGAGCCATTGTTTGTGCCTGTAAATCCGTGGGGAAGCCGGGGTAGGGGAGAGTAGTTATATTTATTGCCTTTAGAGGCTTAACGGGAGATTTAACACGGATAGAATGTGTTCCTAATTGAATATCTGCTCCCATTTCATTTAGTTTTGTAATAAATGTATGGAGGTGCTCTGGAATTACATTATTTACCTGGACATCGCCATTTGTAGCCAAACCCGCAATAAGAAAGGTTCCTGCTTCAATTCGGTCAGGAATGACATGATGTTCTGCACCATTTAAGGATTTTGTTCCCTTTATTGTAATAACTTCAGTTCCTGCTCCTTCTATTTTGGCACCGAGTTTATTGAGGAAATTGGCTAAATCTACTATTTCAGGTTCCTGTGCTGGATTAAATAAACGGGTAATTCCTTTTGCACGAGTTGCAGACATCATAAGGTTTTCGGTAGCACCGACACTTGGGAAATCTAAATAGATATCAGCACCTTTTAGTTTTCCCTCTGCAATAACATAACCTTCTTCCAATCGTATAGATGCCCCTAATTGTTCTAATCCCTTCAAATGTATATCAACGGGACGAGTTCCAATAGCACAACCTCCGGGTAAGGAAACTCGGGCTTTTCCATATCGGGCTAATAAAGGACCTAATATGAAAAAAGAAGCACGCATTTTGCGGACAAGGTCATAAGGTGCTACTGGCGAAATCTTATCAGGGACGGATATTGTCATGTATCGTCCTGTGAACTCTATCTGGACGCCCATCTGGGTTAATAATTTATCCATCGTAAATACATCGTGCAGGCAGGGAACATTATGAAGAGTACAGGGTGATTCTGCAAGAATTGATGCTGCCATTAATGGTAATACAGCATTCTTTGCACCATGGATCTGAATTTTGCCTCGTAGTGGATTATTACCGTGAATGATTATTTTATCCATAGTATTAAAATATTCTTAAAAGTTATAAAAGGAAAAATTTTCAATCTCTATTTTACTAAAATCATTAGCCCTTTTATAATAAATGATAATCGAATAAAAAATGATAACTTCTTAATTAGAGGTAGGTGTTTCAGAAGGGGCTTTTTCTCCTTCAGGGGATTGAGTATTATTTGGAGGAGTTACAGTTGTTTCTATAGGTGGCGTATTCGCTTTATTGTTATCCACAGTTACGGGAGTTGATGTATTGGGAGTTTTATTATCAAATAAAGCATCTAACTCTTTATTTTGTTGAGTGGATATTTCGTTTGTAACTAATTCAGGAGCGGGACCCTTGCCGACTTTTCCCGATATTGTTGAAAGCAGTATAGCAAGAACCATAAAAATACCGGCACTAATATATGTTAGTTTTTGCGGTAAAGTTCGTGCCAATTTGGGGCCAAAAACAGATTCAGAGCCGGGGCTTAATCCAAATGCTCCAGCGAAACCTGCTCCTTTACCTTTTTGAAGTAGTACAATAGTGATTAGTGCAACACAACAAGGTAAGTATATAAGTACCAGTAATACCCACCAGAGTGTTGTTAACGAAAAGATAGTTTCTAACATAGGCTTGTTAAAATATCCTTTTAGGTTTAAAATTTATATACATGCCTTTATTATTTGTGCAAAACTGTCTGCTTTTAAAGAAGCCCCACCTACAAGAAATCCATTAACATCAGGTTGGGATATAAGTTCTTTTGCATTTTCAGGTTTTACACTTCCACCATATTGAATGGCAATATTTTCTGCTGTTGGTTTTCCGAATTCCCGTTCTATAAGTGAGCGTATAAATGCATGGGCTTCCTGTGCTTGTTCTTTTGTAGCATTTTTACCTGTTCCAATAGCCCACACAGGTTCATAAGCAATTACAATATTCTTTAACTGGTCTGAAGTCAAATCGCGAAGCCCCTCAATAATTTGTCTTCTTAATACCGATTCAGTCTGATTTTCCTCTCTTTCTTCAAGGGTTTCCCCAACGCAGAACATAATTTTTAGCCCGGTTTCTACCACATATTTTAATTTCTGATTAAGCAAAGAATCTGTTTCATTAAAATATTGTCTCCTTTCACTATGACCAATGATAGTCCATTGGCATCCGACATCCAGTAACATCTGTGGGGCTATTTCACCTGTGTAAGCACCGGATTCTTTTAAGTAACAATTTTGTCCACCTAATTGTATATTGGTTCCTTTTATAATCTCCGCTACAGGGTAAAGGCTTGTAAAGGGAGGACAAACGATTATATCAACTTGATTTATATTTTCAACTAAAATTTTTAAGTTTTTTACCAGTTCTATGGCTTCATTTACCTTTTTATTCATCTTCCAGTTACCCGCAATAACAGGCTTAATCATGTAGCAAATTCCTTATAATTTAACTTTTTAGTTTAAACAAAAATAACTTTATCTAAATTTTATCTCGGGAATGGATATATAGAATATCACAAAATAATGTTATATATCAAAACCTATTTAGCAGATAAGGTTCTCTGTTTTGAAGATGTTAAGATTTTAATAGAAGAAAAACATTTCATAAGTATATTGGATATATCTTCTGTGTAGGTGTAGAACAGTGGAACGACTACAAGCGTTAAGATTGTTCCTAAAATTAATCCTCCTACGAGGGCTTTTCCTAAACCTGAAAACATAACTGCACCTCCTGTTTTTGCGGTAGCTAATGGAACAAGTCCAAGAATAGTGGTTAATGCGGTCATCATCACCGGTCGGAGTCGGTCTTTACTTGCTTCAATGATTATATCTGTTAATTCTTTATTTTCTTTCTTCCGCAGGAAGTTAATATGGTCAACAATTACGATACCATTATTGACAATGACACCTACCATAAGGACGCAACCGATAAGAGTAATCATATCCCAATATGAATTTGTGAAGTAGAGTGTCCATGATGACCCGACAAGTGAAAGAGGAACGGTCGTTAAAATGACAAGAGGGAGAAGAATGGATTCAAAAGTAGCACACATCACGATGTAAATTAATACGATAGCCATACTCATCGTTATTGCAAAATTAGTTAGATTCGTCTGTATTTCTTCTAACTCAATACCATAATTAAGGTTATATCCATCAGGTAATTCAAGACGAGATATGATTTCTGTTAAGTCTTTTTTTATACGGGTTAAGTCTTCTGTGTTCGCTTTTGCCCGAAAGTTAATAACATTCCTCCCATTATATCTTTTGACTACATCTGGTCCTGGTTTCCGTTCATAAGTTACTACTTGATGTAAAGGAATTAATCCTCCTTTACTGGAAATAACCATTAAATTATCTAAATTAGATTTAGTTTTTCTATCTTCCTCCTTATATTGAAGCCATACAGGTATTTCGCGTGTTCCCTCTTTTAAGTAGGGAAGTTGGGCTCCTCTCAATGCGGTATCAATGGTTTGGGCTATTGTAAAGGGATTAACTCCCTGTTCGTCTATTTGCCATTCGTTCATAGATACACGCATCTCCTGTTTTTTTTGTTCAACATCCATTGTTATATCTGTAAAGATGGGATTCTCTTGCAGTATGGATTTTATCCTTTGTGCTTGTTCATAAAGAATAGTATTATCTTTGCCTGTTAACCGTAAGGTTACTTCTCGTGATGTTCCAGATTCACCGGTATCTGCAATAGAGAATTCTAATTTTCCACCAGGAATTTGAGAAGGTAAAGTATTTTTTACAATAGTCAAAGCCTCTTCTGTAGTACAAGGAGGATTTTCGCCAATTTCACCATCATCTTCTGTGTATAAATAAACATGAATTTCTCCTCCATTATCTCCATGAAAAAGAAGAATATTTTTTATAGCAATGGCATCTCTAAGGGATTCCAATTTTTGTGAAAGTTGGTCAAATAAATCTCTTACGCGGTTTGACTCAAAATTCTGGTCGAGAGTTACTTTTATATCTACTTCGCGTGTGTCTAATTTAATCAGGTCTTTCATACCTACGGATTTTACAGGAATTAAATATGAGACTATTAAGAAGATAGATAAGCCAATAAGGAAAGATAATCTGTTTTTGAGAGACCATCTCAAACAAAGTTCTAATAAAAAGTAAATTTTCTCTAATATTTTGAAACTTCCCGCTTTATCCCGGACAAAAATTAATATTTTACTTAGTGATATGAATATTTTGTTCTGCGAAATAATTTTATTTGAGGGGAATCCAAAATTTAATATCAGTGGAACAATAGTAAGAGCAATGACTAAACTTCCCAATAAAGCAACAATTAAAGGACCGCCTAATTGTTGCATAAAAATTGACATTCGTCCCGCTTCCAGATAATACATAGGCAGAAATACAACAATGGTTGTTAGTGTTGATGCCGAAATGGCTACTCCTACTTCAGATGCCCCCCGAGTAGAACTTGTCGTTTTATCATAACCTAACTGCTGATAACGGATGATATTTTCAACAACAACAATAGCATTGTCTACTAACATACCTACTGAAATAATAAGGGATGCCATTGTTATTATATTGAGGGACATATCTGCAAAATACATAAAAATGATACCAATCATTAAAGAAGAGGGTATAGCAAAAGCAACAATAGTGGTAGGAATTATGCGATGTAAAAACAATAAAAGGACAATAAAAGCCATTATTCCACCATAAATCCCCTCTCCGAAAAGATTATTAAGTGCACGATTTATTAAGTCCGATTGGTCAAAAAATATTTTTGTTGAACTTCCGGAAAATGCATCTTCGGTTAGAATGTTATCCAGTTCTCTTTTAATACGGTCACAAACTGCTACTGCATTCGCTTCCGATTCTTTTATCACTAATAGGACAACACCTCCTTTGCCATCCAGAGCTACCCGTTGAGACTTTTCACGAGAGCCAAATTGGACTGTAGCAATATCTTTCAATCGCATTCCATCTCTATTGATTACAAGATTTTCGATTTCTGAGAGGTTTCGGTACTCACCTGATAAACGAGCAAAGTATTTTCTATTATTTTGAGTTACAGAACCGAGGGATATGTTTATAGATGAGGAACGAAGTGTATTAAGGAGAGAAACTATAGGGATGTTAAGGCTATTCAGTCGGTCTTGAGAAACCTCAATAAGTACTTCTTTTTCAGGAATGGGTGAGATTATTTGTATATCTGCAACTCCATCTAACCTTCTAAGACGGGGAATGAGAGATGTCCTGACCAGATACACATAATTTTCTTCATCGCCCGATTTAAAAAGACCAACTGCAAAGACAGGAATAGAACCTGAACTAAATCGTTGTATAATGATTCGTTGAACTTCTTCCGGTAAAGTCATCTTTAATCGTTCTATACGGTCACGCACTTCTGCTGTTGCAAAAGTCATATCAGTATCAAGATTAAACCACATATTCACAGTACAACCATTGGAAGAACTGGTAGTTGCGATACTTCTTAACCCGGGGATAGTTCGAAATTCACCTTCTACGGGGATGGCTATTTGCTGTTCGACCTGTTCCGGCGAACCTCCGGGATATGGGATAAAACAACCTATGAAAGGACGGTCTACTTTAGGAAGGAATTTTAAAGGAATACGATACCACGAGATAACCCCTAATACCAGGATTGATATAGAAATCATAATCATAGTAATAGGTCGGTTAATGGCTAATTTGGGTAACGACCAATTCATTTATTTTCTTCCCCTGTGGAACATACTCGAAAACATATAATTTGCCATAGGGATTATCCAGAGTGTTAGAAGAGTACTCGAAGAAAGTCCTGCCATAACAGTTAATGCCAGAGGTTGTCTTAATTCAGAACCTTCACCATGTGATAATAACATGGGCAGTAAACCGAGAACCGTTGTTAATGTTGTCATCAATATAGGTCTGAGACGAACCACCGCTGCCTGTACGATAGCATCATGTGTAGAAAGCCCTCTTGAAACAAGTTGGTTGGTATAGTCAATTAGAACAATAGCATTGTTTACTACTATTCCTGCAAGAACTATAGAACCTAAAAAAACCATTACATTTAAATTTGTATTTGTCCAGAATAGCACCAAGACAACACCAATAAAGGCAAGTGGAACAGAAAACATAATCAAGATAGGCAACCAGATAGATTCAAATTGACATGCCATAACTACATAAACAAGAAAAACAGCTAACAATAATGCGAAACGTAAACTTTGATAGGAAGTTGATAGTTCACGATTTTGACCACCAAGTGTAATAAAGAATTCGCGTGGTTTTTCTACTTCTCGTAATGATTCTAAAACTTCATTAGATACACTGGCTAAATCCCTTCCCTCAATATTTGCTGTAATCAGGGCGACTCTTTTTTGCCCTATTCTTCGAATATCACTGGGTCCTGTATCCTCTATAATTCGGGCTACATCACAAAGACGAATGGGTGTTGTTCCTTCTACTATGGATAACTGCTTTAAGTCTTCTATGCTTTGTAAATAGGTTTGGTCTGTACGTACACGAATATCTATCTTGTCTCCTCCCCGATTGAATTTGGTGGCAATTTCCCCTTGGATTTCTCTTCTTAATTTATTTGCTACTTCCATTGGAGTTAGCCCTTTTTCAGCAAGAAGTTCTCTATCCAACTGAATAAGTAGTTCAGGATACCCCGACTGTATAGAAATATCAGCATCTTTTATCCCCTTTATAACTTTTACTTTTTGAAGACATTTTCCGCCAACACTTTTTAATATGTTCAAATCATCACCAAAAATTTGGACTTCTAAATCGTTTTTCATTGTAAAGAGTGTAGGTAACGAAAAAACTATAGATTCCTCTGGAAGGGGTACTATAGAAGAACGAATTTCATCAATAATTTTGTCTTGTATCCTTGCTGTTTGATTTCGATTTTTCAACAAAACAGTAAATGATGCTTTGTTTTCATTTTTCCCTTTACTTTCCGATTTGGAACTTTCAGTTCCCACCTGTAATGTAACTCGTTCAACTAAGGGATGCTCTTTAAGTACTTTTTCGATTCTTGATGCTTTTTGTAAAGTCTGTTCTAATTTAGTTCCTGCACGCGTTTCAAAAAGAATATTAAATTCCCCCTGTTTCATTGCAGGGATAACTTCCTGTCCAAGGGTGGGTAGTATCTTTAATGTGTAAATAAAAAGGACTACAGCAAGAAGTATGAAAATAGGTGAAAATTTCAAACTATAAGAAAGTGAAATTCTATAAAAATATTGAAAACTTTCAAATCCGATATGAAAGATTTGGAGGGGTATATAAAGTGTCCAATGGATAACTTTCTTCAAAATAAAAAACAGTATAAGTATGATGACAAAAATAGGGAGAGAGAAAAGAATTGAGAAGAAGATGATGGGATAAAGAATAAAATTTAATATCAACCATGAAGTAAGTTTTAACAAAAGATTAAAAGGAAAGAAAACAATTCTAATTATATCTTTGATTGTAGATTGTGAAAGTCTAAATTTGAATATATCAAGAAAATGTTTTTTAGATTTTCTAAAATGTCTTTTTATTATGAAGATTAAAGCATATAAAAACGAAGATATTGTCTTTTTCTGCTTTACATTTTTATAAAATAGAAATGTACGCACAGGATGGAAAATATATTGAGTATTTTCGGATATAAAGTGTGTTTTTGATACAACCAGTGGATTAAAGAATAAAGCAACAAACAATGAAGCAAGGAGTGAAAAGGTAACAGTTAATGCAAGGTCCCCAAAAATTTGTCCTGCTATCCCTTCTACAAAAGCCACCGGGAAAAATACCGCTACAGTCGTTAGTGTTGAAGCGATTACAGCAGAACTTACTTCTGATGTCCCGCGAATGGCAGAATCGACGACAGAATCTCCCTCTTCTCTACATCGAGCAATGCTTTCTAATACTACGATAGAATTATCCACTAACATACCGATACCTAATGCAAGTCCTCCCAATGACATAATATTAAGAGAAATATCTCTCATGAACATGGGTATAAAAACGGTAATAATAGAAATAGGAATGGCAAAACCTATTGTAAGAGTACTTCGTAATTCACGAAGGAAAAGATAGAGAATGAGTAATGCTAATATACCTCCATTAATAGCAGAATTTTGAACTTCCTGTATAGAACTGATAATAAACTGTGACTGGTCGCTAATGATATGAATTTTTGCATCAGCGGGGAGTGAACTAAGCAAATTCTTTTTCTTAAACAATTCTTTCCGTGATTTTGGGTCCTCAAGAGTATGTTGGCCATCAGCATCTTTAGCAACAGGTTGAAGTCCAAAGGACATCTGCTCATCTATTAATTCAGATAAACTTTTCTTCCTTTCAATTCCTAACAAATCTTTTATAAGATTACAAACTGTAACTGTATTTGAATCCCCTTCTTTGTAAATCTCTATTTCTATAGCATCTTCACCATTAATTCGGATAATTGTATCTCTTTCTTTATTTCCCCACCGGACAGTAGCAACATCTTTTAATTTAATAGGAACTGATTTTTTCTGCACATTAGATATACTTTGAGAAGAAGTTGATAACGATTTTATGGGTAAATTGGATATCGGATTGGAATCCAGAGTAGGTATGCCAATAGATGAGGAAATAATTACATTTTTAATATCTTCAATATCCTTAAATTCTTTAAGGGTCCGCACAATATATTCCGTTTTCCCTTCAACTAATTTTCCCCCCGCAACATTAATATTCTGACTTGCCAGACTTTGAGTAATATCATCTAATGACAATCCTAATGATTTAAGCATTTTGCTATCTACCAGAATTTGTATCTCTTCTTCCTGCCCTCCTTTTACTACAACCTGTGCAATCCCTGTTTCTGCCTCCAAATCACTTTTGAGTTTTCTTTGGACAGATTCGCGAAGTGTTGTTAAATATTCATTTTTTTCCTCTGAATCTAAATTATTTGGCGGAGTAATTCCTACACGAATTACAGGGTCTAAATTTGGATTAAATCTTAGAATAACAGGTTTTTTAGTTACCTCTTTGGGTGGTTCAAATAAGTCCAATCGGTCACGCACATCTTGTTGGGCAACATTCATATCTGTGTTCCAGAGGAATTCCAGAGTTATTTCAGAAAGTCCGACAGATGAAACACTACTAATTTCAACAAGTCCACTAACAATACTTAACATTTCTTCAAGAGGACGAGTAACCAACTTTTCTACATCTTCGGGTGCTGCTCCCTCAAATTCTGTTTGTATGGTCAGAGAAGGATATGAGATTTCAGGCATCAGATTAATAGGGAGTTTTTGATAAGAACGCCAACCGAAAACAATAATAGTAGTGAATATCATTAATGTTGTTACGGGACGGTATATGGGAAAAGATATTAAGGACGATGTCGTTTGTTTTATTGGTTGTTCGCTCACGATTTCTCCCTACGGCTTTATTTAATGGATTTTACTTTTCTGAAAGGTAGAAATTTACATATAAGAAATTCATGTATTTGATGTATTATTATCCGAATTCAGTATTTTTTCTAGTGATGTTACTTCAACAATAGAACCCGGCTTTAAATTCATTTGCCCTAAGGTAATTACAAGAGTATGTTCATCAATACCTTTTAATACTTCATAATAAGAACTATCTTCAAGACCGACCTGAATTTCTACTTTCTGTGCAGTAAATTGTATTGATTTGTTTTTAATTTCATTATAATCAAGTTTCTTTATATCTTCCGTATCTTTTGTTTGTGCCGTAAAAATATACTTTTTCCCACTTTCTTCTAAAACAGCATCTTTGGGTATAACAATTACCTGGGGGTGCACTTCCATGACCAGTTTTACTCTTGCAAATGCAGAATCTTTAATGCAGGTATTTTTGTCATTTTCAAGAAACTGCAGAGTCGTTTTTATTGTCCCGGATGAAGGGTCGATCGTAGGACTAATTCGGAATACAGTTGCGATAAAGTTTTCGGAAGGACAGGAATCAACTATAACTTCTGCTTTTTGATTTATATACACTCTGGAAATTTCGCGTTCAGGAATGTTTATTGGTAATACATAAGAATCCGGGTCCACAATAGAGAATACAGGCATGCCTGTACTTACCAGAACACCTTTCTGTATATTTTTTCGTGTGATTATTCCACTGATAGGTGCAGTTATGGTTTGATTTTTTAATTGTAATTGTTGAATTTTAAGGGTGGCTTCCGCAGCGTCTAATGCAAAACGTGCATTATCTCTTTCTACTTTTGAACCAATACCTTCTTTCAAACTGTTTTCTGCAATTATAAGCGCAGATTTACATTTTTCAATATTTACCCTCGTTTGTAAAATTTGAGTTTCAACTTCTGATGTATCCAGTTTCGCTAAAATTTGTCCCTCTTTTGCATAATCTCCTTCTTCAACAAATATCTCTTCACAAATTCCCATCCCTTTAGATATTACATCTACTTTTTTTTCCGCCGTAATTCTTGTAGTAGTTTCAAAATATTTACTTATATCCTTTTTACTAGGGAATACTGCTTCAACGGGAGATGCCATTGGTTTGGTTGTATTTATTTGTGCATCATCGTTCGCATCCACTTTTTTATTCAGTGAACAACTATGAATAAATAGCGTTCCTATAACTATTACGAACAATATCCCGAAATTATACAATCTTGTTTTCATAATAACTTTCTATTTCATTTATATTATAAAAGAATCTTTTAGTTAACAAAAAGTTAAAGTACATTTATATTATATTACTAATTTGACCAATTTTTATTACATTTTGTAACACTTTTTTGCAATTATTTTTGAAAATTCAATTTTACAAAAATAAAAACTTGTAAATAATTTCTTGACAATTTATAATAAAAGTGGCATTATTATAAAGTGATATAATTCATGTTATAATTGTATACTATTGTTGTGAACAATAAGAGCACAACTGGAGAAATTTATATGAGAAAATCTGTATATTTTTTGTGTTTTCAAAGCATCCTATTTTTCACAATATTGTTGACAATTACAGGTTGTCCTCGAGAAGAAGTGGGAGGTTATTTAATTGTAGAACCGACATCGGTGGATTTGGGTTCTAATGATGATAGTGCAGACATTCTGGTATGGAAAAATACAACGACCAGTTCTATAGGTCCAATTGTTGTTGAATCCCAAATTCCGTGGATTTCTGTGGAAGGTTGTGCTACTGTTAATGATGAATGTTATAGTTTGGGACCTTTGGATAAAAAACGCATACGGATAAGAATAGACAGGGAAAAAACAGACCTCGGACCTAATTCAGGAAATATAATCGTTCGGGCTACGAATGCTCCTTCAACAACGGTCCTGATAACTTTAATTGATTTAATAAAAGTGGATTTTGATGCTTCGAGTAAATTTACGACAGTAAACGAGGCAATTAGATTTTTTAATCAAAGTGCAGTTCAATCAGGGACTATACGAAAAGTAACATGGGATTTTGGAGATGGTCAAACCTCTAATGATTATAATCCAACATATTTCTATCAGAAACCCGGTAATTATACAGTTACCTTGACTGTAGAGACTGATAAAGGTATTGAGAAAAGAGTAAAAGAGAATTTTATAAATGTAATTAGTGGTAACCTTACTGTTGATTTTTCTGCAAGTTCTCAGATAGTTCTATTGGGCGAGGAAGTTCAGTTAATAGATAGAAGTCGTTCCGAAAAAGAAAATATTATTAATCGTTTCTGGGATTTCGGAGATGGAAAAACCAGTAATGAAGTAAATCCAAGGCATAAATATGAAAATCCTGGAATTTATTCCGTTACTTTAACTGTATATACAGAGAATCAAAATAAATCATTAACTAAAGAAGGGTATATAACTGTTCAAGAAGGTGTGCCTCCTAAAGCAAAATTCTCTGTTAGTCAAATCAAACCATTTATATATATTCCGGTTCAATTTTCTGATTTATCGGAAGCAGGAAGTTCGCCTATTACTGACTGGTTATGGGATTTTGGCGATGGAAACACTTCAACAGAACAAAATCCGCAATATGCGTTCACAAGGATTGGGAATCAGCAAATAAAATTAACAGTTAAGAACAAGTTCGGTATTAGTTCCTTTTCACTGCCTGTAGAAGTTATTTATCTACCTCCTACCGCAGAATTTTCTGCTGAACCACTTGTTTTGTATGAAGGAGAATCGGTTTTCTTTGCTGATTTATCCATAAAGGGGACAGAACGAATCATTCGCTGGTTGTGGAATTTTGGAGATGGTGGTACCGAGACCATAGAATATCAACCCTATTCTCATGAGAATGGGAATACAAGATATGCCTATGCACAACCCGGTATTTATTCCGTATCTCTAACGGTAAATACAAGCACAACTTCAAATAATGAAAGTAGTATTACAAAAAGTTCTTATATTACAGTTCACAAACCACCTGTGCCCCAATTAAGTGTTTCTACAAGAAGCCCTGTAATACAGAAAGAAGTGCTTTTCCTCAATCGAACAGCAATAGGAACAGAGACAGAGTTGACTTTTGAATGGAATTTTGGCGATGGGTCTCCTGTCAAAACTATGAACACTACGGATTCTGTTTCACATATTTATTCAGAAGCCGGAGTTTATGATGTTACATTAAAGGTAAAAACGCCATTAAAAACATTCGAAAGTGAACCTGTTAAAGTTTATGTAGATGCTCCACCTATTCCAGATTTTGAGTATACCCCCAAACGGATAACAGTAGAAGATTTAGTACAGTTTACGGATTTGTCTAACTCTGAAGGAACTCGACCTATAATAGGTTGGGTATGGTCATTTGGCGATGGTTCTGGTGTATCAACCATGCAAAACCCAACACATCGCTTTGAAAGTCCCGGAAAATATAAAGTAGAGTTGTATTTAGTATTTACCCATTCCAAGAGTGGAGAGCAACTTAAAACATCTGCAGTTTCAAAAACATTGACCATCGGTTCTGCAATTCCTCCAACAGCCGGATTTAAAATTGAAAGTCCTTGTGCCATTGTAGGAAGTGAAGTAAAGTTTTACGACCAATCAAAAACGGGAACAGCACCCATTGTCAGTTGGGAATGGGATTTTGGTGATGGTGAAACTTCAAATGACCCATCACCAATACATGTATATTCTACTCCAGGAACTTATACCGTAAAATTAAAAGTTCAAACAGAAGGGGGACTTGAATCAGAAGTCGTAAAACAAGATTGCATAGACGTAAGTAATTATGCAAGTCCTTTAGATATATTTGTAAGAGAACGCGACTCTGAATATACATGGACAACGCCGGTAGAATATCCTGTAAATTATACCTCAGGTTCAGTTTCTATACGATTAGCGACCGCATATATAACGCGAATGACATCACAAGCCTGGCGCGAGGCAGATGATTTGTATAGTGGAAGAATATGGAAACATAATTTGGCCATTATTGTTCCAGAACGAAAACGAAATAATACCGCCTTATTATTCATTGATGGAGGTAACATCAATAGTAATCCACCTAATGAATCAGAAAGACTGTTCTTTGGTGAACTTGCCGCTTTATCCGGCTCTGTAATTGTTCATATAGACAATGTTCCTAACCAGCCTATTGTATTTATCGATGACTACGATGCAGAAAGGAATGTTATTCTTAAGTCGCGTACAGAGGATGACATTATTGCTTATAGTTATGACAAGTATATGAATGAATATAAGAATGGTAACGACGATTATCATTGGCCATTATTACTGGCAATGGCAAAATCTGCTGTCCGTGCTATGGATACAACCCAATTTATATTGGAAGATAATGCACCATCGGAATTTATTATATCAGGAGGTTCGAAACGCGGATGGACTACATGGTTAACAGGATTAACAGACTGTCGTATAAAAGCAATAGCTCCACTTGTTATAGATGTCCTGAATATGGACAAGCAAATGGAACATCATAAAAATGTCTACGGTTATTGGGCACCTTCTATTTATGCCTATGCACAGATGAAAGTTTTTGACAGACTTATTCCTGACGGCGGAAATCTGTTACCTGAAGCAGAGGCTCTTCTAAAACTTATAGACCCGTATGAGTATTTGGAAAGAATGCAGAATATTCCCAAGTTTATTTTAAATTCATCCTGCGATGAATTCTTTGTACCCGATTCTTCTTTATGGTATTTCAAGGATTTGTTGGGAGAGAAATATCTAAATTATGTTCCTAATGTCTCTCATGGACTTGGGAATGAATTTAGTTTTGAGACAGATGCGGTGCAAAATTTGTTCGCATGGTTTTTAGCAAAAACTCAAAATATTCAATTACCCACTTTCACATGGCAGAAGGTTACAAATGGAAATGCAAATACATTACAGGTGGTTGTAAATAGCCAGTTTACATCTTTAATAAAAGAAGTAAAACTATGGCAATGCAATAATCCATATGCAAGAGATTTTAGAAAATACAAGATTGATAGCATTGGAGTTCAGTATCAAAGTGAAATATTACAACCTGTAACCCCGGGCGTTTATCAAGCAACGGTAAATACCCCTTCACAGGGCTATACGGCGTATTTTATTCAGTTAACATTTAATAATCCAGCAAGATTTCAAATGGCGGTTCCGGGGCTAACAGTTCCTTCATTAGTCTATACAACTTCTATTTATATCACTCCGGAAACTTATCCTGAATACACCTCGGAGAGATACACAAATTACAAATATCCATATTTAGTTCTTCGTGGTTCTCCTTACGAAATGGGTAGAGACTATGGAGATTTAATGAGAAATGAAATCATAAACCATGCTAATTATGTGTTGAGCAATTTAGGGAGATTTGGTGTTACTCAGACAAATCTTGATAACGCGTGGAGTATTCAACAAGGAAATCTTGATGAGAGAATACAACAAGAATTGCAGGGTATTTCAGATAGCACAGGAATTAATTATGACGCATTAGGGAAACTGCAATTGGTTGAATGCCTGAGTCCGTATTCGACCACAAAATCTTCGGGGTCTTTATTATGGTCAACGGCTACCAATATGCCTTCATTCTTCGATTACGCCCCATTAATTCAAACTTATTCATTAAATAGACAGTTGTATAATGGTGGACAACAAACCTACCCGGTGGTTATATTTTATATACCTGAACATGGATTTCCCCATGTGTTATTCACTTTCGCCGGAATGGTTGTTAGTAGAGCAGGAGTTAATGTGGCAGGATTAACATATGGAGATATACCTGTATCTGGTGAAAGTGTCGTGCTGAATGAGAATATGCTAACTGCATTTCGTAGTGCAATGTATGATGTCAATAGACTAAATTCACTTATAGAATGGACGGATATGTCTTCGTTAGGTAGATTGCACTCCTATTTATTAGGAGATGGAAGATACGAATTAAGAGGTGCAAAATATCTGGTCAAATCATCATCAAGGTTGTTAGTAAGAGATAATGATACAAATGATGATTATCGACCTAATATCTTACCAAATATTGTTTATGATGCTGATACGGCAACGAGGGCAAATAATATTTATACATTAATCCGAGATAACTATGGACAATTAGTTATATCTGGGCTATATACCTTATCACAAAGGGGAGCCGTTGCTAATTCAAACTTGATGAATCTTGTAATTGATGCTACCGCTTTGAAGGGATATATTGCTGTTGCGAATGGGACACAAGGCGCCTCTACACAAACATTTGAAATCTATGATTTTCAATCTATTTTACCGTAAGTAAAAAGTTTTGTATAGGGTTACTAAAACTAACGGGCATAATAAGTGGAGTAGTATAAATGACAGAATTAGTTAAATGTATTTCCCGTGGAAATAATGTTCTTGAAAAACTGAGTGAATTAAGAGGGAAAACTTTAGTCGTTTCAATGGATATCCCATGGAAAGGTGTTCAAAAATATATTTCATGGGAACCTACAGAGATTATCTGGGCACAGGAGATGGGATTAAATATTATTGAAAATCTGGAAAAGAAACTGGCTGATTTTGATTGGGTAGTCGGAATAGGTGGAGGCGTAAGTTGTGACCTCGCAAAGTATATTGCATGGAAGAGAAACATCCCATTAGTATTAGTTCCAACCATAGTTTCTGTAGATGCCCCATTTACACCATCCATTGCAATAAGAGAAGATAATGTAGTCCGTTATATCGGAAACATTATCCCAAATCATATATTTGTAGATTATCGAATAATTCAAGATGCTCCCCCTCATCTAAATAGGGCAGGAGTTGCAGACTTATTAAGTATTCATACTGCATTGTGGGATTGGAAGTGTTCCGCAGAGAATAACAACGAAAAATATGACGCCCAAATCGCCCATGAAGCAGAGGAATGTCTAATAGAAATAGATAAGATGGCAGAGGAAATATATAATGTTACCCCTCAAGGAATAGATACAATTGTGAATTTATATTGTAAAGAGGTAGAATTGTGCAATACATTTGGAAATGCACGACCCGAAGAAGGTTCCGAACATATTGTTGCCTATCATGTAGAGTATTTAACCAAAAGACAATTTCTACATGGAGATTTGGTAGGTATGGGTATTTTTTGTATGAGCAGATTACAGGAAAATAAAGTCGAATGGATAACGAATTTATTGAAAAGATGTGGTGTTAAATTTCAAGTTGATGGTTTATCAAAAGATGAAATATTACAAACTTTATTAGGGTTAAAAAAATTTAAAGATGATACAGGATTATTTTATAGTGTAATTGATGTAAAAACGATTACAAATGAATTTGCAAACAATATATTAAATGAACTTAACTTAATATAAAAGAAGGAAAGGGATATGGAAAAGATGATAGTAATAATTATGATTTCATTGATTTTGTTACTCGGAATATCAATGAAAACCTTGGCAGATGCGAAAACTTTTATAGAAGGAAAGCCTATCTGGTTAAAAGAACGAACAAAGGTGATGAATGATTTTGCAGGATTTCGAGCTATTTTCAGCGTGGATAATACAGAGAATGTTCTATTACGTTGTGCTGGACATGATTTTTACAGAGTTTATATCAATGGTACATTTGTGCTCTACGGTCCTGCAAGAGGACCACATGGTTTCCATCGCGTAGATGAAATAAATATATCGAATCATTTACAAAAAGGAGAAAATATTCTTGCCATAGAAGCAATTGTATATAATGTAAATGGATATGGTATTACCAACCAGCCGGGGTTTATTCAAGCAGAGGTTATACAGGGAAAGAAGGTTTTATGTGCAACAGGCTCAGAAAAACATCCCTTTATGGGTTTCGATTTAAATTATAAGTTCAAAAAGGTAGAGCGTTATAGTTTCCAGAGAGGTTTCTCAGAAGCCTATCGTCTAACCCCACAATCATTGGATTGGATAATGAAAAAGGAAAATGCCCCTACTCCTTATGAAATAGAAATTTTAGAAAACAAAGCACTTATTTCTCGAGGTGTTCCCATGCCCACATTTGAAAAAATATTACCTGAAAAAGTGATTATTGAAGGTAAAGTGAATTTACAAAAACCTATAGAAAAACCATGGATTAATAAGAGTGTTGAACCAAGAGCAGATTTTCTCGGGTATCCCTTTGACCAACTTGAATATTCCCCTCCGAAAGATTTTCAAAAAATGACTATTGAAAAGGGAGAACGAAAAGAACAATCAGTAAATTTTCCACTTTCCATCAATGCAGAAACTTATAATATATTTGATTTTGGAAGAAGTATGACAGGCTTTGTCTGTTTGAAAATAAAGGTAGATGAACCCACAAAGGTATTTATCACTTTCGATGAAATGTTAAGAAATGAAACTGTGGACTGGAAACGATTGGGTTGCCATAATGTTATAGCATTACATTTATCCGAGAAGGGAGAATATAATTTTGAATCTATTGAGCCTTATACATTTAGATACATGCAAATTTCTAATACAAATACATCGAGTACAATTATATCAACAGGTATAAAACTTTATGAAAATCCAGAAGCCAAAAAAGCAAAGTTTCTATGTTCTGATGAACGATTGAACCGAATTTTTGAAGCAGGTAGAGCCACGTTTGCTCAAAATGCCGTAGATATTTTTATGGATTGCCCTCACAGAGAAAGAGCGGGTTGGTTATGTGATTCATTCTTTACATCACGGGCAGGTCTCGTTTTGACGGGTAATACAACAGTAGAAAAAAATTTCTTTGAAAACTTTATGCTCCCTCCTAAATTCGAGTTCTTGCCGGATGGAATGTTACCTATGTGTTATCCTTCGGACCATAATAATGGACAATTTATCCCCAATTGGGCTATGTGGTTTGTTATTCAACTCGGCGAATATGCAAAAAGAAGCAACGATTGGGATCTGGTAAATGCTCTTAAACCTAAAGTGTTAGCATTGGTTAAATTTTTTGACGCCTACAAAAATTCTGATGGACTATTAGAAAAATTGCCCAGTTGGGTTTTCATTGAGTGGTCAAAAGCCAATGATTTTGTTCAGGATGTGAATTATCCATCGAATATGTTATTTGCAGGTGTCCTTGATACTGTGGCTGAATTATATAAACTGCCCGAATATAAACAAGAGGCAGAAAAAATTAGAGATACCATACGCAAACAATCTTTTGATGGAACTTTCTTTGTAGATAATGCAGTTCGTAAAGATGGAAAATTAGAAGTTACTCGTAATCGCACTGAAGTATGCCAGTATTTCGCCTTCTTCTTTAAAGTCGCAACGAGAGAAACTCATCCCGATTTGTGGAATATATTAAGAAATGATTTCGGACCACATCGGAAAGAGAATAACAAATACCCCGAAATTCATCTGGCGAATTCATTTATAGGAAATGTTCTCCGTGCTGAATTATTAACATTGAGTGGAGAAGGTGATAAGGTCCTTGACGAATCCGTAGGCTATCTGGATTACATGGCTCAAAGAACTGGAACTTTGTGGGAAAATGTTGATGATGGAGCCAGTCTAAATCATGGTTTCGCTTCCCATGTTGTATATATTTATGACAGGGTAGCGATGGGTATTAGCGAATATAACCCTGTTAATAAAAAGGTAAAAATTGTATTCCGTCCATTATCATTAAAATACTGTGAAGGAGAAATTCCTGTAGCCAATAATCAAAGTATAAAAATTAAGTGGCAACAGGATGATAACACAATAAGATATCTCATAAGTGTGCCAGATGATTATTCCATTGAAATAGAAAACCTAACAGGTAAAAATTTGGTTAAAGAAACGAATTAATTATTCATTGTAGTTAACCAATAAAATATTGAAAATTCTTATCAATAAGAGGCTCTATATCTTTCTTATAGATAATCGGTTCACTCACTTCATTTTTATGTTGTTCCCAAAAAGATTTCCACTCTTCTATATTATCAATTTTTTTATTGTTTAATTCTATTTTCCACAGGTTATTTAATGCTTCTTTACTCGAATTGGCAATTCTTGGTTCTGGATGGCTAAGGTTTTCTATAAGAACAGGTGTTACAGATTTTAATCCTACATGGGCTATTGCATAATTTGTTATGATACATACATCGATATCCGGGTCAACTAACCCACGAATAATTAAATTATAACTTTCTGTATCTTTTGCAATGGCTAAAAGTTCAATGGCTTTTCCACGTACTGTCGGTGCGGAATCAAGAATTTTATCTCTTAAAATTTTTATCGTTTTATCTTTATTTATCTTATATAAAATTTCTAAAATATGCGGTGTGATTGTAGGGGAATAAGAGGGAAGATAGTATTCTAAATAAGGGAAGATATCCATTGTTTTTTGAAGTTCTAATAATCCATTTTTAGCAGTAACACGGTCAACTTCTTCGCCCCATTGAATTCTACTAATTAGTGCTTCAACCTGTGCTCGTTGGTCTTTATTTAATCCCGTTTTTTCGGTAAGTAATTTGTCTTTTTCTTCCCATTCCTTTTTTGCTTCATCTAAATTTATTTCACCTGTTTTATCGTTTTTTTGGATGTTAGCAATTTCGTCTTTTGTGTATTTAAATATTTTCTTCCCTACCTGTATCGTGTAAATTCCATCGGCTGATTCATCAACGATTTGCCCATCAAAAGTAATACCACTTTTTAAGGTAAAGGTATCTGGAAAAGTGAAAATACATATAAAAGACGCGAACAAAAAAGCAAAAATGAACCTTATACCCATTTTAATCCTCCTATAAAAGATATTTATTAAAAATTATTGGAAGTAGAATGCAATTTTTCTATAACTAACGACATTAGGGTCGGTAATTTCAAGAAATCTCCGTACACGCGGGTCATAATACATTGTTAAACCAATACCAACACCATTGTTCGCAGGAACAAATACTCCTAAATCTGCTGAGACTATACCACCACGAACAATCATTTTCCCGTATGTGTTGGAATTATGTCTTGTTTTACTTCTCACGATACACCAGATAGAGTTGTTGCTATATAGAAGACCATCGAATTGGAATGGTCGCCCCGAATCGGGACGACTTAATTCATCTTTAAACCAGATGCGCCGTAGAGTATCTTCGCTAATCCAGTTCATATCAGGATTACAATAGTGATAAGTAGCACGAGTTAAGATATCCAGTGGCAATCCTTTTTGAATTAGGTAATCACGTAGTAGTTTTACCCCGGCTTCGTTATACTTTACCGCATGTTCATCAGTTGCATCGTAAATATAAATTTTATCCGGTTGACTTGCCCGTAAGCCATAAAAACGAGGAGTATAATTGGGGTCTGCTAATGCTTTCTGTAATTCCATACGATTAAAAAGTTTTAATTCCGAGGTAGTGAAACTAAATTGTTGTCCTTTTCTTCCAGCCACAATTTGACCTGCATCTACTGAATCAGGGTCAAAATATCCCCAACGCAAAGTTTCTGTTACATTATTAATTGTCACCTTATTTGTTCTGTTTGCATTTCTGGTATCAATGCTATATTGAGTCCATAGGGGGTATTTTTCATTATTTCTTGCACTATGGTTAACACCACGAACGGTTAGGTAATCACCAACCATAATACTTCCCCCTGCAACGAGTGCAAAGGCATTGGTAGTTCCATCTTCTGCTTTTCCAAATTCACCCGGAGCATCCGCATAGGTTACATCTCCAACAACATAAACATTTCCCCTTACCAGTAACTGTCCTTCACCTTTAATTTTACCTGCAATAACTAAATCTCCATTTACAGCAACGGTTCTTTCTATCTGTATGGGGTCTTGTTCCGTGCCGATAAGTATGAGATTACCATCATAAGTTCCTGTCGTTGATAGACTATTGATAGCAGAATTCGACGCGGTAGGTAATGGATTATTTATATTCGCAGGTATATATACAGAACCACGAGGAACACCGTAGGCAACACCGGAAGTTATTTGTCCTGGTGGTGGGGCTTCTCCTTCTACTATTGTATTATCAAAATGAACTCTTCCATTGGCAGTATTCAAAACCACCTGGAATTCCTCATCATCAACAATTCGATTATTATTATCATCCGGAAATGGAGCCGGAAAGTTATTAGGCACGATCCCATCTGTTTGAGCTTGCTCATCCGTAGGATAATTCATATATAGGTTTGCAAATTGAACGAGGTCCCCATTAGGAGTTCTCCCTGCATTTTGTAAGTTTGTAATTATCATGTTCCCAGAAGAGTCTTGAACAATTTTACCATTGTTATTATTAATACGATATGATTTCAGAGTTGAACTTTGGAGTTCTGAAACAGAAAATGGGGTTCCATCAGGTTTATAAACACGACCTCTTGTATATAATGTACCTGCAGCACGACTATCTGCCTCTGTTGGTCTTACTAACATAGATTCCAGAGATGCAACCTTAATACGGTCAAAAGTATTATAATTTGCAGGGTCAGTATTTCTAAACAAGTCTAAGGACTGAAATTCAGCATGACATAGAATACAACTTATATTATTTGCAAGAACGGCAAATTCTGTATGAGGACTCGCTCTGCCCCCAATATTAACAACCTGAACCGCTGTTTTTGCAATACCATTCCGTCTCGCAGTGGATGTTATTGTAAGGAATGAACGAGACCATTCATCATATCTTGCAATATGAACACTTTCAATTTGTGCTACTTCTTGGTTATTGTTAGGGTCCCTTAACACAATGGGTTGATTAATCAAAGCCCAACCTCTCCGGTCATATCCAGCAGGATAGGTTTCAAAAATACCGTTCCCATTTCCCGTTTCATCAATATCTTTGGTCCCATTAAAATTCAGGTCTTCATTTATTGGGATCCCTAAATTATTATCAAGATAGTACCGATAAGAAGCCCAATTTTTTGTTGTATTTCCACTTGTTTCTATATAATCGTCCCAGAGCCTTTTTAATGCTAGGTCTATACCTGCTTGCGATGCTTCCCTGAGAATAATATCATCTGCAGAAAAATCCGTTTCTCTCTTGTTATTTACAACTATCGCGGAAATAACTCCTATAGCACCCAAAATTACAATTATAGAAATCGTGGTAAAAATTAACGCTATACCAGATTCTTTTTTTCTTACATTACGCATACGCTATCTCCTAATTTTCTAATTTAACTATCCCGCTGAGTTCGGCGCGAATTAAGGGTCCTTCTCCCGGACCCATTCGTTTCGTTCCTTCTAAACGAATGTATAACAAAGTAGGGGTATTTTCACTATCACTTCTATCAGGTAATAATTGAAACTCTACATTACTAATACAATTTGCACTCCCTATTACGCGTCTATTATTCCCCTGAACCATTACTAATCTTCTTGTTAATGCCCTATCTCCATTTGTATCTTCACCTGCATCTAAAATGGCATTCGGAGGAACTCCTTCAGAAGAACGGTCTTCATTTTCATATTGAACAAGAATCTGTTGGGATGATTGGACAAATGCAGGTGTGTTGACGGGTACGGGGACAAAAAATCGCAAGCCCCGTCCATCATTTTGGACTTGAATTGCCTCTGCCCCTGCAGGTGCTATAGGAGGAGTAACATTCGTAGTAACTTCTGTATATGCCTGTTTTACTAATTCTGAAAGTTCATTAAATGTATTTCGCAAATCAGAATCGATTTCATTTTGAGCATAAGAAAGTGATGAGGATTTTACAGAAGATTGTAACGCCAGAAAACTCAGTAAGGAAATGATACCCATCAATGCAACGGATATAGTTACTTCTATTAAAGTAAATCCAAAAATTCTTTTTTTCATATCACACATAGCCTTATTTTATATTGAAGTTAATATCGTAGCAACTGTATCTCTTATGGGATGCCCACTGAGGGATGTCCATGTGGCAGTTACATAAACCTGAACAGGATTATTTGTCCCACCGGCGGGTTCACCATTCATATTTCTGCAGACTACATTTATTTGTAAGTCTGGTATGGGTATAGGATGTCCTTCTACTGATACCATTGTTAACCAATCATTGGATGTTTTCCCGTTTATCCATGCATAAAAACCTTCCCAGTTGAAATTCTCATTACTTACAGAAAAGTCCTTCCTTTTTTCGCGAATGGCTTCAATTACAGCACGACAAGCATGTAAAGCCTGTATCCGTTCCCTCTGGATTTGTAGATTGTTGTGGGAAGAAACCAATATAACTGAAGTTACTCCTACCACAAAAGCAAATATAGCCACTGCAATCATAATTTCTATTAATGTTAAGCCCTCATTTCCTTTTTTACTCATATATCCAAATCCTGCATTTTTATTTGTCTAATACAATATATTTATCATCTTTTTAGAATTATAACATAAAAATATGGAAAATATTTCAAAAAAATGTGAAAGTCCGCATTAAATATGGAATATTTCTCGCAGAAAAAGGAGGATTCGTAGTTACTTTTTCATTAACTACTTATGTCAGTATATTTTATAGAGATTGTTTTAAAATCCTTGCTCCATCGGATGGTGGAGAAATAATATAAGAGCCATTTCTTCCAGTAAGAGAATTGTATTTTTCAATTAGTAGTTTGACAAAATTTTCAATATGTTTTGTTTCTACTAAATTTATTGTGCAACCGCCAAAACCAGCCCCGGTCATTCTTGCCCCTTTACATCCCTCTATGTTTCTTGCTATTTCTGTCATTAATTCTAACTCCTGATTAGTAACTTCGTAGTTTTTTTGCAGGCTTAAATCTGATTCATTTAGCAAATCCCCCACTTTAGAGATATTTCCATTTTTGAGTGCCTCAATACAGAAAAGAACTCGATCATTTTCAGATAGAACATGGAAAGCCCGTTTATAAGATACAGGATGCATTATATTTTTTGTTTGGAGTAGTTCCTCAATAGTGAAATCTCTCAAATGTGTAGCGGATTTTTTATAGAATTTATTTAAAGTATCTAATGCATCATTACATTCCGCTACTCGTTCATTATATTTTGAACCTGTAAGCCCTCTTGGGCAGTTTGTATTTGCTATCACAAAAGTATATTCAAGTAAATCAATAGGAGTTAATTCGTATTTTAGTGTTCTGCAATCCAAGAACAAAGCATGTCCTTTTTTCCCACATCTCGAAATAAATTGGTCCATGATACCTGATTTTAATCCAAGGAATTCATTTTCAACGCGTTGCCCTAACTTTGCAGACTCCACATCGTTTAAATTGAAGTTGCCCATTGCTTCAAATAACTTTAAGATAGCCATTTCAAGGGATGCGGAGCTACTAAGCCCACATGCCATAGGAACATCACCAAATATGACACCATCTATACCTGTAAGGGGAAGACCCAATTTTTTTAATTCATACGAAACCCCCATAACATAATCCATCCATGGGTCAATAGGATTACGAGATGGATAGTTTATATCTGCAATACTTTGACGGTTGGTATTCAATGCATAAAAATTTAACAACGAATCATGTCTTTTTTTCCCAGCAATATAAGTCCCTTGTTCCAGTGCCATTGGAAGCACATAACCATGGTTGTAATCGGTGTGTTCCCCGATAATATTTACCCTACCCGGAGCCTTTACAATGACATCCGGAATCGTATTAAAAAAGTGCAAAAATTGTTTTTCTAAGTATTGCAGAATATCTCCCATAGATAATGTACTCCTGATAGTAGATTGAGATTAGAAATATTTATATGATGGCTTGTTCTGTTACAGGGTCAAAAAAATGAATTTTTTCAATGTTTATATTTACAATAAAAGGTTCACCTATAGAGGGCTCTTTATCTAACTTCAGTTTTGCTGTAATCGTATTCATTCCAGTATTTAAGTACAGATTCATTTCAGAGCCCATAGGTTCAACCACATCAACAATTGCTGATATTGAAATACCTTTTTGAGGGGTTTGACTTTGATTAATTATAAAATCTTCTGGGCGAATACCTAAAATTGTTTTTTGATTAATAAAATTTTTTAGATGTTCTTGTAAATTCTCTGGGACAAGAATCTCGATATTTTTATTATCAGAAAAATATAACTTTTCGTCTTGAAATATAATACTGCCTTCAATCATATTCATAGGTGGACTTCCTATAAAACCTGCCACAAATTTATTTACAGGCTTGTTATACAATTCCAGAGGAGTTCCTATTTGCTGAACCGTCCCATTATTCATAACAACAATACGGTCACCCATTGTCATGGCTTCAATTTGGTCATGGGTTACATAAATAATGGTGGCTTTTAATTGATGGTGTAATTTTGATATTTCTGCACGCATCTGGACGCGCATTTTAGCATCCAGATTGGAAAGAGGTTCATCAAAAAGGAAAACTTTCGGATTACGAACAATGGCTCTACCCACCGCAACTCTTTGTCTTTGTCCTCCAGAAAGAACTCTTGGTTTAGCATTTAAATACTCAGTCAGACCTAATATCTCAGCTGCTTCTCGAACTCGTTTATCAATCTCTTGTCTGGAGACCCCTCTCAACATTAAACCAAATGCCATGTTTTTATACACTGTCATATGCGGATATAACGCATAATTTTGAAAAACCATAGCAATATCACGGTCTTTGGGGTGAACATTATTTACCAATTTACCATCAATTAAAATATTCCCAGAACTAATTTCTTCAAGACCCGCCACCATCCGTAATGTTGTCGTTTTCCCACACCCCGAAGGTCCTACAAGCACAACAAACTCTGTATCCTCTATTGTTATTGTTACATCTTTCACTGCGATAAAACCATTGGGATAAATTTTCGTTAAATGTATTAATTCAACTTTTGCCATCTTTACTTTTCCTGTTTCTAAATGTATATTTATATTGTATTTTGTTTCATATCATTGATTAAACTTGTCCGAAAATCTTCGGGTATATCCATGTTATTAATAATAAGTGAATTGATAATACATTCCAGGATGTATGTGTAATCTGAAGACACATTCTCAGATTGTTTGTTAAAATAAAAATGCTTCGGTGTATTTATTTTTATTTTCTGAGGTTCAAGATTTTGAGTAATTACGATTCTAACTTTTTCTATAGAGATAGAACGAATACTTCGGGTCATTCCTACATTTGAATATAGTTCTTTTTTTAATATTTTTAATAGAGAACCTATGTTAGTTCCTTTACCCGGAATATAATATAAGTTTAGTTGCAAATTATCTATATATATGTCATAGTTTATTTTAAAATTGGAAGAGATAGATGCCTTTGTCTGTATATGTTCCGATTGTAAAACAGGTTCGTCGGGGAAGGGGACAAGATTTTTTACATAAAAATTCTTAAAAGTAATAGAAAAATCCCAAAGATTTACATAAGCCTTGTCAAAGTAAAAAGTGATATTCGACGACCGTGTTAAATATTTTTCAGCGATTTTAGTAATAAGAAATGTCCGAGTATATGGGTAAAATACAGAAACACCACACAAAAGAAATAACAAACTACCTGTAAAAGTCATAGCATAAAAAACTTTTTGTTTGAAGGTAGTTTTTACTTTTTTCTTTTTAGTGGTTCTTTTCTTGTTAGATTTTTTATTTGAAGTTTCAGTCAAAGGTATGAGTCCAGTTTAATACCTTTTTATGAAGGGATTTCTGTTTTTTCTTTAAATTCTCTTTACTGTCTTTTAACTTCATAGTAAGAGGGACTTCTACAGGCACCTGTTTTGGACTCCAGGAAAAACAGAAAAGGGTGTCATAACCGTTTAATATAAGATATATCTTTACATTTTGAAGTCCTTCTTTAGGTACAAGGATTTCATTTGCGTTGTAAGGGAAAATAAGGGTAACCTTTCGTTTAAATCTGCGAAGGGTTCCCGATGGTATTTCTTCCAGCGATTTGTCAACAACAATCTGTGTAGGATGTATCTCTGTATTTTCATTCAAGAGCATATAAATATTAAACCCCCTTAAACTAACACTATCATAAGCAATACTCATATCCTGAAAGGAAGAATCCAATACAATTTCAATTGTAACTCCATGAGTTGTTGAAGAATTCGGTGACATCCATACCGCCTGACTTTCAGGGTTAAATATTTTTGGATAAGGACCCCGCATACATTGAATATTTGAAACAGGATTATCCGGGACAAAAGGTATTAGTTCCCCTGCCGATACTGTTTCCTCCCCCTTCTTTTTATCTGCACTTGTTTTACAACTTATTCCGGAAACAAGAAAATAACTACATAAAATTAATGTAAATACAATACTCGTGATACAATTAAAACTTAAATAAAAACAAGTGTAATTTTCTGAATATTTTATATTTCTGTTTGGCATATCTTTATGAAACTTTGTTTTACTTATATTAACAGATTTAATGAAGAATAAAAAATATACATTACTTATTTTTTAATGGTTCTTTAGTCGAAACATCTACATGAGGTTTCGGTAAATTGGATTGATTATCTTTTTTTAAAGGCAAATCAATGGCACTTCTGCTCTCGTCTCCACCTTTACCATATTTCATTAAAACCATTTCACCCTCAGTAGTGGATAATTTCACAATACCCAGAGGTTTTACCTCATCATTAAGCCAGATTTCTTTTGTTGTATTATCTTCACTAATTCTGTAATGTTTTGCTTTTATTTTACCATTCTTAAACTCAATATCTTCTTCACCAATAAGGTTTTTCTTTGAAGGTGTATCCGTATTTCCTGACATAGTTTCAACATCAATATTTTGGGGGGGATTGGCTCCTTCACGAACTACTATTTTGTGAATTTTCTCTTTCCCATTGTTATCATAAGAAATCAGAAAACGATATACAGAAGGAAATCCTTCCATAGGGATAATTTCCGATTCTAACCACAATGCAGAGGTATTTTCATCTATTTTTTCTATTCCCGTTAATGCTTGCCTTAATAAAATATGTGTTTTTGTGGATTTATCCGTTATTTCATAAATAGCCCAAACACCCGGTTCGGATGATAGTATCTTCCCTTTAAATAAATCCTCTATAAAACTCTGGGTATTTCCTATTTTAGGGGAGAGAATATAAAGAAGAAATATCTGGATATATAAAAATTTAGTCCAGAAAAAATATTTTTTTGTTCTTATAAAAGAAAAATTACAAAGCATATTTTATATAAACTAAATTAATAGTTTTTGGATTTCAGTTTCTTTGTCTTCGGGTAAAGAAATAATCTCATTTACTATATGAGTAACTTTATTTGAATCTGTTTGTATCAAGGTGTAAAGAAGTTTCAGAATTAATTGCTGGGTTAATTTTGGGGCGTCATTGAGTTCACGAACCATCTGGAAAAGATGAGTGGCGTATATGTCAAATATTTTTATAGAAATACTGTTTTCCGGATTAGAAATCTCCTCAGGAGTTATAGGATAAATCCCATCATCTTTCCACTCCTGAATCATCAATTGTGTTTTTTCTGCTTCCCGAAGAATAAAATGTTCACGAAGTCTTTTTTTGCAAAATTGAGTGAGAAAACGGACATCTTCACATAACTCGTCTGTTTGAAGTAGCCCTTGCTGGTCTAATAATTTGATATATTCTGACTTAAAATATGCAGTATAACTAAATCCACGAAAATGTAATCGAGGGAAAGGAATAAATCTTGCAAATCCATTTTCATCGCAGAATAAAAGTCCCCGTCTTCCCGATGTGTTCCACTCTACAATAGTTAAGTCTGCATTGATTGTTTTACCACTGGGAACAACTATATCGTGGTATTTATATTCATACTGGTTTTTCTGAACATTTTGCGGGTCAATAGATATTCCATCGTATATAATTTTTACATTTGGGTATTGCGTTAAATAGGGTGCAAAAATATCAGTAATTTCTTCCATTGCAAGTGTCCCACGTACAAGGGAAATGTTATCATTGGGTAAAGCAATTCGGACATACATACCTGTCGCGTTTTCATACTCTGTAACAGGTTCCGGTTCAGACACCTCAAATACAGATAAATTCTCAATATTTCCCTTAATATAGAAACAATAACGATTATTTCCCTCACAATAAATACTTTTCCATGTTACTTTGTTTCCCAAAGAAAAAGCACGAAATCGTCCTTTACCATATTTCCCATGCAGGATTCTCTTCTCATTGGGGGTAACATATTCTCCCTTTTTCCATGAACCACCTAAATTGCTGAAAGAAATTAGGGCATCTTCAAATCGCAATCCATTGCCATCATCAATAATGTCAATATAGTCCAATCCACTTAATTCATTCTCAACAAAACGAACCTGGACATGTTTTGCCTCTGCATCGAGAGCGTTCCAGATTAATTCGACTATGGCATTTAGCGGACGAGTTTTACCTATGGTTTCAAGATGGTCTTCTTTAACCTGAATGTGTATTGTTCGCATTGTTTGACCTTATTTTAAATTCCCATGTTATTTTAATAAAAATGATACTTGCAAATAAATTATTAGTCATGGGCTTAAGTGATTTTTCGATGGTCTATAACCCTGCATGCTTTCCCTGTGGAACGTTCCAATGTATTTGGAGGCAATAACTCTATATTAACATGAATACCTGTAATTTCATTAATTTTACGAAGGACTCGGTCTCGTAAAGATTGCATCTCGCTCATCTTATCCGAAATATACCCTGCTTGTAATTCCACTTTTACCGATATTTCATCTAATATGCCAGGTCTTGTTACTTCAATAAGATAGTGTGGAGCAATGCCCGGAACTTGAAGAATGGCTTCTTCAATTTGAGATGGAAATACATTTACGCCTCGAATGATAAGCATATCATCTGAGCGTCCTTTTACACGGGACATCCGTTTTGTTGTTCTTCCACAGGGACATGGACTGGTATCTAAACATGCCAGGTCCCTTGTTCTATAACGGATTATTGGGAACGCTTCCTTTGTTAAACTTGTAAATACCAGTTCACCGTATTCGCCTTCTTTTACTGGTTCAAGTGTAGAAGGATTTAAACATTCTACAATGAAATGGTCCTCCTGAATATGCATACCTTTCTGCAAATAACATTCACCACTTACTCCCGGTCCGATTACCTCGCTAAGTCCATAATTATTAAAAGCCTTAATTCCCAATTGCTCTTCTATTTCTTTTCGCATATCTTCAGTCCACATTTCACCCCCAAAATGTCCATATTTTAATGATAGATTTTTAGGGTCTATCCCTGTTTGCTTTGCATGTTCTGCGATATTTAATGCATAACTGGGTGTACATATTAACACATCAGGTTTTAAATCTTGGATAAGCAAAATTTGTCTTGCCGTGTTACCGGACGCAGCAGGAATAATGGTAGCACCAACCTTTTCTGCTCCGTAATGTAATCCAAAACCACCTGTGAAAAGTCCATAACCAAATGATATTTGCACAAAATGTTCTTTTCGTAACCCGCCTGCCACAAGAAACCGTGCACATAGATTTGCCCATGTCTCAATGTCTTTATGTGTATATGCCACCAATGTGGGTTTGCCTGTTGTTCCAGAAGAACCATGGATTCGTGCCAGTTCATATTTAGGAACCGCAACCAATCCTAAAGGATAATTTTGCCTTAAATCTTCTTTTACAGTAAAAGGTAATCTTCTTAAATCATCAAGAGACTTTATATCCTCAGGTTTAACTTTGTATTTGTCGAAAGAGTTTTTATAGAAAGGAACGGTATTATAAACTCTTTCCACTACTTTTTTTAACAATTCTAATTGTAACTTGTGCCGTTCTTCCGGTTTAATTGTTTCCGCAGAGTCCCAGATAGAATTTTCGAACGGTAACGAATTCATTTGTATTTACCTTATATTATTGATTGGCTTTTTCATATAATTGAACACTATCCAGAACATTAATTCCTTTCCCTTGCAATGCCTTTATAGCGATGTCAGGTTGGTCAAATCGAAAAACAATAACTGCTTTGTCCCCACTGCGGAAGGTAAATGCATACATATATTCTATATTTAAACCTTCGTTCTCAATTACTTCCAGAATTTTGGCAAGTCCGCCGGGTTTGTCTTCAACTTCAGTAGCAACTACTTCTGTTGTATTGACAATAAACCCCTCCTGTTCAAGAACTTCTTTTGCCTTCTTCCAATCTTGAATAATAAGACGGAGAATTCCAAATTGTTGAGTATCTGCAAGTGATAAGGTAACTATGTTTATATTATTCCGGGCTAATACCTTACATGGCTCACTAATTCTGCCGGGTTTGTTTTCTAAAAACATCGAAATCTGTTGTATTTTCATATATTACTCCCTCATAGTAAGTAAGTTTATTTATTTATTTATTTATTCATTCATTATAAAAATCATATTTTTCTTAAATCCACTACGCGTTTGGCTTTACCTTCGCTTCTGGGTATTGAATGAGGTTCAACAAGTTTCACATTTGCTCTAATATTAATTATTCTCTCAATGGATTGCATAAACTTATTCTGAAGTTTTTCCATCTCACTAATACGGTCACTAAACATTTCTTTGGTTACTTCAATTAAAATTTCCATCTGGTCTAACCCATGTTCACGGGTTAATTTTATTTGGTAGTGAGGTGTAGACCCTTCCACGGCGAGTAATGCAGTTTCTATCTGGCTTGGGAATACATTAACACCTCGAATGATAAACATATCATCACTTCTACGCGATATTTTCTTCATTTTTCGTATCGTTCTACCACAGGGACAGGGCTTGTCATAAAAAGCTGTTATGTCACGAGTTCTATAACGAATCATAGGCATGGCTTTTTTGCTAAGGGTTGTGAACACCAATTCTCCCTCTTCACCATCAGGGAGAGGTTCTAATGTTTCAGGGTCTATAATTTCAGGGTAGAAATGGTCTTCAAAAATATGCAATCCATTCTGGCAAATACACTCATTTCCAACACCCGGTCCAATAATTTCCGAAAGTCCATATATGTCGTATGCCTTTATGTTCGCTTCCCTTTCTATGTATTCCCTCATGGCTTCGCTCCAGGGTTCTGCACCAAATATCCCAATTCGTAGAGGTAATGATTTCAGGTCAATACCTAATTCCCCAGCCCTTTCGATAATGTGAACAAAATAACTCGGGGTACAACAAATGACAGTTACTTTGAAATCTTTCATAATCATGATTTGACGGTCAGTATTTCCACCTGAAATAGGGATAACGGTTGCCCCCAGAGATTCTGCACCATAATGGAAACCTAATCCACCTGTGAATAATCCATACCCATAAGCATTCTGAACAATATCACCACGGTCTACCCCGCATGCGGATAGACTACGAACCATAACATTACACCATACCTCAATATCTTCTTTTGTGTAAGCAACAACAATTGGCTTTCCAGTGGTCCCACTGGATGCATGAAGTCGTACAATTTCATGCATAGGACTCGCAAATAGACCAAAGGGATAGGTATCTCTTAAATCTGTTTTGACCGTGAAAGGTAAATGCTTTATATCCTTAATAGAAAGAATATGTTCCGGTTTTACTTTGTGTTCATCCATTCGTTGTCGATAAAACGGAACATTCTCGTAAACCCGTTGAACTATCTTTTGCAAACGGTGTGATTGGATTTCTTCGAGAAAATTTTGTGGTAAATAGTCCACAGAACTAATCGGATTAAATTTGCTCCCTGCATCATGCCAAAAACAACTCATACTACATTCCTTATACTACAAAATAAAAATTTAAAACTTTTTATTTAACAAAAACATGAGATAGTATAATGAGAAGATTAATTGTTAGTCAAAAACATAAAAAAAGGAAGAAAAATGAAAGTGAAGATATATCAATTATATCTACTATCTTTTTGCTTATTATTTGCATTAATGTTTTTATCAATAAGTATACACGCAGAAACAAGTCGTCGTTCTATTGCTTCTCTTTCCACTGACTTATACGAAGTTCATCTTTTCAAGAATGGAACAATTAAGGTTTTTTTTGCAAATGGGTTGGAAGTTCTATCATTAGAAAGCCCTTCTGTTGTATATGCAGATTCGGATGAAATCGTTCCATTAAAACTTTCAGGATTAAATTGGTATAAAGAACCTGTTTCTAACCCATTGGGAGATGGAATAGGTCTATACATTCAAGGGAAAAATCTGACATGGGTAGTAGAAATATATCCGGGAAAACCTTTTTTTACAGTTAGGTATCAGTATTTAAATAATTCAAAAAAAGAACAGAAAATAAGGTCGTTAATATCCGTCCATGGAACATTAAATCAATATAGAAATGAAGAGATAAATGAAAATTCTATAGTTTGTCTTGGAAATGGAAATATATTTGAATCTATGATGGATTTTCCCCAATGGGTAAATGGTTTTGACTTGAAATCCCAATGGAATCTGGCTATATATGACCGTAAAAGAGAGCAATCACTACTGGCAGGATTTTTAACCTGTGATAAAGCCTATGGACAAATTACTCTTGCCAGAAATGAGAAAAAAAAGACAGTCCAGATAAAGTCCGAAAGTGTTTTTGATGCTCCAATTCAATTATTACCAGGAAAAACAATAAATGCAGAAGTTCTCTATTTTTCCTTAGGGGAGCAAAGTCCGCATAATTGTTTAGAGCGCTATGGTCGGGCTATTGCAGTTATGAATAAATTGAGTAAAAATAATGCTTTTCTGCCTCATGGCTGGGATAGTTGGAGTACTGCCCTTCATAAAGATGTTAACGAAAATGTAATCATGGAAAATATTCAGTTTGTGGATACTTATCTTAAAAAGTATGGCTGGAATCAGATTGCTATTGACGCAGGATGGGAACGAGGTCCAGCAGATTGGGAACCACATCCTGAAAAATTTCCTCATGGTCTTAAACCTATTGTAGAAGAATTGCATAATCGGGGTATGAAAGCAGGATTGTGGATTGACCTATTTACAATACCTGTAGATTCAAAACTGGCGAAAGAATATTCTGAATGGTTGGTTTCCCCAGATGCACGAGGTAAGTTATTGTTAGGAAAAGATAAAAAGGTTTTGGATGTTACTATCCCTGAAGCGTATAATTATGTTCGAGATACATGTAAAAAAATATCCCATGAATGGGGTTTTGATGGTATAGTAGAAGCAGATTTCGTTTATCATTTATTATTAGGGGAAAAATATAAAGATGAAAGTTTAACTAAATTACAGGTATTAAGAAAAGGGTTGGAAGCCATTCGTGAAGGGTTGGGAAATGATAAATTTCTAATGACAATGCTTCCGATTAATGTTTCCGGCATGTATGCAGATGGGATACGGATTGGTTTTGACAATAAACCTTTATGGTCATCGCCAACTCTCTCGGGAAATTGGGGTTGTGTAGAGTCTCTAAATAATTTCGCTCGCCGATATTATTTATTCCCTCATTTGGGAGTTCCAGACCAGGGCTGCATTTTTTTAGGGCATCCAGAAACGAATAAGAGATGGAATGTCCCAGAAGATAAAAAACTAACACAATCACAAATAGTAGCGTGGATTACTGGTACTGCCTTGACAGGTGGAGTCTTTAAAATAGGGGAGGAGTTTACAAATCTATCTCCTTATGAACTCAATGTATTGAAAAAAATAATCCCAAAATCATCGCAATCAGCCCGTCCTGTGGATTTATTTGATAATCCATACCCCCAAATATGGTCTTTACCCCTTTCTGGACCTATGTTAGATATAAACATTGTGGCAGTTTTTAATTGGGATACAGAGAAAAACACAAAAGTATCCGTCTTTTTGGAAAAGTTAGGATTGGATGGAAATCAACTTTATACATTATATGATTTTTGGAATGAAAATTTTGTTGGTATTATTCAAAATGCCTTTATTATAGATTTGCCTCCTACTTCTGTTTCTTTATATGGTATTCGTCCTGTAGAAAAGAATCCCATATTTGTTGCATCAAATCACCATATTACACAGGGTGTTTTCGATATTAAAGATTTGAAATATTCTCCAATAAATAAGGAAATGACAGGAGTAATGAAAGTAATTGAGGATACAGAGTATAAATTAACATTTTTTGACCCTGAAAAGAGAAAAGTTCAAATAAATGGAATCAATTTCACCAATGTTTCCTTACAACAAAAAGAAGGTATTATTACCCTTCAGTTTATTACTCCAAAGGATGTAAATGAGTTAAAATGGAGTATGATGTTTGATTAACCATTAAAAGAGGGTATTGCATTATGTTTCATAAGGCTCAAAATTGGGTTGAAAAGAAAATAAATGAATATTGTCAAAAGTCACAAGAATGTGTAGATTTAGGTATGAAAGTACTTACGGGCTGTATCGATGTAGATGATTGTGATAAATGGAAAGAAACCACATCGGCGGTTCATAGAGCAGAAAGCAAAGCAGATGATTTGCGACGAGAAATAGAATATTTCATATTTGAACGCTCTCTATTTCCAGAATCAAGAGGAGATATTCTGGCTCTACTTGAAATTCTTGACCGGATACCTAATCAGGTTCAGCAAACGGTTAAGATGATTGTAGAACAACAAATTCACATACCTAAAATGATAAAAAACGAAGTTATTTCTATATCTACTATTACACAAAAATGCGTAAAAATTACAGTGCAAGGGGTTGAAATGCTATTCTCAGATTTTCGTGAAGTCCTTGAGATTTTAGGACAAATTGACGCTCTTGAAAGTGAAGTAGATAAGATTCAATCGGATGCCATTACAAAAGTATTTCAATCGGATATTGAACCATTTAGAAAACTTCTTTTGCGAGATTTAATAAATTCCATAAGCGAAGTAACAAATCATGCTGAAAAAGCGGGAGACTTCATGAGAATTATAATAGTCAAAAGGATGATGTAATGGGAATATTATTGGTAGTTGTAACATCAGCCCTATTAGGTTTGACTTTAGGAGGAAATGACGCTGGAAATGTATTTGGAACAGCGGTAGCAACACGATTTGTTCGTTTCAGGACAGCGGGTTTATTAACTTTTTTCTTTGTTATAGCAGGTGCTGTTTTACAGGGTAGCAAGGGAATTGATACATTAAGTGGAATTACAACACAAAGTTTAAATACATCCATATTGGTAGGATTGGTGGTAAGTGGGGTAGGGCTTATCCTTACCTTACTGGGACAGCCAATAAGTCTTTCTCAATCTGTCGTGGGTGGACTTATTGGGCTGGGTTTAACACAAAACGATGTTCAATGGAAAATGTTATGGAAAGTTTTAATTTGTTGGGCTTTTACACCTATCGGAGCAGGATTAATAGCGATTATTTGTTATAAAATAATGCTTACTTTCTTTTCTCATATCAAGGTGGGAATACTTACAAGAGAGACATTAATAAGAAGAGGATTAATTATATCTGGAATTATCGGTGCTTATGCATTGGGGGCAAATAATGTGGCAAATACAGTAGGAATGTTTGCAGGAACGATAAAAGGAGTTTCGAATACAGAACTGGCATTATTAGGCGGTTTCTTTATTGGGACTGGTGTTTTACTTTTTAGCAAACCTGTAATGATGAATATCGGAAAAGGAATAGTACTTTTAGATGGATTTTCAGCCTTGGTTGTGGTTCTATCTTCAGGAATTACAGTATATATTTTTTCATTGGTCGGAGTTCCTGTAAGCACAACACAGGCGGTTGTCGGTGCTATTATTGGAATTGGTATCCACCATGGAGTTCATACATTAAAATTAAAAATCATAAGGGACATTTTATTAAGTTGGTTGATTGCGCCAATAGCCAGCCTCATTTTTACATCAGCAGGTTATGCTATTTTTCTAAACAAATAAATTTTAATAAAATTTTGTGAAAAAGATAAATTTAAATGCTATAATAGGATAAGAAATAAGGAAGTATCGTTATGGATACAATAAACATAAACCCGCAAGTAGGGTTGAAAACAGCCCAAATAAGTATGGAATATTACGCAAAAGTCCTGAATATGCGGAAAAGTGTTATGCAACAACAAGGAGATATGGCTATAAAATTAATACAATCCGCAGTACTTCCTCCGACACAGGGACAGAATCTAGATGTGAAAGTCTAATCCCGTAGCATTTTTTTACCATCGAATATCTATAACAACCTTTTCATTTTCAAGAACTGTAATAGATTGTCTTAATAAAACCGTTATTAAATTTGTTTTATATAATTCATCTTGCTGAATTATCCCTATTTTTTCAGTAATGGGTATAGAATTATCCCCCTTGATTATGGACATATTCATTTGATTAAATCTCAACTTTTCAGCAGGTAAACTGATTCTTGAGATTTCTAATTTCCCATAATGGGGTATGATGGTTACAGTTGTTTTACGAGGGCCACTATTAAACTCAAATATCCCCCATGAGGTACCTGTGGAAAAGAAGAATGAAGAAGGGTTCTCTTTTACACGGGGAGTTATTTTAATTTTTCCCTTGTCAAAATTAAAACCAGAACCGGCAATAAGCATTGAATAGGCAGACATTGCACGAGCATAATGCCCTCCGCATTCAATTTCGCTCCATGGGTTCTTACGATTTCCCTGATAGCGAGAACGAGCTCCACTAACTATTTCCACAGCTTTATCCCAGTCTCCTTCAAAAATACTAAGTCCAGCAACTTCGTATTCCATTCCTGTCCATATCTCATCACAGTAAAGAATGGGGGATTCAGGTCTTCCACCTTTAGGCCAGGTGCACATTAATAGTCCGGGTTCATCATCTTCAGCAAAACGACGTGGTGATTGAACATGGTCATAAAAATTTTTCCGCCAGTTATTTTTGTATATAGAATTAAGTGTAGTTTTGATATATGGTTCGGGGAATAAATACCCAAGCCCTAAAATGTGAGACCACCATTGCCCTAATAATTGGTCTGAATGACACCCCGGTCCATAACAATTCATTTGATTATAAACCTCCGAACCAACATCAGGAGCATCAAATGCATTGATGAAATACTCTTCATTCCAGCAGGTTTCAATGTATTTTTTCCTACCCGATTCATACCTTTTCTGACATTCTAAAATTAGATTTGGGTCAGGAGAACCTAATTCTTTTAACATTATTTCCATCGCCTTTAATGTGGCAAGATATAAAGTGCCAATAAATGTATTGGAACCATATAAATGTGTATCATAAGTATTCGGTTGTTCGCCCCGAATAATCCCTTCTCCTGTCGGGTCATGTTTTTCTAAAATGTGTTGGAACACTTTAATTGCATTGTGCCAGATAGGTTCCAGCCATTTTTTATCCGGAGAAAGTTTATATTCACGATATAGTTTCAGAAGGGTTCCTAACTCACCATCTAAAGCATGATGAAAAGGTCCTCCAATCTCATTTTTCAATTGAGGTTCTGACGGTGGAACTATAAAACGATGTGGAATGTAAAATTCTGTCTTATCCATCATATAGAACAACTCCTGGTAGCGTATTCTTTGTTCTAATATGGGGAATAAAAACGGAAGAGTTTGTGCATAATTATATACATGAGTGCAATTCATAGGACAGCAGTTATCTGTCCCTTCAAAACCACCAACAGTACCATCTTCTAAATATATATAAATAGGTGTGTGAAGTGTGGCAATATTAGCAGAGATGGCTTCTAACATAACAGGTGGAAGTGTGGATGAGAAGAAATCTTTGTGAAACTGAGATGTCTGACTTAATAAATAGGGAAAATTATCTATACAATAATTTGTTACTTCCATTGCGTTCTTAAAATAATTATTGTAGTAATTCCCTAACCGATAGTCATATCGTAAAGGAGGAAGCGTCCAATAATACTGATTTCCACGAGTGCGATTGGGAAAATACCATGCTAGGATAAAAGTAATATCTTCTTTTTCGCCCGGTGATAGGTCAAATGGGTATGCAATTGTTCCATTCCATGTATATCCAGGATTGCTGGGTTCCATACTTTCGGGTTGTGGCAATATCCCGTTTTTTGAAAAATACTGCCAGAAATAATTGAAATCGCTCCATTGAGGACATGTTTGAGGTTCATTTTTCCCAAATGTTTTCAGAGAAAAAACCATATTTCCCCATAAAGGATGTTGAGAGTCAAGTCCCTTCTCGTAAATATATGGAACATTTGTGGTTAATGCAATCAAAGATGCAATCCAACGTCTCTTATATTCAGGAGCAATCCAATCCGTTATCTTCCCATTACACCATACGACAGAGCCTTTACCTATTTTTTTTCTGATAATTAGTGGAATACCTGTATCTGTTTTTAAGAATACCTCACTTTGTTTGGTAGAGATATTCGGTGTTGTTTTATAAATCTTATTTGTAACCAGTATAGCATCTTTCAAATTGGGAAATAGTCCACCTAATTTTACATTATACTTGCTATTTATCCAATTCCCTTTTATAGAAGCCATAGGTAGCCACTTTTGTAATGTCTTATATGAATTCTTATCTATAGGGTAGTCATTCGTAAAAACTATCTCATCTATTAAAATATGTCCCCATCCATCGGAGGCATTATCTACGATTTCTATATGTGCTTTTTTACCTATATATTCTGCAACATTCCATATAACTTTCTTTAATGTTTCAGAGTTTGAGCCAGTAGATGATAATATTTTTTCCCCTTCAATAATGAGTGCTATATATGTGTTATCGGGTTTATTTCCTCCACCGATACGAAAATGAATAAAAGAATGTTGAATAGTAAATTCTTTAGATATTGCAGTCCCGGTTTTTTTATCATCACCATTGTAGGAGTTTACAAAGTATTTTCCTTCATAGCCCAAGATATCTGTTTGCATAGGAAATTTATCATTGGCAGGTTTATCTCCGAAAGCATCACCTGTGATTGTCCATAAGTTATATGTGCCAGATTCAAAGTTATCAAATACATGCTCTTTTTTATGGCTCTTTTTGGCTCTATTTATTGCTACTAACCAATCAAAAATAGAATTTGTATCCCCACTAACAATTAAATGAGCTCCATTTTGTATTTTTTTATTAAGTTTCTCTATGTTATCCGATGATAATACTTTTTCAGAGGGTCCTAACCAATAAACACAAGTATCACCTTGTTTTTCTTCATTATCAGGATTAATATTATCTTGATAATTTATATTAATACCTCTCAAAAATCGTAATGGTTGTGCACAGTCATATAAATTGGTAAAAAACTGGATATTCTCTTTAAATTCTTCTTTTCCGGTTGAAGTAATACCCATATCAATAGATACTGTATCTATTTCTTTTTTTATTGTATTGATGTTATATCCCAATTCAGGATGATAAATGGCATGAACTTGTTTGCCATCTTTTGTATAGGAGGAACTTAATAATTCTCCATAACCATCCCAACCTACAATATTAGGAATAGTTCCTGCTAAAGAACCTCGAATATTTTTTGTTCCATAATTTTTTAATGTAAAAGTAAAAAAAACTACAGGGAGGGATGAATTTTTTTCATCTAAAGGGATAAAAGGTGAGAAACACTCCATCGACAGGTCCAGATCTGGAGAAAAGTCTCCAAAAATAAGTTTCGCAAATGGAAACTCTCCTATAAAATCTATTTTATTTACCCCCTCACCAGGTAAACTTGGATTTAATTGTAAAATATAGGCTTTGGATTGTTCCCCATCTTCTGTATAAATGGAGAAAAAAGCATCGGAAACATTAGCATTGGAATTAAAATTATTCGTAATCTCCCATGGGCTTAATTTCCCATTACCACGAATGTATATTTGTCCTCCACCAAATCCACCTAAAGGAAATGCAATTTCTTTTAAATTTTCATCTTTATAGACCTTATTGATAATGTACCTATTGCTCGAATTATTGTTTTGATTATCGCAGTATACATAGTTCTGAATAAAAAAAATTACAAATAGACATAACATTAGGAACACATTCTTCCCCCAACACATACTCATATCCTTTCCCAAATGTTTGTAAAAATGTATTATAAAATTACATAAATTTTATTGGCGAATAATTTATTTTTGTTCTTCTGCTTTTGCTTTTTCTACAAGGTCTTCTAATACTTGAAGAAGCACATCCGTTTCTACGCCGTAAGCCATACATACTTGCTCTATTGTTTCAAAACGGCTAATTCCGCAATGGGCACATCCTCCAAGATGAAATGCAGCAAAAACTTCTGCAACTCGTGGATGAACTGCCATTGCCTCTGCTACGGGCATATCTGGATAAAAATTTTTGTTTTCTTTTTCAGACATTTATATTCCTTTCTTAACATATTTATTGTTATTCTAAATAAAAAGAATAATACAATAATTCAGTTAAAAACAACATATTAAAAAGGTATATTATTTCAATAAAAGAAAGGTAGTGTTTGTGGAGCGGATAAAAATTGCTACTATTGATGAATTGGATAAGAAAAAACAAATTTTTAAAAAATTTCTCGGTAAAAATTATTTGATAAGAAAAAAAGATAATAGTTATGTAGTTTTTGAATATATGTGCCGACATCAAGGGGCAGACCTTTCTTTAGGGAAAGAAGAAAATGGAGTAGTAACCTGTCCAAGACATCAATGGAAGTATAAAATAGACTCTGGCGAAAATATAAAAGGGGATGGGAGACCCATAAAACAATGTCCTATCGAAATTAAAGGGAGGGATATTTTTATAATTTTAAGTTTATGTAATCAAAAGGAGGAATATTAATCCAATTTCAATGATGAAATGGCAAAAAAATGCCATAAGATTATTTTCTTTTTTTTGAGACCAGATACATGCCACGACTGAAAAAATAAACATCCCTAATATTTCCAGCATCGGTTTAAAAATGTGGTATATAGTCTCTGTAATGGTTACGAAAAACCAGCCAGAACCTTTAGATAATTGCCGGCATGCCCTTAAAAGAAGGTGTCGGTTCAGAAATTCCCAACCAGGTAACCAGGAAATAACCCAAAAGAATCGCTGAAGAAAGAATTGTATTTTTTGACTTAAAGGAATTACTCCTGCCCCTGGATAAAACATTCGTAATGTAGGGGAAAGAATTACAAAAATTAATGAAAGAAGGCAGAGAAAACAAAAGAATAAAAATAAAAGATAATCTTGTTTTTGCCAGTATTTTAAAGAAAACCATTTAAAATCAATAAACCTGTTGAACAATATAAACGGTAAAATCAACCAGAAAATAAACTTATATAAATCAAAACCATCAAATATCGTAATGTAAGTAGAATGTTTTAATATAGGGAATTTTAATAGCACATCTGATAAACTGAAATTTAATACTCCCCATGAAAAGATAAATGTTGTATCAAAGGTTATTAGTAAATCAATAAATAGAACAGAAATCGAGTAGATAATTATAAAAATTGGCAGTAAAGAAGATGTTTCGCTATATGTGTCAATATTATCTTTTTTTATATCTTCATTAATTGTTGTCATTTGTTATCTTTATTTAATTTTTTGTAAAAATTACAATGTTTATTAATTATACAAAAGTTACATTTCGGATTGCGTGCAAGACAAATGTTTCTACCATGAAAAACAAGTAAATGAGAAAATAATGTCCATTTTTTTTCAGGTAAAATTTGCATCAAATCTTGTTCTATTTTTTGGGGATTATCAGAAGAAGTTAATCCTAATCTTCGGGTTAATCTTCCACAATGAGTGTCAACAATAATTCCTGGCGTATTGAAACATTCACCAAGGATGACATTGGCGGTTTTTCTACCTACCCCTTGTAGTTTTAGTAAGTCATTCATTGTATTTGGAACTTTTCCGTCATATTTTTCAATTAATAGTTTACAAGTATTAATGATATGTTGTGCCTTGTTTTTGTAAAACCCTACAGGTCGGATTCGATTTTCTAATTGTTTTTGTCCAAGATTGATAAAGTCATGAGGGGATTTTAATTTCTGAAATAAAGACATACATACTTTATTTACCCGTTCATCTGTGCATTGTGAAGCAAGAATCGTCATAATAAGTAATTCAAAAGGGGAATGATAATTCAAAGTACAGTGAGCATCAGGATAAAGTTGAAGTAGTTTGTCGTATATCTTTTTTGCCTTTTCTTTATTTCTTTTTATGACTTCATTTTGAACCAATCTTTAAAATCCTCAACATTTTTGCAATTTAAAATTTCATCAGGTTTTAAAATCCCTTTTCGTGCTATATAAATACCGTATTTTATGTCTTCTATCCCTTCTATGTTATGTGCATCTACAGAAAGGGTATATTTTATATTGTATTGTTTAAATTTGTAAATGTTTCTCCAATCAATGTCTAATCTCTGAGGGTTTGCATTAATCTCAATGGAAACATTACGAACCGAACAGGCTTTTAATAGGGTATCAATTTCCAGAGGATATCCATTTCGTGAGAGAAGAAGTCTCCCACTTATATGTCCTAATACATCCAGATAAGGATTTTCGATGGCTTTTAATAAACGCTGAGTAGCATAGGTTTTATCCATATCCAATTTTGTGTGTATAGAGCCAATAACTACATCAAAAGAATCCAGTATCTCATCCGGGTAATCCAGAGTACCATCCGATTTAATATCACACTCAATTCCTTTTAAGATTTGAAATGGTTTGTATATCTTATTCAAACTTTCTATTTCATCATGTTGTTTTTTTATATCATCGATTGATAAGCCATTCGCATAGCCTGCGGATTGGCTATGGTCACAAATGACGATGTAATGAAATCCTTTATGGATACAATACTCTGCAAGTTCAGCAATTGAATTGTATCCGTCACTGTATATTGTATGGCAATGAACAACTCCCTGTATATCTTCTGGTTGAATGAGATTATCTGCATTCTCATAAACGAAATCCATGTTGTCATAGACATTTCTTAATTCTGGTGATAAATGAGTAAATCCAATCGATTTAAAAAACTTTTCTTCTGTATTAGATTTGATTAGAACCCCATTACGATTAAACAAACCCTGTCGAGAAAAAGAGAGATTATTTCGGTTACAATGTTGGATTAATAAATCAATAAACTCTTTTGAGCCTGTATTAAAAACGAATCGAGTTCCAAAGTCTTCTTTATCCGCAAAATCGATTAAAACCGGAATGTCAAAACAATCTAATCGGATAAAAGGCTCTATATTATCTTCTTTTTTTTCAGGAAAAACTGTCAGTAAATTTCGTTTTAATGTCTCTGTATTCTCTGTGAGCAATAAAAGATTTATGTTTCGCACTGTTTCCTCATATCTTCTCAAACTTCCAGAAATATATATATTCTCCCTATTTAATATGGTTTCTAATTTCTCGATTATTTTCTCTGCTATATTAAATCCATGGGATAATAAAAATTGCCCTTTCCACTGGTTTAACAAATCAATACTTTTAATAATTTTGTTTTCTATTTTCTTATTAAACCCTGGAAGTGTGGAGACCTTACCTTCCAGACATGCTTTGTATAGTTCTTCGAGATTTGTTATATGAAGATTGTCAAACAAACTGCGTATTCGTTTGGCTCCAAGAGATTGAACAGAAAAAAGTTCAAGCAAAGATGAAGGGTATTTACTTTTGACTTTTTCCAATGCAGGCACAGGTTCATCGTGATACCATGCTAAAATTTTTTTTTCTATGGCTTCACCAATTCCCTCTAAGTGTCGTAAAGTTCCCGATTTTATAAGAGTGTCAATAGGTTCTTGAATATGCTCCAATATTTCTGCAGATTTTAAATAAGAACGAATTTTAAATGGATTTTCTCCCTCTAATTCAAGATACTGAGCCAGTTCCTTCAATGAGCGTATGATTCCATCTTTATTCATAATAGTTATTTAGTAGTGTCAATTCCGAGAGCGATTTTTAATACTTCATTTATATGGGATACCCAATAAATTTTTATTTTCTTCTGTATTGATTTTGGAACTTCTTCCAGGTCATTTTTATTTTTTTCAGGGAGGATGATTTTTTTTATACCTGCTCTTGTTCCTGCCAACACTTTTTCTTTTATCCCTCCAACGGCTAAAACGCTTCCTCGTAGAGTAATTTCTCCAGTCATAGCAAGGTCATGTGGAACAGTTTTCTTCAAGAACAAAGAAGTTAATGCGGTGAGCAAGGTAATTCCTGCGCTGGGACCATCTTTAGGCACGGCCCCCGAGGGGACATGAATATGAATATCATTTTTTGTAAAACATTCATCCGATATATTAAATTGATGTGCAATAGAACGTAGATAACTTAATCCTATTTGTGCAGATTCTTTCATAACATCCCCTAACTGTCCCGTAAGTATGAGATTTCCTTTACCCGGCATGGATGTAACCTCTATGAACAATATATCTCCCCCTGTAGGTGTCCATGCAAGTCCTATAACAACACCCGGAATTTTAGTCCGTGAAATAAAATCTTCATATATCTTTTCGGGACCTAAAAATTCTCTAACATTATCTTTTGTTACTATAGTTTTTTCAGTATCTCCAGAAGCCACCTTCCTAGCGATTTTTCTACAAATATTTGCTATCTCACGGTCAAGATTTCGTACTCCCGATTCACGAGTGTAATTTGAAATGATTTTTGCCAGTGCACTTTTCTTGATTGTGATATGGTTCTTATTTAAGCCATGAGAATTCTTCTGTTTGGGAATGAGATATTTTTTAGCAATTTCAATTTTTTCTTCAAGAGTATAACCCGGTAGATGAAGCACTTCCATACGGTCCCGCAATGCCCAGGGAATAGGTTCAAGTTCATTCGCAGTGGCAATAAACAGTACACGAGATAAGTCAAAAGGCACATTTATATAATTATCAATAAAAGAGTGATTTTGTGCTGGGTCTAAAACTTCTAATAGAGCAGATGCCGGGTCACCACGAAAATCAGTGCCTAATTTGTCGATTTCATCTAACATAAATACAGGATTTTGTGAGCCTGCTTTGCGAATACCCGAAATAATCCGTCCGGGCATAGCACCAATATAGGTTTTACGATGTCCACGAATTTCTGCTTCATCGTGGATACCTCCAAGAGCAATACGAATAAATTTTCTCCCTAATGCACGGGCAATAGATTGTCCCAAAGATGTTTTACCGACGCCCGGTGGCCCCTGAAAACATAAAATGGGTCCTTGTGTATCAGGCTTTAATTTACGAACAGCGAGATATTCTAATATTCTTTGTTTTATTTTGTCCAGACCATAATGGTCCTCATTCAAAATATTCTCTGCTTCGATTAAATCTAGTCTATCCTCTGTATATATCCCCCATGGAAGTTCTAATACAGTATCGAGGTAGGAAATGATTACATGATATTCAGGAGAATGTTCGTTCATAGAAGAAAGGCGATTTAACTCACGAAGTAGTTCTTTTTTTACTTCATCAGATACTTTTAATGCCTTTATTTTTTCTTTATATTCATTCAGTTCCTGTTCTTTCCCTTCGGTTTCCCCGAGCTCCTTCTGAATAGCCTTCAACTGCTGTCTTAAGAAAAATTCTTTCTGATTTTTTTCTATTGTTTTCTGAACATCTTCTCTAATTTTTGTAGAAGCCTGAGCAAGTTCTACCTGATATTGTAATTTCTCAACCAGTTTTAACATACGTGATTTCAAGTCAGGCATTTCGAGAATTTCCTGGCGTTCTTCAATTCGTAATCGAATGTTACTGGCAACAACGGCTGTAAGAAAAACAGGGTCCTCAATACTTTCGAGAAATGACATCGCCCCTTCGGGTATATTGGGATTGTTTTTAACTAATTCTCCCATTTGTGTTTTAATTGCTAACGCGATAGGTTCAATTTCCTTTGGATTTACTTCGGGTTCATCTATCAATAAAACTCTTACAATAGGGTAGGGGGACTCCCGCATTATACCCCCTGAAAAAAATTTACGCGTAGACTGAATAAATACATTCAAACTGCCATCCGTCAAATTGTGTACTTGAAGAATTCTACCTATGCAACCAATAGAATAGGTGTTATATTTGGGATTTATTTTTTGGTTATCCTTTTCAGGTTTTTCTGATAGAAGAGCAACAAGCCGATGCGATTTTGTTGTATCTTCAATAATCATCTTCTCTGATGAAGTTGTAATATGCAAAGGAATCATTGCCATGGGAAATGCAACTATATCTTGTAAGACAAGTAGAGGCAAAGTATCCGGTATGTCAAAAGTTGTTGGAACAGGAAAGGAATCTTTAGAACCGTTTGTAGAAATGATGATTTGTTCTTGTTTATCACTACCTGACGACATAGTAGAATTACCTATTTTTACCTATTCAATGTATTATTTTTTCGAAGTTAAAATTATATCATAGAGTAGAATATATTTTAGGAGTTTCATGTTACCTATCACATATTCGAAGTTATATTGTCAAATTTGATAAACTACAACAATTATAAAACGAGTTAACCTCAAAGATAGGAATATTGTATGGCAAATAGAAATAGTAAATTTGAATTTTTATCTATTTTAATTTTCTTAGTAGCAATGATTGCCCTTTTGACTAATGGTTTTACCCCAAAAATCTCTGCACAGAGCAACAGGACAGATATATACCAAGCCATTGAGCCCATTGGACATACATTACAGACGATTTTAGATGAGTATGTGAAGGAAGTTGATATAAATAAAATTGTTGAGGGTGCTTTAGTAGGAATGATGAGTAGTCTCGACCGTCATAGTTCATATATAAGTTCTTCAGATTTGAAAACACTAAGAGATGATACTCAGGGTGAGTTTGAAGGTATAGGAGTATCCATAAAAATGGATGATAATCAGAATGTTATCGTTTTTATGCCTATACCCAATTCTCCTGCTGCACGTGCAGGCTTAAAACCCTTTGATATTATAAGAAAAATTGATAATATTGCTGTGGAGGAATTATGGAAACCCGGGATGTCAGAACAAGAGAAACTAAGTTCTGCAGCAGAGAAGATTAGAGGTCCTATCGGAACAAAGGTTCAATTAACAATTGAAAGACCTCATGCAGATAAAGATAGTGAAACTTTGGAGGTTGTTGTGGAACGAGCAAAAGTGCCTCTTGAAAGTATAAAAGAAAGTCGAATACTTCCATCAGGATACGGTTATATCCGAATTTCCGATTTCAAAGAAAATACGGCAAGTGATATGAAGAAAAATATCCGAGAGATGTTAGATAAAGGAATAAAAGGACTTATTTTAGATTTAAGGTGGAATCCCGGAGGTCTATTAACTGCATCACAGCAAGTGTGTGAACTTTTCCTCCCTAAAGATTCTCTGGTTACATACACAAGAAGTAGAGGACAATTAACTCAGGAAAATGGTAAAGATTTGGAACTAAAAACAAGGGAAAAACCTGTTTTGCCATTAAACATGCCCATGATTTTACTTGTAAATAATCAAACAGCAAGTTCTTCGGAGATTGTAACAGGAGCATTGCAATATCATCAGAGAGCTCTTGTTGTCGGTGAAAAAACATTTGGAAAGGGAAGTGTTCAGACAATTATCCCGTTACCACCCAAAAATGAAACGGCATTACGATTAACTACTGCATTATATTATACTCCTGCGGGTGTCACAATAGACCATCAGGGGATATTGCCCGATGTTGAGGTTAATATGACGGATGAAGAGGAGCGTTTATTAGCATTACAAATGTATAAATCTTATGAAAAAGACCCATCTAAAATTAATGAACAAAATCACGGCTCAGTTACAGGCAATGAAATGCTTTATGTTGCTCCGGAAAAACTACAGGAGCGGGAACAATTACTCCATGAAATAGGAAAAATTGCAGGTGAAGACGCTGTAAAATTGATGAAAGAATTCTTCCGCCGGAAGAAGATTTCTGAAGAAACAATTGAGGATACACAACTTAAGAAAGCAGTTGAAATCTTGCAGGAAGAACCCGTTTGGGAAAATATCCTAAAGAAATATCATAGAGATGTTAAAGAAACCCAACAGGAAGCAAAGGGTAATGGGAAAGAAGAAGAGGATATGGTGGTTAAACGAAGACTGCTTGAAATAGAATTGCAGAATAATACCCCCGCTGTTCCTGCTAATCCAGAATAAAACAATCAAAATAATAACAATTTTATCCAGTTCATATATGGGAAAACGAGAAAAATTAGTTCAACATCCTTTTGATATAAATACTTTAAGGAAAATAATAAGTATGAATAGGTCATATAATCGTTCCAATAATGAACTCCGTCCAATAACTATTGAGAGAAATTATACGAAATATGCTCATGGTTCTGTTCTTGTTTGTTTTGGTGATACTAAGGTTATTTGTACTGCTTTTTTAGAGAATAAAGTTCCCCCATGGTTACGAGACGCCGGTCAGGGATGGATAACCGCAGAATATGGAATGCTTCCCGGAGCAACATCGCAAAGAGGGGATAGGGAATCTATAAGGAAAGGAAGATCGCAAGAAATTAGTCGATTGATTGGGAGAAGTTTAAGAGCAGTCGTTGACCTCAAAGAAATGGGAGAATGTCAGATAACCGTTGATTGTGATGTAATTCAAGCAGATGGAGGGACAAGAACTGCTTCTATTACAGGAGGGTTTGTTGCAGTTTATGATGCATTTAAACAATCCGTAGATAATGGTTTCTTAAAAAGAATTCCTGTGATAGATATATGTTCAGCAGTAAGTGTAGGATTGGTGAATGATGAATACCTTTTAGATTTAGATTATAACGAAGATGCTCAGGCTATTGTAGATATGAACATTGTAATGAATTCAAAAAAAGAATTGATAGAAATACAGGGTTGTGGAGAACATGGCATTTTTACACGACAACAATTAAACGACCTTATAGACCTTGCAGAACAGGGAATACAACAGATTATTGAGATTCAAAAGAAGGTAATAGGGTGGAATGGATAAAAAAAATATTCTTGTTCTTGCCACAGGAAATAGAAATAAATATAAAGAAATCGTGGAAATAATAGATTTACCCGGATGGGAAATAAAATTTTTAAAAGATTTTCCCCATATATCTACTCCTGAAGAAACGGGAACTACTTACGAGGAAAATGCATTAATAAAAGCAAAATCCTGTGCTGAACTACTCAAATATCCTTCTCTATCAGATGATTCAGGATTGGAAGTAGATGTTCTGGAAGGAAGACCAGGGGTGTATTCTTCAAGTTATGGAGGTGTCGAAGGAGATTCCGAAAGAAATATACAAAGATTACTAAGTGAGATGGAAGGAGTTCCTTGGCATAAAAGGACTGCTCGATTTATTTGTTGTGCCATGCTTGTTCTGCCGAATGGCTTTACACATTGTGAAAAAGGAACTATTGAGGGACATATCGCAATAGAACCTTATGGAGATAATGGGTTTGGATATGACCCTATTTTTGTCCCATTAGGTTATGAAAACACATTTGCAGAACTTCCTCCAGAAGAAAAAAATAAGATAAGTCATAGAGCATTAGCATTCCAGCAAATGGCAGATTTTTTAAGGGGTTTTAATTATGTTGATTGTTCAACCAGATGATAGCGGTATTCAAAAGGCTGTTATTGCATTAAACAATGACGAGATTGTTGCTTACCCTACAGAAACAGTTTATGGACTTGCAGTAAACCCCTTTTCTGAAGAAGCCATTGAAAAACTGTTTCGATTGAAAGGCAGAGAGGAAAACAAACCTATTTTGTTAATAATAGGTGAACTAAAACAATTAGATGAAATTACTACTTCAATTTCAGAAAATGCAAGAATATGTTTGAAAAAATTTTGGCCCGGACCTCTTTCTTTAGTATTGCCATCTGTACCTAATATTCCTCCAAAGATTACCGCAGGAAAAGGGAAAATTTGTGTTCGCTGGACATCACATCCTGTTGCTCAAAAATTAGCGATAGCATTTGGACATGCGATAACATCTACTTCTGCAAATCGTTCCGGAGAACCTCCAGCACGAAATGTTTTAGAATTACCCTTAGAGGATATTTCAATTGCAATAGAGGAAACAGCAACAAATTTATCAGAAGTATCTACTGTATTTGACCCTGATACAGGAGAGATATTTAGAGAAGGAGCTATTAAAAAGAGTGAATTACAACAAATATTAAGATTTTAATTAGGAATACAGAAATGAAAATTGGAATTGGTTGTGATCATGCAGGTTATGAAGGTCCTCATCCACTCTACAAGCCATCAATAATGGATTACCTTAAAAATAAAGGATTTGAAATTATTGATTATGGAGCATTTGGACCTGAATCAGTGGATTACCCGGATTATGCAAAGGCACTTTGTGAAGGTCTGTTAAAAGGTGAAATAGAAAAAGGTATTCTTATATGTGGGACGGGTTTAGGTGTCTCCATGAGTGCCAACCGGTTCCGGGGGATTCGGGCAACAGTATGCACCACCCCATTAATGGCACAGTTAGCACGAACACATAATAATTCGAATGTCCTTTGTTTAGGGCGTCGAATACTAACATTAGAGCAATGTTACGAAATAATTGATATATGGCTTAATACTCCTTTCTCAGGAGAAGAACGACATCAAAGAAGAATTGAAAAAATGGATAAATTAGGGGACTTAAAATGTTAAGAGAAGAAGAACTTATCCCAAAAAAGATAGTTGAAGAACTGGACAAATATATAATTGGTCAGGATGAAGCAAAAAAGAAAGTAGCAATAGCACTGCGGAATCGTTGGCGAAGGCAAAGAATAACATCAGAATTAAAAGAGGACATAATTCCTAAAAATATCATCATGATAGGTCCAACAGGTGTTGGCAAAACGGAAATAGCCCGCCGTTTAGCAAAACTTGTGAATGCCCCCTTTATTAAAGTAGAAGCATCCCGCTTTACAGAAGTAGGATATGTAGGTAGAGATTGCGAATCTATGGTGCGGGAATTAGTAGATGTAGCAGTAAATATGGTAAAAGAAGAAATGAAAGAACGAAAAAAAGAAGAAGCACAAAAAATTGTAGAAGAAAAAATACTCGAACTCCTTTTACCAAAACAACCCAAAGCAGAAGAGGAATATAAACCCTTTGACCTTTCACAAGGAGATGAAAAAACTGCACCTGTCAATAAAGATGACGCTTTCCAAAAAGCAAAAGAGATATTAAGAGAACGATTGAAACGAGGATTACTTGAAGATAAAGAGGTTGAAATAGATATAAAAGACTCGAAAGGTATGCCCTTAATGCAGGTATTTTCAGGGTCAAGTTTGGAAGAAATGGAAATAACTTTACAAGATATGTTAGGCAAAATAATGCCTCAATCTTCTAAAAAAAGAAAGGTTAAAGTAAGGGAAGCAAGGAAAATTTTAGAATCTGAAGTTTTGCAGGATTTGATTGATTTGGAACAAGTTACCCATGAAGCCATTAACCGTGTTCAGAATACGGGAATTATTTTTCTTGATGAAATAGATAAAATTGCTTCAAAAGGTTCTTCTACTCATGGACCGGATGTATCACGGGAAGGAGTTCAAAGAGATATATTGCCTATTGTTGAAGGTAGTACCGTATTGACCAAATATGGCACAGTTCGAACAGACCATATTTTATTTATTGCTGCGGGTGCTTTTCACATGGCAAAAGTTTCAGATTTAATTCCAGAACTTCAGGGTAGATTTCCCATTCGAGTAGAATTGAAAAGTTTAACTAAAGATGATTTCAGACGAATATTAACAGAACCTAAAAATTCTTTAATTCGACAATATACAGAACTGGTAAAAACAGAGCAAATCGAAATCCAATTTTTAGATGATGCTATTGAGTGTATGGCAGAGTATTGTGAAAAAATCAATCAAGAAACGGAAGACATTGGAGCCCGAAGATTACATACTATTATGGAAGTAGTACTTGAAGATATTATGTTTGATGTCCAAAAATATGAAAGCAAAACAATCGCTATTGATAAAAATTGGGTAGATGAAAAATTGAAATTAGTGGTTGAAAGCAGAGACTTATCAAAATATATTCTGTAAAAAATAGTCAATAATGAATCGGTAATGGTACATCTACAACAATTAGAAAAAATAGGTTTATCCTTCGCAGGAATTCTGAGAAAGGAAGATATTGCGATATCTCTTCCAGAAGTTTATAGTTCAAAACAATTACTATCTATCTTAAATCAGAATACTATCTATCCACAAATACTATGCAGAGTGAAACAGGAACACTCAAATAATATTTATGTTTTTAAGAATCAACAAGAAACAAATTCCATACCAGCCGATGGAATTATAACTTGTATTCCCAAAGTGGCTGTATGTATATCTGTAGCAGATTGTGTTCCTATATTTCTTTTTGATAAAAATAAGCAAATATTAGGGATGATACACGCCGGGAGAGAGGGAACAAGAAAAAGAATTGTTCAAAAAGCGTTGGAAAAATTTGTAAGGGAATTTAATACAAATCTAAGGGATGTAGCGGCATTGATAGGTCCATCCATAGGACCATGTTGTTACAAACTACCGGGTGAGTTGTTATCTCAGTGTTCAAAAGAAGGTTTAATAACAACCGATAGAAACACACTTGATTTATGGAAATCAAATGAAAAACAATTAACGGAAAGTGGGGTAGAAACACAAAACTTATTTATTTTATCTGAATGTACATATTGTAATGATAACTATTTTTCCTATAGAAGGGGAGATAAAAAATTAAGGAATTATGCCATAGGTATGATTTAAAATTATTGAAAGAATAAATCGTTTTGTGATAAACTTATATGTCATTGAAGAAATAACAGAGTGGGTGAAAAACCCACTCTTTCTTATTATAAACACAAAAATATAAACAGGAGTATAAAATGTCCACAAGAGAAAGGCTACATAATTTGTGGATGTTACTGGAACCTTATGTTACAGAACAGGGTTTTGAACTCATAGAATTAGAGTTCGGCACCTTTGGGCGTTCTCCTGTATTACGGGTATTTATAGAAAGTTCTGAACACCCTATAACATTAGATGATTGCACAGCAGTTTCACGAGTTTTAAGTAATGTTTTGGATACTATTGAGATGGAAGAAGATTCATATATACTGGAGGTATCATCCCCCGGTTTCGACCGTCCGATAAGACGAGAAAAAGATTTTATTCGCTTCTCAGGAGAATCTGTTCGGATTCAAACGGATATGCCTGTGAATGGTCGAAAGAACTTTAAAGGAATATTGCAAGGTATTGAAAACGAAATGGTTTTGGTTAATGTGAATGGTGAAATATTCCGGATACATATAGAAAACCTTAAACATGCAAATTTAATTCGTTAAAAGGTAATAAAGAAAAAGGAGCAAAACAGTTGAATCAGGAACTTAAAATAATACTTGACCAACTGGAGTTGGAAAAGAATATAGACCGAAACGCACTCCTTGAAGCGATCCGAAGTGCGATAGAGGCTGCTGCTAAAAAAGAAATCGGGCAGAAGTCCAAAGTAGTTGTTGAACTTGTTCCGGATACTATGGAATTTAAAGTTTTTGAAATCCGAACTGTAGTAGAAAAAGTTGAAGAGCCTTCTACACAAATTTCATTAGAAGAAGCACTTAAACTTAATCCGGATGTTTCTATCGGAAATCATCTCAAAGTCCCAGCGGAGTTATCCGGTTTTCGTAGAATTGCAGCACAATCTGCAAAGAATGTAATAATTCAGAAGATAAAAGATGCGGAGAAAGAGCATGTATTTGCAGAATTTAAACAAAGGGAAGGCGACCTTGTTACAGGGTCTGTAAAAAAAATAAATAAAGGAGATATTATCGTATCCTTAGGAAAGGCAGAAGCAATTCTTCCCGCAAAAGAACAAACACCCGGAGAGATTTATCGTCCCAATGATAGAATTAAAGCTTATATATTAAAAGTAGAGAAAAAAGATAAAAATCAAAAGGGACCTGTTATAGTATTATCAAGAGCAACACCCAATTTAGTCCGTAGTTTGTTTGAGAGTGAAGTGCCAGAGATATATGAAGGGATAGTCGAAATTAAAGCAGTAGCGAGAGACCCGGGGAGAAGAAGTAAAATCGCTGTAATATCTCATGACCCTACAGTAGACCCCATCGGAGCATGTGTTGGGCTTAAAGGTGCAAGAGTTAGAGCAGTTGTAGAAGAACTCGGCGGGGAAAAAATTGATATTATAGAATGGAGTGACAATCCAGCAGAACTATGTGCCCGAGCACTTAGTCCTGCAGATATTGTAGAGGTGTCTATAGATAAACAGAAGAAAGTAATAACAGTTGTAGTACCCCATGACCAATTGTCATTAGCAATTGGGAAACAAGGACAGAACGCAAGACTAACATCCCGTATTGTTGGTTGGAACATAGATATAAAAGCGGAACAAGTTTCGAACCAGAATGATACAGAAGAAAAAGAATGATAGTATAAAAGGAACTATGTTCCGGGAGGTTTATTATTAATGCCAACATTAAAAGATTTTTACGTAAAATTAAACATGAGTATTGAAGAAGCACGGCAAATACTCAAGGATTTATTTGGATTTGAATCTTTAGATGAAGATTTATCAGATGAAATGATTGAAACATTACAGGGTATTGATGAAAACGAAATAAGTTTTGAGGAATTAAAAAGGAAGAAAGAAGAGGAAGAAGAAAAAAAGAAGAGAAAAAAAACGAAAACTGCAAGGACAGCAAAAAAGGATGAGAAAAAAGAAGAATCGGAAGAAACGGAAATAAAAGTTGGAAAAAAAACACAGTTGAAAGCGAAGAAAGTTAAAGAAGAAGCAAAAACTATAGAATCGGAAGAAGAAATCGTAACAGAAGAGGCAAATAAAGAAATAAAGAAAAAAAGGACGGGTAAGAAAAAATCGGAAGAAAGTGAACAAAAGAAAATTAAAACAGAAGAAAAACAAAAAACAAAATCATCCAGAAAAAAAACTACTTCCAAAACGGAAGAAGAGGG
>JBMFRC010000016.1:0-63086 GCA_049968235.1 Candidatus Hydrogenedens sp.
GGAATAGTAGAAGGCGAAGGTAGTCCAGAAGGTGTAGTAGAAGGAACACCGGAAGGCGAAGGAGTAGTAGAAGGTGAAGGGTCAGTTCAGCCGAAGGAAGGCGAAAATACACCGGAGGCGAATCAGGGATGTGGTTGTTTTGGTGGCAAATCGTTAGGTGATGAGGCATGGTGGAAATATTTGTTGGACTTTGTTTTAGTAGGCATGCTCATACTCACCCTGAGCGGTATGCGAAGAAAGAAATAAAAGGGAATATGTGGACAGTATATTTGTGGTGTTGTAGTTTTGTTTGTGTTACCATTATCCAGAGTATTCGTTAATACGGACAGGATGTTTGAACTATTGTTGTAGCATAGCCATTCCTGTCGTATATGTAAAGATATATATTTGAATGAGGGTTTTATTTACTACGAACTTTGTTGCAATTCAAGCAAACACCCTGCTCATACTCCATTAGGGCAAAAAATATTTCGTCTATACATTTGTAATATTGCGGGAATAGAATATTCTAAACAAAGGGTTTTGGATAAGAGCCATTCTATTACAAGGGAAATGTTAAACATTATTGTTTGTAAAGGCGAATAATCATTTACACTGTATTAAATCAGAAAAGGATACCTTCTAAAATGTTTTTATGGTCATAAATCCATCTGGCAATAGTTGTGAGGGTTTGTTCAAAAGTTTTATTAGGTTTCCATGGAGATACAGTTTCAATGAGTGTGGTATCTGTTATGTAGTATGGGATGTCTCCGGGACGAGTTTGGGATTTTCGTGCAATTGGGATAGTGTTTTTTGTTATTTGCTGGCATAGAGTGGTTAATTCAAGTAAGGAAAAACTCCTATTCTGTCCTCCACCTATATTAAATCTCCATTGATTTAGTTTTTTATAGTTTTTTATTTGCCAGAGTATAAGATTGCATAAATCTTGAATGTCCAGTAAATCACGGACCTGCTTTCCTGTGCCGTTAAAACCAATATAAGTGAGGGGTTTTTGTGCGATATGATGTGCCAGCCAGAGAGCCACAACCCCCTGGTCAATTTTTCCCATTTGCCAGGGTCCAGCAATAATTCCGCAACGATTTATAATAATCGGTAGATTATACATTTCTTTATACTCTTCCAGTATGAGTTCCACAGCCAGTTTTGTAGCACCGTAAAGGGTTCGAGTTCCTTCCAGGGGAAATTGTTCTGTGATTCCTTTTTCTGAAATGCCTGGAGGCAGGTTTCTGTCTGTGTTTAATATATATCGTGATTCGGTTTCGATGAAAGGTAAGGAATTTATGAGAGGATATGGGTAAACTCGGCTGGTGGATAGGAATAAAAAGCCCGAATTATGTTCTTTTGCCCATTGCAGGCAGTTTAATGCCCCTGTGAGATTGGAATGAAGCAGGTATTCTGATGAAGAGGAATAGCCAGCGAGGACAGAGGGTTCTGCACTACATTCGATAAGCCAGTCACAAGAAGATATATTTTGTATGTCGGATATATTGCGAATATCCCCATGAACAAATTCGATATTATATTTTTGTAATCGTCTTACATTAAGTTCAGAACCTCGTCGGTGAAGGTTGTCAAAAGCAATTATATGGCAATTCGGTAAATGTTCTTTTAGAAATATGGACAAATTGGCACCGACAAAACCTGCTCCACCGGTAATTAAGATTCGTTTCATATATTGCTTCCGTATTACATTATGTTATTCATATCATATTTGAAAAGAATATACTATTTCATTTTTTGGAGGCACTTTTCGTAGATTTCTGAAACGATTTTTGCTTGATATTCCGGCGAAAAATTTCTAAGTGCTTTCTCGCGGGCATTATTTCCCAATTCTTTGCGATATTCGGGATATTCACATAAATTTCGTATTGCATGATACAGTGACTCGACAGTATCTTCAATGATTATGCCATCTTTTTCGTGTTGTATAAGTTCGGGTAGTATCCCGGTATGTGTAGCGATAATAGGTATGCCCATAGCCATATATTCGCGGACGGTACGACAGGTTCCATCGGTACCGGGAACGAGATAAACACCAATATCGAATGTATTAAGCATTGCTACATAGTTATCATCGTTCAGGTAGCCTGTAAAAATGACATGTTCTTCCAATCCGAGTTCACGAACGGGACGAAATGCAACTTCTTCTTGTTTTGTGCCTCTACCAACGATAATGAGATTTAACTTCCAGCCTTCCTGAATGAGCGCATGGAGTGCGGAAAAAAGGAGTTCGTATTTGCGATGGGTTTGTATTCTTGCGACAATCCCTAAAGTTATGGAGTTTTCGGGAAGTTCCAATTTTACTTCGGGTAAAGGGCGATTGGGATTAAATCGTTGCAGGTCTATAGATAAAGGAATTAAAGGGCATTGTTCGGGGGAAAGGTTATAGTGTTCCATGTCTTGTTTCTGTGCGATGAGTGAAGGTTCGAGAATGACATCGGTTTTGGGAATTAGTGTTTTTATTTTATCTGGCAATCCTTCCCCGTAATGATTGGATCGGAATAAAATTTGATTAGCAGTTTTTATTCGTACTCCAAGTCTATGGTCATTATCCAGATGACAATGAATAATTTGCGGGGGATCTTCTTGAATAATTCTGTTTAATTTTTTTTGGTCGAGGTAATCTTTGATGATATTTCTATGTTTAGAAAGAAAGAGGTTGCGGTAAACAGGAATGTTCCAATGGAGTGCAGTGTCATAAACCCGATTATATTTGTCCTCAGGAATGCCTTTCACACTGCATCCAAAACGGATATCCCAGCCCAAATCCTTTAGTTTATTAATAAGCGTTAAAACAGGCTCCGCAGGACCTGTCCAACGATAGTTACTAAAAAGGTGTAAAATTTTGGGTTTTGATGCCATACAAGGGAAAGATTATGTTGTTGATTCTACAAGTTCGTTCAATTTTATAGAGACTATTTCAGAAACACCTCGTTCTTGCTGAGTTATACCGATGATTGCATCGGCACATGCCATTGTTTGTTTATTATGGGTAATAATAATAAATTGAGATTTTTTTGAGAATTCCTTGACGATTTCAAGGAAACGACAAATATTTGTATCATCCAGCGGTGCATCAACTTCATCAAGAATACAAAAAGGACTGGGTTTTGTCTGAAAGATAGCAAAAAGTAAGGCAATAGCAGTGAGGGCCTGTTCTCCACCGGAGAGTTGATGAATAGATTGAGGCTTTTTACCGGGGGGGCGTGCTTCAATTTCAATGCCCGATTCCAGAGGGTCATTTTCATCAATGAGGTATATACGAGCATGCCCACCATTGAAAAGACGACGGAAAAATTCCTTAAAATATTCTCCGACCTGTCTGAAAGTTTGTGTAAACATTGAGAGGACAGTTTCATCAATTCGACGAATAACTTCCTGTAATTTCTCTTTTGCCTGATTAAGGTCTTTTTGCTGAGCGGAGAGGAAATCATATCGTTTCAATAATTCTTCATATTCTTCCACTGCCATAGGGTTTACGGTGCCCATTCGTTGTATTTGTTGGCGGATTTGTTCTATTTGCTCGTTTCGCTCGGTTTCATCCCATTCATCTGCACCTACTTCACCCGAGGAAATAGTATCCAAATCGATTTGATATTCTTCTGAAATACGCTGACGAAGAAATTCCGATTGCTGACGAATCTGTGAGAACTCTAATTCTAATTGATGGAGTTGCTCTTGTTCCTGTTGAACTTGCTGACGGAGTTCTTTCATCATTCGGGATGTTTCTTCAAAAGATTGGATGTGTTGTTGATATTGTTCTTGAACCTGAACCAATTCTTGTTGTGCTTTTTGTCGTAGTTCATTGAATTGCGACAATTGTGTTCGTGTTTCAGAGATTTTTTCATGCAGAGATTGTATCTTATTTAGAAAGTCCTGTATTTGTTGCTTTGATTCATCCGAAGAGGATGTAATTCGATTGTATTCATTTTTAAGACGAAGAATATTGTTGTCAATTTCTTGAATCTGAGATAGAACCCCTGTAAATTGAACTTTTAGTTCTGTTAAATTTTGTCGTTTTTGTTCCATCAATTCCCGCAATTCTTGTAATTGTTGTTGTTTCTGTTGTATTTCACTTTTTAATTGTGTGTCATCCTGTAATATGAGAGAGGCTTCTTCGTCGGTTTTTGTCATTTCATTTTTAATTTTCTCTATTTCGTTACTGAGGTCGGTTTGAGAACCTTGAAGTTGCTGTAGTAATTGATGCACTTGTTCTTGCTGGGCAATGACACGAGCATGTTCTATTTGTATTTGCTGAACCTGATTTAATATTAAATTCTTTTGATTTTGAAGATGAAGGATTTGTTGATGTAACGAAGAAGATTGTTCTTTAAGTTGAGAAGAATGATTTCGATTCTTTTGTATTTCTTGTTGTGTTTTTTTCTGTTGTTTCTGTAATTCCTCGATTTCAGAGACCCGGGAGAGGAGTCCGCGGGCTTCATGTTTTGTCCGACCACCGGTAACTGCTCCCGATTGATTGATGATTTCACCTTCCATCGTTACCAGTTTTGGGTAATGTTGATGATGTTTCGCTATTTGTATTGCATCATCAATGGTTTGAACCAAATAAGTGTTATATAACAGGTATTGGAGGGCAGGAAGTATTTCTTTATCAGCATATACGAAATGAATAGCAGGACCAATCAAGCCCGGGTATTGTTGTAATTCGGGATAGGTGTTGGTGTTTCCTGGTCGTAGTGTATCGAGAGGCAAGAAAGTAACTCTTCCTGCCCAATGTTCTTTTAAGAAGGTAATGGCTATCTTTGCAGATTCTGCTGTCTGGACAACAATATTATTTATATTTCCGCCCAATGCAGATTCAATGGCTAATTCATATCCGCGTTCTGTGCGGATTAAGTCCCCCACCGGTCCTAAAATCTGTTCCCCTCCTAAAATACCTTCATGCTTTGCATTCATAACTGCACGAACGCCACCCGCAAAACCTTCATATTTTTCACGAAGTTCATTCAGAGAGTTGAGTCTTGCCTCCAGTCTGCTTAAGTTTTCACGGAGTTCCTGATGTTTCACTTCCTCCTGAGATATTGCTTGCTCTATTTTTTGTAGGTTCTGCTGAACCTTTTCAATTTCTTCGGATAGTTGTTTAATTTCACTCTGTTTATTTTCAATTTCAAATAGAAATTTTTGTCTTTCTTGCTCTAATTTCTGATATGTTTCCTCATTATTGTGGATTATCTCTTGAATTTCAGTAATCTGTTTCTGGAGAGTTTGTTGTTGAGATTGGAGAACCTGAATACGGGACTGAATTTGATTTTTTGAATGAATCTGTTCCAGCAGGAATTGTTGTTTTTGCTGGAGTTCTAATTCTGAGCGATGAATATATCGTAATTGTTCATCTTCTTCTTGTTTTAATCCCTGTATAATCGTTTCCAGATCCTGTATTTGCTGGGATAATATTACTTTCTTTTGTCCTAATTGCAGGGTTTCCGATTCAATTTCCTGTAAACGTTGGAACAATGCTTCTTTTTCATCTTCAGATGATTTCTTCCGCATATTAAGGAATTCAATTTCTTTTTGGTGAAGTCCCAACTGGGATTCGAAATGTTCTAATTTGGTTTCAACTTCGTGGAGATGTTCGCGTTTGTCCGATAATGCTTTTTCAATTTCTGACCGCTGTAAGTAATTCTGTTCTTCCTGTGCCTCCAATTGGGTAAGTTTGTCTAATTGGGTAATGTAGTTATGCTTTTTCTCGTTAAGTTCTTGTTTAAAATCATGGATTTTTTCCTGGAGTGTGTTATATAGGAACCAGGCGTTACGCACTTCCAGTTCTTTTAACTTTTGAGTTAAGTTTCTATATCGTTGGGCTATTTGAGCCTGCCGTTTTAAACTTCGGAGTTGTCTTTCCACCTCTGCAATAACATCGTGGAGACGAAGTAGATTTTGTTCAGCAGATTCTAATTTACGTAGGGCGATTTTTCTCCGTGATTTGTATCGAACAATTCCCGCAACTTCTTCAAAAAGATACCGTCGGTCTTCAGGATGGGTGCTGATAATTAAGTCTATCTTTCCCTGCCCAATAATGGAATACGAATCTGTTCCGATACCCGTATCCATAAATAATTCTGTAATATCTTTAAGACGGCAGGGTGCTTTATTTAAGAAATATTCTCCTTCACCGGAACGATAAACCTTTCGTGTTACCTGCACTTCTGAATACTCTAACGGCAATTTCCCATCATGGTTATCGAAGTATATAGTAGTCTCTGCCATACCGAGTGCAGAACGATTTTCACTGCCATTAAATATGACTTCTGCCATTTGTGTTGTACGCAGTTCGCGGGTACTTTGTTCACCGAGAACCCAGCGGATAGCATCCAGAATATTACTCTTTCCACAGCCGTTGGGACCTACAATAACTGTAATCCCCGGATTGAAAGATAGAACTGTTCGTTCTGCAAAAGATTTAAACCCAATAAGTTCTATCTGCTTGAGATACATAATTGTTTCCTATTTACCTCCGAAGTCTTCAACATTATATAAAAAATGAAAAGAATTTACATAGAAACGGGCTTCCTGAACATTACCCGTTCAATTTGGAGTGCTTTTCCACTTTTCTCATCAATTTCTATCAATACCGCATTGAAAACAGAAGGACCACTGGCTACTTCCCACTTTTTGGGAATACCCGTAATAAATCGAGTAAGGACACGATTTACTTCCATACCAATAACAGAATGATAGGGTCCGCACATGCCCACATCTGAAATATATGCAGTTCCGCCGGGTAGAATCCATTCATCTGCTGTTTGCACATGAGTGTGGGTTCCGAGAATAGCGCTACACTTCCCATCCAGATGCCATGCAAGAGCAATTTTTTCTGCGGTAGCTTCTGCATGAATATCTATGATAATAACATGCGTTTCTTTAGAAATTTCATTAATTACTTCCTCAGCCCGTCGAAAGGGACAATCAATGGGTTCCATAAACACTCTACCTAATAAGGAAATAATGGCAACTTTGATGCCGTTGCGGGCAGTTAGAAACATGTAGTTTTTTCCCGGTGTGGCAGGGGGAAGATTTGCTGGTTTTACCACATCTATATCATTTTCCAGAGAAGAAACGATGGAATCATAACGCCAGATGTGGTTCCCTAATGTGAAGCCATTAATACCTGTTTTCCGAAGGGATTGAAGTGTTTCCGGTGTAACCCCCAATCCCCCGGCACTATTTTCTGCATTGGCGATAACGAGGTCAATATCATGTTCTTTTGTTATTTGTGGGAGAATTTCCTGAACAATATTTCGACCGGGCTTGCCAATAATATCACCTAAAAAAAGAACCTTCACCATATAAGTCCCTTACATATAAAAATAAGATTAATTTTATGATTATTTTGCAGTTTCAACGGCGCGTGTTTCGCGAACGACAGTAACCTTGATTTGCCCGGGATAAGTAAGTTCTGTTTCAATCTTTCGTGCTAAATCACGGGCGAGAACGGATGCTTCTGCGTCGCTGATCTGGTTCGGTTGTACCATAACACGGACTTCACGACCTGCCTGTATTGCAAAGGCTTTGTCCACACCGGAGAAAGAATTGCAGATATTCTCCAGTTGTTCTAAACGTTTCAGATAGATTTGTAAACTTTCACTTCTCGCTCCGGGTCGTGATGCGGACATAGCATCAGCGGATTGGATAAGCACCGCCAAAATAGAATTGGACGGCATATCCCCATGATGAGCGCCAATGGCGTTGGCTATGGTATCAGATTCGCCATATCGTTTGGCTAAATCATGCCCCAGAACAGCATGAGCACCTTCAACTTCATGGGTTAATGCTTTTCCTATATCATGGATAAGTCCAGCACGTTTTGCTTCCTGAACATTTAATCCTAATTCCGCTGCCATAATTCCCGTTAAATGTGAAACTTCGATTGAATGACGCAAAACATTTTGACCGTATGAAGTGCGGAAACTTAATTTCCCTAATAGTTTAACAATTTCAGGATGAAGTCCATGCACATCCGCTTCTAAACAGGCTTCTTCACCTCGCTCACGAATGGTTTGATTAAGTTCCTCTGTAATTTTTTCTACCAGTTCTTCAATACGGGCGGGATGAATTCTTCCATCCTGTATCATCCGTTCTAAGGTAAGTTTGGCGATTTGACGGCGAACCGGGTCAAAACCCGAGATAATAACCGCTTCGGGTGTATCATCAATGATGATATTTACGCCGGTAGCATTTTCTAATGTGCGAATGTTCCGTCCTTCACGACCAATAATTCTCCCTTTCATTTCTTCGTTGGGCAAAGCAACGACAGTTACAGTCGTCTCTGCAACATGGTCAACAGCACAACGCTGAATGGCTTCGCCAATAATCCATTTGGCTCGTTTATCCGCCTCTTCTTTTAATTCCTCTTCAATCCGTTTTAATTGCAAGGCACAATCCCGTTTTACCTCGGTTTCAAGCATGGAAAATAACTCTCTGCGTGCTTGCTCGGAGGTCATACCTGCAATGGTTTCAAGTCGTTTGACCTGTTCCTGTTGAAGGGCAATTATACGTTCTCGTTCTTTATCTAATTGCTTTTCGCGAGAGACGAGTTCCCGTTCCTGCGTACTTAATTGAATGGCGGTCTTATCCAATGCTTCGGCGCGTTTTTCTATAATTTCTTCCTTAGACTGAATTCTCTTTTCGAGATTGGCAATTTCTCGCCTCATTTCGCGCCCTTCTGCTTCCATTTTTTGACGCATTTCTACTTCAATTTCACGGGCTCTTGTTTTGGCATCACGGATAATTGCAGCGGATTCTCGTTCAGCATCGGTAACTTTCTGGGCAAATTCGCGATAAGCACGACTTAATATGCTATTTGCACGAACTCGGACTACAAAAAAAGTTGCTAAAATGCCGAAAAGTATCCCTGCAATCCCGCCTCCGATTGCGTAATATACCATTAACATATCAAATTCCTCCTTCTTTCTTAGAAAAGGACGGACAAGGAATTTTTGGAGGGGTTACAAATAGCAGAAACTTATACCCTGCATAGGATTATGGAGTTTCTGCTATTAAAAGCAATGAATACGATGACATAAAATATTCATTGAATTGCAAAAAATATAAAGAACACAACCTCTTTTTTAGGTGTGTTTTTCTATCGTTATACATATGTTTCCTAACCCCTCGAAAAATATCTTTTTCCTTTCCAGTACCTTTTCACAGGGTTTAATTTTATTTTCATTATTGAAACATTAATTTTTTTATGGTTATATACCATTAATATCTGAAAATTATTATACCTTTTTTAGAACTTAAAAATAAAATTGGATTAGATGAAAACACATAAACTTTGAACTACCTGTTGAGAAATAAAATTTTTAAAAAAGGTACTTTTTGACTTGACTTTTTGTTTTTTTTATGATATATTTATATGTGTCAAGGCTGTAGGTAGTCTTGAAGTGTTTTATAAAATTAAATATAACAACAACAAACCCTAACTATTAGGGAGGAGTAAACTATGTTAAAACAAAAATCTTTATTAATGCTGTTGCTCGTAGGTTTGGTCGTTGGGCTGAGTGCTCCCAGTTTTGCAGTTCAACCACCACCTAACCCAAGTGAACTTGACTTCTGTGCTTTGTTAGATGGTGCCTATAACCTCGTTACAAATGAATTTGCATTCTTGTTAGAGTTATTAGGTGATGACGCCGCATTATTAACAACGGTGCAATGTTCTGTTTGTGATATCAATGGCGGAATTGTAGATAACCGGCCGACACCCAACGGAATGCTGGATGGAAATTATGAACTCCGTATCATCAAAGAATTGATTCAGAATCCAACTCAGTATGCTAGCTTGGCTTCGGGAACATTACCTGGACAAATTAAGCAGGGTGTGAATCCCACCGATGTGATTAATGCATACAACGCAAACTATCAGATGTTATATACCGATGGAATGAATACATTCTTAAATGCAACATTACCTGCCTTATGGCCCATCTTACAACAAATGTATCCAAATGTTGTTCCTCCATTATGTACAGCTCCCAATACACCTCCGGGTTGTATTGATAAGTCTCTTATCGTAACATTATTCCGTAATTTGTTAATGGTTCTTGCCGGTTTTGCAACAGAAGGTGATGATGCCAGTGCTGGGAGTGTTGCTACCGTTGCAGGTTTATTGGCGTTATGCGATGTGTTAAGTCAGGGTTCTTGTCTTGTAAATGATATTGTAACTGACCCAAATGCTTATGAGAGATTACCTGAATTTTTATCCAAAGATGGTGATGCGGATGGTGACGGTTATACCAACTATGCAGAATACCAGGCATTTGCTAATGTGAAAGGTCCGGGTGATGCATTTATCGCCGCAGTATTGGACCCGTCGGTTTATCCGGGATATGTACCTCCTGCGGGAGACAAAGTAAATATTTATCCGAGTGGAACAATTAAAGTAGAAGAAGGCGGAACTATCGACTTGAGAGTAGAAGTAAAAAATATGGTCGGAACTGTAGGTTATCAATGGACCCATAATGGCGAAGACCTCGGAGTTACTCAACCACGTTTGATAATTCGGAATGTGACCAATGCAGATGCGGGGAATTATCAATGTGTAGTTACGGATGAAGCCAAAGGTACCTATGCATCATCAGTAGTTGTTGTTCAAATACTTCCCGAAGGGACAATTCCTGTCGCAGGCGGTCTCGGTCTTGCAGTAATTACAGCACTTTGCTCCGCAGGTGGTGTAATGGTTATTCGTCGCAGAAAGTAATTGAAGCGTCAAAATAATTTTGAATAACAAAAAATTATAAGGGAATCTCGTAGGAGGTTCCCTTTTGTTTTTTATTAAGAATAAATGAGACTTCTGAACAAGTGGTATAAGAAGTTATGGTATAAATTATACATGTTTTTACGAGACAAAATCCCTATGAGAAATTAAAATACAAAAGTCTGTATCTTTACTTTTGCCCATTTTATTTGTTATTTTCTGTGCGTTTTGCCGTCTTCTTATTACCTATGCATATCTCACCTCTTACTTCCTTAATTCCCCATATATCTGCTTCAAATTATATACAGTCTTTAGCAGGAAATGATATGTTCCTTTCTCTTTACCTCTCCTTGCCCTCCGTGGTGAAAAAAATATAAGCAACCACAGGAAAATCATCACTCACTGCTCAACAGTGCTTAAAATAGTAAGGTAGGAAACATCCGCTCTCCCCAGGTTGCTTTATATAATCCTCTCTATACTCACCTATGCTTAAATTCCTTCCATAGTATCATCTCTTGTACCTATCTCAAAAAAACATCTACATCGAGTCGGCTTCCGATGTGTCATTTCGTAATTTGTAAAACTTGTTTGTTCTATCTCTTTTACCATACTGCATGGACCTTTCTTCATTTTTAGTTTTTCCTTGTTTTGTTATTCGACCCGAAATACTTCTGCTCTATTTATATTATTTCTTTCTCTTCTCGTTTCATTTGTTATTACCACCTTCCCGTATATAATTCATATCATCTAATTCGGATGACTTATTCAGAGGTCTCATATATTAAAAGATGAACAAATTGTTTTTGTTTGTGGAACCACATTTTCCTAAATTAGAAGGTATAAGCAAGATATTTGTGTAACCAGATAATTATTCCTTTCATAATTATCCCGTCAATTAGTGCGGTGGTAAAGAAGCATAGGAAAATATTTTTTGCAGGTAAATCAGAAATTAAATTTGACAACGGACTGTTAATTTATATATACTAATACATAGTATATGTATATTATCCGATTAAGGAGAAATATTATGCAAAAAGAAGAAGAAAAGAAGAAAAAAATTGTTGAACGACTTAATCGAATTGAAGGGCAAATTCGAGGACTTCGTGTGATGATAGAAAAAGAAAAGCCCTGTTTTGATGTTTTAAAGCAGGTTTCTGCAGTTCGTGGAGCCCTTCGTTCTTTAGGCCAGGTCATTTTACAGCAACATCTCAATGAGTGCCTATTATCTTTTGGTGAAAATGAAGAAAAGATAAAAGAATTTAAAGATAACCTTGTTCACTTGTTTTCAAAAATTTGTTCCAGTGAATAAAAATTAACAATATAAGGAGATATATCCATGATAAAGAAACGAGTTATTATTGTAGGCGGTGTAGCCGGTGGAATGAGTTGTGCTACACGTCTAAAAAGGTTAAATGACAGCCTGGAAGTAATTGTATTTGAAAAAGGGGGTGATGTCGCCTATGCTAATTGTGGGATGCCTTATCATATAGGGGGCATTATTTCTGACCGTTCTCTGCTTTTAGTTCAAACTGAAAAAGGTTTACAGGGCAGGTATGGATTGGATGTTCGCACACATCATGAGGTTATTGCAGTTAACCGTGAAAAGAAAGAAGTCTCTGTCCGTAATTTAACTAATAATACAGTTTTAACTTTTCCATACGATGTTCTTGTTTTAGCAACGGGTTCTATTCCCTTAGTTCCCCCGATACCGGGTGTGGATAGTCCAAAAGTTTTTGTCTTAAATCATCTAAGTGATATGGATAAGATTATGAATATATTACCTGAAAGTAAACATGTCAGTGTTATTGGTGCTGGTTTTATTGGTCTGGAATTAGCGGAAAATTTAAGACACCGCGGTTTAGAGGTGTCCCTTATTGAAATGCAGGACCATGTAATGCCGCGTATGGATACAGAAATGACAATTCCTATATTACAAGAACTTTTATTTAACAAAGTGAATGTATATTTACAGGAAACAGCCCAGAAAATTGAAGATGGTCGTGTTTATCTTAAAAGTGGTAAGACAGTGAATAGCGATTTTGTGTGTTTGTGTGCAGGGGTTAGACCTAATACTCAATTAGCGAAAGAGGCAGGTCTGGAACTTTCCCAAACAGGACATATTCGTGTAAATGAATATATGCAGACGAACGACCCGGATATTTATGCGGTTGGTGATGTTGTAGAAGTAGCGGATATTGTTACGGGAGGTAGAACTGCGGTTCCCTTAGCCGGACCTGCAAACCGACAGGGTCGTGTTTGTGCAGACCATATTTGTGGGAGAAATACCCCGTTTGGTGGTATTCAAGGGACGGGAATTGTCAAAGTATTCAATATTGCTGTTGCACAAACAGGCATTACAGAAGCCCAGGCAAAGGCAATGTCTCTTACCTATCGGAGAGCCTACATACACCCCATGCAACATCCCCGTTACTATCCGGGTGCACAGCCGGTAAGTGTAAAAATAATATTCAATAACGAAGGGAATATATTGGGAGCACAGGTAGTAGGTTCTGAAGGGGTTGAAAGCATGATAAATACTTTAGCCATGGCAATTCGCCACCGCAAAACGGTTTATGATTTGGAAGATGAGGAACTTGCATATTCTCCACAATGGGGCGGAGCTAAACATGGTATTAATATGGTGGGATATGTAGCGTCAAATATACTGCGAGGAGATGTAGAGATTGCAGAACCGGATAATATTCCATCCGGTGCCTACATTTTAGATGTGCGTGAACCTGCAGAAGCAGAAGCGGGTGCTATTCCTGATGCTACCCTTATACCTGTTGACCAGTTACGAAGCCGGGTGTCTGAAATCCCGCGGGATAGGGTTATAGTTATCTATTGTGCAGTAGGTTTAAGAGGTTATATCGCATACCGATTTTTGAAACAACAAGGGTTTCAGGTATTGAATTTAAATGGAGGTTTCCGCTCATGGTCGTGGTTCCATAAGAAACCTACTGTAATTACACCACCCCCTACAACAGGTATTCCCCTATCCGAAACAGCACCAGCGGATGACTCTGTGGTTGTTCCGGAGAAACACCGTCTTGATGTCTCCGGTATGCAGTGTCCCGGACCTATTATGAAAGTAAAAGAGGTAATGGAAAAACTTCAACCGGGCGATTTATTGGAGGTATATACGACGGATGTTGGTTTTACTTGTGATGTTCCTGCATGGTGTTCTAAAACCGGGAACCGTGTATTACAGGTCCGTCCTGAAGGAAAAGGCTATCTCGTAGAGATAGTAAAAGGAGAGGCGACGCCAGAGGCCTCATCCGAAATTGTGCCTTCCTGTAAATCCCCTGATAAAAAAGCGGTAACGATTATTTGTTTTTCCAATGATTTAGACCGTGTTATGGCAGGATTTGTAATTGCCAATGGTGCAGTCGCTATGGGATACAAAACGACGATTTTCTTTACCTTCTGGGGATTAAATGTTCTTCGTAAGGAAATGAAAGTGCGAGTAAAGAAGGGATTTTTAGAAAAGATGTTCGGTCTTATGATGCCCCGAGGAGTAAATAAACTGAAATTATCTAAAATGAACATGGGTGGAATGGGTACCCAAATGATGAAGTATGTAATGAAGATTAAAAATGTTATGTCCTTACCGGAACTGATGAAAACCGCTATTGATTCAGGTGTACAATTCGTTGCTTGTTCCATGTCTATGGATGTGATGGGAATCAAAAAAGAGGAATTAATCGATAATGTTGAAGTAGGTGGTGTGGGCTACTATTTAGGAGAGGCTGGGAATGCAACTATCAATTTGTTTGTTTAATTCGTATGTTATAAAATACAATCTACGATGGATGCATTTGAATTAAAAAGAAAATTACTAGAGAAAATACATTATTGCAAGCCCAGAAGGTATGCTATTATATACTGTCATGTTCTCTGGCGGGAAATAGCCTATTATTCTTCTATTTCTCCGCATGTTTACGATTATTTCTTTTTAGAACAGGGTTTGCATGATGCCCCTCAGTGTCTTCATGAACGACTGCAACAAAAAATAGATGAGATAGACACCTTAAAATACGATGCTATTTTAATAGGTTATGGCTTGTGCAGTAATGGAACCTTACATATCACATCGAAACATACACCATTAGTTTTTGTAAAAGCCCACGATTGTATAACCTTCTTTCTAGGGAGCCGTGAACGGTATCGAGAATGTTTTAATCAATTTCCAGGTATTTATTGGTTTACTCCCGGCTGGATTGAAGACAGTGTTATGCCCGGTCCGGATAGAGAAAAGGCAATTCGTGAATTATTGTCTGAAATCTATGGAGATGAGAATCGGGATTATCTGATAGAATCGCTGGAAACCTGGAAGAAGAAATATCGCTGTGTAGGTTACATAGATTTGGGTGTCGGAAACCGTGAATTAGCCAAAGAATATACCCGACTTTCAGCCCAGTATTTAGGCTGGGAATATTATGAATTTCGAGGAGACCCTATATTATTAATTCGCTGGTTATTAGGGGAATGGGAATATTCGGATGATTTTATTATTCTACCTCCGGGGAAAAAATTAAAACCAACCTTTGATGATGAAATCGCTACAGTAGAATAAAAAAACCTGGTTTTTGACATTTGTAAATATGTCTCCAACATCCCATCTAAAAAAAGGTAAGGTATATATAGGGACCAGTGGTTGGAGTTATCCTCATTGGGCAAAAGGAACTTTTTACCCCAAATCTGTGCCTACACAAAACTGGTTACAATACTATGCCTCTATTTTCAATGGAGTTGAAGTGAATTCTACATTCTATAGATTACCCAATCTATCTCTATTGCAAAAATGGAACAATGTTACCCCTCCCAATTTTACTTTTTCCATAAAAATATGGCGTCGAATATCCCACGATTTGCGATTGCGAAATGTCCAGAAGGAAATACAGGACTTTTATCAGTCTGTTTTACCTTTACAAGAAAAAACAAAAGTATTTTTATTACAGGCACCCCCTTCTTTTGTACCGGATGTAAGTTTGCTCAATGAGTTTTTCTCTACATGGCAGGAAGTATTCAAGAGGAATCTTTTAGCAGTAGAACTACGAAATAAAAAGGGGTTTAGTGAAGAAGTCTTTGATGCGATGAGGAAATATAATGTTTCTTTATGTCTGGAAGATTATAAAAGTTGTAGTATTGATGATGTAACTACAGCAGATTGGCTTTATATCCGCAGACATGGACCTACAGGTAAATATCAAGGAGAATACACACAACAACAATTAAAAATAGAAGCAGAAAAAATAACGCGTTATATTACCTCTGGAAGAGATGTTTTTATCTTTTTTAATAATGATTTCAATGCATATGCTCCTAAAAACGCACTGCAATTGATGTGTTTACTACAGGGTACATAAAAAGAGAGCATGAAAAATACATACTCTCTTTTTAGTAGTATCTAAATTTTAATTTATCCTTCGCGGATTTCACGTTTTTCAGGGTCATAAATCTGCCGTTTACCTGTGTCATAAGCAATCATTGCCATGATACAAGCAACTGCATGTTGATAACCTGCATCTATACTTGCGTTGGGTTCATTTCCATTACGCATACATTGCAACCAATCCAAAATATGGTCTGGATGTTCCACAGGTTCAATTTCCACTTTTTCCTTCAAAGCATCTGTTTTTGTAAAAGCACCATCAGGCAATAATATGGGATTGTTCCAATCCTGAAGGTCCATCAAGCCTTGATTCCCAAAAATCTTAAACGAATTACCCGCACCATTACCAAAATTTGTAGAATAGGAGACCATAAATCCTTCGGGATATGTCCATAACACTTGAATATGGTCGGGACAGGTAAAATTGTATTTATCTTTCCATGTGTAAATGCCACCAGAACAAACAGCTGTCTTAGGGAATTTTGCACCTGTGATATAATGTACAAGGTCGATGAAATGACTACCCCAACCGGGTATCGCTCCATCTGAAAATTCACGATACCCATACCATGCTGAACAGAATACGGGGTCAAAAGGTTTATCCGTTACACCCGAAGTAAATTCCTTCCAGTTCACATCTTCCGGTTTTAAGTCTTCACGAATATGCCGATACCAATAGGGGCGAGAATCATTTCGACACTGTTCTACCCGACCCACAGTGCCAAGAATACCCGATTTATAAACTTCTTTCGCTCCGGTAAAACTGGGATAACTTCGTAATTGTGTTCCTATCTGGACAACAACCTTGTTTTCCTTTACCGCATCATAAGCAGAAATAAGTTCTTTCATATTCTTTGCTAATGGTTTTTCGCAATAAACATGTTTCTTTGCTCTGGCGGATGCTTCAAGATGTAAGCAATGCACATGGTCAGCCGAAGCAATTACTACCGCATCTACTTCCGCCTTTGACAGTAGGTCCTGATACGACTCGAATTGTTGGGGGTCTTTGCCATATACATCTTTTACCATCTGAGCCATTTGTTCCCGGTTCCCTTTCCATGGGTCACAAACAGCGATAATATCTACATTTTCTCTTTGACGATATGCACTGATTTGTTCAAAATGATTACGCGACCTACCTCCACAACCTATCATGCCGATAGCAATACGGTCATTGGCACCCGCGATGCGAGAATAACTTAATGCGGAAAGAGTTACAGCAGTTCCAATCCCTGCTGTTTTAAGAAAATCACGACGCGTTTTTGGTTTCATAAATTTTCTCCTTCAATAGGTTTAACCTTCCTGAATTACTCGTTTAGTATGGTCATAAATCTGTCGTTTACCTGTATCATAAGCAATCATTGCCATAATACATGCTACCGCATGTTGGTAACCCGCGTCAATATTTGCATTTGGTTCATTCCCGTTACGCATGCATTGTAACCAATCTAAAATATGGTCAGGACGCTCTATGGGTTCAATTTCTTTCTTTTCTTTTAGTGCGTCTGTTTTTGTAAATGCACCATCAGGAAGTAAAACAGGATTATTCCAATCCTGTAAGTCCATCAATCCCTGATTTCCAAAAATCTTAAAAGAATTGCCAGCACCGTTCCCAAAGTTAGTGGAATAAGACACCATAAATCCTTCCGGATATTTCCATAGCACCTGAATATGGTCAGGGCAGGAGAAATTATATTCATCTTTCCATGTATAGATATCGCCTGAACAAACCGCACTTTCCGGAAATTGGGCGCCGGTAATGTAGTGCACCAAATCTATAAAATGACTTCCCCATTGAGGGATAGGTCCATCTGAAAAATCACGGTAACCATACCATGCGGAACATAGAACCGGATTAAACGGTTTATCTGTTACACCGGCTGTAAATTCCTTCCAGTTAACATCTGCCGGATTTAAGTCAGTTACGATTTTCGAATACCAATACGGTTTATTCCCATTTCTACATTGTTCTACCCGACTTACTTTTCCGAGAATACCCGATTTATATGACTCGCGAGCACCTGTAAAACTGGGATAACTCCGCAATTGTGTCCCAATTTGAACTATAACTTTATTATCTTTAACCGCATCATAAGCAGAGATAAGTTCTTTCATATGGTTCGCTAATGGCTTCTCACAGTAAGCGTGTTTCTTCATCTTTGCAGTTGCTTCTAATTGGCGAGCATGCACATGGTCTGCGGAAGCAATTACTACCGCATCCACTTTCGCCTTTGACAGGAGGTCCTGATACGACTCAAATTGTTGTGGGTCTTTGCCATATACATCTTTTACCATTTTCGCCATTTTTTCTCGTTTCTCTTTCCACGGGTCGCAAACGGCAATAATTTCTACATTTTCTTTATCTTTATAGGCGCTGATTTGTTTAAAATGGTCATGAGACCTACCTCCACAACCTATCATACCGATAGTAATCCGGTCATTCGCTCCTGCAATTCGTGAATAAGTTAATGCAGATAAGGTAACTGCTGTGCTTAAAGATGCAGTCTTTAGAAATTCTCTACGCGTTTTCTCTTTCATAAAATTTTCTCCAATCACAATATTAGTTATTTACAATGATTATGTTCCAAAAACTATTTCATACATTACTACATTATTTTCTATTGTTTCAAAATGTATTTTTTGTCCCTCACTCTCGAACCAATCTACTGGATAAAAATTTTTTATGCCAACAAACTTTTTAAGTAAGGAGGGATGCTTATGCTACATTTGATATAATAGAGCAAAAGAATGTCTTTACTACAAAATGACATTTTGTTTTATATTTTTCATGTAATGCAAATATGTCTATGGAGATAATTATTAGAAAAGTCCATATATTACTTTTCCCCCCCTATTTGCTGTAAAACTTCTTTATCCCAATGAAGTGGAATAGAATCTTTCTGAAGCATTTGTTGAAATTGTTCCAACAAATTGGAATTGTTTCTAACCTGACGGGGTAGAAGATTATTTTGTTTACAAAATGATAGAAGGCAACCGACTGCTTCTCCAATATGCCATTCAACCTGATGAAGACGATATGCTCCGTTGGTAATATGTGTAGTTCCTATATTTTTTGCAACAGGTAGCATGTTTTCAATTCGTTTGGGTATTAAGGCTCCTAAAGGTATCTGGAAAGGTAACGAATCTACATCGAAATAATTTTTACCATTGGTTCGTGGGTGTAGGTCAATACGATAATAACCAATACCCACAGTATCTTTGAAAAATTCGGGGGTGATATAATCCTGTGTTTTAAACATTTCTTTTCGGGCATCTTTCCCAATGTGTTGTTCACATATTGTAAATTCCGCTTTAATTCGTCTTGCTTCACGGATATAGGGTCTCATGGCGAACCCATCTTCTGTTCCGGTAACATCGGGACGTAGTCGCAAACCTTTCCATCCTGTTCCACCATCGGGACGGGCTACTTCGGTTTGTAACCAATAAAAGAGGGCAAGACTTAATTCTTTGGCTTTTCTTTCATGATATAAATCTTCTTCTTTCGTTTTGTTTTCAATAATATTTCCCAAAAAATAATCATTTTGAGGCCAATTGACAATCGTTATGCTGTAAGGAATAATGTTTGTGTCAAAAATATTCCTATCCAAAATTTGACGGTAATTCCACCAACTTGCTTTAGTCTGTCCTGTCGGGTCAAATGGCATGGTACGGAGTTGTAAAGTTACAGGATGTGTTGCTGTTAGGCTTAATAAAGGACCTGTCCATGGGGGGGCTAACTTAGGAATGAATGAACGCCAAAAATCATAATTTTTAGGTTTGTTAATTTGGTGGTTTCCCTCCGGTTCATAATCCATAGCAAAACACCATGTGCATGCCTGCATCGCATGAGGGTTAGATTTCGTAGAAGCATGAGGTTCTCCAGTCTCTTTTTGCGACTCCATACCGGTAACATATTCTACTTTCCCTAAAGGGAGCAATTCTCCTGTTTCCGTAGCATCGATAAAATAAGGAGCGGAAAGCCAAATATCGTTCCCTGTTTCTAAGGAAGAAACCTTAACAGCGGAGAAATAATCATTATTTGTTTCTACCAATACAGGGATGTGTTTCTTTAATACAACAAGTTTTTTCCCTGATATGTAAGGAGAAAGAAGAGTTTCAATTACCTGTGCACTAACACGAGGTTCATGGCAGATTCGTGAAACATTCCCATTTCCGGGGTTTAATTTGGGATTATTTTTGTGTTCTTCAAGTAAGGGATAATTCTTACGGTAAAAATCACGAATTGCATTTCGGAACTGTTTATATCTTTCTGTAGAACCTTTATCTTCCACCCATGGGTTTTCATCTGGCGGAACAGCCTGCGAAGTCATCTGTCCTCCCAGCCATAAAGTTTCCTCTGTAATGATTACGGATAATCCATGTTGCAATGCAGATAAGGCACATGCCACTCCTCCTACACCACCACCAATTATGACCACATCTGCTTTTATTAGTTCCATTTTCCTCTGTTTCTTATTAAAAATTTTTTCCGAATTACGAGGTTTAATGGCACTACTTTTTGAAGAGGATACATATAAAATAGGGGATGTTCCTAACGCTAATAAGAAATTTCTACGTTTCATATCAAAATCCTTTTTATTTTAATTAAAAAATATAAAGTTTTATGTAAAATTTTGAAACCATTTTTTTTGAATAATAGTCATAACTTTCACTAAAAGAGTGGTATCTTTTAAACTTTAACAACTATAACACAAAAAAACAAACAAATAAAGGAGATTCAATATGAAAAGAATCCTTATTAGCTCTCTCGTTGTAATGTCTATGGTCGCTATGTTTTCTATTCTGGGCTGTGCCGGAATGGGGAAAGGTCCATCAGATGAGGAATTAATCCGTGCTACCATAGATAAAGTTAAAACCGCATTAGAAGCCAAAAACATTGATATGTTGATGGAAACTTTGGCTGACGATTTTGAGCATCCGGAAGTCGGCGGGAAACAGGAAGTTCGTCCCATGCTTCAATTAGGTCTTGAATCCGGTTATGCGGATGAAGGCAAAGTGGATTTAGGAAATATGCAGATTAAAATTAATGATGATGGAACAGCCTCTGCATATCCAATTGACCTAAGCAGTGTTGCAGGTGCGGTTTCTGTAGAACTTGTTTTGAAAAAATATGAAGTAACCAATGATAAAGGGAAAAAAGTTCCTGCATGGTTAGTTAAGACTGTCAATGTTGATGGACTATAATAGTTTCTAAAATAAGTATATTTTATACTCTCTGTTTTTTCCCGATGGCTTTTTTAAGCCATCGGGAAGGTTTTTAAATGAGATATGATAGATACCTTAGATGAAATAGAAATAAGTTTTTCATTATAATGTTTTTCTTATTAATAATATATTTGTAAAAATTAAATATAAAAATAAAGAAAAACAATGTCTATAGGGAAAAAAACTAAAAAAATAGGGATAATTACCTTAGGGTGTGATAAGAATACAGTTGATAATGAATATATAGCAGGTCTACTGGAAGATTCAGGGTATAAAGTAATACCGTTAGATACTTTTAATTCGGAAGAGAGTTTTGATGTAATCTTACTAAATACTTGCGGTTTTATTTTAGATGCAAAAAAGCAGTCTATTGATATGATTGCTGAAATAGCAGAAAACAAGAGAAAAAGAAGGAACCCGTCAAGATTCTTTGTTTTTGGGTGTTTAGCCCAGCGATATCCACAGGAATTATGGGAAGAGTTTCCGGAAATTGACGGATTAGTAGGGGTAGGACAACTGGAAACCTTACTAAGGTACATTCAAGATGAAGATTTACCGCGTTATCAAAAAATTTGTTGTTTAAAGAAACCCATTGTAAGTGTGGATAGATATATCCGTAGAAAAATTATTACCCCATCTGCCTATTCTTTTCTAAAAATTGCAGATGGTTGTTCCCATTCCTGTTCCTTTTGTGCTATTCCCAAAATAAAAGGACCTTACCATTCTGTACCCATGGATACTCTTTTACAAGAAGCAGAATATCTGATTGGACAAGGTATAAAGGAAATTAATCTAATTGCTCAGGATATAACCCGTTATGGTAGAGATTTGAAAAAAAAGTATGGCTTGTCTGAACTAATTCAGGAATTAGCAAAATTGAGGGGAGATTTTTGGATACGCTGTCTCTATGTATTGCCATCAGGGATAACGAAAAAACTTTTACAGGTTATGGAAACAGAACCTAAGGTAGCCCATTATTTAGATATACCTGTTCAACATATAGATAAAAAAATACTTCGTTTAATGAATCGCCCCGGCTGGAATAAAGATGTTATTAAGATGTTACAGGAAATACGAAATTTCATACCTGATATAGTTTTCCGAACCACAATCATTTTAGGTTTTCCTGGAGAGAGTTTCAGAGCATTTCAGCAGTTAATAAACGGGATAGAACAAATCCGTTTTGAACGATTGGGTTCTTTCATTTTTTCTCCGGAAGAAGATACCCCCGCCATAGATTTGCCCCAAAAAGTAGGGAAACTGGTAGCGGAACGACGCTATCATATTCTTATGGAAACACAGGCAGAAATATCATATGAATTTAACAAAAGTCGCATAGGTAAAGAATACAAAGTTTTAATTGATGACTATGATAAAGAAAAGAAACTTTGGATAGGCAGGTCGTATGCAGAAGCACCGGATGTTGATGGTGTTATCTGGATAACCTCTCCCAAAAACTTACAGATAGGTGAATTTTATCAAGTAAAGATAAGAACAGCAGAGATATATGACCTTTATGGAGAGGTTGTATAAATATTCCTATTACTTGTCTCCTTGTTGTTATGTATTGTATAGATTTAATAACCTGCTTTTTAAAATTTAAGAAAAAAAATAAAAAAGCAAGCGATTTTTAACATAGAACATACAGAGGAATACAGGAAACAACGACAATATGCTGACTACTGTTTTTTTCTCTATTTTGCTCTTGTAATAGCGATTCAATAAATATCTAAATCTAAAATTTGGGACCTTCTACATCAAAGAACATACCTTCGATTGGAATGTATTCAAAACGGACTACATTTTTGTAGGGAATAATTTCTACTACACGAATATTATCAAACTCATCACCAACTCGTGCAGCAACTCGTTTCTTTTCACCCGTGATGCGATTAATAACTTCGACGAAAATGGTCGTTTGCCCCGTATCTTTATCTTCAAGGAAGCCGCGTATAAAAACTTTAGGTTGTGCAACTAATTGTTCGCCCCGCATTTTTAATCGTCGTAATGCTTCACTTTTTGCCCCTAATGTTTCGTATATATCAATACATGCCAACGCGAGAACCCAGCGATTGTTATCTTTGGCAATTTTTGCCCACTGAGCCACCTCTTTAGCCACCTCTTTACAGGCTTCCTGGGCTAATGGATTATCCGCGTACTTTTGGACGAAATTGAATACATCGTTTATCACCTGTAATCTTATATCTTCGCGAATATAGGGATAATTTACATTGGGAGAGAATGGTATATACATCTGAATGGGGGATAGTATTTCATTTAGTTGTTTCAAAAAATCTTCTTTGGTTTGAGGAATTTCCTCTGTCTTTTTCGTTTCTTTGGGTCTACACGCTGTAAATATGATTATGATAAATAAACAAATAATGAGTGGTAATATATAATTTTTGTTAAATCTCATGGAAACCCTTTTCGTTGTATAGTGAAGAATTACAATAGATTATTTTTGGTAATTATTTATATAAACACATTATAATTAAATTCCTTTCAATAAAAAAACGAAAGAAAAGGTAATGTTTGGGTGACATCGGAAATTTTGGATATAGAACAAAGGCATATCTGGTCGGTCTCAGAATTGAACCGAAAGATTCGTGATTTGCTGGAGGAAGAAATTGGCTATATCTGGCTTAACGGAGAAATATCGAACTGGCGAGTCGCTCCTTCCGGTCATGCTTATTTTACATTGAAAGACGCAGATAGCGAGATTACCTCTGCCATGTTCCGGAGTTATCTCCAGAATATAAGGTTTCAGCCTGAGAATGGTATGGAGGTGCTTGTTTATGGACAGATTACAGTATATGAAAAGAGAGGAACTCATCAAATCATTGTTGAACAAATGGAACCTAAGGGTATCGGAGCCCTTCAATTAGCATTTGAACAATTGAAAAAAAAATTAGAAGCGGAAGGATTGTTTGACCCTGCTCATAAAAAGAAGTTACCTATTCTACCTAAAGTAATTGGAATAGTAACTTCTCCATCCGGAGCGGCAATACGGGACATATTAAAAGTATTGTCGCGTCGTTTTGCGAATATACATGTTATTCTTTATCCTGCACGGGTGCAGGGGAAAGAAGCGAGTTCGGAGATTGTTGCAGGAATTCAATATCTGGACCAATACGGTGTGGATGTTATTATTGTTGGTAGGGGGGGTGGTTCTATTGAGGACCTCTGGTCTTTTAATGAAGAGATTGTTGTTCGTGCAGTATATAATGCGAAAACGCCTATTATCTCGGCGGTAGGGCATGAAATTGATTTTACACTTACAGATTTTTCCGCCGATGTTCGTGCTCCGACTCCTTCTGCCGCTGCAGAAATGGTTATTCAGGACCAGACCGTTTTATGGGATACGATACAAACACGTAAACAAAAGTTGGTTCGAGCGATTAAACAAATTGCCCAGCGTTATTCTCACCGACTTGAACTGGCTCAACAGCGCCGTGGTTTCCAGAGTATCCATAATATCATTCGTGATAATTTACTTTGTTTGATGGATTACAGGAAGCAACTGGAGGATTGGTGGGAGTGGGAAAAGGAGGCATTGCATTCGCGAATACAAAAGGCAATGTATGCTTTGCAAATTATGTCCCCTCAATCAAGAATTCAATCACAAAAAGAGAAACTGGACTACATAAAGAAACAGTTAGAACAAAAAATAAATGTTACTTTTCAGGATAGAAAATCAAAATATATGTTCCATGTGGCTAAATTAGAGGCACTCAGTCCGTTGAAAGTATTAGGTCGTGGATACGCACTTGTATGGCTTGAACCGGAGCATAAATTAGTTCGATGTGTGGAACAACTGGGTATAGGTAATTCCGTGAAAATGCAATTTTCAGATGGTATTGCAAATGCCATTGTTAAAACTATAGAACATAAAAAGGATGAACAACCATGAAAGAAAAGCACGAAAAACCTGTTTATGGCAATTTTGAAAAAGACCTGGAAAAATTGGAACAAATTGTTCAAAATTTAGAAAAAGGGGAATTAACATTAGAAGAAGCCCTAAAACAATTTGAAGAGGGAATTCGTCTCGCGAGACAATGTGAAAAAGCCCTTTCCGAAGCGGAACGGAAAATAGAAATACTTTTAAAGAATGAAGATGGAGTAATAGAAGCGAAACCCTTTGAACTTTCTGATACAGATAATGGAGAGGATGTATCCTCAAATATATCCGTAAATTCTGAGAAGGTTACTCAACCGCGAACAAAAAAAACAAGTTATAAAGAGAATTCTTCTGAAATCGATATTAACGAGGACTTACCTTTCTGATGGATATATTCAATGCATTGAGAAACAAATTTCATAAGGAGAAAGTGGAACAATTTCTTCTTGATAAGGGCAGACAAACGGAAAAAGCCATTCGTGGGTATTTATCCCAATTAAAATGTCCTATTCCGGGACTTATTGAAGCCATGGAATACAGTCTTTTTGCAGGTGGAAAACGACTCCGTCCCGCATTGGTTTTAGGGTCTGCTGAACTATTTGATGGAAATATACAAAATGTGATGCCCTCCGCATGTGCCATCGAAATGATACATACCTATTCCCTTATCCATGATGATTTGCCTGCTTTGGATAATGATGACTTTCGAAGAGGCAAACCAACCCTACATAAAGTATATGGTGAATCAGTTGCCCTTCTGGCGGGAGATGGATTATTAACACTGGCATTTGAATTATTAGCAAGTACAGGAAATGCGGAGGTCGTGATGGAGGTTGCTCATTCAGCAGGTGTTAATGGTATGGTAGGTGGGCAATATCTGGATATAAAAGCAGAAGGAACACTTGTATCTATGGAAACTTTGCAAGAAATACACCGAAAAAAGACAGGTGCTTTGATTTGTGTATCATTACGATGTGGAGCCTTGCTTTCCAATGCCCCTGCTGAAGGTTTACAAACAATAACAGAATACGGAAAACATTTAGGGCTTGCTTTTCAGATTGTAGATGATATTTTGAATGTAACTGGTGATGAAAAAACCTTAGGAAAACCTGTCGGAAGTGATAAAGAACATAAAAAATCTACCTATCCCGCCCTGTTAGGTTTACAAAAGGCTCAGGAGTTAGCCTTGGAACATACTCAAAAAGCGATTTCAACTTTGAACTATTTGGGCGATAAGGCAGAAATTTTCCGACAATTGGCTTTGTATATGCTTTTCCGCAATCACTAAAAAAGGGACTGATGTTATCTAATACATGAATACTCACATTAAAGAAGTTATACAAAATGTTTTAGAAAATAAGTGGAGATATAATTTACAAAATATTTCCATACGAAATACTGTTCCTATAGATATTACGGACAAATTAATTGCCTTTACACTTTGTGTAGTATTTATTGCTTTTGCTTTATGGATAGGCATTGTTAGTTCCCGACCTTTTCAATGGCCCTTTAATTGGGATACCCTTCGCGATATAGGAATTGCACAAACCTTCCTTGATAAGACTTACCCTGAAGACCCTATATTAAAAGGAGAAATTAATTGGTATAACCCCCTAACGGGATTTGTAATTGCCCTATCCAGCAAAATACTCGATACATCATTACCCAAAACATGTATGCAAATAGGTCCCTTTTTGCAGTTATTGCTACCTATTGCAGTGATGTTATTAGCATGGAATTGTTGGGGACCATGGGCAGGTTTCTTATCTATAACATACTTTATTTTTGCAAGACACCCTTATCTACCCGAGTGGATGTATTCCTCTTATTCCCCCTGGCTAATAGCACCCCAGTGGGGGAAAACATTTTTTTTCTTAACAATTCTTATGTTTATTCTTTATGCTGAGAAAAAGAAACACCTATTTTCTATTTTATGTGGAGTGTTTTTAGGGCTGGGATTTCTCACACACACGGCAGTTTTAATAGAAGCGGGATTATTTATTGCTTTGTATTCCCTTGTTAAGATTATCCAGTTTTCTCGTTCTTCCCTGAGACAGGAACTTATACAATACCTCAAAGGAATAGGTATCCTTCTGGGGATAGCACTTTTTTTGAGCAGTCCTTATTGGTTACCCATTTTTATTCGTTATCGATTCATTATTCGCAATCCCTATCCATCTCTTTATGTAACCTCAGCCCTTGAATTGAAAAATCTTCCAACAACTTTGCTAAAAAGTGCTAATGGTTTTACTGTGATAGGTGTTATCTCTATTTTATTTTTCTTTATCCACAGAAAAAAACAAGAATTATGGTGGTTGAGGATATGGACAGTAGTGGTCCTTCTTTTAGTATTTCAACAGATAATATCTCAGTGTTTATACTATTATGGCTTTGCATTTCCAGCATTTTTTCCTCCCCATCACACCTTTATGTCCGTTCATGCGTTAATAGGATTCTGGTTTGTTTACGGCTCTCTTCAGGTAGCAGGGGTGATTGTTCATTTTTTCCAACGCAGAAACATTCATTACTGGCTTCAGAAGGGAATATACCTTGTTGTTTTATCTTTGATATTCCTTATGGGTGTGACTACTTTGGTAAGACCTATTCCACCACTACACGAAATCTATCGCGGAATGGAAGTAAATAAATTGGCACATGATGTTGCTCGATTTGATAACGTTTATAAATGGATATTAAATAATACAACACCTCAGGACTTATTTTTATGTGATGAGGTTACAGGAATCTGGACAGTTATGCCTGCAGGTAGAAAACTGGTTTATACCATGATGTTTTACATGAACCCTTATTGTGAAATAGGCTACCGTATAGGATTCCTTAATTATATATGGAATCCACTCCGAGAACAGCGGTATAGTGATTTTCTTGCTCTCTGTCAACAAAAAAAACTGAACTATATTCTTTTACGGCATACGGATGAAAATAAACCTCTTCTGGATAAAATGAAAAAAATACATAAATGTTATGAAGACCATCAGGTTGTTATATACAAAATTCCATAATTTTATTTTAGTAAAGAATAGTCAATATCTTTTTTTAAATGTTCTGTTGGGATTTGTAAATCTTCCGCTCTATGAAAAGCCTTTTCCACCGCATTTTTATCGCAGGTAATTGCAGAAGGGTGATAAATAAAGTGCCAGCCAATGGGTAAAACAGGCTGGAGATGAAATAGCAAGGACCAGCACCAATTAGCAGTTGTAACATTGGATAATCTATCGCAGGTTTGTCCCCAGAACCACCAGAATAATGGTTCTTTGTTACATTCTTTAATCAATTGTGCGAAATAGGAGAATGCTCCTTCGTAATCCTGTTCTGCAAAACATTTTACGCCATTCCAGAAAAGGACCGATAGGTCTTCTTGTGATGTGGCATAATATAGTAATATGCATTCTTTCTCAAAATTTACTTTTGTTGAAAACCCTTCATAAAATTGAACTATCTGATTTGGGTTCTGTTCCCATGCGTGCTTTAATAAGTACTCTGCTTGGTTATATTTTTTTAATCGTGCCAACTCCATAGCACACCGAACAAAATGGAAACCTGTGCGGTCATGATCATAGCGGTGTCTCTTATAAAATATACCTGATGCAAGGCTTGCTTCACTAAATAATTTTCTCGTTAATTTTTTTATGTCTAAATTTATTGTGAATATGTTTTCACATTTCAATTTTTGTAAAGAGGAAATTTGATATAGATATATTTTCTGTTCGCCGGGTAAGGTATAAACAAAGAAGTAAAATCCATATTGTTTCAATACCGAAGGAAATGTATTTAAGCCTGTTCCATATACATCCGGGATAACAATCCATATCTTCGTTTTTTCTATCTGGTTTGTACCTAAACTATTAAAATAAACCTGTGTTAGATTTGCCAATCCCTCCTCAGTATATGCATCTGTTACAGGCAAGGAAATATCTTCATTATTGAGCCTAAAAATGGGCATCCAGAAGGGGTCGCGAATTATTACCAAGTCGTGCATCCCTTGATTTTGGGAAATAATTCTCCCTACTCCTTTCCAGTCCATTCGCCATGAACTTTGCGACATAATTCCTATTGGATAAAGAAGCACAACTATAAGAAGGACAATAGCAAACCATTTAATCCATTTTCTTGATTGTGAAAGGAAATAGGCAATCCCAATGAAATGTAATGGAATGAGAAAGACAATATACCTCGTTGTAAAAACAGGTGGTCCAAGTCGTGCAAGGCAGAACAGTAAAAAAGGAGGGATAGTAAATAAGACAAGGAAGAAAAAAGAAATGTGAAATGTATTATCTCTTCGTATCCACCTACGAATAGTTTCATATACCAAACCCAACAAACCTAACAAAGAAAAAAGAACAAGAGCCAACTCAAAACCTTTTTGAGAGTAATGTAAAATAGACCCAATAATGGAGGACGAATACTGCCACGGATGTGATATACCTATCGGGCAAATTCCCCCTTTCCCAACAATATTAAGAACAAAAGGAAATGATAATAACTCCCAGAATGAAGGTTTAAGATAATATCGGTGTAATTCACCGGGTTGAGGTGGAATGGTTAAAATCCAACTGAACCATGGGATTAAAAATATGGAATGTATAATAATTAGAGCAATCGATTTTCTTATATATCTTTTTCCCTTATATGGCACAGCAATTAAAAGTAAGAACTCTGTAGCCCATATAATTACCCCGATATGGTGTGTCCATAACAACATTTGATTGACAAGTATCCAGAATATAAGGGTTCGATTATTGGACATGTTATCCATCACCTTCATGAACAAGAAAAACGAACCCCAGACCAGAAAAAGGTATGCTATATACATCCGTGCTTCCTGTCCAATAAAGATAAGAGCAGGGGAGAGAGTTATCCCTATGCAGACGAGAGTTTTCGTACCGGCAGGTAACTTACCTTGCCGTTCCAGTTTGTTTGTAATAACCCAGAACATAAGATAGAAACCTATCCAGATACAGATACTTAACAAACGAATAGAAACAATCCCTGTTCCTGAGTATCTTCCCCAGAGGTATTGACATAAAGGAAACAAAATGCCACCGTAAGGATATGTATTCCTTTGTTCTTTTATGAAATGAAATACGGAATGGAGATTTAGATTGGCTATGCATGCATATTCTTCCAGCGAAATGGACTCTTGAGAAATTCTATATAGACGGAGTAATATCCCGACAATTAGAAAAAAAAGAAAGAAAAAAACGTCATAGTTGATGTTTTGTTTTGAATTTAACAGTATTTTGTTCTTACTTAGAAGAATCATACAATTTGTATCGCTCTATATTTTCTCGAACATTTCTGAAATCCCATGCATATCTCCAATGCTTGTTATAACCTTTGATAGAATTATCCTGGGGTACAGCCAGAGTTATTAAAAAAGGTTCCATAGATGGGTTCTCTGCCCGATAAAGCCCACAAAATGAAGTTTCATATCCCTTCGGTATCTCAATCCCTTTCCACGCCCCACGAACCCATATAATAGGTTCCTGATTATTAAAGACAATCTCATTTCTTGGTTTGATAGTAGATGCAGAGTAAACTAAGAAATAGATACTTATCCGATGAGGTATGTTTCCCTTAATATACCAATGGAGGAGTGGGTTTAAGGGTTCTGAAAAATCTACTGCGTAATATGTATTATCATATCTGGAATAAATAGAAAAGTCTTTTGCTAATTCAAAATCAGCACGTAGAAACTCAAAAGGGGTTTCCATAATAGGCAGTTCGGATACTTTTTCGAAACGGGGTAAGGTTTTTGAAGGTTGGAATAAGATGCTCGTTCCAGTATCAATTTGATTGAGATTTACCTTCTCCCAATTCAATTCGCGATAGGAGGTGATAAGTTTTAATAACTGATGTTTCTGCCATAAAATTAAAGTTGCATATAGTAATGAACAGGAACAGACTACAATTATCAGAACAATAACACCGTTACGCAGTCCGATTAAAATACTTTTTCCGGACAATTCTTTTCGATACATACCGTAAAGGGTTGTAAATAATTCATACATAAACAGAATGACAATTCCGTATAAAATAGGGGTCAGGTGAACTACATGCCGATATTCAAACAAGATGGAGGGATAACCTAATAGATAACCTAAAACTCCGGAGATTAGTATCCCTTTCCAGATATTTTTCACACTCACAATAAAAATTAATCCCAATAATATCCACGGTCCGATATAAGCAAGAGGAATATCCCAATAATAAAAATGGTCAGTGAAAAAAAAGGACCAGGATGGTCGGTTAAATTCCGGATGGTTTTGCTTTTGTTCCCTTGTAAAGTTATAAAGTGTCGAGAAACAATTACTACAAGCGGATAGGATGCGACCCCATAAGTCCGCAGGAAAATGCCATGCAACAGACCTGAAATAAGCCCTACCTGCAGTCCCGTATGCTGGTGATAAATAGTTATCAAAGGGTTCTTCAAAACCTGTTCGTCGTGCAAAGGACGCAATTGTTGAATGGACAAGCATATCATTGGGTTCATAAACAAGCCGATAGGAAGAATTACCACCCATTAAGGTTTGTTCGATGGTGCTTGCAAGACCCTGCACCAATGAATGGCTGGATACCGCCCCTTTATCCTCAGCAATTGCTAACAATATAGGATAGCCTGATGCAAGAAAAGATAGCAGATAAAGAACGATACAACCTATACTCGCATGAATTTTCTTATAATATAAAAATTTAGCACCAATGATACCTATAAACACCAGCCCTAAAAAGAATAAAATAAGTACATCCTGGCGAAATCCCAATCCAATGCCTATTACGAAACCTAATACAGATGAAACAATTGTAGTTCTCCATACATACTTATCCGAAAAATAGAACATGCTTGCTGAAATTGCAAGGAATAGCATAAAAAAAGTAGTTTTTGAATAATCTCGGATAGATGGCAGGAGAAAAAGAAGAGAGGGGGAATTCATGACCAGGCAAGTTGTTATAAAAGCAGGTACGCTCCCTCCAAATATATACAAAGTAATGTAAACCGCTATTACACTAAGAACGAAAACTATCCCGGCATATATTTTTAATACATCCCAGTTTATTCCAAACCATTGCCATAATATACCTATTGTATATATTAGATAGCGATGTGTCCTTACAAAACGGCTGTTATCCCATGTGCCCCAATCTTTGGGTAGGTCAGAAAATTGCAGAGAATTTGTTTTCTGTTCCAGAAACAATCGAATGTTTTTTGGATAAGGTGCTTTAGGTGTCGTGAATCCCTGTCCACAAGCGATAGATATGGCATTTACCAGCCATTCCTGTTCGAACCGATAGTCCCGTCCAATCATTTTGACACGGATTGTTAAATGTTCATAAACAATCCATGAAGAGAAAACAACAATGAGTAAAAAAAGGATTAAATCAATAATAATTCTCTTCATTGTATCGTTTTTGTTCACTTATTATCCGGGTTATCACGGGTGTTATTGTTATTGTATTTTAACATAATGTTCAAACTATCCTGTGCCAGTCCGTCATCCGGGTAATATCGTAAACACTCCTGATACATCTCAATACTTTTTTTAATCTCTCCTCTGTTGGCAAATACATTCCCTGACAACCGCATAGCAATTCGGGAATAGGGGTGTTTTTTTAGAAATTCCTGAGCCACTTCATTGGCTTGAGCAATGTTTTTTGTTTTTAATAACCAATCAATCAATTGCATATTAATCTTTTCATCATTTTGATTAAGTTTATATGCATACATATATCCTTCAACTATCTTTTCTTCTATTTTATCTCCGAGTTCTTCCGTTAATTGTTTTTCTTTTTCAGAAATAATTTCTTGGGAGATGGGGTCAATAATCACTGCCTTCTGCATCTGTAACTGTAACAATTCTGTCGCATGATTCCATCCTAAATAATGAGAACAATCTTCCATACTTATCAAAGGAATATCTCCTTTTTCCGTTATAATATTGCGTTTTTTCAGAATAGTTGAAATTGCCTTAAACCACTCGCACGCGAGCAGATAATTCCCCTCAAATGTGAAGTGAATATTATCACAGAAATACTCATAACCTGGAATACCCTGCGGACTCTTCTTTGCAAGTATTCCATCCACATCGACCAGATGCACATTTTTTGAAAATATTTTGCATGTATCCACAATACATTTATTCATTTCTGTCGGTTCAAAACGGATGGTATCCCATTCCTCTTTTTTTTTGCCAAATTTCCTGTTATAGGATAAAGTTCCTACAATTACATCTGCATGAGCATACATTCCTGCATAAATCATATCCCTTAGGTTATTTTTATATAGTTTTAGGGTTCTTTTCCCCTGTCCTTGTTTTGGAAGAAATGGGAATAAGTCCTTTGGTTTTTGTTCACGCCACTTTGTACTCTGACTTTGTTCAAATAATTGCACCATTCGAAGATGTTTTAAATAAGTATGTAACCGAATCATAGTATTCGTTCTTAAAAAAGGAACTGAATACAGTAAGGAATGTTCCCCATAAGGACCAATTGTTTCGTTATTCCCCATGTAAATGATAAAGAAATCCGGCGATAGTTTCGAGCATGCCTTTGCCAGGAAATAAAGAACATGGGAATTGATACCCGGGCACGATACATTATATATTTCCCAATTTTTCTCGGGGATAGAGTACTTTAATATAACTTCTAACTGTCTTACCGAAGATTCCAGTCCATACATTGCAGATTCCCCAAAAACAAATATTCGAAGGGTATCTTTATTTTTTTGTTCTGGGACATAAAAATCAAGATGGTCCCAATTTACAAAATCGTGCAGTGGAATATTAAAAAATTGTTGATAAAAACTGCGATTAGGGACAGATAGGGTTAGTGTGCTGAAATGTTTTTGTATAAGAGGTTGTCGGTCTTCGCCCTTGTTTAAGAATCGTAAAGAACATTCAAATAAAAAAAGAATCAATAAAGGTAATAGCCATAGCACGAGTTGAATAAAGAGGAATAGTACCTTTCTTCGGAACAGTTTTTGATGTGTCTTCATGAAACAGATATTTCCTGATACAATATAAAGTCAAAAATCTTATTATATATCTCGCTTCCATTTTTCACGAACGATAAACGCAGGAATACGGTATAAAGCGAGGAAAGAACGCATCGCAAATTCACCGATAATAGAGAGTATTGCTACAATAATCAGCAACGAAAAAACGATAACATTCAAAATTAGCCCGGGGGTAATCTCCTTCATAATGCTATAATCCAGGAAGAAGGCAGAAAGGATACGGAGAAAGAACAAAAATCCGAAGATAACACATAATATCGCCATCCATTGGAACAAACGTGGAGACATGCGTACCAGATTGTCCATGTTGTATTGCCAGAGACGCCAGAAGGTATATCCAGATTTCCCATAAGGTCGTGGAAAATGTTGAACGGGCACCTCCACACATCGTCCCGCACGCGAAACCACATCCGCAGTACGGAAAATATTAAAAGGACCGTATTCAAAAGCACGAACAAGGTCTGCTCGATAAATTTTATAAGTACAGCCGAAATCGGTCAGCGGGATACCGGAAGATTTCCGCATAATCCAATTAGCAACCTTTGATGGAATGCGTCGGAGAATACTATCCTGTCGTTGTATGCGACACCCGCTTACAACATCAAAACCCTCATCATATTTCTCTATTAACTTAGGGACATCTTCAGGTGCTAATTGTAAATCACTATCTATAAGTATAATTGCTTTACCGCGTGCATCCATAATACCTGCGGTAACGCCTGCCTGTTGTCCTGAATTGCGATATAAATTAATTACTGAAAAAACCCGTTCATCCTCCTTGTAAATTTCTTTTAATATTTCCCATGTTCTGTCGGTACTCCCATCATTTACAAATATTATTTCATATGACCTTCCTGTTTTTTCTAAGGTATCTTTTAGACGGCGATGAAATTCACGGATACTTCGTTCTTCATAATAACAACTGATAACTATAGAAAACTCTATATCTGAATGCTTTGTATCTATAGCCATCCCTTTATACCTCATTCCCTGATATAGATAGTTCATTTCTCTTGGCAATGGCAAAAATAGACCCGCACATGTCTGGATATTCCAAACCTAAACGATATAATCCATCAATTTGAGATGGTCCCAAAATGCCGGAACGATATAATTGGTCTAATTGGAAATCTGCCAATATTTTTAGAAAGATACCCCCTTGATGAATTATTTTAAATCCTTCATGTTCCAGGTCACGGTTTAACCGAACACGGTCGTACATCCTTCGATGCCCGTGCTGAATGTCATGTGGTGTAAAATCGTCCAATTCTTCTAATATACGCATATGTCGGGCTAATTGACGGGACAAAGCACGTGAATTAGGAACCACGACATAAAGAATGCCATCGGGTAATAGCAATCTTCGAACTCTATTTAACAAAACGGAAATATCCAGGACATGCTCCAATACATATATAGCAAAGATAACATCATATTGTCTACCTGTCTTTTCAAGGGTTAATTCTTCGAAAAGAGAGGAAATAAAGCGGACATTGGGAAGATTCTTCTTTTTCCCTTCCCAGATAAAAGATGCATTTCCCTCTGCCACATCTAACTCGAACAGCAAAGGAGCTAGCATCTCTGTATCAACACCTTCCGCATATCCTAGTTGAAGTCCTACCATCTTCTGATGCAGATAGGGTTGAATGGTCCGCACAATAAGTTCCCGTATAACACGGTCTTGCATGGACCCTTTTGTATATGTCTTTCCTACATGTTCAATAAATTCATGTTCATCCATACCATAAACTCCAATCAATCAAACTTTCTATCATATCTACGCTGAACACAGGTATTTTTAATGTCTCATACACTTCCTTGCGTTCCTGATAGGAGTCGTCAATGAATATAGGTTTCTTCGATTGAATATAGGACGATTTTTTTTCTCCTTCGTGCAATTCAATAAATGTATTTATTAGTTTATCCAATCCCAATGAATGTAATGAAATTTCATATTCCCCTTTATGTCGTGTAAGCACAGTTACAGGAATGCCGGCTCCCTTACATTGTATCAGAAATAAAACTACAGGATAGTTTAACTTTCCATGAATAACCAGACAATCATCATAATCAATATAAACATGGTCAAAAAAATAGGGTTTCTTTGTATGGGATTGCAATAATGGAGAAATGAAAGCTTTGGGAAAATAATTAAATAAACATCTCTGCATTTCCTGTGGGAAAGGCTGTTCCGTAATCTCCACAGGTATACGCAGGGCATCGTAAACAGTTAGTAACGGTAAATTAACCCCACGATTGCGAAAAAGACCCATTCCTCCACTAACCCGTGGGGCAATTTCAAGGAGAACCAACTCACCATTAGCCCTCTCTTTCATCTGAAAAAACCAGGCACCTCGAAGTTTTAGATGCTTATTAATTACCTCTGCAAAGCGTATAAATCTATAGCGATTGGTTACCTGCGTATCAACACTAATTCCATGAGATATGCGAATACGCTCCCGTGCCCCTGAAAAGATTAATTCCCCTACATAGTTTGTAAAACAATCAATGGTATATTCCTTCCCGGGTAGATATTCTAAAATGAGTAAATTTTTTTTATTTTCCAGTATTCCTTCCAGTTCCTTCTGGCTTTCTACACGAAAAACCCCTTTTGACCCTTCACCTATCTTTGGTTTTAAAAATACAGGAAAATAAGGGATTTGATGGGGCTGTTTAAATACTTTCGGAATAGATAATATCCCATCGAAATATTTATAAGTTTTCTCTTTATCCCGACAAATCCGACAGGTCTTCACCGGGGAGATTAAAACTTTGCAAGGTAAATCGTGCTGATGCTCCGCCAAATATAATCCTGCTGTATCATGAGCGGGGAAAATAAAATCAATTTTTAATTTTTCCAATAGCGAACAGAATCTTTTTAGGAAGGACCTTTCGTTTACAAAGGGTAGTCCGGTGTAGTAATGTTTGAACAGCATACCCCCCGGATCATTTTCGAGGCTGGTGGCACCAAATAATTCTATATGCTGAGAATAGGACAAAGAACGAAATATTTCAAGTCCTATTTCTGTCCCTCCCGGAAAAATCATTACACGGACAGGCTTTTTTAATTTTGAAGTGTCCCTTCTTTTCATGTCTCAGCCCATTCAGGAAAAATTTTTATCATCTCACAAATTTTTATAACATATTCATGGGGTAAATTCCCATACATAGGCAAACATAAAACTCGTTCTGCTGTTTCATCTGCGTTAGGTGTCGGTATTTGAGGAATATCGACTCTTTTTGCATAATAGGAGATGCGATTGCATAAGGGGTAAAAATATTTTCGCACAATCACATTACATTGGCGAAGTCTATTGAACAATTCATCCCGTGAAATACCATACTTCATTTTATCTACCTCAATAGGGAAGTAAGCATAATTCCAATCACAGTCTTTGGGTTCTGTAACCGTTCGAATCCCGGGGCAAGCACTTAACTTTTCACAATATAATTTGTATAAATCTTTCCTTTTCCTTATTTCTTCTGCTACTTTTGGCAATGATGCAAGACCAAAAGCAGATGAAAGTTCGTTCATTTTTCCATTAATTCCAACGCCGACGACAGTTTCTTCATCAGCAATTCCGAAATTTTTCATTAAATATGCCATTCGTGCCTGTTCCGGTTTATGACAGATCAAAGCTCCACCTTCTGCTGTTGTAAATAGTTTAGTTGCATGAAAACTCAACACGGATAAGTCCCCGTAATCACATAAAGAACGTCCTCGATACCAACATCCAAAGGTATGTGCGGAATCGTATATTATCGGTATAGAATATTTTCTTGATAATTTAGAGAAAGCGTCAACATCGCAAGGTATTCCATAAACATGCACCGGTAAAATGGCTTTTGTGTTCGGAGTTATATATCTCTCTACCATTTGTGGGTCCAAATTATATCCACCCGACTGAATATCGCAAAACACAGGTTTCAATCCGTTCCAACAAATAATATGAGGTGTAGCCGGGAAAGTAAAGGGAGTTGTGATAACCTCTCCTTCTTTTATATCCAGTATCTTTAATGCTATCAGTAGGGCTATAGTCCCGTTGCAAAATAGAACCAATTCCGATACATTTAGAAATTTTTTTAGTTCAGATGTAAACTGCTGATGCCAGTAGGCTTCATTTGTAAGCCAGAGCGTCTCCCAGATTTTTGAAAGAAAAGAACTATACTCTACCTCTGCAGGCATCATGGGTCGTGTTACATATACTGTTTCCGGAAATCGTTCTTGCTCGATATATTCATTTAATTCCATATTTTCGATAACCTCATTTCGAAGATGACAACTAAAACCCGTTACAATAATACAATAAATTTTATTTAGTTTAACATAATCGGTGTCATTATTATGAATAAACAAAAATATTCGGAAATACAATCAAAAGATTATCCTTACAAAAATAAGGGTATTCATGTTCTTGTAAACATAGGCTTATTTCTTGCAAGTCTTCTTCTTTGTTTTACTATTGCAGAAATATTTTTTGCCTATTGGGAAATGAAACTTCTCAAATCTATGGGGGTGTTTATACCCGTTGACCCGCGTTACGATGGTTCTGCATGGGAAGTAGACCCCATGCAGGCAAACCGTTTTACATGGCAATCGGATGGAAACAGTATTGTTCACATTCGCTCTAAAAATAAAAAACTTATGTATGAACTGCGACCCAATTCGGTAATTTCCGGAATGATAAAAATTAATTCGGATGGTTTTCGTGACCGTGAATTTTCTCGCGAGAAGCCACATCATGTGTTTCGAATCGCAGTAGTTGGAGATTCTGTTACTTTTGGCTGGAGACAAAGATTGGAAGATACCTATCCCAAAAAATTAGAACAACTCCTTCAAGCAAATAACAAAACAAACACACAAATTGAAGTGCTAAATTTTGGAATAGGTGGTTATAATGCAGAGCAGGAGGTTGAACTTATAAAAACAAAGGTGCTTAATTATAATCCTGACCTTATACTTATCGGTTTTTGTCCGAACGATGGGCAAATCGGTTTCGATGGTGGGCTCTGGTGGCATTTTTTTCGCGGACCTTCCCGAACAATTTCTTTTCTCAAACTCCTGTATTTATACAATAAGTATAAGCATGATGACCTTGCATTGTTAAAAAATCCTTATTCGGAATTGGCAGAACTATCAAGGCAGAAAAATATTCCTGTTTGTGTATGCATTTTCCCGATGTTGCAGGGAGATAAACTCTGGTGTCCACCCCGTTTTATTCCTTTATTAGATGAATTAAAAATTCCTTATATTAATCTTATTCCGGAATTTGAAAAGAAAAATGTACCGGAACTTTTATTAGACGTAGTGCATTTTACGGTAGCAGGGCATTATTTTGTTGCAGAACAGATATACCATTATCTTACGGAAAACAAAATAATCTCCTTACAATGAGAAATGTAACAAGTCCGGCAAATCAGACGAGGCTGGCGAGTCTAACAGGTCTGATAAGTCCGACAGGTCCAACTCCGGTTTACGCATTTCCCTTAACTTTATGGATAATACTTGTCGTTGATTGTCCTTCTACACCGGGAATAAGTGCAATTCGACCACCATAACTCTCTACAAATCGCCGCTCAGGCTGAACCAATGTATCTATCGTATAATCCCCTCCTTTAGCGTATACATCTGGTTTTAACTGTTTAATTATTGGGAGAGGAGATTTCTCATCAAATAGAACAATGTAATCCACGCACTCAAGAGCGGACAACACCAATGCACGATTGTGTTCATTAATGACCGGTCTACCCTCTCCTTTTATTTGACGCACTGAGCGGTCACTGTTCAAACCTACAATCAATACATCTCCTTCATTCTTTGCTCGCATGAGATAGGTAATGTGACCCACATGCAGGATATCAAAACAGCCATTTGTCCATACAATCTTCTTGTTTTGTTCTTTCAATTGCTGAACAATCTTTTTTAATTGCGGCAATGTCTTCAATTTGAAAGGACCACCAGCACTTAAAAGAGCCTGCTCGACCTCTTCTCGGGAAACAGTAACTACTCCATGCTGGGCTACCGCTACACCCGCAGATGTGTTTCCCAATACTGCACATTCATAAAGATTTGCTCCTGCAACTAAGGCTAAAGCAACTGTTGCGGTTACTGTATCGCCGGCTCCTGTTACATCAATAACCTGAACGGGAGCAATTGGAACATCTTCAATTTTGCCGTTTTCATAAAAAATAGTTATGCCATCGGGTCCACGCGTTATCATTGCATTTTTTGCCGATTTAAGTAAAAATTTTCCCGCTTTTTTCAGTGTTTCATAATCTACAACATGGATGCCTGTGGCAATACCTGCTTCTTTATCGTTCGGAAGTATTACATCAAAACCCTTAAAAATATTAGCCCGTGCACGGGAATCCGCAACGGTAATTAAATTATACTTTTTGGCACATTCTGTTAAGGCGGACAATACCTCAGGCGTTATAACAGAGGATACCTGGTCTCCCACCATAATTACATCCACCTTTTTGGCTACTTTATATATATTTTTGATGATTTGTTCTTCTACTTTACCCGAAATAGGTTTAGGACGTGGGGTATCTGTGCGGAGAACCTCTTGTGTGGGAATATTATGTCCACCTGCCCGAAGTTTCCCATATGTGTTTGTAGGTCGTGTCGGGTCAACCACAAGATAATCAATGTTTACATTTCGTTTCTGAAATTCATTCCTTAAAATTTCTGCATTTGAGTCCGCACCCACGACGCCCAACATATAGACCATAGCACCAAGGGCAGAAGCATTGCAGGCAGCATTTCCTGCGGCTCCAGGATTATATCGGCGTTCTAATACCTCCAATACAGGAATCGGGGCTTCCAGACTTACTTCTGTAACCTTGCCATAAACATTCTCATCTAAGTAAATATCTCCAATAGCAAGAACTCGCACTTTATCAAATTTTGATAATAGAGAAAAAAGCCGTTTTGTATCCATATTTTAACCCTTATCCCAGTTTGTTAGTTTAAAAACTTAATCAATTGTATTTCAAAACGAATAAATACTTCAATATTTTATCAAAATACAGGGTTGGAAATACGACTATAGTTTTAATGTTAAAAGGTTAACCGATTTTGTCAGTAAAGATGAGTTGCAAAACGATTATATATATGGTATTATATTAGCACTCACCATAAGTGAGTGCTAACAGAAATCAAAACTATAAAATATTACTTTCCTTGAATGAACTTGTTTTAACCATTTAAGGAGGAGGAATCTCTTATGGCAAAACAGATTGTTTTCAGTGAAGAAGCCCGAGAAAAATTAATTAAAGGCGTAGATGTATTAGCAGATGCAGTAAAAGCAACTTTGGGTCCGCGCGGTCGCAATGTATTATTAGAGAAAACCTATGGTTCACCGACCATCACAAAAGATGGTGTAACGGTCGCAAAAGAGATTGATTTGAAAGACCCATTTGAGAACATGGGTGCCCGCATGTTGCGTGAAGCGGCAAGCAAAACAAACGATATTGCTGGTGACGGAACAACTACGGCAACTGTTCTGGCTCAAGCAATGGTTCACGAAGGTATCCGACTGGTAACCGCAGGAGCCAATCCAATGGCTATCAAACGCGGAATGGACAAAGCTCTATTAGAAGTAGTGAAAGCCATTGGGAATATGAGTAAGAAAGTCCGTAATTCCGATGAAATCCGTCAGGTCGCAACTGTCTCTGCCAATGGAGATAAAGAAATTGGACAGTTCATATCTGAAGCCATTGATAAAGTAGGAAATGATGGAGTTATTACCGTTGAAAAAGGGAAGGGGTTGAAAACCGAAGTAGAAATTGTAGATGGTATGCAATTTGACCGTGGCTATTTATCTCCATATTTCGTAACAGACCCGAACAATATGACCGCAGTTCTTGAAGAGTGTTATGTCCTTTGCTATGAAAAGAAAATCAGCAGTATTCACGATTTATTACCTCTGCTTCAGAAGATTGCCCAGACAGGGAAACCTATGCTTATTATTGCAGAAGATGTTGAAGGAGAGGCGTTAGCAACTTTGGTTGTAAATAAGATTCGTGGCATACTTAAAGTCTGTGCAGTTAAGGCACCTGCTTTCGGTGACCGTAGAAAAGAAATATTAAGAGATATTTCTATTTTAACCGGTGGACAATTTTTCTCTGAAGATTTGGGTATTAAATTGGAGAATGTATCTCTTGACCAGTTAGGTAAAGCCAAACGCATCGAAGTTACGAAAGATTACACTACCATCATTGAAGGTGCGGGTAAGAAAAAAGATATTCAAGCACGATGCGAGCAAATTCGCCGGCAAATAGAGGAAACTACCTCCGATTATGACCGTGAAAAATTACAGGAACGTCTTGCTAAATTAGCAGGTGGCGTTGCTGTTATCCGTGTAGGTGCTCCTACAGAATCAGAATTAAAGGAAAAGAAAGATAGAACGGATGATGCTTTGAATGCAACCCGTGCTGCTATTGAAGAGGGATTTGTTCCGGGCGGTGGTGTTGCTCTACTCCGTGCTCGTAAGGTGTTGGACAACTTAAAACTGGAAGGTGATGAAGGTTTGGGAGTTACTTTAATGAAAAAGGCTATGGCTATCCCCTTAATTCAAATTGCCAACAATGCCGGACTAAACGGTGAACTGATTTCTGTTAAACTGGAAGAAGAAAAAGAAAATGTAGGATTAAATGCAGATACAGGCAATATTGAAGATTTAATTAAAGCAGGCATCATTGACCCTGCAAAGGTGATTCGTTGTGCATTACAAAATGCAGTCAGTGTTGCCAGCATGATTATTACAACAGAATGTCTTGTCGCTGATATCCCCGAAAAGAAAGAAGACAAAGGTGGTGCCCATAATCATCCCCACTATTAATCAAAATAACTGATATATAGAGATTTAGGAGGGAAGTTCAAACTTCCCTCCTTTTTCTTTTACTCATAAACAAGACAATTTACATGATGGTATTTTTTCCTATCTATTTTATTCTGTTGTCATTATAAGTATGAAATTCATTTTAATTACCCTTTATTGCTACAATATAGAGTGTTAAAAAGAAGTAATCGATAAGAAAATGAAAGTATGAAATCACCTCGTAAACCTAATAAAAAAGATTTTTTATTTGATTTGTTTGGATTTCCTATACTGCCGATACAGGGTGCTTTGCGTGTAAAGAAAAAGGATGGTCATATTGAGCCTTTTAGTATTCAGAAATTAGCAGAATCTATTAGAAAGGCTCTTCAATCGGCGGAGGTAGACGAAAATGGATTGGATTACAGTTTTGCCACTGCTGTAAAAACCTATCTACGCGAGTGTCATGGGCTTGAGGCTATTATATCTAGCCAGGAAATTAATGCTATAACCATTCAGGTGCTTCAAGAAATGGGACAGACCCGAACAGTTCGCCATTATAAAGAATTCTCCCGTCAAAAGCACCTTCAGCAACATCTTATTGCAAATACTAAAATCCCTTCAACTCAGCCCCGAAAAAAAACGGAAGTACCCTCTAATGGATATATCTATCTCTTCCAAAAAGACAGCGACATGATTACAGAGAAGATACACTATTTATTGGAACCGTTGCAGATAAAAAAGGATATTCAAGAAAATATTATTAAACAGGTGTTGGAGATACTTAATGGGATTCAATGTCAGCATCCTTCATTGGGTTTTCTTAGTGAATTATGTTCAATGTTATTAAAGAAAGAAAAAATTTTAATTCCTCATAAACATTCTTTACTCAATCTTCATACAAACGACTGTATCGAAATCATTAAAAGTATCAACACAGGTAAAATAACGCCACTTAATACAGATATTTTTTTAGGGAAAAAAGTAAAAGAGCAGGTATCTCGTTCGTTAATATTCTCTTCGGATGTTATTGATGCCCACGATAAGGGGTATATTTACATACATATATTGGACCAACCCGATAAATTAGGGTCTCTTTATCAATCTGCACTTTTTTTGTGGTTATGTGGTAAGAACAAGACTTCTACCATCCATACTCCTCATGATTTCTGGGATTTGCTTAAGAACACGTACTCTCAATGGAAGGATTTTTTCATAAATCCGGTAACCTTCTGGGGAGTTAATTGGGCTATTGCACCATTATTAAAAGGGCTGGAGGGAAATGATTACAAAAATTGGCTATTTCGATGGTTAGAAGAGTGTGAAAGAATTAGCGAAGAAAATCCGGGGATACAGGTGGTTCTTGATTGGGCAGTACCCGAGAAATGGGCAACTGCTTATGCATTCGGTAATTGCGGAAAAAATTTAGGAACAGCCTATTCTGCTTATCAACAAACAGCACAAGAGATGATGACGGATATTTTGGCATGTATTTGCAATAGAGAAAAGAATTTATCCTCAGCCCATCCATTTATATGGCGGTTTAATCTACCCTTACAAATTGCTCCATCCCATGCTTTTCTACCTTTGCTTGTTTCCTGTGTGGAAGATAAGGAAATCCCCGTAACAGTGGGATTTATCCCCCTTGATTCTTCTGTCGATATATCTCCTCAAATTAGTCTGGGAGGAATTACCATTAATCTTGTTCGCCTTGCCTATAAAAATCCAACAGAAACGGGTTTTTATTCTGCAGTTTTTCAAACGATCTTGTTAGTAATCCGCGTTTATGAGGAGATACTGAATTTTTTATCAGGATATTACGGAGATACAAAGGGAGGTATCTGGAAATATTTGTTAGAGCAAATCTATAAAACCCCCGGTGAAGTTCCTTCATTCACCACTTTTCCTTTCAATTTATTTCTTAGTGGAACGAGAGAGGCTTTACATATACTAAACGCTAATAAAGAAGTGAATAATAACGAAATGTGGACAAGAGCAGAAAATCTACTGAAAAAAATCAGGAGTATGGTTTCAAGTTGTATTAAAGATAAGAATCTCAAAATACAGTTATGTTTAGAAACAAATACAGATATTTTAAGGAAGTTGGCTCAAAAAGATATGGATGACCTCTATGACTTATTTGTTCAATTAAAGCGAGAAGAACCTTTTCAATTTATTCCTCAGTATGCGGATGAAATAGCACCGCTTTTGTTTTATCATCCGGATGAACTTATCCCTCAATTTAAAATGCTATTTAACATAGCACAGTTGCTGGATATTCCTGTTAGAACTCATTTTGCTCCTCAACGTGTTTGGGATAGTTTGCTTCTGGGAGAAGTAATACATCTATTTGCTCAGACAAATGAAAAGAATGCCCCCGTTTTATTAAGATTTATTCCCTCTGAGTAAAAGCGGATTATACTACAGACCCGATTTTTGAATTTGTCTAATGTCTCGGATAAATTGTTTATTCCCACTCAATTGTTGCAGGGGGTTTTGATGTTATATCCGTTAACACACGATTAATTCCTGAAACTTCATTACAAATACGGCTGGCAGTTCTTTGAAGAATATCCGGAGAGAATCGGAACCAATCCGCAGTCATAGCGTCTTCAGATGTAACAGCACGAAGAACACATACCTCCTTATAAGTTCTTTCATCACCTTGAACTCCTACACTTTTGACAGGGAGCAAACAAACAAAAGCCTGCCAGATTTGATTATACAAACCGGCTTTTCGAATTTCATCAATGAATATAGTATCCGCTTCTCGTAAGGTATCCAATCGTTCCGCAGTTACTTCGCCAATGCATCGAACTGCAAGACCGGGCCCCGGAAAGGGATGCCGATGTATAATTTCATCCGGTATTCCTAACTGTTTGCCAACATCTCGGACCTCATCTTTGAACAATTCACGAAGCGGTTCTATCAATTGTAAATTCATCTTCTCGGGAAGTCCGCCAACATTGTGGTGACTTTTAATAGTCGAAGAAGGACCCCCTGTTGCAGATATAGATTCAATAACATCAGGATATAATGTTCCCTGAGCAAGGAAAGATAGGTCTCCTAATTTTTTGGCTTCCTCTTCAAATATTTCTATAAATAGTGTGCCGATAATTTTCCGTTTTTGTTCCGGGTCTGTTATCCCTTTCAGAGCCGATAGGAACCGTTCTTGCGCCTTAACACAATGCAGGTTTATATGAAAGTTATCGCGAAATACCTTTTCCACCATCTCAGGCTCACCTTTTCGCAATAGTCCGTTATCTACAAATACACAGTGCAGATTATCTCCGATAGCACGGTGCAACAGTACTGCGGTAACACTGGAATCAACGCCACCACTAAGGGCACATAAAACTTTCTTCCCATTGATTTTTTCCTGTAATTCTTGAATGGTTTGCGTTATAAAATTGCCCATAGTCCATGTAGAGTCTGTCCCGCAAATAGCATGGACAAAGTTGGATATAATTTTTTGTCCTTCCGGTGTATGCACTACTTCCGGATGAAACTGCACTCCATAAAGTTTCCGTTCCGGATTACCAATTACTGCAAAGGGACAATTCTCCGTTGCCCCCATTGGTATAAAACCGGGGGGAATTGCAGTTACCTGGTCGCCGTGGCTCATCCAGACAGGTGTTTCCTTATGGACACCTTTTAGCAACTCCGAATTCCCTTTATGCTTTAAATATGCAATTCCGTATTCTTTCTGATGTGCAGGTTCTACCTTACCACCAAACAATTGAGCGAATATTTGAACGCCATAGCAAATACCCAATATCGGAACTTGTAAATCAAAAATTTCCAGTTTGGGCAGAGGAGCATTGGGTTGATGGACGCTGGCAGGTCCACCACTCAGCACAATGCCTGCTAAATTTGGAATGTTAATCTTTTCAAGAGATACATTATAAGGAAGAATAATACTGTAAACGCCTGCCTCTCGGATGCGTCGTGCTATGAGTTTGCTATATTGAGCACCAAAATCAAGAACAATAATTACAGGTCCTTTGTATTCCATAATTGATTACCTCGGTATCTGATAATTGGGGGCATCTTCTGTAATCGTTACATCGTGTGGATGACTCTCTTTAATCCCGGCGGATGTAATTCGTATCAGTTTTGTATTTTCCTGTAATGATTTTATATTGGGACAACCACAATACCCCATTGCAGCACGAAGGCCACCCACTAATTGATGAATTACATCTGCCAGTGCACCACGATAAGGAACACGACCTTCAATTCCTTCCGGCACAAGTTTGGTTGGTTCCGTATCAAAATGCATATACCGTGTTTTGCTACCCTTTTGCATGGCTTTGATAGAACCCATGCCCCGCACCAATTTGTAAGTCCGCCCTTCATACAATACCCGTTCTCCGGGACTTTCTTCTGTTCCTGCAAATAAACTACCTATCATTACCGTATCTGCTCCTGCGGCAATTGCTTTGGCTATATCACCGGAGTATTTTATACCTCCATCAGAAATAACGGGTATATTCTTCGGTTTGCAAACACGCACCACATTCAAAACTGCAGTTATTTGTGGTACGCCGACCCCGGTAACTACACGGGTTGTACATATCGCACCGGGACCCACACCAACCTTAACCGCATCTACGCCTGCATCGATTAATGCCATAGCCCCTTCTCCCGTAACCACATTGCCAGCAATAACAGGGACATGCGGGTGTCGTTTTTTTATCATGGAAACCATCTCGATGACAAGTGCGGAATGTCCATGAGCGGAATCAATAACCAATACATCTACACCCGCTTCAACTAATGTGTCCGCCCGTTTTAATTCATCTTCTCCAACACCAATTGCAGAACCAACGCGTAGCCGACCCATATCATCAACACACCGATTAGGGAAATCTCGTGCTTTGATAATATCTTTTACAGTCAGCAACCCGATAAGCCTTCCGCGATCATCTACAACAGGTAATTTTTCGATACGATGCTTATGTAAAATTCGTTTGGCTTCCTCTAAAGTAGTTCCCGGAGGTACTGTTACAATTCGTTCCTTAGGGGTCATAATTTCAGAGATTTTTCGTGTAAAATCTTCTTCAAACCGCAAATCACGATTGGTTAGTATTCCCACTAAGATTCCTTTTTTATCTGTAATCGGAACACCGGAGATTCTGTATCGGGACATTAATGATTCTGCATCCTGAAGAGTATGATTGGGAGATAAAGTAAAGGGATGTGTGATTACTCCGGATTGAGATCTCTTTACACGGTCAACTTCCGTTGCTTGCTCCTCAATCGTTAAATTCTTATGAATTACTCCAATTCCACCTTCTCTTGCAATTGCAATAGCAAGTCGGGATTCCGTTACAGTATCCATAGCTGCACTCATAATTGGAATATTCAGTTTAATATTTCCAGCCAATCTCGTGCTTATATCTGTATCCCTGGGTAATACAGCGGAATAGGCAGGTTCTAATAATACATCATCAAACGATAAACCTTCAGTAATCCGTTCCTCTTCTTGCATAGACAGATATCCCAATATAAAAATTAATAATGGACTATACTTTTTGCCCCGCGGAGTTCCCACGGGTATATAATTATAAAGAAAAAAATGTAAAATTGCAAAAAATTGTCTATCGTATATATTTAACCCGTCTTATCTTTTGGCATGCACAATTTATGGAAGGCGTATAGGAATATTTATGGGTTTTCCTCCGCGTATAACTTGAACATTCAGTTCTTTTACCCCTTTAAGTTTTTCATACAACGGCATTGCTTGTGAAAAATCTGTGATAGGATAACCATTTACAGAGGAGATTATATCCCCATCCTTAAAACCGAGAGCGTTTGCATAAGGTATTTGATTAATGTTAGGAACAGCAAGGCCAATAGGTTTCCCCGATTCATCACGAGCCACTGTCGGTGTGTGTTGCATTAATAGTTGACTCGGGTCTATCTTTGTTTCATTAAAATTAATTTTTGATGCATCAATATAAGGCATATTAGAAGCAGAAAAAGTTCCCGTATAAACTTCATTCCCTTTCGCTTTTAGAACTGTTTTTTCTTTCTCTTCCTCTTTTTTCTCATCAACCTTCTTTTCTGTTTTATAAGATATTTGAGTTAAACTTTTGCTCTTACGATAATCACGTGGTGCCAGCGGTGAAGTGTCCGCCCACAACCCTTTTTTTTCACGAATAGCCTCTGCACAAAGCTTTTTAAGTGTCAGTGCATCTTTAGCATTTTCATCATCCCACCATGCGTAACCCTCTTTTATTAAAATCTCACTCAAGTTATCTCCCTCTTCTGTGAAAACATTGCAGACGCGATAATCTAAATTATCTGTTGTCAGGATTTCTACATCTACTTCCTTATCCCCGATTTTTTCTTTAAGAAACTGTTTCGCTTCCGCATAAAATTTCTGTCCCTCCTCAGGGCTATCCACACCATATATCCGTATCTTTATTGCCTGAGAGTTATCTCCACTTGTTTGTGCAACAAAAGAATCCCCTTCCAATATATCCATGACCTTGCACTTTGCACTCTCTTCCGATTGTATGGTTTTTGCTATTAAGGACACAAACAAAACAACAAGAACAAATATAAGAGACTTTTTCATAACCTCAAATCCTATTTTTTTTATCTTATATATATTCTACAACAAATCATTTTTAAAATAAATAGACTATAATTTTGAACCTATAGGACTGTGATGAATTAGTGTTAACAATATTCGTTTATATATAAACATAAATATTTTATTTTACCGTTAAGGTATAAATCTTTGTTTGAACTTGTTTGTCAGGTCCCTGAACCTGCAACTCAACAGAATATTCGCCTGGTGAAGGGAAAGTATAAGTGAAAGATGGCTCTTTGAATTTATCTTTTCCCTGTATTGTCCATACGCATTTTTTTATCAGGGTCTCCACAGGATAGTTTAGACTAGCTCCCTCAGGAAAATCATCGCCTATGGAGACAGGTAATTTCCCGGGAGGCATGGCAATAAGTTCCTTTAGAGAGAATGTGTATGGTTGATTGGGTTTTAGAGATATATCGTGCATTACAGAACGAAAACGAAAAGACGGGAAACCTACAAGGGTTTCCGCAATTGCCTTTATGGCTATCTGATAAGCGGGAGGTTCCGCATAGGCAATTAGAATAGCATCTGCCTTTTTGGCACAGGAAAGAGCCTTCGGATGTCCTAAAACAACAACCACTACTTTTGACCCTTTTTCTTTCAATCGGTTTATTAATTCTTCTTGCTCTGTTAATCGTAATGAGGAAACAACAATGCATATTATTATCGGTGCTTTACCGATATTCTTTTCTGCACGCTCTATCTCAAATGTTTGAAGATAACCCAATCGAAGTGATGAAGGCATCGGTTGTAAGCCGATATTCTTATGGTATTTTCGCAGGGCTTCATCTAATTCTTTCACACCCACGGCTCCTGTGATGCCGATACCCGCGACAGAACCTTTTATTAAGGGCAAAACATTATCATTGTTTCTTACCAGTGTTATTGAATTTTTTAAGATGTAATACGAATCATCAAAAATGTCACCTCCTGTCTTTGTTAATTCTCCAGGTTTTACTCCTTTTTCCTCTTTTGAAGGAGTGTCTTTATCCGCAAATTGAATGTCCTTCAATGCTTTGATATGCGAATATGCTTCTTCAATCTGTGATGCAAGAATTTCCTGACGTTGAACTGCATAACAAACACGCTCAATGGCACGACCAGCAGTATTTGATGGACCACGATAATATAAAACATCAGCCCCATTTCTTAATGCTTCCAGTGCCGATTCAGAAGGGTCCATAAATTGTAAGACCTCTGGAGCATCCAAGGGACCTGCTATAATCACACCATTAAAACTCAACTTTTTGCGGAGCCAATCGTGTATTACCGCCCTCGAAATGCAAGCCGGTTTCCCCTGGGGGTCTAATGTCGGAACTAAAGTTGTTCCCACATGAATGATAGGACAACCTTTGTCAATAAAGCATTTATAAGGCAATACATCATTATCTAACAGGTACTGTTCGGGTGTAAGTAACACTGCTGGCTGGATACCTTCGCGATTTGTTTGCCCTCCAGGAAAGTCCATAGGAACCATAAGTATTCTGGGCAAATTCCAGAGGTTGAACATCTGAATAGCCACTTCGGATGCTGTCTGAGCATTGGAGCCCAGAGAATGTAAATTACTATGGGCTTTCGGTAATAATGATGCCAGACTTAAATGGGGACCTAACATCATATTTAATTTTAATCCCTGAATATAACTCTCCCATAGATGGACAATTTTTTCTATATTTGCTGTGTCCGGGTTGGCAGAAAGAGCCAATAAAGGTGGCAGGTTAATATAAGGAGATGGGGCTCCCCGTTCCCGTTCAATTACATCATATAAATCTCCGGCTAACCACAAGGGTAATTCTGCATTGCGAACAGAAAATTTTAGCCCTGCAATATATTCCTCTGCTTGTTTGGGTTCAATAATTTGAGGAATTACTACCCCTGCAGGTGTGTATTGAGATAAAAAATTACGGTCTCCCGATAAAGTTCCATGTGTACCCTGTAATGTAATCAAGAACAGTTGGCTGATTTTTAATCGAAGTTCGTCTTCTGTTTTTTTCTCTTTTGAAGACACACTACTATCCATGTTTTCCTTCTTTTCTTTTTCATGAATTTGAACTTCGTCACTCTTTATGGCTTCCGGTAGGGCTATCTTATTATCAGTACCCAATGTTCCCAGCAAAAAGATAAAATAAAAAAACATATTTTCCTCCAAAATAGGTAATACTGCATACTAATTATAGTATTTCCGTTAGATATATTGTAACAATTAATCTTGACATTATTGAATAAATTTAATTTAAGATTTGTAGCAGGATAAATGGGAAAATAATTTATTTTTTTTCTTTCTGTAAATTTATTGCATTTATTTTTTAATAAAAGGAGGAAAAATGCACATAGGTGAATATAGAAGAGGTATTATTTAGCATGAAAAGTTAAGTATCTCTATTCTGGTAAAGGTTTTCCCTTTGTTTCTGGAGCGAATGGTAAAATACCTAAACCTATAAGAAACACAACGGAAATCATGACACCTGCCTGACGTATACCAAATCGTTGTGCTAAACTTCCGAATGTATATGGTGCAAAGGCAGAGATATATCGTGCCACATTGTAGCAGAAGCCTACTCCTGTAGACCTTAAGCGGGTCGGATATAATTCGGGGAAATAAACGGCATACCCTGAAAAGATAGCCAGGAGCATAAATCCCATTGAGAAAAATAATACAACTGCTATACCGAAAGAGTTTGTAACAATAAATGCGATGGGTATTACAATCAAACAACCCAATAAGGCTAAAGCAAAGGCTATTTTACGCCCGGACCGTTTTGCCACATATCCATAACACAATGCCCCTAAAAAACATCCAAAATTTTGAGCCATCACTGCTAGACTAACTTTTATTTCTGTAACTTTTTTTAACTCGGATAAATTGTCCGGGTTCAGGATTTTTCGTAATAGTTCTGCGGACCATACGCTAATTCCCCAAAAACCCACAACTCCCACAGTCGCTAAAACAATACCCACAATGGTATTTTTTCGCCAACGAGGGTCACCAAATAATTCACGAATAGACCCCAGATTTTCCTCGCCTTTTTGTGCTTTTTCCTTCGCATCATGCCATAATTGAGGTTCACGGATATACCATAAAATAATGAATACTAAAATTCCGGGTAAAATTCCCACCAGAAATATATATCTCCAAACGGTATCTACAGAGGAAACCATACTTGTTAAGGTAAGGTTAATAACTCCTGACATCATATTTCCGATTGCAGACATGGATTGTAAGAAAGCAAGTGCTGTGGGTCGGGAATGGTGCGGAAAAGTTTCTGCAACCAGAGCTGCTCCTGCTGCGAATTCCCCACCTATTCCTAAACCGGTTAGAAATCGTAATATAACAAACTGAATCCAGTTTTGCGATAAGCCACTTAACCCGGTAAAGCCCGCATACATTAATATCGTTATTGCCATCGTTTTTGTGCGTCCTAAACGATCTCCTACCATTCCAAAAAATAAGCCTCCCGTTGCCCAGCCCAGCATCATACACATAGTTGCCATTCCAATATACCAATTTAAATCACTATCTGCTACCCCTGGTAATAATGACCTCATAGCGGGTTGTTTTGCAAAGACATATAACCATTGGTCCATCGTATCGAACATCCAGCCTATAATTGCCACCGCCAAGACAAGATAATGGTACCCGGTTAAGCCTTCTGTCCATCGTTTTTGGTCTGATATTGCCTGTTTGCTCATTAATATTACTCCTTATTAGAGTATTTTTTATTACATTATGTTACGGTATAATTCATCAATTCTTCTATAAATGCATGTTTATCAAAATAAAGGTTAATAATATCAATTAACAGTCTGTTATTTAAACCTGCCATGGTCCAAACATCTTCTCGTAAAGGATGTAATTCATGTTCATAAGCAGAAAGCCCTGATGCTCGAACAATATAATCTGCAACACATAATGAAGCACAAATGAGTTGCTGTCGTTCATTTTTAGCGTCCCAGGGTTCATGATGATATTGGACAGCGGTGCATAAATCCTCCGATAACTTCCACTCCTCTGCAATTTTTCCGCCTACCTGAGCATGGTCAACGCCGATAATTTGTTGTTCTATCGCTATCCATGAGCCATAACCACCTTCCTTCGCACAATGACAGACTCCTGCCCAATGTTTAGGTAAAAACTCCAATAAAAACATTTTACCTATATCATGAAGCAAACCGAAAACAAAACCCGTATCTCCTTTTGTATATACTTCTTTCAATGGTCCCATAGATACTACAGAATCCATTGCAACCCCTACTGCAACACTATGCATCACCATATTCTGTGCCATCTTTCCCATTTGAGAGAAAACGGTCGCAGTAATTACTAAATTGCGAATTACTTTTGTTCCCAGTAAAACAATTGCATGTTCGATAGAGGTAACTTTTTGTCCTAAACCGTAATATGCGGAATTAACCAATCTTAGTAATTTGAATGAGATGGAAGGGTCTAATGAAATGGCATGGGACAAATCTGCAAGTTTTGTGTTTGGGTTCTCAATAATTGCCAAAATGTTTTGAACAGATGCAGGAAGACTTGGAAGAGTTACTGTTTCCGATAAAAGGTTTTCAACTGTGTATTTTGTTAACTCTTCCATAGTAATGAAAAAATCTTATCGTATGTTAGAACTTTTCTATTTTATTTCTAATGGAATTAGAGACCGTTCCCCAAAAACTCTTTCCTGTACACAACAAATATCTATTAAGTCTTCAGGGGTTATATAATCTAATAAGTTTTCAACAGGAATAATTTCTCGCTTCTCTCCCTCTTTCTGGAATACGATTACAGCATGCTGTTCTTTTCCATATTTCCCAATAAGAACAACTACACCCTTTCGTCCATCCTTTAACTGGACCATGCGTAAAATTGCAGAACCCTGCCTTTTCCAATTCATTTGTTAAAATAAAAATTCTGGTTCTAATATAGGCTGAAAGTTTACTTCTTTATCGGTAACAGGGAAAGTAACCGCTTCAAATACTCCTGTTCCCGTTCTCATAACTGCGCGGGCGGTACCTAAAACAGGAACAACACCGAACAAATAACCAAAAGGCTTCCCTTCCTTCAATTTTTTATCAAAGGTCAGGGGTATTTCAGCCCATCCGAACATAATATTAGATAAACCTCTCCCTAACTTTGTCAGTGATTTTTCAAATCGTGTCGGTTTAGGTAAATCCTCATCCGGATTATATTCCTGTGCAAAAACGAGGATGGGTTGAACAAATAAAGAGAACAAAAGCATCAACAAGATTACTTTCTTATACATATTTATATCTCCATCAAATCATAAATTTCTATTGTATTATAAATAGTCTATCAGATTTTATCAAAATTGTCAAGAAATATTTCAACTTTCTATTTATTTTTTGTCATTCCGGAACAAAAACCTAAAACAACAAAACTCATTCCTAACACACATAGGTTTCCTAATAATTGTTTAATTCCACCCAGTCCCTTCTGCTGATTACATCCACACGAGAATGGAAATGGATTCTCTCCTTCTCCCTCGCCTTCACCTTCTCCCTCTATAGAACCTTCTCCTTCTTGAGGTGTAACCGGTGTATATTGAACATCTAAAGAAACCTTTTCATTTGCAATTATATTCACCTGGGTAGAAGCAGGCTTTGTCCAATTAGGAACATCATTAAACTCTATTGTATATGTGCCAATATCCTTTGTTACGGTAATCCCACTTGCACGGTAAATCGTTTCTCCTGCAAATCTCCACATTGCACCTGCTTTTACTGCATTCTGTGGTGAAATATTTACGACCAAATTTCCTTGCTCGCGGGAATAACTGGCAGATATATCGTTAATAATATCTGCCTGTAAATCGACCATTATCTTTCCAGGGACATTCCATCCGGATACTTTCTTAAATTCTATTTCATATTCATCTACTGGCACATCCGTTTCTACTTCTCCACTATTTTTCCATGTTTCCTGTCCTGCCCTCCGCCATTGTGCTCCTCCATCTATAACTTCATTTGGGAAAAGGGTAATTCTTAATGAACCTTTTAACCGTTCATATATACCCACTTCATTTGTTGTTTTCCCTTTGATAAGTGATACCTGCTTGCTGACAGGTGCTCTCCACCCTTTTATTTCACCCTTAAATTCAATGGTATAAATCCCCTGTGCCAGAACTAACATCTTACCGGAGGAATACCACTCACTATTGAATTCTTTGATCTTCCAGCCAGATCCTAAACTATTTATCTCTTCAGGGTGCAATGTTACTGTTAAAACAGCACTCTCCGTTTGTGCATTACCTCTACTATTTATAAACAGAAAACTTATCAGAAAAACTATCAATAAATATCGTTTCATAAAACAATAAACTCCTTTTACATATATTATAATAAAATATCAAGTTTATTCAAGAAAATATTTCATAACAATTATTTTTCTATTTATTCATCGAAATATCACACTTTGTCAACATTTTAATTGCAGTATTGATAATAAAAATAATTTACCAGTAACTCTTTACTTTTTATATAATATATCATTATTGAAAAGGAATCATCAATGAATTTAAATCTTATAAGTGAAGAGATATCATTAAATCATTTTGATGTTTTAGTTCGTACCAACGCAATTCGGTCTTTATTAAAAAAATATCATCAGAAATCTCCCGACACATCTTTTCGTCTTTTCAATCTTCATTGTCATAGTTTCTTCTCTTATAATGGATATGGACTTTCTCCAACTGCATTGGTGTGGAAAGCATTACAAAATAATTTTTATGCATTAGGACTTGTAGATTTTGATGTTTTAGATGGGGTAGAAGAATTTTTAAATTCCTGCAACCTATGTAAGATAAAAGGTTGTGCCGGTTTTGAAACTCGAATTTTTGTCCCACAGTTTGCACAACATGAAATAAATTCTCCGGGTGAACCTGGTATAAGTTATCATATAGGAATGGGCTTCACTACCAAAAAGATAAAAAAAGTGCATGTTCTGAAGAAACTAAAACAAATAGCTCAGAATCGTATCCGTGTAATGCTTGAACGAGTAAATGATTATTTATCGCCCCTTACTATCGATTATGAGAAAGAAGTAATTCCTCTAACACCTGCAGGAAATCCTACAGAAAGGCACTTATGCACAGCCTATTATGAAAAAAGCAAGCAGCAATTCCCGAATGTGAAAGACTTTGTTCTTTTTTGGTCTGAAAAACTCAAAATTTCAGAGGTTGATATCGAGAAAAATATTGCAAACCCTGTTGAATTTCAGAACCTACTACGAGCCAAACTTATGAAATCCAGAGGTCCGGGGTATGTTCCGGCAAAACCTGAAAATTTTCCTACGCTTATAGAGGTGAATGAATTTATTCTTGCCAATGGTGCAATTCCCACATTTGCATGGCTTGATGGTACCAGTTCCGGAGAACAAAACATTGAAGAATTATTAAATATAATGCTTGCTTCCGGTGTATATGCTGTTAATATCATCCCTGACCGTAATTGGAATATAAACAATCTGGAGCAAAAACAAATTAAATTAAAGAACCTGAATAATTTTATTTCGCTTGCATCTGAATTATCTTTACCCATATTTATTGGTACGGAACTAAATGCACCGGGACAAAAATTTGTAGATAATATCGATACTCCTGAACTCCAGCCCTATTATCAACTATTCTTAGATGGTGTACACATTGCCTATGCTCATACTATTCTCGAACAATCCGCAGGTATGGGCTTTACAAGTTACTGGTCTCGAAATTATTTTGCAAATAATAAAGAGCGTTATGAGTTTTTTAAAGAAATAGGGGAACGATTAACCCCTGTTCTATAATTAATATACAAAACACTTATACATTCCATTAGTAACAAATAGGACAAAAAATTATGAGTTCTAATCCGCAACCACTACCCATGAAACAAAAAAGAATTCGAAAAAGAAGCCTTCTTCCATGGCTAATTGGAATTTTATTCTGGGGAATATTCCTCCTCTGGTATCAATATACTCCCAGTCAGGATACCATAGAATTTTTTTATTCCTGCGGTTTGTATCGTGCAAACACGCTTATCTTCTCACTTATACAACAAACAACAACCCATTCTATTGCTCTATGGTTTTTTCCATTATCTATCCTTTTGTTCCTTATTTTAGGAATTGCAAACTGGATTTATGTCCGAAAAAAACAAAACAAATCCCATTTCTGGGGAATATTTTGGTTTGTGAAATGGATATTTATCTTAAGTGGATTTTTACTTGTATCATATCTATTTCTTTGGGGAGCAGGCTATCAACGAAAACCTATCGAAGAAAAATTAAAACTTGAAATGGTCAACCCCGAAGAGACTGAAATAAGACAAATAATGGAAGAATTACTTGTTATCATTAATAGCGATAATATTCCGCGAGAACAACGAGATCCAGAACAGAGTATTCAAAAAATCTCAAAATCTATGCAAACAATTATATCGGAGTGGGATGGAGTACCGATATATCTACCTGCACGAGTTCGCAAAACCCCGCCCGGACTTTTCCTTTTTAATAGTACTTCGGGTATGTGTTTTCCTTTTACTTTAGAACCTCATGTTGATGGTGCTCTGCCCCCACATGCTTTCGTTGCTACTTCTGCTCATGAATTAGCACACATTGCGGGTATTTGTGGGGAAGCGGAAGCCAGTTTTGTAGGTTATGTAAGTGCATTAAATACGGATGACCCTTTTGCCCGTTATTCAAGTGCTTTAGACATTTATGAACGGTTGGCTTCTTTTCTGCCAGGAGAGGAAAGAAAGAAAGCCATCGAACAGTTGCCTCCGGAGGCTCAACAGGACTTAAAAGAAGAACGTGAAATTGCAAATAAATATCGCGTTAAATGGTTTTCGGAAATATCATGGAAAGCCTATGATAAATATTTGAAAACTCAAGGAGTCAAAGAAGGAGTTCGTGATTACGGGAGAGTCACAAATCTTCTGATAGCAGGATTACGAAAAGGAATTATTAAATTACCAAAACTTCCTGAAAACAATTTTATCGATAAAGAAAGAACAATCTCACCTCAGGAAGAACCTATTGAACAGTTAGAAAAGACACCCGAAAAATCAGAAACAGATAATCCCAATATATAATTCATTTTTCTATGATATGCTTTGAAAACACAATCAGACAGCATTACTTGTTTTATATGAATTCCTATATAATATTCATGAAATTTAAAATCAAGAGGGAAAAGTATGGCTATAAATCTTGCAGTTTTATTATCCGGGAGTGGAACTACTTTGCAGAATTTAATTGACCGTATCAAAGCGGGTACATTATCTGCTACCATTAAAATCGTTATTTCGTCGAAAACAAACGCATACGGTTTACAACGGGCACAACAAAACAATATTCCTACTGCAGTAATTCGTCCGAAAGATTATGAGAACTTTTATTCATTTAATCAATCTCTCTGGAATACAATTCGCCAATATCCTGTTGACCTTGTTGTCTTAGCCGGCTACTTATCTTTAATCGATGTTCCTCCTGATTTCACGCATCGAATTATGAATGTTCACCCAGCGTTAATACCCTCTTTTTGTGGGAAAGGTATGTATGGACATCACGTGCATGAAGCAGTTATTCAGTCAGGTGTTAAAATTACAGGGTGCACAGTCCATTTTGTAGATGAACACTATGACCACGGCCCTATAATTCTTCAAGAAGCAGTTCCTGTCCTTGATGATGATACCCCTGAGACATTAGCAGAACGGGTACAGGCCAAAGAAAGAGAACTCTATCCAATGGCTATCCAGTTATTCGCAGAAAAACGACTAAAAATCGAAGGTAATAAAGTTCGAATTCTCACCTCAAAATAACCATTCAAACTATAGGACAAAAAAATGTCCGACAAAATACCTCTCTGTTTAAGTAATGGTAAACTCAACCCCGAATCGATTCGATGGGACTCGTATCCTTTTGTCCATGCAGAGTTATATAAACATTGGGGACGAAAAAAGCAATGGATGTATTGGGCTATAGTATCTCCTAAAGGAGTTTTTGCTACCGTAATTGCAAATGTTGATTACATGAAAATAGGTTCTGTATATTTTGCAAAGTTTAATACATCTCAAGTGATGGAAAGAACAAAAATTCAGTTTTCTAAAAGAAACTTTTACCTCCCCCCATCCCCTTATGAAGATGCACAATTTACAAACCCTTCCATGAAATTAACATATAAAACATTACCTGATACAACTATTTTAACAGTTCAAACAACAATTCAAAGAAATCACTTCTCTGCTGAAATAGAAATAGCCCGGGATATATCCTTTCCAACTTTAAATGTTGTTATTCCATGGTCATCTACACGATTTCAATTTACATCCAAACAACTTCCTTTTCCGGCAAAAGGAAAAATTTTATGGGGTAATGAAGCATTTAATTTTGACGAAAAAGAAACTTTTGCATGTCTCGACTATGGTTCGGGTAAATGGAAATATAAAACAGATTGGAACTGGTCTGCGGGATATGGATATGACACAAATGGCAGAAAGGTAGCATTAAATTTAGGCGGACTCTGGACAGATGGAACCGGACAAAATGAAAATGGCTTGTGGCTTGAAAATCACTTCTATAAAATTTATGAAGAAGTAAAATTTACATGGAATCACAGCAATCCCTTTGATACATGGAGTATTAAGACCGAAACATCCGATAATATAAACTTAACATTCAAGCCATTCCATATCCGTCCTGATGCAACAAACCTGATTGTTTTGAAATCGAAAGTAGTCCAGTGCTTTGGTAATTTTTATGGAACTATGAGAGTAGATGATGAAAATATTATTATCGATTCTCTAATAGGTTGGGCAGAAGAGCATCACGCTCTATGGTAAAAATTTGTCAAACCCGATACCACATAAATTTCAATTTATCACTATAAACATTTTATTTTGATTTTTATTTCGAAAATATATAAAATAAAAGAATAAAGAAAGGCTTACATGGGTTTATAATACCAATTATAGATAACTATAATATCTCATCTTACATATTATTTTGTTAAAACAAAGGATAAAAAAATGCGTTGGGAAAAGAAAAAAATAGATGGAAGTAAATCTAAAATTATGAGATTTACAAAAACAGAAGCCTCTACTATCCGTTCTCCAGAACAATCTTCCGGAGCGAAAACTACCGACAACACTTTAAAAATACAGTCTCTTAAAGAATTACTCCAGCAAATAGGACATATTCCCAAAGAAAAACTCAATGAAGCCTTACTTGAATCACAAAAAACAGGAAAATTTGTTGGAGAAATACTTGAAGAAAAAGGACTTATAAGTAATGATACCATCCTTTCATTACTTATTAAGCAATGTAAAACCCCTCTGGTTAGTCTCCTGAGTTATTCAATAGATAGAGAAATTCTAAAAATAATACCTCATGAAATATGCGATAAATATAAGATTCTTCCGATTGACAAACTAGGAAATACTATTACTCTCGCAATGGTTAACCCTATGGATATTGATGCAATTGAGGTAGCAAAACAATATTGTGGTAATCATCAAATCAGACCTATATTATGCTCTTACAAAGAATTTGAACGTGTGAAAACAAGATATACACCCTCTCAAAAACAGGAAGATAAAACTATCAATCAACAACCCCCTCCTGAAAAACCTATAACATCAACACCACTTCCAATTCTAGAAGAAGTAAAAGATGAAACCATCCCTGAAGCCATAATCATAGATACGGATTCTCTTGACCCGGAAACGGAGGAGCAGATACAAAAAGAAAATGCTCTTCTTCATACTGTATTTACGGAACCTATCTCTGAAAATACAACCTTAAAATTTTTAGAAAGTCATAAAGACGACTTATCTATTCACGACCTTGCCACATCCATGATAAGTAGTCTTCAAGGTTCTTACGAGTTACTTATCCGGAAAATAAAACTTTTTCATGGATTGACTACGGAAGAGATTGCAAATATTTTTGCTTATTGCAAACAGATTCAATTAGATGCGGGAGAAATTTTATTTAATAAAGGGGATATTGGAAAGAGTTTATATGTTCTAATAAGTGGTGAAATAGAAATTTTTGATGAAGAAAAACATATATGCTTTCTATCACCAGGCGAAATGTTGGGTGAGATGTCAGTCATAACTAAAAACAAAAGAAGTGCAAGTGCCCGTGCTGTTGAAGAATCAGTCCTTCTGGATTTAGATTTAAACATTATATACCGCTTTATTCCATCTATCGTTGCTATCAAACTACTTACAAATATTATCTTTACTCTTAGCGAACGGCTAACTTCAATTACTTCAAAAATTCAACAACCATCCTAAAAAGTAAGATTCCTTTAATTCTTTGTATGTGATAGAATATGGTTTTTATTTCTTAATTGCATTTATACAAAATAATTACCAAATAATAAAAATTGTTAATTAAAGAAATAAATTATGGATAAAAAAAAAGATAGTGAAAAAATTCTTTTAACTACATGGTACCTCGAAATATTCAGTATCCCTGATTTTCCCCCCAAAACTATATCTATTAAAGATTTTCACATTGAAAGAATTGAAAAGCCACCTCTGCATTTTTACCGATACTTATACGATACCATCGGTTCTCCATGGACATGGTGGGAACGAAAATTACAATCCGACGAACAACTCCTGCAAGAAATACACAAGCCAGAAGTGGAACTCTATGTCCCATATATCCAATTTTTACCTATAGGTATGGTTGAATTAGATTTTCGTGAATTTCCTCAGGTTCAACTCGCTTATTTTGGAATTTTTCCAGAATACTACAACAAGAAAATTGGGGGATATCTGTTAGATTGGAGTATTCGTTTTGTATTTTCAAGAGGAGCAAAAAGATATTGGTTACATACATGTTCCCTAGATAGTCCCAATGCACTACCTGCATATCAAAAAGCAGGATTTCAACTATACAAAACAGTTAATGAATATACAGAGCACCCTGAAATACAAATACAAAAAATATATAAGAACAAAAATTTTATAGTTTGAGATTTTATATCAAATACAGTTTCCTAAATGTAAAGATATATTTTAAAAACACATACATTTCTGTTATCCTAAAAAAATTTAATTCCTGTAAATATATGTAACATTATCCTGCGAATGCATATAAATAATTGGGTAGGAGCAAATAATTATTTACCTTGATGTACATCATTTTATATGTGTCTATCTCATGTGAAATTGAAAGGTACATGCAAAAGAATGGAGCCATTTTTACCCCTTACTTTAACATGCATATTCACACATACTCAATGCAATAATCGCAATTGCACAAATAGGCGAAAGCACTTTCTGAAACATAATTTATCCCCATCAAACGAGTCCGAACTATCCGACAATTCCGACTTTACACCGCCTGTTTTGCTGTTCAGTTACTATCCCTTAAAAAACGCCCCCC
>JBMFRC010000017.1:0-62527 GCA_049968235.1 Candidatus Hydrogenedens sp.
GAAATTTCTTTCCTGCCATTTGGCGAAAGGAATTTTCTCATAATCATCTTTCTTATAACTTTGCCAATGAACTCGAACTTCTTTCCCATAATGGAATATTAGATTAAAATCAAATTTATTTGTTTCGGGGTCAAAAGGTGATAAATGATATACTGCTGAACTTTCCTTTTCGGATTTCATATTAGAAATACCGCAGAAATCGTCTCTTTCATAAGATATAATATTTCGTATGAATTGATTATTAGCAGGTTTGTGACGGTCATCTTGATAAAGAGAAAGTAATTCCGGGTAGCGAGTGCTATAAGGTGGTTCTTTAGCTTTCATCGCTTCCAATCGTTCATCCATAACATCCCAGCAGTAAGAATCCCAACGGGCATCAATATGAATGGCGGGGATACAATCTACAAAAATATTATTTTCTACCAGGTTATCTCTTCCCCCTCCAATCATTACACCACAAAGAGGAACACGGTAAATAATGTTCCCATATACAATAACACCGCTGGTACAGTCATCTAAATATATACCCCAAGCCCATAGAGGCGTCTCATATTGATAATTAAAGCACTCATTATTTGTTGAATCCTCATGTCCAAGTCCAAAACCGTAAACATCATGAATAATATTATTCCGCAGGATATTTCCTCGATTTGTCCAATCTCTTCCCATATAAAAGGCACCTGCATCACCGGTTTCCTGGCATACACGATATATTCTGTTATATTCAATAATATGGTCGTTACCACCTAATATAATTGCTGAATGGGGCGAATCATGGATTTCATTGTTGGCAATACGATTTGCCACACCATTGATTGAGACTCCTGGATGGTATGTTTTGTGAATTTTTGCAAAATTAAAAATATGATTATTAATAATTTGATGTCCTCCCGGTTCTAATGTCTTCTTATTCCCACCATTAACTGAAATTCCAGAACCTCCTAATTCAAAGAGGTCACACCCTTCAATTCGATTATTTTTACCACCATTTATCACTCCTGCGGTTTTATAAATGCCGGAAAATGAACATTTGGCGACCAAGCATTGTTCCGAGTCTTCTATGACAATACCTGTATCATTAGAAGCGAGGAAATTTAATCCTATAAAGTTTATATATTTAGCATTTTTTATATGTATTATATTGTTTGATGTAGCAAGGATGGGTTTATCTTCTGTTGTTTGTTCTCTAATAGGCATGGAAAAGTAAAGTTCCTGTGTTTCTTTATCGAAGTACCACTCATTTTCAGTATCGAGTAAAGAAATATGATTCTGCAAAAAGAACCTTCTTCCTTTTTTCGCTTCATAGTTAAATTCACCATCTATATCTATAATCCCACCTTCTTTTATAGACTTTATTTTTGCTATCTGAAACGCCCAATTGTAATTTGAAAAAGTGGCAATTTCGAGGTTCTTTATTTCAATATTTAATAAATTATCAGGTAGGAGAGAGCATTGGAATGCATGTTTGGCTGTTTCAGGAGATACACCTGTTATAAAAGACCATATTCCTCCCGGAATTTGTTCGTCGCTCTGATTGGGCCAGCGGGCTAATGTTTGAAGTTTGCCATGATACATTAAAATTCGTGGTTCTGATGCAATGTCTTCTACCTTTGCTTTATAAATATTACCCTGGAAACTTTCAAAATTCCGAATTTCTTTACCTCCAATAAGATATACTTCCTCCCCTTTATAATTTTGCCATACGACAGGGAACTCGTTACTTCCCGAGTCTGCCTCGTTCAATTCTAAGGGTGATGTAAGTTCATATCTACCTTTACGAAGAAGAACGATCCCCCCTTTTTTTCCTGTGGAGGACATTATTTCTCGAAGTTTATCACGGGCTTTTTCTAATGTCTTAAAGGGTCCATCCATTTTGTTTTCCGTAGGTTCCGGAAGTGTTCCAGACCAATTATCATTTCCCTGTGGGGAAACATAAAAAATAGGATATTGGACTGAGAAAACACGATTGGATATTAAAAAAATAAAGAAGAAACAAGAAATTACAAATAGGAATTTTCTAAACATTTTCTATTCCTTCATTTTATGGAAGATTTCATACTTGTTGTGATAGTACTTTTTATCGTAGATAATTTTTTTAATAATTTTATGTATTCCTGTGGGACAACAGGATGGCGGATTAATTTATCTTCCTCTTCCCAGAGGTTTTTAAACCATATTAGAGATTTTTCTTCTCCCAATATATTGCAAAAAGCATTCAAAAAATCAAGAGGTTCATCGGGCATTAGTGAGAATTTGTTCGTTCCCCAACGCCATGATGTTGTCATAATTTTAGATATTAATTCGTGCGGGGAGATAGGTTTGATTATTTTTCGACAGGCAATAAGTTTAATCCGATGTTGTCCTGAAGGACTCCTTTTGATAACAAAATCACCTGAGGCAATTTCAGGAAGAGCGATACTGGTTTTTTTCTTTTCATCATAAAGATGAATAATTGTTTCAATAATCTTTGTTTTTATCCAGTTGGTTTCTTCTATGGAGAAAGTATGAGGATTGGAAACATTTGTAAAAAACTGCAAATTTTTATTTATTCCCAATTCATCAAATTCATTCAACCATTGTGTTAAGTATGCATATATTTTCCGATGAAATTCTTTGCGGTTGTGTCTGTCTGGAAAGAACAAGTAATCTCCAGAAAAAGGTTTGACTACAAGTGCGGGACATTTTTTGTTAAGGATAAGTAAGTGTTGATGTTCCGATTTTGCTACTTTTGAAAATTCTTCTCCATCTTTTGCAACCACAAGGGCGAAATGGGCTTGTTTGAACTTCTGATTTTCCGCTTTTAAGTGAAATATAAACTGATATTTCCCTTCCTGAAACAAGTGTATTTTTAAACTGGTAATAGAAGCATTTCCTAAAACTTTTTGAATGGATGGTAAAATAAATTTATCTTTACCGCAAAGATAATTATTGAACGAATTTACTAATGTATCAAATTGATAAAATCGTTTGAGTTCATTACCCCAGTAGTCGAAAAGCGGTCTAAAACCTGACCATAAAATTTTCATTGATGTTTTATTGAACTTTGATTGTGCTAATTTTTTCATGAAATGATAAGCCTATCTTTTATTTATTCCCTTTTACAAAAAAGTGTGTTCTATCTTCTGATAGTGAAATTATAATACTTTATGTGGTATGCTTTCTCATTCGTCTTTCAATATCAGAAATATCAAAACCTCTGTATCCAGAATATATACAATTCCGTTTTTATAATAAAACGAATTTTGGTAAAAATCGAAACGAAATAAACTCCCCTTTGGTTGTAATATGTCTAAAAAAGAGATTTATAGTATAACCTTTTTATTAATTTTATTTATAGGAATAGCTTCTTTTGCAGATAAAGAACATTGGGTAGATATTCAGCAAAAAGATAAAAATATTATTACGAAACAAAGATTTGAAATTTTAGTAAATATAAAAGCAGAGAAAGAAGAGAAGCCATACTGTTTCTTCCCCCCTGAATTCGAAAATAACAATGAAAATTTATCTCTGGATATTAAGAAAATGGGAACACGGGAATCGGAGCGTGAGGTAAATCTGGAAGTATGTGTTGAGGGGATTGCTCAAGAAGCAGGGGAATATACAATAGGTCCTTTGAAAATTCCTTATATCTTACTTTCTGCGGATATGGAAACCGAGTTTATAAAAGATAATACACGAGTTATACCTACTTCTTATTGGGAAGTGCCTTCCTTACAAATTAAGGTAAGAGATGAACGATTTTTCAAATATAAAAGATATGTATATACATTTAGTGGGATTATTCTATTTTTTATTGTATCCTTATTTTCTTTTCTGCTTTATAGAAATAGAAACAAAAAACAACCGATGAGAACAACAATCACAGTGAGTGATTCTCTACATGTGGCGAGGAAGTATAGATTAGATGGCAATTATTATGAATACTTAAAAATACTACATGAAATTGTAAAAAGGTTGCAGACCAGTAAAGAAAATGCAGAACTGCTAAGTTTAGAAGAAAAATTAAAAGAAAAAATAAATGAAGTGGGTTATAAAGGGAGTGTCCCCACAGAGCAAGAATTGGATTTTTTCTGGAAAGAACTAACAAACAGTATTTCTGTTTATGAAGATAAAAAGAGTGAATGATGACTTTTATTAAACATAAGAAAGGAGACAATTTATGTCGATAAGCGTTCAAGCAATTCGAGCACGAGTGGAACGATATGCAGATATATTATCGCATGTACAGAATGAAATAGGAAAAGTTATTGTTGGACAACAATATATGATAGGACGTATGTTAGTTGGATTGTTAGCCAATGGACATGTTCTTTTAGAAGGAGTTCCGGGTCTCGCCAAAACCACTGCAGTAAATACTCTCGCAAAAACCTTAGATTGTTCCTTTCATCGTATCCAATTTACTCCAGACCTATTACCTGCAGATTTGATAGGAACATTGGTATATAACCCTAAAACGGGTGAATTTACCACTAAAAAAGGACCTGTTTTCGGCAATATTATCTTAGCAGATGAAATTAATCGTGCACCGGCAAAAGTGCAAAGTGCTCTGTTAGAAGCAATGCAAGAGAGACAGGTTACCATTGGCGATAATACTTATAAATTGGAAGAACCTTTTATGGTTCTTGCCACGCAAAATCCTATTGAGCAAGAAGGCACATACCCATTACCAGAAGCACAGGTTGACCGATTCATGCTTAAATTAAAAGTTACATATCCTAATAGAAATGAAGAAAAAACAATTCTCGAAAGAATCGATTTGCTTCATCAACCGAGTGTCTCAACAATACTTTCAAAGCAACAAGTATTGGAAATGAGAGAAGTCGTAAATCAAATCTATGTAGATGAGAAAATTAAAAATTATATAGTTGATATTGTTCAAACAACAAGAAACCCGGATTTATTCGGATTAAAAATAAACCATCTAATTGAATATGGTGCATCTCCGCGTGCTTCATTATATTTACAACAAACAGCCAGGGCATGGGCATTTTTACAGGGAGAAGGGAATGTTTTCCCTCATGATATAAAAACAATGGCTCCGGATGTCTTACGCCATCGTATAAAAGTTTCTTATGAAGCAGAAGCAGAAAATATTACAAGCGAAGATATTATTCAGAAAATACTTGACCATGTTCCTGTTCCATAAAAAGGCATTATGGATAATATGTTAACAGCAGAAATGTTAGCCAAAGTCCGAAGAATACAAATTCGGACTACCAAATTAGTAAATGATATTCTTGCCGGAAGATATGAAAGTGTCTTCCGTGGGCAGGGAGTTGAATTTAAGGAAGTGCGTGAATATGTGCCGGGGGATGATGTCCGTAATATTGATTGGAATGTTACTGCACGAACAGGTAGTCCCCATGTAAAAGTACTAACAGAAGAACGCGAACTTACTATTATGCTCGTAGTAGATGCCAGTGGCTCACAAAGGTTCGGTTCTGTTTCTCAATTCAAATTAGAATTATCTGCTGAAGTGTGTGCGGTTCTTGCTTTCTCTGCTATTCAAAATAATGATAAGGTAGGTCTTGTTGTATTCACAGATGAGGTCGAGTTATTTTTGCCTCCACGGAAAGGAAGAAAATATGGATTAAGGGTTATTCGTGAGGTTTTGTATCATGAACCCAAAAGTAAAAAGACCAATATAAATAAGTCTCTGGAATTTTTATCCCAAATCTTGAAACGCAGGTCTGTTATATTTATATTGTCTGATTTTAAAGATGAGCAATATGAAAAAACACTGAGAGTCCTTGCCCGCAGACATGATGTTATAGCCTGTATGATAACAGACCCGAGAGAATTATCTCTGCCCGATATAGGTCTTATTACAGTTACTGATTCGGAAAGCGGAAAAGAAATTATTATTGATACAGGGAATGCAAAGTCTCGGGAGAGATACGCTACCCAAGCAAAAATGGAATATGAAAAGAAAAAGAAACTTTTGCTCCAATCAGGTGCGGAGTTTTTAGATATCCGAACAGATAAACCTTATATTGATGAATTATATCGTTTCTTCCGTGCTCGTGAACGGAATTCAAACCGTTAAAGAAGGATAATAAAAAAGAAATATTATTGCTATGACATTTTTAAATATTTTTATTAATATATGTCTTTTTGCAGTATCCGCAGGGGATGTAGGTGTTGAATTGTATAATCCCCGTATCCCATGGTTTCGTTCTTCTGAATATGTTATTCGAAATTATGAAGTGGACAATAAAAATTGCCCTGAATGGAAAAATTTGTATGAAGAAATAGAGATTACAGAAAAACCAATAATAGGGGCTGAACATGAAGGATGTGTTAAAAAGGTTATTATTGACCCTATAAAATCAGGTAAGTATTTGATACCTTCATCTGTTGTAAAAAATAAAGAGGGGAAGGAATGGGAGACTTCTTCATTCGTTCTGGATGTTCGAGAACCTACTGATAAGGAAAAGGAAGAAATACAAAATATTGCAGGAATTATTGAACCCCAAATTGGGAATACTTACAAGAATCTAATTGTAAATAGTTTGTTGGTTATTTCCCTTTTAATTGCTGTTGCATGTTCTATTTATTTATGGAAGAGATATTATATTAAGGGTAAAAGTATTGAAGAAAAGGTGGAACTACCGTGGGAAAAAGCATTCCGAAGATTGAGAGACCTGAAAGCAAAGGATTTGCCTTCTCAAAGTTTGTATGAACCTTATTATGTCCAATTAACATGGATACTTCGTTATTATATTGAAGACCGATTTAATATTCATGCTCCGGAACAAACTACTCAGGAGTTTATTGAAACCACCATGAAAGAAAAGGTCCTTACATCAGAGCAACAAAAATTGCTGTATTCCTTTTTAAGCCATTGCGATAAAGTGAAATTTGCTCAATTTGTTCCGACCATTGAACAAATGGAAGCAGGATATAATTTGGTGTGGAATTTTATTGAAGACACAAAGTTAAAGGAACAACCAAAAGAAGAAGGAAATCAACAGAATAGGGTATTACAGTGATATTTTCATACTTTCAAAATAAAGGTATTTTTTTTACATATCCTTACTTCTTTTTGTTTTTAATTCCTGCCCTTATCCTTTTCTTGTTTGAAATAAAAAGGAAAAGTACCGCTTCTATTCTCTTTTCTTCGTATTCATTATTATCTGGCTGGGGAATTGATACCATGCATTGGCGGAGGTGGATAGGTCCATTATTATCATTTCTGGCTTTTAGTTGCTTTATCACAGCATTAGCAGGACCCACTTATGGAGTTAAATTAAACAGGGATAGAGCCAATGTCATTGACATTATGTTATGTCTGGATATTTCTGGAAGTATGAGCCAACAAGACTATATGTTAGGTGGAATGCCAAGAGACCGCTTATATGTGGCTAAAAAATCTGCTATTCATTTTATAGAACAAAGAAAAGAAAATAAGAATGACCGATTTGGATTAGACCGAATTGGATTGATACTTTTTGCAGGTGTGGCATGGACACGCTGTCCATTAACATTAGATTATGAAATTTTGTTGCAGGCATTGAACAAGACAGATTTTGCTCCACAAGAAAAAGATGGAACTGCTATAGGTTCTGCATTAGGGCTTGCTGTTCGCCGGTTATTACAAAGTGAAGCCAAAAGCAAAGTAGTTATTTTATTGACAGATGGCATCAATAATCGGGGAGATATAACCCCTAAAGAAGCAAAAGAATTGGCAAAAGAAAAGGGTATTAAAGTATATACAATTGGAGCAGGAACTTCAGAAACGGGTTATTCAATAACAACAACCGGACAGATGATAAGAAACCAATCTATAGATGAAACACTATTGCGAGAGATAGCAGAGGAAACAGGCGGAAAGTATTATCGTGCTACCGATATGGAGGGGCTTATGAAAGCATACGATGAAATCAGCCAATTAGAAGCGACAGAAATAGATGTAAATGATTTTTATGAATACAAAGAAAATTTTTTACCTTTTGTAATTATAGGTGCGTTGTTGATGTTAGCATCTACTTACTCACGACGGATTTTATGGGACCCGTTGCCATGAGTAAAGGAGTAAGGAGTTTATAAACAAATGTATTTTGTGTTTCCTTGGAAATATCTGCCTATCTGGATTTTGATTACTTTAATATTGACGGGATTGATAAGTATATCTTTATTCTGGATGGAAAAGAGACGTAATATAAAGATTCATAAGTTTGGTGAGATGTTATTAACAAAGCGTTTAATACAGGGTTTTAGACCCTGGCTTCGGAAAGTAAGTATTATTACTGTAGTGCTTGGTTTTTTCTTTATTGTTTTAACTTTAGCACAGCCTCATTGGGGCGCTTCATGGGAAAAAACGCAGAAGTTAAGTAGAGATATATTATTTGTAATTGATACATCTGAGAGTATGCTGGCAGATGACTTACCTCCCAACCGTTTAGAAAGAGCACGACAGAAAGCCTTTCTTCTGATGGACCGTTGTGCCGGTGACCGATTTGGTATTATTGCATTTGCAGGCGAATCGGCACTGGTCTGTCCTTTAACATTAGACCATGGTTATGTAAAAACAATTCTTCGTTCACTGAATACAGATATGTTAAGCAAAGAAGGAACAGATATTTCAGAAGCCTTCAATGAAGTAGAGCAGGTATTCAAAGAGGATATTAAAAAGTCTGGGAAAGAAGACAAATATGCAAGAGCAGTTGTCGTTATAAGTGATGGGGAAGACCTTTCTGAAAATGCTGAAAAAAAAGCGGAAGCACTCGGAGAAAATATTTTTTTAGTCATTGTTGGAATGGCAACTCCTCAAGGGGCTGAAATTAAATTTCCTGAATGGATGAAAAGGTATGTTAAAACTTCTAATATCAATCTCACACATAAATCTGTTTTAGATGAGAAGAAACTAAAAGAAATAGCCTTAAAAGGAAAAGGTTTTTACATAAGAACTACTATGGACGATACAGATGTTAATATGATATTAGGAGAGTTAGAAAAAATACGAATGTTTTATCAGACAGATACATTGAGGTATCAGAAGGTAAATCGCTATCGTTGGCCTTTATCCATTGCTTGTATTTTCTTTGTCTGTGAAACAGCGATATGGATAATTTTGTCCTCAAAAAAGAAAATAGATACACAAGTAGAGAAGATATGAAAACATGACAAGTTGTTTTATCCAAATGCATAATAAAAAGATTATGTTAGTTGTACTGGTAAGTTTTGTTTTCGGTTTTTACTGTGATGCAGAAGATATAAAAAGTATCTGGAAATCATCACGAGAGAAGATTATAAAAGGTGAATTTGAAGAGTCCTGGAAAGAATATGAAGAATTATTGGTAAAAAGTCCCAAAAATTATGAGGTAGTATTTGGAGCCGGATGTTTAAAGTACTATCAGGCAGAGAAAAGTATAAGTTTACAGCAATTCGATGATGCGAAAAACCTTGTTAAAGATGCAGAACACTATTTTGATTCAGCAGTTCAGTTATCTAAAACCACAGATAAGAAAGCAGACGGTTTATATAATAAAGGGAATTGCAATTTATTAATAGCAAATGCACAAAAAGAAAATCCTCAATTATTGGATGAATGTATAAACTACTATAGAAATGCTATTCGTTATTATCGAGAAGCATTGGAGAATAAATCTAATTTCCCAGAAGCGAAAAAAAATTTAGAACATGCTCTATTTCAACTAAAACAGTTAATTCAAAAGAAAGAAAATAATAAGAATGAGAATAAGCAGGATTCCCAATCCGATAAAGAACAAAAATTCAAAACGGTGTTTGTAGAAACGAAAACTGATTATCCCGATGCAGAAGTTCGTGTTTTAGAGGAACAACCTAATGTTGTAGAGTTAAAAAAGAAGGGTAATTAATATGATAAGAGAACACTGTATAAAAGGATATATTGAGAACAAATTTATAAGAATCATTTATGGGATACTTTTGCTTTTCTTTAATTTTAATTACCTAATAGCTCAAGATAATGTTCCCCCACTACTTAAAAGACCGGGAGAAGATGGAGGAGTGAAAAAAAACTTAACGGCAGAGGTATTTGCGATAAAAACGGGTGAACGAAATACACAAATTACGAATGAAGAGACACAAAATAAATCCGGAGTATTAGGAGGGGATGAAGCCTTATCATTTATTACTAAAAAATTAGGAATAAATAATTACGAGGTAGTTTTTAAGGATGACCAACCAATCTTACCGGATAAAAAAAGTGAATTACATTACCGGATAAAAGAAGGTTTAGATTATTATGTTATGCCTCAGGAGGTCGCTTCATCCGAAATATTTACATTGGATACTCGTGTCCAGATAACTGAGGAAGGTAAAAAAGTAGATGCTATCAAAGCGATAGCAAAAGCAAAATTAGGAGAACCTTTGGTGTATAAGGGGATAAAATCAAATAATGATGATTATATAATAATATTTACATTGAAAAATGAGGATAAAAATCAATCTAAGGGAGGTGAGCAAAATCAGGAACAACAAGAAAAAGAAGAAAACCAGAATCAACAGGATAAACAAGATAAAGATGAGCAACAAAAACAAGCAGAGGAAAACAAAAATGAAGAAAATAAAAAAGAAAACCGACAGATGGAAATATTGTTAGAATCATTAGATGATATGGACCAAAAAGAACAAAAAGAAATGTTAAATGACCGTGAACATATTTTGTTACCCGAAAAATGGTGGTAATATGAAGGTTGAGATAGGACAAAATAAACAACAAAAAGAAATGAGGATAAAGATTAATATTGTATCTCTATTACTATTTGTTTTTTTCTTTTATGGGGGAGTTATTCCCCTTGTTTATTCACAAGATTTACCAATACAGGTTCAGGTAAATCCCTCAGAAGTAGGAGTAGGCGATTCTTTTGATGTAATCATTTCGATTCAAGGTACAAATGTTGGTGAACCCGTTATTTCTTCAGAAGAGGGAATAAAAATTAATCCCCAGTCATTTTATAATGGAATGAGTACGCAAATGCAGATAGGTTTTGGGCAATCTCGTATAGTTACAACAAAAGAAAGGCATTATCGTGGTTATGCACAACAAGAAGGGGAATGGAAAATATTTGTTCGGGCGGATGTTGATGGAAAACAATATGTTGCACCGGAAGTAAAAATCAAAGTAAGTAAAACAGCATCGTCTCCCCAAACCGTTCCTTCAATTCCATCTATACCACAGAGACAACCAAGAACTTTTCAGGGCAGAAAACGACAATCCGGTAACCCCGGAACACAGACAGAGCAAACGCAATTCGACCAGGCTCTAATCGTCGAAAGCGAATTATCGAAACGAATCGTATTCCAAGGGGAAGTATTAACTGTAATATTCCGTGCAAAAATCCTTGAATCTCCGGATATTTCCATACAAACCACAACAGGGAACCTTCCCGATTTACCTGTATTAGATGATTTTTACATGGGAAAAGTGCAACAGAATACTCGAAAAGAAGACCAATCGGGAAAGATTTATCGTGTTATTGAACTATCGGTGCCCGTTTGTCCGAAGAGTGTGGGAACACTAACAGTAAGTCCATGGGAATGGAATAACTGCTATATACGGTATTTTAATAATTGGGGTTGGCCAGAAATATATTCAATAAATAAAAGTTCAGAAGCATTAAATCTTGAAGTACGAGCATTACCCGATGCCCCAAATAATTATTACGGAGCCGTGGGTAAGTATACTCTAACCTCTAATCTATCACAAACAGAAGTAAATGTAGGAACTCCTATTTATTTGTCAATGACAATACGAGGTTCAGGAAATCCTGATTTTATAAGAGCCCCATCGAAACCTATTCTTGATTGGGCATACATTTCAGACGCGGAAATTATCAGTGGAAATACCGATACATGGGATAATGTGGAGAAGACAATTCGCTTTTCAATAACTCCAATGAAACCGGGAGATTATGAAATACCCGTAATAGAATACAATTACTTCAATCCTCAGATTGGGCAGTATACTACACTCCGTACAAATTCCTTTAAGGTGAAAGTTAACGGAGAAGCGAAAGATGTAGATAGTATAATTACCGCAGGAGGAACGCCACGAATGGAAACACGTAGTGTCGATTTGTCCAGTAGTGATCTGCTCCCTTTAATTACCGAAGGTATCCAATTAAAGCCCAGGCGTTATTATTATAAAGGGAGTGCCATTACTATTTTTATTCTTTTCCCGCTTATTTCTATGATTTCAATTGGATTGGGTTTCCGTAAGGAGTATTTACGAAAAAATCCTATATACCTTCGCAAAATATCTGCGTACACAAATGCAATAGAAAAGTTTAATGAATTAAAAATAGAGACGGGTATTCCCAATGCTGTAGAGCAATCACTCAAACAATATATCGGCGATGCTACAGGGAGTTTAAATACCTCAGGACTAACATCAGATGATATTGAAAATATTATGAGAAAACAGGGAATAGGGAACGACTTTATATACAAAACGGTAAAATTATTAAAAACCTGTGAACGGATACGATATAGTGGTTCCTCTGTCTCTGTAGATGAAAGCAAAGGATTGGAAGAAGGTTTTAATTTGTTAATAGAAGAATTAAAGAAGACATTAAGGTAAGTAGTATGAATATTGGTTTGTTATGCATTTCTTTATTTATAAGTTTAACAGGGAATATATATGACCAATCTTTTAGAGAAGGAAATGAATCGTATTATAAGAAAGATTTTGAAACCGCAATACAGAAGTATGAAAATTTAATAAAATCAGGAATAGTGCATCCTATCCTTTTTTATAATTTGGGGAATGCTTATTATCATTCAGGAAAGAGAGGATTAGCAATTGCAAATTACGAACGTACTCTTGAAATAAATCCATCCTTTAAACCTGCAAGAGATAATTTAAATAAAGTATTAAATGAAACGAAAAGGAATCTTGCAATACCAGAGGAACCTCTGTGGCTAAAATACTTATTTATCTGGCATTATGGAATACATATAAGATGGACATGGACTATAAGTCTTTTGTTCTGGCTAGTAGGATGGACAGTGATTGGATGCCTGATGTGGATAAAAGAGAAATATAGAAAGGGGATGTTAATTATAGGAATTATAACAATTGCTGTAGGTGTTATATTTTTAATCTCTGCCATTGTTAAAACCAATTCGACACCTTTAGGAGTGGTCATTGTTTCAGAATGCCCTGTTCATATAACTCCTTCGGAGAACAGTCCATCTCGATTTGAACTCTATGAGGGTGACCGTGTTCGTATAGAACGGGAAGAAGACACCTGGACATTAATTTCTACTGTAGATAACGAAAGAGGCTGGATAAAAAATGATACAATATTTATCTGGAAACCTCCTTATCGTAGTGTTGAAAATAAAATGAACATTGAAAAGAAAGTATCATCTTGAAAAACTTTATTGAATTATTGCAAAGCATATCATTATCTCCTCAAGATGGGATTTCTATTAATGAGTTTTTGTCTTCTGCTAAAAGATACTACAGGCAAAGTTGGGAAGAAATTCGTCAGAACCATAGAGAGGGATATTCCGGCAGACAAATACTGAAGCAGTTAAGTGAAATTACGGATATTCTCATTGAAGGGGTTTTATTGTATGCTTTATATGATTGCAATATAAATAAAAAAATATTTGACGGTATTTCCCTTTGTGCTTTAGGGGGGTATGGTCGTAGAGAATTATCGCCTCATTCCGATTATGATTTATGTTTTTTACATAAAGAAGAGATAGATAATTCTGTATTAGAGCCATTAATTCAAAGTTTTACAACGATGTTATGGGATTTGGGATTACATGTGAGTATTTCAATTTATACAGTTCCGGAAGCCTTGCAACTTATCGAGGACGACTCCAAGACCTATACTTCTTATTTACATATTCGAAATATTACAGGTCAATCTCGATTGTCAGAATTCCTGAAAGAAGGGTTGAAAGGCATATCTCAAAATGCTAAGGCAAAGGTATACGATATTATTTTTCAACGTATAGGAACTGCCTTTGCACAATCGGGAAGAGATTTATTTTCTCATGAACCCGATATAAAAGAAAATGCAGGAGGATTAAGAGATTACCATGCATTATTATGGATTTTAGGACTGGAAAACAATTGCGGTTCAACCCTTGAAGACTTAGAAAAAAGTGGTTATGTTGAAAATAATACATATCTTTCCTTAGTAGATAGCCTTGATTTTCTATGGAAAATACGCAATGAACTTCATTTTATTAAAAATAGAAATTGGGATTTATTAACTGTAGAAATGCAATATCATCTGTCTCAATTTCTTAATTACGGAGGTTCTGCGGATGAGGCAATTGAAAGATTTATGGAAGATTATTATTCTTCAGCAATGAGGATACGTTTATTGTTCGAATATATTGCCCGTAAAACGGAACAGAAAAATTTCCCAAAGACATATATTGAAATTCCTTCTTCAAATGTTGACGATAAATCTAATTATATATTGTATAACGGCTATTTAACACCGCGAATAGATGATAACAATTGGTTTGTGGAGAATCCTGTTCGTATCATGGAATTATTCTGGGAAGTCTCCCGTAGAAAAGTGCCAATAGGATACACAAACCAGCATTGGATACAACAAAATTTGCATTTAATTAATGATAGTTTCCGAAACAATGATGTTGTCAGCAAATACTTGTTATCTATATGTAGCAAGCCCTTTTCTGCTGGATTTACATTTAGAGAAATGGAAAAGTTAGGTGTCCTATCTAAATACATACCAGAATTTGGTGCTATTCAAGGAATTGTCCGATACAAAGATTTTCACAGTTATCCTGTCAATGAGCATATTTTGAGAGCGATTGAGTCATTAGAAAATATTCCTCGTATGTCAGGTTCTATTGGAGAGATATTTAGAAAAGTATTAAAAGAAATTGAGGAACCACAAATTCTTGTCCTATCAATCCTTCTTCATGACCTCGGCAAGGTAGAAGGCGAGAGCCATATAGAAGCGGGAGTCCATATAGCAAGAACTGTTTGTGATAGATTGGGTTTATCTGATGAAGATACAGAACATGTATCGTTTCTTGTTAGGAATCACCAACTTATGGTAAATGTAGCATTATATAGGGATATTGATGACACAGATGTTGTTCAGGCATTTGCCTCAGAGGTAAAAACAGAAAAAATTCTTAAAGAACTTATGATAATGAGTTATGCAGATTTATTTGCGGTAGGTCCCAATGTATGGAACGAGTGGAAGGGCTCTTTATTAGTCAATTTATATTTTAAAACACTACGAATGTTAAAAAAAGAGTATTTAAATGATATAACGGCTGAAGAAGCACTAACAGAGAAAATTAATCAGATACTGGAAAAAGTTCCACAAAGAAATCGTTCTGAATTAGAATACCATTTGAATTCAATGGGTTCCGGCTATCTGGATGCATTTACCCCTGATGATATTATCATACACCTGGATTGTTTGGAAGAAGCAATGGAAAAGGGGCTGGCGGTACGATGTTGGTCAAATGAATCTATAGGGATGAGTTACTTCGTTGTTGCTACACGGGATAAACAGGGGTTATTTGCCCAAATTGCTGGATGTTTCGCTTCACAACTTATTGATATTTACAGTGCTTCTCTATATACCCGAGAAGATGGATGGGTTATGGATTATTTCCTTGTTCGCGATGCACCTCAACGGAGACCTCTTACAGAAGGACAGATTGTAACATTAGAAAAAACATTACGCTCGGTTATTTTAGAGGGTAAAGATGTGCAAATCCTTGTTGACAAAACAAAGACGAAATTATTTGCACTCAAAAAATCTCTGGCCCCTGTTCAGACATATATCCATTTTGATAACGATTCTTCTAATAAACATACAGTTATTGATATAGAAACAGGAGACCGAACAGGTTTGTTATATGATATAGCCTCTGCTTTTTTCGTTATGGGATTGAACATATATAAAGCAAGAATTAATACAGGGGCTTATCGGGTCCGTGATTCTTTTTATGTACAATTTCGTGATAGTAAAATAACACATAGAATATTACAATCCGCTATTCGTGCCGGATTGTTGGAATCTATTGATGCACAAAACATTCAACAGGAGCAAAACAATGACGAACACAATGACTAAATTTATAAAGTTTCTATCAATGATTGCAGTTACGATACTAATTGCTCGAATATCGTATGCAGATATTCTCGAAGAGATAGAAAAGAGATTTATTGAAATACATGAAAAGGTAGGATGTTCAGTAGTCAATATTGAACGAGAATCACAAATTAATGCTGTCCCCATAAATCGCGAAGAATTATTTAAGCAATTTGGGTTACCAGTTCCAGAAGAAAAAGGAACTCCATCGCTTCCCCCTAAAGAACAGAAGCAAAAAGTTACAGGTACCGGTTCAGGCTTTGTTTATTCCAAAGATGGATACATTATTACCAATAATCATGTAATAGAAGATGCAGATAAAATTACAGTAAAAACTGTATCCGGAAAAAAATATCCGGCGAAGGTAATTGGTGCTGATTCGGAATCCGACCTCGCTGTGATTAAAATAGAACCTGAAGAAGAGTTAGTACCTGTTATATTAGGCGATTCAGACCAGTTAAAAGTAGGGCAATTTGTTGCTGCAATTGGAAGTGCTCGCGGTTTGGAAGGTTCTGTTTCTTTTGGTCATATCAGTGCTTTAGGTAGGGAAAATCTTAGAGAATTACAACTGCAAGGACTTACATTTCAGCATTTAATACAGACTGATGCAGGAATTAACCTCGGGAATAGTGGAGGTCCTTTAACAAATATTAAAGGCGAGGTGATAGGAATCAATGTCGCCTTAATGTTAGGTGCTAATAGAATCGGTTTTGCAATTCCTATAAACACTGCGAAGCAAGTAATTCCTCAACTGATACAGGGCGGTAAGGTTGTAAGAGGCTATTTAGGTGTCGCTGTAACCGATGTAGAACGCTATGGTGAAGCCTTAAATTTGCCAGCCAGTTCCGGTGCATTTGTAAAAAGAGTTCAGGAAGGAACACCTGCAGAAAAGGCAGGAATTAAAGTGTATGATGTTATTTTGAAAGTGGATGAACATGAAATTCAAACGGCACAGGATTTAGTTAATACCGTATCTTCCTATATGCCCGGGACCTCAGTAGTTTTAGAAATATGGAGAGATGAAAATAAAATTTCATTACCCATTACATTGGGAGAAAGAAATTTGCAAATTGCACAAAAGCCCCAGAAAAATGTGTCATTTTTAGGTATGACTTTTGTGGATTTGGACAGTAAGAGCAGGGAAAAATTAGGACTACCTCCTGATAGTCAAGGAGTTTTGATAGAAAATATTGAGACAGGAAGTCCCGCAGAAGAAGCAGGCTTGTTCCCCGGTGATATTATTTTAGAAGTTCAAAGGAAAATAGTTGGCAGTGTGAAGGACTTACTGGCAGTTCTCCCAGACCTTATCAATTCAGGGAAACCCATTATGATTCGTTATCAACGAGAAAAACAAGAACCCGATATTACCATTGTTAGTGTTGCTCCATAAAAATATTTCTACAAATATTATCGAGATACAGCAACTTCATAAATAGTTCTGAAAAAGGATTGCGGATTTCCTCCTTTAGGTCCTTTGGCAACACATTCAACTATATATTTTTTTTCTGCATTAAATTTAAGTGTTATCGTATTTTTATCCTCTTTTTGAATAACTCCATCTACTTTCCATGTGTAAGAGGAATATCCCTCAGCAGAAATTAATTTTAGAGGTTGTTTCATTTTAACCTGCAAAGGAATGGGGTCATAGGATATTACCTTAGTTTCTGCACTTGCTTTACCTAACAAAATATCTGCATCTTTCTCTTCAACTTCAATAGTATAATTGCCCGGTTCCGGAAATGTAAATTCAAATGTAGATTCTCCTTCTCCCTGTTTAATCACTTGATGATTAACTCGCCATATATACAAAAGGTCCGGATTCCTTTCAAGATGTATTACCAGAGTTTGTCCTTCATAATGTAAGGGGGGAACTTCCAGATAAATATCAACTCTGTGAATGGGAGTAGCAAGCCCTAATTGTTTCTTTAATTCATCAACAGGAATACCTTCTTTTTTTGCACGATTTTCTAATGTATCAGGAAGTTTGTCCAATGGAGCATAAACAGCAATAATAGATTTTCCAAAAGTTGTCTCAATAACTAAATCATAGGTCCCCGTTTCAAGCAATCTAGGAGTAATAACTATTTTATCATCTAATATCTGCACATGAATCATATGATTATATTTATTCTCACCTGCTAAAAATGACCAATTTTTTATATGTTCTTTTTTTAAGGGTTGATTTTTATAAAATATCTTTACGGTGACTTCTTGATTTAAATCATGGAATGTGATTTCATCAGGATTTGCATATAAATCTGGATTTTTTATATCTCCAAAAATAGATAATGAAAACATGAGAAGAAAAGCAATTGCACCATTGGCTATGAGTAATTTAAAATTATTATAGGGGAACATATTCTAATACCTTTCCCTTCTATTAAATTTGTTAATAGTTTGCTATAAAGGGATTATACTAATTTTAACAAAAGACCCCAATGTTTTATATTATTAATACATATCCAAAAAACAATATGATGACAATATAGGCAAATATGGATACTCGGGATTTTGACATTATTATAGTTGGTGGAGGACATGCAGGTATTGAATCCGCATTAGGTGGAGCCCGTTTGGGGTATAGAACGATAATGATAACTCTTCAAATAGACAATATCGGAAAAATGTCCTGCAATCCTGCTATAGGAGGAGTGGCAAAAGGGCAACTGGTAAGAGAGATAGATGCATTAGGGGGAGAAATGGGTCGATGTATTGATAGGACGGGTATACAATTTAAAATGTTAAATCGTTCCAAAGGTCCCGCTGTTCATTCACCCAGGGCACAGGCAGACCGATTTCTTTATCAGTGGGATATGAAGAGAGTATGTGAATTGCAGGAGAACCTATATTTAAAACAAGGAGAAGTTGCGGAAATTTGTGTCCATAAAAACAAGGTATATGGGGTTAAATTAACGACAGGAGAAGAAATTACGGGTAGGGTTGTTATTGTATGCACGGGAACATTTTTAGCCGGCTTACTTCATTTCGGAATGCAATCTGTTGTGGGAGGAAGGGCAGGAGACCCACCGGCTTCTTACTTAAGTGATTGCTACCGTCAATTGGGGTTTACTGTGGAAAGATTGAAGACCGGTACATGTGCTCGAATACACCGAAGAAGTATATGCTTTGATGGATTAGAAGAACAGAAAGGAGATGAAAACCCCCGTCCATTTTCCTTTTCAACTCCTATTGAAGGTTTTAACCCTAATAAAGTATCGTGCTGGATTACTTATACGAATGAAAAGACACATGAAATTATCCGCAACAGTTTAGACCGTTCTCCTTTATATTCGGGAAGAATTTCCGGTATAGGACCACGATATTGTCCCAGTATTGAGGATAAGGTTGTTAAATTCCCTGACAAGACAAGTCATCATATCTTTTTAGAACCAGAAGGCGTAAATACGGTTGAAGTATATGTCAATGGTTTATCTACAAGTTTGCCTGAAGATGTCCAGTTAGCCATGTTACATTCTATAAAAGGTTTAGAAGAAGCAGAAATTATTCGCCCTGGATATGCAGTTGAGTATGATTTCATTCCACCCACACAACTCAAACTAAATTTAGAGACAAAATTAATTCAGGGGTTATTCCATGCAGGACAAATTAATGGAACTTCAGGTTATGAAGAAGCAGGCGGTCAGGGTATTTATGCACTATTAAATGCAGTTCGTTATATAGAGGGCAAAGCCCCCTTGATTATCGGAAGACATGAAGCCTATATCGGTGTTATGGTAGATGATATTGTTACTCGAGGAGTGAAAGAGCCTTATCGGTTATTTACATCTCGAGCAGAGTATCGCCTTCATTTACGACAGGATAATGCAGATATTCGCCTTGCTCATTATGGATTTGCTAATGATACAGTAATAGAAAAAGCAAGAAAAAAACAGGAAGAAGCAAAAAACGAAGTAGAACGATTAGAAAAACTTGTTATTCTTCCCAATCAACAAATTAATGAATGGCTAAACTCAATAGATGAACCTCCTCTCAACCATCCAACTACGGGTGCTGTGTTAATAAGAAGACCCAAAGTCTCTATTCAGGATTTCTATCGATTTTTTCCCAAAGGAAAGCCTCTTCCTAAAGAAGTGGAAGAACTTGTCGAGATTTTGATTAAGTATCATGGGTATTTTGAACGAGAAGAAAAAATTGTTGAAAAATTCAAACGGTCTGAAAATATTTCTATTCCGCCTGACCTGGATTATGATAGTATTGAAGGTCTTCCACGAGAGAGTAAACAACGCCTTAAAGAAGTGAAACCTGCGAATTTAGGACAGGCTTCCCGTATCCCGGGGATTCGTTCATCAGATTTAATGATATTACATCTATGTATTGAACGGAATAATATAACGAAAACAGGTTCTTTTTAAGTTGCTCCACTTATTTTGTTATGGTAAAGTTCAGGTTTAATAACTGTATACATATTATTTGTATTAAGATTTTCATCAAGAAATGTGTTTATAGAATCTATAATATATTTGGGATTAGAAAAAACTTCAGGAAAATGTATTTCCAGCACTTTTAAATGGGGATTTTGAAAAAGAGAATCCATGATTTGATAGGTATGTTTTTCAAAAATTCGTAATAAATAACTTGAGTTAATTAAAGAAAAATTTTTGTCTTTTTTTTCTTTAATCATTTTTTGTTGAGAAAGGATAACTTCGGGTAAGGGTCTTTTAAGGAAAATAACACGTGCAGGGAAGGAGATTGTCATTTTTATCAGAAGAGGAGATACTATTTTAACTGCATAGCCTTTATACTTTTTAAGATATGATATATCCCTGATTATGTTTAAATTTTTTATAGGTTCATATTCAAAGTATCCATAGGGATTATGTTCATCGGGTAATCGTACAGAATCTTGGAGGATAGGAATTCCTCCAGCCTCTAACATTTGCATAAGTAAAGATGTCCCTGAACGAGGCAATCCCGATACAATAATTAAATAGTCCCTGTCCATTGATTACTTTTTAAATACTCAATCGTTAAAAATAGTTGAATGGTTTTATATAATATAGTATTTATACATTCAATTATAGGAAAGAACTATGAAAAATATAAAAGTAAATAGTGTGATTCGTTTACCCTTTTCTTTCATTTTATTATGTATTATTTCTATTGCGGGTTGTAAAACACTTTACAATGGAGGTGTTTTACAATCAGAGATATTAAAAGCCAAGACAAAAGTTATTCCCGCATTGGTACATTTAACCCCTGTTAAACCCGTTTATAAATTAGGAAAGAAAGAAGAAGTAATAGCAATTGGAAGTGGTTTTGTCATATCAAAAGATGGTTATGTTGTAACAAATGAACATGTTGTAGGTGAAACTAAGAAGGTAAAATGCATTCTGAGTGATAAACGGGAGATAGAAGCGGATGTGGTTGGAACAGACCCATTTACAGATATTGCGGTCTTAAAACTTCCTCCCCAAGAAAAATATGCATTTGTATCTATGGGCGATTCGGATGCTGTGCAAACGGGAGAAATTGTTCTTGCTATGGGTAGTCCCCATGGACTTGCTCGTTCTGTATCTATGGGAATTGTAAGTATGACAGACCGCTATCTGGAAGATTCAAGAGGCGTTATCTCTGTTTTTAATAACTTTATACAAACAGATGCAGCGATAAATCAGGGAAATAGTGGTGGTCCTCTGGTAAATTTAAAGGGAGAAGTGATAGGTATTAATTCACGAATGCTTGTAGGAGCAGAAAATGTAGGATTTGCTATACCCATTAACATAGCCAAAGAGGTGGTAGAAGAGATTATTAAATATGGAAAAATAAATAGAAGTTGGTTGGGACTAAATTTGCAAGAAATGAAAGCAATAACAGAAGATACGAATAAACAGGGGGTTGTTATTGCCGATGTTGAAATTGATTCTCCAGCATATAAAGTAGGAATTCGCTCAGGCGATATTCTAACGGCAGTTAATGAAGAACCTGTTCATGCAAGATTTCAAGAAGACCTGCCATTGGTAAGAAAAAAATTGGCTAATTTAGAAATAGGAAAAGAGGTAGAACTTACGGTTATGCGGGGAGATAAAGAAGAAAAAGTGAAAGTTCTCCCTGATGTGTACTCCGCTTATAAAGGACAGGAAATAGAATTTACAGAATGGGGTTTCACTGCTTCTGATATTACAAACGAAATGGTAAAAAGACTGAGAATTCCCAATAGAAACGGTATTTATATTTCAGGTGTTCAGGATGGTAGTATTGCAAAAATATCGGGATTATTAGCGGGAGATGTTATTTTAGAAATAGAGGGAAAGCCTATAAAGAACCTTGAAGAATTTTTGAATGTATATAAGCAGACAATTAATAATGGACAACCCCGTATTTTACTTTTTGTCCAGCGGGGCGTTGTTACTCGATATGTTTTGGTAAAAAATACTATGGAAGAACAACCAGAAGTTAAAATTATGGATGAAGGACATACAAGTCATGAATAGCCCTTTTATAATGACAGCCATCTTAATCATTCAAAATGTAGCATTACTATTTGCACCTTCTCAGTTAGAAAATATTTATAATCAGATAAATCCCTCTATTGCGTTGGTTCAGTACTCATCCGAAGTAACAAATCAAATGACAGGTGAAGTTTCACGAAGAGATGGAAATGCCCTTGGCTTACTGGTATCCCCTGATGGATTGGTAATGGTTCCCGGTTTTGTGGAAGTAGAAAATGTCTCTTCCTTTAATTTCCGGGTCCGATTAAATATAAGGGGGGAGGAAAAGGAATTTAATGCGGTAAAATTGAGAAAACCCGATGACCTTAATATTATGTTCTTAAAAATTAATAATGACACAAATACAAAATTCCCTTTTACACAGTTTGTTGAAGATTCCCCCAGGGTAGGTTCTGAAATTGCAATAATCGGGATATTAGGGGAAACAGTAGATTACACGCGTTGTATCACAACGGCTCGGATAGGGGCTATCCTGGAAAAACCACGATTAACTTACTGCCTGGATGAAAATGTACGATTAGGATTTGTAGGTGCTCCTGTAATAAATGAACAGGAAAATGTTATCGGAGTTGTGGGTTTTGATTTAAGTAAAGCAGAAGGTGGAGAAGTGTACACGAGAAGCGGACATCCTCTTTTATATCAATATGCGTTATTCAAAAAATATATACAAAATCCTCCGGCTGTTCAATCTCAGGATGATGAACAAGGGGCGTGGTTGGGCGTTATTACACAACCGCTAACCGATGATTTCGCAGAATATTGGGGCTTGCCTAAAGAAGGGGGCTTGATTGTTGCCACTATTGTAAATCCATCTCCAGCATCCGAGTGTGGCTTAAAGGTAGGGGATATTATTACGAATTTTAATGGTGTGCCTATTAAAGCCAAATATGACAGCGATGTTACTTCATTTACTAAATTAGTAAGAGAGGCTGGCGTTGGAAATTCAATTAAAATAGAAATTCTTAGAAATAAACAACCTATGACATTAATAGCGTTATTAGGGACGAGACCTCGCAGGTCATCCGAGGCAGAAGAGTATGAATGGGAAGCAGTAGGAGTAACTGTCCGTGAAATTACACCTGATATACGAATCGCATTAAGTATTGAAGACGCTGTTCAGGGTGTCTTAGTATATCGTGTTAAATCAGGAAGTCCTGCACAGATTGGAAGGTTAGCACGAGGCTTTATTATTCAGGCAATTGGAGATTTGCCTGTAAGGTCTATAGACGAATTTAAAACAGTTACAAAAATGCTACAGGAAAAGAAACCTAAAGAAATTACATTTTTCGCAAGGATTGGAAATATTTCAGGATTTTTTAGAGTACAACCTCGATGGAATGAATAGTTTGTATAAATTGGATGGTTGAATTTTGTAGATTATTTTTATATAATTAATAGACTATTGGGCGGGATTAACTCAGTTGGTAGAGTGCCAGCTTCCCAAGCTGGATGTCGCGGGTTCGAGACCCGTATCCCGCTCCATTTTATTTTGATTTTTTGAAGGAATAGGCGTAATAATTATAAAAAAATGTTCTCTTTGTTAATTTGAGGGCTTTGATATGTATCCAGAAGATAAGAAAATTGATTTAAGTAATATGAATATTCTTATTGCAGATGACCAGGAAAGTTTGACCGGTACTTTGGAAAGGGTTATAAAAAATATCTGGGGCTGTACAATTAAGTGCGTTTATAATGGTGATTCTGTATTGACAGAATTAAATAACGGGTATATGGGGAAGCCTTATGATGTATTAATAACGGATATGATAATGCCGGGCATCTCAGGATTGGAACTAATTCGTAAATCTTTAGAAATTCATCCGGGATTGGCAATACTTGCAATGACCGCATATAAAGATGACTTTTCTTTTCTGGATGTATTCAAAGCGGGAGCCCATGATATATTGTTAAAACCTTTTTCAAAAGATGAATTACAGGCAAAATTATACAGAGTTCTTCGTGAAATACATTTTATTCAATCCTGTCGTTCTGCAGAGAGAAGATATAGAGGACTTTTCAATTTATATGCGGATGGTATCTTAATTCTTTATCCTGCGAATGGAGTAATTAAAGAATCAAATCATGCACTTACGGAATTGTTAGGATATAAAGAGGGAGAATTAGAAGGAGAATGTTTTTATAAAGTTTTAACAGAACAGGAAAATACTCGATTTAAAAAATGGTATGAAGTTTTTCTTGTCGAAGGGACAGGGACACTATCTGATGTACAGGTAATAAAGCGAGATGGAACGATAATCCATTGTGATATTTCTGGTGCCCGTGTGATTACAGATCTTGATGATAATGTTTTTCTTATATTAAAAGATATAACTGAGCGAAAAAAAATGGAAGATGATTTAATTGAAGTTGCTCAAAAGGATGAATTAACAGGTCTGTTTAATAAAAGATCATTTGAAATGCAAATAGAATGGGCTGTAAAAAATGCAGAAGAAAGCTATTCGAACTATGCTCTCCTTATGATTGATGTAGATAATTTTAAAGAATGTAACGACACTTATGGACATACCGTAGGAGACCAGGTACTCAGTAATTTAGGAAAAATTATTGCGAGATGTATTCGTGGTAGTGATTCCGGTTTCCGTTTTGGTGGGGATGAGTTTGCTGTTATTTTAAGTGGAACTGACTCATCAATTAGCATAAAAGTGGCTGAACGAATTCAGAAACAATTTGCAAAGACAGAAACCTTTGGGACTTCTCTAAGTATTGGAATTGCTCAATTCAAAATAGGAATGTCCGTTGGGGAATTTGTGTTTCTTGCAGATAGAGCCCTATACGATGCCAAAAACCATGGAAAAAATGCTGTATTTTGTATTAATCCGCAGGATAAAGTAGAATTATTACCTGAGATTCTTAGTAAAACGGATAATTAAGATAGAATTGTTTTATAAGAGATAATCTTTATTAGAAAAGAAATCAGATGTATCTTTTACTATAATAGGGGTTAAAAGAACAAGGGATAGGAGATTAGGCACAGCCATAAATGCATTAGCAATGTCTGCTAATGTCCATACCATATTCAACTTAAGATTGGCTCCTAAGAAAACCGCAACAACCCATAATACCCTATATATTACAATACTTTTCCCTTTGAACAAGTATTCCCATGCCTTTTCTCCATAGTAAGACCAACCTAATATTGTTGAATATACAAAAGTAATTAAGGAAATAGAAAGGGCTACATTACCTGCTGATGAAAAGCCATTCCATGCATTTCTTACAATTTCCACAGGAGAAGAGGATTGTATCCATGCTCCGGAAGAAACTAAAACAAGACCTGTCAGAAAACAAATGACAACAGTATCCCAGAATGTCCCTGTTGCTGAAACAAGAGCCTGATGAACAGGATGACTTGTTTTTGCAGCAGATGCAACAATAGGGGCACTACCAAGACCTGCTTCATTGGAGAATAGTCCACGAGCAACACCGTATCGTATTGCAGACTTTACACTTGCTCCTAAAAAGCCTCCCAGTGCAGATTGCCCTGTGAATGCTGATTTAAATATTAGAACGATAGAATCAGGAATATTTTGATAATGAATTATCAGAATTCCAATACAGCCTAAAAAATAGAAAATCACCATAAATGGAACCAATAATTCACAAACACGAGCAATACTTCTAATTCCGCCTAAAATAACCAATCCTGTTAGAAATGCCACAATACAACCCGTTAGAAGTGTGGGAATTCTATAAGACTCGTGTAACATATTGGACATAGCGTTGGACTGGACCATATTCCCAATTCCAAAAGAGGCTATTACAGTAAAAAGAGCAAAGAGGATTGCAAAGAATTTAGAATGAAGACCTCTTTCTAAAACATACATAGGTCCTCCTACAAATTCCCCTTTTTCATTCTGTGTTCTAAATTTTATAGACAAAACTGCTTCTGAATATTTTGTTGCAAAACCTAATATTCCTGTCAGCCACATCCAAAAAACAGCCCCTGGTCCACCTGCTGATATTGCGGTTGCTACGCCCACAATATTTCCTGTGCCAACGGTAGCGGCAAGGGCTGTCATTAAGGAAGCGAAATGACTAATTTCTCCCGGTTCCTTCTGGGGGGGTAAAAGAGAAAACCGTATCGCAGTTGTTATATGTTTTTGAATGAAACATAATCGAATGGTTAGAAAAATATGGGTTCCTAACAAAAGTGTAATAGCGGGATAGCCCCAGATATAGTCTGATATTGACGATAGGAAATGCTCTATCCCTTGCAACGGAAAATATCCTGAAATTTTTATTTAATGATATTAACTGGTTATTTTCTCGGCTTTATATCCACCTTGCATGAGGTCTCGTCCATAGATAAGACCAAAAACAATTACAAGAATAATGCAAAGTGCGGAAACATATCGGAAAGCAATACGACCTCCATACAGTTCAGCAGGATTTAATAATTCCTTTGCTGATTTACTTATCTCCGATTCTTCAGGGGCTAACAAGAGAATGGCTCTTAAAAGATTTGCAGTTTTAATTTCAGGAAGTTTTTTATTACTTGTAAAATAATTCTCTATTTCTTTAGCGTTTCCAAGAAGAGTATTCATCGCAGTCTGTTCTTTTCCTGATTTACTCTTTATATATTCCGGAAAGACCTTTGATACTTCTTGAACGACAGCGATTGTTTTCTGAGTATCAAATTTTTCATGTCCATAGTAATCCGCAACTCTGCCCATTAAAGGTATTGTTAAAAGTCCCACTGCTATATTCCCTGCTACACCTAACAATGCAAGAGCAAATTCCCCACCTTTAGGAACTCTTTCCGCTGTAACACCTAACATAGTGGGCCAGAAGTAGCAAACGCCCAAAGCAAAAATAGTATCCGCAATGAATATGGAAGTATAACTATTAGCAAAACTGAGCATGTAAAGCCCTATTCCTGATAAGATAGAAGAACTTAGTAACATTCCGGTAGGAGATAGTTTGTTTACGACAGGACCTGAAAATTGTCTTAATAATGCCATCAATAAACTTGTCCAGACCAATACTAACATGCCTGGAATTCCTCCAGATTCAAGAACGGAAGGAATCCAGCGATTGGGTCCTAGTTCAACAGATGCTGTCATCATCATACAAATAAATAATAGGATAAATAAAGGTCTTCCTAATGTCTCCTTAATCATTTCACCAAAACTTATACCGGATTGAGCCCGTTCCGTTTCAGGAAAGTTTTCCATAAGCATGATAACTGCATAGGAAAAAGCAGGAATTAAAATAGACCCTACTTTAAGTTGCCAGGAAGTAATGCCCACCTTATCAAGAAAATAACAGAGTAACCCACCAATTACGATACCGCCGGGAAACCATACATGGAACTGATTTAATTTTTCTGTTTTTCGGTCTGGATATAACGTTGCAACTAAAGGATTGCATGCTCCTTCTACAAGCCCATTGGCAAAGGCTATCGTTAATGCACCAAAGAATAACATCCAGAAGCCCGTTGCGAAAATCATAAGGGATATCCCACTAACAAAAAATACGAAAGCAAGTCGAAGCAAAAATCGAATTCCCAGCACAGAGCAAAGAGGTCCAAAAATTAAGATGGATATAGGGAATCCCCAGAGTCCCGCTCCACCTATCAAGCCAACTTGCTCATTTGTTAAAAGAAATTGTTGCTTTAACGGGTTCATAATAGCACTTAATACAGCAAAAGTCATCGCTGTGGCTATAAGGGCCACACAACTACCTACAAACAATTTCGTGGGTTTAATTTCCTGACTCATTTTTGGTCTCCTTGTATAATTTTATTTTTTGATTTAATTCTTTTGAATTACTTTAATCAATAATGAAAGAATATTTTATCAATTATTATGGATTTTTATGTTTTAAGTCAAAAAAATAGTAATGGAAATAAATGGATAAACGAGAATATATTGTATCAAAACTGTTTTGGATAATTTTACTTCTATTTTTCTTATCTTTGGGTTTTATATTCCAGAGTATATATCTTGTTTATGCAATTTATGTCTTTTTGATTATTTTTATAATTTCTGATTTCCTCAACAGGCTATGGTTAAAGGTTATAGAGTGTAATCGTAATGTCGGTCCATTGATAATTAATGAAGGACAGGAAGTAGAAGTAACTGTTTTTGTGCGTAATAAATTTTGGTTACCCATCCCATGGTTGTATGTTGAGGATATAATTCCTTCGGGAAGTGAATGTATAGGGTCAAATGCTCAATTTTTAATGCTTATGCCCAATGAAATGATTACGATTTCTTATAAATTACGATTTCCCCGACGAGGTTATCATAAAGTTGGACCCTTAATGTTAGAAACAGGCGATTTCTTTGGATTGCAAAGACGATTCCGCACAGACGATAAGCAAGAATATATTACTGTATTACCTTCTGTGGTTTATATAAAAAGTTTTCAAGTATCTACACGCAGACCTCATGGTCCTATTAGAGTATCTCATAAGATTTATGAAGACCCCACACGAATTTACGGAATAAGGGAATATGTGCCGGGGGACCCAATAAAATCAATTCACTGGAAAGTCTCCGCTAAAGCGAATAAATTACAGGTAAAAACCTATGAACCTGCAACTGTATTAGGAGCCACTCTTGCTATAGATATGTTTGAGGACAACTATCTCCCGCAAACAAGAGAAGAAAGGATGGAATTGGCAATTACAACAACTGCATCTATTGCTTACCTCCTTTATCTTTCGGGTGAACCTGTTGGACTGATTACAAATGGACTTGATGCAAGTGATAAGGCAAAATATTTTAGAGAACGGGAAACAGCCCTTGCTCGTGATGATCTGATTAAAAAATTGGTACAGGAGACACAGACAGAGCATATATCTCCCCTTAAGGTCCCTACAAAAAGGTCACCTGTCCAATTACAAAAAATATTAGAAAACCTTGCAAGAATTGTTCCTAATAAAGAGGTTAATATGACTTATCTCTTACAAATAACGGCACCTCATATCCCCAGAGACAATGCTCTTGTATTGATAGTTCCTCAAGTTTCAGATGACCTCGCTTCAGTAATTGAAAATATGAAAGCAAGGGGATTTATTGTTAATGTATTTATAATTAAAGATGACAATGCCTATCAAGAGGCCGTTATTAAATTAGGAAAATTAGGGATTTTTGTTTTTCATATACAGCATGAACAAGATTTGTTTTACATAGCACCGCAAAAGATTGGAGTTTGATGATGAAAATTCCAGAATGGATGGAAGACGGCAGTTTATCGTGGAGCGAAAAGAAAGAAGAACCTTCATCTAAACCAGTAACGGATGAAACTCCACCTCCTCGAATCCCTGTCCGGGAGGATTTTTTGGATATAAATATAATAAGAAACAAAAAAATTGGAGATATGGATTTTCACGCAAATTGGACTCTTACCGACACGCTTCTTAGTTTTATCAATCCCTTTCTTATTTTAATATTACTATGGTCTATTGTATTTTTTCTGTTGGATGTTCGATATATATATACTGAGGTGAATGATAGGAATTTAAGGTTTGTTGTTTTTTGTTTTATTTTAGGTGTTGTGGCTGTAAACAGGATTTTTGCCACAGAAAGTGTGGAAGATGGGGTTGTGTATGGTTTTGCTTTGGGTTTAACAATAAGTTTTTATGTTGTAGTTAGTACCTCTATGTATGGAACAGGTTCCTTTATATATAACCTCGTGACAGGAAATAATTTTATGGCATTCTTGTCCAACATGGGCGTAGTAATATTTTTATGGTGGCTTACGAACAGGATAACTTACGAATGTTGTATTGATGAAAATATAAATGCCGGAGCAATTGGTATTACTACCAGTTTGAGTAAAGCATTTGAAAAAAGTAAACAGCAAAAGCCCCGAAAAGACCCTAAAATGCAAGGTCCTGATTTATTCTATGAATTGGAAGCGGTTGACCCTACACAATTAATATTTAAAGACCCTTCAGTAAAAGATATTACTTTTAATGTTATGGGATTTGGAGACCGACTTTCTAAGATTCCTGCAGGTATATCAATATTATTCTTCAGTATCCCTGTTATGGGGATTTTCTCTTTAGGACTTCGTATTCTCGTAAATGGGGGTCAGAAGATAGTAAACGTCGGATGGTTTTATCTTGTGTTGTATGTCTTTTCTGCTTTATTGCTTCTTGTTATGACAAGTCTTGGAGGACTTAGAGAATATTATAAAGTGAGGAAAGTTGCCGTCCCTTCATTGTTAGGTATTACATGGGTAATTTCCGGGATGTTAATTATTATTATTGCTATGGTAAGTTCTGCCTATCTTCCATTACCTGCATTGCCAAAACCTTTTTATGTTGCAGAACATCAAGTGGACCCCTGGGTTCGTGAAAGCACTTTTCAATTAAATCCGGTTGTAGCAACTCCCATGGAAATATGGGAACAACAGATGATATTCCAAAAATTAGGATATGTGATAATCACACTTCTTGTTTTTGTCAGTATGTGGATTCTGTTTCAGGTAATTAAAAGACTATTTATAGAGTGGTTACAGATATCCGTGCAGAAGGGTGGAATTGGATTTCAGTGGTTAAGAAAATTTGTTGAACGAAGACCTAAGCAATTAAAAATCAGGAAGAAAGTATCCGTAAGTAAATCTAAATCAATTAAATTTGTTAACTCGTTATCCCATCCAGAAATGAGTAAGAAATTTAATCCAAATGAGCATATTGAATATGCATATCAGGCACTTTGTGCTCTGGCAGAAGATCTAGGTGTGCCTAAGAAACATAGTGAAACCCCATTAGAATTTTTGAAAAATTTGCCACAAAGTTTAGAAGTATTACGCGAAGAGATAGAAGAAATTACTCAACTATATCAAATTGTCGTTTTTTCACCGATAGTGTTTGATGAAAAAATTCTGGACCGTTTACGCAAATTTTGGATTTCATATAATCGAGTGAGAAACAAAATTGTGTATTAAAAATATTCCAATAACTTTTATTTTTTTGTTAATTGATTTAATAACATATCTGCCTTTTGATGCTCTCCACAGTTTCTTAATAAATCAATAGCAAGGTCATATCTTTTCTCTAAAATCATCTGATTACTTAGCGGTTCTAAAAGAGATTTTTTATATTTATCTGGAATATTATGAATTCCATCTTTATAGATATATTGAATAATTTTATTTAAAAAAATGGCTTTTTCTTGAGGATTATTGGCTAATATATTCATCCATTTTAACCATAATGAAACGGCTCTTTTATAATATCCTGCTTCCCACCATAAAAAACTTGCAGTATCCAGTATTCCTTTCTTTTCTAACCATCTCCCTGCTTTTTTTGTTTTCCCAACACTTGTCAATAACTGAACTGCCTGTTGGGGTTCATTGGCTTTTAGTAATAGTTTTGCTGAATATTCTGTTTTTCCCGCTTTTGCATATTCTGTTGCAGACCTTATTAACATCCCAGCTTTTTCAAATGCCCAACCTGCTTCTTTATATCTCTGCATGGATGCATACACTTCCCCTAACTGGGCATATTTTTTTTCTTTTTTTAATCGTTCTATCGTTTGTTGAGGTGCTTTTAGAGATTCAAGTTGTTGAATAAATTCGGATTCTTTATCTACTGTTTCTGAGGAAGGAGGAATAACTGGTATACTTTCCGATACAAATTTCCGACTTTGCCAAAATTTATGAATTCTAAGGTAAATCTCGTAAATTAATAAAAGGATAACAAAAGTAATAACGACTTTTACTACTATAGGTGTCCAGGGCTCTATAAGTTCATAACCGAAAATATCTTCAACCTTAGAGATAAGTTTACCTAAAAACTGATTCCAATACCAGTAAAAAATCTTCAAGCCCATATCTCCGTTTGAGGTTATGATTTATTGGATTGATATTTTTGAATTTCAATTTGTGTGTTTTCTTTAATAGAAAATAAGGGAGCAAGAGAACTTGTTATTTTGCCGATAATGTTGACATCTGTGATAAGTCTGCATTCATTTTCTACTGAAACAGGCGTTTTCCCGAAAGGTATTGCAATAGAATTACCTTCTACCCAAAAACAAATAGTTCCTGGCAAAACAACATCTGTTGCTGTTTCTTCTAAAATTGTTTCCATAGGAACTTCAAAGTATATTTCATCCCCCCAACGATGAGTTATAGAGCGAACAGGAAGTATTTCCCATAACTCGTTTGCAGTTGGCGAATAAATTAATTCTCCTTTTAAGGTATAACCTTCCCAGCATATAATAATTTCTCTTTTATCTTGCATATACCTAAACCATTATATAGTTGCCTTAATTTTCAACAAATACCATGCATCATTATTATACATACACATTTCCGGGATTTTGGGTAATATTTTAGAAAGTGTATTAGCAACTTCTATTTCTAAAAGGACAGGATTGTTAGTGAAGAATGCATCTATGGCGTTTGTATCATTAAAGAAAAATCCATAGGGACAGGCATTTTGCATAGTTTGATTGCTTTCTTCCTGGGGAAGTTGAGTAATCTTTTCAACAACTTGAGAAAGTTGGTCTTTATTATTTGTTATAACTACATGTGGAGATTTTAGCCCAATAAATAAAGTGAGTGGAATATTCGTCAATTTTTCTAAATCAGCTTTTATTACTTCAAATTCACCCATAGGTTCATCGGACACTCCAGCAATACCTAATAAAGACTTTAGAGTATTTATTTGATTGCACATAGTTATTAGGATAACACCCGGCATATCTCCTTCCGTTGGTGGGGATATTCCAATAGATAACTCATCCTGAAACAAAGGAGAATTAATAAAACCGCTAATACGACCTAAACTCTTCTTAAGTTGTCCTGATGAGTCGCGACGTGGAAGTTCCATAAGCAAACTTTTAAGTCCATTGGTTATTGCAAGGTCAAATTTGACCATTGTATTATCTGGCATGAAGTTGAAAGCCTGTAATACAGGTATAGATGGATTGTTGGATGGTTTTTGTTGAGAATGAATGGCTATAGCAATTTCGTGAAAACTATCTTCAGGATTAATAACAGCACATATTTCGTCATATTCAGTGCCAAGTACAAGAAGAAGCGCCTTAAGCCATACAGGCTCAAAAGGTTGTTTAGGATTATTGAGTATTGCTTTTAAATCATCAGATAAGGATAAAAGTATAACTGTTTCATCGGGACTAATTACCGGTTTGCCCTCTAAACCATAATGAAACGATGGGGGAACGGTATTTCCTGAAATAGACCTAGTAAGCAATTCAATACTATTTGAGAGAAAAATATATCCATTATGTTCAGTAAAACCAATATTTAATTTACTATCCCAATATGCGGATAATTTACCCGAAATAAACCAGAACCACGATGTCCGCAATGTGGTTTTTTTTGCGTTTGGAAAGATTTTTTGTAATGAATTTGTATTCTCTCCAGCAATCACCGCTTCCCATTTGTCATCTAAAGTATAAAAGAAAGCACAGGGACTATTAATGTTTGCTCCAAGAGATTTTAAATTTTCGATTGTCTTTTCTTTATCTTCTTTTATTACAAAATTCCAAGTGGGATCTTTTTTTAATGAGTTACTAATTTCATTATTACGGAAATTGTTAATTTTGAAAAAAGAATAGATTATGTTTCCAAGAGATGGACTGACTAATGCGAGAGCATCAGGTTGAGGCAAATAAGACAATAGTTTTCGAGCAGGTAAATGTTTCTCAGCACCGTATATCTGTGTTTCTTTCAGGGGCTTATTTTCTATCTGTTTACCACATGAAATAAAACATATTATAATTACAACGGTTAGTAATCTAATAGTGATACCACTTTTTTTCATTTTCTTTTCTCCTGTACAATAATTAGAAAAAGGTCTTTATTAAAGTGTTTTTGAGGAATAATATTGTTATAATTTTAACTTAATTAAAGTGTATTGTAATAGTTTTAATAAGTGATAAACAATAAGAGAAGTTTGGGTAAAATAATGATACAGAAAAGTTCATCGTTAAAAGACTTAACAATAGTCATCATAGGAGCCTCCGGTGATTTATCGTTACGAAAAATATTCCCCGCATTCTATGCGCTATACCAGAAAAAATTATTACCTGAAAGGGTACGAATTATTGGTTTCTCGCGTACAGAAATGGATGATGAAAAATTCCGAGAAAAAATTAAAAATTCTTTAGTTAAAGAGAATGTACCTGTTTCTGATTTAGATGAATTTTTAAAAAGATGTTTTTATTGTAGAGGAAGATATGATGAGTTCCAAGATTATGAAAGGATGGGAGACTTAATCCGACAATTAGAAGATGGCAACTTATCAAATAAAATATATTACCTTGCTATCCCACCGTTCTTGTTTTTACCTGTCTCAAACGCACTTGCCCATTCAAATCTGATTCATACGCAAGAAGAGAAAGGTGTCTGGACACGGGTTGTAGTGGAAAAACCCTTTGGTAGGGATAGAGAGAGTTCCGATGAACTAACCGCAGGATTACAGAAAGTATTCTGTGAGGAACAAGTATATCGTATAGACCATTATCTAGCTAAAGAAGTTATTCAAAATTTGATGATACTCCGTTTTGCAAATTTAATATTAGAGCCACTCTGGAATCGCCAGTATATACAAAATGTGCGCATTTCATGGATGGAAGATATAGGCATAGAAGGCCGGGGAGGCTATTTTGATGAATATGGGATTATTCGCGATGTAATGCAAAATCATCTACTTCAAATTTTAGCATTGGTAGGAATGGAACAGCCTATACGATTGGAGGCAGATTACATTCGAGATGAGAAAGTTAAAGTCCTGAGATGTATTCCTCCCATAACCCTTTCTCAATTAGTAGTAGGACAATACGGACCAGGTATTTTGCAATGCAAGAAATGCGAAATGAAACATGGTTATCGAGATGAAGAGGGCGTTCCTAAAGATTCCATTACCCCTACTTATGCAGCAGTTTCTTTATTTATCAAAAATCGAAGATGGGATGGTGTTCCATTTCTAATTCGGGCAGGGAAAGGATTATCTAAACGGACAACGGAGATAAAAATACAGTTTCGTGAGGTTCCGGGAAATATATTCACAGAGACCGCACCACAGTTAACCCCTAATGAATTATTAATTCAGGTGCAACCCAATGCAATGATAGCATTGAAAATCGTAAATAAAATTCCCGGGTTATCTCTTGTCCTGGGAGAATCAAATCTTGATTTATCCTATGAATCCGCTTTTGAATCTCGTGTCCCTGATGCGTATGAATTGCTATTATTAGATGTAATACGCGGAGATAAGAGCTTATTTATCCGTTCAGATGAATTGGAAGCGGCATGGAATATATTTAGTCCCGTTTTATTAGAATTAGAAAAAAAGAGAATTCAACCCGTTGTATATCCCTTTGGGTCAGAAGGTCCCTATACAGCCGATTTGTTAGCAAGTAAATATGGAACAGCATGGTAAACATGGTAAATAAAATAAGAAGGATAAAAAAATGAAAATAGAAAAAATAACCCGAACACAAATTTATTTAACCTTATTAGTAATAATTTCAGTCAGTATTTTAGGTGTATCTTGTGGAAAAACTACAGAGAACAAGGATGTAGAGAAAAAAGTTAAAAAACCACGAATCGCATTAATCATGAAATCGCTTGCAAATGAATTCTTTAAGACGATGGAAGAAGGTGCCCGAAAACATCATCAAGCACATTTATCCGAGTATGATTTGATTGTGGAAGGGATTAAAGATGAATTAGATATTAATCGTCAGGTTCAACTTATGGAAAATATGATAGGGCAAAAAGTAGATGCCATTGTTATCGCCCCTGCGGATTCAAAAGCATTAGTCCCTGTATGTAAAAGAGCAATGAAAGAAGGAATAATTGTAATTAATATAGATAACCGTCTTGATGAAGAGGTACTTAAACAAAACGAAATTAAAATTCCCTTTGTTGGACCTGATAACCGCAAAGGAGCCAGGGAAGTGGGACTTTATCTTGCAGAGCGTTTACAAGCAGGGGAACATGTCGCAGTAATTAATGGCGTCCCGACCGCATATAACGCTATCCAGAGACGATTGGGTTTCTTAGATGCTATTAAAGAAAAAGGACTTAATCTCGTCGCTGATGAAAATGGGGATTGGGAAATGTCAAAAGCGAACAAAGTTGTCTCCGCATTAATGACCGAAAAACCGGAAATCAAGGGTATCTTTTGTGCCAATGATAGTATGGCATTGGGTGCTATTTCTGCATTGAAGGCAGGAAATTTTATGGATAAAGTGAAAGTCGTAGGATTTGATAACATTTCTGCTGCAAATGAATTGGTAGAAAAAGGCGAACTTTTAGCAACGGCTGACCAACATGCGGACCATCTGGCTGTCTATGGAATTGAATATGCTTTAGAATGCTTAAAAACAGGTACAGTTCCTGAAGATAAGGAAACGCCTGTAGATTTAATTGTGAAAAAATAGGCTATTCAAATGAAAACAAATATAATAAATTTTTTTAAAGAACAAATAGGACTTTTAGTTGCTCTTTTATTCTTGATTATCTTTTTTAGTATTAAATCTCAGTATTTTTTTACTTACTCTACATTTATTACCATTGTTAACCAGATACCCCATATTTTACTTTTATCGACGGGTATGTCAGTAGTTTTGATAATAGGAGGTATTGACCTATCTGTTGGTTCTGTTTTAGGGTTATCAGGCGCCGTATTAGGTATTTTGCTAACAAAGAACTATTCGCTTCCCGTATCAATTATTGCGTGTTTTATTGTGGGGATATTTTGTGGGTTAACAAATGGTTTTATCGTTACCCAGTGGCGTATTCCGTCTTTTATAGTAACATTAGGTATGTTAGAAGCGGGCAGAGGATTAACATATCTTTTTACCAACTCGATTACACAATATTTAGGTTCTAAACTGGATATAATTGCAGAACCTAATATAATGGGTATTCGTTTCCCTCTGTTATTAGCAGTAGTCGTTGTCCTGTTTATCCATTTATTAATGATTTATACCCCATGGGGAAGGCATTGTTTTGCAATAGGAGCCAGAGAAGAAACTGCACATTTATCAGGGATAAATGTAAGAAAAGTTTTATGGAGTGTTTATATCCTTTCTGGTTTCCTGGCTTCTCTTGCGGGTTTACTACATTGTGCAAGACTAAGTTCTTCTGACCCCAATGCGGGTATTGGCTATGAATTATCTGCCATTGCTGCAGCTGTCATTGGAGGAAATAGCCTCAGTGGAGGAAAAGGGTCAGTTATTGGTACCATGTTAGGTGTTGTGATCATTGCCACATTAGAGGTGGGGCTTGTGCAGATAAGTGTCCCCGAACCGTGGAAACGAGTGATTACGGGATTGGTTATTATTCTTGCTGTTATTGTTGATACATATCGAGGAAGAATAAAACTATTTCGTAAGGGAATTTAAAAGGATAAAATGATACATATTTCCGTTAATGAAAAAGAGATAGAAGTGCCAGAGGGAATATCGTTACAAAAAATAAAAGAAAAATACAAACCCGATGCGGATATTATAATCTGGAATGGTTTCCCTGTAAATAACGAGATTGAGTTGACAAAAAAAGTTAATGATAAAGACCATTTAGTATTTATTAAACGGGGAGAAATACCATCATACGATGAATTAGAATTTTTAATGGTGGCACGTCATAGTCCGGGAGTGCATGAAAAAGTAAAAAAAAGTATCGTAGGAATCGCAGGATTGGGAGGCTTGGGTTCAACAGTAGCAATTGCTCTAACTCGTCTGGGAATAGGAAAATTGATTCTAGCTGACTTTGATGTAGTTGAACCGAGTAATTTGAATAGACAGCAATACTATATAAAGAATTTAGGAATGTATAAAACAGATGCAATGAGGGAAATTCTAAAAGATATTAATCCTTATGTGGATATAGAAACTTATACAGAAAAGATAAATCCGGATAATATACAACGCATTTTTACAAAAGTTCATATACTTGTTGAGGCTTTCGACACAGCAGAAGGGAAGCGAATGTTAATTGAGAATTTCCACAAATATTACCCCAATAAGGTTATTGTAAGTGCTTCCGGATTGGCAGGTTATTTCTCTTCAAATTCACTTAAAGTAAGAAAAGTAACTTCATACTTATATATTGTTGGTGATGAAGAAAATTCAGCAGGACCCAGAGCCGGCTTAATGTCACCAAGAGTTGGTATCGCTGGAAACTTACAAGCAAACACAGTTTTGCGTATCATTATGGGTGAATTAACACCATAACAAAAGAAACTATGGAGAACATAATATGAAAACACCGCATATCGTTATTATAGGTGCAGGACCGGGAGGATTAACCGCAGGGATGATACTAGTAAATAAAGGTTTTGATGTAACTATATTTGAAAAAGACGAGACAATCGGAGGACGCAATAAATGTCTGATATTAGGGGATTATAAGTTCGATTTAGGACCAACTTTTTTGATGATGAGATATGTATTAGAACAGATTTTTCAATTAGCAGGTAAGAACGTTCATGATTATTTAAAAATTATTCGCTTAGACCCAATGTATCGTTTGTCATTTAAAAATTATTTTCTGGATGTTACGGACAACCATGATGAAATGGCTCAGAGAATAGAGAAACTGTTTCCAGGTGCAAAAACAGGATTTGAAAATTTCATGAAGAGAGAAGATATTCGGTTTAGATACATGAAAAAGTGTTTAGAAAAACCATATCTTTCTATTTTTAATATGGTGGGGAAAAATTTAGTTATGGCTCTTCCACATCTTGCAATAGGAAGAACTGTTAATGATGTACTTACAGATTATTTTAATGAAGAAAATCTAAGAATCTGTTTCTGTTTTCAAAGTAAATATTTAGGCATGTCTCCATGGGAATGTCCCGGAGCCTTTGCTATGATTGCTTTTGTGGAACATAATTTTGGAATAGACCATATTCAGGGTGGTTTATCTGAAATTTCATCTGCTATGGAAAAAGTTTTTCAAGAGTTAGGAGGAAAAATATACACGAATGCAAAAGTTAAACAAATAGAAGTGAAAAACCAAACTGCTACTGGTATTGTTTTAGAAGATGACACCCGAATAGAAGGAGATGAAATTATTATCAACGCAGATTTCGCTTATGCCATGAGCACGCTCTTTGAACCAGGTCTCTTAAAAAAATATTCTGTAGAGAATCTTCGTAAGAAAAAATATTCCTGTTCTACATTCATGTTATATCTCGGATTGGATAGGTTATATGACGAGGTTCATCATACAATACATTTTGCGGAAGATTATCATAAAAACACCGATGAAATAGCGAACAAGAAAATTCTATCTGAAGATTTTTCATTTTATGTTCGTAATGCAAGTATTACTGACCCTTCTTTAGCACCCGAAGGGCATTCCGCTTTATATATATTAGTTCCTGTTCCCAATAATACATCAGAAATCAATTGGGATAATATCAAAGACCACTATCGAGATAAAGTTATTGAAAAGATTAAAGAACGAACATCAATGAAAGATATAGATAAACATATTAAAAAAGAGTATTGTATAACTCCATATGAATGGGAAAATATGGGAGTATTTAATGGTGCTACTTTTAATTTAGCACATAATTTAATGCAAATGTTGTATTTTCGTCCACACAATAAATTTGAAGAAATAGACCATTGTTATTTAGTAGGAGGTGGAACGCATCCGGGAAGCGGTTTGCCAACTATATATGAATCAGGGAGAATAACTTCAGAATTAATAATGAGAAAGTATGGAATTGTAAATTAATTATTTTGCTTTTCGATAAAAATTGACTAAAATAAAAAAATGGCTAAAATTATATTGCGTGGAAATTAAATATGTCGGATGAAGAAATAAATATAAGCGAATTGGAAGAAAAAAAAGAGAATAAAAAGGAAAAGGAATTATTTAAATACAAGCCCACGGTTCCTATTTTACTTAGAGTTTCTGAAGATAAGATGCAAATGCTTATGAGTGGGGATATTCGGGGTTGGAAAAAGGATGAACTATTAGAATATCTTGAAGGGAAACTGAAGGAAGAAAAAATACTTGAACCAGATATTATTGGAAATGCAAAGAACCGTCTTTTAGAAATTATTGAGAAGGGAGAAATTTTTGAGAATATTATATTGTTACGCGGTAAACAACCAGTTCCACCCGTTGAAGGAAGAATTGATTGGAAACAGGATTTCTTTGCCGAAGGCTATGAAATAGACCCTGAAACAGGGATGATGGATTATCGAAAGCCTAAAGCACAATTAAATGTAAAAGCGGGACAACTTTTAGCCATTGTTATTCTTCCTAAAGAAGGAGAAGATGGAGTTGATGTGTTCGGGAAAATTATCCCTGCTCCGAAACCCAAACCAATCCGTTTGAGGGCAGGTAGAAATGTAAAAGTAGATGAAACAAATACTCGTTTTTTTGCAGTAATTGATGGCAGGTTTCGTTTAGAAGACGATATTATTCACATAGACAATTATCTGGAGATTCAGGGTAGTGTCGGTTTAGAAACGGGAAATATAAGTCATTTAGGGTATTTAGTTATTAATAAGAATGTTGAATCTGATAGTGTTGTTCATGCGGAAGGGGATATAGAAATAAAAGGATATGTGGAACAAGCAGATATAACGACCAAAGGAAAATTATTAGTTCAAGGTGGTATTACAGGTGGTTTTGAAAAAAAAGTTATTGCAAAAGGGACAATAACAGCAAAATATTTTTTAAACTTGCTTGCTGAATCTGAAGAAGGTGTATATGTGGGGAAAGAAATAGACCAGTCCTTTGTTCGTTCTCGAGGACCTGTAATCGTGGGAGGAAGAATTGTTGGTGGAGAAATTATCGCTTTAGGTGAAGTAAAGGCAGACCAGATAGGGAGTGAAGCCTGTATAAAAACAACGTTAGTCCTTGGCGAAGACTATTTTTTACCGCGTTATATCAAGCCTTTTGAAGATGAAAAAAAAGAGAAGGAGGAACTTTTGAAAAAGATTGTAAAAGGTATTAAACCTTTACAAAATCGGTGGCAATCGTTACCTCAGGATGCTAAAAACGCATATGTAAAACTTGTCCAGCAGGCTAAAACAATAAAAGAAAGTATTGATGAACTGGATAAGAAAATTAATGAATTAACAGAAAAATCTAGGAAAAAATCTCTACCCCAAGCCATTGCAAGAAAACATCTTTATCCGGAAGTATTTATAAAAATAGGGGATAAAACATTTCAGACACGAGAATATATCAAAGGTCCTGTTAAAGTAGCACTCGTAACAGGAGAAATTCATCTTCTGGCAGTGTCTTAGAAGTATATATTGAAAATCCTATGCACCTCCGGGAGCAAAACCATCTTCTGTATTTGGGTCCTGATGATAATAACCACCAGAACTATTAAACAACTGAATAACACGCAATATCTCGTTTAGATTTATTTGAAAGTCAGGTGGATTGTAATCTGCAGTATGGTTGGAGCAATTTCTGGGTCCGGTTGGGATTGGTGCATATCCATCTTCCGTTCCCTGTTTACACGAATAACCTCCTGCATTGTAAAATTGAATTACACGAAGAAGTTCAACTAACTCAATTCGCCAATTGCCATTAGTATCACAGTTATGGTAAGGTAAAACTTCTCCTTCCGCTTGTCCTTCGGGTATCCCCTCAGGTGTTCCTTCTAATGTTCCTTCTGTCGTTCCTTCAGAAATACCTTCAATAGTCCCTTCATTTCCACATGCGTTGAATATCAATACCCATTCTTCTACACGTCCCTGGCCTCCTGAAACAGCATCTGCAACCTGAAGTGTCCATGTGCCATACATATTTTCACCAGTGAAAGTTGATAGTGGCATAGCAGGTGCGAATACGCCTGTATAAGGACTTGAACCTGCTTCAAGAGATATAGATGATGAATCGGAGAATACCGTATTTACCATATTGATACCCCCTTGCGGAACGGATGTGAATAAAAGGACCTCAGTTCCTAAAGGAGATATCAGTTTCATTCTTAATTGACTGACATCCGGATGAGTTACCGTTACACGAATTTTCACATTTTGAATAATTCTTGAAAGAGGAACTTGTAAAGGTAAGAAACTATTACCCGGGTCTAATAATGTAGAAAAATGATTGGTTTTGAATTCAACATCACAATCCGGATATTGAATTTCCCCTTCTCCTTCTACGGGTGTTCCTTCCCCTTCTCCTTCTTCTCCTTCAGGTTCTTCACCTTCTAATGTTCCCTCGAAGGTTGTCCGGGGGCATATTCCATCGTAGCCAACCCAACACCCTTTTGCTTCTAAAAGTGGTATTTGTTCACATAACACTGATTCAGGTAAAGGATTCCCTTCTAAACCTATCTCATCACCTGAACCTAAACCTACATTCTGGATTAGTGATTGAATATCTTCAATTTGATTGTCCCATAAGAATAAATGTTCTAAATTTTCTAAGTTTTGTAGAGCATGTATATCGGATATGTTATTTCGTCCTAAATTGAGTAGTTTAAGTCCGAATAATGAACTTAAAGGTGAAATATCAGTAATATTATTATTCCATAAAATAAGTGTCTCTAAATTTCTGATTTTATAAATTCCCGTCAAATTTTGAATATTACGAGAAGAAGCGTTAAGGGTCTTCAAAATAACAAGGTCACCTTCATAAATATCTTTTGTTTGTTCGTACCCCAGTGCATCTTTTACTGCTGCTTCTAAATTGGGGTCATCAAAATGAACTACTTCTCCGGCACCGAAAACATCAATTAGAACTTTTTGGGATAACACCTCTTCTGTTCCGGATACTGCTCTGCATTGATATTCACCCTGACTGGAACCTGATATAGGGTTAATAACCCATTGATTTGAATTCGGTCCTGAAATAACACCGTTATGACTCCAGTAAAAAGTCGGTACTGTCGTTCCACCTTTTACTTTAAATAAAAGCACCGCCTCTTCACCCACATTATACAAACCACCAACAGGTTGAATGAGTATCTGGAGAGGGACTTTACGTACACCCAGATATACGCCCCATGATTGTCTTCCTCCTAATCGAGTTGATGGGTTATAAATTGATGCAGAATCAGAAACCGCAATAGAAAATCGTGCATTGTCTAAGATTGTTGCATAAGGAATAATATAAGTTGAAGAATTGGGTCCCACAATTTCAAATGATGAAGGGAAAGAGTAACCGTTTGAATCTGTTCTTAACCACTGGAAGGTTAAAGGACCATCTCCTCCGGTTACCTGTACAGAAAGTGTCGCCTGGTCTCCTGTATCAATAACACCTGGATTTGCCCCAATACCTATTATTCTCGGAGGAGGAACAATACTACATCTACTAAACCATACTTCGCGTGTACCTGCCCCGGAATATGCCTGGATATTCGTTTGTCCATTTCCATCTATATCTCCACCTGCACCTAAATAATTGGTTCCTGTATTTCCAAATGTTACATAACGACTCGGTCCAAAATTAATATAGTCATCTAAATTAATATAATTTAAAGCCCAACCATAACCTTCCCGTTCTGCAAAATATCGCACAAGGTCTTTTAAGAAATTATTCAGAAAATTAAATGTTACAGAATCTCCACAAGTCATATAGCCCGCAAGGAAATACTGAACCGCAAAAGCAAGGAGAGGGTCCTTGTTACGAAGTTCATTAATTACATCAAAGTGCATTGTTTGCCCTAATACATTCAAAGTAATATTTAAGTCTCTTTCTACTTGTTGCATATTGGCTCGAAAGCCTTCTTGTATGGATATAATTCTGTCTAAAGGAATTTGCGGAGAATTATTTAACAAGACTGCAGATAGTAATCCAAGATGGTCTTCCTCTTTTAGTCCATTACCATCACGGTCAGCTCCATAAATATGAGCAAATCTTCCAGGTGCCATGTCATCTAAGGTATAGTCAACTGCCCATAAAATATAATCATAATCTACATCGATGCGGTCTGTGTATCCTGAAAATGAATATATCAATGAGATTGCCAGGATTAGAATGTTAAGTAAGTTTCTAACTTTCATATTTTGCCTCCAAATTATATACATATTTTTATTTATTCCTGATTAAATATTATATCCTATTTTTATTATATAACAAATCCATTAACAAAAATTAAATTAAAATGCCAAATTTTTAACATAATATTTTTGTATAAAAATATGTGATTCTTTATTGTAAAAATTGAAAAACAAGTTTGTTTTATTTTATATTTTAGTTTATACTTATATTGTGATTTAATTATGATATTTTTTAATTAAAAATAAAGGTAAATCAGATGACAATGAAAGAGAGTAGATATAAAATGAAAATCGAGTTTCTATTTTTTTTATTTTTATTCACAATATTTTGTTTATTTCCTCCTGTCTATGCTCAAGATATATTCGGATTGCTTTACAACGCTAATGAAGGTTCTGGACATCAGGACCGTCCTTTAAATCTTGCAAATCGAACAGGGAACATTACAATTGATACAGACTCTATGTTGATATATGGCGATATTACTCCGACTCGTTATGGAGAAGAAGTGGCAGGAGTATGTGTGTTTCGTTTTAGTTATGTTAATTTAGGTCCTAATGTAAATGTAACAATTCAAGGGAAACGACCTCTGGCAATATTGTCTGCGACAGATATGGTTATCAATACAAATTTGATAGTTGCCCCTGGAACATTAGGAGGTGCTTTTGGTGGAGAAGGGGGCAAAGGTGGAGAAGGAGGTAAAGCAGGTAGTGGAATGGGTGCAGAAGGGGGTTTTGGTGGAAATGCAGGAGCGGGTGGCTTGGGTTACGATGAAGCAAGTAATGGTCATGCGGGAACAGTTGGAACAAAAGGGAATAATTCGGGTCCTGGAACATGGGAAGGAGAATTTATCCCGGAAGGTGGAAGTGGTGAAAATGGCAAAGCAGGAAAGAACGGACAATGTTATATTTCTGCCAGTTCTTTGCTTATAGCAGGGGGTAGTGGAGGAGGTGGTGGCGGCGGTGGCGGCGGAAGAGGAGGTTCTGGTGATGGTGGCGGTGGCGGAGGTGGTGGTTCTGGAGGCGGTGGTGGTGGTGCTTTCACATTAATTCTTCCTACGGAAAAATCAGGTGAAGGGGGTGGGATTGGAACCTCTGTTGGTGGTGCCGGTGGAGATGGAGGTAGCGGTGGAAATGGTGGCACTGGGGCTTTAGGTGGTGCTGGAGGAGATAATTATCCATTAGGTTCTAAAGAGGTTGTTACACTGTTCATAAAAGATTATGGAGAAAATGGTGGAGATGGAGGCAAAGGTGGAACAGGTGGTGGTGCATTAATTTTAGGTGCAAGAGGAATGCTAACGCTTGGTAATAATATCATCATAGATATATCTGCTGGAATACCCGAAAATGGAACGACAGGTACAGGTGGTGGAGCAGGAGGGAGAGGAGGATATGGAACACCCGGTATGCTAAAACTTCAAGGTTCTCTTATTAACCTTCCTGCGGGTGTCTTACGCCCAACAATTAAAGCCAATTATTCGGGTGACCTTTACGCAGAATCAAATGGCAGGGTAACTTTAATCACAAATATGTCCCAATATTTACTTGGTTTTAGATTACCGAATTTTTCTAATCCGGGGACATTAATTGGTTGGACATTAAACAATTCTGTTTTGAGAGATTATAATGTGTTTAATCCGACAGAAGATACTCCCCTGATACCTGAATTAAGTTCCGGGCTTAATGTCGAAGGGTATTTGAATAATAATGTGCTTTATGAAAACATTATAGAAGCCACAGAACCGGAATCTGTTGTAAGAAATGTTGAACTCAAAAGAATTACCGGAATTAATTCATATTTTGAAGGTTTTGACCATATTATTTTGATTAATCAGGGAGAGATTTATTTATCACGAGTATATTTAAAAGTAGGAAGTAATAATCCTATGCCTATTGGTTTTGGAACGGGAGACCTTGCAGTTGGTGCACGATGGACAACTTTAATTCCAACGACAAATCCTCTTACTGATGTAGAAGTAATAATTTTAGATAATATTCCCGGGGAAGGTGAAGGGGTGTCAGAAGGAATAGTCGAAGGTGAAGGAGTAATAGAAGGAATAGCAGAAGGGGAGGGGATAGCCGAAGGTATTATGGAAGGCGAAGGGCAACAGGAAGGAACTATTGAAGGAGCATCTGATGGTGAAGGAGTAGTAGAGGGAAGTTCAGAAGGGGAAATATGCACATATCATTCTGCAGATACAAATAAAGACTGGATAATCAATCTTGCCGAATTGTTAAGAGCTATACAATTATTTAATTCTAATCAATATCATTGTGATGAAGCTACGGAGGATGGGTATGCTCCGGGAGCCGGATTACAAAATTGTCAACCCCATAAAAGTGATTATAGTCCTGTGTCCTGGAAAATAGAATTAAATGAACTATTGAGGCTTATACAATTTTTTAATTCCCCCGGAAGTAGATACCATTGTGATACGAATGGCGAAGATGGATACAATCCGGGAATATAAAATATGGTATTATTTAATAGTAAGTTTTTATTGACTTTTGAAATGAAAAAGGTTATAATAAAGTTAAATATAATTAAGGATTAATAATAATTATCAATAAACTACAATATACAAAGGAGGAAGGATAATGAAAATTTATGTGCTCAAAAGTAGTATTGGTCTTTTGTTCGTATTTGCTGTGTGTATGCTGATACTAACATTAGACGCACATACTCAGACTTCTTCGGCATATTATGTCGGAGACCCAAATGGTCCGGATTTGAATGCACCCAGTGGTTCAACACTGGTATTTAATACGGATGCATTGACCATGACAGGACAAAATGGAGCAACGCCATTCAGTCATAATGCAAGTAATGAAGGTGGTGTTGCCGTTTATAGGTTTAAAAATGTCAATATTTCGACAGGTGTGACAATAAATGTATTAGGTTCAAGACCATTAGCTTTATCAGCCTATCGAGATATGTCAATTGCCTCCTCATTTAATGTAAATGGTTCAGTAGCGGGTCGTTCTGGTGGTGGTGTTGGCGGAAGTGGTGGTGTTGGGGGAGCAGGTCGCCCTGGTGGTTCAACGGCGGGTGCTGGTGGTGCGGGGGGGCCAGGCAGACCCGGTGGACCCGGTGCAGATTCTTTCTGGCAACAGGGACAACCCGGTCAAAATGGTGTAGGAGGTTCAGATGGTTCTCCTGGTCAAAATGGTTTTGCAGGTCAGAACGGTGGTGCAGGTGAGCCAGGTACTTTTGGATTTGGAACACAGGGGGGTCCTTCTGGAGGCACATTAGGTCAGGGTGGAACGGTAGGTGGTGCAGGTGCTCAAAATGGAGTGGGTTCAACAGCAGTTGGTACTTTAGGTGGAGGTGGTAGTACAAGTTTCCCTCATGGTAGTAATGGTGGAAATGGAACAAATGCAAATTCATCTTTACCGGGAACAAATGGACAAAATGGACAGGCAGGTGAAAGTGGGAAAAATGGTGGAGATGGTTATAGTGGTGTTTTTAATGTTCCTGTTAATACATTAGATTTATTCGGTGGTGCTGGTGGAGGCGGAGGTGGAGGCGGAGGTGGAGGTCAAGGTGGTGGTCAAGGTGGTGGTGGAGGTGGTGGTGCTAGCGGAGGTAGTGGTGGTGGCGGTGGTGCAGGTGAGTATCTTGCGGACCGTGCAAATGGAGGTAGTGGTGGAGCCAGTGGAAAAGGTGGTGATGGTGGAAGAGGTGGTAATGGAGGTGTTGGCGGAAGTGGAGGTAACGGTGGTAATGGAGCAAATGGTGGTGGTGCAATAATACTTTCTGCTCGTGGTTTATTAAGAGTTCCATCCCTTATGACCGTAGATGTTTCCTGTACATCCCCTACAACAGGTTCTTCCGGTTCTCTTGCCCCTGCATTAGGGCAACCAGGTGGTCCTCAAGTAGGGTATCCATCTACGGGAAGAGGTTTTGGACAGGCAGGTGGTGAAGGTCAAGTAATTAATTTGTTGTTATTTACCATTGAAGGAGGAGATGGCGGTAGAGGTGGAGATGGAAATTTAGGTGGTGCAGGTGGAAATGGAGCGGTAGGTGGTAACGGTGGTTCCGGTGGGAACGGTGGATATGCAACTCCGGGTATGGTTAAACTACATGGTTCTATTGTTATTGCCAATAATCTTGTTGTAACAGCAGGAGGAGCCAGAGATGCTTCTGCTGAGAATAATGGAAAATTAACACTAATTTCTAATATGAATGATACATTGATTAATGCATATCAGCCGAATACTTCCCTTTCAACACCTACATTAGTTCGCGGTTCAACAACAAATCCTGCTATTCAAGGGATTTCTAATTTTACAGATGAAATTAGATTTCCTAATCATTATTATAAACATCCATTTATTCCGCAATTACTTCAAGGACCTTCCGTTGAAGGACTTTTACAGTCTCCATACTGGAATGAGAGTTTTGTGAATGCTATAACACCCAATCAAGTTATTCCTGCTGGGGCACCGCCAATGACCCCAAGAGTAGTATTAAAAAGACTTAATTATGGATATGGAAATAATTACAGTCCATTTAAAGAGTTTGACCAGATTGTTGTTATCAATGAATCTTCAACACAAACATTTTCAGGTTTATATTTGAAAGTAGATAATGCTACAGCGAATCCTCCTGCAACTCCGAAGAAAATTAATAATGGTACAGGAGAACTGGCACCGGGACAAATCTGGACAACGACAGTTCCGTATGATGCTCAGGTAACATTATTACAATTGGCACAGATAACTCAGCAACCTACGGATGTCGCTGTTTGGCCCGGTGGTTATGCGCAATTTAGTGTTGTTGCCCAAAGTTCATCATCGATTGATTATCAGTGGTTCCGTAATACAGATGGAACATTCAGAGAGATAATAGGTGCTACAAATAGTTCGTATGAAATTTTAACTGTATCCGAAGCATTACAGGGATGGTATCGAGTACGTCTCAGAAATAATGCCGGAGATGTATTTTCAAGAGATGCTTTCCTGAATGTTCTTGAAGCACCCATTATTACTCAACATCCGCAGGATGTAAATGAGTATCCTAATATGTTGGTTTCGTTTAATGTGGAAACATTGAAGCCTACAGACCCACCTCCTGCCCCGGGTATTGACCCATCTATTGATTATACAATAGTAAGTCGTGGGTATCAGTGGCAGTTTGCTCCACAGTTAGAACCGCCTGAATTACCTCCTGAAACAGTTCCACCAAGTGAAAATTTCTATGATTTGCCGGGGGCTGATGCAAGAGAAAAAACATATAATATTGCATCAATAAGTGAGGCAAATCAAGGGTGGTATCGAGTTAAAGTAATGAATGATACGGGAACCGCTATATCAAATCCAGCAAAGTTAAATGTCTATGATGGTGTTCGAATTTTAGAACAACCTACAAGTATATCCGCACCACCCCATGCTAATGTTACATTCCAGACACGGGTAACGGGTGCGTTACCTATTTGGTGGCAATGGCAAGTAGCTCCATCTACAAATGGTCCATGGACAAATATTCCTGGACAAACCGGTTCGTATCCAATAGGAACTTCACCGAGTGGTAATCCACCAGGATTTACAATTACTGCTAATATCCTTGATGTTACAGCAAACGCGTATTATCGTTGTAAAGTATTTAATGGCGGGAATCTATTAGGAGTTCTTACAGACCCAGCCTATTTAGAAATTCGTGACCCGGCTATTATGGTTCAGCCGACATCTAAATCTGTAAATCCGGGACAGGCTGTAAACTTTGTCGTTTCGGCAGGTGGCTCAGGTGTCCTGACTTATAGATGGTATTTCTTCCCTGCAGATTTAGATGGAGAAACAATGCCTCCTCCTCCGAATGTATGTGATTTACCTCAGCCATGTGCAGAGAATATTATATACCAAGGCTCAGGTTCTTCTTATGCAATCTATAATATTTATGGTCCCCCAATAGGACCAGGTGCACAAGAATCCAACGAAGGTTATTACTATGTCCGTGTGGATAATTCAATGGGACATGTAGAGTCTGTCGTTGTTTACTTGAAAGTTAATGACCCACCTACAATTATAACTCAACCTGCTAATGATCAAGTGGATGAAGGTGGTGCTACGACATTGTCTGTAACTGCATATAGCGGAACAAATGTTACATATCAGTGGCGATTGAATGGTATAAACCTTACAAGTGATGGAGTTCATATATTTGGAGCAACACTTAATGCATTACCGGGTACCACAACAAGTACACTACAAATACTTGGTGCTCGTATAGAAGATGAAGGCTATTATGATGTTGTAATTACAAACTCTGCAGGTTATGTAATTTCTAATCAAGCTTACTTAATTGTTGGTGACCCATTGGAAATAGTAGAAACAGAGAATCCGGGCAAAGCATATATAAATTCGCCGGAAGTCCGGTTGAGTGTAACAACACAAGGTGGAAAGGGCACAAGAACCTATCAATGGTATAAGAATGGCACAGGTCCTTCGAATGCAATTGGCAGTCCTATTTTAAGTAATGCAGACCCATACACTGCATATCTGACTTTGTATGATGTTACCCTTGCAGATTCCGGTATCTACTACTGCAGTATCACGGATGCCCGGGGAACTCTTTGGACACCCGCGTTGCAGTTAACTATTTATGAACATTTGTCAACACCAATTATTGCCGGTGACCCAGAGGTAGAGAAGAAAGTCGGAGAATCGTATACATTTGAAGTAATCGTAAGTGGTGGTGTCCCACCGTTACATTACTTATGGCAACATGATGACCTGAATACAAAGACTGTTTATACAGTTGGAGGCGATTCTTCAATATTAACTCTTAATGACCTACAGGTTACAGATTCCGGTGACTATTATGTTGTTGTGAGTGATAGCGGTGAAACATGGAATGAAGAAACACAACAATATGAACCCGAAACTAAGGTATCCAATCGGATACGATTGAATGTATCTCCAGAAATTCCTGCGGGAAATGTGTTTGGATATATTATCCTTGTGATGCTTATTACAATAATGGGTGTATATGCAGTGAAACGGTTTGAAAGAAGACCGAAAAAACAGCACAGTTAGGTATTGAAAAAATCAAAGTGAATAGCAAGGTCTGCTGGATACAAAATGTCCAGCAGACTTTCTTTATTAATACCCATAATGTAATTCAGAAAGGTTAAGATATGCTTATTATGATTAATTTTATATTTTATTTTTCGATGTTCATTTTCAATGGAATAGAAACAATTTCAGAAGAAATTAGACTCTTGCCTGTTTATCAATTAACTTTTTCAGCGAAAAATCATGAATTAGACAATAACGATAATTTTTCGTATGATGACAGATTTATTTGTTATGACACGAGAGGAAGTTTAGGTTATGGGATAGAAAATTGTACAAGTATTGAAATAGTAGAAATCTCAACAGGGAAAGAGATAAAAATATATCAACCTAATAAAATACGATTAGGTACAAAACCTGCTCCGGGAATTGGTGCTGTTTCATTTCATCCACAAGAATATTCATTAGTTTTCATTCACGGTCCTGAAATTCAAAATTTATATAATCCCATTCAAATTGAAGATATTTATTCAAAAACAAATCGGCGAGGTTGTATTATTTCTCTAAGTGAAGATTTAATCGTAAAAAACAGAACTTGGGTTGATTTCAGGTCCGTTTCTTGTGATACAGAAATTCCGCCAGGGGCACAAAGGGGAGGGTCACATCGACATGAATATTCACTGAATGGTAAAAGGATAGGTTGTACTTATGATGATAAATTACTACCACAGTATGGCAGGACAATCGCATATTTTGAAAAAACAGATACATTATTACCCAATGCAAGTTATTATTTTGCTCTACTTGTTAAAGTAGTGCCACCAGAACTCGCAAAAGAGGGCGATTTTGTTAAGGCTTTGGGTGACTCATGGGTTGACCCGGAAGGGAAAATGAGAGCATTTATTGGGACTATCAAAGAAGGAGAAAACTTTGTAGATTATTTGTGCATTGTTGAAATACCCGAAGATGTAGATATTCAATCTTCAAAATCTGGAAGTTGTATAGAATATCCTGAACCTCCGAAAGGGCTTAATGTATATAAAATCACAAAAGTAAACTGCTCAGGGATTGTTCGTTGTTCTTATGATGGTAAAAGAATAGCCTATCTTGATAAAGATATAAATGGGAAAACTCAAATTTTTATGATAACAAAGAAAAAAGAAGATGAGAGAAAATCATTTGAATATTCACAACCTATTCAAGTTACATTTTTGCCTAATGGTGTTGAAGATAATATGAGATGGCATCCTTCTAACAATATAATATTTTCGATTAGCGAAGGGGCCATTATTGCTGTATATGTTAAGGAAGGAAAAAATTTCGGAAAATCTATTTTTATTACACCAAAATATAAGATAAATAAGCCATATGCATTAGTAGTATCGAGAAAAGGAGAGTATTTAGCCTTTAACCGCTGTGTTCCAACTTATGATGAAAGGGGTGTAAGATTGTTTTCAACAGAAGGTAAGGATTTTTCTCAGATATTTTTACTGAGATTCAAAGGTGGTGATACAGATATTTTTACTCATATAGAGTAAAATACAATGGTATTTATTGGGATATAATTTTTTGAATTATAATACCTGCGGAAGTTAAACCAAAGATACCTGGAATATAAGAAATACTTCCAATCGCTTGTTTTTTTGCATCGCTATGTATTGTTGTGTTTTTATTAAAATCGTTATTTATGTATATTTGTTTCGGGGTCTCTGTGGAAAAAACACAGGTTATACCATTGATTATACCTCGTTTTTTTAATTCTACTCGAACATTTTTAGCTAATGGACAGGTATGAGTCTTTGAAATATCCCTTATTGTAATAGATGAAGGGTCTACTTTCATTCCTGCACCCATACATGCAACTGTAAAAATTTTTTCTTTATATAGTGAGACTAACAAATCTATTTTGGAATGGAGAGTATCAATAGCATCTATAGCAAAATGGAAGTCTTTTTTAATAATTTCTAATATGTTTTCTGAATTAACAAATGTAGAAAATTTATGTATAGTAACTTCAGGATTAATTTTTAACATTCGTTCTTCCGCTATATCTACTTTATGTCTACCTATATCGGGATAAGTTGCTAAAATTTGTCTGTTTATATTAGACTCCTCAATTTGGTCAAAGTCAACGATGGTGATCGTTCCTATCCCCGCTCTTACGAGGGCTTCTAATGCGTATGAGCCAACTCCTCCCAGACCAAATACTGCCACATGGGCAGATTGTAATTTTGTAAATTTTTCTTTTCCTAATAAGGTAATTGTTCTTTCTGAAAAATTCCTTTCCATGGTTTTAATACCCTTAAATTTTTTTATTATAGGAATAAAAAAAGCATAAATTTCGTTTTTTGTGAACGAAACTAAAACATTAGTTAGTTTAACACGAAACCAAAATAAAGGAGAAAATAATATGTCCTATCAATTGCCTACATTACCTTATGCGTATGATGCTTTAGAACCCCATATAGATACGAGGACGATGGAGATACACCATCAGAAGCATCACGGAACCTATGTGGATACTGTCAATAAGGCATTAGAGACATTACCTCAGTTTACCAGTCTATCTGTAGAAAGTTTATTAAGTCGTATAAAAGAAGTTCCTGAGGAAAAAAGACAGGTTGTTATTAATCATGGGGGTGGACATGCCAATCACAGTTTATTCTGGGAAATTATGTCCCCTAAAGGAGGTGGACAGCCTAAAGATGACCTATTAAAGGCAATCGAGAAACAGTTTGGAAGTTACTTGTCATTTAAGGAAACATTTGAAAATTCAGCAAAAACACGATTTGGTAGCGGTTGGGCATGGCTTGTTGTTGACCCTGCAGATGGTGGACTTAAAGTTTACAGTACAGCCAATCAAGATTCGCCGATATTACAGGGACATATTCCTATTTTAGGCCTGGATGTATGGGAGCATGCTTATTATCTGAAATATCAGAATCGACGTCCTGAATATATTTCTGCTTTTTGGAATGTTGTTTATTGGGATAAGGTATACGAATTCTGGAAACAAGCTTTGAAATAAAAATATGAAATAAATAATAGAAGGGAAAAAGCATGTATTATTCTATGCTCTTTTCTTTTTTTATGTTTAATATAAACTCACTTATTTTTGTAGATACAAGGTCCCGTTCATGGTCCCAAAAAATTACATGGTCGGAATTCTCCAACCATATCACTTCTTTTTGTTGAGATTGAATTTTTTCAAAGACCTGAGAAACAGCATCAGGAGATGCGACACTATCCCTTTTAGAATGAATTATTAGAGTAGGGCAGGTAATTTGTGCTAATATGGCATCCCTTTTTGCCCTTTCTGCGATTTCCATAGCAACAAGCCCTGCTTTTGAAGGAATCCAATGGTAGGATATAATTTTTTCAGCCACTTCTCTGCGTAATATCGGTTGCTGTTCTGGTGGTATGTATACCCATCGAACGAACGGGGATAAATACTGTATCCATTTTTCAGGTGGTAATAAAAGTTTGGGATTTGGTGTTATTCCGTAGTAAGGGCTGGCAAGTATTAATCCATCAAAATTTGTTTTTGCATAAGAGAGTGTAGCTAAAGCTCCCCCCATAGAATGCCCTAAAACAATTACAGTTTTATACAATTTCTTCAAATTAATAATATTATCAATTACTGATTCTAAAAGGATATCTACAGATACTTTTTCAAAATCTATTGGAGAAGTTCCATGTCCAGGTAAGAGAATGGTTTTGACAAAAATATCTAATTCCGCAAGTTTATAGGGTAAGTTTTCAAAATTATTAGGACAACCTGCAAAACCGTGAACCATTAATAATGCAGTATTTGAATATTGATTACCTAATTCTAACGGTTCAGCCCCTTTCAGTATCTTTGTAGAAGGGTTTCGGGGTAATTGTAAGTCATAATTTTTAACTTTTCTTGAACTGAAAAAAGCAAGGTCAAATTTAGGCATTAGATATTTCCTAACTAATCATATAGATTTTATGTTTATTTATATATAAACATATGGGCTTATAAGGGAGAAAGGCGGATTTGGCTTATAACATGCACCATAGAAGAATAAGTCAACCAACCCTTCTGCTAATTCCGGGGTGAGGTGTAATTCTGGTCTATCTGATTTTGCCATAACATGCATATCCATGATACCGAGGAAAGCAAGAGTGAGAGCCCTTGCGTCTCCTCCGGATAAATCTGCTTTTTCCAGACCTTCTTTCATAATTGATTCGATAATTTTGAAACGTTGTCTTCCTATATCACTTCCTCGAATAGGAGGGGCAGAACGAATGGGGGCAAAATATACATGTAAAATAAGACGAACAGACTGAAGGTCCTTTTCCGCCATTTCAAAAGTAGCACGAATAATTGCTTTTAATTTTCCTATTGTATCGGAGTAATTTTGTTTTATATATATCATTTTTTCTAAAAGTTGTTTTACAATAGATTCCACCAGTTTTCGGAATAAATCTTCTTTGTTCTGGAAGTAGTAATATAAGACGGGGCGAGTAACACCAGCATCCTCAATAATTTCTCTTATACTTGTTCCTTCATATCCTTTTTCAGAGAAAAGTTTTAGGGCGCTTTTTAGCAACCGTTCTTCAGTAGAAAAGTTTTGTTCGTTAATTTGTTCAATAGCCATTTCTAAGCCCTTTAACTAACGGTCGTTATATTAATTTCTACTATTATATCACTTTTTTGCTTATTTTGATAATTTTTTACTTTTTGACTACATAGTTATGGATATAAATTGACCCGTTCCCAGTTATTGAAATCTATATCATTTCTAAAATAAAGCACTCGTTCATGCAAGCGGTAAGGTTTTTTCTGCCAAAATTCAATCTCTAATGGGATGAGTCGATATCCTCCCCAGAAAGGAGGGCGATGAACTTTTGAAATTCCAAACTGAGTAAGATATTTAGCCACTCTTTTTTTCAATTCATATCTGTTAGATAGAATTTGTGATTGTTTAGAAGCCCATGCACCTATTTGAGATAGGCGGTCTCTTGAATTAAAGTATTGGTCTGATTTCTCTTCTTCAACTTTTTCTACATTTCCTCGGATACGAATTTGTTTGCCAAGTTCGTGCCAGTAAAAACAAAGGCCTGCTCTTGGATTTGTTTGAATTTGCAGACTTTTTTTGCTGGTATAATTAGTGTAAAAGATAAAACCATCATTATCCCATTGTTTGACTAAAACTATTCGAATATCAGGGTTACCATCGGGGGTCGAAGTTGCCAGTCCAGCAGAGACGGCGTATTCGATATCTAATTTTTGTTTTGCTTCTTCATACCATTGCTCAAATACTTTAAAAGGATTATCCTCTGCCGGAATCATATTTTTATTTATTGTATAAGTTTATTGTTCGAGAAATTTTTTGAGATATTGTATACTATCGGTGGCTATTTTTTCAGGTCCTAGGTCAAATTTGAATACTTCAACAGACATATACCCTGTATATCTAATATCTTTAAGTGCTTGAACAATAGGAGTGAAATCAACCTTTCCCATACCGGGACCTAATAGGTTTTCATCATTGGCGTGATAGTGTTTTAGATATTTAGCACATTTGCGTATGATTACTTCACGAGGCTCTTGAAGAAAAGCCATAGCCTTTGTATCCAGTAATAATTGAAATTTAGGATGATTAATAGCTTCTATAAGTTCAATGGTTTCTTCAACCGTATGACAGAAGTTTGTTTCCCAGTGTGTTAGTTGTTCCATGCAGATAGTTACATCTCTTTTTTCACATACAGGCATGGCTTGAGCAAATACTTCACATGCATAATTGAATGCTTGATTATAAGAAGTATCCCGCATTACATTGCGCTGTTTGGGTGAGCCGAAGACAATAATTTTTCCACCTATATCAGCACAGAAATTAGCCAATTCTTTCAAATAATGGGCGGTATAATTCCTTATTTCGGGGTCAGGATGAGTAAGATAAACATTTTCAGGTCCTACAAATACCCAGTGGATTCCGAGAATCTCCAATCCTACTTTTTCAGCGATATTTCGTATTTCTTTACGGGTTTCAGCGGGTATATCTGTTACATATTTTGATATCGTAAAGGGTGCAATTTCTAATCCATCGTAGCCTAAATCTTTGACATATTTAATAGTTCTTTCCATATCATTCCATTCTTTAAATATTTCATTACAAATACCAATTTTAATTTTTTTGCTCATATGATTTCCTTTAATTTTTTATTTGTTATTTTTGAATATATTTACACGATTTCCACCGGAACGTTTTGCGGTATACATACAATTATCTGCAAATCGTATAAAGGAACGAAGAGAGAATTTTTCTTTATATGCAATGACACCGATAGATAGAGTTAAATTATTGAATTTCTTCGCTTCAAATGATGAACGAATACGGTCTGCTACCAACAATGCTTGGGTTGTATCGGTTTCAGGCAAGATTATAGTAAACTCATCACCACCATATCGAAATCCTGTGTCTACATGTTCACGGGTACACTCTTTGACAATCTGTCCAACTGTTTTTAATACTTTATCACCCATTAGATGACCGTGACAATCGTTATAGGTCTTGAATTGGTCTATATCAAAAAGTAATAAGGATAGAGGATGTCGTTGTCTTTTGGCTCGTTCTATTTCGGATTCCAATCTATCATAAAAATACCGCTGATTATATAAATCTGTAAGGCTATCTTTTATGGATATTTCTTTCAGTTTATTTTCCAGTTCTTTCTGTGGGGTTATATCTTTGAAAATAGCCAGAATTGAATGGATTAGTTGTTTTTCTTTTTTTACGCAAGAAAATGAAATATTCACAGGAACTTGTTTTTTATCTTTTCGAACGAATTCTGTTTCATAATTTTGCACGCATTCTTTTTCACGAATCATTTGCAGTATGTATTTTGATTCTTCTTTTGAGCCTGCTAAAAGAAATGATAAATACTTCTCTTTTATTTCATCTTCTTTATAGTCTAATATATGTAATGCCCCTTGATTTGCGTAGTTGATTTGAAATGCGGGGGTCAAAATAAAAATACCATCTACAGAAGTATTGATCAGTTGTTCAAGATATTCTTTGGTTTCTCTTAATTCCTTGTTTGTAATTTTTAGTTGTTCTGTTGCTTCATGAATACGCTGTTGCAATTCTTTCTCATGGTTTTTTTGAGCCATGATAAGAGAACGATGTTCTAAGGCTCTTCTTATAGCAATTTTAATTTCTTCTAATTGAAAAGGTTTGAGAATGTAATCATAAGCCCCTAATCGCAATGCTTCAATGGCATTTTTTACATCCTGTAAACCGGTCATCATTATTATTTCAAGGTCGGAATGTTGTTCTTTTGCTTTTTTGAGAAAGTGTAAGCCATCCATTTCTGGCATTAGATAATCTACAAGAGCTAAAGAAAAAGGTTCTTTAGATATTTTAGAAAGGGCTTCCTTAGGAGATGTTGTAGAAATACAATTATAATTTAAATCTTTCAGGAAAGTTTGGATGAGTTCGAGGATGGTTGTGTCATCATCAACTACAAGTATTTTATCTCTCTGTGTGAATTTACTTCCTTTTTTCTTTGAGATATCGGTATTCTGGATATTTGCAGATGCTTTGTCTTTCTTCATTAAAATAAACTTGTTTGTTAATTATTATAACCATTTTACTACAGCCACAGCAGCGGCTAAAGAACCAAAAGCAAATCCTATTTTCCATTTTCCAGGAAGTTTATTTTTATCAAATTGTTTGGTAGCCAATGAACCACTTATACCTTTTTTGGATGCGAGTTCTTTATCAGCTCCAAGTGCATCACCTTTTCCTTTTCCCTGTGCATAGGTAGGAGTTACTATGAGTAGAATAAAAAGCAGAAGAATAAGAGTAACAAATACAATCTTCCATCTTTTATTTATTAACATAGAGTTTACCTCCATATTAAATGGTTTTTATATTCTAATTAATTATAGCATAAAAATTAGATATTATTTAAAGTATTTATAATATCTTTATTATAAAAACGATAAACTGCGAAGTTTAGTTAAGTATGTTATTCTGTTGTGGTAGTATTTCCGAAGACAAAAAATTCGCTAATAAGGAGGAAGACAAGTCCTATTACAATAGCAAGGTCAGCAATATTAAATATTCCTGTTCTTAGACTGAAAGAACCAAACCCAATTCCTATATTCATAAAATCCACAACTTTGCCATCTCGAAAAATTCGGTCAATAATATTTCCCAATCCACCTGCAATGATTAGTGAAAAACTAAACATAGTTGTAGCAGGCAGATTTGTTTTATAGAACATTAGTATCAGTAAGATAAGGAGAACAATGGAATTTAATATCGTGAAGAGCCAGAAGCGGAGGGAATCCGGTAACTGACTGCCTAAACTTAAAAAGGCACCGGTATTTTCCGTGTAGGTAAGACGGAATAAATCGTGGGGTGTCCATGATTCCGGGAAGTGGATACTGGGTTTTCCTTTTAAATATTTTATTGCGGTAATTTTAGTGACCTGGTCGAGTGCCAATATAACAATCAGTAAAAGCAATACGAGGATATGAAGACGAGAAAAGTGTATTTGCAAAATAATAATCCTTATCAATATTTTTTGAATTATTGAATATTTTACATAGGTGGTATTTTAAATTTTTTTTGTATATAAACTCTACTTTGTATGAATTTTAGAAATAAAAGAACTGTGTGAATTGTTTTACATATATGTATAATATAAATGATGTAACAAACATATAATAAAACCTTATATAAAGAAAGGGAAGTTTATGATTAAAGATAAAGTATTAAACGCATTAAACAAGCAAATTAATGAAGAGATTTATTCAGCCTACCTATATGCGTCCATGAGGGCTTATTTTGAGAAATTGAACTTGAAAGGTTTCGCTAATTGGTTGAAAATTCAAGTTCAGGAGGAACTTTTCCATGCACGGAAATTTGAGAATTATATTTTTGAAAGAGGTGGCGAAGTAGAATTGTATGAGATAAAGAAGCCTACAAAAAGTTGGAAGAGTCCTCTGGATGCTTTCGAGGCTGTATATAAACATGAATGTCATATCACGGAATGTATAAATAAGTTAGCCGAAGTTGCAGAGAAAGAAGGGGACCGCTCTACGCGTATGTTTTTAGATTGGTTTATTAATGAACAGGTAGAGGAAGAAGCCAATGCAGATGGAATTTTGCAGAAACTTCAAATGGTTAAAGATGCCCCCGGCGGAATTTACTGGATAGATAAAGAATTAGAACAGCGAGTTCTTAATCCATTGGTTATTGCTGATATTACTGGAGCCACAACAGCACAATAATCTTTGAGATAAGAAATAAAATAAGACCTGTTTTTGTTTATTTTGGTGGAAGCAATATAAACTAAACAAAAAAAACATAAAGGAGAATTGTATATGTGTTTAGTAAAAGTTCAACAAAAAGCCCCGGATTTTACTGCGACTGCTGTTATGCCAGATGGAAGTTTTAATGAAAAGTTCCAACTATCCGATTGCCAGGGGAAATATGTATTATTGTATTTTTATCCACTGGATTTTACTTTTGTTTGTCCATCAGAAATTTTAGCATTTGACAAAAAATTGGAAGAGTTTAAATCCCGAGATTGTGAAGTAATTGGTGTTTCTGTAGATTCTCATTTCACACACTGGGCATGGAGAAATACACCGGTGGAAAAAGGAGGTATAGGCAATATCCGTTATCCATTGGTTTCTGATTTAACAAAGAAAATATCGAGAGACTACGGTGTATTACTTAATGATGCAGTGGCACTACGCGGACTTTTTATCATGGATAAAGATTTGATTGTGCGTCATATGTTGATAAATGATTTGCCTATCGGAAGGAGTGTTGATGAAGCACTACGTGTTCTTGATGCTATTCAGTATCATGAAGAACATGGAGAGGTATGTCCTGCTAATTGGAAAAAAGGTGAGAAGGCAATGAGACCCGATGCAAAAGGTGTCGCCGAATATTTGTCTAAATATGCAAAATAAATAAATAAGAAAAATATACCCCCCCCCGATATATTACTAAATATATCGGGGGATTTTTTTAATAAATTAATCTTCATTATCTTCATCTATATCGAATAATGAACCTATGTTTTCTTCATATTTTTTCTTTTTACGAGATGACTTAGAAGGTGTATATATATCTTCTATTTCTTGCGAAATTTTTTGAAGGTTTTTTCTACCCATAGATTTGTTTTTTTGTTCTTTCTGGATAAACACACCAAAATCTCTTGCCATCTTATTTAAGTCTTCAACAAACAGTGTTTCTGTAGTTCTCCATGATTTACCAATTTTAAATCCCCTCAATTTCCCGTTTCTAAACATCTGTCGAATAGTGAGTGGTTTTAGTTTTAAGAATTCAGATATTTCCTCAACTGTTAACACTTTTTCTTTGGGCATACAATTTTCCTCAGTATGTAGTTTGTATGTATCATTTATAATTATATAAATACATATTTATGTATTTAAATTCAAATATTTGTATAAAATTAAAGAAATATTATTGACAAATAGAACTAAAATAGATGTATAATCTAAGTAACAACTTATAATCTCTTTTTAAGAATTAATGTAGATTAAACAGGAGATATGGGACATGCCAGATGAATATACTGAGAATTTGGATAAACTCAGGAAGATTTTTGATGAAATCTCAGAGATGGATTTAAAAACGACAAAAAGTTATCAAGAGTTCTTATTAAAACTTCATACTGCAATAAAACATCAATATGTAAATTTTTCAAAGACAAGAAAAACGGCGGAAGATAATTGGAAATCCTTAAAGGAACAATTAAGTTTATGGGAAAAAACTTTTGAAAAGGTTTTGTTGGAGAAACAAGAAACTGCAGGACAAATTGAGAGTATGAGAACTCTGTTAGACGAAAAAATTTATGCTTTAACAACAAAAGAAGATGAACTGGAAACTTTATTGGCAGAGAATAAAAGTAAAGAGGAGGAGATAGAACAGTTAAGGAACGATGTTGATGAACTAAAGAAACAGATAGAAGATTTAAAATTAACAGG
>JBMFRC010000018.1:0-61107 GCA_049968235.1 Candidatus Hydrogenedens sp.
ACAAGCATCTCGCTTGTGATTGTAAAATACAGACAGAATACCTGTACTACATTCAGAAAGTTAGATATTTTACCCACAAGAATATAGACTTTTTGGGACTGATGAGGGTAAATTTGTATCCTGGAGGACAGGTAAATGAATTGCAATCTCCACAGTGTATTTTTTTGTCAAAAAGTATTTTTTAGGGGATAGAGATGCTATGACTTTTCGTGACGAATAGAAAAAAAGATAAAAGTGTTTTCCTAAATTCTATTGAATTTATCGCAATGGGAATGCTTGCATTTTTCTTTGTATTCGCGTGCTGACCCATGATTCGGATGATAATTAGTTCTGTGTATATATTTCTGCTTCTTGAAAAATTTTCAAAATATAAACCATATTTATTTAACAGTTGATGATACTTAATTGTGTATATATTTCCTCTTCTCACTTTATTATAGATATTAAATATAATTTTGTTTTATCGGGTTGTTTTTTGAGGTATAATAGAGTGTAGAAAGGAAAGCAAGGTGCTTTATAATAGAGATAATCTATATTTGTGTATAAAATTTGAGTAATGGCAAACATTAAAAATGGAGATTAATTATGAGAGGGCGAGTATTTACGACGGGCGAAGTGGCTACTATTTGTGGTGTATCTTCTGATACTGTTTCACGTTGGTTTGATATGGGACAAATAGAAGGCTACCGGTTGGGACCGGGTGGTGACCGTCGTATCCCGTATGAAAGTTTACGTAAATTTATGCTGGCACATGGTATTCCTCTGGAGCGATTGGAAACAAATGAAACAAAGATATTGATAGTAGATGATGACCCCTTCTATCTGGATATTATACCGGATGCAATTGCTCGTAAAACAGACAAGAATAAAGAAATGATTGTTCTTACTGCATCTACAGGTTTTGATGCAGGAGCCCTTATTGTGGAACATAATCCCAATCTTGTAATTATGGATATTCATCTATCTGATATTGATGGGCGGAAGGTATGCGAACGGTTAAAAAGCCGTCATGAAACAAAGTATGCCCGTGTTTTAGGGATTTCAGGATTATTGCAAGAGGATGAAATTGGAAAACTTAAAGAGTATGGTTTTGATGATTTCTTAAAGAAACCTTTTTCTCTGGATGTTTTAGTGGAAAAGGTTTTTCGTTTACTTGCTTTACCTTCGGGAAGTGTAAGTCGACCTAAAAATACGGGATTTTAATATAACTATTTTTTAAACAATTATTTAAGGGGTTTTTATTGTATGTTGTCAGGGTGATTTGAAATGAAATTATCAACATACAAAATAGTTCTTATTTATCTTATCTTTGCAGGGTTGTGGATTGCGTTATCGGATGAAATTCTCCATTGGTTTGTTACAGACAGTGATTTGTTAACAAAGGCACAATCTATAAAAGGATTTGCTTTTGTCTTTGTTACAGGGTTATTACTCTATTTTCTTGTATTCAGTTATGTTTATGCTTTAAAAAATTCCTACCAGCAAGAGCAAAAAGAACGGGAAGAACGGGAATCGGTCTGGCGTTGTTCTTCAGATGGAATTCTTGGTTTATTTACAGATGGAACAATATTTTCTGCAAATGAGCAAGCCATACACTGGTTGGATGTCGTGCTTCCTACGGAGAAAAAGTTCTGGGATATTTTTGAATACCCTTATTGTGAACAAATAAAAAATGGAATTAAAGAACTTATAGATATAGACAAATCGGATTTTGTCTTTTCTGTTTATGGAAGACTACAGAAAAAAGAATCGGATTATTGGTTTGAAATAAGGATGAATAAAGCAAGTTATGATACATATGATTTTATAGTGGCAACTTTACATAACATTACTGAGAAAATACAGCATGAAAAAGAAGTGGAGTTGTTTAAGGTAAGTTTTGAACAAATGGATGTTGGTATTGCCTTAGCAAGAAGGAGTGGTAAACTTATTTTTGTAAATGAGAAATTACCAAAGTTACTAAGTAAGAAGAAAGAAAGACTGGAGACATACAAAGATTGTTTATGTACTCCTTGTGAAAAATCAGATTCTTGTTTCCAGAGTCTTGAAGAAACTTTAGATAAAGGTAAGGTCTGGCATAAAATATGTGAATTAAAAGATGAAGACTACAATTTTATTTATCGCTCTATGGATGTTTGTCCCGTATCCTATAAAGATGAGCATTTTGTTGTTACGATAATGAAAGATATAACACAGCAGGTATTGGCTGAAAAACGATTATCTCAGCAATACCGTATGGAGGCGTTGGGTTATTTAGCCAGTGGTATAGCACATGATTTTAATAATATATTAGGTGCTATTTTAGGGCATGTAGACCTGATTCTGGGTGAGTATCATGACCACAGAAATCTGATAGAAGAAATAGAAATAATCCGTCGTGCTGTTTTAAGAGGCAGAGATATGACCAGTCAGGTCGTATCTATTTCGCGTGAAAATGGAGGAGACCAAGTACCTATTGATATTAATATTGTTATTAATGAAGTATTAACCCTTATAAAACCGAAAATAAGTACCCGTATAAAAATAGATTTGGATGTTGATAAAGAACTACCCAAAGTTCTTGCATCTCCCGGGAAAATAAATCAAATTCTTTTAAACTTATGCCTGAATGCGTGTCAGGCTATGATTCAGGGGGGCACGTTAGTAATCAAAGTAGAAGTTATTAATGCAGATGAGACATTATTAGCAAGGCATCCGGAATTAGTGCCAGGAAAATACATACGTATTGTCTTAAGCGATTCAGGTCAGGGAATTGACCCGGAAGTAATGGAACATATTTTTGAACCATTTTTTACTACACGAAGAGGAAAAGGAGGTTCCGGAATCGGTTTATATGTAGTTCGGAGTCTGGTAACCAGTTTGGGTGGAGGTATCTCAGTATATAGCGATCCGGGGAAAGGTACGCGGTTTTGTGTGTATCTACCTGTTTATTCAGGAGATAGTGAGTCAAAGCCTTTATCTATTCCCCATGAAGAAGAGATTCCCAGGGGAAAAGAAAAAATACTCATTGTAGATGATGAACCTATGTTAGCAGGAATTATTGGTCGATTACTGATAAAATTAGGCTATCAGGTTCGTATTGTAAATAATCCCAAAGTGGCAAAAGAATTGATAGAGCAGGGTCTTATTTCAGGTTATGATTTAGCTATTATTGATAATATTATGCCTGAAATTACAGGGGAAGATATTATACTCTGTTTGCAAGAAAAGGGCTTTAAAATACCTGTTGTTCTTACCAGTGGAATGGTGAATGAAGAAATTATTGAGAAAGGAAACAGATTAAATGTGTCTGCAATTCTTGAAAAGCCCTGTACATTTGCTTCTTTAGGAAAACTGGTGCGAAAAGTCCTTGATGAAAACTTTGCAAAAGAGGATATGAAAAAGTGAAAGAAAAAGTCATTTTTCTAGTACAACATGGAGAAGCGGTAGATAAAAAAGTTAATGTTGAAAGACCTCTTACAGATTTAGGGCGAAAAACGATTTTTCAAATGGGTAGTTTTTTGGTTTCACGAAATATTAAGATAGATGCGATATGGCATAGCCCTAAACTACGAGCCCGTGAAACTGCAGAAATTCTGGCTTCCTGCTTGAAGTTAGAAAAATTACTCTATTCATACAAAGAGTTGGAACCGGAAGAACCTGTAAAAAAAACAGTGAGATTAATACAACAAGTAGAAGAGCAAAGCATCATGTTGGTAGGACATTTACCACATTTATCACAATTGGCAGGACTTTTATTAACGGGTGATGAGAAGAATGAAGTAATAGCCTTTGAAAAAGGGAGTGTGGTTTGTTTGAACTATCAAGATATTGGTTTAAGTGTGATTCGCTGGTTTTTAGTTCCATCATTATTTCTACATTGACTTTATAGTCTCTGGTTCAAATATTTGTTAATGGTAATTGTCATATTTTCTATTTTAATAGTATTTTAAATTTGATTTGATATATAAAAATCCTTTTGCTACACTTATTAATCTTTATTTCAAAGTAAAAAAATAATAAGAAAGGGTACAGCAATGAAAAAAAGAGAAGTTTTTTTTCAGTATTTTAATTGGTTTATCTGTAGTGATGTTATCAACCGGATTGATGGCAGAATTACAGAATGTAGAGGTTGGTGGTTCTATTCGTATCCGTGGAAATTATATCAGTAATCTTTTCAACGATTTTGCGGGACCTATGCCTTCGGTTCAATCGCGATGGTCTCCTGTATCTGTAATAAGGCGTCCTATCGGTAATCTTTTAGGACCCGGTGTAAATAGTATTTTTTCATGGGATAACGACCAGAGTGATTTATCTTTTGTAGAGCAGAGGACACGGTTGCATGTAAAAGCGGATTTTACAGAAGAGGTAAGTACCTTTATTGAATTAGATTCTTATGATGTCTGGGGAGAAGACTTCTGTTCTCAGAACTACATTACGGGAGTAGATGCTCGTCAAAATTCGATTGATGATGTAGAAATTTTCCAGGCATATATTGAAGTAGATAAGATGTGGGGAACCCCATTACAACTTCGTGTAGGACGCCAGGAATTATCTTTTGGCAGTCAGTTTTTAGTAGGTCCTCGCGACTTTGCATTCTTCTGGACGGGGATTTCATTTGATGCCATACGATTGACCTATAAAGCAGATGTATTTACGATTGATGCATGGGCTTCCAAATTATTTGAGGCAATGTCTGACTTTGCCGAAAATGATATTAACTTTTATGGAATATACGCATCATGCACAGCAGTAGAAAATGTTACTTTTGATGTTTACTGGATGTTGTTAGAAGATGACCGACCTATTCCTAATGATTTTCCGAGTATCTGGGGTAGAGGAGATTATGATAATACAATGCTTCATACCGTAGGTATTCGTTCTGCTGGCAAATATGAATCGTTTGATTTTGATGCGGAAGTTGCCTATCAATTTGGTGAAGCGGATGCTATTGGGAAATTGTTCCGCGTAGGTCCCTGGGGCGATAATGATGCGGAATTTGATAATTGGGCTTTGAAATTAGATTTGGGCTATACATTTGATTTCTGGCGTCAACCGCGTGTATTCGCCGGATTCCGTTACTTTAGTGGTGAAGATAACCGCGATATTTCGTTCTGGGACTTCATTAATCCGTTTTATGAACCGACCGCGAGTGTAAGTTTCAATCGTTTATTTTCCAATGAAATTGCCGGTGGTTTTACAGATTTGAATAATGATTTATCCAATGCGTGGTGGGTGCGTGTTGGAACAAATACCAGTATAACCGATAAACTTAGAGGGATTTTCTGTGTAGTTTATTATGAAACAGCCGATGAATTTGAAAGACCTGTTTTATCACCATTATTCCCATGGTGGACAAAGAAGAACGATTCATACTTAGGAACAGAGGCTTTAATGTTCCTTGAATACCAATACTCGGAAGATTTAGTACTTGAAGCCGGCTGGTCTCATATTTTTGTGGGCGAAGGTTTAACTGACGGACAATTTATTCGATGGAATGGTTTGTTGTATAGTGGCGGTTCTGATGATAATGATGCAGATTATGTATATGCTGGCTGTAAGATTTATTTCTGATTACTATTTGATGTAATGGAAAACAGATAGGGAAGACATGTTTTGTCTTCCCTATCTTATTATGGTAAGGGTGTAAATTGTTTTTGGTATAATAGTCCCGTCCATTTGAAAAATAATAGCGAATCGCATTTGTGAAGTGTCGTATAAGTTATGAAAAAGATAGGTATTTTTGCAGGTTCCAGTGATTTATCCATACCTTTTTTTAAAGAAGAAGTGGAACGGTTAGCAGATCTACTGGCTGAAAAAGGCTATCAAATTGTATATGGTGCCGGGAAAGTGGGTCTAATGGGGGTGTTATCACAGAGATATTATGCACATAAAGGCATGTTAATTGGTGTAGTTCCACATTACTTAAATCGTTCCGAACTTGTTTTTGAATATTGTAACGAGTTGATAGTTACGAAAGACCTTCATGATCGGAAAGAAACGATGGAAAATCTTTCCGATGCTTTTATTGTTCTACCGGGGGGAATCGGGACAATGGATGAATTTTTGAATGTTCTTGCTTCCAAACAATTGAAATACCATAACAAACCTTTATTTCTGCTCAATATAGATAATTTTTTTGAATTTGTGCGTGATATGATAGAAACGATGTTTAACCATCGCTTCATTCATGATGGGCATAAACATCTTTATCAATGTATGAATACACCGGAAGAACTGGTAGAAAAATTGGAGCAGAGTTTCTCATTGTTTTAAGGAAACAGGATGAATAACAGTAAATATTCCAGTTATGCGTTTCGGCTGTTGCTCTATGTAAGTTTCTTTTTATCCGGTGGTAGTGCCTTAATGTATCAAATAATATGGACAAGGCAATGTATGCTTTTATTGGGTTCAACAGCCTATGCGGTTAGCACGGTTTTAAGTATTTTCTTTTTAGGTTTAGGACTGGGAAGTTTCTGGGGAGGAAAAATAGCAGAACGGACATCAAATCCGATGCGGTTGTATGCGGTAATTGAGTTATTTATAGGCTTCTGGGCTTTGATAGTTATTGATTTTGTGAGTAATAAAGGAGGGATTGTCATCTTACTTATGCGGTTATTCCCGGAAAGTAGATGGTTTTTGTTTTTCGTAAGAATTCTTATATCTATTTTCTGGTTTACTCTTCCCTCGTTATGTATGGGGATGACTTTCCCTCTGCTAGTTCGATATGAACAAACTATGACAGGGAAAAATAATCGATATATCTCATTCCTATATTCAATAAACACATTAGGGGCTGTTTCATCTGCTTTTCTAACAGGTTTTTTATTTATCCCTAACATTGGATATACGATGACATTTTATATTGCAATTGGGATAAATGTATGTATAAGTGTAATTGCAGGGTTAATCTCACAACTTCGAGATGCGGTTGTAATGGTGGAGAAAAAGATGAAGCAGGAATTAATAGGAATAGAAAAAAAAGTAGAAAAGAATAAACTTCAGACAAGGGTTATTTTTTTAGGATTGTTCATATCCGGTTTTGTTTGTCTTGCTTTAGAGGTGCTGTGGACACGACTTTTGATTATGATTTTTTTAGGGACAAATTATGCATATTCTTCCGTATTGATTTCCGTGCTTGCAGGAATATGTTTCGGAGCCTTATGTATCTCAATAGTTATTAGTAAATTTCCATTACGGATGTGGATATTAGGGTGGGGCTATAGTTTTACGGGTTTTGGTGTGCTTCTAACTCTCATTTTTATTTCATACCTGCCGGAATGGATGAACTATTTTTATTTTGAGGGAACAGATAGGTTTTATTATGGAGTTTTTGGGAAATTTACACTCACTTTTTTGACCCTGCTTATTCCTATGACTGGATTTGGTTTTACCTTCCCTTATGCATTGACATTTTTACGAAATATAAGAAGAAAAAATATTTTTTCATCCATAGGGACTGCTTATGGATTAAATACGATAGGCAGTATAACAGGTTCTCTGATAGGTGGATTTGTTTTGATACCTGTATTCGGTTGTGAAAAAGGAATTATCATGATGGGGGGCTTATTGATTTTATCTGGCTTTATCTTTGTAATTGTAGATAAGACATCTCATTGGGCTAATGCAGGCTTGATTTTTGCTTTTTTACCGATATTTTTTGTGGATAATGTAATGGAAAAGATAAATCGTTATTATTTGCCGGATAAGCATCACCTTTTGTTCTTTGCCGAAGGGACCGAAGGAACGGTGGCTGTAAGTTCCCCGGAGAAAGTAAGTCCGGAAGATGAACGAGTTCTGTGGATTAATCGGGTGCAGGCAACAACTGCAGTGGAACGCGGAGTTCGAATGAACCGTTTTCAGGGAGTTATCCCGCAAATGTTTAATCGCAATCCTCAGCAGGTTTTATTTATGTGTTTTGGTTCGGGTATTACCTGTGGGACATTGGGTATTGGTGGTTTTGAACGTATTGATGCGGTTGAAATATCTCCGGAAGTTTTGAAGGCAGGACATTACTTTAAAGATTTAAACTGCGATGTGCTGACAATGAGTAATGTAAAAATTTATGTTGATGATGCAAGAAACTTTTTAATTCGTTCTACGAAGAAATATGATTTTATTACTACGGAGCCAATGCCTCTGGCAATGGCAGGAGTGTCCATGTTTTATACACAGGAATTCTATCAATTTTGTTTCCAGCGACTGAATGAAGGGGGAATGATTTCACAATGGGTGCCGTTTCATAGTTCCAGTGAGGAAATTGTTCAATCTGCAGTTTATACATTCATAAAGGTTTTTCCGTATACAGTAGGTTTATTTGTAAATGCAGATTTGTTCCTGGTAGGTTCGAACAAACCTCTTTTACTTAATCCGGAAGGACTATTACAAAAATTAGAAAGAAATACTCTATTAAAGGAAGCCCTTATTCAGGCCGGTTTTACTGATGTGGAGGAGATAATTGCATGTTTTGTCATGGACCGGGAAGGGCTGGTAAAGTTTTCAGAACGAGGACAGGTAATTACAGACGGTTTCCCCTGGGTAGAGTTTATATCTCCTCAGTATGTATATAACCGTAAAAGTGTTCCACAAAATCTCAAACGATTAAAAGAATGTGCTTCAAATATAGAAAATACAATTTCAATTGCTAATGGAGGAGGAATTAAAGATACCATTGTAAAGAGATATAATTCGCGATTGAAAGATTTTGATGGATTAATGTTATATTATGAGGGTTTGTTAATTGGAGATGATGTGCGAAAGAGTTTTATTGATTCGTTGAAAATAGATGGAGATAACAAACAGGCACAATATTACTTAAGGACTATATCTGTAACTCAGATAGAACAATATATACGTTGGGATGAAAAGGATAAAGCAAAACAAATCTTACAGGAAGTTGCTCCTTACCTCGAAGATGACTCTCGATGGCAGGAATGGAAGAGCCAGATACAGCTCTAACATCAGAGAAGGGAGGACTATATAGACTGATAGTAAGTCTGATAGTAATAAAATAAAAACTATTTTGCGAATGGGTATTTGTGTGTGTTTACTTTGATTTTTATAGGTTTTTATGAAGTTTTGAAGTATTCCATGTGAGAAAGGTGGTCAGAGATATTAAAACTATAAGGGTAATCATACCTATGGGATTTGAGATAGGAACTCCCTGAGTGTATTTTATTTCTACGGGTGTACTCATAATGGTCTCTTTTTCGTCAGAGACTTCTACCCAGTAAGTCCCCGCATCTTCAGGCGACATTGCTGTGATTATAAATTCAGGATAATCTTCGCCGATATTCTCTCCATCTTTTTTCCATTGATAAGAAATTTCGGGAATTCCACCTACTACTTCTACTCGTAATGTATATGTATCGCCATCAATGACGGTTGCATTTTCAGGTTGAAGAACGAACTGCATGTGAGGGTATATCCCCAAATTCGCATAATTGGTAAAGACAACTTCTTCTCTTGAATCACCTACCTGGCAACGATAAGAGCCGGTGTATGTGCTATCAATATTTGTAATAGTCCATTCATTGGAATTGGGTCCTACGGGTGTTCCACCATTTTTTAGCCATTGAAAATTTAATTCTCCGATACCACCACTTACATTGAAAGATAGTGTAACAGTATCTCCAATATAATAATTTCCCCCTACAACATAGGATAGAATTTTTATCCGATTGGTTACTGTTTTGCTTTTCGGTTCAACCAAACTATTGCCCGCAGGGTCTGTTCCTGTATTCACAGTAATTGTAATATCTTCTCCATTGGTTAGATTTCCTGCGTTCCATTTTAACAGGTAATGTCCATCTTCAATTTTTTGTACAGTATCGGGAGTTGTATTCAGAGTTCCTTTTCCGGGACCGGAAAGGCTATACCTCGAAACAAGAGTCATAAGGGGTTCCATAGGTTCGGAGAAAAAGACACGAATATTTCGGAAGTCTACAACTCGAACATCCATTACATATGGGGGCACACCAATGCTGGAGCAGATAACTTTATTAAACTGTGAGTCAATCAAATTACCGAAAGTATCGCGGACATTTTGTACTTCAATCTGTACCAAAGACCCCCCCTTCATTTCACCCGTATCCCATTCAAGAATATAAGTCATAGGTTCGGTGTCCTGAACAATGCTTGATGGATGTAAAGAAAGCGTCCCTTTTCCGGATGCTCCGGGAGGGTTACTCAATGTGTAGTTACCGATAAAGAATACAGATGAGCCCATTTCTTTACTGTAAGTTATTTTTAATGTTCGTTCATTTACTGCAGATAGGGATAAAGCACGGGGCAATATTACCTCAAAAGTATCTGAGGCAGTGTTGTTAAGAGGGTCTATGAGATTTCCTGCCAAATCCTGAACATTATTTACCTGTACGGTAACTTCCTGCCCCTCAGATATTTCTGTCCCAGTTGTCCATGAAATGGCATAAGTCGAGGGGTATCCAGTTACTTTTTCCACAGTTGAAGGTGGATTGCCCGGAAGTGTATCTATCCACCACAAATAATTGAGAGGATTGAGGGCACTTTCATCACCGGTTTCTCTCATTGCTTCTGAAAAAATGATATGTATTAGACGAGGTCCTTTGACATCGATGGAGACTAATTGAGGGAAAAATCCACCTAAACCACTACCTATATGTGTGGCACTATTGGGAGTGCCAATAGGATTTCCTTGTGCATCAAATACATTGTTTACTGTGATGGTTACATCTCCACCGTTTTTCATCTCGCCGGAGTTCCAATTCAGGCGAACATGCTTATTATCAAGCACAGTTACCTGTGAGGGATTTTCCGCAAGAGTCCCTTTGCCATCTCCGGATATAATATAATTTGCAGTATCCTCCAATTCTGTTAAACGCATAGGTTCAGAAAATTCAACTTCAACTTCTAAAGGTTGTGTTACAGTTACTGAAACCACATAAGCGGGAGTAGCATCAATAACATGTACTAAAAAGGTTTTATCATAATGTAAACCCATCATATCCGTTGCCCATACCTGAACAGTTACATAAGGATTCTCACTTCCATTTAATGCTTCTGGTAAATCAACGACCAATTGATTTCCATCAAGACGAAAGGCGCCATTTCCATTTTGGACTAAATTTAATATATGAGGTTCCTCTGGGTCTGGGTCAACTACGGTAAATTCTGCAACAATCGTTCCTTCTTCAACATTGTCCAAAACCTCCATATCCTCCGGATCTGGGATTATATCTGTAGGGTTAAAAAATCCTTCATCTGCACCTATATCAGGCGATGCGTAAAATGGAGGTAAAGGTCTATTTTGTCCTTCAAAATCGATATTGGTTGTATCTGTTGTCCCTGAATGTCCTAATGCACCGCTACCTGTCATTAGTTTTCCTACATCATCTAATTTCGGGTCGGCATAAATCATGATTTGTTCATCCGGTGCTGATTCAAAACCACCTTTACCGTCTGCGGAATTACGGTTCCATGCTAAATTATTCCATTCAAACCCTATTTCCCAAACAGGTGTAATATTCGATGCGTTTGGAGCATCGAATATCGTTCCAGCAGAATACAATATGTCTCCGGTCCTGCCATGAATAAGCCAATTTGTTACAGGGTTACTTTCAGGGGAGGTGAGAGTAACATGCCGCAGACGAATCGTAGCAAAGGCAGAAGGAAATAGCGTATCGCTAAAACCACGGGTATCTATATATGATGGGACACCACCTCCGTAGAATATAGTATTCGTAATGTTTAGTTCAGGACCATAATTTCCACCTATGGCACCGGATCGAAAAGTTCCAGCACCAAAGCCCCACCAGCAGGAATCCATCTCTAACACGACAGGTCCTGTTAATTCTCCGCCTAAAGAGGTAATGGCATACCCTACATACGGTCTGATTATCCCCTTTGCTCGATAAAATTTTATTGAGCCCCGCAAGATGCGAGCGTAAGTTCCGGTATTATTGGTCATACCGTCCATATCCACCCAGTATATCGGAGATGGTGTTATATCATCTGCGGTATCAAACCAATCTTCGCCTGGCTCTAATCCTAAAATTTCCACCCGAGCACCACTTTGTTGAAAATTAAAGGCTCGCTCTCCACACGCACCTGTAAACACAGGTTTGTATAACCGATACACATTTGGCGTAGTGTGCGTATCTTCACCTAATTTATCGAACAAATTTGCGTTATTACTTCGAAATGAACAATTATAAAAAACTACCTGCGACCCGCCATCACTTGCTGTAGGGCTATCTGCTTTTATCGCGATGGCACTGTCGGAATATGTGCTACTGCCTTCGGGGGCAAATATACATTGTTCTAAAGTCATTTTCACCACATTTTTTAATGACAGTCGAGTTCCTCTACCCTTAGCATAACTAAAGTCTACATATCGCAATTGTGCCTCCATTATCCCTGTTCCATTCATTGGTCCTAACACTATCAAAGGTAAAGTCTGCTCTACCTCGTCCCCTCCTAAGAACCGCACCATATAAAATTGATGCTTACTTGCGGGAATATTTTGTAAATAAATATAATTCCCGTTGGGTGCTCCTGGTGTTTCCACTGGCTCCCACACTCGCTCCTTCTTAATAAAATTTGCTTTCTCAACGATGAACACCCCATTCCCATTTATCGAAGTAGCTATCAGTGGAGAAGAATAGGAAGAATATAAAGCAATTCTGTTATATACTCCCTCGTCATAGCCGATTATCTTCAAAATCTTTCCTGTTGTCGAATTATTACTAAATACAGGATGGTTATTGTCCGGTCGAATCTCCGGGCGAATGCCTGTGGCAGCAATTACTTCTATATCCCCGCTATCTTCCAGAACCAATTCGGGGACTTCAAAGTAAACACCTTCACTTTGACTGGGTCCTTGCCATTCTATCCGTATTGTATGATTTCCCGGATTGGTACCCGTTGCATGTGTCCATGCATCAGATAATTGTTCAAATCCCCATTCATTGGGATTACCTGTTGAGCCATTAGGAGCACCTTCGTAAATGCGGTATAAATCTGCATGAATGTTTGAATATGAAAGGATTAAGACAAAGAATAAAACCATACCCACTCGCCAGTTCATAATGAGTCTCCAATACGAACAATATGTTATAATTTTTATTTATTAACATTATTATAAATTATTATAACAGAAATCACACAAATATAATACCATATTTTATAGTTTCTTTGCGTAATAAACGGATAATAAAAAGGATTGGATATGTTGGTTAAAATTCCTTCACTTGGAGAATGTAATATTATTTCTCCTTTACAAAAATTTCATTCGGAACAGGACAGAGGAAATTTACTTTTTACCGATGATAATACATTTATCTCTCATTCAATAGAGATAAATAAACAAGGGGAATATTTAGAAACAGATATGAAATATTTTGAGAAAGCGGGACCGCGTAAAAAAATATTTTTTCAACCGGAGAGGACAATTGCGGGTATAGTAACTTGTGGAGGTATTTGTCCTGGATTAAACAATGTAATTCGTTCCTTAGTGGTGGAATTGTGGTTTCATTATGGAATCCGGAAGATATGGGGTTTTCGCTATGGATATGAAGGATTAAATCCGGAAAAAAATTTACCACCACTTCAACTCGACCCCGAAATTGTAGATGAAATACATGATGAAGGTGGGACGATATTAGGCACATCGAGGGGACCACAGGACCCCGAAAAAATGGTGTCTTGTTTGCGTTCTCTGGGCGTCAATTTACTTTTTTGCGTGGGAGGGGATGGGACTCATCGAGGAGCCTATCAATTATTCTGTGTATTGGAAAAGAAATCATATCCCATTTCCATAATAGGGATTCCCAAAACTATAGATAACGATATTTTATATACATCTCGGACTTTTGGTTTTAATACCGCTATTGAGGAAGCAAGAAAAGTCCTTATTTGTGCACATACAGAAGCAAAGTCTGTCCGATATGGGATAGGTTTGGTTAAGTTAATGGGTAGAGATTCGGGGTTTGTTACTGCCTATTCTGCCCTTGCAAGCCAGTTGGTTAATTATGCAATTATTCCGGAGGTGCCAGTGTCACTTTATGGTGAAAATGGTTTTTTACCCTGGCTTGAAGAGAGGATTCTGACAAGAGAGCATGCCCTTATTGCTGTTGCGGAAGGGGCAGGTGCGGAATGGATGAAAGAAGGAAAAGAGCAAAGGGATGCCTCAGGAAATGTTATACACCCTGACCCGGGTAAATTTTTGAGAGATACAATTATAAATTATTTTGGCAAGAAACAAGTTCCTATTCAGATGAAATATTTTGACCCGAGTTATTTAATACGCAGTGTTCCTGCAAATGCAGAAGATTCTGCTTTTTGTGATGCATTGGCTCGAAATGCTGTGCATGCAGGTATGACAGGACGCACAGGTTTAACTATTGGCTATATACACAATCAATTTGTGCACATTCCTATCGAGATGGTTATTTCAGGACGTAAGAAAATAGACCCCAACGGGTCCTTATGGCAAACTGTTCTTGCCAGTACCGGTCAACCTATCCCAGAATGAAACACGAGACTTTTATTATTTGAAAATATGTAAATATTTTAAAAGAAATTATGAATTAACAAGTATGATAGAATAATTAAAACGCAGTTAATACTCATGATATACTGAGGATAATATGAGAAAATCGTCACAGTTATCTTTATGGCAAGAGGAAAAAATCCTTCAGAATAAAGAGTCTTTGTTTAGTCCTATTAAAAATAAAAAAGTGCCAATACTTTTCAGAGAAACTATACCGGAAATACCTTCGACTACTTATGGTTCCTTTGGGATTTATAAATATCCGGCGAAATTTATTCCTCAGGTAATAGCATTTATCTTAAAGGAATACACAAAACCTGGAATGGAAGTTTTTGACCCTTTTGCAGGCTATGGCACAGTGGGAGTTGTATCAAGAATTTATGGGAATCCATATGAATTGTGGGACTTAAACCCCCTTATAAATACGATTCATAATACTGCGAGAATGGAATATCCCAAAGTTAACTTATGCGAACTTTTAAATGAAATTAAAAACTCAAAAAAAGAATTTATTCCCAATTGGTCTAATTTGAACTACTGGTTCCCCGAGGAATTCCTCTATGTATTATCAACATCATGGGGTTTTATTTATTCTTTAGAGGAAAAGTTGAAATACTTGTTTCTTATCCCTTTATTAAAAGTTACGAAGTATTTTTCTTATGCAGATGAGAAGGTGCATAAGTTATATAAATCGAAGCATTCTAAACAAAAGATAACGGAATTAGTAAAGAAGGATTGGAAAACGATTTTTTATAATATGCTTGAAAAAGAAGTAGGAAAGTTACAAAGAAGACTTTTTGAAAATCAATTATTAAAACCACAAAATATAAAATATAGAATAAGGTCAGGGATTGACACCTTAAAAGAAGAATTGGATAACGAAGTGGATGTCTTAATTACCTCTCCCCCTTATTTACAAGCACAAGAATATATTCGTTCAACGAAATTAGAACTTTTTTGGCTTGGTTATGATGAAACATATATTAAAGAATTAAGCAAAAAAGAAATTCCTTATTGTACGGTTCCGGAGATTGACATTCATTCGCAAACATTTTATAAATATAGAGAACAAATAAAAGAGCACCATTTATTATTGTTATACGACCGTTATTTTCATGGAATATTAGGTACTTTTTCTCGATTAGGAAATAAAGTTAAAAACTATATGTGTATTTTTGTAGGACCTGCGAAAATCCGGACGACCTCCATACCGATTGACGATATTATAATTGAGCATTTAGAGAAGATGGGGTGGCATCACGAGATAACCTATGTTGATAGAATTGTTTCGCGGGTAATGTTCGAGTCGAAAATAAATCCTGCTTCGGGAGAAGAGGATAGCAGAATAAAAACCGAACATTTGATAATTCTAAAGAGAGGTTAATATATGATACCCATAAAAAAGGGGGATATTAAAAACAGTGCAAAATTTAAAACCGTATTATCCACTTTGATTAGAGAACAACAGGAAATTATTTTTAATGAGAGTAAAATGTATTTTGAATTTGACGAATTGGGGGATTTATTACTTTCTGCTTGCAGAATGAATGATTTTGACATAGTTTTTTCCGAAGGGAAAAGAACTTTCTTAAATAACAAGAATCTTTTATCATGGATTTATGAAAAGATCATTCCTAATACGGTTATAGTTAGAATTGATGATGAAGATATTATTAGATTACTGTTATTTAGTATGGAAATTACATATCAAATGTTTTTGGGGGGAACAAGAGCAACGACAACCGCAAAAGGTTTTCGAGAAAGACGAAGAACATTTGAATCTATTCTGGTTGACCAATTTACAGGGAAATTAGGTGAAGTTATGCTTAAAAAATTTTTGGAGAAGAATTTTGTAGGGAAAAAGGTTGAACTGGATTGGGAAATATCGAGACAGATAGAGAAATACAGAACAGATATTGTAAATTCAGAGAAAAAAATAAGTATCAAATCGTCGCCATCTTTAGGGGGGATATGGGCGGAAGCGGATATAGGTTATGATTATGGAATTATGGTGAAATGTTCTGTCCCTCAGCAGCCTATTTTGCAATTTTTCGTTGAAGTTTGTGGTTTTACAAGGCTTTTAAATTTTGCTGAGGATAAAATTCCTTCTTCGGATACCTTGTTTAGTAAATACTTAAATAATATGAGGGAGAGAGTAAAAAAATACAAATGTGGCGAAATACAAACCGACCTAAAGGCTATTATTTGTGGATATTTTAATACAAAGAATTTTATGCCTGTTGAGCAAGGTATTGAACTACCTTATTTAGGAGTTATAAGAGAAAAAAGATATTTAACGCCTATAAATACATTGAAATGGCGAAAAGAGGAATGGAAAGAATTTTTTATTGAAGCGAAAATTAGATAGAGAAATGATAATGAAATTTTGTTTTAAAAGGTTAATCTGATTTTCTATTAATATTTATTTTTTTACTATAAACAATATTTGAATTGTAATCTAAATTGTAAGAGGGTAGTTTTATGAATGAATATTATCAGCAGTTAATTAAGCCTTCATGGTCACCACCCGCATGGGTATTTGGTCCTGTATGGACTGTGTTGTATATGATTATTTTTCTTTCTTATGGGATAACATTCTGGATGGTGATTACTAAAAAGGTCCCAGTTTATATTTTGCTTCCTTTTGTATTAAATCTTATATTCAACTTTTTGTTTACACCGATTCAATTTGGATTGCGGAATAATTTTCTTGCAAGTATAGATATTCTGTGCGTATTGATGACTATCCTTGCTACAATCATTTTTATATACCCCTATAGTAAGTGGATTGCATTTCTTCAAATTCCTTATCTATTATGGGTGAGTTTTGCCACAGTTTTACAATTGACCATAACTTACCTTAACTGGAAGTAATTTTATTTTTAGTGATATTAATATCTATTCAATTTCTGTGTTGCTTTCTTAAATAAAAACCGGGTTCGTTCCGATTCATCGTGGTGATTAACTATGGGTGCGGGATAATTAATCCGTGGATAGTCCTTGTAAAACATATCCCATTGATGTATATGGTCAGAAGGCACACTTATTAATTCAGGTATCCATTTTTTTATGTATTCTGTTTCAGGGTCAAATTTTTTTGATTGTAACCACGGGTTAAAAATTCGGAAATAAGGTTGTGCATCACAGCCGGTTCCTGCTACCCATTGCCAGTTTCCATTATTGACAGAAGGGTCATAGTCAATTAATTTTGTTGCAAAATATTTTTCACCCCATAACCAATCGATGTGCAAATCCTTTGTAAGAAAAGAACCTACAATCAATCGGGCACGGTTATGTAGCCAACCAGTTGTTTTTAATTCTCGCATTCCAGCATCTACAATTGGGAATCCTGTCATGCCCTCGGTCCATAAATTGAAAATAGTCTCATCTCTGTTCCACCATATATCCTGAAAAACTCTGTTAAAAGGTTTCCCAAATACATGGGGAAAATAAAATGCGATAATGGTGAAAAAGTCTCGCCAATATAATTGACGGAGTATGGGTTCAGGGTCTGGATTGTCATTTTGTATTGCATGAAAGACTTCCCTGGGAGATAAACACCCAAATTTCAAGTAAGGCGATAGAAAGGTATTTGCCTCCTTTATTAAAATATCTCTTTGTATCCTGTAGTTATGTAAAGTGCATGCCCTTTTCAATATTTTCAGACCTTCTTTTCGCCCACCTTTTAATCGAACTTTTTCATTTTTATCGGGCAAAAACTGCAACGATTTAATTTCTGTAATTTCTCCAGGAATATACCCTTGATAGTATTGTATATCTATTACTTTTTGCGGTTTATTAACAGGTATAGTCATTGCCTTTTTGTAAAAATGCGAAAAAACAATGATGGGAGTTTTTCTGTCACTCAGGGTATCTTCGGGCTGGGTTAACAAAACATCATTCAGAGAATAAAATGTAATATTATGTTTTTTACAAAAATTGCTTATATCCTCATCGCGTTTTTTTGAGAAAGGAGTATAATCTCTATTTATAAATAGCGCATCAAAAGGAATTTGTTTAAAAATCTTGAACAATACTTCCTCAGGTTTACCATAAAATAGGTATAATTTCCCTCCATTGTTAAGCAATTCTTTCTGGAGGTCCAATATGCTTTCCACCATAAATTGGACTGTAAAATTTCCACGATATGGATTGTTTTCTATCTGTTGAGGGTCAAAGATAAAACAAGGAAGAATTTGTTGACATACCTTTGCTCCATATACAAGAGCAGAATTATCCACTACTCTTAAATCCCTACGAAAAATAAATAAGCCCAAAGAATGTTTTTTATTCATATCACCTGTTATGTGTAGTAGTTTTGCAAAAATATTTGTTTATTAGTGTATAATTCATTATTCATATTACACAATACACGAGGGAAATTGAAAATGCGTCGTGGTCCTGTAAAAGAATTAGGTTGGGGTAGTCGTTTTGGTTTGATTATGGCGATGGCGGGAAATGCAGTGGGTCTGGGTAATTTTCTTCGTTTTCCGGGACAAGCAGCACCCTATGGCGGTGCTTTTATGGTTCCTTACTTTTTGGCACTTGTGCTGATAGGTATCCCGTTAGCATGGATAGAATGGAGTATTGGCAGGAGGGGAGGTGCATACAAGCATGGAACGACACCGGGAATGTTCTATCGGCTCTGGAAACATCCTATATCAAAATATCTTGGTATCTTCGGAATACTTCTCCCTGCAATGGTCGGTATTTATTATATTTATATTGAGTCATGGGCGTTGGGCTATGCATGGCAAATGGCGGCAGGAATGCTTCGCGGGAAACACACATACGAAGAGATGAAAATGTCTTTTGGTTCGTATGTCGGAACTGCCAATGCGGGTTTAATTAGTTTCAGTAGTGTTTCATATACTTTTTTTCTAATTGCATTTCTAATAAATATTTTCGTTTTGGGACGAGGTATTGCAAAAGGTATAGAGATTGTAGCAAAGTATTGCATGCCTGTTTTGATAATATTGGGAATGATACTGGCAGTTCGCGTTTTAACTTTGCCACCCCGTGGAGAAAGTCAAACAGTGAGCCATGGCTTAGCCCAGATATGGCGATTAAGCCCACAGGATTTTCAAACTTTGATGCGTCCTCATGTATGGATTGCAGCAACAGGGCAGATATTCTTTACACTCAGTGTCGGTCTGGGAATGGTCCACACTTATGCTAGTTATCTCAAGAAAAAACATGACTTAACATTAAATGGGCTTACTGCCTGTGTGATCAATGAATTTGTTGAGGTTGTGTTAGGGGGGTCGATAGTTATCCCTGCGGCAGTGGTTTTTTTTGGTGTTGAAAGAGCCCGGGAAATTGTATCGACCGATGGAACTTTTGCAATTGGTTTCTATGCCCTACCACTTATATTTGAACAAATTCCTTATGGTGAAATTTTTGGTGTAATGTGGTTTTTCTTGCTTTTCCTTGCAGGTCTTACATCCAGTATGGCAATGTTTACCCCTTTACTTGTATTCCTGGAAGACGAATTGCAAATAGACCGCAGGGTAGGGGTACTTCTTGTAGCATTTTTTGCGTTTATAATGATGCAACCTGTCATTTTATTCAATCATCATAAGGTTCTTGATGAACTGGATTATTGGATGGGCACTTTTGGTCTGGTATTGTTTGTTGCGATAGAAACGGTTGTATTTTCATGGATATTCGGTATTGATAAAGGCTGGGAGGAGTTGCACATGGGAGCTGAATTAAAAATCCCAGGAATTTATTACTATATTATGAAGTACATTACCCCTGTTTTTTCAGTGGGTCTTGTAGTATGGTTTTGTTATGATGGGTTATTAGAAAAGATTACAATGCAAAATGTCCCTGCTGAAGACGTTCCGTATATATGGCTGGCTCGTATTATGATACTCATGACGACTTCTTTCCTTATGTGGGGCGTGTGGTATGCGTGGCAAACACATCCAAAATTTTTTGAAGATGATGAAGGAAGTAATTCCCAAAATTCTAATGATATGAAAAATATTGAGGGTTCAATATCATGATGACCTGGTACTCCTATTTATATATGTTTACAGTATGGGCGATTATTGTGGGATTAAATATTTATTGTTTTTATAGAGTTCTAACTAGTAAAAATATTATTACTCACGATGATGAGGAAGAGAATCGGTAAGTTATTGAACAATTATTTGAGAGGGACGGTTTATTAATATTTGAGATGGTGTTATTCCCAACGCGGGGTGATACTCTCACCGTAAGAAATAGGCGCTTCTACTTCGGGCAGTTTCACTTCAATTTCCAGGTTATCCAATAATGAACCTTCTGCTAAATAGAGGTCAATCAGAGCCTTTTCATACGAAATTTGTGCTTGCAGTTCCATCGTTTTTGCCATTGTATAATCTGTTTGCACCTGCAATACACGCCAACTTGTGCTTATCCCTAAACGAAGTCGTTTTTCTTCTGCAATAACATTGGCTTCTTGTAGTTTTCTTGCCTGACGATTACTTTCCACAAGAATGCGATTGGTTTCTACATTCCGAATAGCGAGGTGCACGCCCATCATAATGGATTGTTCTATTTTCTTTTTGCGTTCTTCCATTTCTCGTTTGGTAAGTCGGGCTCTCTGAAAGGCTCCTCTACCCGCACGATTTCCAATAGGGATAGTGGCTTTTATACCATACGTATAATAAGTTTCATCATCATCACGAATGCCATAAAACATTTTTGTAAGAGAACGGTCTCTCCCTCCCTGACCATAACTGCCGATTATATCCAATTGAGGGAGCATCTCATTTTTTGCCTGTAACATCTGAATGTCTGCAATATCTATTTGTAAATCTGCCATTGCAATTTCCGGTCTATTTTTTAGTGCTTTTTCGACAGACTGGTCAAGATCAGGAGCAAGTTTTGAAAGGTCAAAGTTCTCATTTTCAAAACTATGGGGTCGGTCAGTAGGGATAATGAGAACTTTGGAGAACATATTTTCTTCTCTTAACATAAGTAAGTTTTTCAACATATCTGAAGCACTTTCTAACTGTGCTTGTGCGGCAACCAATTCACTTTGTCGTGTTGCAACCCCTGCTTTTGCCTGTAATACTTCTATGTCGGCAGCAGTTCCTATTTCTCTGCGTTTTTCACTAATAGATAAAAGTCGTTCTGCATTTGCTAGTGCTTCTTCTCGCACCTTCACATTTTCCATTGCCCCGACCAAATCCCAATAGGCTTTTATAATCTCATTTACGGTGTTCATAACAGTCATTTTTAATTGGTTTTCTCCAATTTTTTCGGATTTCTTTGCCATTTCCAATCGTGCAGTGTTTACTTTGATGCCAAATCCTCGTAATAGGGGCTGGGTCAATGTAAATAAGAGTTGACCACTATAATCTTTTGTGAAATTGGAGAAGGAAGTCTCTTCAATACTTGTGTTAAAACTAACTGCATATTGAGTTCCTAACTTGAGCTTTCCCCCTAAACTTGATTCAAAGGTAGTTTGTTTTGTATCAAAACTGCTTACACCTGCGTATGCCCGAATTTGTTGGCTTGCAAGGATAGATGCGTAGTTATGTTGGAGTGATGTTTGTAAAAATGGGTCAAACATTCCTTTCGCTGTTAATTGGTCTGCCTGTGCTTTTTTTGGTTCTAACCCACTGACGATAATATCCGGGTTTTGTTTCAATGCCATTTCTATACACTCCTGTAAAGACATACGTAATGCCGAATTAGGACCCCGTCGTTCTTCTGTTACCTTACGGAGTGCATCTAAGTCAATTAAATCTACGGATATTTCTTTTTTTAAATTTAGCTCCGTATTTCCTGATGATGTATCTTCAATAGCGTTCGGTTCGTTAATCGAATCTATTGTTTGTGTTTTAGCCGTATCCTGGGAGAAAACCGGATAGGTTAGCAGTAGGAAAACAATAATGGGCATAAAAAACAAATAAATTTTTCTTTTTATCATAAACATTTCCTCTTGTTTTTTATAAAGATTATAAATTGTTTGCTTTACAAAAATAAAAGATATGCTAAAATATAATTAAAATTTCTATCAGTGTAATAAAGAAAGGTATCACATTCAAAACGATAGACTCTTATTTTATTATGATAAAATAAAATCAAGTTATGTAATTATTACAAAATATTCTGGCAAATAGGATATAGAGAATCTGTTCGGTTTACATATATGTTATGAAAATTGATAATCCAAAAATGAAAGTTTTAATTTTGTGGGGGGTAGTCCTTGTTAGTTTTGTGCTTTTTTGGATTTGCCACACTTATATTACTAATTATCAGAATTTCATTGAGCCTCAGAATTATTTATTACGAGCAGAATACTATTTACAGAATGGAAACAAAGATAAGGCTTTACATGAACTTGAATTTGGAATGAATACTTTTAGACCTGTGAGTTCTGAAGCACTGCTTTGTCTTATGAAAATAAAAAAAGGTATTTTGGATAAAAATGAATATAACGAATTAGAGAAGAAACATCAAATAATCGTAACTCTTGAGAATTGCACTTCTTCTGAAAATTTGCAATTAGATACTAAACTATTGAATACATCCGGAATTTCTTTACCTACATTGTCAAAACCCACTCAATCCATGGTTCTGTCTATGTGGAAATTATTAACACGAAGTACTCTGAAATGTATGCAAAATGGAAATCTATCATGGAAACAAATATTGAACTTTTTATACTACTCTGGAGGTATTTTCTACCTTAACTCTAACATTGGTGATACAGGGTTTGTGATTGATGATGATGTTTTTGTAATCAGTGAAGGAAGCGAAGAGGGTAGTGGAGCACAAATATGGTTTCAAGGAAGAAATTTTGGGGGACATCGGAGAGGTTTTTATGTGTTGATATTAACTCCGCCTCCATGTAAAGTATATCGCTCTGACCGATTTGATGTTTGGGATAACTATAACGAATCCATCAGGATGACCCGTTTTCTGGAAGAAGTTCCTGAAGGATATATAGGTATTTTTGCTGTGGCAGATGAGGCATCGGAAAATATGACAGAGGAATTGGAACGGATGCTTTTTTCTTTTGGTTTTGCCCCAAAAACCTATGTCCGAAGAGAAATGAAATTTTTTGGATATGGCTATGCCTTTTCGGGTATCGGAGTAAAAGGAGCAGTTTCAGGAACGGCAATTCAAAACTGGGCTGAATATGACCCTTCAAAGAAAAAAATTCCATGGACTGTTTGTGGTGTGATGAGAGGGGAAAAGAAGCAATGAATTATCAGGAATGGTCATACATAACAGTCTGTATAATTGCGTTTGTTACAACTTTATTACTTGTTCCTGTTTTTCGCTGGGTTGCTATAAAATTAGGTGTCGTGGATATGCCTGACCAGAAGAGAAAAGTTCATAAAAAGCCGATACCTTATTTGGGAGGTATGGCTTTTTACATATCTTTTTTAGTGGCATGTTGTTTTATCGAGTGGAGGTATCCTCAATATTTTGATGAGAAACTTACTATCATTGCGGTTGTGGGTACTGTGATTGTATTAATGGGTTTGTTAGATGATTTAGTATCCATACCTGCAAGCAGAAAATTGGTTTTTGAAATACTTTTAGGTGTTATACTTTATTATTGGGGTTTTAAAACGACGACCATAGCCCATCCTTTAGGTGGTGTGTGGAATGTAGGTTTGCTTGCATTATTAATAACACCCTTATGGATAGTGGGTGTTATGAATGCTATAAATTTCTCAGACGGTCTGGATGGGCTTGCCAGTGGTCAGGTAGCTATTTGTTCTGCAACTATATTTGCCATATCTTACTATAATGGACAGATATTCAGTTGCCTGGTAATGAGTATTTTATTGGGTTGTACCCTTGCCTTTTTAGTCTATAATTCTCATCCGGCATCTGTATTTATGGGTGACACGGGAGCCTTGTTTTTAGGTTTTGTTTTAGGATGTGCGACATTGGTAGAAAGAAAAAAAGGTGTTACCATAGTTGCTTTAACTGTGCCGATGGTAGTGCTTGCAGTTCCGTTTTTAGATACCTTTTTAAGTTTTTTGCGAAGGATGCAGAGAGCTAGCAGGGGTGAGTTTTTTATGCCCGACCGTGACCATCTTCATCATCGGTTACTCAAATTGGGGTTATCCCAACGACAGGTCGTTTTTTCTTTATATTATTTTTCTGTATGCATGGGTTTCCTTGCGTTTATAACCTCCCTTATTCCAACTCAATATACATTTCTGGTTCTTTTCCTTGTTTGTATGTTAATTGGAATGGGTGTCCTTCTTCTTCATTTTATAGAAAGTATTATAGAAAAGAAAGAAGAACAGAAATAGACAATAGGATTTCCAATGACTATTTCAAAATTCAGAATTTTGAACTGTGATTTCAACCCTATGATGGTATTATTAGAAAATTAGATTAGGTTAAGACTTTTCATTGTTTTTTCTAATAATTGGATTTCCGATTTGGAAAGTTCGCGATGTGGAGGCCGAACAAATCCAGCATCAATCCCCCTTAGTTTTAATGCATGTTTGAATATAGCTATGTTTTTACCATATTGCAGAACCTGGCATAGTTTTGTTAATTGAGATTGATAAATCCATGCTTCCGGTAACTTGCGTTTTATCACATTTTCATAAACACCCAGATAGATTTCCGGGGCGACATTGGAAGTACCAGAAACAGCCGCCTGAACCCCTGCTAAGAAAGCCTGATAACCATATTCATCTACTCCATTTATTACGGTGAAAGATGTCGGTTTTTGAATGAGTAATTCGGAGAGGTTAACCATATTTCCTGTGCTGTCTTTTATACCCACAATATTTCTATGTTTTTGGGCTAACTTAATGATGAGTGAGTTAGGTAGGAAGTTTCTTGCACAGGATGGGATGTTATAAAGCAGTATGGGTATCTTAGGGAATTCAGAGGCAATAGTGGAGAAATATTTATACAAAGCATCTTCATCATAATAATAATATCCCGGTGCAACGATACCCACAGCATAAGCGTTCTTTTCAACTGCATGAGCAGTAAGTTCTATGGTTGAATGTAAATCAAAAGTTCCCGTGTGAGGAATTACCATTATCTTTTTGTGAACATATTTTAGGACACTTTCCAAAAGTTCCTTTCTTTCCTCAACAGACATTACAAGTCCTTCACCGGTAGTGCCTCCAACAAATAGTCCGTGAACACCCTTTTCTTGAAGGAAGTGGATAAGTTTTTGTAATCTGGAATGGTCGATTTCTTTACCTCCTTTGGTAAAAGGGGTTAGGTTTGCACAAATAATACCACGTATGTTTTTTTGTTCCATTGTTGCTTCCTTTATAAATTCCGTTTATATAGTTTATTCAGGGATACCTGTTCGGTCCCCATGATTTCGTATCTAACTGCTGTTTTTGAATAACAAGAGAATATGGGTCAATATCATTATTTACAAGAACGCCGGGTCCGATACATGAATATGCACCTATACGCACTCCTGGCATAAACATAACATTTACCCCTGTTCGGCAATAATCGCCAAGATATGTCAAATTTCCATGATAGGGGGGAATTTCCTGTCGTTGTTTACAGCGGATTTCTTTTATTTTATCATCAAACCTCCATGTAGCACTAATGGTTCCTGCTCCAATATCAACATGCGAACCTATTATACCTGAAATACAGCAGGTATGAACCATAAATACAGTGTCTAATGTGATACCGTAAAATTCTGCATTATGAAGTATTTGATTATACTCACCTATGACTGAATTTTTATGAATTTTTGCAAATTCAGAAATATTTGTATTCGTGTTTACAAAAATATTTTCTTCAAGGAGTGCTCCACTGCTAATGTGACTATTTGTTCCAAGAATAAGATTTCCTTTTATGATAGTTCCTTTCTCAATTCTCCCGCCTTCATATATCCATAACTTTGCATTAGAGGAGATATCTGCTTCATTACTTACAAATGCGGATTTCTCTATAATGGAGCATTCCACATTTTCAAACACATCTGATAATGCTTTTTGGTTTGCTTCTAAGAAATCCCATGGATGATCAATATCGACTATAAAATTATCAGCACATATACAAGACACTTCGCACTTCTTCTCCAGCATTACATCAATAGCAGAGACAAGGTTCCCTTCAGGAACAGGCATTGCCCCCAGAGGGGCAGAACGGACAATTCCGGGCTCACAGTCGAAGATTTCTTTTAATGATTTTGTTCTACCTATAAGAACCCCACAAAACCAGAATTCGGAGTTCTGTCTATCGAATAACAAATTATTTAGTTTATTGTCCATTCCTTTTTCTATAAATGTTGTATGCAGAGGGCATGGTTTTTGATTAGAGACTAAAATTGAAAATTCATTATTTTGTGCCCGATGTGTCTTTATGAAATGTGATAGGTTTCCTTGGTTAGTAACAATATCCCCATGAAGTATGATAGTTTCAGATGAAGAAGATGTCCCTAAAATAGAACGTATTACATCCGCAGGTGTGACATCATCTTTACTTCTCAGGAAAGATAATCCGCTAATGTCGTGTAAAGCATGCCGAACACTTTGTTCGAGATATCCTGTTGTTACAGTAATATCTTCAATTCCCGTTTCTTTTAATTGTAGAACAAGCCTTCGGATTATGGGTGTATTTAATATAGGTAGCGTTACTTTATTTCTAACCGTCGAGAAAGGGAAAATCCCCTCTCCACAGCCAGCAGTAAGGATAATTGCAGAAATCATTGCGAATCTTTCTTTTGTATAGGAAATGTAATGCCTTTTAAATTAAAACAAAATTCTTTGTAGTTTCAATTTGTATTTATTGCTTGGCATATTTAAAGAAATTCCAGATGATTTGCGACGCGTTGGGTTCCGGTGCTGTAGGTCCGATGATAAATTGAGGATAGAAGTTTTTTGTACCGGGCCAGGTGTGTCCACCCCCGATGATTTTATATAGAAAAACTGGTGGGTCACAGTTGTAATTAATTACTTCTGTGGAAAAGGTGTCATTTGGGTTAGTATCAGGAAGTTGAGTAATAATGGTTTCTCCCGAGTATCCATATTGCTTTGCCCACCATTCTGCATTGTCCTCTGCAGATAAAAACACAGGTCTTCTACCCGGTCCGGCATTTGTTTCACCTCCATTAAAAGGAACTACGGGGTCTGCTGTTCCGTGGATGATTAAAACGGGGATATTTCTTTGCGGTTTTCTTTCTTCTGCATAATTTCGTGTCATACTGCCCATTACAGGAGCAATGCCCGCCAGAGTCCTGGAATAACATGCAAACGCCTGTATCATCATTCCACCTGCAGAGGCACCTGTTGCAAAAATTTTATTCTGTTGAATGGGATATTTTGACAGTAAATTATCAATAAGCACTTCAAGAAATCGTGTATCTCTATTGGGTAATGGGTCTGTTTTCCATATTCGCCATTTCCCTTGAGGGTAAACCACAATAAAATTTTCTTTATCGGCGAGTTGGTTAAATCGTGTTAGTTTTTCCATACCTCGTGCTGTATCGCTGAATTGATGTAAAGCGATGAGTAAAGGAACAGGGGTTGTAGGGTCCAAATTCGGAGGGGTATGCAAACGGTAATATCGTGTTTCACCATCAACCGTTATTTTTGAATAACCTGCATAACAGGAAGTAAACAAAAAAATAATCAGTATAGGTAGAAGGATGAATGTTATTCCTGAAATAACAAATAACCTTTTTTTCTTTTCTATCACAGTTTTCTGTCCTTTTTGAAACATATCGTTCCCAATCAATGTTATAAAAAAAGTATAATATATACAGTAACGAAACAGATAGTTTTATAGAAAGATAACAAATGGAACCTTCTTTATATTCTGTGAATTTAACGCGAGTAAATCAGCCAGGAAAAGTATGCCTTGAACTAAAAGGTTCTATCCTTATAATTCATAAGGAAAATTGGGTATCTAAATATTCGCTATATGTCCCTATCGAAGTTGTGAATATCGAAGAGGAGAAACATCGGAATTATAGGAAATTATGGGAAAGTATTCTTGGATTTATGTTAGCGTTTCTTCTATGTCTGCCCTTAAGTTTATGGTTTATATACAAACCCTTGTTTTATCCATACGACCTTCTTTGGGCTATTCCATTAATAGCTTTGTTCCTCTTTACATTAATGGTGGGCTTTTCGGGATTTTTTCGGTTTATTAAATTATATCCGGCAATTAGCCTGATTTTTCATCATCGTTCACAAATGATGAAGATGTCATTCTGGGTGAAACCCGATATTCGGATGGCACTGGAAAAGTTAATAGCACGTATACATGAGTTAAAAAAGATATTGGAAACAGAAGGTTATATTCCATTAAAAGTATGTCCGATGTGGTTTCATTCCAAGCCATATCGTAAGTCTCTGGTAATGGGTTTTGCAGTAAGTTTTGTCCTATTCTGTATTATCACGGTAATTGTTGTTTGGCAGGTAGCAGGAGAATATGGGGAAAAAATATGGTGGGCATATAGCATTCTTCCTTTTCCGCCATTCATATCTGTTATTGGTGAGTATATTCGGAGAAAGTTCCTATGGGGGGTGCCTAAAGGTTTCAAAAAAGTGCGAAATGCCTTTGAAAAAGAAAATTATTCATCTGCTATTACGGAACTTCAAGAATTATTAAAAGAACAACCCGATTTAGGAATGGCTCGTTTTTTATTAATACAGCTTTTGACCGAGAAAGGGGAGTATGACAACGCACTGAAACACTGTGAGGAATTTTATTTTCAGGAACCTTCATTAGCGACAGAAATGAAAACAACTATATGGTGGTTACGTTGTGTTCAGGAGCGAATGGAACATTTGACCGAGAAATCGCAGGATACAAAGAACATGGTTGAGGAATAGAAAATAAAGAGAGAAAACCTCCCTTCGATATAATATATTTACCCGATGAACTGAATTTTTGATAAAATTTATTAAAATTATAGATATTATTTTAAGGAGTCTTTATGAAAAAAATTGTGATTTTTGGACATAAAGGGCAACTGGGAAGAGACCTTGTTAAATTGTTTCAATCGGAGTGTGAAGTTATTGGTTATGATTTACCTGAATTAGATATAACAAATCCGGATATTTATAAATTATTAGATGACCCTGCACCAGATTTGGTTATAAATTCATCGGCCTATACAAATGTAGATATGGCAGAGAAGGAAATAGATAAATCGTTCCTTGTAAATGAAGTAGGAGCCCGACTGGTTGCGGATTTGGCAAATCAATGGGGAAGCCCAGTAGTTTATTACAGTACGGACTATGTTTTTGATGGAATGCAAAGGCGACCCTATCGAGAAGATGATATTCCCAACCCACTTTCCGTTTATGGTCGTTCAAAATTAGCAGGAGAAAAATCAGTTATTGATTATAATCCGAAACACTATATTTTAAGAACTGCATGGTTATATGGTCCCGGTGGAAATAATTTTATAGAAAAAATGATTCAACGTTCACAAACAGCGGAAAAGTTAGAAATTTCCGATGATGAAATCGGCTCACCCACTTACACCTGGGACCTGGCGATAATGACAAAGAAAATTGTAGAAACGCAAAAATATGGATTGTATCACGCAGTCAATTCTGGCGAGTGTTCCCGGTATCATTGGATAAAGACATGCTTTGAATATTTAAATATTACTGTTCCTATTATACCCTGTTCCCGTGCTAAATTTGTGCTACCAGCTCCACGACCAGCTTATTCCGCCATGGATAATCGGAAAATTAGGGCAGTAATTGAATGGGAAATTCCATCATGGCGGGAATCTTTATTACACTATTTAGGAAGAAGGAGCGAGGAAATTAAATGAAAAAAATACTTGTTACAGGTGGTGCTGGTTTTATCGGGTCTGCATTTATCCGCAATATGCTGGACTGGTACCCGGATATTCATATAGTTAATCTGGATAAACTTACTTACGCGGGGAATCTGGACAACTTAAAATCAGTAGATACTCGTCGTTATACTTTTATACATGGAGATATTGCGGATGCGGAAGTGATGCAACAGGCAATACAAGACTGTGATGCAGTCGTAAATTTTGCTGCAGAAACGCATGTGGACCGGAGTTTAATGGGTGCAAAAGATTTTCTCCGTACCAATGTGGAAGGGGTATATCAAATATTACTAAGTGCCAAGGGTAATAATGTTAATAGGGTTCTTTTGGTCTCCACAGATGAAGTATATGGAAGTAGAGATGTCGGTTCTGCCTTAGAAACGGACACGATTTGTCCAAGAAACCCGTATAGTGCATCCAAAGCAGGAGGCGAACTTTTAGGGAAGGCATTCTTTGAATCCTTTAAATTACCTGTTCTCATTACTCGCGGATGTAATACTTATGGTCCCTATCAATATCCGGAAAAAGTTCTACCTTTATTTATTACCAATGCACTGGAAGGAAAACCATTACCTTTATATAAAGGGGGAGAATATAATATTCGCGATTGGCTCTATGTAGATGACCATTGTCGTGCTATAGATTTTGTTTTGCGGAAAGGAACCCCCGGTGAGATTTATAATATTTCAGCAGGATTTGAAAAAGAAAATATTGAAATTACTCGAAAAGTACTTGAACTTACAGGTAAAGATGAAAGTTTAATTCAATGGGTTCCAGACCGTCCGGGTCATGATCGTAGATATTCTATGAATTCGGACAAACTCCGTGCTTTGGGATGGGAACCAGAAGTATCATGGGAGGAGGGTATCCAGAAGACAGTTCAGTGGTATGTAGAAAATGAATGGTGGTGGCGACGGATAAAAGAAGGTGAATTTAAAAAATATTATGAAGAGCAGTATATAAAAAGGATAAACACATAAATAGAGGAGATTTTATTATGGAACAAAAGTGCAAGAATCAAGAACATAATCAGTCTTTTTGTTCATGTAGTTATCCCGGTTGTCCAAGACATGCGGTATGTTGTGAATGTCTTCAATATCATCTAAAAAAACGGCAATTGCCCGGTTGTTGTTTTCCCCCGGATGCAGAAAAAACTTATGACCGTTCTTTTGAGGCATTTGCTCGTGCCTGGGGGTTATCAAAATAAATCGAAGCGAATAAAAATATGATGAAGAATAAATTCTTTGAAACATTAAAAAAACAAAAGAAGAAAATTGTTGTTGTCGGGAGTGCTAATGTAGATATTGTTGCCAGAGTACCCCGTTTACCGAAAGAAGGGGAATCATTTCGAGGAGAGTCTTTGTCCATTGTTTTCGGAGGCAAAGGAGCCAATCAGGCAGTTTCACTTGCGAGATTAGGTGCTGACATAAACTTTATAAGTTGTGTAGGAAAAGACCATTTTGGGATGAGTATGAAAAAAAGTTTTAAAAATGAAGGGATACCCATAAATACTATAAAAGAGACTTCAGATGCTTTTTCTGGAACTGCATTAATTTTTGTGGATAAAGAAGGGAAAAATAGTATTGTTGTAATTGCAGGGGCAAATCATGAATTGAAGCCTGAAGATATAATAAAGCAGGAGAAGATATTTCAGAAAGGGGATATATTGTTGACACAATTAGAATTGCTCCCCGAAACTATCGAAACTGCCTTAATATTAGCCAAAAAGAATGGTATGATAACCATTGTGGATGCTGGACCTCCACGAAATATCTCGGAATACATTTTCCCCTACATTGATGTAATATCCCCCAATGAGACAGAAACTGAATTTTTAACAGGTATAAACCCCTCAAAACCCGAGAACAGATTGAAATGTGCTGATAAGTTATTGAAGATGGGTGTACAATCTGTTGTCCTTAAATTAGGTTCTCAGGGTTGTTATTATAACGATGATGATTTTGAGATTTATGTCCCCAGTTATAAAGTTTCTGTTGTGGATACTACCGCAGCAGGAGATGCCTTTACTTCGGCTCTGGCTTTTGCATGGGGACAGGCAGAGATTGATAATGTATTAGATTTTGCCAATGCTGTCGGTGCATTAGCCTGTACAAAGTTCGGTGCACAACCTTCCATGCCTTATTTAGATGAAGTGCAAAAGTTCATGAAAAAAAATAAAAAATAGAAGTAAAAGAGCAATCCCCATGGATGAAAATAAGATAAATTTAGATAAAGTGAAGTATTCTGCATCGGTAATGTGTCTTGACCTCGGACGGTTAGAAGAGGAATTTCATCTTGTTCAAAAAATAGGTATTGATGAACTCCATTTTGACATAATGGATGGGACCTTTGTCCCAAATTTAACATTAGGGTTTGATTTTATATCTTTAGCCCGTAAATGTTGTAAATTGCCCTGTTGGGCACATTTAATGATTGAGAGACCAGAACGGTATATAAAACGGTTGGTAGATATTGGTTGTAAAGGTATTATCGTGCATGTGGAGTCCTGCTTACATGCACATCGCACAGTTAAACAGATTCGCGAGTATGGACTTTCGCCCGGAATAGCCGTAAACCCGATGACCCCCTTAGAAGAATTGGAATATCTCCTGCCGGAAGTTGACCGTGTGTTAATTATGGCTGTGGACCCGGGATATGCGGGACAAAAAATAATTCCCCAAACTTTTGAACGAGTTCAAATTCTTTCACGAAAAATACAGTATCATAAATACCCGGTTGATATTGAGATTGATGGAAACATTACTATAAAAAACTGTGCTAAATTTATTCGTTTGGGTGGAAATGTCTTTGTGTTAGGTTCATCCAGTATCTTTTTCGGTACTACACGGAATTATGAGGAGAGTTATACTAACTTTAAAAAAGAAGTAGCCAGACAAGTTCACACTGTATAATAGATGAATCCTATTTTACTTTTGTTCTTCTCTCTTTCAACTCACGCCAGGTGGTTAATATGATTTTCTCATCTTCTAAAAATTTCTTAAATTTAGGGTTCATCATTATTAAGTAATCCCCTTTTCGTGTAACAGAAGATTGAGTAAAGTATGGGAACTCTTCAGTAGGTATAGCACAGTGTAAAATTACTTCTGTAATACCGGGTTTCATTTCATGAAGGGCTTTTGTCAATTGTTCAAACTTATCTTCTGTTTTCCAATCATAAGTAGATGTTAAAACATCATCCACAAGAGGCAATCCACCTTCCCAGATTTTTTTAGCCCACGAATAAATGACTTCTTTGGGCATAGGTAATTCCTGTTGTAAATATTGCATATGCCCTCCCGGGAAAAGTATGGGAATTTGTTTCTCTATGCCTAAATTAATGTATTTTTCTATAAATTGAGGAGTTGCAAATAATGTCCCCATGTGCGAATCTAAATGAGTAGGTTTTATCCCCATTTTTTCTGCAAGAGATAATTGAGCACGAATTTCTCTATCCACTTCATCAGGCGAAGCATTCATTACTACATCTTTAACATCACCCCACATATAACCTGATGCATCTACTAATCCGGGAACTTGTTGAAAACCAGAAACCGGTCCCCAACGATAATTATCCCACTCAGAAGTTAAAGTCAGGTGAAGTCCCGCATCCCAGTGTGGGTTTTTCTTCCATTCCTTGACAAATTGATCTACCCAAGCACAGGGCATCATAATGCTACAAGAAGTTGCCACTCCTTTCGTAAATGTTTCAAAAACTGCATGATTGGCTCCATAGCATAATCCCGCATCATCGATATGAAAGATAACCACACGATTTCCTTTTTCCCAGCCTAATCGTTCTGCGTAAGTTTGTTCTTCTTCTGAAAATGTATTGATAGCAAATAACGCAACTAACATCAACGAAAAGAAAAATAAATTTTTGTTCATAAAAATACCCTTTCTCTATTGAAAAACACATGACAAAAGTAGGAAAATATTAAAAATATTATACTTGTTATAAACAAAAAAATAAAATTGTAATTATTATAATGGATAAGACTATAAAATTATATATAATGTTAGGCGAAATTGATAAGGTATTAATTTCATGAGAAAAACTTTGCAAGACTATAATGTCTCACCCGGTTCGAAAATAGATGCAGATGCGGTATGTGTGCAATGTGGTACTGTTAATCCGGAAGGAACTTTAATTTGCAGAACTTGTGGCAATAATCTGCGGGACCAGCGTAGATTGCGATTGCAAGCGGAAGAGCAGTTGCTTGTGGGTGGAGAAAATTTACCTAATCCACGAAAGATAGTCCTGGGAATTATTGCGGTGATTGGGACGATACTTATTATTATTGCGGGAATTAATGCGGATAGAATTATGCTATGGTTGGTAAGTAGTGGTAATGAATATTCTACAGAAAACCCATGGTCGGGAGAATTGGGCAAACAACTATCTATTATGGCAGAAGATTTAAAATTACAGGTTTTGGCGAGCAATCAGATTTATAATGCAATACGACAACCTATAAATGCAGAAAATCCGGAGGGTATTTTTGTCATTGCAGTTCGTAATGCGGAAGAAGATATCGTGCCGGTAGGTAAAGCATTAGTTAAAAGTAGGGGAGATGATTATTTATTTACTGCATTACTTGATAATGGGGCTCAGGTAAGAGGTATTGCACAAAGGCAGGAGCAGAAATTGGTTGCCTATTGGGATAAAGCATCATGTGAGTGGAACGGACAAAAAGGTTCTGCCTCTGGAATTGTTTCCAAAAGAGATGATGGCAGGTATGAGGGATACGGAGGAACAGATTTGACCAACGAAAACTTCGGGTTTTATGCTTTTAAGTTGCCCTAATTTTTTGTTCCTCTATAATTTTCATTCAAATCTAACTTATCTTTACATTAATAATGAAGGATTTATTTTATGTTTAAAATCTTTTCAAATCTTAAACAAAAACTACAGAAAACAAGAAGTGCTTTAACGGATGGTATAAAAAATCTTTTTTCTTTATATCCAAAGATTAATGATGATGTTTATAATTCTCTGGAAGAGTTACTTATTGAGGCAGATTTAGGGGTAAATACAAGTCTGTTTTTTATAGAGCGATTAAAAGAAGAGGTAAAAAAACAGGGGATAACAGAAGCGGAACAGATTATGCCTTTATTGAAGGCAATTATGCTGGAGATATTGAAAACAGGTGAACATAAAATAAATTGGGATGCAGAACCGCAACCCCACGTTACTTTAATCGTCGGTGTAAATGGTTCTGGAAAAACAACTACTGCAGGGAAGATTTCTGCTCAATTGGTAAAAGAAAATAAGAAGGTAATTTTAGCCGCAGGAGATACTTTCCGTGCAGCTGCTGGGGAACAATTAGAAATATGGAGTAAACGTAGTGGAGCGGACTTAATACGACATCAGGAAGGAGCAGACCCCGCAGCCGTAGCGTATGATGCTGTAGATGCAGGGATTGCTCGGAAGGCACAAAATGTAATTATTGATACCGCAGGAAGATTGCATACGAAAGTAAATCTAATGGAAGAACTTAAAAAAGTCTATCGTGTTATAAAGAAACGGATGCCCGAAGCCCCTCATGAAGTTCTTTTGGTCCTTGATGCTACAACAGGACAGAATGCCTTACAACAGGCACGTATTTTTACAGAGGCTCTAAATATCACAGGGATTGTTCTTACCAAATTAGATGGCACAGCAAAAGGAGGAATGATATTCGGAATTCAAAAGGAGTTAAATATACCTATAAAATTAATCGGAGTTGGAGAAGGTGTTGAAGATTTACAACCTTTTGACCCTAATTCATTTGTTGATGCTTTGTTCAATTAATAACATGAATTGATTATGGAATCCTATCAAAACGACATTTATAATCTTGCTACTGAAATACAAAAATGCCGATTTTGTGATAAAAACCTGCCCTACGGTGCCAATCCTGTTTTGCATGTAGGAGATAGATTATCGCCAATACTTATTGTGGGTCAAGCACCGGGTTTGAAAGTACATAAAACAGGATTACCATGGAATGACCCCAGTGGTGATAAACTTCGTTCCTGGTTAAATGTTTCCCGGGAACAATTTTATAATACCCGCTATTTTACAATTATTCCTACAGGATTTTGTTATCCCGGACGTGATATGCGAGGTGGTGATTTACCACCAAGGAAAGAATGTGTGGATTTATGGTGGAATAAACTATTGCCATTAACATATCATTTTGAACTTATCCTGTTAGTGGGTCGTTATGCTCAACAATTATTCCTGAAAGAAAAATTGCCTTCCACTTTAGCAGAGACCATTCAATTATGGAAAAAATTTTACCCACCTATAATTGTCTGTCCCCATCCTTCTTTTCGTAATAATCTTTGGCTTAAGAAAAACATAAAATTTATCAAGGAAGTTGTTCCTTTTATCCAGAAGAAAGTTCATTCATTGATACAAAAAATAGATGCGGGACAATTTGAATTCTTAGATAAAAAGTGATATAAATTAATATGTTCCTAATACAATGAAAAGCATAAAACTTAAACTTAATTGAGAAAGGGCGAAATATGAAGAAAAAATTATCCCAGTTCACTGTGGTAATGGCGACCATTTGTATATCTCTTATTGTACTTGGCTGTCAAACCGCAAAGAAAGTATCTCCTGAAGAAGCAGTAACGGCTCAAGTTAACAAATTTGCAGAAGCGATGAAAGCCAAAAATCTGGATGGCATTATGGCCGTCTTCTCTGAAAAATTTGAACACTATGAATGGGGTGATAAAGCAGGTGCACGCGAATTCTTACAACAGGCTATAGATGTAGGCTATTTAGATGGGTTAGAGATTGATTTAAGCAAAATTCAAATTAAATTAGAAGGTTCAACCGCCACTGTGTATCCAATAGATATTAAAGGGAATTTTGGTTCTACTACGGTTGAGTTGGTTTTCACCAATGAAAATGGTAATTGGCTGGTTACAGGTTTAGACGCAAGCGATATATAATTGCACAAACTATTCCGGTAGATTAAATTACAAAGTTGTTTTTATCCAAAAGATAGAGGGACTACGGCATTCAGGTGGAGTGTCGTAGTTCTATTTTTTATAATGTTAATAAACAAAATGATTTCCGGTGTCCCATATTATTTATCGCATGCATAAAGGAGTAAAGAAGTGAATAATCAGGAGAAGGTTTACTTTTACATTAACGAACATTGGTCTCGATTTGTGGAGGATTTGAAGGAGTTTGTATCTATACCTTCCATATCCACTTTGCCGAATTATAAAGACGATGTTTTGCGGACCGCACAATGGCTGGAACGATATTTTCAAAAACTGAATTTTAATCGTGTTGAAATAATAGAAACCGAAGGACATCCGTTTGTTTTTGCCGAATATAAAGGACCCAATCCTCTTCTTACACTCCTTATCTATGGACACTATGATGTGCAACCCGTTGACCCCGAAGATGAATGGGATACAAACCCTTTCCAGCCTGTAATCAAAGGAGAATGTATGTATGGAAGGGGTGTATCGGACATGAAAGCCCAATTGCTTGCACAGATGTTTGCAACACAAGCATGGTTAGAAAACAATTCACTTCCAATCCACTTAAAATACATCATTGAAGGGGAAGAAGAAATTGGCTCACCCAATATGCAGAACTTTTTATTAAAGTATAAAGATTTGTTAAAGGCAGATGTCGCTGTCAACTGTGATGCAGGTATTTTTGCTCCAGACATCCCTTCTATTACTTATGGTCTTCGTGGACTTGCCTATTTTGAATTGGAATTAAAAGGACCAAAACAGGATTTACACAGTGGTTTATATGGAGGGACTATACGGAATCCGATACATGTCTTATGCGAATTAATTGCGAAAATGCATAATGAAAATGGCGAAGTAACACTTCCTCATTTCTATGATAAGGTAAAACCTTTAACAGAGGAGGAACGAGGCTTATTATCTCAAATACCTCATTCAGACGAGGAATGGAAAAACATAGTAGGGATGTCAAAACTTTATGGAGAAGCAGGATATAGCACAATAGAACGCGTAGGAGCAAGGCCTACGCTGGAAATTAATGGAATTATTGGAGGTTTCACAGGAGAAGGAGCAAAGACAGTATTACCATCAAAAGCAAGAGTTAAAATTTCTATGCGGTTAGTTCCGGACCAGGAACCGGAAAAGATAGAAGAATACCTTCGAGAATTCCTGCAACAGTATTGTCCCCCGGAAATAGAGTGGAAACTATCACTTCATTCTTGTGCTCCACCCGCATTAATGAACTTAAAATCTCCTTATATGCAATCTGCAATAAGCGCATTAACTAAAGAATTTGGACATGTGCCTCTCTTCCGAAGAGAAGGTGGAAGTGTCCCTGTTGTTGCATGGTTACAAAAAATTCTTGGACTGGACTCGATTATGTTAGGTTTTGCATTGCCCGACGATGGAATACATGGTCCTAATGAGCATCAAAATTTACCATTATTAAAGAAAGGTGTCCATGTTCACTGTCGTTTCTATGAAGAATTATTAAAGGATAAGTCTTGCAAAAAATGAAATCCGGAAAAACCATTACAATTTGTGCTGTTCCCATTGGCAGGGAAAAGCCTATAATATGCTCGATAAAAGATGGAGTTATCACGCGAATAAAAGAAAATTCAAAAGGGAACTCCATTGATATGGGTAATGAAGAAACGATAATTGCTCCTTTGCTTTTTGATATACAGGTAAATGGAGGGTTTGGGATTAGTGTTCAGGATGAAAATTTAACCGAAGATAAGCTACTGAAACTTTCTGAAAAATTATTTCAATTAGGAATTGTTCGTTGGGTTCCTACTATCGTTTCAAACTCTATTGAAAAGACAGAATTCCTTTGCGAAGTTATTGGAAATAGCCTGAAAAAAAATAAAGAATTATCCTTTTTTATTCCTGGAATACATCTGGAAGGTCCCTGGATTTCGCCGGAAGAGGGTCCTCGCGGAGCACATGCAAAAGAATATATAAGGCCTCCATCGGTAAAAGAATTTGAAAAATACCATAAATTAGCGAACGGTAAAATCCTTTATGTTACATTAGCACCTGAAGTCCCGAAAGCGATTCCATTTATACGATATTTAGTTTCCAGAGGGGTTCATGTATCTTTAGGGCATCATAATGCGAGTCTGGCTATTATGCAATCTGCGGTTGAGGCAGGGGCTACTCTTTGTACTCACATTGGTAATGGCATTCAAAATTACATTCATCGACACAATAACCCCATCTGGTATTCCCTATCAGAAGATAAGTTATCAGTTTCTGTTATTGCAGATGGGCATCACTTACCTCCAATAGTACTTAAAATTATTGCCCGATGTAAAAAGCCCAATAATGTAATCCTTGTCTCTGATGCTACCCGATTTATGGGAATGCCACCAGGAGTGTATCGGGAATTCGGTTCTGAGGTAGAACACAAAAAGGATGGAAAACTTTGCTTAAAAGGAACTCCATATCTTGCAGGAAGTGCATCATCCTTACTGGATTGTATTCCTATCTGGCAGAAGAATACATCATATTCATGGAATAAGTGCATTAAATGTGCATCATCTATCCCTGCAAAACTACTAAAAATAAAAATGCCACCTTTCCGTTTGTATAAAGGAGCAAAAGCAAACTTTATATGTGTTAAAATTAATAGAGAAAAGAGCAAATTGCTCCCTATCGGCGTATTTTGTAATGCTAAAAATTTCTTGTATATGTAAAAACAAGGTTCTAAATGGAACTTATTGTTATAAAATAAGTATTCTATATATAAAAAAGAGTTACAATAAATTAAACATGAGTTGGGAGAGTAGCAGTGCCCAAAGCCTATCTGGTTAAAGAGGATGATGGAGAAAAATTCCCGGTTCATTCTCATTTAATCATAGGAAGAACAAAAGAGTGTAATATTGTAATTGAAGACCCCGCAGTGTCCCGTAAGCATTTTGAACTTGTCAGGAGTGAGGATAGTTATAAATGGAAGGATATGGGTAGTACCAATGGGACATTCGTTAATGGACAGAAAATGTTATCAGGTGAATTACATTCCGGGGATATGATTCAAATAGGGAAGACCCTTTTCCGATTTGAAATAGAGGAAAATAGTAAACCGACAAGAACCTCAGAAACGATAGGAGAAAAAGAAGAACAACATTCTATTGTTGCACATTCTTTCCTTAGTATGGATGAAACTACGGTTTCTCCCGGGAAAGAACAACACGCAACCCTATTATTGGAGACCCTATGTAAGGTAATTAATGACATTTCTACCAATTTTGACCTTTGTGAATTACAAAATAAAATTATGGAAGCGACTTCCCATGTAATCCCTATAGACCATGGTGCTATTCTGATTACTGACGAAGAAGGGAAAATACTTCCCTGTCCACAATGTTCCCGGGTACACCAATGGGAGGGAGGGCATCTGGTTGCTGTTCCTGTAAATCGCGTTCGTATCAGTAATACCATTATTTATAAGGTGGTGAAGGAACGACAGAGTTTGCTTTATCAGGACATTATGGACAATGATGACTTAAAGAGGGCAGTGAGTATTATTTCATTAAATGTGCAATCGGTTATTTGTGTTCCACTTCGTGCCAAAGAAAAAGTATTAGGCTTACTTTATATGGATACGGTCTCGGATAAAAACCGATATTCGGCAGAAGAATTACTACTTGCTTCCGCAGTTGGAAATGCTTCCGGGTTAGCAATCGAAAATGTGAATATTTATCAGGAATTAATTGAAAAATATAGGATGGAACAAGAACTACAAACAGCAGCAACAATTCAGCAGGGTTTCCTATTCAATAATTGGAGTTCTATTCCTAAAAATTGTGATATATTTGCCCAGACTTTTCCAGCAAAAGTAGTTGGGGGCGATTTCTTTGATGTAATATTGCTTCCCGAGAATCGTTTAGGTTTTATAGTAGGGGATGTTTCGGGCAAAGGAATGCCAGCTTCCCTTGCTATGGTGCGATTACTTACAGAATTTCGTATACAAGCCCAGCGACTATTATCACAAATAGAAGTACTTAAGGTCCTTAATGAAGACCTGTTCGAATATGGGCAACAAGGAATGTTTTGTTCCTTGTGTTATGTTGTCGTTAATCTAAAGACAGGCGAAGTTACCGCTGTAAATGCAGGGCATCTACCCGTTTTATGGTGGCAAAATCATAAAACCGAATATTGTTTCCATCCATCAGGTCCTCCCTTAGGGGTTTTACCGAATACTGTATGGAAGGAAGAAAAAGACATCTTATCTAAGGAAGATGCCCTTATCATATTTACAGATGGAATTATTGAAGCCCGAAAAGAAGCCAATGATAAAGAAATAACAGATAGAGAATTTGGGATTGACAGATTAAAAAAGACTATCGAAAATTTACATTTTGAAAATGCAGAGAAGGCGGTTCAGAGTATCTTACAAAAAGTACAGAAATATACCGAACCCAATCTTCCTCATGACGATTGCACACTATTACTATTCCGGTGGTTAAATCATGCGTGATGACTTTACAATTACTTTTCGTTCACATCCAAAACTATTAAAGCCTGTTCGGGCTTTAGTTCGTAATTACCTTGAGATGGCTCGTTTTTCACAGGATAAGATTGAGGATATTGTTTTAGGACTGGATGAAGCCTGTACAAATTGTATTCGACATGCGTATCATGGGGCAAAGTCAGGAATTATTCAGTTATCCGCACGATTAGGAACGGTATGGCTGGAATTTGAATTACAGGATTGCGGAACATGTCCCCCTAAAGATTTTTTGCTTAGAGAAAAAAGAAAAAATATAACGTCTGAGAATCTAAAACCTCATGGACTCGGACTTATTATATTAAAAAGAGCCTTTGATGAAGTTTCTTTTCACATAAACGAGAATGGTGAAAACTGTTTGATATTAAGAGCACGAAGAAAAGCATTCAGGAAAGGTTAACTAATGTCGATTGATATTCACACAATAGAAAAGGATGGAAATTATAAAATTCAGGTGTCCGGTCAGGTAGATTTGTATACATCTCCCAATCTGAGGAAAGCCATTCTGGAGTCTGTCGATAAATCAAAAGGTTCGGTTATTGTACAACTATCCCATGTAGAATATATGGATTCTTCCGGAGTTGCCACATTGGTAGAAGGACTTCGTTCTGCCACAAAACAAAAGAAATCATTCCAACTTTTATCCCCTTCTCATGCAGTTCGGAAAGTATTAAATCTATCGCGATTGGAAACGGTATTCACAGTCACAGAAAGTGATGAAGAATGATTAAGTATTTTTTGGGCAGTATAGGTCGAACTTTCTTAAATATTTTACATTCTGGACTTGTCGTTTGTGTTTTAATTATGGATACATTGAATTGGTTATTTTTGCAACCTGTATTAGGTCGAGGGTTAAGGTGGCGTAGTGCAGTGGAACATTTTGTAGAATATGGATTTCACTCAATACCAATAGTCGGTTTAATTTCTTTACTGGTTGGGGTTATTATGGGGATGCAATCTGCATATACATTACAACAATGGGGTGCTACGATATTTATGGCAAATCTGGTAGGAATTTCAGCATTACGAGAATTAGCACCGTTAATGTCTGCCATTCTTATTACAGGGCGGAGTGGTTCCGCGATTACTGCCGAAATAGGAACTATGAAAGTTTCAGAAGAAGTCGATGCTCTAATGGTGATGGGACTGAACCCTGTTAAATTTTTAGTTGTCCCAAAGTTTTTAGGGATGGTAATTGCTGTTCCCTGTGTTACAGTGCTTTCGATGGCTATAATGATTGGAGGGGGATTTATCGTAGCGGTGGGTATTCTCGGTATTGATTTCTGGGCATACTTCGACCAGACCGCAAGTGCTTTAGTTCCTAAAGATTTATTTTCGGGTATGGTCAAGAGCGTATTTTTCGGCTTAACTATTTGTTGGGTCGGTATCTATCGTGGTTTTCAGGTCGAAGGAAGTGCGGAAAGTGTCGGTAAAATGACCACTTCTTCCGTTGTTACTTCTATTTTTACCATAATAATTGTAGATTTAGTCTGGACAGCCTTATTTTACTTTACGGAATGATGAATAACAATAACAATGAATATATAATTGAAGTAGAGAACCTTGTCGTTCAGTATGGAACAAGGCGGGTTCTGGATAATATCTCTTTTAAAGTAAAAAAAGGAGAGATATTTGTTATTTTAGGGGGAAGTGGATGTGGCAAAAGCACTCTTTTACGGACACTGGTAGGTCTAATTCGTCCCCACTCCGGAAAAATTATAATGTTTGGCAAAGATGTTACTACAATGAGCACTCAGGAACAAATAGAACTTCGCAAACGGATAGGTATGTGTTTCCAGAATTCCGCTTTATTTAATTCTATGACTGTGGGTGAAAATGTCGCCTTACCATTAAAGGAACATACCCGTCTTGCGGAATCGACCATCGATATTATGACACAAATTAAATTAGATCTGGTGGGACTGGGTGGTTGCGCAAATCTGTATCCATCACAATTAAGTGGTGGAATGAAAAAAAGAGCCGGTATTGCACGGGCTATGGCTTTAGACCCGGAAATTATATTTTATGACGAACCCTCCTCCGGTCTTGACCCTATCGTTGCTGCGGGTTTAGACTATCTTATCCGAAAGATGCAGAATACCTTTAATTTAACCAGTGTCGTGGTTACTCACGATTTGGAAAGTGTTCAAATTATTGCAGACCGAGTTTGTCTATTGCATGCAGGAAAAATCGTTGCAATTGGCGATTTAAAGGAAATGGAATTAAATACCGATTCCTATCTCCGCCAATTTTTTACACGAACACCGACTCCGGAAGAAAATCAATCTCCTTCCACAATTTTAGATTCTTTTGAAGATATGTAATAATAAAACAAATAAAAAGATATGGTGGTTTAAGATGAATTCAAAAGCGAGTGAATTTACAAAAAAGGAAATCATTGCGGGCTTCTTCATCCTGATTAGCATTGTTGTCCTTGTGTCTTTTATCCTTTTGGTGCGGGGTTATCGCCCAAATGCAGGAACAAAAATCTATTACGCCAAATTTAAAAATACATTAGGTTTGGACCGCGGTGCAGATGTGCGTTTTGGTGGGTTAAAAATTGGGAAAGTTACGGATATTTATCCCGATAGAGAGGACCCAAGTCAGGTGTGTGTTAAATTATCTATATCTCCAGAGATTGTCTTAAATCAAAAATGTATTGCCACAGTAGAGCAAGTTTCTCTAACCTCAGCGAGGCACCTTGAAATTTCAACAGGAGAAGCAAATGCCCCTAAGTTAGAAGATGGAAGTATAATACCTTCTATAAACAAAACGGGTAGTTTGGTAGAACTCCCTGATTTTTCAAGCACAATTAAAAAAGTGGAGAAACTTTTAGATGATTTGACAGATTTTTTGGGTATGGATGAACTCCATAAGGCAGAAGCGACAAAAGAAACCAAAGCACGAGTTACCGAACTGACTCAACAAATCAGTGGAACTTTAGAAAAGGGCACTGATTTTATTGAAGAACTTAATAGCCTGGTCAAAGAACAAAAACCCCAAATTGCAGATATTTTGAAAAACATTAATGATATAGAAAAAGATACAAAAAAAGTTGTAGAACAGGTAAATACGATAATTTCAGAAAATCGAGGCTCGATACATGACTCATTGACATCCGTAAAAGATATTATGGCAAAGGTAAAATCCATATCAGATAATAGTGCAGATGATTTAGAAAAAATATTAAATAATATAGAAAAGATTACGGGAAATGTGGATAATTTGTCCTCCGAAGCAAAAAATTGGATGAGTAAAAATAAAAGAAATATTGATGAACTTATTCTGGATATTAAAGAAACCATTCGTAATTTGCGTCTACTGTCTCAAACTTTAGCAGAACAACCTCAATCTATACTTACAGGGAAAGTCCCGGGAGGTAAAAAATAGAATGTTTTTTTCTCTTCTTTATACAAAAATTCATCGACAGGAAAGTATATATCTTTTAGGTTGCATTTGTATTGTAGTCATTTTTTCTGGTTGTATATCAGGACCCTCTTTGCATTATTACACTCTGGAAAATACAATTAAACCTATAGAGGATACATCTCCGCTATGTATTCAGGTAGCAAGTATCCGTTTAGCAGAGTCACTAAAACGAAAAGAGATAATGGTCCGGAAAAATTCAGTTCAGGTGGATTATTACTCTGTTCATCTATGGGCTTCGAGTTTAGAGGAATTAATAACAAATAAAATAAATCAGACTTTTTTGTGTTATCAATCTGAAAAAAAATTACCGGATTATTATTTACATATTGATGTACTTAATTTTGAAGAAGTTGAAACATCGAATTCCCCTATTGCGTATGTTAAATATGTTGTCCAATTTTTAAATCCGGGGAATATGGAAGTTTTAGCCCAAAAGATTTATTCCATAGAAAAAGAATCTACCAGTAAAGGTGTCCCTGAATTGGTAAAAACTTTTTCAAGTTGTGTTGATGAAATAATAAATAAAATATATGCAGATGCCAGGAATATTAATAAACCCGAATAGAAGGAATTTTTTCATCCATGCCACGAATAGATATGGATGATTTTTTAAGTGATTATGAAAGGGCTGTTTGTTACTTTACACTACCCAAATTAGTGTATCACATTAGTCCCATTAGTATATTTATTTACTTTATATGTGTTATTTTTGCTTTTTCATTAACCTTCTGGGGATTGATTTTAGAAAATCAACAACTTTCATATCTAGGAACATTTATATTAATTATCGTTACATTATCCGGTTTTATCTTATTCACAGGGAGAACCTTGATAAGTGAATTCCGATGGCGAAAATGTCTTGCAGAAGCACATGGTTCTGCTTCAGAAGAATCCTTAGACCTGCCAGACCCTTTTGAAAATCATGAACTTTACCTTATTCCAGTAAAAGAAAGAGAAAGTATGTTATTTCCCTGCGTGAATCGTGCCGGAGAAATTCAATATTTTGTCGAGAAAAAAAATCAGGGTTGGCTTGTAAAAGATGCTTTGGGAAATGAGATATGTAGAATTTTCAGGAAATGTAGTTGGTTCTCTATTGCACTTACATCAAAAGTACCTAAAATAATTGATATCCAGAAAGATAGCCAGCGAATTGCACATATCAACCCCCGATTCTCCTTATTTAGTTCCGTATATATAGTGACCCTTTTTGAGAAGGATAATGAAACCTATCAAATTCTACAGTCCGGTATTTTTAACCGTGGCGAATTGGTAGGGAGAATTTATCAAGTTCGTAATCACTTATATCTTGATATTAAAAAAGACCATTTTAATCTCGGATTGTTAGCCTTCTTTATCAGTTGCCAGGACTATTAATTGGTATAGTCAATAAGTCAACAAATAAGGAGGAATGTATATGAAAAATCACCATACATTGTCAAGAAGAGAGTTTATTAAAACTGCATCCATCATTCCACCTTCCCTATCCATAGGTATCCTGTTAAATCAGACGCAACATATAAAAGAAAAAGCAAGAATTGGAGTTGTAGGAGTAGGTAATCGAGGCCACTTCTTAGTTGATTTACTAACGCAATGTTCTGATGTTGAAATACGGGCTATTGCGGACATAAAAAAAGAACATGCAGAACGAACAAAATCATTGTGTGCGCAGAGACAAAATTTTGTTCCGGAGATTTACACAAAAGGAGAAACAGACTTTGAAAAATTGGTGAAGCGAGAAGATATTGATTGTGTCTTGTGTGCTACTTCGTGGGAATGGCATACACCGGTGGCTTTATCCGCTATGAAGGCGGGAAAACTGACTGCCCTTGAAGTCCCACCTGCAACAACACTCAAGGAGTGTCGAGCATTAATTGAGACTTCAGAGAAACAAAAGTATCCTTGTTTTATATTGGAAAATGTATGTTACTTTAAAGAACCATTAACGATTCTTCGAATGATACGAGAAGGTTATTTTGGTGAAGTGGTTTTTGCAGAAGGTGGATACCAGCATGATTGCCGATTCCTGTTAGCGGATGAGACGGGTAAATTAAATTGGCGTGGTAAAGGAATTATTAACAGAGTAGGCAACACTTACCCTACTCATCCTATAGGACCTATTTCCCAATGGTTTAATATAAATCGGTGAGACCGTTTTATTTCCTTGTATAGTGTTTCAACTCCTTCTTTAGGTATCCATGAATATTTTGTAAAAAAATATGAACCGGAACATGAGCTATCAAAAATGAAGATAAAACATGGCGATATAAATACCACGATACTACAGACATTTTTAGGTAAGACCATTACCTTATATCACGATACATCATTACCACGACCCTATGACTCTATTTTTAGAGTTCAGGGAACAAAAGGGATTTATTTTGGCTCTTTACAAAAAATATATTTGGAAGATGTAAGTCCGCAAAAAGATACCTGGGAAGATTTTGAACCATATACAAAAAAATATGCCCATCCAATTTGGTCTGCTTATGAATCAGCAGGGGGTTCTACTGCGGGGCATGGATTAGGTGATTTCATTACTGTGCGAGAATTGGTTCGTGCTATTCGAACAGGAGAAACATCTCTTCCGGATGTTTATGATTCGGCTACATGGTCGGCTATTATTGAACTATCAGAGCAATCCGCTTCTGCTGGTGGAAAGAAAGTCGATTTTCCTGATTTCACAAATGGGCGTTGGAAAACCAATCAACCCATCCCTGTTATTCAATTACCCCAACAATGGCTTGCTTCTTGTTGAACTTAAAACATACACAAGGCAAAAATAAAAATATATCTGCTGTCCCACAGGTGCAAAGTATTTCCTGCAAATTAATCTTCTTTTGAGGAAAGTGTTTCATCCGATTTTAACGCAAGTAACATCTCTTTTATATCGAAAACACCACGCACACCTACATAAAAGGTCATCGTAAAATACCAAACAACACAAAACATTACAAGGAGTAGCCAGAAATAAGACATATAACAAAATCCTTTTTAATAAGAAGGTTGTTTCTTGTTTACTATAAATTTTTTGAGTAACGAACCAATAATCATTGCAGTACCAGAAGCCAGATAAGAGGCAATCCCTGATTTGTAGGGACCAACATGTTGTGCCCATTCAGCAGTTGCAGGAAGTTGTTGTAAAACCAGAAAGCCAATGGGGAAAAGGGCTCCTAAAATAATAGCGCCCATAGCCCCCCAATTATTGGCATCTTTCCAGTAACAGCAGGCAATTAACAAAACAGACATACTGGATAAGTAAATAGTTCCCGTTACCCCCAGATAGTCCCATAAATTTCCTTTCAGAGGATACCATAATCCGTAAAATAGCAAGAACATTCCAATACATCCCACAATAAAACGATTTATGAGGACACCTTTCTTTTCTGACCACTGTTTCTTTCTACGGAAAGGAGCCAGAATATCGTTATAAATAACACCGCCCCATGTCAGCATATAAGCAGAATCCGTGGACATATCCGCAGCAAGCATTCCCGCTATCAAAATTCCCATCATACCTGTAGGTAAGAATATACTTAAAAACTTTGGCATGGCATAAAGCGTGTTTCCTCCAATTTGTTCAGGTGTTAAGGTGGCTAATGCTGCAATTCCCCATAATCCGGGGATAAGAAACCGTGCTGTAAAAAAGAAACTTGTATGCATGTAAATCTGTTTGCCCGTTTTGGTGCTTTTTGCCGAAAGAATCCGTTGAATAACTGCTTGCCATGTCAACACAACAGCAAACTGTAAACATAAATTAAACAATACAAATTCCCATCCGCGTTCCATTAAAAAAGGATTAAACCCTGCAGGTCCATGATGTTTTTGCACCGCTTCTATCAAAGGTGTCCAGCCAATTTTTGCAAAGATTAAGACCGTAACCACCAGCATACTTAAACTCATGATGATAAATTGTAGAAAGTCAGTTACAAGCACAGAAAGCATTCCGCCGAGGACGGTATAGAGAGCAACAATGACGAGTAGAATTGTCATCATTATTTCAAGATGATATGATTGGGCAAAGGCTTGTGGGTCAAATCCAGCGGTAAGCAATAGGAATTCTCCGCCCGTTCGTAAAAATACACCCATATTCAATAATCCTCCGAGAACGATAACCACTCCTGCTAACCATCGGATTGTAGGACCGAATCGTTTTTCAAATAATTCTGGAATGGTCATTACACCTGCGTCGCGTAAAGGCTTAATACAAAAACCTGTAAAACCAACGACAAGCATGGCTATTGTTTGTAGTATGCCCGGTGTGGCTCCTGCAAACCCCATCTTAAAACCATTTTGGGCTGTGTACATGCAGGTAACAATTCCGAACTCCGTTGCTGCTAACGAAGCAATACCTAAATAAAGGTTCATTTCTCGCCCGGCTACAAGATAATGTTCTACTTTCCCAACATATTTTCGAACAGCCAATCCTGCGATAATCGTTAATAGGAGATAAAGACCTACGATACCTGCATCAAGAAAGGTAAAATGACTGAGCATAAAAATAACCCTTTATTGGTTAAAAAAGATTTACATTCCAAAAATAATAACAAAGAGAAAAGAAACTTACAAATCTTTAGAAACAAAACTAATTTAAGTTAAATATTAAGTACTAATGGACTGATTGGTATTCTTTAAACGGTTACAAAGAATATGGATAATGTTTAACAGTAAACGAACAGCTGTTTTTTTCGTTAATAATCTTTCAAAACTTGTCTCACTGAATACTAACAAGGAACTATCCATAATCGCTTTTGCCGTCGCAGACCGAGGTTGCTTTGTTAATAAAGCCATCTCTCCAAAAATTTCTCCTTCTCCTAACTGAACAATTTCCTTCTCCCCCTGATATATCCCGATACTTCCTTGAATGATGAGATATACCTGGCTCCCGATGCTTCCCTGATAGAAAATCACCTCATCTTTTTGAAAATGGACAACCAGCCCCTGCTTCATGAGTTTATGAACTTCTTCAGGATGCAATCCCTGAAAAAGATGAGGACTAACTATTTGCTCTTCAATCTTTTTTTTATCCATGAAAAATTGTAAGGTTTATTTATTTAAATCCAATAGACGAACCGTCTGCATGTAGGGCATGTATATAAATTGTCGGTTTCCTGTCGAACACGTTGAACAAAATCTGTATGCAGAGCCATATAACACCCGTGGCAACGGTCTCCCTCAATGGGAACAACTGCAGGGGGTTTTTTCATTTTCAACTTATCATAATGTTGTAGGGTTTTCTCTGAAATCAATGAACGAAGATTATCAATTTTCATCTGTATCTGTTTTTTACCCCGTGCATTATTTTTTAACTCTTCTTCGTGTAGTTGTAAACGGATGAGTAAATGAATTTCCGGAAAGGGTGAAGATATTGTTACAGGTTTTTCTTCATTAACAGAGATTTTCTTTTTAGGATGGATTAATTTAGAAGGCTCATCCGATTTAGTAAGAAGTTCCAATAATTTATCATAGATGGCTTTGGCTGTAGTCAGTTTCATGACTGCCTGAATATTTTCTTTTTTATGAAACACAGTAGAAATACTTGAGGCTAAACTTAAGTAAATAGAATTTTGTGTCGGCGGATAACAAATCATAATGGCAAAGAAAACAGGTTTGCGGTCCTGAGCCACAAAATCAATTCCATCAGGAATACGAGCCACCGCTGTCATTACTTTGTTTAAATCACGAACACTTGCATGGGGTAAAGCCAGACCATTACCGAGCCCGGTACTGTCAACCGATTCTCTTTCAATTATTGCAGATAGAATATTTACTCCTTCGGGTATTTTATTTTCCTTTTCAATAGCATCAACTAATGAAGCGATAACTTCTTGTTTCGATTTAGGTTCAAGTGATGGGATAATTGTTTTAATGTTAAAATATTTGTCAAATTCCATATATTGTCCCTTTTTCATAGGTTTATCTTTATCATAGATTTGTATAAATAACTATTAATATTATTATATTTTATATCAACCTATTTCCAATTGAAAGATTCTCTCCGGAATGATTCAAAAAATATACAAATAGAATAGGAATATCTCTCTCCTAAGAAATCTAATTTCTTTTAGACTTCGCTTTCCTGATAAAGAATAGTAACAACAATAATCGTTTCCTGGTCTCTACCATCATGTCTTATAGTAGAGCAGGGGCATTGTGTAATTTGCAGGATTTTAGGACGGGTTCGTTTTATCCAGTCATTAATTAGACTATCCATTTGGTGAAGACCTTCCACGCTCGCTTTTCCAATAAAACTCTGCACCCTCATAATTTATTCTCCTTTCCTATTTCTATAACTATACACTATCCTGAAACCTATTTCAATACTTTTTCTACAGTTTCTTTCATAATATCTAAAGGTGCGGAGCATCCTGTCCATAATTCAAATTGTAGTACAGCCTGTTCCAGAAGCATTTCTAACCCTGTAATTATTTTACAACCTTTACTTTGGGCTTTCAGTAAGAGTTCTGTATATAAAGGACGATATATCATGTCCAGGACTATGTGTTGGGGCGTTAATAAATCATAGGGGAAATGTAGATTTTCCTCGGAATGTCCCGTCATTCCAGCAGGTGTTCCCTGAATAATAATTTCATGAGAACTTACATACCGGTCAAAATTCTCCTGTAAATAACCCTGTTGAAATTGAATATGAGGATAAACCGCTTTTAAATCGTTTATTAATCGTTCCAGACGAGACGGAGTTCTTCCCAGAATAGTTATTTGTTGAGGATGGACTCTTTCTGCAAATGTGAAAGCGACTGCTCGAACAGCCCCACCTGCTCCTAAAAATAGGATTTTTTTGTTGGTTAAATCAACTCCGGCACGGTTAAAAGCATTTAACGTGCCAGTTCCATCTGTAATAGTTCCAATAAGTTTATCTCCTTCATGCGTGATTGTATTAACACTCCCAATTCTTTGAGCCACGTAGTCAATATCATCAAGAAAAGGGATAACTGCTTCTTTATGGGGAATAGTAACACTAATCCCGCGGAAATTATCCATAGCACGCATGCCCCGCAAACAAGATTCCACATCAGTAATATCAAAAGCAAGATAAACATAATTTAACCCCAAATACTGAAAACCTGCATTATGAATGGCAGGAGATAAAGAATGCCGGACAGGATGCCCTATCACAGCACACAATTTTGTATTCACATCAATATGTATCATATTCTCTTCAATCATACTTATCCTGGAGGCCAGCCCAGTTCCCTACCGCCTAATATATGTAAATGAATATGAAAAATAAGTTGTCCCCCTTGTGCATTACAACTCAACACATAACGGAAACCCGGCTCTGCAATTCCTTCGCGGCGAGCAATCTCATTAGCACGAAGAAGCATCTTTCCTAAAAGTGTGGTATCTTCTTCACTCGCGTCTGTAATTCGGGCAATATGTTTGCGGGGGATAAGTAATACATGTACGGGTGCTGCAGGATGTATATCGCGGAAAGCATAAAATTCATCATCCGAATACACCTCTGTAGAAGGAATTTCCTTCCTTGCAATTTTGCAAAAAAGACAATCTTCGTTCATGAACATTTCTCCATCTTTTGTTAAAGTTCTTTTTTATTTTGCTAAAAAATTATGCTATGGGTCAAATAAGAAATCCTTTTGAGGGAATTTTTCAAATCGTTGTTGCCGTTGCATGATAAGACACGAACCTAATAAAGCAGATAATTCACTACGGAAAATATACGGACCAAAATGTATTGCAAGTGCACCCTGTTCTCTTGCCATTGTAATTTCCGCCTCTGACAAATCACCTTCAGGACCAATAATCAATCCGCAGTTTGACACAATATTAATCTGTTCGATAGAAATCGAAGAAGATTGTATCACAGCCATTAAAAGTGTACCCTGAAAATCCTTTATGGCTGTTTCTAAGTTTTTATATATACTTAAAGCAGGAAACCATTCCCTTCCTGTGGTTTTACATGCTTGTATTATCCACTTTTTCCCCTTTTCCAATGAACGAAGTGGACGCGTAGAATGTTCCGCCTGGAAAAATCGAAACTCTGAAATACCTAATTCGGTCCCATAATTAATGATGGTCTCTATTGCATTATCACGGTGAAGATAGCCCACAATAAGAGAAAGTTTTTTTTCTTCAGGAGGGGTATATTTATACTTCTTTATCCTGGCTATAAGTTTATCTTTAAAAATATTAACTACTTCACCGAGCCACTTTCCCCCCATGCCATCAATAAATGCAATAGGCTCACCGATTTTTATCCTGACAACACGAATAGCATGATGGGCTTCTTCTCCTTGTAATATTACTTCGCCTTCTTGAGGTGTCGTTGAAGGAACAACAAAGTAGAACAAATGAGGCATATATATAAATCCTTCCTATATATTGTTAATTTTTCATATTTTAAGAGTGTATGTTAAAATGTTGCTGAACTCAAAGTTGGGGAGTAATTATTATGAGTAAAGATATGAGAAAAAATGACCTGAAATCAATGTATCGAACCAAAGTAGAAGGTTCCTTCCCGGAATCCATAGATATTATGGGAAAACAATGGGTCAAAGTAGAAGACCTGCGTTATGGAACCAATCCACATCAACCATCTGCTTTTTATCGTCCTGTTCAAGGAGATAAAGTATTTTTAGGAGCCTATCGAATATTAAAAACAGGGAAAAGCGGATTATCGCAGACTAATTTAGAAGATCTCCATCATGCTTTTGGTATTCTAAAATTCTTAAATAAGCCGGCTTGTGCGGTGATGAAACACTGTAATCCCTCTGGTGTCGCTATACAACAAGAAGGGCAAACACTGGCAGATGTATACCGTCGTGCCCGCGATGCAGACCCTCAGGCAGCATTTGGAGGAGTTGTTGCTTTTAATACAGAAGTAGATGAAGCAACAGCAGATGAAATTATGCAAACAGTTATTGAAGGGGTTTCTGCTCCCTGTTTTACAGATGAAGCGTTATCTGTTTTTAATAATTTTGAAAAATATAAGCGAAACAAAGAGATACGGATAATACAGGTTCCTCCTCTGGACCGTTTGCCTAAATATGTAGGTGATAATGTTTATACATGGGAAATGAAGGTATTTGATGATGGTAGTATTGTTTTAGCACAACCCTACCTGACGAAGATAAAAAGTTCTGCAGACTTCATAATAGCCAGCACAGAACATCCTAAAAAAGGGAAAATTGAAAGCACAGTTAAACCCTCCCCGAGAGAATTAGAGGACCTTTTATTTGCCTGGTATGTGAACATTCATGTTCGTTCCAATGGTGTTGTAATCGTGAAAAATGGGCAAACACTTGCAGTTGGCACAGGACAGCAGGACCGTGTCGGTGCCGTTGAACAAGCAATTGAAAAGGTTCAAAAGAAATATAAAGGGAATGAAACATTCGAAGGAGCGGTTCTCGCCTCAGATGGTTTTTTCCCATTTCCAGACGCCGTTGAAACCGCTATTCGCGTAGGTATAACTGCATTTCTTCAACCCGGAGGCAGTGTAAGTGATTATGATGTAATCGAAACTGCAAATAAAGCCGGAGTAGCGATGTTATTCACGGGTGAACGCTGTTTCTCCCATCACTAAGTTTTTATAAATCACCTAATAATCGCACATATTTGAAATCATCAACATTAATATGACCCCAGGCGTCCATACTGTCATCAATTATCTCAATTTCGGCATCTTTTCCCTTGAACTCAGTAACATCCCAAAACACAGGTCGCATATCTTCACGGTTCTCGGTATTTTTCACAGACCTTACTACTTTCCCGTCCACATGAAGACGAACATCTAATCCAGAAACTTTGCCTCCACCTAAAAGAAACCGAATAGCATAACCGCGTATCTTAAAAGGTTCAGAACGCAAAGAACCAAAAGCCACATCTTTCCTTACCATTCCGGGTTCTTCGTTCGGTTTTCCTTGATATAATTCATAGGTTCCTATCCAATATTTTCCCTGATGATTGGAGTGTTTCCCTGCTTCTCGTGCAGAAGGATTGTCTCCTAATGTGGGTTGTCTTTCAAAAGCGGAACCTTGTGCTTTCCAGTGTTCAAGATTGCCCATTTCAAAATCGCTGTTAGGAAATAGTAACATATTGTCCGGTACCAAATATCCGCGAAAATCATCTACATTAATACACCCCCATGCTCCTTTATCATTGTCTATAATTGAGATTATTGCAGGTTGGTTAAGAAACTCTTTTACATCCCAAAATTCCCTGCTCAAAAGGGGATGATTCTGTCCGTATGTCTCTCGAACCACCTGCCCATTTACGATAAGGCGAACTGCTGTAGTTTTTTTTGCCCCACCACTTATAAGAAATCCAATATATGGAGTTCCAATAGTAAATGTTCGGGAGATTAACTCTCCAACTGCATCATTCTTCTGGACATCACCGACTTTTTGTCCTGGCAGTCCTTGATAATTTTCGTAAGAACCTACCCACCAGAAACCTTGTGGAAGAGCACATTTAGGAGATTCTCGAGCAAGAACATTATCTCCATAGGTGGGTTGATTTAAAAATGCCTTTCCAAAAGCGCGCCAATTATCCAGATTTCCATGTTCAAAATCGCTATTCGGGAAAAGAAGTTTTGCTTTTTTAGAAAATTTTGGGATAGCGGAGGGCTGAGAATAAGTATAAAAGGAAGAGAACAAAAAGATAACTAATAGAAAAGCATACATCGGAAATTTTATATTTTTCATATATAATTACCTTATTAATTAGTTTTTATTATAAACAATTTTATACTAAAAACTTTATCTTCAAAACAAAAATATTAATTCTCCTTATCCTCTTACTATGCAGTGAATTAGAGAATTAATAAATGAAAACTTACAATATATGAAATATTTATACGAATTAAATGTATTTAGTTATTAGAATAAACAATATAAAGATAAAAATAGAGAACGACGATATATAAGGATTAAGTCTATTTTAAAATTTATAAAAGAAATATGTATACTATAAAAATCTGCCTTACAATAAAGATTAAACTTTGATTAAGGGTAGAAAGGGTTGGAAGACAAGGATATCATAAAAAATCCTTTAATAGAAAAAGGGTTATATACATATATTGCGGAAATTTCAAAAATTCCTCTTCTAAGCGCAGAAGAAGAGAGACGATTGGCTTTCTGTATTCAAAAGGGGGATGGAAAAGCACGACGCAAACTTATTTTATCCAATCTTCGTTTAGTTGTCAGTATTGCAAAGAAATATATTTATTATGGTGTGTCCTTTTTAGACTTGATAGAAGAAGGGAATATCGGACTGATGAAAGCCGTTGAGAATTTCGACCCACGACGCGGAACAAAATTCTCAACATATGCTACATGGTGGATCCGTCAGGCAATCACAAGAGCACTTTCCAATCAAAGTCGAACAGTTCGTGTCCCGGTTTATTTAAATGAAAGTTTAGCGAGATACCGAAAAGCATTGGAAGAACATTATATAAAAACAGGTTCATACCCAACTGTTCAAGAAATATCAAAACTCTTAAAAATAACTCTTGATGAAGCGGAACAACTTCAGGTTTATCTCGATTCTGTGATGTCCTTTGATTTCGTTCAAACAATTGATGTTAGTGAAGAATCATCATCAATTATCCGGTCTAACGCCGCATTAAGGACAGATAGTTTCGTCCAGGATGTAGAAAAAGAACATGACCTTGAATTTCTTATCAGTCTTTTACCTGAAACCGAAGCAAAGGTTATTCGTTACCGTTATGGACTCGTTGATGGGAGACCTTATACATTGGCAGAAACAGGCAAAGTATTAAATATGACGCGTGAACGGGTTCGACAACTTGAACGATTGGCTTTGCGATTTTTGCGTCAATATGTTGAAGAACATAAAGAACTTTTTTAACAGGAACATTAAAGGAAAGAAGATTATGGATTTAAGGAATATTATAAGAAATGTCCCCGATTTTCCTAAGCCGGGAATTCAATTTAAGGATATTACCACACTTCTACTTAACCCCCAGGCATTCCAATACACAATCCATTGCTTTGTTGAGCGTTATAAACCTTTGAATATAGATGCTGTTGTTGCCGTAGAATCCAGAGGATTTATCTTCGGTTCTGTGATTGCATACAATCTAAAATGTCCTTTAGTTTTAACTCGAAAAAAAGGCAAACTTCCTGCGGAAAAGATTAGTGAAAGTTTTGCACTGGAATATGGTTGGGACACCATCGAGATGCATATAGATGCCCTCAAAGAAGGACAGAAAGTAGTGATTATTGATGATTTACTTGCAACGGGAGGAACGGTATCAGCGGTAGTAAAATTAGTAGAACAATTAAAGGCAATTCCTATAGAAGCCGGTTTTGTCATTGAACTACCAGCACTCAAAGGACGAAAAATACTCCAGCCCCTATCCGTTTTTTCTTTAATCCAATTCGAAGACATTTAATTGTGAACACACATCTTTAAATCACAACAAAGACCATATAATTCATTGTAAATATCAAGGGTATCTTAATATTTTAAAAAATACTACGATAACTTGTTTATTGCCTTTGTAACTTTCTTTGAATTATCAAAACAGAAGATATTACACTAATTATTGTTATAAGTATTCCGAGATACCATACATTATATGCAGGTATAGGCTTTGATACTGTAAGCAAGCAGGAATTCGATGCAATTGTTGACTTATTGTCACTTATCTCGACCCAGTAAGTACCTGTATCTTCCACTGTTGCATTGTTGATAACTAAGGAAGGAGCATCTTCTCCAACATTATATATTTCTGTACTACTATTTTTAGGTTGATATTTCCATAGATAATGAATATCTCCCAGACCTCCTGTTACTGCAACAGAAAATGTCCATGTATCTCCTTCTGTAATAGAACCTCCTTGAGGTTGGAGTGTAATAGTGATTCGTTGTCCTATCAATACATGTGCGACATCAGAAAATAAATTGTCTTTTACATCATATACCTGAACAACATAATCTCCGGATAAGGAATCATCTAAAGGCGGAGATATATAAATGGGAGAAGTATTTTCTTCAGAGATAATCTCTCCATTTTTATACCATGCGTATCGTTTGATTCCAAAGCCATCTGTAGTTTCCACATCCAGTTCAAAATGTTCTGCTTCATCAACATACATTGTTACATCTAACGGGTGGCGAGTAATGGCAAGGTTTTCACCAGCATACACTCTACATTTATTCGATTGTAGTGATTCCCGTTCATCTTGAGAAACTATGTAGTATTCACCGTCCCGTTCTTTTGTCGGATAACCTAATTCGAGAACTGTGATATTTGTCCCTATTTTTTCGGGTCCATTTCCTTTGTCATACCACCATTGATAACTTAAGTTACCCATCCCACCTGTTAATGATACAGAAAGCGTGAGAGGTTCATTATAAGGGGCAAATACAATAGGTTCTAAATCCTCGGTATAATTCATATGCTCTGCAAAAAGAATATCAGCCGAATCCGAAACTAAAGTATTATCAGGTACCACATCCCATACCTGACAGGTATATACTCCTGATAACTCAGGAACTAAAGGTGAGAATGTATAAGTTTGCTGATTATTTATTCCGGGAGCGGGTTCTCCATTTCGAAGCCAGAGGAATTGAATTGTTCCATACCCACCTTCTGTTTCAACAGAAACAGTATATTCACTTAATTCATCTGTATAAGCACGTATCCCTACAGGATGGTTTGTAATCGCCAATGGATTATCGACTATGATAAGTTCAGCAAGATTGGATACCACAGTATTATATCCTGCATCCGTTATTTCAACTAAGTATAAGTCTTCGTTCGTTTCGGTAAGGTTTGATAGATAAAGTTCTTTCCCCGAAGGTTGTAAGGCAGAGTGTAATAAACCCTGTGAATTTCCATACCATTTGAAAAGTAAGGGTTGTATTCCTCCGGATGTTTCTACTCGGAACAATACAGATTGCCCCGGATTGCGAACTGTTGATTCCGGATGTAATATAATGGTGAGTTTTTCTTGAACATGTAAATACCCTGAAGTGGATACTACCGTTGTTCCCGTGCCATCGCTATCGGTAACAGCACAACGATATAGCCCTGTATCGCTCAGTAAAATATTATTTATTGTTAGTGTATCAGTATCTGCTCCGTTATATTTTGCTGAATTTGGTAATGCTTCACCTATATCTATTTCCCCATTATTATTTTCATCTTTAAACCATTGATAAACATATCCGGGGGAACCTCCACTGGGTAAAACCACCAATGGAACTGATACCGTGCCATCATATACCCATACCGAACAAGGCCCATGAACAGTTAATATATCCTGCACAGATACTTCAGTACCTCCCGTTTCTACACGGCCCAAAGGTGCAATACCTATTTCATCATAAACTTCAACAGAGTAAATGCCGTTATCTTCAGGTCCCACAGGGGAAAGTAAGAAATAGGGCATATCAGGTGCAGATAAATTCATACCATTTCGTTTCCATATATAATGTAATTTCCCTTTTCCTCCTGTTGCACTGACCGAGAGAATAAGACTATCCCCTTTGGTATATACACCACCTATAGGTGATTGAAGGATATTAACAGCGGGATAAACAACCACGACCGAAGAATTATCACTGCTTTCCGTGTGAGTGCTATCTGTAACCTCTACGGTGTAAATACCTGTGTGTGCAGTAGTAACATTGTAGATATATAAAAATGGTACAGTAGTGACTGCTATTTCCTGTCCATCCTTCAGCCAGCGATAGGATTTATTCCCTGTCCCACCGACTACCTGAGCATTTAGTGTTAAAGTGTCTCCTGCATGTATTTCTGTAGCCAGAGGGGAGATTGCAATATCCATACCAACTTTGATAGAAGCCGTTCTCGAAGATGGAATTGTTGTCGTCCATATTGCTCTATCAGGTATAGTTCCAATTAAATATGGATTTTCTCCACTTACATAAAGAACAACATCATTAGCATCGGCACCTCCATTATTAACAATAAATATCTGTTTTGCTAAATTAAATATGGAATTGCTTCCTTCTAAGACTACGAGTTCAACCAGGTCATTCCTGGGAGTAACAACCAGGCTCTTATTCCAGAAATTAGGTTCTGTAAAACCACCTGTAGCAGGACCTCCAACTAATTGTGGAATAAGATATCCTTTTTCTGTCGGGTCATAAGGTCTCGGGGCTTGTAATACAGAAAGATTACGCGCACTACCACTAACGATATTATCCAGAAATGCTGGATTTTGGGGAGTAGTCATATTTGATATGAAAGTAAACCTTCCTCTATAAATATTATCTGTTAAAGTTGTGTAGTTATTGCAAGCAATTGAGCCTGTTCCTGCAAAGACAATAGAACCATGTAATTTAACCATTCCTGGTGTACCACGACCTCCATTACCGCCAGCACCCGATATGCCACTGGGTCCGCCCGAACCTCCTATTCCACCAGCACCACCTCTTCCTCCATTTCCTCCTCTACCACCTATAACGGTAATGGGATAACAACTCATCCCAGATAGGTACCCATATATACCTGTGAGTCCCGGGGAACCATCACCACCATTTGCCCAATTATCGCCCGGGCTTATACCTGCAGAGCCAGTATTTGATGGAACAATAGGAGAGCCATTTTGAGGTGGACCTGCCGAAATATCAATAACACCTCCAAATTGCAACAGACCACGAGCAGAAAGAATAACACATCCTCCTCCATTTCCACCACCACCTCCGTTACTGCCTTTACTTGCAGTACCACCTTGTCCACCGATACCACCATTTCCTCCTGCTCCTCCTACTCCTCCTGCTCCACCATAGGCATTCTGGGATGTTCCACATTGACTACATGTATTTGTTCTTGCCATGCCACCACCTCCTCCGCTACCTCCGCTACCTCCTCCACCACCTTGTCCACCACCTTGTCCACCTCCGCCTCCACCT
>JBMFRC010000019.1:0-60642 GCA_049968235.1 Candidatus Hydrogenedens sp.
TAGGAACTGCTTGTCTGGCAGGACTTTCTATCATTTTTTAGTAGTGGGGAGGGAAGTCGGATTTTATCGGACAGTTTTGATGGGTTTGGCGGTGAGAACGCTTGCGGTATTATTGTGAAGTAATGCAATTTTCCTGCTTGTGATGGATATGCTTTGTTTTGTAATAGAGTCGGTTTTGCTTGTATGGAATGGAGATGTTCGCGTTCTAAGAAATTATTCTATACATCAGAGAATTCTTTTTTTATTCTATTTTTGGTTTTTTGTTTAATCAGTGATTGTATATAAGTAGGTGTTAATAAAATTTTAAGGTGGTTCTGAATGATTTATATAATTCAGGTAAAGCCTGGCGAAGGGCTTTTTGATGTTCTTCGGGGTCGGAACGGAAAAATAGACGGTGAGGAGTTCCTTCATCGGTTTGTTCGATTTCAAAATTACCATCTGGAAACGGTTTAAGATGAACAGGTATAAATGAAGGAGAAATTATTCGGTCGCTGGCTTTCCGTTCTGTGGCAAGGATTATTTGGTAATTACCATCTGCGCGCTGTACGAGTAGACGTTTGCTGACTTCCAACCAAACATCTGTTTCCCAGACATTATGTTTTCGCTGGAACAAGGTATTCTTATCTGTTTCGGAAGGTTCTTCTTCCAGAACCTGCAAGAAATCCACACGATTAGAACGACTATGTGAATATATGAGATAACGAAGCAGTCGTGGGTCCATCTCTTTCATAAATTCCAAATTGGGCATAAGCCAATAGGTGTTATAATTACCTAAGGCAAAGGCATTATCCTTATCTGCACATGGGTAAATGTATAGAGGAATATCTAAGGAAAGGACTCGAATAAAAGCCTTAGGGTCTAACTTTACATTCCATTCCAGGAGTTTGCCCGGGGGATATGAACCTGCACAAAGATGTATTCGTTTTACCTTTCTGCGGAGTAAATCAGGAAATTGGTTCCACGCAACTGCAATGGGTCGAGTAGAACCGAAGGAAACAACCTCGACAGGTTGATTGGATTGTTCTAATAATGATTTGAAAAGTTGTATCCCCTGATTTTCAAAAACACCTCTTGAAGTTTGTGGGTCTGTTGTTCTTGTCATAGGGACAAATGGACATGGAGCACATGGAACTGCCCGGTCAAATAAATAATTTAATTGCCAGACCAGAATAACGCCGGGTTCCCTGCCTCCTGTCGGGTCGTTATACCATCCCTGTTCTCCTTCTCCTGTGTATTTCATGCGATACCTCTGGCTGACATCCAGCAAAACTCCTAATAGGTCAATTTCCGGAACGGCATAGGGGAAAATCAAGTCAACGGTATCTCCAAAGTCCTGTGGAGGATGATAAAGGTCTGTTATATCAATTACAGGAATATGATTGGATGACATAGTAAATGGGGGTATATAGGATGTGGAAGTTAAACTTAGTCCAGCAATACTTATTGCAGACTTAAAAAATTTTCTCCGAGAAAAATTAGGCATAACAAGTAACCCTTATTAATGTATGAGTTATCTTAACAAATCCTATTTAAGATTGGTGTACAAGACATTATAGAGGAAGAGGAGGAAAGAGGGAAAATGAAATGAAAAGGGGGATTTTTTATAGGATATATTTTTTAACAAATTCGTGGTAGTTGTTCTCCACTCAACATGGGAAGGGCTAACTCAATGCCGATGGTATTTTTTAGAATTACAGGGGTACCTTTATTTTCAGATACGACGCCAATTTGTTTTGGGGTAAGGTCAGGATATAAATTTTTCCATATCTGCAGGACATCGGAAGTATATTTTTGCGGAATAAAGGATATAAATCTTCCTTCATTAGCAACATAGAGAGGATTTAATCCTAAAATTTCACATGCCCCACGGACATCGTCACGGATGGGTATTTCTTCTTCATAAATGTAAAAAGTTAATCCGCTATCTTCTGCCAATTCGTTTAATGCAGAAGATAAACCACCTCGTGTGCAATCGCGTAAACAGTGGACAGGTATCCCTGAGTTTAGTAATGAAAGCACGAAGGGGACTAATGACATACAATCGCTTTTTAATTCGGGGTCAAAATGTATTTCCTCCCGTGCATTTAATACTGCCAGCCCATGCCTTCCTACATCCCCGTTAATGAGAATACAATCACCGGGCTGAATTTGAGAAGGACAGGGAGGTGGGTCTTGTTTCACAATACCGATACCGCTTGTATTGATATATAAACCATCACCGGAAGAATTGTTAATCACCTTTGTATCTCCGGTAACAATGCTTACACCTGTAAGGTCCGCTTCCTGCTTCATGGTTTGGACAATTCTGTGTAAAATCCCCAGTTCCAATCCTTCTTCCAGTATGAATCCAGCACTTATATAAAGTGGACATGCTCCTGCCATTGCTAAATCGTTTACAGTTCCGCATACAGCCAATTTACCAATATTTCCACCTGGGAAAAAGAGAGGCTTAACAACGAAGGAATCGGTAGTAAAGGCAAGTTTTACACCTTGAATATCCAGGAAAGCAGAATCATGATGTTGTAAAAGAGGATTTTTGAAAGCACTTTCAAATACATTTTTAATGAGTTGATGCATAAGCGTCCCACCTCCGCCATGGGCTAAAACGATTTTTGATTTATCCGTTTGCTCTACGGGACAACTCCATGTAATAGGTTGTTTTTCCTTTTCGTGCATCTTTTATTCCTTTTTTAATAAATCCTCTACATGAAACAGTTTTTTTTACATGTAATACTATCGTTTTTCATACTGGTAATAAGCAGAGCATGTTCCTTCATTGGATACCATCGGGGCACCTATGGGATTTTCAGGTGTACATAGAGTGGCAAAAGCAGGGCAATCTGTTGGTTTTTTCTTGCCCTGAAGGATTTCTCCTGCGATACATACGGTTTGTATCTCTTCACTTTTTTCAGGACCACATCCAAATTTTTTTTCAGCATCATAATCAGCATAATTTGATTTTAATTTTAATCCGCTATGAGGAATACAGCCCAAGCCCCGCCAGTATTGGTCACATGCCTCAAAAATCTCTTTTATCAATTGTTGAGCGGGGATATTTCCTTCTCTCTGGACAGAGCGAGTATAAGCGTTACAAATGCCGAATTTACCTTCTTCCAGCATTGAGACGCATCTTTTTATCCCTATAAGCAGGTCTACAGGTTCAAAACCTGTAACGACAATAGGAATTTTATATTTTTCTGCAATAGGTTCATACTCGTGATACCCCATTACTGTGCATACATGTCCTGCGGATAAAATGCCCTGTATCTGGCAATAAGGGTCGGATAATAAAATTTCCATAGCAGGGGGCACCAATACCTGTGAACAAAGTAGTGAAAAATTGGTAAGGTTAAATTCCTTTGCTTTTTTTACAGCCATTGCGTTTACAGGTGCTGTGGTTTCAAAGCCTACAGCAAAAAAGACTACCTGTTTATTCGGATTTTGTTGAGCTATCTTGACGCTATCCAATGGAGAGTAAACCGTTTGCACGGTCGCTCCCTGTCCGCGTGCAGACAGTAACGAAGTTTTTGAACCCGGTACTCGTAACATATCCCCAAAACTACAAAGGATAATATCCTTTTCAAGGGCTAATTGTATTGCGAGGTCAATTTTCTGTATGGGTGTAACACAGACAGGGCATCCTGGTCCATGAATAAGTTGTATTTCCGGTGTCAATGCACGGTCTATTCCAAAGCGAAGGATAGCATGTGTCTGTCCGCCGCAAATTTCCATAATGTTCCAGGTCTGATGTGCAAAATGTTTTATCTCACGAATTAAATTTCTGGCTAATTGCGGGTTTCTGTATTCATCCATATATTTCATGAATAAAATTCCTTCGGCGGTATCTCCATATCCATGTTCATATCTGTATTTTCAAACTCTGCTAATATCCTTTCCGCTTCTTCTTCATCCACGACATTAATTGCCATACCTGCATGCACCAATACATACATCCCTTCTCTGGCTTCCGGTGTTAAAGCGAGGGATATTTCTTTAGTTATTCCAGCAAATTGAACCTTTGCCATGCGAAGAGTTGGGTCACTTTCATCAATCTGGATAACTTTGCCCGGAATGGCTAAACACATATATCATTTCTCCTTCATAATATCTGTATATTTTAACGCATAATAAATCTGTCCCAGCGATATACATCCATCATTAGGCGGAACCTGTTCTGCAAAATAAACATTGTATTCAGACCTGAGTAAGTTAATAGTATAGTTAAGCAAAAGCCGATTTTGGAAACAACCTCCATTGACAACAACATTTTCAATACCCGCTTTATTCACTGTCTGCTTTATGCAGAGGGCTAAATATTGGTGAAATAAATTCGCTAACTGGGGTGTAGATAGTCTTTTATTACTATGTTCAAGTATAAATTCGATAATGGGTTTCCAGTCAACAATATATGTTCCTTCCTCTTCATAAATAAGTATAGGGATGTTTATATCTTCAGTGTTTTTTTCTTTCCATGCTAAACTTTCCAGTGCCATAGCGGATTGAGCCTCAAAGGAACATACGGGATGAAGACCTAATAATACAGATACTGCATCAAAAAGACGACCTACACTGCTGGTGCGAGGTGTATTTATCTTATGTTGCAACATTTTTTGTAAGGCAGTCCATTCCCTTTCCTGAAATGCGGAGTATATATGTTCCGGAATGCTTGTTTCTTTATTAAACAAAGAATCTCCGTACATTTCATACAGAATGCCTAAAGCAGAACGACGCGGTTCCCGAACTGCTCTATCCCCGCCCGGGAGCGAAAAGGTTCGTAAATGTCCCCATCGTATTACTTTATTTTCAGTAATAAAGAAGAATTCCCCCCCCCAAACCGTATGGTCCAGTCCGAAACCTGTTCCGTCCCAGATTACAGCAAAAACAGGCATTGTAACCTTTTTTTCTGCGATTACGGCAAGAGCATGAGCAATGTGATGTTGAACTTGTATAACCGGTTTGTCTTGTTGGTATGCCCAATGTGTACTGGTATAATCGGGATGGGCATCTGCAATTAAAATATCGGGAGTTCGTTCAACAAGGTTCAAAAGTATTTCACAGGATTGTCGAAAACCTTCTACTGCTTTTTGCGTTTCTAAATCGCCTAAATGCTGACTGATTAGCACCTGATTCTCACAATTTACTGCCACCGTATTTTTCAGATGTCCTCCTACGGCAAGAAAGACCTTTCCCGTTTTTTCTGGTAGGGGTATTGGTTGAGGAACATATCCACGCGAGCGACGTAATAATATCGGTTTATCCATGACCACATGAATGATGGAATCATCTACATGTCGAATAATGGGGCGGTTATGCACAAGGAAGTAGTCTGCAATGTCTCTTAACCGTTCTACTGCTTCCTGCTCATCAATACATATAGGTTCGTCGGAACGATTTCCACTGGTTGCAACAATTGGAATATTCAAACCTGACATCAATAGATGATGAAGTGGAGTATAAGGGAGCATGACACCATGTCTCGCCTGTTCAGGAGCAACTCCTTCAGCAATACGAAAACTATCTGACCTTTTCTCCAATAGTACAATAGGAGATGCATATGAAGTCAGAAGTGAGGCTTCTATATTGGATACGATACAATCTTTTTTTACTTCTTCCAGTGTGGGATACATTAAAGCGAACGGTTTTTCCTCTCGATTTTTTCGCTGTCGAAGTCGTTGAACTGCCTCTCGATTTGTTGCATCCACTACAAGATGAAAACCGCCTAATCCTTTCACAGCAAGAATAGCCCCATTCCTTATTTGTGATATAGATTCCACCAGTGCTTCTTCTCTTTCAAATTGTATTTTCCCCTTTTCGTTCCACAAAGATATTTGAGGTCCACAGATTGGACATGCAATCGGTTCTGCGTGGAACCTTCGGTTTGCGGGATTCTCATATTCTTCTTTACATTGGGGACACATCTGGAAGGAAGACATAGATGTATTGGCGCGATCATATGGTATTTTATATATAATTGTGTATCTTGGGCCACAGAGGGTACAATTGATAAACGGGTAACGGTATCTTCGGTCCTTCGGGTTGTTCATCTCTTGCAGGCAGTTGGAACAGGTTGCAATATCAGGTAATATATGTGTCCGAAACACGCCTTCCGTTTGGCTTGTATTAATGTAAAAATGTTTCTCATCCAAAATGACCTGCAATTCAATGATTTTGATACTATCAATATGTGCATGTTCAGGATGCTCTTTTTCCAGAGCAATAAAAAAATTGTTTATGGATGCACTCTCTCCCTGTATTTCAATATATACACCATCTGAACGATTATGCACCTGTCCTGTTAGACCATATCGTGTAGCAATACGATATACAAAAGGACGGAAACCTACCCCCTGAACGGTACCTTCTACAATAATACCTACTCTTCTTCGTTGTTCAGAATAATTAGCCATTCTTCGGTTTGCTTACTTGTCCCTTAAGCCAGTTTACCCACTGTTCCACTCCGTTCCCCTGTGTGCAGGAAACATGCAAAATAGGGACATCGGGCTGTATCCCATGAACCCCCTGTGTAAATTCATCTACATCAAACGGGACATAGGGCAATAAATCTACTTTGTTTAATATTACAATATTGGCTGTTTGAAAAAGTCGCGGATATTTAAATGGTTTATCCTGCCCTTCTGTAACACTAACTACAGCAACACGCGATTTTTCACCTAAATCGAAACCCACAGGACAAACCAGATTGCCTACATTCTCGATGATAAGCAAATCAATAGAATCCAGAGGTAATTTGTCCAATGCCTGAAGTACCAGTTGCGATTCCAAATGACAGCCTCCTGCAGTATTTATTTGCACTACGGGAACATCGTATTTTGCAATACGTTCCGCATCACGAATCGTTTCAGGGTCACCTTCAATAACCCCTACTTGTACATTTGATAGACCCTGTTTTAATGCAGATTCAATTAAAGTGGTTTTGCCGGAACCGGGAGCACTAATCATATTGATACAGGAAATTCCATGTTCATCAAAACGAGTCCGCACCAATTTAGCTATATCATCGTTTGCTTTTAATACCTTCTGAACTACATCTACTTTCATAAAATTGCTCCTTCATTTATTAATCGTCAAAATGAACTGCTTCAAGAATAATTTCTGTCCCCTGAACAATTTCTCCTCCTACCTCATTACAATAAGGGCATAACCAGATGCTATCTTCGGGTGTATAAACATTATGGCACTTTCGACAACGGATTTTTGTCGGTTCAATAATTAAATCTATTTTTGCCTGTCTTACACAGGTACCTTCCTTTACCTGCTCGAACATAAATAAAAAAGTTTCCATATTTATATGCTCCAAAGACCCTATTCGCAGGTCAATTTTTGAAACACAATCTTTTCCCTGTTTCTTACAGATTTGTTCAATCTGCTCAATTAAAGATGTAATAATACTTAACTCATGCATATCATTTTTTATTTATGATACCACTTTTCAGTAGAAATATTAAAACTATGGTTATTTTAACTATTAAAAGATAAAGACATTTACCCAATAAAAAGCCGTTATGTGAAAGTTCTCACATAACGGCTTGTTTGTAATCAGTTACTAATTATCGATTAAGGAAATGTGTTAAAGGTAACATTGACAGAAGCACTTGTACTTTCATCGGTTCCTTTTAAGGTTAGATAGTATTCATTGGTATTATCGCTGGGGACTACAAATGTTGGGAAAGATAATTGACTTTGTGACGCATTGGAATCCACTTTTATCAGTGATGCTGTTACTCCCGTTGTATTCTGTAAAGTAACTGTATATGTCTTCGCAGATTCTACCTGCAATTTATAGGATTTGGCTTCCTTCCCGGTAATTGGAATTGTGTTTGCCGTTGAGGAAGCAGAGAGTGTTCCGGCTAATATTTGCTCAAATGTGATTTTCACCTTCACATTCCCAAATTCATCTGCATTTTCCAGGATAAGATAATACTTATTTTGGTCTGTAGAATGAGTGGCGAGAGTGTAATCTGTCAGAGTAGCTTTGTCGTTATAGACATTTGATACATCTCCATCCGCATCCATCCTTACAATTCTCACATCAATATCTGACAATGTATTATCAGGTTCTACTATATTCGGGTCTATTGTATCTTCTATTCGAATCCTATACACAGAACCTGCGGATACATTTAATTTAAATATGCTGATAACATCACCTACTACATTTACTTCTTTTACAGTACCAACCGCAATTTCTGTCGCATCATTATAGGTTTCGGGTTTTGCCAAACCAATCATATAAGGGAGTTGATATTTTTTGTTCTCAGACACGGGCTGGGCATAACCGTAAAGTCTTATTAAATAAGTTCCTTTATACGGAGCCACCCAGAAACCTCTGGTTTTGTCTTCAATAATAATGTTATCGGGATTTGCCGGTCCTGTTGGGGGGACTTCAATAGACTCTAACAATATCAAATCACTTTTATTCTTATAATACAAGTTGATTTGATACCCTAACCAGCACTCATCGGCATCCTCCATATTCTTAAAGATTAGAAGCAATGGGGTATTTTCCTTATCCACTTCAAATTTATACCAGACATCTTTCCATGCTTCGAGGACACCAGCAACAAGGTCTCCACCAATTTCTAATTTGGTAGAACTCATAGGTGCCAGTGTAGGACAACCTGAAAATAGAATAGCACTGAATACAATAAATAGAGAGAAACAAACTGTTATTAAATTTTTACTTTTAATGGAAACCATAGCACTTCTCCTTTCTGTTGAATTATTGTTTTATTGTTCTTTATACAATACCACTACCCACCCCAAGATTTTTTGCCTGTTTCCCACCTCCTTTCTTTTTATCTCTTACTTTTCACTTATTTGAATTATACTCAAGATAAGAAATAAAGTCAATGTTTTTATCCTTTTTCTCTGTAAGGGCGAATAATTATTTGTACCTGCATTAATCTGTAAAATTGTGGGAACAGGTGCCTTACGAATGGATATTCTATCTAAAAATGCTTTGGCTTTGAGTGATATGTAATATTATAATTCTGAATAAGAGAATGACCTGTCAAAAAGCATTAGTAAGGCGTTACTCAGGGGTAAATTTACATTATCGTGGTTATGTGCTGTTATAGGGTTTAACGAGAGCACCGAAATAAATAAATAATATCCCGCCGATAAGTGAAAGGAAGGATATTGCTATGCCTATATAGCGTTCAATGCCATGGGTAGAAATGAATATTACAAAGAATAATGCTATAGCAATCAATATAGTACACATTCCGACAATGTTGTATGGGGAAAAATGTGTTTTCCCTTGCAAAACTTCTTTATCTTCGTCTAAATTACCGATAGGATTTTCTATTTTTTCAAAGAACTCCCCTATTTTATTTCGTTCTATAACACTCACAGGAAAGACTAATGCAATCATTTCCATAAAAAGGTAAGTTATAATAGTTGTGGTAAGGAACATAAATATTTCCATTTTGATGGATAGCCCCCATAATAACCATTCTTTTTTGTCTGCAATCCATGTGATACCTATGGGTAATGCGAAGGAAGCCGTACCTAATTGAATATACAGCAGGAATAATCCAACGAGGGTGCCCATGCAAAAACCTATGACGGCACTTCGTCCCGGATAACGTCGTGAGACCATTCCTAACATCACGGGGACAGCCACAGGACCTGTTGCAACACCAAATAGGGTTACCATCACACGGAACATATTCTCCGCCTTACCACGACTTAATAATAGGGCAATTCCAAGAGCCAGTATCCCTACAAGTAATGTGCTTATTCTGCCTATCCATACCAATTCTTTTTCAGGTGCATCAGGACGCAATAATCTCCGATAGACATCCTGCGTAACGACGCTGGCACATACATTGAAATCACTGCTGAGTGTGGACATAGTGGCAGAAAACATTGCAGAGATGAGCAAACCCAACATTCCTGCTGGTAATAGTTTTGAACAAAGTATGGGATAAATATCACCGGCATCACTTAGTTCAGGTACAATCAATTTACCCGCAAATGCTGGGAAAAACATAAGAGGTGGACCGATAATATATAACAAAATCACAGTTAGTCCTACCTTCTGCACCTCTTTTTCATCTCGAACGCAATAATATCTCTGAATAAGCGACCAATTGATACTACTCCATGAAAAGGCATATAGGATAATGAGGGGAATTACATAACTCCAGGGGAACTCATCATTTGTAAGATGAAAAAAACCTTCAGGGGTATTTTCAAAGATTTTTGTAATTCCTCCTGCATGATAAATGGAAAGGGGGAGGATGACCATTAACCCAGCAGATAACACGATAAACTGGATGAAATCAGTAATTGTAACAGCCCACAGACCCCCTAAAAAAGTGCAGAACATGATAATACCCCCAACCAGTGCTATGGAATAGGTAGTTGGCATATTCGTGATAATAGAAACAAACTTGCCTGTGGCAAAAAGTTTTAAACTATCATCTACAATTTTAACAGGCACACCCTGCCATACGAAGATTTGTCGTAATGTTCCGTTGTAGCGTTCCTCAATAAACTCAACCGGACTATTTATGCGAAGTCTCCGCCACCGCCATCCAAAAATATAAGCACTGTATATGGTTGCTGGGACAGCTACCCAGAGTAGGGTAATCCCAACCCAGCCATATTTATAACATAGCGATGGGTAAAATACGAATGCAGCAACACTAAAACTTGTCATCCAGAAAGATACTCCACTCAGCCACCATGGAATGCGATTGCCCCCTTTGAAGTAGTCTTTTAATTGTTGGATATAACGGTAGGAATAAAGGCTAATACCTAACATAAGTGCAAAATAGAAAACTATCAGTATCCAGTCTGGGAGCGATAACGATTTGCTAACAAGATTCACCTTTTTATTCCTCCTCAGAATTGTGTTCTTCTATTCATTTTTGATTTCTGAAATTATTTAAAACACCCCAGAGAATGGAGATACTTTACAGAATTTTCAATCGATTCTTTTATCTGGGCTTCATTAAGTTCAACACCCTTAATTCCTTCAAATTCGATAGTAATAGGACCGTTATAATGATGTTCTTTCAAGATTTTTAATATTTCTGGAAAATTAACCTTTCCCTGTCCTAATGCGGGGAAATTCCATGTTTCAAATTCACCGGTATGGTCTTTGAATTCAACCGTAGCAACAAAAGGAATTGATTTCTTTAATTCTGTCACCGCATCGGTATTATGGTTATAGTAGGTTATGTTCCCGGTGTCGAAATTTATACGTACACGGGGATGGTTTATTGCTTTCATGGTCTCAATCTGAACATCACCGTTTGTTCCTAAATCAGGGTGTGTCTCCAACACAAGGGTAACATTATATTTTTCTGCTATATCCCCTGAACGGCGTAATCTTTCATATACAACTTCCTTAGGTGTTTCCTGTCGTTTTGCAGAGAGAAACAGGAAATGCACACCCATTTGTGAACATATCTTAAACTGTTCTTCTAATTGCTGGACACAAGTATCCTGTGTCAGGTCTGCTTCACCACGCATAACAAGTACTTTTAAGTTATGTTCGTTTAATTTTTTCATCATATCCGCAACCTGGTCAGCAGGTGGAACGGAGATAAACAAATATTTCACCCCAATAGATGGTAAATGTGTCCATGCGCTTTCTTGATAGTTCCCATAACTTGATAGACGCACACCAATTGGCGGACAAAATTCTTCTTCTGCAAATATAGGATTACTTATCATGATAGATAAAACAAAAACGATTACATATACCCACCGCATTTCGTTTTTCCTTCTTCAAACTATTTTTTAAAACACTTTAAACATGAATAATAAGAAAAAAGTATAAAGCATTGCAATAAAAATAATTTTACAATTCGGGTAAATTGGACAGGGTAGATAAATTTGACTTGTCCAATAGGTTTAAGAGTTAAAAACTATTTTTCTTTTTGTTTTTCGTAGGTTTTCTTTATGGCTTTTCGCCAGCCTTCCAATGCAGTCTGGCGTTGGTCTTCACTCCACTGCGGTTCAAAAATACGACTGACCCGCCACCGTTTTTGCAATTCATCTTGATTATTCCAGAAGTGCGTAGCCAGTCCCGCAAGATATGCAGAACCCAAAGCAGTTGTTTCCAGAGTAGAACCACGAATAACAGGTTTACCCAGAACATTCGCTTGATGTTGTAATAAGAAATTATTTGCGGATGCTCCACCATCAACGCGCAGTTGTGTAATCCTTGTATTGGAATCCTGCTCCATTGTGAAAACGACATCCGCTGATTGATAGGCTATAGATTCTAGAGCGGAACGAACGATATGTGCCCGTGAAGTTCCGCGTGTAATACCTGTGATAAGTCCCCTTGCGTGCATGTCCCAATAGGGAGCTCCTAAACCAACAAATGCAGGAACCAAGTAAACACCGCCTGTGTCAGGCACGGACATGGCAATCGCTTCACTTTCTGCAGAACTTTGTATTAATTTCAGTTCATCTCTTAACCACTGTACAACTGCACCACCGACAAAGACACTCCCTTCCAGAGCATAAGTAACTTTACTATCTAATCCCCATGCAATTGTCGTAAGCAAACCATGTTTGGATACGGGTGCTTCCTGACCGGTATTCATCAGTAAGAAACAACCGGTTCCGTAAGTATTCTTGCATTCTCCTTCATTAAAAGCGGTTTGCCCAAATAATGCAGACTGCTGGTCTCCAATTAAGGCAGAAACGGGAATCGATTTTCCGAGCACTTCGGTAGAACCATAAACTTTACTGCTGGGATGGACTTCCGGCAAAATATCACGCGGTATTTTAAGAGCATTGAGTATGGTGTCATCCCATTCTAATGTATGTATATTGAACAGCAATGTTCGTGAGGCATTGGTATAATCTGTCGCATGGATGCCCGTAAGTTGATACAATAGCCAACTATCAATCGTCCCGAACAGAATCTCTCCGTTTTCGGCTCGTTGTCGTAAGCCTGACACATTATCTAACATCCATCGAATTTTTGTGCCTGAAAAATAGGCATCCAATAGCAATCCTGTCCTTTCTCGTATCTCCTCTTCCAGCCCTTCTGCACGAAGTTGCTCACACAAACTCGCAGTCCTTCTACATTGCCATACAATTGCAGGATGAACCGGTGCTCCTGATTTCTTTTCCCATAATACAGCGGTCTCTCTTTGATTGGTTATTCCAATGCCGGCTATTTCTTCAGGCATAGCACCACATTTTTTCAACACTGCTCGTGCTGTGGCTAATTGCGTGTTCCATATCTCATACGGGTCATGCTCTACCCAGCCAGGTCGCGGATAATATTGTTTGAATTCCTGTTGACTTACTGCAACGGCGTTGCCTTCATGGTCAAATAAAATGCTACGCGAACTCGTTGTCCCCTGATCTAATGCGAGAATGTATTTCTTTTCCATATTCTTTTCCTTTACCTTTTGATTTAATAAGGCAAGTACTTATTATTAACATTATTATTTATACGACACCAAGCCTGTCAAATTTAAATAGAGCAGTGAAAATTGTTTCATCTTGACAAATGAGATAGAAATGTGGAAAAATAGGAATAGAAATATATAATTTAACGAATAACAATAAATTTTACGGAAACAGAAAGAAAAAGAATTAACGATAAGTAAATTAACAAATAAGGAGGACAGAGGTATGAGGTTTATTTGTTGTTTCTTTTCTTTCTTATTCAGCAAATTTTGTTTCAACAAACTTCGTGTGAGAAGAATTGTTTTAGAAGATGAACATGGAACAGCAAAAGCAGAATTAGAAGTGGATGCTCGTGGAAATACGACACTACACTTTAGGGATGATAAGAATCAAAATCGTTTATATATAGGTATTACACCTGAAGGAACACCACGAATAGGTTTATCTTATGCGGAAGGCAAAGGTTCTATTCAATTAGAGGCAAACGATAAATTGAATAGTTCTGCGATTCTCTTTTGTGGACCTGATGGAAAACCTCAAATATTACTGGGTATCGCAAATACAGGTTTACCCGCTTTTGGACTTTATGATGGTGATGGGAAATTACTCTTTCCCAATTTCTTGAATAAAAACGAGGAACTGCTACTTGAGCCTAATACAAAAGGCTTGTATTCTCAAAATTAACCTTGATTACCGATGGTTAAATAAAATTGCAGGGCTTCATATTCAATGAATTATTCAAGGGCTACTTGTTCGAAAACATCAAAATTATCCCCGTAAACGAAATGATTCAGATAAGGTATATAAGACAAGTGGGACACATCGACAATGTGCTGGAATAGATACCGACACTACATTTTATATTAGAAACAGAAGTATATCTTCCCTTAGTCCTTTTGTGGTTTGAACAATTGTTTGCTCCAATACCGATTAGAGAAGTTGTGCCGCTGAGTAATGAAAATAAAAATAATCTGTCGGAATGTTAGAACAAATTTACCCCCGTCTCTTCAAACAAGTTTGGAATCCGACTATATAGCGATGGAATTTCCTTCGACAGGCTCAAATATAGATTTTATATTATATATTATTGCTCTTTCTTATTTGAAAATGTATTTAAAAAATCATGAAGTTTTTCACGAAGAGGTGTTTCAACAGGGAGGGGATTGAAAAGAGAATGTTTGGACATCTTTGTATCTTGCTGGGTTTGTTGATGGTATTTAATGAATCGTTCCGGTTGCATAACAAACACGCCCATTCCAACACACACCTCCCTCAATGCGCGGTCTGAAGACACAACATATATATTCTCTTTATCCATTTCTCTATAAATGCAATGTTCAATGAGACTGTCAGCATCGGAACCTTGAGAAGAAAACAGTATTTCAAATTGATACCCTTGAGATGAAGGTTTTCTTGGGAAAAAAGGAGGGGTATTTTCGGAAGAGTTGCCATCAAATACTACTGTTACTCTGCTTCCTGAGAGAGATGTAAATTCCTGTAAGAGGTGTATAAGTTGATTTCTATGCTCTTCAAGATTTGCATGTTTTATCTTTTTATTTTTTAATAAGACATGAAGTAAATTGTAACCATCGATATAATAATGTTCAGGCACTTATGTACTCTCCTTTTGTTCTTCATCTTTATTTATATATGTGCGAAGAACTCGTGGTCCAATTCCAGTGAGTATATCATAAACGATAGTTCCCGCTTTTTCTGCTAATTCCTCCGCATGAATCTCTTCATTTCCATCTTTGCCTATCAGAACAACCGGGTCTCCTCGTTTTACGGTATTTTTTGTTCTTAGTTCAACAACAATTTGGTCCATGGAAACACTTCCGCAAACAGGACAACGAGTACCATGAATAAGCACTTCTCCTTTATTAGATAATTGTGTACGATAACCATCCGCATAACCGACAGGAACTATGGCAATATCCATATCCCGGTCACAAATAAATTTTTTACCATAGCCGATGGATGAACCTGCTGTTATTGAACGAACCTGAGTTATCTGTGTTTCCCAACGGAGAATAGGTTTTAATATAGTTCGTTCTGCTTTCTTTTTTACAGGCCAAATTCCATATGTCATTAATCCGGGACGAACCGCATCAAAATAACTCTTTGGATAGTTTATTATAGCGGGTGAATTTGCGGAATGAGCAAACTCATATGGAATACCTTCTCGTTCAAGGTCGTTCAATAGTTTTGAAAAGATACGAATCTGATTTATCGTAAAGACATCGTTTTCCTCATCTGCGCAGGGGAAATGTGTAGCAATACCTTCAATATCAATATGAGGAAGATAAACAATTTTTTTAATATCTTTTATAAAGGTATCTACACTGAAACCCTGCCGTCCCATACCTGTATCAATTTTACAGTGAACAGAGATATTTACTTTAGCACGAGTTGCCAGTTCCGAAATTTTTTTTGCAACTTCAATCTCAGACAATAGCGGGGTAAGTTTATAATCAATAAGTGCTGGCAATTCATCATCATCAGGCTGAAGTAAAATGAGAATAGGTATTTTTATGCCACTTTTTCGCAAAGTAATACCTTCTTCGATATTGGCAACTGCCAGCATGTTCACACCCCATTTTTCAGCATATTGTGCAATAGGAACAAGCCCATGTCCGTAGGCATTGGCTTTTACAACCGCTATAATACGCACGGAAGAACCGACGAGATTTCGAACAACCTGGAGATTGTTACAATATGCAGATAAATCAATTATGACTTTAGACATAAATTCTTCTTTCTCTACATTATAATGAGGTTGTGAAGGTTTTAGTCCAGTTTCAGTTTTTCCCAGTTTTTCCATAAGATTTCACACCCGGAATAAAAAGTATAGATTGCAATAAACATCATGAAGACCAAAGATGCCTTCCCCAGCAACGGGTCATATGATTTTATCATATTTTCATGTATGAAAGAGAATTGGACATCTAAAAAAAATCTTCTTGTTGTAGCTAAGAGAAGAAAGACTATTACATAAGTCATCTGTAGAACGGTTTTTAATTTGCCCCATGGGTCTGCGGGGATAATAGTGCCATCCGCCGCAGCAAGGGTTCTAATCCCTGTAACTAAAAATTCACGTGCAAAAATAATAACAACACACCAACCCGGAATTTTCAATTCTTCCAGTTTCATCATCATTACAAATGCGGCGACCATTAATACTTTATCGGCAATAGGGTCAATTAATTGTCCAAACTTTGTAACCGTTTTTGTCTGCCGTGCAATTTTTCCATCCCAATAATCCGTGATTGCAGCGATGATAAAGATAATATAGGCAAAAGCAAAAGGTATCCAATGCGTAAAGGACATGAAGAAAACAAAAATAATAGCAAGAATACAGCGTGCAATTGAAAGTTGATTGGGTAAATTTATTTTCATAATGACCGTGCTGTTACTTTGTTATTAATTAAAAATCTTCATCAAAATGGACTACCGGTGCTTCAACAGTTCCAGCATTCACTTTTAATGAAGGGTCTTCACGAATAGGTTGAGTGAAGAAGGAATATGCAAGCCATGATAAAACAAGCACAGCACAAACAATTCCCCATGTAATTAGTGGTTCTAACCATGGTGGTAATTCTATATTTCCTCGGGGTATATCGAGGGGAGAGATTTTTTTAGGCTTATTTAAACTCCGTTGTTTCCGCAACCATTCCAGATAAAAATCGTAGTATGGTCTCGGGTCAATATTGATATACTGACAATAGGAGTAAATAAAAGCTCGAATATTAGGATTATTTGCTAATAGTGCAAAATTTTCACTCTCAAATGCTTGAATATATTGGATAGGAACGCGGGTTTGTTCAAATACATGCTGGACAGAAAGTCCTAATGCTTCCCGCTGTTCCTTTAATTTATCTCCAAATCTTTTTTTTCTATTGTTCATATCCATAATCTTCCTCATCGGAAGGAATTATATCTTCATCATTATAATTTGTTTGCATCTCGATTTCATCCCTATTTTCAGAAGACATATTCAAAATTTCACGCGGTTTACTTCCACGGTGCGGTCCTACAATTCCTCGTAGTTCCATTAAATCTATCAAATGCCCGGCGCGAGCATACCCGATTCGCAATCGACGCTGAAGTAAAGAAACCGATGCTTGTTTTGTCTCTCGAACAATACGGACCGCTTCCTCAAATAAAGGGTCATCATCATCGAAAGACGACTCGGTATCTTTCTTCTTTTGGTTATCAAAACCAATATAATTAAGATACTGCGGTGGCGCCTGTGATTTCAAATAATTTACCAATGTTTCTATCTCTTCATCACTAACAAAAGCACCCTGAATACGCATCGGCTTTGGTAACCCAGCATTATGGTATAACATATCACCATGTCCAATCAACTTTTCAGCACCTATCGTATCTAAGATACATCGCGAATCAATTTTAGAGGAAACCTGGAACGAAATACGAGCAGGGAAATTCGCCTTAATCACACCTGTAATTACATCTACTGAAGGTCTCTGGGTTGCTACAATTAAATGTATTCCTACCGCTCGGGCTAATTGGGAAAGTCTCGCAATAGCACTTTCAACCGCATTTCGTTGGAGCATCATTAAATCCGCTAATTCATCAATGATACAAACGATATGAGGAAGTTTGCGGACAACCTTTATAGGAGATGAGAACAAATCTCTGTCACCATCTTCATAAATTTCTAATTGTCCATTTTCTACATTCTGATTATAAATTTCCAGGTTGCGTGTATTGGTATTTGCGAAAAGGGTATATCGTCGCTCCATCTCTTTTACAAGAATATCTAAAGCCTCACCTGCTTTCTTCGCATCCGTTACAACGGGTTCCAATAAATGAGGAATATCATTGAATATAGAAAATTCCACCATCTTGGGGTCAATTAAAACCAATCGCAGTTCATCAGGCGTATATTGAAATAGTAAACTTGCAAGCAATGCTTTCACGAAAACAGTTTTTCCTGAACCTGTAGCACCTGCAATAAGGAGATGCGGCATTTGTGTAAGGTCAACAACTTTGACCTCACCTGTAATATCCTTGCCGAGAGGTAATCGCAATCTTCCGCGATGTTTTATTAAGGAATAACTTTCCAGTAGTTCTCTTAACAATACCTGTTCACGAACGGGGTTGGGAACCTCAATGCCGACTTTGCCTCTTCCTGGAATAGGTGCCTCCACACGAACACGGTCTGCTTTCAACGCAAGAGTAATATCATCTGCATGTGATAAAAATCGTGTTACTTTTATTCCCGGCTCCGGTTCTAATTCATATCTTGTAATTGTCGGACCGTGAGTAATTCCTGTAACTCGTGCCTTCACTCCAAATCGTTCTAATGTCCTTATTAAAATTTCTGCCCGTTCTTGTAGTTGTTCGTTATAATTGGGTATTTCAAAAGGGACAGGTTCATCCAGTAAAGTTAGTGGCGGTTTTGTATATTGCTCCGGATAGTCAGGTTTCGTTGTTATCATCTGTATGTTATTCGACTTATGTTGGGAAGGGTGACCGGAACGAACAGGCTCTTCGGATGAAATATATGAAAGTGTCGGATTATTTTTTGGCAACTCTTTATTTTCCTTTTTTGAAAAATTCCAGAACCCCCCTTTTTTCTCTTTAATATTCTTCGTGGCTCCCTTACCCATAATGGACTCAGAAATAGATGCTTCGCTCACAAATTTATCCGTATTTTCTGTTCTGGAAAGGGTGGAAACGGGTGATGTTGATTGGGAACACATTTCGGGGGGGTCCTGTTCCATCTCCGTTAAAGGCAAATCTGGCAAACATGAAGTATCTACATTACTTCTATGATGAAAGTGTGAGTTATCTTCATTTACATGATTTAATGGAAGTTGAAGTTGGACTGAAGAAGGTTCGGTTAGAACAGTATATTGCTCTAAAGAAATGATATTTGCATTAATCCACTCAATTCCATGCTTTGCTGAAATGAATAGTTCCTTTGCATAATTATAGAAAGCGGAAAATAAGAAATATATTGTGCGAAGAAGATAAATGAAGAGCCAATCTAAAGATAAAATAAGTCCCGCAAGAATTAGCATAAACGAAACAAGAACAGACGGAAACACACCGAAATTAGGAACCAGTATTTCTGCTACAATTCGATATCCAATACTATTTCCGGCGGCTAATTTTCCAGTCCAGAACAAGTAATACGCCTGCGAAAAGATAGCGATATTTGTTAATAATAGCGATAGTCCTAAAAAGCCCTGAATAAACGAAAAAGGATAACGCTCATCCCACAAAATAATTGACCATAAAAATAATATTATATAAAGGAAATGTACGGCAGGACCTATAGCCAGAAAAATTTGGTAAACAATATTTTTTGTTCCTAATATAATTGGTAATAAAAAAGGGATATTAACAACCGGGGTATCTGCCTCTCTATCGGAATGGATTTCAGGATTAAATATAATAATTGTGAACAGAAGTATACTAACGAGAAGAAACAATGTGGAAAAAAGAACCTTTTTTACGGTTATGTAGTGATAATTCAACATAATGCAAACCTTTATATACAATATATAGAAGTACAATATATTGTATAATAACATAAAAAAGAGACTTTGTCAATCAAATAAAATAAAAACTTATCTCTACAAAAAATCCCAATATAGAACCGAAAAATAGCAAATCTAAAACAAATTCGAAATTCCCTTTGCATGTTTTATATCTTTTATTTTGTTATAATTAGTTCTCTATAAAAGTTTTGTATAAATTATTCTAACTTGAAAATAGGTAGTAATTTATGGCGGTTTCGTTAAAGACAAAAATATCGTTCGGGTTGGGAGGTATCGCTCTTACCCTGCCAGACATGGTTTTTACGCAGTGGATTTTCATGCGATATGTGCCAAATGAAAAAGATGCTTTGTTATCTGCCTCGTTGTTTGGTATTATCTTCATGATTGCTCGTGTATGTGGAGCCATTGCAGAACCGCTGATTGGTCACTGGAGTGATTCCTGTAGAACAAGATGGGGACGACGCATACCTTTCGTTCGATTTGGATTATTACCTCTTGTTATATTCTTTTTCTTGATGTGGCATCCTCCTGTTTTGACACCTATCTGGTTTCGGGCTATTTATGCATACCTCGTAATACAGATATACCTTTTGTTTTATCCGGGGGTATTAACACCCTATTTATCTCTGCTTACAGAATTGGGAGAAGAAAGTATGGACCGTGTTCGATTAATGACGGCACAGGGTGTTTTTGTTATGCTCGGAAGTGTAGTATTTGCATTGGTAGGTGTCGTTAAAGAAAACTACAGTTGGACAATAATGTCTTTGCTGGTTGGATTTCTAACATTTTCCTCATTACTTCCCATTGCTATAACGGGAAAAGAACGTAATGTGCTGAAAGAAAATGAACAAAATGTCTCATTTATCCAATCCGCTATATGGGTTTTAAAAAGTAGGTCATTCCTGCATCTTGTTTTTGGAACCTCTTTTTATTTCCTTGCATTTACCTGTATTGTGATGAGTCTCCCCTTCTGGGTTAAGGTGTATTTAGGAAAAGGCGAGGCTTTTGTAACTTACCTCATGCTACCTCTATTGCTGATTACCATGGTTTTGTTTGCTTTTGTAGGTCCGACGGTAGAACGTTTGGGGAAATACCGTGTTTTTTCGCTCACATTATTGCTGGCAAGTTTAGGGTTGTTTTTCCTATCGGCTGTGGGACTCTATCCAATAGGTAGCCCCTTTACTCACTTACTAACTGTGGTGATGTGGATGGGTATCCCTGTGGCAGGATTGGCTGTATTACCTTTTGCAATTCTGACCGATGTAATTGATGAGGATGAAAAGAAAACGGGGACAAGACGCGATGCGATATTCTTTGCTATTCAGGGAACAATTCAAAAAATATTTATAGGCATCTCCGGTGGAATTTTTTCCGTGCTGGCATATTGGGGTAGTGAAAGTAATGTAACAGAACAAGGATTGCGATTGGTTGCTATTGCAGGCGGATTAAGTGCTTTTGTGGGTTTTTTAATTTTTCTTGGTTATCCCCTAAAAAATATTGATGTAAAACGGAAATGAATATTTGAAAGTATGAATGTTATTTTCTCTAAGTAGAGAGGCGATGAGAATTTTTCTCTTTGATTACAACACTTAAAGCATAAATTTTTTTACAGTTTTAAAACACTTTTTGACATTTGGTTTTTATTCAATGGTTTTTTGTAATAAGAAAGGATATTTATACATAATAGAAAGATTGTCTTTGTTGTAAACAAGTGAATATATTTTTGGAGGATAATTATATGGCACGAAAGAAAACGACACGCAGAGAATTTTTGAAAGCGTCTGGAGCGGTAGGGTTAAGTTTTATGGTCCTGCCGAGACGCATATTAGGGGGCAAAGCACACGCCTCGCCAAATGAAGAATTGACCCGTGCAATTATCGGGGTTGGTGGTATGGGAATGGGACATATCGGATACCCTGGTGCTCGATTACTTGCGGTCTGTGATGTAGATGAAAAACACCTAAAGCAGGCACTGGAAAAAGCAGGGCCGGATGTGAAGGGATATAAGGATTATCGAGAAGTACTTGCCCGTGAGGACATTGATATTGTCCATATTGTTACCCCTCCGCACTGGCATGCTATTATTGCCGTCGATTCTGCCCGTGCAGGTAAGGATATCTGGTGCGAGAAGCCTATGACCCGCACTATTGGAGAGGGGAAAAAAGTAGTAGAAGCAGTTCAACGGTATGGGCGTATTTTCCGTCTGAATACATGGTTTCGGATGAAAGACACTTTCTATGGGTTTGGCACTACTGCATATGAAATAAAAAAAGTTGTTGATAGTGGTATATTAGGCTGGCCCCTGAAAGTTAATGTAGGCGAGTCCACAGGTTTTACTTGGAAATTTTTCTGGTCAGGAATGACGAATTTAGAACCGCAACCTGTTCCTCCCGAATTGGATTATGACTTCTGGTTGGGTCCTGCTCCATATAAACCGTATCATCCTCATCGTGTTCATTCAACCTTCCGTGGATATTGGGATTATGATGGAGGTGGATTGGGGGATATGGGACAGCACTATTTAGACCCGGTCCAATATTTGTTAGGTAAAGATGATACAAGTCCTGTTGAAGTGGAGGTTTCTGCTCCCCCACAACATCCCGATGCGGTCAGTTCTTTCCGCTGGATTCGTCTCCGTTATGAAGATGGTTGCGAGATTATTCTTGATGGGGAAGGAAAACCAGGCTTACCCTATCTGGAAGGACCTAAAGGGAAACTCTATCCGGGATTAAAATCTGATGTTCCTAATTTTGAGAAAAAATTAGCATCATTCCCCAATCCGGAACCCCTTCCTTGCGATTTTGCACATTCTGTTCGCACACGGGAAAAATTCCCTCTAAATGAAGTGAATGGACATCGTTCCTGCACCATTGTCAATCTTGCAAAGATTGCCATGCAATTGGGTAGAAGTTTGCGATTTGACCCTGTCAAGCAGGAGTTTATTGGTGATGAAGAAGCAAACCGACTTATCAACCAACCCATGCGTGCACCCTGGACTTTACAAGTATAAGGAGAATAAACAATGAATACATCGAATAAATCAACACAAATATATATAACATCTATCTTTGTAACTATTTTTTTATTAACTTCACTTACTACAAGAGCAGAAATAGCACAATGGTTAGAAAAAATAGGTTCTGCCTCTGTGACGGAGGGTTATGGTATATGTGAAGAACTTTGCAAACAAGGAGAACCCAAAATTGTAGAACTATGTCAGCATATCAAACCTCAGGGCGATGACCGTAATGCGCGCTTGTTTGTCCGTATGTTAGTAAATTATGCATCCACTCAGTCGACAGAGATACAAAATACGGTAGTAAGAGGTTTCGTAAAAGCACTACAGGCAAATCAGGATACACAAATTAAGGCATTTTTAATCAGTGAACTTCAAATGTTAGGAAATCCTCTGTCTGTAGAAGCAATAGCAGAATATATCGGGAATAAAGACCTGTGTGATTATGCTATTCGTGCTTTGCAAACGATAAATAATGATGTATGCTTTCAGAAACTGTGCGAAAACCTTTCCCGTTCTGAGGGGAGATGTCAACAAGGTATTATCACTGCTTTGGCAGAAATAGGCAATCCACAAGCAATTATGGTTTTAGAAAAGTTATTCAATTCTGCCCCACCCGAAACAAAAGAAATAATATTAATTGCCATTGCACAACTGGAAAATGACAGTGAGAAATATTACAAACTTATAGAGACACAGTTAAGTGCGGATAAACCACTCACTAGAAAACAGTCTTATACTCTGCTTTTTACACAAATCGAAAGGGTAGCAAAACAAAAGGGTATAACACCACAGCAGAAAAATATTCTTGAAACTCTATTGCAACAGGCATATAAAGAAAATGATAATGGTGCTATATGTGCAATCCTCCATTTATTTACCTATCTACCTCCAAAAGATATTATCGATTTGTTTGCCCGAGAAGTTTATAACCCTCAACCGGAAATATCCGCAGTTGCTTTACAATATTTCGCTAAGATGAATACGAAAGAAAGTAAAAATGTACTAAAAGAAGCCCTTGTCAAAAGTGCATCTGGTGGAAACGCTTATCAAGTCCTGGATGCGGTAGAAAAAGTACCTGATTCCTTATTTATCCCTGCAATTGTTCCTTTATTAACTCATTCAGATGAAAAAGTTCGAATGAAGGCAATACAGTGCCTGATAAAAATGGATGCGGATAAAGCGATACCGATTTTAGTAAAACGATTAAAAGAGACCACAGATAAAACCAATTTAAATGCTATTCAACAGGCACTTCTTCAAACACCCCCCAAAGAAACTGTTACGGAATTGGGTTCATCTTTGAAAAAGTTAAAAGGGGAACGATTGGTTGTTGCTCTGGATATTCTGGCTCAACGACAGGCGGAAAAATATTTTAAGTTCGCACTTCAACAGACAAAGGATAAAGATGCAAAAGTTCAAAAAACCGCTTTGAATGCGATAGCACTCATGGGTACTCCAAAGGATGTTCCTTCTCTTATTAAACAATTAACCGACCCGAAGAACCCCAATCAAGATGCGATTGGTGAAGCCATCGTTCATATATTAAAACATAAAGAGGATGAGGACCGTTGCAAACCTATCTTTTCAGCAATGGATAAGGCAAAACCGGAACAATATGCATTGTTGCTTTCAATTCTTGCAAAAGTGGATGATGCGTCCGCACGGGATTTTGTCCTTTCATGGCTCAATCTACCTTCGGATGTCCCTCAAAACAAGGTAAAGATAGAAAACGCCATTTCTGCTCTGACTCTCTGGGATAACCCAAAACTTGCAGAAAACATGATTGCCTTTCTCAGAAAGAACCCTAATCATCCTTATCGCAATGATGTGTGGAAAACACTTATTCGCTTTTTATCCTTGCCCGGTTTAACCCCGGATGAAAAAGTATGGGTATGTGAACAGGCTATTGGAATTATGCCTGAAAATGCAGGGGATATGTTTACTATTTTAGGAGGGATAAGCAACAGTGATTCTTTCCTGACGGTTGCAAAATATACCACCAATCCCCAGTTCGCAGATATTGCAAATAAGACACTGGTGCGAATTGCTATGCCCGATAAAAATAATGAAAATGGTATTACAGGTCGAGACATTGTTCCCTATCTGGAAAATGCATTGAAGTATATTGATGATGCAACATTGAAAGAAAATATTCAGAAACACATTGAAAAATGTAAAAATGCCCCCTATACTCTACCTGTAGTTTATGAAGATGACAATCAGTTTACATTACTATTCAATGGTAGCAATTTGAAAGGTTGGAGTGGCTATACTCGGGGATTTGTCCCCGAATTTGGGAAACTGGTCTGCTTACCTACCTGCCACCTGAATTTGTTTACAGAGAAACCCTATAAAGATTTTATTTTACGATTTGAATTCAAATTATATCCCGGTGCTAATAACGGCATTGGACTACGCGTTCCTTACATGAAACATTCAGCCTATAATGGCATGGAAATACAAATCCTTGATGATAATGCTCCAGAGAATAGTGGATTGAAACCATATCAATATCACGGTTCTATATATGGAGTATTGCCCCCTGCAGTTCCTGCTCCATTGAAAAAATGTGGAGAGTGGAATCAACAGGAGATTATCTTACAGGGGTCGAAAATATCCGTTCGTGTTAATGGAGTAGAGATTCTAACAGCAGATTTGAAAGAATTGGCAAATAAGCCTACCCCGGATGAAAAGGCACATCCCGGTTTGCTTAATGAGGAAGGACATATTGCTCTGCTTGGACACGGCTCTCGCGTTGAATTTAGGAATATAAGAATAAAGCAACTATAACGAAGAGATACAACAAGAATCAATAACAACATAAAAAAAGGAAATAATATTTGTTTTCTCTGCCTTTGCTCATCGTATTCTCATCGTTTGTAATAGCAGAACCTATGCCTATTTATTATTATGATTTCTCATGGTCAACAGAAATCGATATAAACATAGGGAACAATGCTCGTAATGCGTGGGACACAGGACATTTATTGGCATCATTACAGGGAATTGTAAATCGAGCAGAACCTCGTTTATTTATTCGATTTATGAAGGGAACCGATGATTTTTGGTGGAATGAGTTTTTGAAACCAGGTGGATGGTTGGAAAAAAAAGAAATAAAGCAAGTAGATAATTGGTTAGATTTGCTAAATGTCTTCCATTCCTTTATTCAAGGAATTGTTATATATTCGGAAAAAGTTCAGCCATCATCCAATCTTGCCAGTACCATTGCAGGGCTGGAAAATCGTATCTGCTTGAGATATGACCCGGAAGATGAAAGTGTTTTCAAAAAAGTTCTTGCAACAAATCTTCCTTTTACAAAAAATCTACGATGGCTTATTGATAACAAAACATTTGATATTCTCCCTGATGTGCAGATAAACAATTATCCCGATATATCCACAACGAGCCTAAAAGCCCGGTTTTATCTCTGGGCAAAGGAACAATTCTTAGATACAGGTTTATGTAGTCCCGAATTCCTGGCTTATTATATTGACGGCTATTGGTTCCAAAAACCATCCTCAGCCTCGTTTCCCAACGCTACAATTATGAATCATGACTTTTTCATATCACGAAGGGCGTTTTTCTTCGATTTAGGTATCTGGGGTGATGAATCTGCCAATGATGAACCCCAACAACCCGCAGGAACAGACCGTAAAATACTTCGTGAAATTTTATTGAGTATGTATAGAAATGCAAGAGGCATGATTTACCAGATAGGCGGTTTTACTCCGTGGATATGGAAATACACGCAGGAAACAGGAATGGGAGGAAAACATCAAGGAGTGCCAACCGAATGGGAATTTGTAAAGATGGCTTCTTCTTACAATGGTGTATTGGATGCAGATGCCTTAGGGCTTGCTGGTATAGCAAATGCTTCGTTTTATCAACATTACCCAATAAAGTCCTTCTACCCACAAAATCCGAAACCAACCCTCGAGGACTTGAAACGACAGGGATATATTACACATAGTGGAAAAGTTGTCCCGAAAGTATATCTGTGTTTTTACATGGGAGATTTTGATTCCTCTGCATGGTTAAATCAAACTGTGCCGAAATGGTGGTCTGACCCGGCACATGGTGATATTACTTGTACATTCCCCTTTAATCCCAACCTGTCTCGTCGTGTCCCTCATGTATTTGATTATGTTCGAACCCATGCAAGTCCAAAAGATTGGTTTATCTATGGCGACTGTGGTGCAGGGTATCTGAACCCCGGTATGTTAATTGCCTCCTATAGAGAATCGGGTATTCCTACTGGTTGGAATGCATGGGTTGAACATAATTTGTTTTATAGCAAACGATTTGACCTATCCATTACAGGATTTATCATTGATGGCTATGCCCCTGGTCTGGATAAAGATGGATTTGAAGCATACTCCCAATTTTCGCCAGATGGTATTACAGCCCAAAAAATACCTTTTTTAGGCTGTTATGAAAAAAAATTACCCTATGTTCGCATGGGTATAGATTTAATGGAAGCTCCAGAAAAATCGTCGGATATCATAGCGGAATATGCCAAAAAGCAGTTACCTTCTTTCAAATTCATCCGAACTATTTTGAAATCTCCAACATGGCATAAAACTGTAATTGACTTAACTCAGCAGAAAACCGACGCAGTGGCATTCATAGACCCATATACTTTTTTTGAATTGGTAAAGATTCACACACAATGTAACAATTCCTTGTGAATATATTCCAGAATTAATTGAATACATAGAATCATTTTAAAAGAAGAATAATAAGTATGGCGGAAAGATTTTTATAGAAACTCCTGTTACATGTATAATAGAAATAGAGTAAACTTGTCGAAAAAAGGTCTCACATGGCACAGGTAAGATGTTCAAAATGTAATCATATAAATCCGGATGGAGTGAATCAGTGCGAGAATTGTAATGCCCCGTTGCCAGCAATAAAAATCAGTCCCATAACCGCGGAAACCCGGAAAGTAGACCGAATACCGTATGAGCAAAAGACCCCGAATTTTCAACAGGGGACATTACACCGAGGGGAAATTTTTGGAAGTCGATACACTGTTGTAAAACTTATCGGAAGGGGTGGAATGGGTAGTATTTATAGGGTATTTGATAATACCTTAAAAGAAGAAGTTGCCTTAAAGTTATTATTGCCCCAGTTTGCTAAAGACCCCATGATTGTTGACCGTTTCCTGAATGAAGCCCGTATAGCACGGAAACTATCTCATCCTAATATTGTTCGTGTCCATGATATTGGAATTGCAGGAAATATCTTATACATATCAATGGAATATATAGAGGGTAAATCTCTACGGGGTATTCTGGAAAGTATGCTTCCGGGACAACGTCTTCCTCTAAAACAGGTATTGACCTACTTCGACCAGCTATGCTCCGCTCTGGAATATGCACACCAATTTACGGTCCATCGCGACATAAAACCTGAAAATGTGATGGTAACTCCTCAAAATACTGTAAAACTCATGGATTTCGGCATCTCAAAATTGATGGCGGACACAAGGTTAACAGGTGTTTCTGTTGTGATGGGGACACCTTTTTATATGTCGCCGGAACAGGTTCGAAATAGCAGGGATGTGGATGCTCGTTCTGATATTTACAGTTGTGGAATTATGTTATACGAAATACTGACAGGTCAGGTCCCTACGGGTGTTCCCAAACCTGCCTCGGAACTCATCAAAGAACTACCTCCTGAATTGGATAAAATTGTGGAGAGATGTATTCAACCCGAACCTAAAGACCGATTCCAGAGTGCAGGGGAGTTGAGAAAGGCAATAGAACCACTAAAAAATCTCGTTCTTACGGGTGATGAAATTTCTGTTTCTCATCCCACGAAAAGAATAAATAAATGGAAGACTTTCTTAACACCACGAGTCATAGGCTGGTCTTTGATTACTCTCGTGCTGTTGCTCTGTTCCGCAGGATTATTCTTTGCTGAACAATATAGAGAACAATTGCTTGCTCAAGAAGCGGTTTCAGAAGGGAATTTAGTTGCTCTTAATAATAACCAGATATCCACCGTAGATACCTATATAAAATTATTACTTCGCCTTGCTGAAAAGGCAAAAGAAAAAGCATCTACCGATGATAATGCACGACAGTATTTAAGTTGGGCTGAGCCTATTCTGAATCAAATACAAACAAAATTTAATGCGGGCGAAATAGTACCATTAGATTTGTTATTTTCATGTGCCCGTTACCTTTCTGCCATATTTTGTGAACATGAAGGAATGGTTCTTATTCCTGAGGGAACTGCTACATGGAACAATCAGCAATATACCGTCCCTGCATTTTTCATTGATATAAATGAGGTTACTCAGGAGCAATATAAGAAATTCTACACCTCCGGTTCTATCCATTGGGAAATGCCCCCATTCTCCGGTTTAGAAACAATTCAGGATAAGCAAGATTTATTACCTGTTACAATGGTCAATTATTTTGATGCTCTTGCTTATGCCAGTTACTATAAAAAAAGTCTACCCACAGTTTGGCAATGGTTAAGAGCCGGACAGGGCGAGAGGCAAATAGTATATCCATGGGGCGATGTCTGGAAAGAAAATGCTTCAAATATAGGCGGTATTAATAATACTCCTGTACCTACAAAATCATATCCTGATGACCGAAGTCCTATGGGCTGTTTTGACATGTTAGGAAATGTTTCCGAATGGACATGTACCCCTGCTAATTCAGATTGCTCACAAGATAATTTTTGTCCCCGTGTTATTATGGGAGGCGATTATGCTTCCCCTCAAACATCTCTTGCTCAAAGTCGAAGTGCAGAACCCGAGATACGTTCTCCCCTTATCGGTTTCCGATGTGTAAAAGAAATCCCTATCGCACCTTCTCAACTTATAGAATATTTGAAATAAAAGCATACAGGTACGAGACCTCTGAATAAAACAAATACGATAGATAGTACATGAAAGATTATATAAAGAAAGGGGAAATGTGCTGTATGATAAAAGTGGTAAAGCAGGTGAGTTTTTTAGATTATGCAGTATCAAAACAAAACTGACATGATGAGAGAGATGATTGAGAGTGAGGCAAGAGATAACCTGTGGAAGAAATTAGAATGCAGATGGTAGAGGGAAGTATATAATTCAAACTGGGAAGAGCGGATGCTTCCATTTTTACTATTTTGTGTGTTATTGAGCAGTGTGTGATGATTTCTCTAAGTTCTCTTTGCAAGTAATTTGAATGGTGGCGGTAGAACGACTTTTTCTCTGTGTTCTCTGTGGTGGAGTATTTTTTTTCTCACCACAGAGAACACGAAGAGAGGAGTATATCTTTCCTTGTTAATGACCGCATATAATTTGAAGTGGCTGTATGAGAAATTAAGGGTACAAAAGGAGAGATGTGCATAGATAATCAAAAGATAAAAGAACTGACAGAAAATAACAAATAAAATGGGTAGAAGTAGAGATACATACTCTTGCATTTTAATTTTTCATCGGAATTTTATCCCGTAAAAACATATATAACTTATACCCTAAATTCTTACACTAATTGTTAAGAGGTCTCGTATATAATATCCTATTTATTTACAATAATCTGCCTCAATGAGAAAGTATCTGTATTATCTGACTCTTCTTATTAACAACATAAACTGGTTATAATGTAATTTATTTTAGAAAAATTTTATCGAGGTAGAGGTTTAATGTGCAATGCACAGATAGCAAGGGCAAGGGCATCAGCAGAATCATCCGGTCGGGGAATTACATCCAATAATAAGAGTCTCTGCACCATACTTTGCACCTGTATTTTTTCCGCTCTACCATACCCAACAAGAGCTATTTTAACTTCGGTTGGACTGAATTCAACTACCGGTATCTGCAGATGTGCGGTTGCAAGTAAAAGAACTCCGCGTGCTTGTGCAACATATATCCCATTGGTTACATTTTTTTCAAAATAGAGGCGTTCTATGGCAATAGTATCCGGCCTATATTTTTTTATTAAATCTAAGGCATTTTGATAAATTATAGCCAGTCGTTCCGCTATATCTTTTGATGCAGGTGTTCGGATTGTCCCATGAGAGATATGGAAGTAGCGAGAACCTTTTTTATGAACGAGTCCATAGCCCGTAGTGGCTAAGCCGGGGTCAAATCCGAGAGCAATCATTACTCCGATTATTCCGACATTGCTTCCGCCACAGCCTCATCGGTAATGTCCAGATTGGTATAAACATCTTGAACATCATCCATATCTTCCAGCGCTTCCATAAGTTTTAGCACGGAAGCAGCAGATTTGTTTTCGACGGAAATTAGATTTTTAGGTTTTAAGGTAAGTTTTGCTTCACCGATAGGAAGATTCATCTTTTCAAAATTTTGCAATACTGTATGTAAATCATTGGGTGCAGTATATACTTCATACATTTCCCCTTCTGTATCGACATCTTCGGCGCCTGCTTCCAGTGCTTTCTCCATAATATCATCTTCTGTTAAGTTCTCCTTCTTTACGGTAATCAAGCCTTTTTGGTCAAAATTCCATAACACTGCGCCGGCTTCTGCCATTGTCCCACCATGTTTAGTAACAACATGACGAACATCGGCAACTGTTCTCCGTTTATTATCTGTCAAAACATCAACGACAATAGCCACTCCCGCAGGTCCATAGCATTCATAGCGAACCTCTTCATAAGCCTCACCACCTTCACCCGAACCACGTTTTATGGCACGTTCAATGTTATCTTTTGGCATGTTTGCATTTCGACATGCTATTAACACGGTGCGAAGTCTTGAATTGGCTTCCGGGTCAGGACCACCCATCTTAACCGCTATTGAAATTTCTTTTGCCAATTTTGAGAAAATCTTCCCTCTTTTCGCATCCAGAGCACTTTTCTTGTGTTTAATGGTAGCCCATTTAGAATGTCCTGACATCGGTTTTCTCCATAATTTCCCTGTTGTTTAAGTTAAATATTACTTCTTTGCTAAACCATAATTATATCAAAATCGAAATTATTATAGCAATAAGATTATAATCAAGCACATATTTTTGAAATTATTTTAACATTTTTGTAATTTATAATAACAGGTTTTCAGTAAAAATTATGACAGAAAAACTAATCCTATTTGACTTTGATGGTGTTATTGCAGATTCGTTTGAGATTTTCTTTCGTGAGTTTACCTCAGCATGCACAGAAATGGGGTTTGACCGATTAAATTCAAAGGTGGCCTTTTTAAATTTATTTGAAGGAAATCTTTTGTTTAATATAGTCAAGGCAGGCTTTCCTCCATGGAAGTTACGAGAATTGTTTAATAGGTTTCAGCCCCGTATCGCAAAAGCGAATGATAGTGTCTCTGTATTTGATGGAATACGAGAAATGCTCGCGCATCTTTCTGCAAAATATCCCGTATACATCATCAGTTCCAATCTTACAGAAGCAGTGCAAAGGTTCCTGGTTCGTGAAAAAATAGATACTATTCAGGATGTCCTTGGAGCGGATGTAGAGACCAGTAAGGTAAAGAAAATTAAACGTGTCTGGAAAAAGCATCCCGAATCAATTGCTTATTATATTGGCGATACAAGTGGTGATGTGTATGAAGGCAAAGAAGCCGGGGCTATTACAATTGCAGTTACATGGGGTTGGCATGAAATTGAGCGATTAATCAAAGCAAAACCCCATTATCTCGTTCACTCCCCAGAAGAGTTAGAACAACTACTCTTATCGAAAACAATAGATTAAAGCGTTAAAATGAACTTGTAAAAAATTCACAGGGATAAGATTATTCTATAATTGCAATTTGGTTCCAGTCGTTAATGCTTATATCAATAATGAAAAGATTCTCTTTCTGAGTTATTTTAAATTTATGTGGGATTTGTCTTCCTTTCAAATCAAAGAGAAACACTTGAGGTTTTTTATGCCATGTAAATGTTTTTGAAATTGATGTGATAATTCGTTCCTCGCCAATGAGATAGCCTTCATTTATTTCAACAGGAGTAAATGGGAACATGTGGTTGATAGGTCCATATTCTCCGGAACCTTCTCCTTCCAACGGGATAATATCTCCATAGTAATAATACAACAATCCATTTCTTAATGCAGTAATTACTGATTTAATAATAATTTCTGCACATTTTTTCTTCCCTTCTTCTTCGAAGCGTTGCGGTCGGATACCCAAAATAATGGGAGTGGATAGGTGTCCTTTAGCACAATATATCGTCAAAGGGGGTTTTTTATCCATGTAAGTTAGAGGATTTACTGGGTCGTTTTCAAATTCGGCAAATCGAAATACTTTTGGGATGTTTTGTTCTTCATTGGAACTCGGGAAACTGTTAATTACGGATATTCCACCTTTGGAGACGATATAATTGAGAATATCTTTCCGGGCTTCTGCTCCAATAAGTCCACAATCGGTATATTTTTTTGTAATTTTCCCCGTAACTTCGTCAATATCTACTGTATAGCCGTCCCATTTTTCATAAGTATGTCTATCTACTCTTCCGATGGGTCCCCAATTCAGGGTAAATTGGTCGATATAAACACCATCCAGACCGACTTCATCCATCAGGAAGTCTATCTGGCTTTTAAAGAAGTTATAACGGTAATTGTTTCTTTCGATATATAACAATAAATTTAGGGTATCCGGACTGCTCGGATAATAAGTATCCACGATAACTCTACCATCCTCCGTTTGCAAAATAGAATCTAACCATGTGTTAATGCCTGCTTTCAAAACCTCGCTTTGTTTTTTATCGAGAATGGCTCCATATTTTCCGGACCGAGGCATAGAACCGCCCGGAAGGATTTCTCCGCCTTTAATATTCCTTTTGTCTATAGTATACAAATTAGTTTCAGTCATACCCAATATGAACGTATCAGGCTGGGCTTGTTTAATCTTATCAATAATAGGTTTGACTTGCTTTTTATAATCTTCCCGCGTAAATATTTTGCCCGTCTCCGGATTTAAACTGTAATAATCCAGCCAGGGACCAACTGTATATATTTTAATTTTTCGTTCTGGAATAATCTGGTCGGAGAAAGCAAAAGGTCCCTCAATGGTATGATTTACACCCCATTCTCTTCGTACCTTGTTAATAAAGGTAAAATAATCCCCTCCTTTCGATGGATAAAGTGAAAATTGGAATATATAACTCCCGCCCCTGTCCAGACCAAAATGTTTTGCGGAATATTGGAACATATTACTTTTCTTTGTTATCTCACCTTGTGCCCGAAGCAAATTATCTTCTGCCAGAAAACCTAAGGATGTGTCTCTATAAGCCATAAAGATAGTTGGGTTCTCTGCCACTCCTGCTAGTCTCTCCATATCCTCAATACCTGCAATACGATATCGAACGGGCATATCTTCTAATATAATTTGATGTGTAATAATAATACCAACAGGTTCATCATTTTTATTTGTAATGGTTTCTTTTACCGATATTTTTTCACTCTTTGTCTCGATACTACATGTAATTGAATAGTCTTTACCTGAACCTTCGATAGATACCGAATTATTCGAGATTTTTTGAATAGTTACTTTCCAATCGGGTGAATTCTCATATGTAGAATCGAAGGAGTTAAAACCGATTTTCTCGGAGGGGTATGAATAGATACTAACGAGTTTATATTTTCCCTCTGCTATCTTAATTTCTGTTTCACCTCCTTCTCCAATATTGACGGTGTAATTATCGGTGGAAATACTTTCCCGAGTATTTAACCAGGTATATGCAGTCATTTCCGGCTTTGAATATTTTTCCACGAATCCACTCGGTAGATAACCTATCTCAAGATTTTCAATGACCATATCGATGTTCTTACACGGAACATTCTTGTTAATATATGTATTGATAAAATCAATTTGATTCTTTTCTGCTTTTTCGATTCTCTCATCCGCCCCTATTTCAACATAATGAACAACATCTGAAATATTTAATAAATACCAATAACCCTCTTCTTGATAATTCAATATACGCTCATCTAATTTTTCTCCATTCCCAAAATATGTAAGTATCACAGGATAGCCATTTCTTGAACTCCACCATGCCTGTTCTCCTGGTATAGTTTTTAATGCAGTTCCGCGATTAATAAGGCGATTGTATCCACTTGACTGTTCTGAGAAAGAAGTCTGTTTATCTAATTTTTGTCCATTTATTTCGATTCCTAAATATTCATTCCAGCCACCGGGGGCATCTGTATGCAACCGTGCTTTAAATTTCATAACCAGAATCATATCCTTTTTCTTCTCAAATGAAGGTAGTTCTACCGAATATTTACTAACATCCGTATCGTGAGAATGTATGATGATGGGAGTATCCATTTTCCAAACAGAAGAAAAGACGTTCGTTTCACATAATGAAGCAGAATAAGACGAAATACAGGGACAAAGAAAAACAATGCATAATAAAAAATATACTATTTCTTTTTTCATGTATCTACTCCTTATATATTTAAAAGGAACTATTGAGATAGGAAAAAATCCCATTCCTTTTTTACATGCTTTTATACAACAATTTATCTACATATTATATTAGATGCCATTATAAATGAAAGGTAAAACTATGTTGCATAATAGGTGTAAAAAACTTGCATTCACACGGATTCCATCCTACTTATGCCGGGATTCATTAATAATTTGGAATGACGAAATATCTTTCGCCCAAATGTAGCATAGATATTTTTGCCTGTGGATGGAGTATATAGAGGAAGAAAACAAAAACAAAATGTCTATTTTTTACTCCTATATTTATATTGGAAGGTCCCTGTTCATTTTATATGAAACAATATCATTGTTCCTTGGTTTAACTAAATTGAATATTCGTTGCATCCCCTTTGCTGTATCCCTCTAAACAGTTTGATTTTTTTAATAAGAAGTATAAGGGTAGTTTAAGGAAAACCTTTATTTATAGAATTTGTCTGTTTTCACTTATTTGATTATAAGCATTTGATCCTTTAAATTCAGTCAGCCAATGTTGAAATTTAAGAGGAATATTTTGTCTCTGAAGTTTCTTATTTTCTCTTTCTGTAATTGATATATTTCGATGATACCTTTGCCATAATTGCTGGAAAAAACTTTCCGCATCGGTATCCGAAGGAAGCGAGTCATGAAAAACAACCTCATATAACTTTCCCTCTTCTACGAATAGGGCTTTCCTCCGTTTTATATCGTGAATTATAAATCGTTCATTATTAAATCGTCTCGAAAAATGCAGAGCAAGAGGAACTATTATGTTAAAATCAGAAGTATATGACGCATAAAGATATCCCCCTTCAATTTCATGAAAACGAAGTAAACCCATTAATTTATGAATTTGTCGCTGAATACTTCTTGCTGTCTTTATTACCTTGTAAACAATGGGGTCATTTATTTTTTCAACAGGAAATTTCTTATTCTCTTCGATGTGTTTTAGAAAAATATGAATCTCTTCATATGTATTTTCAGAATCTGTTAAAAGATAGTATTTCAATATTTTCTGTATTGCAATAGGTGCCTTTTTAATTTGTTCTTCAATATCATTTTTATTTACTTCTTGCGGGAATAACAGCCAATCTGTTTTTTCTGAAACCTTATTTTCAGGTAAGTTGAAGTTCACAGTTAAACAGGTCTCCTATGGTTATATCGTTACAAGATTTTCGTTCTAATAATTTTTCGGACAGTAGAGGATGTCCCAAAGGAATAGTTCCAAAATATTTTCCTTTGATAGTTATGAAATAAATAGCTCTTTTAATAACAACACCCAATTTTTTTAGGGTATCCATATCGAGTTTTCCTGTTTTTCTTGCCAGTATAATCCTTCGTGCTGATGTAGGACCTATGCCCGGAACACGAAGTAATTGAAACATATCCGCCTGCATTATTTCCACTGGGAAAAACTGTAAATTTCTCAAAGCCCAGGATATTTTTGGGTCAAAATGCTCATCAAGATTGGGATTGTTTTCTGTAAGAAGTTCGTCTAATGAGAATTTGTAAAACCGCAGAAGCCAGTCCGCTTGATATAAACGGTGTTCGCGTTGCAAAGGGGGACTTCCAATAGAAGGTAAAATAGGTTCTTGATTTAGTGGAACATAAGCAGAGTAGTACACTCGTTTTAACAGAATATTTCTATATAAGTATTCGGAAAATCGTAAAATCTGCCAATCTGTTTCAGGTGTAGCCCCTATTATCATCTGCGTGCTTTGACCGCTCTTTGCATAAAAGCCCTTTCTTTTTGGAGAGGAAAGCAATTTCTCACGAATTGCATTTATTTTACGCATTGTCGCGATAGTTTTTTTCAAATCCTTTTGTGGTGCAAGCAATTTCAAAGAAGAGGTCGTAGGCAACTCTACATTAATACTTACCCTATCTGCCCAGAAAACTGCCTCCTCGATAGCATTCTCTTCTGCTCCCGGAAGTATTTTCATGTGGATATAACCATTAAACCCATAGCGTTCCCTTAATATCTTTACCGTATCCAGCATAAGTTCCATTGTCCGATTGGCATCGTTAAATATTCCCGAACTCAGGAAAAGCCCTTCAATGTAATTTCTACGATAAAATTCGTATGTTATTTTTGCCAACTCTTCCGGAGCAATTGTTGTTCTGGCTATGTCATTCTTACATCGGTTAATGCAGTATGCACAATCGTTATGACAATAATTGGTTTGTAGAGTTTTTAGAAGAGAAATACATCTTCCATCCGATGACCAACTATGGCATAACCCCCCTGACAGAGTATTTCCTATCTTACCTTTTGTTGGTTTCCGTTCTACACCACTGGAGGCACAAGAAACATCATATTTTGCTCCACGAGTCAGTATATCTAATTTTTGTATTGTATCCGGAGATTTCTTTATTAACATAAATTGATAATCATCCTTTTTATTACAGGCTTATAATATCACAGAAACAGATATACTGCAAATTTTTTCACTATATAGAATGAGTTAATATGTGCTTTCTTTTGTAAAAAACGAAAGGGGACAGTAAAAACTGTCCCCTTAAAATTCCTTGCGAGGTCGGAAAAAGTTAAATATTATTGATAACCAGCTGCCTGAGAAATGATACCAATGACAACACCAACACTGGGCAGTATTGGTTCTGTAGCATTTACATCCGGGTTGTTCATATCAGTGGCACCGATGTAGCGAATGAATTCAACATGGCCATCCATGTAAAGCACATTGCAACCACCAGGCAGATGGTTGAAGAAATCAATAGCACCATAAGCAGAGAATTGGTCTAACATAACATAGACTTCACTCTGAGCATTGTTCGATGCGGCTGGATTATTAATATCCGTAATCAAGAACCTTTCAATACCTTCACGAAGCCTATAGATAGTACTACCTCCTCCATTTCCAACACCTGCAGGAACAGAAATATCTTTATCAGTAATTCCTATCAATTGGGTTGCAGCTGCTTGGTTGGGAGAACTAATACAGGCACCTATGGGTGTAAGCGAATCATTGATAAGTTTGCTGACTGCTTCTGCCAGTTGAATAGGAACCGGAGCAGTACCGCTAACAGCACTACCACCCATCAAAGAAATAAGAGAATTCAATGTTGAGTAGTTGCTTAATGGCGCTGTTCCCAATTCTTTATTACGGTCGAAAACCTAGCCCAGATAAGCATAACTGGCATCCAGTCTTTCCGGTTCACAGGTTAAGTAACTGGTCCCATCTTGCTTTTTCAAATAGGCTGCAGTATCCCGTGCATCAGACGGACAAATTGCAATGGCTGGGTCTGTCAGATACTCGGGGTAAATAGTATCTACCGCAGGTGCAGCCGCGATTGCAAACTTATAATTTTCACTGGGGTTTTCGCATTTTGTTCTGACAACCTGCAACGGTGGGAACCTTTCTCCTTTGGCTTCGTTACAATACATCTTAAGTACGACACCCCACTGCTTCAGATTATTCTGGCAGGAGGAACGGCGGGCCGCTTCACGTGCACAGGCAAGTGCCGGCAGTAATATTGCGGCGATGATACTAATAATAGCGATGACGACGAGTAGTTCGATGAGCGTGAAACCTTGTTATTTCATAACCCTACTCCTTTCCTTTTTCTTCTGTTACCCGAGTTCTCGGTATACTTAAGCCCTCGCAAGTCGCTCGGATAACATTCGGGGTTAATGTTGTTTATTAAACTATTAAAGAACACTTAAAACTACAGTATTATTAATACATAGTTATAACCTAAAAGTCAAATTTTTAGCAACCTAAATTCCATACAAAAGTAAAGTTATATAAATATTCCTGTCTTTCTCACAATCGTGGATTAATTTTTTTGTCAGTTCCATAAACACATCAGAAATGATTTAATAAAATCCAAATATTTGCAAAAAACTATAAAAAACTAATGTGGTAAATACTGATAAAAAAATTTACGGTAATTGTTCTGAGGCTAATGCTACTACTCTATAAGCACCGTTATAAGTACCTACTTTCTTTAATTGAACAATCTGTTCGTTATACATTTTTAATAAATCATCTTCCTCAACAAGCATATTTAGAACCTGTAATGTAAAATCGAGCCCGACGCATTCTGGTGTACTATCACCAATTTCACTAGCACGAATTGCTCCCCATGCCTCATGACCACCAACTCGTTCCAGTAATAATTTCGGTATAGGATAAAATGCAAGTTCACTCGGTTTTGTTATTAGCAAATCACTGGGACGCATTAGTAAATTCGTAGTATAAACAGCAGAATAGGTATTATCATGGAGAAAACCATGAAGCGTCCCCGATACTTTATTATCCAATGCATTTTTTACAAATTGTTTCGTTTCATCCCAGTGATTATGCAAATTAAGCAGGTCATCAAAGTGTGGAATATTTTTCTTAAAGTATTCCAATGCATTTACATGGTCCCCAAAATTTAAGAACAGAATTAATTTTCCTTCTATTATCCATTTCCATAGAAATTTAACAATATTTACGAGCAAATTTTGCTGTGCACCGGCTCCTCCAATAGAAATCAAAAATCTGCGAGGTTCTTTTTTATCCATACGGGATATACGATTTTGCACATCTTCCTCTAATGGAGCGAGCAACTCATGGTCAACATAATGTCCAACTGCTTTAATTTGACTTTGTGGAATTCCTTTTCCAATACCCGGCGGAATCATCCCCCGTAAGGTTCGGAAACCAAAATATTCAGATGGACCCTGCACAACCTGTAATGCATCCGGGGAAAGATGAAAACCTAATGGACAATTATCCGGAATAAGGTTCAAAACCTTACGCATACCTGCAAAACTTGCTCCATGTGCATTGAACGGATGTGTCGCCAGAACAGGGATATTGGGGTCCAGTTGACGATATACATCGGATAATATCTCTGCGGTTGCCATTACGGGATAATTCTTTTCCAGTCCCCGATACCATTTCCCCATTAACGGGTCCCAAAAGAAACGGTTAAACATTTTCGATTTCTGTGAGATGCGAGAACCTAATGAATACCAATAATCCAGATAGCGAATCATTCGTGCTCCTGCACTATTAAAGTTCAACAAATCAAACCAGTAAGGAATATAGCCCGCATAGTTAACAGCAGAGGCTATTGCCATTCCGATGCGATAATGTCCATATCCCATACGAATTGTTCCAATTACCATTCCTTTTTGTGGGTCAAGGGCTATGCCCTCCTTCTCCGAAAAGACATCATGCAAATTAATAAAAGGAGATAAAATCTCATTGGGTTTTGCAATTAGTGGGAATTCATCTTTACCTGTATATCCAAACTTTTTGGCAAACTTCCTCTTTAATTTTTCACCTTTTTGTATCGATTTATCTGAAAGAGGCATTCCGAACAAAGTTTTATGGTTCATTGTTATCTCCTTACAAAATCAATTCATTGTTTTTATAGAAAAATTACCATAACAATTCATATTTTAGAAAATCAAATAAAACAAAAGAAATTATAATATCTTTATTTCGGGATTGTTAATATCCAATCACTACAAAGGATACCACAATTTCGTTTTTTTTCATTTTATTTTCAAAACTCGTTTTTTATTTTGTTAGTCTGATATGATAAAAAAGCCTTTTATTTTTGTAGCAAAACCCAATTTATGGAGGTAAATTTTTATGAAACGGAAAAAACAAAAAAAGGAATCTTTAAATCGAAGGGAATTCTTAAAAAGGACGGGGCTTGCCTCGTTAGCAACAGTTGCGTTTCCATATATCATTCCGGGCAGGGCACTAGGACTTGATGGAGCAGTTCCTCCCAGTGAACGAATTACAATTGGTTGTATCGGTGTTGGTGGTATGGGCACATCCAATATGGAAGGTTTTCTCAGCCAACCTTCTGCACAGGTTGTGGCTATATGTGATGTCGATGCAAAGCATCTTGAAACGGCGATGAAAAAAGTAAACGACCGTTATGGCAATCAGGATTGTGCAGGTTATAAAGACTTCCGAGAGTTAATTGCCCGTGATGATATTGATGCGGTTTCATTAGCGTTACCGGACCAATGGCATGCAATTCCTGCAATTATGGCTGTAAAAGCGGGAAAAGATGTTTATGGTGAAAAACCATTAGCAGGCTCAATTAAAGAAGGACGAGCCATTGTCGATGCAGTGGAACAATATGGCAGAATCTGGCAAACGGGCAGTTGGCAGAGGTCACAGGAGCATTTCCGTCAGGCATGTGAACTCGTTCGCAATGGATACATCGGTGAAGTGAAATATGTTGTTGTTGGTTTACCCGCAAAGAACTCCATTAATAAAGGCAGTACAACCCCAACAGACCCACCTCCGTGGTTCGATTATAATATGTGGTTAGGACCAGCCCCATACGCACCGTATTGTGAAGCCCGATGCCATTGGAATTTTCGCTGGATTAGTGATTACGCAGGTGGACAATTAACCGACTGGGCTGGACACCATTGCGATATTGCCCAATGGGGCATGGGAACCGAACTCACAGGACCCGTTGAAATCATCCCAAGAGGCGGACATTGGCCTAAAGCAGAAGATGGACTTTTTGATACCGTAGAAGATTATGAATTCCTTTGCAAATTCAAAGAAGGTTTTGATATGTTAGTAACTGCACGGCAAAAAGGGGGCGTTTTATTCAAAGGTTCGGAAGGCTGGATACATGTTGACCGTGGTGCTTTCGATGCATACCCGCGGTCTTTAGTTCAAACAGAAATTAAACCTCATGAATTACATTTGTACCGTTCTTCAAATCATATTGGAAACTTTTTAGAATGTGTCCGTACTCGCAAGAAAACCATCACCCCTGCTGAAGTAGCACATCATTCCATTATGATTGGACATTTAGGACTGATAGCCCTTAAATTAGGCAGACCATTAAAATTCGACCCTGATACAGAAACCTTTGTAAATGATTCCGAAGCCAATCGTATGCTCTGCAGACCCATGCGTGAGCCGTGGCACCTAAATATTTAGTAATTACTTATGAACCTTCTTTCATACATAGGAGAAATAATATGAATTATAGGACAAGACAAATAATTGTAGGAAAGTTTCTTATTGCCCTTATTTTGACTTTTATTCCTATGAATCTTATGGCAGAACCTACAATTAAAGCACTACTATTAACAGGGCAAAACAATCATCGCTGGGACATCAGTTTCCCCATTTTGAAGGATGCTCTGGAAAAAACGGGACTATTTCAGGTGGATGTGCTTCAATCGCCTGCTCAGGGCGCTGATTTTTCCTCCTTTAAGCCAGAATTCCAAAATTATCAGGTGGTTATTTTAGATTACAACGGTGACCCCTGGCCTGAAAATGTAAGACAATCCTTTGTATCTTATGTGGAAAATGGTGGAGGGGTAGTTGTTTACCACGCTGCAAATAATGCTTTCCCTGACTGGCCTGAATTTAATAAAATTATTGGTCTTGGTGGTTGGGGCAACCGTGATGAGCGCTGGGGTCCGTATGTTCGCTGGCGAGATGGGAAGGTCGTAAAAGATAATATTCCGGGACCCGGTGGTAGTCATGGAACACAGCATGCCTTTCAAGTTGTAATACGCGACCGCAATCATCCCATTACAAAGGGACTCCCTCCGATATGGCTCCATGCAAAAGATGAGTTATATGACCGTCTGCGTGGTCCTGCAGAAAACTTAACTGTTCTCGCAACCGCTTATTCCAGTCCCGAAGAAAAGGGAACCGGTGAACATGAACCGATTCTTTTCACAGTACAATATGGAAAAGGCAGAATTTTCCAGACTGTTTTAGGACACCCGCAAGAGGATACTCCTGTGGCATTACAATGTGCAGGTTTCCTTACTACATTCCTGCGAGGTGCAGAATGGTGTGCTACCGGTAAAGTAACACAACCTGTTCCCGAAGATTTTCCGGGACCTGATGAAATTCGTATCTGGGAAGAAAATCGTTATATTCCCCTTGCGGAATTATTGGAACGGATAAAAGGGTATAAAGCCCTGGATAGCCTTGCCACAATAACTCAAATTAATGAATACCTCCGTGTTATGACCTCTGATAAAAGGTCTCTGGCAAATGCTGAAAAGGAAATGATTAAATTCCTTCTTTCCGACGCGACAATAGATGCCAAAAAATATGTATGCTCAAAATTAGGAGAATTAGGTTCTCAAGCATCTGTCCCCGTTCTAACGGATTTGTTACAGGTCCCTGAATTATTTGATTCAGCCCGTTTTGCTCTCGAAAAAATACCCGGGGAACTATCCGCTCGTGCCCTGCGAAATGCGTTACAGACAACCGAAGGGAAAAACCGTATTGGCATTATTACCTCACTTGGTTTGCGAAAGGATGTCAAGTCCATCTCTTCTATTGCGGTATTTTTGAACAATAGTGACCCTGATATTGTAATTTCTGCGGGTTCTGCTCTTTGTATGATGGAAGAGGAAAGTGCTCTTTCAGCATTATGGACAGCACATTCACAATCTATTGAATCAGCCCGTTTGAAATTAACACAACATGCTTTTGCCTGTGCCGATAAAATATTAGCGAAGAAGAAATCCCCCGATGCCCTTGCAGTAATACGTAGTTTATCCGCAGATAGTTCGCTTACACCTTCTCTACGGATAGCATCGCTACGCAGTCTATTAAAGTACTCTGAGGAAGAAGGGACAAAAGTATTAGTAAAGGCACTTGGTGACCCTGATACTGATTTTGTTCGGCTCGTTATTGCCTCTACACCCTTAATAAAGAATAAGCAACTTCTATTAAATGTTGTATGCAAGGAAATGGCTTTTTCTACACCTGAAAATCAAGTGCAATTTATCAATCTGTTCGCTTCACAAAAAAGAAAAGATATACTTCCCTATGTAGTTAACAGTCTCAATAGTGAGAATCCTGCAATTCGAGAAGCCAGCATAAAAGCACTCGGTGTTATAGGTGGCAAATCGGAAATAGAATTACTTATTCCCAAAGCCCTCGGCGAAGGAACAGAGGCAGAACTGGCAAAAGCAAGTCTTGCTTCGATGCCCGGAGATGACGCCGGACAGGGAATGTTGGATATATTGAAGAAACCCGATATAGAACCCGCTTTAAAGAAACTCCTTCTGCCCTTAGTTGCTACACGAAAAGTACCCGGCAGTGAACCCATCATACTAAAATCTGCCGGAGATGCTGACCCGGAGTGTAGAATATCCGCTATAAAGAGCCTTATCGAACAGCCTAATGCAGAAATGCTTGACACGATTTTACAAATATTGCCGGGAGTCAGTTCCGATGAAGAACAAGAACTGTTTGCAGAACTGATTTTGAAAATTGCATTACTGAATCCTGATGAAACGGAAAAACAATTGGTCAAAATTTCATCCGTACTGGATTCCAATTCCGCATTACCGGTGCAAACAGTTCTACTTCATGTCCTCGCACAGTCGGGGCATGTCAAAGGATGGGAGAAATTAAGCACATGTATAAGTACAAATACACCCGCCGATAAGTTGGGCATTGTAATACAAGCATTAAATAAATGGCCAGATGATACGCCTGTTCCTGTCCTGATAGAATTTGCCCGTGCAAATCCTGAACTGCCACATCGAGATAGGTTACTCGAAACATGTTTGAATTTAACACAAAAGACAAAATCTACCGATGAAGAAGTTATACAAAGGATTGCTTCTTTATTAGAATTAAATCCTTCTGCATCGGTAAAGAAATCTGCATTAGAAAAGATTGCCCAGCGGAAAGTTGATAGTTCATTACCCTTACTGCTTAAATACCTTCATGAATCTGAAGACCCTGTAAAGGAAACTTTGATTCGTTCTTTATCCAATTGGCGAAATGCGGAACCTCTAAATGCTTTATTGGAACTTGCCCGCACAACAGATAACGATTCTATTCGTCGGCAGTCTCTTGCAGGTGTTATTCAATTATCGGATAATATTTGCAATATGTCCTCTGAACAACGGACACAATTGTTTAACGATGTGATAGCAATTGGCACAAAGCCTGAGATATTAAAAGGTATCATAGGTGCCTTGCAAAACACATCTTATCCCGAAGCATTAGCCATTGTAACCCAATACCTGGATAATGAACAGGTAAAAAGTGAAGCGGAAGTTGCGGTCGTTAAACTTTCAAAAACGCTTATAGGAATTGCGACGGATATAGTTGCCCCCGCTCTCGAAAAAGTCATCCATCAAGGACAGATGGAACTAATCAAACAAGAAGCACAGAAAACTCTGGATATAATCCCGAAATTTGAGGATTTTATTACTACATGGATGGTCTCAGGTCCTTATATAAACGATGAAATTAACGCTAACATGTTGTATGAGTTCGTATTTGCACCGGAGAAACCCGAAGAAGCAGAAAAAGCATTATGGAAACCCGTTTCACCGGGAACCAATCCTAACAAACCCATGGTGGTTGAACTCCATAAAATATTAGGAGGGGAAAACCGTGTCGCTTATTTAAGCACTTATGTGTGGAGTGATACAGAGCAGGATGTTAATTTGTTAATCGGTAGTGATGATGGTGCCCGTATTTGGGTTAACGGGACAAAAGTATTCGGGAAAAATGCAAATCGTCCCTGCGTGCCTGATGATGATACAATAGGAATCCACTTGAAACAAGGTTGGAACCATATACTCGCCAAAATCCGTCAGGGTAGTGGAGAGTGGGAATTCTGTGCACGTATCCGCAAATCGGATGGCTCCCCATTTGAGCCAAAACTTAAAACTGCGATATTGCCTAAGTAAAAGAATAAAAATTAACTTACACGACAAGCCTCAATATATTTATATGTTATATGTTGAGGCTTGTTTTTTTTGTAAAATATATTGAATTCTAAAAAAATATAATGTAAAATAGTAAGAGTTATACACAGTATAATTTACTATAATTATCAAACAAAATTACTATTAAGGAGAATATTATGAAAAAGCATGGTTTCACCCTCATTGAACTTCTCGTCGTTATTGCTATCATCGGTATTCTTGCGGCAATACTATTACCAGCGCTTGCTCGTGCTCGTGAGGCGGCTCGTCGTTCCAGTTGCCAGAACAACTTAAAGCAAATCGGGCTTACATGTAAAATGTATGCAAACGAAGCCAAAGGGGAAAGATTCCCACCATCGAAACTATACAATTGCACAGAATTAAGTGGAGAATTTGTAATAGATTGTATGGCGGTGTATCCGGAATATTTAAACGACCCTGCTGTTCTATTATGCCCTTCCGCAACAACAGGGAATGACCCGGAGAAAGTATTTAATAAAGCAGATAATCGTGCTCAGGTTATTGGAGACCGCGCCGGAAACTTTGTCCCCACTGCTGGGGTTCCTAATACCGAATTTTATCCCTGCGAAGTAGATGATAGTAGTTGTTCTTACTTATATTTAGCATGGAACACATGGTTTCCGGGGATTATTGACCGACCCGACCCACCGGAGAATCCTGATGTAAATGTAATGATAGATTGGTTAATGGCGAATAATCCGCAAGTGGTTATTATGTTAGGCAATCTATACCCGCGTTTAGGGAATCCATCCCAAAATGATGAGGATTTCCAATTCAACGATGGAACCCAGAACTTAACGATGTATCGTTTGAGAGAGGGAATTGAACGCTTCATGATAACGGATATCAACAATCCCGCAGCAAGTGCCAAAGCCCAAAGTGAAATCCCTGTGTGTGGAGACTGGGTCAGCACCGATATAGGACAGGAATTCAATCATGTACCCGGCGGTTGTAATTTCCTGTATATGGATGGTCATGTCGAATTTATTCGATACCCCGGCAAATGGCCTGTTAATCGCACAATGGCTGTTCTACAAAGTGAAGAAATTATGGACAGGTTCTAAACGAATTATCCAGACCCAAAAGGTGAGGTATATTTCTCCGATACCTCACCTTTTTTACTTACTATAAAGTTTAACTATTGCAGAGGAGAAGAGATTCTTCGTGTTGTTCTTATCAGAGCAGGATGTGCACATGTATTCGTTTTTCAGTATCAAAGAGAAATTAAAATACATTTATGAAAGGGGAAAATATATATTATCTTGCAGTACTACCTGTGCGATAGCCAGCAATATCAACAGTGATATAGCGGTACCCCAGTTTCGTAAATTCCTGAAATATTTTGTAGCGAATAGGTTCGGAAATCAATCGGGGTAAGTCTTGCAATTCCACTTCAATGCGAGCAAGGTTTTGGTGATTACGAACACGATATTGCTTAAATCCTAATGACTTTAATATGTTCTCTGCACTTTCTATTCGTTTCAGGTCTTCAATAGTAATTGGTGTTCCTGTGGGGATTCGTGATGATAAACAAGCAAAACTGGGTTTGTCTGCTGTGGGTAATTGACGAAGTTTGCTTAGAATACGAATTTCCTCTTTTGTCATACCTACTTCCGAAAGAGGAGTTATTACCCCAAATTCTTTCATGGCTAACTTCCCACTTCGCGTTGTATCCAATAAATCATCCGCATTTTCACCGCAGGCAATTGCCTGAAAATTATTCTGTTTTATAAACTCCAACATAGTTTTAAAAAGTTCACTTTTGCAATAATAACAACGTTGGGGGTCATTTCTTAAAAATCGTTCATCCTTGAACTCATGGGGATATATTACGGACACATTCCATTGTTGTTGTTTTGCAAATTCAAGGGCTTCTTTTAACTCTTCGCGGGGCATACTGGGTGTATCTGCGATAAGCAAAATGCAGCGGTTGCTCAATACTTCGTAGGCAACCGCTGAAAGATAGGTTGAATCCACACCTCCCGAATAGGCTATTGCAATTGATGTAAATTTCTGCAGATATTTTTTCAATTCCCGTTCTTTACAAAGTGCTTGTTCTTCTAATAAAGACATTATTTACCCTTTTCTATCCTTGGTTGATAATATTTAAAACTGTGCCACTCATATGTTCTACGAAAACATTTTCTAATCGGACATCACATAATTTGTTTTCCAGACATTCCGGACTTTTTGCCGTAACACGAATATAATTATCTGTATATCCTTGCCAATGGTCGTTATTTTTTTCCTCAAATAAAACCGTCCTCACCGTATTTTGTGATTTTCGGTAAAACAGATTACGTTTCCTTTTACTTAATTCAATTAACAAATTTACGCGGTGTTCAATTTCAGGATTTGCGACTTGTCCAGAAAAAGAATAGGAAGGGGTTCCTTCTCGCGGTGAATATGGGAATATATGCAGGAAAAATATGGGTAAATTTTCGAGGAAATGTAATGTTTCCTCAAATAATAGGGTTGTTTCACCGGGAAAACCTACAAGGATATCGGAACTAATTCCGATATTGGGGACTGTATCTATCGCCTGTAGAACAAAATCCCGATAGGTCTCACAAACATACTGGCGGTTCATCTGCTTTAATATTGTATTTGAACCCGATTGTAGAGGGATATGTAGATATGGAACCAGAGGGAAATAACTATCTTTCATTCGCAGGAGAAATTCTTCATTTAAGGAGTTAATCTCAATAGAACTTAATCGAATTCGTGCTTGATTTCCGAACTGTTCATAGATGGTATCCAGTAGTTTTATCAGGTTCTTTCCCTCAAAATTGTAATTTCCTATATTAACACCTGTTAGGACAATCTCTTTAACTCCCGCTTCGATACGCCAATTTATTTCCTGTAAAATCTCCTGTATATTTCTTGAACGGGAAGGTCCACGTAGGTAAGGGATTATGCAGTAAGAGCAATACTGGTTACAACCTTCCTGTATTTTGATATTTGCTCGATGAAAACCCGGAATGGCGACAGGTTTTGTAAATGAGCAACTCAATGCGGTGAGTTCCCATGTGGTTCCGGTTAGAATACAGGGTGTTTCTCGTTTTTTCCCCGTTATGTATGGGAACCAGTTCATTTTCCGTTTATTATCTACAATTAGGTCTATGCCGGGAATTTTCTTTAATGTTTCTATATCTTTTTCGACATAACAACCAATTACAACGATTTCAGCAGATGGATTCTTCCGAATCGTATGTCGAATGACTTTTCTGCATTTTACCTCTGCTTCATGCGTTACGGCGCAGGTATGAATAATACAGAGGTCGGCAGGAGAGTCTTTTGATGCAATTTCATAACCCTGTTCGTAAACTTTTTGGAGTATTGCATCGGATTCTGCCTGATTTAATCGGCATCCAAGTGTATGTATGTATACATATTTCATAGGACGAGTATATGTTTTCTATTTATGGGACTACTTGAATAATTCCGATCCCTGAGGATAATTTTCGAGCAACCGCGAAAGATATAACTCTGCGGATTCCAATTCACGATACGCCTTTTGCACATCGGCAAAGGAAACTTCTCGTTTTAAGGACTTATTCTGAATCTCTTCATATTTGCAATGGGCTATTACTTTATTCTGATATGCCATTATCAATTCCAATTCTTTTAGTAGTTTCTGCTCGGGAGCAATGGTTTCTTCTTTCCCTTCGATAACTTCATTGTTTTCGGAAGAGACTTTGGGGCAATTTTCAATGATAGCCCTTAGTTTTGAAATGTTTGCCGTTGCTTTTTTGAATAAGAGGGTATCAGGGAAATGATTGCTATCCTTATCGGATGAAATAAAATGTGGGTTTATTCCGAGGAATATAAGTATCAAGGTAAGGATGCATACTATAAAGAAAAGGATATATCTCATAACAGTGCCTCTTATAGTTCTGTATCTTTTGTATGTAAAAACCAATGAGTTAATAATCGAATGCCGTAACCTGTTGGGTATTTGCTGTCCCAATAGGGAATGTGCTTAACACCCCAGGCAGTTCCAGCAATATCAATATGTGCCCATGGAGTATCACCTTCAATAAATTGTTTTAAGAACACGCCACCCACAATGGTTGATGCCTCTGATTTCGGACCGATATTGGCTATGTCTGCAAAATCAGACTGTATAAGTTTATCATAATCCTCCCAGAGTGGAAGTTTCCAGAGACGTTCTCCTGTTATCTCTCCCGACTTTATCAGTTCCTCTGACAATCTGTCGTTATTACAAAGAAGCCCCGCAGAATAATGTCCCAATGCAATGATGCATCCACCCGTAAGTGTGGCAACATCTATAATTTGCCGTGGAGAATAATCCTTCTGGGCATACGATATTGCATCGGCTAAAATTAAGCGTCCTTCCGCATCCGTATTCAGAACCTCTACCATTTTTCCACTGTATGTTTTGATAATATCGCCTGGAAGCAAGGCAGACCCTCCGGGCATATTTTCTACTAAAGGAATAATTCCAACAACAGGGACATCCGTTTTTAATTCTGCGAGGGCATAGATTGTCCCTAATACAACACCAGCACCCGCCATATCATATCGCATATCTTGCATATCATCACGCGGTTTTAAGCAAATACCCCCTGTATCAAAAGTTACCCCTTTCCCTATAAGTGCTATAGGTTTTCCCGCAGTAGAAGTAAGGTTGTATTCCAGAACAAGAAGTAAAGGTTCATTCTTTGAACCTTTCCCCACTGCTAAAATGCTGTTTAGTCCTTTTTCTTCCAATGAATTTTTGTTAAGTATGTAAGTATTAATGGGTGTTTTCTGACAGAGGTCCTGTGCGAATTCTGCAAAGGATTGAGGGGTTAATTCGTTGGCAGGAGAACAAATTAAAGAACGTGCCATTTTGACTGTATCACAAATCATAATCGTGTTATAGCATTGAGTGCTCAGTAAAGATATATCATTATCGTTCGATACTATATATGTGATATGGGTAATTTCTACGTTTTTTTCTTTTCGTGTCGGGTCTGAACTTTTATACTGTTCAAAAGTATATTGACATAGCATAACCCCTTCTATAAATGGATTGATATACTCCGTGGAGACATTTAACCAGTAACAAACGAACTCTTTAATTTTATTTGCTTTGCTACATTCAATTATTTTTGCGGATATTCTGCGAATTTTTTCAGAATTTATTTTATCTTGAAGCCCCAGTCCTACAAGAATTGCTCCTGCAAAGGTTGCATTGATAAAGGGAACAAATAAAACTTCATTTTCCTTGCCATGAAATAAATCGCGGTCTATCATTGCTTGAACAGTTAGTTCTTGTTCTTCTGTAAGTAAAGAACATTCAACAGGAAGATTATTCTCATAAATAGGGATGAGTAAAGCAGAATTCCAGTTCCAATCAATAGTAGATTGAGGATTAATAACAGAGACTTTCATGAGACATCTCTCCTCTTCGTTCAATGTGTTAATGGTGATTTTTTTATTGTTTTCATATATTCTGCTTCTAACCAATGACCCCGGAAACCTGTAACGCGTGCAGAAATGAGGTCTCCGATATTTAGATTAACTCCCGAAACAGTAATAGAGCGGTAAGAGTTTGTTCTGCCATTCCAGAAATTTTCATTTTTCGGATGTTTTTCTTCGATGAGTACTTCCTGTTCCGTATGAATTAATTGTTCCATTGCCGATTGGTTTATTTTCTCTTGCAACTCAATTAACCGTGCTAACCGTTCCTCTTTCGTTTTTCGGGGAATGTTATCTCCTAATTTTTCTGCATGTGTACCGGGTCGTGAAGAATATTTGAATGGATAAATTTGACTGAATTTAATCTGTTCCACGACTTTAAGTGTTTCCTGAAAATCCTCATCGGTTTCTGTGGGAAATCCGACAATTAAATCAGTACTGATTTCGATATTAGGCACTTTTTCTCGCAGGTATATAATATTTCCAATGTATTGTTCTATGGTGTGCTTTCTCCGCATAAGTTTCAAAATTCGGTTTGACCCTGATTGTAGAGGCAAATGAATATGCCGTGCAATGTTTTCTCGTTCCGCAATTAAATCAGTCAATTCCTTAGTCCAATCGTATGGATGCGGTGAGGTAAATCGGATACGCCACAAATCCTTTATACGAGATACATCTCTTAATAAATGGACAAATGAATAATTAGAATGAAATTTATAAGCATTTACATTCTGCCCCAATAACCATATTTCTCGAATCCCTTCGGCAACGGTGGATTGTACCTCTTTCAAGATATTCTCCGGTGTGCGATACACTTCGCGACCACGTGTTCTTGGGACGATGCAGAAACTGCACGCATTATTGCAACCTTTACTAATAACGATGTATGCCTTTACCCCTTCACGATGTCCTTTCTCAAGCCATTCATTCGGAATAAAGTCAAACACAGGAGGTCTGGGATATGAGCGTTGTGTAATACAAATCCGTTCACCATTACGAACACGCTTAATCAATTCCGGCAATTCAAAATAATGGTCAGGACCAATAACCAAATCTACAGCCGATTCGCGTTCCAGAATATTATCCCCTTCCTGCTGAGCAACACAACCACATACTGCAATAATCGTTTCAGGTCTCTTTTTCTTTATAGGACGAAGTGTTCCTAATAAACTATATACCTTATTTTCAGGATTCTCACGGACCGAACAGGTATTAATTAAAATAAGATGTGCCTTCTCCGGCGTATCCGTGGTAGAAAATCCTAACTGTTCAACTATAGATATAATACGAGCACTGTCATGCTCATTCATCTGACAACCAAATGTTCTTATATATACATGTTCCATTTTACTTCAACTTTGACTACTGCGATTATATTTATTTATGAAGAAATATTAGAAAAAGAAATTCAAAAACCAAAAATCTTTATTTATCCAAATATTATACAATTCATAAAAAGTGGGATAATACAAATTTGTTATTTAGCCTGATTTCAGTTTTTTCTGTATATGTTCGGTTACTTTCAGGATTATGGTTTCAAGAGATGTTTGGGGTGTATAACCGATAGCCTGCTGTATCTTTTTCAGGCAGGGAACACGGTGTCGCATGTCCTCGTATCCTTCGGGATATGCTTCATCATAGGGAATAAGTTGGATGGTGGAGGAACTTTTTGTAAGTTCAATTACCTTGTGGGCAAGGTCAATGATACGAACACTTTTATCATTGCCTAAATTGAATACTCTACCACATAAATCAGGTCGTTCTATAATCTGGACTAATGCAGGGACAATATCGCCAACATAAGCAAAAGAACGAGTTTGTTGTCCATCCCCGAATACACGAAGGGGGGCTCCTTTTAATGCTTGTGTTATAAAATTGGGTAAGACCATTCCATATTGTCCTGTCTGACGCGGTCCTACAATGTTGAATAGCCGAACGATATATACAGGATGTCGTTTTTCCTTCCAGTAAGCAAGAGCAAGAAATTCATCAATTGCCTTTGACGCTGCATAACACCAGCGATGACGATGAGGTGGACCGATAATCTGGTCGTCCTCTTCTTCAAAGACTTCTTTCATGCTTTTCCCATATACTTCACTTGTTGATGTTATAAGTAAAGGACGGCGATAGCGACAGGTCTCTTCGAGAACCGTCTCTGTTCCACGAATATTGTTTACAATGGTCTGAATAGGATTATTAATTACGAGATTAACTCCCACAGTTGCTGCCAAATGAAACACCATGTTCACATCTTTTACCAGATCACGAACTAAATTTTGATTTAATGTAGAATCAATTATGCATTCAACTCCGGGAACATGTTCAATATTCTCAAATTTACCGGTGCTCAAATCATCCAGCACAATAACATTATCGCCTCGTTGAATGAGAAATTCGCATAAATGTGAACCGATAAAACCTGCTCCACCTGTTATCAATACTCGCATATAAATTCCTTCCTTTCATAAAGCCGAAAGATAAATAATTATAAAGGATTATGCATGCTTGATAAAAATGAGTGAATATGTTCCCCTTTGTGGCAGGTTTCATAAATGAATTTACAGAAGGAATAAATATCACTTTTTTGCAATTTTAATAAAAAATTAACTTTCTATTTTGAGATTAAATTCAGCAGAAAAAACAGAGAGGATTTTATGTGAAAATTAATATTAGCATAAAAACATGCTTGACATATTACTATTAATAATGTAAAATATTAGTTAAAAAACTTCTCAAAGAAGTATAAGTATAGATAAAGGTTTAAAATGAAAACTTTAACTAAAGAAGGATTTCAGCAGTGGACCAGGTAGTATCTACATCCTCCGGCATCCGGTATGTCGGAAAAGTAAAATGGTTTAATGACCGCAAGGGCTATGGTTTTATCATCAATGAATTAGGCGAGGACATTTTTGTCCATCATACAGAAATCCGCATGAGAGGTTTTCGCACCCTTCGTGAAGGCGAGAAGATAACCTTTGAACTGGTGCAAGGACCAAAAGGGTTACTTGCCAAAAATGTAAGCAGGGTGCGAATGTAAAATAAGACCTGATTAAAATTACAAAACTTATAGGGGTATGAAAAGGCGGAGAGGTGTTTGTATTATTTTGTAGAATTGAGTAATAATATTTTTCATACCGAAATTTGTTTTGGAATTTATAATCTAAATCAAGAAAGGAAAAGGATATGGGTATTTTCATTCTTATGATAAGTTTGACCATGTTTGCACAAAGTTCAGATTGGGTCTCTCTTATTGAGAACAATACATTAGACGGATGGAAACCTTTAGGGGGAGAATGGACGATTCAGGACGGAATAATAAAAGGAAAATTAACAAAAACACCGGAAGAAAAAGATAAGCAAGTAAATATTTGGCTTCTTTATACGAGAAAAGAATTCGCTGACTTTGAGTTTGAGTGTGAATTTCGGACACAAAATCCTATCAATGGTGGCATTCAGTTTCGAACACAATGGCTACCTTTACTGCCGGTGCCTGAAAATGTTCCGCTCGAACAAGTCAAATATGATTGCTATGGTTATCAAGCGAATATTGAAACTCGTGAACGGTTTGGGACAGGCAGGATTATTGAAGAGAATGGCAGAGGTCTGTTAGCAGAACCTGCTCGCGAGGCAGTTATGACATTGAAACAGCGGGATTGGAATCGAATGAAGGTCGTCGCTATTGGACCTAAAATTGAGGTGTATCTCCATGACATTTTAGCAGGGACAATAGAAGATGATAACTACCTTAAAGGTTATATCCTTTTGCAGGTTCGTGCAGATGAAGTAATTCCAGAGACAGCAGAAATAGAGTATAGAAACATACGCATAAAAGATTTAGGTCGTAATGGAGATTGGCAGTGTCTTTTTAATGGGAAAGACCTTTCTGGCTGGCAAAATTATGGTTCGGAAGAATGGGTCGTTGAAGATGGTACTATTGTAGGGAAAAGTGGTCCTAAAAAATCAGAAGGCTATTTAGCAACAGAAAAACGTTGGAAGAACTTTCGTATTCGGGCTCAATTCAAAATGTTAGGTGAAGGAAATTATGGGCTATTTTATCATTCCAGTATTAAAATGCGTGAGGACGGTTATCCTCTTATTTCCGGTGTTCAAGTCGAGGTGGAGCCTGGCTATCCAACCAAAACAGGGTTCCTTTATGAAAGTTATAAACGAGGTTGGTTAACAGAACCGCATATTAAAACGCCCGGTGCATGGGCTCTTCGCAAGGGGGATTGGAATGAGATAGAAGTTAAAATGGAAGGCAATAGAATAATTTCGTGGTTAAACGGTGTTAAAGTAGTTGATTTTACAGATGCTTCTCCGAATTTACTTGAAGGTTTCTTTGCATTACAACTGCATACCGGTGGTGTTGCAGGTATCCAGTGGAGAGAACTATATGTGCAGGGAGAACCATTGCCATAAAATGAGAATAATTTAAATTTTTTTGTGATTTTTTTTATTCTATGGTGTATAATTTCATTACAAATAAAAAAATATCCAACCTTAAAAAAGGAGGGTGGAAAATGAAAATGTATCACAAAAGTACTCGCAATCTATTTTTAATCCCGGTTGTTTGTCTTGTGATGTCCGGTTGCATAGGTGGATGTTTTGTTATTTCGGACATAAAATTTACAACACCCCTTATAAAAGGGGCAACCATTCCAGGTGGACCCGATGTGTATATTGACAAAGACATCGCTTTACCCAGGGTATGCGGACAATTCAATATGGAAAAAATTAAAGAACAGATAAAAACAGCCATACAAGCGTTGCCGATACCTCGAATAACTTCAAGAATATTGTTAATGTTAATCAATAATGTTGAAATTAAAAATTTATGGATAGAAAAACTTACAATAACTGCAACTGAAGGTAATTTTTCAAAATTACAAAGTCTTGCCATAAAAGTAAAAATAGGAAATGGTGAGATTGACTTTGGACAGGGCAGTTTTAGTGATGACAAAACATCCATTGTGTTTGAAAAAGACCCGAAAGTAGATATTTATCCGTATATAAAAAGTTTTTCGGATGGAGGTTGTGTAGAAGGGAATATCCATATCATTGGTTATAATAGTCAAACGGATATTAAGGTTGATGTTGTTGCTAATGTTTCATTAAAAGTAGGCTTTTAGATAATTTATTATAATTCTTTTTCCTTTACAATCATCAAAAAGTGTAGAAAGAGGTTTTTATGTCTTTCGAACTATTAAAATCGCAGGTTTTTGAACAGTTAAAGACTGTTATTGACCCAGACCTACATACAGATATTGTAACTGCGGGTTTTATCAAATCCGTATCGATTACAGAACAGGGTATTGTAGAATTAACAGTGGAACTTACCATTCCCACATGCCCATTACAGTCAAAATTTAAGGAGGAAATAGAACAAAAACTCCTCAGCATAAAAGAAATTAAAAAAGTAACTATACATTTTACATCACGAAAAAGAGCAGGAGTGCAAGTACCCCAACAAAACTCCCTGAACCAAATCCATTCCGTCATAGCCATTTCTGCATGTAAAGGTGGTGTTGGAAAATCTACAATCGCTTCCTTTTTAGCCCGAGCTTTACAAAGAAATGGTTTTAAGGTTGGCCTTATGGACTTAGACATATATGGTCCTTCATTACCTACACTTATGAACCAACCTCATGCAGATGTAGCAATTATTGATGAAAGAATTATTCCTGTTGAGGTAGATGGCCTTCTAACCATGTCATTAGGTTATATTCTGGGCGATGCTCCCGCAGTATTACGGGGTCCTTTGGTGTCAACATATACCTCTCAATTAATACATCAAACGGAATGGGGAACCCTCGATTTTCTAATCATTGATTTGCCCCCCGGAACAGGGGACATTCAGTTGACCCTTCTGCAACAGGTAGCGTTAGATGGAGCCATAATCATTACTACTCCGCAAACATTGTCGCTGGTCGATGTTGCTCGTGGAATATTAATGTTTGAAAAATTGCATGTGCCTGTGCTGGGCATTATAGAAAACATGTCTTATTTCGTTTGTGATAACTGCGGGAAAAAACATTTCATATTCGGAAACGGAACATCGAACTTGCAAAAACGATTTGGCTTGCCAATACTGGCAAATATTCCCATCCTCCCCGATTTTCAGGATGCTTCCACTAAAAATGCTGGGAAAGAACACAATACGCTATGGGAACCTCTGATAGAACAGATACAAAGAGAAGTAGGGAAACGGAGAGTAGACACCTTATCCTCACCAGAAACACAGGTAAAAGGAAATAAATTAATCATAGATTGGAAAGACGGAACGTTTTCTGAAATTTCGTTGGATGTCCTTCGTAGAGCATGTAGATGTGCCTATTGTGTAGATGAATTAACAGGTGAACCTCTGCTAAAACCAGAAGAAATACCCGAAGACATAAAAATAGAACAAATTCAAACCTTAGGTCATTATGCGATAAGTATATTCTGGAGTGATGGACATACATCCAGTATATACCCATGGGATTTCCTGAAAAGTTTAGCCCCTCCTCATTCCTGATTATAGGCATCCTGCCCATTCTATATCGTAGATTAAATTTATTCGCAGAACTTCAAATTTACTCAAACTAAGTTAATTCATTATTATAAGAATCAGAAATTCATTAAAATGCAAATCCATGAAGGATGAACTATGTATCTTTTTATCATTATTGCTTTGTTATTGTCGAACTTTTTAGCATTTAATACCACCGCACAGTCACCTTTGGATATAGCCCAAAAACATAATATTATTTATACAAAGATGCCCAAAACCTGGGATGAAGGGTTACCATTGGGAAATGGTTCTATGGGTGCTTTAGTTTGGGGTAATGGTTCACCATTGATTATTTCGATTGACCGTATCGATTTATGGGATTTACGACCAGTTCCTGAATTTGAAAAGGAAGAGTATAACTTTGAAACAATGAAGAAATGGGAAAACGAAGGTCGCTATGATGATTTAATTAATTTGTATGAAAAACCATACGATAACCCCGGTCCTACAAAAATTCCTGCGGGAAGAATAAAAATAAATTTACCCCAGGACAAAAACATAAAAAAAATGGAACTACATTTAAATTGTGCAATGGTCTCTATACATCTAACTGGTGGTGGACAATTAGAAGTTTACATTCTTTCTGAGTATCCGATAGGATTTATACGTTTGAAAAATTTACCGGATATAACTCCCGAACTAATTGCCCCGCCATTTGGGAAACCATCCGATAACAAAAAATTAAGTAATGATGACTTGAGGATGCTTGAGTATCCACCCCCTCAAATGAGAAAAGAAGAGAATACACACTCTTATTTACAGGAAGGTTGGGGAGGATTTAAATTCGCTGTTTATATGGGCAGGGTAAAGGTAAGTGATAATGAGCAATTGATTGCATGGTCAATTATCCCTTCAAGTAATGAAACGACAGAACCTTTAGCCATTGCAGAAGAATGTGTCAAAGGTGTGTTAAATAAAGATTACAAGAACTATATACAATCGCATATACAATGGTGGGAAAAATACTGGAAACAGACCTATGTATCCATACCGGATGAAATTATTGAAAAACGTTGGTATCACGAAACTTATAAATTTGGTTCTGCGGGTGGTATTTATCCAATTGCTTTACAGGGACCCTGGACCGCCGATAATGGGAAACGACCACCTTGGAAAGGGGATTATCATCACGACCTGAATACCCAAATGTCCTACTGGATAGCTTATTCCGGCAATCGATTAGAACAAGAACGATACTTTATTGAATGGCTATGGAATATCCGAGATGAATGTTTCAAATGGACACAGCGATTTTTTAATAAACCAGGCTTAAATGTAGCCATGACCACCGATATTATTGGCAGACAAATCGGAGGCTGGCGACAATATACACATTCCGCAACGACAGGTGCTTGGTTAGCCCATCATTTTTACTGGCACTGGAAATATACAAATGACAGAAACTTCCTGGAACAACGTGCATATCCTTACCTGCACGACTGTGCGGTCTTTCTCGATGCGATAACCAAAGATACCCGTTCTACCGATGGAAAAAGAAATCTTCCATTAAGTTCCTCTCCCGAAATTAACGATAACAATCCCAATGCATGGTTTGATGAATTGACCAACTACGATTTATCGCTCATTCGCTGGCTGTTTACATCCACTGCCGAATTAGCAGGAATTCTTGGAAAAGAAGAAGAACAAAAACACTGGTTGACAATCGCCGAAGAATTCCCTCAACTCTGGGTTTCTGATAAAGAAGGATTATTAGTAGCAAAGGATTACAAATTACCTCATTCACATCGCCATTTCTCTCATTTAATGTCAATATTCCCATTAGGTATGTTAAATCCGTATAATGACAATGATATGGAAATCATAAATAAATCGTTGGACTATCTTGATAAATTAGGCACATCCCAATGGTGCGGATATAGTTTCGCATGGAAAAGCATTTTGTCCGCTCGTGCTGGTAGAACCGAAGACACAATTCGAAACCTAAAAATCTTCTCAGAAGGCTTTGTATTACCAAATAGTTTCCATTGCAACGGTGACCAATCCGGCAAAGGATATAGCGATTTCAAATATCGTCCATTTACATTAGAAGGAAATTTTGCTTCAGGAACTGCCGTTCAGGAAATGCTATTACAAAGTCATAATGGGTTGATACACATATTTCCTTGCATTCCTGATGATTGGAAAAATGTATCCTTTTACCAACTTCGAGCGGAAGGTGGTTTCTTAATTTCTGCTGAACGAAAAGCAGGGAAGACAATAAAAGTTATTATCCAATCCGATATGGGAACACAAAGCACAATACTTTGTCCCTTTACCAACAAAAGAATAGACTTAAAATTCAAACCCGGAGAAACAAAAGAATTGAAACCACCAAACAATTAACAAACACCTCCAAATAAATAAGAACCATCACAGATAGATCTGCCCTACTACATTCACACAAAAAAATTTTTTGCCCCTACATTACCACGTCTGCATGGCAATACCCTTGCGAAATGTCATTCCTCTTTGTCTAACGCGTCAAAACAGTCAGCCATGTCCGATTTTCCATCCCGTAACCAAACCCCGCCTGTATGGTAATGTCTCTCTTTGTATAGGCAAATAATCATTTGCTCTGAAATGGGAAATATGATA
>JBMFRC010000020.1:0-59355 GCA_049968235.1 Candidatus Hydrogenedens sp.
CAGTCCACAGGATTGGAAAATAGGTTTGTCTGAATTATTGCGGTTAATACAATTCTTCAATACAGGTGGTTATCACAATTGCCCGAACGGCGAAGATGGCTACTGTTCCGGTCAGTGATGTATATGTAATTCCTTTTTTTGTATATATATTCTGGCAAAACTTTTTAACCACTGTTTGTTCAGACACAAAATGAATAGATGGACACAGGGAAAAATCTGTTCTATATTAATGTATTTAATTGGTTAAGTGGTCCACAGATGATTGTTCATTTGTTGCGGGAGGAGGAGAGGTCCTTTGTCTACGGAATCGTTGTCCGCGTTGGCGTGGAGGAGGTTCAGGTTCGTCATTATAGCGAACACGGAATATGCGTGTGCCAAACCCTTCCACACGAAATCCTTCGGCTTTCCCAATAATGTTCCCTTTATCATCTAACAGGTCCGCTTCAAATCGCAGGTCTTTATCTTTTTGATTTTCTTCGCGAGGTAAGAAACGAATTTTGCCTATTTTAGCATTTCTTTCTTTAACTCTCGAATGTAGTTCTAATGCCTCTTTAACCTTCTTATATTCTTCCGAGGGACCACATCCATTTATAGTTAAAAAAAGAGGTAATAGTAAAAAAGGGATAACAAATATTGAGATTTTATTCATAGAATTGCGTCCTTTTTATCATCATGTCTACCACGGTCAACTAAAGTTCCCAGGAATAAGGCTAATCCACGCGAGACCGGTGCTTTTTCCGGATAGCGTAGAAATTCCACATGCCCATCCATATATAACACATTACATCCACCGGGTACATGATTAAAATATTTTACCATGCTGGATAATGTATCGTACATAACGAAAATTTCGCTTTGTGCCTGATTGCTTGCGGATGGATTATTAATATCAGTAATGAGGAATCGTTCAATACCTTCTCTCAAACGGTAAATAGTATTGGTATTCCCATTCCCAAGTGGTTCATTGCTCATTATATTAATGACAGGGCAATCACTATCGGCTAATTCGAAACTTTTCGCAAGGAAATATGCTTCACCGCTTCCACCATGTAAATATCCAATGGCTTTTGTGAAAAGTCCAATAAACAGGGCAACAAACTGTTGAGGTCCTGTAGCGTCAGGATTATCAAGGACAAAATCGTGAGGAATATGCGGTAGTAACGACATAATATCCGCAATACCAATTTGTGGGTCTGTGTCTTCGCACTTATCTAAGACCCAACCTGTATATACATAACTTAAATCGATAGCATCACGCTTTTCTGCTAAGTTAAATTTCCCTGTTGTGGGGTCAATAAGACTTTGCATGGTATTTTCCGGGTCTGAAGGGCACAAAATAATAGCAGGGTCTGTCAGATATTCAGGATAAATTGTGTTGACCATAGGTCCTAAAGCAATGATTGCACGGCGATGTGAATATGCTTCAAATTGCATGGGCGGAAATTTTCCTCCATGGGCTTCATTGGCATACATTTTGTAGATGAGACCCCATTGTTTAAGGTTGTTCTGGCAACTGGAACGACGTGCTGCTTCACGAGCACGGGCAAGAGCAGGCAAAAGAATTGCCGCAAGTATTGCGATAATCGCAATTACAACAAGCAGTTCAATCAGAGTGAAACCTGTTTTTTGCATTGTATTTTCCTTTGCAAGAAATTAGCATAATTCTACTATTTCGACATCCGTTGTTTTAGGCTGGTTTCATTAAAATAAGGTAACTTTTATAAACTTAGAGAGGTGGGAAAAATATTTGAATTAGATAGTAGAAGAGTCGTTTGTTGTTTGGTTATCATAGATAGTAGAAGAATTCTCTTCATTAAATAAAGTTCCCTCTGTATTTATAAATTTATTTTTAGAAGCGTTATCATTAGAAGTGTTCTCGTTGAAATTATTAGAGTTAATTCTTATTTCATTATCTTTAACAACTTCTGAATTTATATTATTTCCATTTGGAGTGATATATTGGAAAAAATCCATGTTGGCATTAGTTTCTCCAAGAATACTTACAAAATAATTTTCGATTTTCTTTATATCATTGATAACACCATTTTCAATCGCTGGTTTTATCAAATCTATTCCCTGTGGAGAATAAGGGAATATCAAAACCCTTACAATATCCCCCTTATAGTCAAAAATTACCTGGATTATTTTGCCCCCTTCTAATTCATTTTCCATATATCCAATAAGTTGATAATCGTTATTTGTCTCTAAAAAATCTTTTATATTTATTGAAATATTATCTACTTTTGAATTAATCATGTCCTGTATAGATTTAGAATCGGAATTTGATAAATTTTTTTCAAAGGATGAAAAGATAATATCTTCAAATTTATTTGTATTTGGTTTTTGTACTGCTTCTATAGTTTTACTTTTTTGTAAAACTTGAGAGGATTTATTTGTGGAGGTATGAATATAAGAAGAGATATATATAACAGATAATATAGAAATAACGAAAACTATTCCAGCACATAATGGAAGGAATAATTTTATAATTTTATTATTAGTTAGTAAATACCTTTTCTTATTCTTTTTATCATTAGGATTATCTTGTTGAATTTGGTTGATTACCTTTTCTATAAGTTTGTCTGGACAGGTTTCTTCATTTTTTAATATGTTTGTTATAAGTATTTCAATTTTAGTTTCTTTTACGATAGATTCTTTATTATCCTCTATAAATTTTATACCTTTATTTTCTTTTACTATTTCAAAACCTTCTTTATCAATAGATAGCCAGAACATCTCATTATTATCTTTGAATGGATTTTCAGAATCAGAATACTGCATTTATTTTACTCCTTTGAAAAAACATAATATTTTTTTTTGGGAATGCGTTATTAATTTTAGGACTATTGTAAGGTTCATTTGTAGCCTTTTCATTGATTTGTTGTAAAAGGTTTTTTCTTAAATTTGCTCGTCCTCTGGCAAGATAGGTCATTACACTGGCATAAGGAATAGAAAGAACTTCTGAAATTTCTGTGTATGAAAAATTTTCAACATCTTTTAAATATATACACAATCTTTGTAATACAGGCAATTTAATAAATGCTTTGTATGTTTCATCAGAACATGATTCTAAAAATTTCTCGAAATCAATCTGAACATTTCCGGTCTTCCAGACCTGTTCATGAGAGGGAATTTCTTCATATTTATCTAAAGGTTCAGAGTGGTTCCATTTTTCTCTGTTTTCAATAAAAGATTTATTTATTAGTATCTTATAAATCCATGCCCGAAAATTAGTTCCTTCCTGAAATTCATTTCTTTTTTCAAATGCAGTTATTATAGTTTCGGAAAATACATCATCAATAGATGATGGATTTTTTAAATTTCTTTTTAAAAACCTATAAAGTTCATTTTTATATTTCACAATACATGAGATAAATTCGGTTTCGTTCATAAAATAAACTCTTACAAAAACTTTAAGTAGGACGTATATTTAATACGCCCTACTTATTGATAATGTATACTTTTAGATTACTTTTTTGCAGGGGTAGTGGCAGAGCTTACTGCCTTTTCGTGTACCGAAGTTACATCAATTTCTGCATTATTTTTTACTGTCCCTGAAGCGGTAACCTCTTTGCCGTCTAATTTAACGACATCACCGGCTTTCGCTCCTATCACTTTAAGTGATTTGCCATTCAAGTCAGCAATTGCTTTTCCAGTGGCATCTTTGGCTTCACTTACGGCAATAGAAGCGACATTATTTTGTACGGAGACTTTGCCAGTTACAGTGGCTTTTACATCTGCTGCAAAACTGCTCAAAGAGATGAAAAGAACTACTGCTAAGGCAATACCTAATATTTGATACTTCTTCATATACAAACTCCTTCTTTTTGGGGTTTATTTTTGTATTATTATGAGTGGCCACCCAATGAACCCCTCACATTGGGGTTCATACTATATATTCATTTCAGTCCATAAAATTATGTCAAAAAGAAAAAATTTTTTAAGAAAAATACTACAAGGATTATGCGGTGGGACAGATTTGCTTTAAGAATGGCTCAATACTTATAAGAATTTAGTCTTGAAAAATTTTTATAGATAGTAAAGAATTAAAAAAGCGTATTATTTATTTTACAAACTTTTCTTTTAATTTTAATGATATATTTACCAGACTAATTAAAATAGGAACTTCCAGCAGTGGTCCAATTACGGTGGCTAAGGCTTGTTCGGAATGCACTCCAAAAATAGCAACTGCTACCGCTATTGCTAATTCAAAGTCATTACTTGCGGCAGTGAACGCTACAGTGGCTGTTTTGGAATATTCCACCCCCATTTTTTTAGATATAAAGAAAGTAACAAACCACATAACAAAGAAATATATCACCAGTGGAATGGATATTCGTATCACATCTAACGGTAGTTTAATGATATATTCACCTTTTAATGAAAACATAACTACAATCGTGAATAATAATGCTACCAATGTAATTGGATTTATTTTTGGAATAAACGAATTTTCATACCATTCTTTCCCTTTGAGACGAATCAGTCCAAAACGGGTAAATATTCCGGCAAGGAAAGGTATGCCAAGATATATAAACACCGTCTTAGCGGAATCAATTATGGAAATGTTTATATTCAAACCGCTTGCCAACCCCAATAAATTCAAGAAAATGGTTATGAAAATATAGATATACACGGCATAAAAAAGCACCTGAAATACAGCGTTAAAGGCAACCAGACCTACGGCTAATTCTCGGTCTCCTTCTGCTAATTCATTCCAGACAATAACCATTGCTATACATCTTGCTAATCCAACGAGAATGACCCCTATCATATACCCGGGATAATTTCGTAGAAAGATTATTGCCAGAAGAAACATTACCACAGGACCTATAATCCAGTTCATAATTAATGATAAGGTTAATAGCCGTTTGTTTTTGAAAACCCTACCCATTTCCTCATATTTAACCCGTGCAAGTGGCGGATACATCATAAGAATCAGTCCGATGGCAATAGGAATAGATGTAGTCCCTACTTGCATCTTTGTAATAATCTGGGTAATGAATGGAAGGAAGAAACCTATACCGATACCTACAAAAATAGCAATGAAAATCCATAAAGTTAGAAACCGTTCTAAAAACGATAATCTTTTTACGGTTGAGTTGTTCATAAAAAAACTCCTTATTTTTAATAGTTAAACGATAACTCCGAATAGAATGCCAGTGATAGTTGCCATAATAACAACAAGGGAAACATAGGTAAATGTTTTTTTCAATCCTAAAATGTTGTATAGAACTATCATGCTGGGAAGAGATAATGCAGGACCTGCCAGTAAGAGAGCCAATGCAGGTCCTTTGCCCATACCCGAACCAATTAAGCCCTGCAGTATAGGAACCTCCGTAAGCGTGGCAAAATACATAAACGCACCGACTATAGAAGCGAGGAAATTAGAACGGAAAGAATTCCCGCCAACCGCAGTATAAACCCATGAATTGGGAATTACTCCTTCATTACCCGGTCTACCTAATAAAAACCCGGCTACAAATACGCCCATAAGTAATAATGGAAGGATTTGTTTTGCAAATGTCCATGTAGAAGAAAACCATTCCTTTGTTTCATCCGTTCCTGTCAGTGTGATAATTGAAAGGCCGATAAAACCAACAGAAAACGCTACTACAGGTTCATGCGGGAAAAGAATTGCACTGATAATACATGCTATAGCGGTAACAATAATTTTCCACCATTGAATTTCAAACCATAATGCAAGAATAATCCCTAAAATAACTCCCGAAATAGAAGTAAATACCCATTTATATTGAAACGTAAGATACCAGAACCCCGCATTATTTTCAGTTTTTCCCCAATTTGCAAACACAAGTATTGCTATCATAGATGCAAAGAAAACGGCAGTTTTCCATAAGGGTCGTGTGGGTTCTGAAACAGGCATATTGGCATGTCTTTGTGTTCGCTGTGTCTCTTCTTTGCGGAAAATAAAGAACATTAACAATCCAATAATAACACTAAATATAACTGCACCGATAGCACGAGCAAGACCTAACTCCAGACCTAATATACGTGCAGTAAGGATGATAGCTAACACATTAATAGCCGGACCCGAGTAGAGAAAAGCAGTGGCAGGTCCTAATCCAGCACCCATTTTGTATATACCACTAAAAAGAGGTAGTACCGTGCAGGAACAGACAGCCAGAATAGTTCCCGATACCGATGCTACTCCATAGGCGATAAATTTATTGGCATCGGCTCCGAGATATTTCATAACGGAGTTCTGACTGATAAATACCCCGATAGCACCCGCAATGAAAAAGGCGGGAACAAGGCATAGTAATACATGTTCCCGTGCATACCATTTAACCAGATAAAGTGCTTCCATTACTGCATTATCAAAACGGGGTGTGCCAACAGGTAAAAAATAGCAGACAAAAAATGCCAGAATGATTAAAAATAAAAATTTTCCTTCTTTTTTTATGTCCATATATAAATTCCTTATGTGTGTGAAGGTTTATTATTATTGTTCTGTTGATAAATTTAATATCTCGAACTGCATTTTTGCTTTTTCAATGATTATGTTTTCAATGCACGATAAAAACATAGGGAGACATTTTAACCTTAACCGATAGTATACCCGTAAACCTTCTTTTCGGTCTTCGATAATTCCTGCCTGTTTTAATATAGATAGATGTTTTGAAATCGTAGATATATCATCTTTAATCAATTCTTGTAGTTCACAGACGCATTTCTCATTTTGGGCTAATTCATTGACCATGAAAAGTCGTGTAGGATGAGATAGAGCCTTTAGTACCTGGGCATGTAATTCATATTTGTCTTTTAGTTTTTTGTTCATAATGATATCCTTATAATAAACTGTTGGCTATTTGATATAATAGCAAAATAGCCAAATAAAATTCAAACTGAATATTTTATAAAAATATTACTCTTATCTCTCTAAGATAACAGAAACATATTATACCCAAATATCTATTTGAAAATATATTTGGTAATTTGGTAAAATAAGAATACTAACAACCCATACAGAAGGAGATGTATATGAAAAAAATTAAAGTATTAGGTCCCGGTTGTATGAAATGTGTTCAATTATACAACAATGCAAAAACCGCAGTAGATGAACTTAAAATTGAATATGAGATTGAAAAAGTTTCCGATATTCAGAAAATTATGGACTACGGTGTTATGATGACACCTGCATTGGTTGTAGATGGTGAAGTAAAAACAGTAGGAAAAGTCCCTTCTGTTGATGAAATAAAGAAAATATTAGCATCGTAATCCTACGATATTACTTTATAATTTAGAGGAAGAAGATATGAAAAATATTATCTCTGCTTTACTAATTCTTTTTGTTTGTGTTTCATTAGGTTATCTTGTATATTCAGAGGTCAGAAATAATCGTGTTACTATTTCTGAAGTAAAAGACCAGATTAAGGAAAGTGTTTCGCAGGAAAACAAAACTTCTCCACAAAATACTATTAATAAATCAGAAGTCAACGAAAAGGTTATTGTATATTATTTTCATGGAACTGCTCGTTGTCCTACATGCCGAGCAATTGAAAACTATGCGAAAGAAGCAGTTGAAAATGCCTTCAAAACTGAATTAGAAACAGGGAAGTTGGAATTCCTAAGTGTAAATGTAGAGGAACCGCAAAATGAGCATTTTATACAGGACTTTCAATTATCTACACGCTGTGTAGTTGTAGAATGGAATGTAAATGGAAAAGTTCAGGACTGGAAACGGTTAGAGAAGGTCTGGGACCTAATTCATGGAGATAAAAATAGATATTACGACTATATACAGGAAAATGTCCGTCAATACTTGAAGGGATAAATACGGAATGCAATTTTTATTGGCTCTCTCATCTGCGATATATCTGGGTTTCTTAACATCTATCAGTCCCTGTCCTCTTGCAACAAATATTGTTGCTATTTCTTATATATCTAAAAAAATAACGCATCCTGGTTTTGTTCTATTGAATGGGCTTATTTATTCCTTAGGTAGAACACTTGCTTATATAATACTCAGTTTCATACTTGTGAAAAGTTTGTTAGATATGCCGTTTCTTTCAAATTTTTTACAAAAATATATGAATAAAATTGTGGGACCTCTTCTTATTATCGTGGGTATGTTTCTTCTCGACCTTATTAAAATTAATCTCAATGTATCTTTTAAGATGGAAAAGTTTAATATGAAAATTGAAGAGTGGGGATTGGTAGGGGCTTTTCTACTTGGATTGCTTTTTGCCTTATCCTTTTGTCCAACATCCGCTGCATTATTTTTTGGTGGATTAATACCATTGGCTACAAAAACAGGTTCTGATCTTACAGTTCCATTTTTATATGGAATTAGTACGGGTATTCCCGTTATTATTCTTGCTTTCCTCATTTCATTTGGAACATCGAAAGTTAGTAAAGCATATAATTTTTTATCATCTGCCGAACTCTGGGCACGAAGGATTACAGGTATAATTTTTATCCTTGTAGGGATTTATTTAACTCTCATTAATATATTCAAGATAAGCCTTTCCTGAAGATAGTGCTGGCATTGCTATTTGTAGGAGTAATTGTTATCCCTGTAGGTTATACGAAAGATTGAATATTTGTTAATCAGGCAAATGCAAAAATGGGAATGAAGTGTAATATTGGGTAAACATATTTACATAAAAGTGTAACGGATATTACAATTCTAATAGTTCTTTTATTTTTTGAGTTAATATCTGAATAGAAAAAGGTTTTTTAATCAAATGTTCTTCTTGTAAAAGTTGTTTATTTTGCAGATTAAGTTCATCTGTATAACCTGAGATAAATAGTGTTTTTAAGGATGGGATAAATTCTTCTATTTTTTTAGATAAATCAAAGCCATTCATTACAGGAAGAACGATATCAGAAATGAGTAATTTTATCTTATTTTTATTTTCTTTAGCGCGTTCCAGAGCCTCTATCGGGTCAGTTGTCAAAATAGGTTCGAAGCCCATTCGTGAAATAATCTTGTTTAATATTTCTAAGACAGTTTTTTCATCATCTATTATTAATACTGCTCCTCTTTTTTCTTCTGGTATTTCATAGAGTTGTATATCCCAATTTTCTGTGCTATTTTCTTCTTCACCTTTTTCATTTTTATATCTCGGAAGATAAATCGTAAAAGTAGTCCCCTTTCCTGGTATGCTTTCTACGGTAATGAATCCGTTGTTTTGTCTGACAGTTCCATAGACCGTTGCCAGACCTAAACCTGTTCCCTCTCCTTGTTTTTTTGTAGTAAAATAGGGTTCAAATATTTTAGGCATAATTTCCGGGTCAATCCCCATCCCTGTATCAGAAACACGAAGGATAACATACTCCCCATGAAGAAATCCCGGAATATTTGTATTAAATGTTGTTTCTGTTTTTCTATTTGCCACTTCGATAGTAATCTTACCTTCAGTAGGTATAGCATCACGGGCATTTACACAAAGGTTAAGCAATATAATATCCAGATGAGAAGGGTCTAAATAGACATTCCATAAATCTTCGCAGGGTGTCCATTCAATATATATCCTCTCAGGAATAACCCTTCTTAACAATTTAATATATGTCGAAATTTCGTTGTTTAAATTAAGAACCTTCGGTTTTATATCCTGTTTTTGCCCAAAAGCAAGTATCTTTTTAGTTAATTCAGAAGCACGTTCTACTGCTTTTCGGATTTCTTCAAGATTTTCTTTAATGGGCTCTCCTGTCTCCGATTTTAGTATTGACAATTCTATATTACCTACAATTACACTTAACATATTATTAAAATCATGGGCAACACCTCCTACTAATTTTCCGATGGTATCTAATTTCTGACAGAGAACTAATTGCTTCTGCATTTCTTCCTTATCTTTTTCTTCCTTTTTTCGTTCGGTAATATCAGATAAGATATGAATGAACCCGACCAATTGATTATTATCAAGAACAGGGTCAACAACTACTTCAAACCAGCGGTCATCTTTGCGAAATTCTAAAGTTTCTCTTTTCCTTGATTTTAACAGACGAATAACAGGACAGAAAGAAGGGGCTTCACGAGTTTCATGGACAATCTCCCAACATTTCTTGCCGAGAACTTCATCTGGAGTTAAATGGAATAATTTAATAATGGCATTATTGGTTCGTGTTATTTCAAAATTCTTATTCAAAAACCATATAACACTATTAATATTGTCATAAGCGATTTGCCATTCTCTATTTAATCTTTTAATTTCTTCTTCAAATTTTTTCTTCTCCGTTATATCTGTAAATACACATGCAAAACGATTTTCTCCTGTCTTAAATGCATGAACAAGATAATGGCGATTTAAAGAATTCGTAAACATCTCAAATGTTACAGGATTTCCTGTGATGACAACCTGTGCATAGGTCAATATCCAGAACTGCTCGATATTGGGTAAAACTTCTTTTACTGTTTTCCCGAGGATATTTTGTAATTTTAATCCTGTCATCTTTTGAAATGCATCATTAGCAACGAGAAAACGATAATCTACAGGAATGCCATGTTCATCAAATATGAATTCATGTTCGGCAAATGCTTCCTGCATGGATTCAAATAAATTTTTATAGTTCTGCTGTAATTTTCGTGTTTCTGTAACATCCTGTAATGTTCCATAAACCCCAATAATTTTTTCTTCCGTATCCCGCAATGGTGCGATAAATGCATTAAATATTTTTTCTTCTCCCGAAATAGAAAGGGTAAAATCTGAATTTTGATATATATTCCCCTTGAGGACTTCTTTGCATATGGAAATAAATTTTTCCGCAGAAGATTCATCAAAAAGTTCAGTATCATTAAATATACCAAATTCCTTATGGTTTTTATTAAAAAAATTTGCGTAGGATTTATTTACGCGAATATATTGTAAATTTTCACCTTTTATGAAAACACCGGAAGGTATTGCGTCCAGTATACTTGCCCATTTTAATTCTTCTGTAACCTTTTCTCTTATCTTTTGTTCTAATAATTCCTTCGTTTGGATTAGGTTTTTTTCTAATTTTGTTTTCTGATAAAGATTAATAACATGTTCTGTTGTAATGGGTTCTTTGATAATGGCAGAAACCCCTTTTTTAAGCCAATAAACCAATTCTTTTCTTGATTTTCCATGAAGTATTGCGATAACGACTGTATTTGCATTTTTTTCGGCTATCTTTTTTATTAGTAGTGTGGGGTCTTCATATAATTTGTGAGAAATAACCACCAAATCATAATTTTTTTCAAGAAAAGATTTAATTGCTTGTTTAATAGTCGCAACATGCTCAATTTTATATTTGCTCATAGGAATAACCGCACAAGATTCATTTGTGCATTGAGTACAGGGGGCAACCCATAGAATATTTGTAACTTCTTCTTTTCTTCTATCTTCAAAGACTTTACGAATTTTGGCAAATAAAATTTCCGGTTCGATAGGCATTTCGATAAAATCATCTGCACCTGCTTCATGAGCCGTTTTCAGTATTCCGTCTCCCAGAAACACAGAAGATACAATTAAAATCGGAACTTCTTTTGTATATGGCATTACATCAGAACGAAGGCAACGGCATAATTCCCAGCCATTGATTTCAGGCATATAAATATCTGTTATCACTATATCGGGAGGAGTATCCGGGTTAATGTTCATTAAAGCCTGAACAGGTGAATTGAAAGCAGAAACAGAAAATCCTATTTTTTTTAACAGCCCTTCCATCAGTTTTAATTGTGTCAGGTCATCATCAATCAGTAGAACATTTTTGCCCTCAAATTCCCGATGATTACTATCCATTTTTCATTACTCCATTAAAGCAAACTTGATTCCTGCCCTTTTCCTTTGCAAGGTACAATGCTTCATCCACATATTTTATTACATTATCAATATTTGTTTTTTGGTTTACTATTATACCACCAATGCTTACTGTAATTTTAATTTTCCCTGTAGCTGTAACCATTTCTGTACTCTGCACGATTGTATTAAGTCGTTCTAATGTAATTTGGGCGTAAGATTCTGTTATATTAGGGATAATAATTAAAAATTCTTCTCCGCCCAACCTACCTATCTGGTCATACGGTCTTAACTGAGAGCGGATGATATGAACAAAACCTTTAAGCACATCATCCCCTGTCTGATGTCCATAAGTATCATTAATCTTCTTAAAATGGTCTAAATCACACATTGCCACACAAAATTGTTCTTCTGTCCTTTGTGAACGTTCCAATTCTTCATTCAATCGTTCTAAAATTCCTCGCCTATTCAGGCAACCTGTCAGGGGGTCATGAATGGCTTCATACTCAAGGGCTTTTTGGGTTTCCATTAAGTCTTTTTGTAAAGTAGCAGTGCGTAATCCTACACGAATTCGTGCCCAGAGTTCATCTGCGTCAAAAGGTTTGCGAATATAATCATCCGCACCTGCTTCTAAGCCCTCGATAACTTCTTCTTTTTCTGTTTTTGTAGTTAACATAATGATATATGTAATGACTTCCTCTTTGTTTGCGCGTACAGTACGAACAACATCAATACCATCCATTTCGGGCATAACCCAATCCAGAATAGCCAGTAATGGTGGTGATTTATCCTGTAAAATTTCAAGGGCACTTTTGCCATCACTGACCTCAATGGGTTCATACCCCCATTTTCTTATTGCAGAAACCAGCATAAGACGAGATACAAAATCGTCTTCTGCGACTAAAATTTTAATTTTCTCCTTTTTTTCATCCATAGAATATTTCCCGTATTTTTTCTGTTAATTCTTTAAATTTATCTTCCATTTGTTGAATTAATTCGGGTACTTCTGTAATATTTCCTTCTTTACATAATTTTTCAATACGGAAGGCAACCTCGCGTAGTTGTTCACCACCGATATTGGCGGAAGCCCCTTTAATCGAATGTGCTTGTCTCTCTGCATCTCTAATCCGTTTTTCCGAAAGATAATTTTTTAATAATTCTATTTGTTTAGGAATATCCTCTAAAAAACTATCTAAAATTGTTTTTGCCAATTCATTATCATCCATGATTCGTTTCATAAATGATTTATAATCAAAAACTATAGATGTATCTACCGTAGATGGAGGAGTATATCCTGTGTCTACCGTTGGCTTCTTAGCGATGGTAAGTGTTTCTTTTTCCGTTTGTATTTTACTGGGTAACCATTTTTCAAGGAGTTCTACCAATTTTTCCAGAACAATAGGTTTAGCTATATAGTCATTCATCCCTGCTTCAAGACATTTACCCTTATCTTCCTCAAGGGCATGAGCAGTCATGGCAATTATTGTAATATCATGATTTTTAACATTTGAGAAACGACTCCGTATCTTTTTCGTTGCCTGAATTCCATCCATCTCGGGCATCTGAACATCCATAAACATAAGGTCATATTCATTTTTTTCAAGTAATTCGAGTGCTTCTCTGCCGTTGTTGGCAATGTCGGGGGTTATACCTAACTTATTCAGCATTCCAACCGCTACCTGCTGGTTCACCAGATTATCTTCTGCAAGTAATACCTTTGCTTTGAACGTTTTCCGTTGCTTCTGAATATCGCGAATGGAATGCCGGGTAATAATGGAAGGTGTAAAAAATGGTCGTCTCCCATCCACAGTTTGTGATTTTGACAGGCTTAAAAGCGTTGTTAAAATGTCAAATAATTCCGTATGACGGATAGGTTTGGTTAAATACGCCGAAAAACCAATATCTTTATATTTTTTTACATCACCTCGCATGCCAATAGAAGTTAACATTACTAAGATAGTATCGGATAGATTTTCATCTGAAGAGATAATTTTTCCGAGGGTTTCTCCATCCATCTCAGGCATTTGCATATCGATAATACAAAGTTTTATGGGGTCATTTTCTTTCCTGGCTCTTTTAAGTATATTCAATGCAGTGAAAGCGTCCGGTGCTTCTTCGGGACGGGCTCCCCAGGACTTCAATCGCATTCGTAAAATTTCGCGATTACTATTGTTATCGTCAACAATTAAAATGCGGATATTTTGCAAATTTTCCGGAAATACAAAAAACTGGGGTCTGGCATCTTTTTGCTTTTTAACCCTTATTGTGAACCAGAATGTTGAACCTTTCCCGTATTCACTTTTCACACCGATACTACCATGCATCATTTCTGCAAGGTTCTTGGATATCGCCAGACCCAATCCCGTTCCCCCATATTTTCGTGTCATTGATGCATCTACCTGAGTAAATTTATTAAAAAGAAGTTTAATTTTATCCTCCGGAATTCCAATACCTGTGTCTTTTACTATAAATTTTAACATGACATCTTCATTGGTTTCTTCGATACAACTTACATGGATATTTACTTCGCCTTCATGTGTAAATTTTATAGCATTACCAACAAGATTGGTCAATATCTGTCGAATACGACCCGGGTCGCCTCTAAGTAAGTTGGGGACATTGTCTTCTGTAGCAATAACGAGTTCTAGCCTTTTTTCATTTGCTTTAACAGCCATTACATTGGAAAAATCCTCAAGCATACTAATCAGGTCGAAGTCAATCTCCTCTAAGTCTAACTTTCGTGCTTCAATCTTGGAGAAATCTAAAATGTCGTTAATTAAAGAAAGTAATGATTCGCCACTAGACTGAATCACTTCTGCATAATGTCTCTGCTGAGGTTCTAATTCCGTATCCAATAAAAGACTGGTCATACCTATAATAGCGTTCATGGGCGTTCGTATTTCATGGCTCATATTCGCTAAAAATTCACTTTTTGCCATATTTGCCAGTTCTGCTTTTACTGCCAATTCCTGTGCCTTTTGTATTGCAGTAAGTAATTGATGGTTTGTTTCTCGTAACTCATTCTCAATTTCCTTTTCTTTACTTATATCGATAAAACAATCCAATATCATGTTTTTCCCACCAATGTTAATTACCTTCACAGATTTCAAAACAGGTTTGCTCTCTCCGTTAGCCGTTAATAAAATTTTTTCTTGATTTACTATTTCTTCATCAGGATTGTGTATGGGACACTGTCCAATTTCAGTGGGACATAAAAATTTATGACAGACCTTACCAATAATTTTATCTTTCTCCGCTCCGAACATTTTCGTACCCGCATCATTAATATATTCAATGATGTGTGTATCATTATCTATTAAAGCAATTCCTGCCTGTACGCTTTCCATTAATGTTCGCTGAAATAATTCACTTTCCAATAATTTTTGTTTTTGTTGATACTCCTCTGTTACATCACGGAATACAAAAACCGCTCCCAACATCTGATTTTCTGTATCATAAATTGGCGTGCAACTATCAGCAATATTGTATTCTTTACTATCTTTTGATATAAGCACGGTGTTGTTCCCAATATCCACCCGTTCACCACTCCGCAGGGTCAGGTGTATTGGATTTTCTATCGGTTCCCCTGTCGTGTAATTCTTTAATTGGATGATTTCGTCTATATGCTTTCCAATACCTTCTTTATCTGTCCATCCTGTAAGAACCTGAGCAGAACGGTTTATATCTATAATAACTCCTGACCTATCCACACTAATAACAGCATCTCCTATTGAGTAAAGTGTAGATTTGATTAATTCCCGACTACGATGAAGTTCACTTGTACGTTGTTGAATAAGATTTCGTAAGGTTCGATTATAATTTGAAAGGATAGATACCGATAAAGTTAATGCAAGAGTAACTACAAGACCTACAATAAATGTGGTTTTTTTATCATCAATGATATTTACAAATAATAAATCCCCCGGACGAGTAACAATGCCATATAAAGTTTGTAAAATGAATATGGGATAAAACAGACTATTAGAATCATAAATGTTTAAATTTTTTAATATGCCGTCATAACCTATCTGTGAATCGTCGAAATAAATTTCGTTAATTTCATCCTTATTCAAAATGTGGAAAAAGTTTATATATAAAGATTTTGTAGAGAAAGTAAATTCTTTCTCATGTAATAAATAATTTAGAAACTTCTTTAAGTTTAATGTAATACCAATAAACCCCTGAATTTGATTGTTTTTGAAGACAGGTTGAAATGCTAATATGTCAAATTGAGATTTATTAGGGAATAGAGGTATTCCACTTAGCGATACTGAGGAGGGGCTTAATGTTTTTATCGCTTGTTGGACTATAAGTTTAAATTTTTCATTGGAGTTAATATCATAACCTTTTATTTGTATATCTTGATTCCATGTAGAATACAGAACAGGTAAATAAAAATCCCTTTCCTGGGCGGGTTTTATATTCTCATGGCTGTCGAACTCCCATATCTGAAACTCGGGTGAATATGTCTCTCTAATTTTATTTAAAAAATGTTCTTTATCTTCATTACGAACCCATGGTATCCAGAGGTAAGATGCATAAAAAGAAATTTCTCTATCAAATGACTGGGTAAAATTATCAAATTCTTGGGGAGTTACTTCTGTACTATTTTCAAAAAAAGAAACAAAGGAGGGAATAATTGTATCACGGATATCTTCCAATTTTTCTCTCAAGATATTTACTTTTGCTGAAGAAACTTCGTTTAAAGTAACCCAATGTTGTCGCTGGTCTCTTTCTCCAACAAACCATGTCGCTCCAAGTGTAAAAATAAAAGCCAATAAAAAAGTTAAAATTGTTTCTGCATGTCGTAAACCATCGTATTTCCCTTTTTGTGTGTTTCTTCTACTAAAACCAATTCCTGAAACTAAAATAACAATAACTGCTGATATAGTAAATATGATTGTTGGATACGCCTTACCCCAGATAATTTTTTTCCAATCACTTGCGTCAATATCCATCCCTAACACGGCTATAGGTTTATCTCTCAATGGACTTTTAATAGGAACTAATCCGCTAATCCATACTCCCCATTCATCGGGAAGAGGTCCTTCCGTAAAAGGAACTCCTGTATCAAAACAGCCAATCAACGCTTCTGAAGCATCCTCATATAGTTCTCCGGGTCGTGCTGGGGGGGTTTCTTCTGTGTCCTCTTGTGTATCCATATAAAAGAATATCTTTTTATCTTCTGTCCTTCCCATTAAATAAAGATATTTGCAACGCGGAATTATTGCACGAACAGAACGAAGTCTTGTTTGCAAAGACTGATAAATAGGGTTTTCTAAATCTTCACCTGAAGCATGGAATTTTTCGATGTTATTAGGGTCAATACCTTCTGCTATATTGATAACCTGAGTTAAAAGTAATTGCCGAAGCCATTTATCATAAAATTTGTATGTGTGATAACTCCATATACTACCGCATAAAAGTATCAGGAATATAGAAAGCAGAATGTGCCATCGTAATAACCATTTTAAGTAATTACTCATTTTTTATTCTCCAAAACGAATTACACCCTTCATTCCAAATAAAAACCGCAATATTTTATATTTTCTTATTAAAAAGTGGTAAATAACAAGCGTAACAGAAAATGATAATACGGATAATACAAAAAATACTAATCCTACATTTAAATTCCATGAAATTATATAATATGCAAGGAGAACTATAATTGTTTGATGTAAAATGTAAAAAGGATAGGACATTTCACTTGCATAAGGGAGTATTCGCATCGGGGAATTAAGGTATTTCTCTCCATATCCTAATATAAATAACAGCCAGAACCATACATTGAACCGGCGTAGAATATAAAAAAGGACATCTGAAGATGAGTATTTCTCAAAAGTCAAAGAAAATTTAATCAAAGAGAGGTAAATTATCATTGTAGTCATACCTGCAAGAAATAACAAAAATCGGTTCTTTCGTATAAACTGTTCTATTTTGGGATTAGATACAATAAAAAAACCTATAAAGAAATAGGTATAATAATAAAAGGGATTTTTTGAGACAGGTGAGGGCAATTGCTCCACCAATCCAATTATTACGGGATAAAGAAATAAAAAAATATAATTTGCAATATAGTTCTCTATTTTTTGTGAATGTTTTTTGAGATTTAAGAATAATGGGACTGAAATAATACTATAAAAATAAAGATAAAGAATAAACCATAGATGTGCAGGAGTAAAAAAACCGGTATATCCCGTAAAGTCACCCTGTATATGGAAGAAATACTGTCTAATAAAGTTCAATAGGCTACCATCAGGGTGGGTTTTCAAATAAGCAAAATAAGGTTGAGGGGGAACAATAAATAGCATGGAAAATACAAAAGGAACAAGTAAACGTTTTGTCCTTTCTGCGATGTATTGATTCCATGTCCTTTTTTGTAGTGCGTAGAAGGTGGATATACCGGCTATTATAAATAGAAGTGGCATGTGCCACGGGGAAAGGAAAAATACGAAATAGTCCAGCAGGAAGTGGGAAGAGGAACTTTTTACATAAAAAGATTCGTATGAGAAGAATACCATTGCACAGTGAAATGGAATAAGAAGCAAAACGGCGAAAATTCGTAGATATTCAATATCATATCGTCGTTTTTCAAATACCGGTGATTTAAAGTTTGACATAAATGGGATATATTAATGTTTATGCTTTTTATCCAGTATGTTTCTAACTGTTCTTAATAAATCCTGTCTCCCATAAGGTTTGTTTATAAGATTAAGGTTTTTATCTAAAACAAAGTTGGTGTGTATGGAATTTTCGGAATAACCTGTTGAAAAAAGGACGGGCAAATCCGGTCGTATTGCTTTTATCTTTTCATAAACCTCTTTTCCATCCATTATAGGCATAATAACATCTAAGATAACAAGGTCAATAGCATTGATATTTTCTAGGAAAAGTTTAACACATTCTTCACCATCTTTTGCAGATAATACGCGATAACCTGCCTGTTCTAAAATACGCATTGCTACTGAGCGAACAGATAATTCATCTTCTGCAATTAATATGGTTTCATTTCCCATGAGTTGTTCATTCGCTCCTTTTTCAGTAGTATTTTCTTGTTGTATTTGCTCCTGATGGGTAGCAGGCAGATAAATCTTGAAAGTAGTTCCCTTTCCCACCTCTGAATATACATGAATGATGCCGTTATGTTGTTGAACAAGTCCATAAACAGTTGATAATCCCAATCCCGTTCCTTTTCCTGTTTCTTTTGTAGTAAAGAACGGGTCAAAACAATGTTCCAATGTATATTTGTCCATACCTATGCCCGTATCTGTAATACTAATAACCACAAAATCACCTGAAACTGTCCATGAAAGACCCTCTATCATTTCTTTTGATATATATGTGGAACTTGTTTCTATCAAGAGTTTCCCACCATCGGGCATAGCATCATTTGCATTAACACAGAGGTTAATTAGAATAACTTCAATTGCATTTTTATCAGCGGAAATCATCGGTATGGAAGTATCCGGTATAAAAGTTAATTCTATATTTTCACGGAGAAGTCTCTGTAACATTTTATATATATCATGGACCAGTTCGTTAACATTAATAATTTCTTTTTTCAGTACTTGCTTCCGGGCAAAGGCTAATAGTTGACGAATTAATGAAGATGCTTTTTGGTTGGCTTTGATTATTTCCTGTATATAAGGGACAATGGGGGAATCCGTATGAAGTTCTCGTTCTGCCAATTCCGCATAACCATTAATTACCATCAAATGATTATTTAAATCATGGGCAATACCCCCTGCTAATTGTCCAATACTTTCCATCTTCTGGGATTGTTTAAGGTCATTCTGGAGTTTCAATTCGTAGGTAATATCCCTGAAAATCATTACGATATTCATTAATTCTTTCTGCTCGTTGAATAATGGGGATATGGAATATTCTATGGTGGATATGTTCCCATCATTTTTAGTCCATTCCAGTTGTCCTCTTATCATTTTCCCACCTTTAAGAGATTTTATCTTTTCTTGATATTCTTCCTCTTTCATACCATTTTCAAGAAAAGAAGATAAATGTTTACCGGATAATTCCACATTCCCTTTCCCAGTGATTATCTTAACCGCAGGATTCGTATAAATAATTACTTCATCTTTATCGGTAATTAGAATGCCCTCTTCCGCAGTTTCTACGGTTTGGATAAGTAAATCCCGCTGTTGTTCGGATTTTAATTTATCTCGGTTCATAAGTGTTAAAGCCAATTGGTCTGCAACCTGACAGGCAAATGTAATTTCGTCATTATCCCAGATATGTTTTTCTCCTGTATATTCAAAACAAATCACTCCTTTATTTTGTTCACCTATTCGAATGCCCACATCTAACATGGATTTAATATTTAGAGGAATGAGATAGTTAGATGTATATCCTTTTGTTCGTGGGTCTTCCAGAGCGTCATACGCATCCACATATTTCGCTCTTTTTAATTCCTGAAACTCGTTAAAAAACTCTTCTTCATGTAGAACATAACCTGCTGAGTGGAGTCCAGAAAATAGGTCATAATGGTCTATACATTCTAATTGAGTTCGTTTATCATTAAATAGCCATACATTAACACGAGGAACTTTTAATTTTTTCCCAATTTCCTCTGTTATATACTTTGCCAAACCCTCAAAATTTCCCCTTGCTACATCTGGATGGGTTACTATACAGGTAAGAATATCGTTTTCAATGATTAACCGCTCATTTTTTTCTTTCTGCTTTTCTTCTTCATTTTTTTGCTGAGTTATATCCCATAAATATCCCTGTAAATATAAAAGATTACCATCATCCCATACTCCTGTCCCGATTTCTTCTATCCAGACCCAATGCCCATCACGATGCTGGATGCGGTAGAATAAATGATAAGGAAGTCTCTGCCTCAATTTATCATCAACTTCATTAAAAATATAGTCCCTATCTTCTGGATGAAAAATATCCGAAAAATTTATTTTTGTAGATATAAACTCGTCTTTTGTATAACCTGTAAGATTATAAACAGCATCCGTTAAATAGAGCATGGTGTAGAATTCGTCATTTTTACAGATATAAACCGTTCCGGGAAAATTCTCCGTTAAAAGTTTATACCTTCTTTCACTTTCTTCCAGACTTCTCCTTGCTATCTTCGAATGTTTTAATGAATATTCCAGCATTTTGTTTGTTTTCATGATTTTATAAGCATAGATAATGGATGAAATGGCAACAATAAGCAATGTCCAGAAAACAAGGAAAGAAATAATAAAATAACGTTGCCTTTTAATAAACTCAACAGTTGTTTCTTTTTCTACCTCTTCAAATGGAGGTAGTCGTAGTTTCCGCACAAGTTCCTCAACAGAAGTGTAACTTAAATGAGGTATCCAACCGGCAGAGTCAATACATTGTGCTTCAGGACTTCCAGGAGGGATTTTTAAAAGAGCAAGAAGCATTTTCTTTTTAACTTCTTCCGGAATAGTAGAATGTGCAATACAACATGCTTCCGGGAATACATCCGTACTATAAGGGTATGCAATTACTTTACTTCTTTTATTGTTTATAATTTTTACGGATTCTTCCTTTATTTTTCCTTCTTGAATAAATTTCCACAAATAAAAAGCACTTATACAGCCTACATCCGCATTACCTGTAAGAACTGTTTGTAATACATCTTCATGATTTCCAGCAAAAACGATAGCGTTAAAATCTCTATCAGGTTCTATTCCTTGTTTTTTAAATTCATGATATGGGAGAATCCATCCTGCAAAAAAATCCTTCCCGGGAATACAAACCTTCTTCCCGATAACATCTCGTATTGTATTTATATCTTCACGGTCAGACCCACAAAAAATAGTCCCTGCTTGATATTCTGTTATCCCTTCAGGTCCTTTACGAACTATCGTGGCTATGAAACTATAAGCATTGATATGTCCTGCAAGTATGGATGTGTAAGGATTACAAATAGCAAAATCAAGTTCGCCCCAGGATAATGACCTTATTAGGGTATCATCGGAAAGACATAAAAATTGGAATTGATAATCGGGAAACTCATTTTTTAAATATTGAATAAAAGGCTGGATGGATTGTGGGTTTGCTATTTCATTTAAAAATTTTTGATAGCCAATGGTTATCTTTTTATCTGTATTTTGAGTATCTGCGTTTAAATTATTAGTAAGTGTAATAATATAGAAAAAGATTAGAAAGACTATATAAATCGTTTTTATTTTCTTCATAAAATAAATTGTTAAATTAGAACATTTATTCTAATAAATTCACACATAAAATTTATTATATGTAATAATTGACACTTTTTCAATTTTATATTAAGCAAAATTTTTTATAAGGGATTTAACTGAATGTGCACGATGAGACAGATGGGACAGATTTTGATTTAATGGATAATAATAATGACAGGAGAGATATGAAAGTAAAAGAAAAATAGGGTGTCTAAATAATATGAAATTATCTATTTTGTTTATCTTATACTACACATCAGAGGTAATTATGACTAAAAATACATATTAATTCCTTCAACAAATTTTTTTATTTCATCTCGAACCCTACGATAAATATTAAGTATTTCCTCTTCTGTTTTAGCGGATTGAGCGAGATATGGTGGGTCTTCAAATCCTACATGAATTATTTTCGTTTTCCCTGGGAAAAGAGGACACTGTTCCCGGGCGTTATCACAAACAGTAATAACAAGGTCAAAATCACGAGAAGGTAATTCAGCAACTGTTTTAGAATAGTGATGAGATATATCTACACCAACTTCAGCCATAACTTTGACCGCGTAAGGATTTAAACCATGTTTTTCTACGCCAGCAGAAAAAGGTTCAATAGTGTCATTCCAAAAATATCTTGTCCAGCCCTCTGCCATTTGACTTCGACATGAATTACCGGTGCATAAAAACAATATCTTTTTCTTTGTTATCTTTGACATTTTTTATTCCTTTTGTTTTGATATATTTCTAAAGGTTTCAATCCGATGAAAGGTCAAATAGTTAGCGTCGTGAAAATTATTCGCTCCTCCAAAATCGTCATCATAAGCAGTGCGAACAACTGCAATAATATCTTCATTTTCAAACACCCAGTCTGCATATTGAAAACCGTGTTTGTCCATATTGGGATGATGAAGTATGGTTTTATAAAGTTCCCAGTTTTTCAAGTCGGTACTGGATGCAAGAACGAGTGTGTTTCGAATCCGAGCAGGATGGCGTTCTTTTATTTGTTCAGGAGAGTGCCAATTACAAAGTGTCCAGTATCTTTTTGTTTGTTCATCAAACCGTATGGTAAATTTTGTTGTTCCTCCGTTAAAATTTACAAAACCTGTTTGTGGGTCAAAAGAAATTTTCTTTCCATCATCACTAATAGAAATAATGGCTGATTTTCCTCCTATTTTTGTGTCAACACGAAGCATATTAACAAGTTTTCCATCTGTAGTTGGTATGATATTCCCTTCCAACCAACCGTAAAACTCGCCATTCAGCCAGTCTTTTGATTTAGGTATACAATTACTAAAAGTCCAACTTTCAGCGTCTAATAAATTAGAACCTATAGGAGCACTCATAACAAATGCACGATATCGGTCACCCCATTTATCACTACCCATAGCATCTTCAAATGCTCGCCAGATTCTACCGTTAAACTCAATCACAGTAACAGGAGCGGTATGATATTGAGCGGTATCTATAATGCCTGATTTTTTACTTATAGGTGTTGTCCATGTCCAGCCTTCATCGTCCGATTTACTAATTACTATATTCCCATGATGGCGGTCTGTACCCAACATATATATTTCATTGTTATATTTAAAAATACTTGCCCAGAACATTCCTTTGATGGTTGCTATTCTTTTCCATGAAATACCTTTATCTTCAGAACGATAGATATGTGTTACTGCTAACGAATGCTCTGTGGACATTGGTCCAAACTCATCATGTTTTGCTAAATAAATTCCATCACGAACAATCACAATCCCCGGAGAGCCTATATATATACCTGTGTTAGCACATGAGTGTGTTATAACAATTCCGGGAGGCAATTCTGAAAATAGGACATTTGCATAAGTTAGTAAAATAAAAAAAAAATGACCACATAAAATATCTCCTCATTAAACAAAAGTATATCACATTTTATTTGTAATATGATGATAACTACAAATGTTTGTTAAAGTATTACGCAAGGGGTTATACTTAACGATAAGTATATTCATGATTTGATTTTTGTATTATATTTTTGCTATATATAATCATTATAAAAGAAGGTAAGGGTTATGGCTACATTGATAAAACAAGTTATTGAAATAGAAGAAAAGGCTGGAAAAACCTTAGAAGAAGCTAAACAGCAAGCAAAAAAAATCCTGGAACAGGCGGATGAGGAAATAAAACAAATTGTTTCAGATATAGAAGTAAAGACGGAAGAAAGAATTAAAAAATATCGAGAACAAGCAGAACAAAAAGAAAAACAAGAGGAAGAAAAATTAAAGGAAGCAGGTGAAGAACAGGTAAAAAAAGTAAAGGATATTCCACAGTCAAAGATTGACGAACAGGTTCAATTTGTCGTTAAGAAACTAAAAGAACTTTAAGGAAAAAAGAGAGCGGGCTATGGCTATAGACCGAATGAAAAAAGTAACATTATTAACTCCTGTGCAGGCTTCGCAAAGGCTTTTAAAAACTATACATAGTTTAGGTGTCTGTGAAGTTTCTGATGTGTTGAATCATTATCCTGAATTGAAAGATGCACTCAAAAGACCCGCCATTATAACAGATGAAATTGACAGCAATCTCCAAAAAATTCAAACGATACTTTCTTTATTAGATATTTTTTCTCCCGTTGTTAAAGGTTTTATACAGGGTTTAGCACCTGTTCCTTTATTAATTACAAAAGAAGAATTAGATAATGCATTGCATAAATTTGATTTGGAAGAAGTTTATAAAGAAGCACAAATATTAGACACTGAATATCGAAAGGTAGAAAGAAATATTTCTGCAATAGAAAATCAAATTACAGAACTAACTCCGTTTGAAGATTTACCTTTTGCTATCCATGAGTTTCGTAAGCCCCAAAAAATAAAATTGCTTTTTGGTAAAATTGGTAATGCTTCTTATCAGGCACTTCAAAAAGATAATGAGTTCAAGAAAAAGACAGCAGTTGAAATTGTATATCCGGGGCAGTATTACAGGAAATCAGAGAAAGTAGGTGAACTTCCACAGTATGGACCTAAAGATACTATTCGTATTTTAGTTGCATGTTTATCGAATGATTTGCCAGAGATACAGAAAAAACTGAGAGAATATGGATTTGAAGAGATAAGTTTGCCCGAAATTAATGGGACAGTCCGTGACCATATCCGCGAATTAAAAGCGGATTTATCTACCTTAAAAGTTCAGGTTCAAGAAATTGCCAATAAGGCACATAAACTATCTGTTCATCGTAGAACGGCAGAAGTATTAAAAGCATATTGGGAAAACAAAAAACGAATGGTTTTAACGAAATCAAAAGCGGTAGAGGGGAAATGGATACAAATTTTGTCGGGCTATGTCAGGGAAATGGATTTACCCAAATTACAACAAGTTATAAAGAATGAAATGCCTGAAGTTTCTATTCTTATAGAAGACCCAGCCCCGGGAGAAGATGTGCCGATAAGTATATCTTTGCCTCCATTGGTGAGACCTATTCAGATGTTAATTAATATGTATGGGCTTCCTCCGTATGATTTCTTTGACCCATCTCCTACTTTAATTTGGGGCTTTTTATTGTTCTTTGGTATATGCTTTGGTGATGTAGCATATGGAATCATTCTATTATTGGCAAGTCTTTATATAATGAAACGAACGCGTCCCTATGAAGGTATATACAATTTTGCAAAATTATTATTTTTTGCTTCTATCCCTACAATAATTTGTGGTTTCTTATTGGGTTCATTGTTCGGTGATTTATATAAACCCGAATATTTAGGAGAAAATAATATACTACAGCGGATAATGGAGAAGACGACAGTATTAAATCCAATGGACCAACCTGTTATTTTATTAATGATTGCATTAGTTATCGGGGTATTAAATCAGTTTTTCGGTATTGGCTTGAAGATGTATGGGATGGCAAAGAGGGGAGACAAAGCAGGAGCGGTTATGGACGGATTAATGTGGCTGATAGCCCTTCCAGGTTTTATAATTATTGTAAGTGGAATGTTTGTTACTCCTCCTTCGTGGTTAAATTGGATAGGAATTTCTCTTTTTGGAATTGGTGCATTAGGGCTTGTATTGACCCAGGGGAGGGACCAAGCAAATCCTGTTGCACGGTTTGTAACAGGATTAATTAGTTTATATGGTATTGTGGGTAGTTATGGTATAACTGCATTTATAGGGGATACGATGTCTTACTGCCGTTTACTGGCTCTGGGTTTAACCACATCCATTGTTGCTATGTCCTTTAATATGATTGCTAACCTTTTGAGACCTATTCCCTATGTAGGAATTATCATTTTTATACTGGCTTTAATTGTAGGTCATTTATTTAATTTTCTAATAAGCGTTATGGGTGCATTTGTTCACTCCATGCGTCTTATTCTGGTAGAATTTTTTGGTAGATTCTACGAGGGAGGTGGAAAACCATTTGAACCTTTAGGATTTAATTCGGAAAGTGCTATTTTAGTAACTTCTGATGAAAAAAATAAATAAACAATTTAAGGAATAAATAAAACGATAACCGTAAAAAGATGGAGATAAGTGTATGGATAACGCACTTGCAATCGAGATTGGTCGTGGTTTGGCAATTGCTGGAGCAGGTTTAGCGGTAGGTTTAGGTTGCTCCGGGTCCGGAAAAGGAATTGGAATTGCTTCCCAGGCAGTTGGAGGCGTTCTAAGTGAGAAACCAGATTTGTTCGGAAGATTATTAGTTCTACTGGCACTTCCTGGAACACAAGGGTTCTATGGCTTCATCACTGCCATACTTATCTTTGTCCGTTCCGGATTAATTACCGGACAAATGATAATTACACCTGGAACCGGGTTAGCACTATTCGTGTTAGGTTTCGGTGTCGGATTGGCATTGTATTTCTCTGCTCAGTGGCAGGGTGAAGCGTCTGCGGCAAGTATCTCATTGGTAGCACGCAGACCGGAAGCATTTGGTCGTTCCGTCATTCTCCCTGCAATGGTGGAAACTTATGCTGTGGTAGCCTTACTTGTTGCTATTCTAGCTATTAATTGGTTAACTGCAAACAATGATGTTACTGCATTTATTCGCACACAGTAATTGAAGAAAAAAATAAATAAAAGTTTTTTGCCTTCACAGTAAGGAATAATAAAATGGCATTAGATGAAATTAGTAAAGCAGTTTTAGACTCAGTTCAGCGGGAAGCAGAACTGATAATAAAATCTGCAATGAAGGAAGCCGAGGAAAAGAAAAAAAATGCTCAACGAAGTGCAGAAGAAAAAGCAGAACGGTTATATCAATTAGCTATCCGAAATATTGATGAGGAGATGGCAAGGAAATCCGTTCAGGTTCAAGGGCAGATTAATAAAGAAGTTCTGAAAGAAAAAAATATTATCATAACTCAGGTATTCCAGAAAGCTAGAGAACTAGTTCTAAAATCATCGGCACAAGAATATCAACAATTGATGGAAAAATTATTAACCCGTGCTATTCCACAGGGTAGTAAAGGAACTATTCGTGTTCATAAAGATGATTTAGAACTTTTCAAAAGTTTGGTCAACAAATGGAATACAAGCCATGGGACTGTATTAACGATTGATGATAAAACTTTTCTTCCTTCTCGTGGAGGATTTTTATTTATCACAGATGGATACCAGGTGGACCAGACACTGGATACTATTTTAAGTGATTTACAAAGGGAAATAGTTCCCATAGTTGCTCAGAATTTATTTATCGGAAATACTTAATAGAAAACAAGAAGGAGTAGGTGCTTGAAAGCCCTTTCAAAAGGACAACATCGCTGGGGATTTGTATGTGGACAGATTAGTGTATTAGAAGGGCGATTGATGTCCTATGACTTTTTTATGAACCTTGGAAGTATTGAAAAGTCAGAAGATGTTTTGCATCGTCTTCAAGAGACTTCCCTTCGCGAATTTATGGTTCCCGGTGCAGAAACATGGGAAGATTGGAGTACTATTATTGATAGCTATGTCCATTCTCAAATAAATGAATTAAAGAAGGCATCGCCATCTCCCGAAATTACAGATGTTTTCTTATTAAATGAAGACTATGTTAACTTAAAACGAGCAATTAATGGTAAGAATGCACTTTTCCCTAAAAATGTATTTAGTGATTCACGATTAACTGAAATTGCTTCTGGAAATCCTGCTTTATTCCCTGAAATTATTAGACCATCTATTAGTGCTATTGCTAATTCTGCAGGTGCACAAACCGAAAATCCAATAATTACGGATATTGTGCTGGATGGTTGTTATTTAAGACAGTATTTGTGGCTTATCTCGAGACTTAATTGTCCCCTGTTAAATGAATGGTCGGAATCTCGTGTTCTTTCTAAATTAATAGTAGTTCTCTGGCGAGCATTAAAAGCAGGACACAATCTGAAAATGTTCCAACAATATTTGCTACCACTGGAACCGTTTAATCATTTAGTTACGGAACTTTGTACCACAACAGAATTAAGGTCTTGGGGAAATATTATACCCGGAATAATAGGTGACATCTGGAGAGAATGTTTTGAATTGAGTGAAGATGAACAGATTTCAAAATTTGAACAAAAAATTTCCGATTTTATAACTCAGCAAGTGAAACAAGCAAAATTACAAACAATGGGTCCTGAAAGAGTGGCTGCATTTTGTTGGGGGCTTAACATGGAAGCATTCAATTTGAAACTGATTGTAAGCGGTAAACTTAATGGTTTGCCTTCTAATATGCTTAAAGACAGGATTCGACAGACTTATGTATAAAGCGTATGTTATAGGTGAAAAAGGTTTAATACAGGGATTTAAATCAGCGGGTTTTGAAGTGTGCCATGCTTTAACTCCTCATGATTTACAACTAATTTTCCAGCAAATACAGCAAGAAGGTGGGGCTTCAATCATTCTGATAACAGAAGAACTTGCAAAAGAATCCAGAGAAATCATACAAGACTATAGGTTAGTAAGCAATGCAGTTATAACAACGATACCAACACATAAAGGCACCCAACATCTGGGATTTAAAGAAATGAAAAGACAGATAGAATATTCAATCGGCGTTGATATGCTCGGGAAAGAGGAATAAGCCCGATGAACATAAATAAGAAAAACATATTAAATGTAATAATGTGAATAAAAAAGGAACATTAGGGAAATAGAATATGAGTACAAACAATCAGGGTGAAGTCGTTAAAGTATCCGGACCGTTAGTTGTGGCTCGTGGTTTAGCCGGTGCCAGAATGTATGAAATGGTGCGTGTCGGTGAAGCCAAACTGTTCGGAGAAATTATTGAAATTCGAGGAGAGGAATATTCCATTCAGGTTTATGAAGAAACTGAAGGGATTGGACCGGGTCAACCTGTTTATAGGACAGGAGAAGCCTTAAGTGTCGAATTAGGACCCGGGTTGATTCGCTCCATTTATGACGGTGTTCAGCGACCACTGGATAAAATTGCGGCACAATATGGCGAATACATAGTCCGTGGAGCGGAAAGTCCTTCATTAGACCGTTCATTAATATGGAAATTCGAGCCTGTTGCAAAAGTAGGCGACCATGTTATCGCCGGTGATGTTCTGGGGACGGTGCGTGAAACAAAATTAGTTGTTCATAAAATTTTGGTGCCTAATGGAGTAGAAGGGACCATAAAAAAGATTGCTCCTGTTGAGGGTAATGTTGATACCGTTATTGCGGTTATTGATACAGAAAAAGGACCGCGTGAATTAACAATGGTTCAGCGTTGGCCTGTTCGAGAACCCCGTCCCGTTGCGAAAAAACTTCCACCCTTAGAGCCGTTAACTACCGGACAACGTGTCCTGGATATGTTTTTCCCCATGACCAAAGGGGGTACGGCTTGTGTACCGGGACCATTTGGAAGTGGTAAAACGGTTGTTCAGCACCAATTAGCGAAGTGGGCAAATGCGAATATTGTTGTTTATGTAGGATGTGGGGAACGCGGAAATGAAATGACCGATGTGCTCATGGAATTTCCCGAATTGAAAGACCCCGAATCGGGCGAACCTCTTATGGAACGGACAGTTCTTATTGCCAACACATCGAACATGCCTGTAGCAGCCCGAGAAGCAAGTGTGTTTACTGGAATTACTATTGCCGAATATTTCCGTGATATGGGCTATAGTGTGGCTTTGATGGCGGACTCAACAAGTCGTTGGGCAGAGGCTATGCGAGAAATGTCCGGTCGTTTAGAAGAAATGCCGGGTGAAGAAGGTTATCCCGCATATTTAGGGACAAGAATTGCCAGTTTCTATGAACGCTCCGGGAATGTTATCTGTTTGGGTTCGGACAAGAGAAATGGAACATTATCTCTTATCGGTGCGGTATCCCCTCCGGGCGGAGACTTTTCTGAACCTGTTGTGCAAGCAACACTTCGTGTTGTTAAAGTATTCTGGGGATTGGACGATAAATTAGCCTTCGCAAGACATTTCCCTGCAATAAACTGGTTAACATCATATTCGCTATATCAGGAAGTTGTAGATAAGTATGCAAATGAGCATTATAACGCAAGGTGGTCTGAAGTGCGTCGAAGGGCAATGGCTATATTACAAAGAGAAGCAGAGTTGGAAGAACTGGTTCGTCTGGTAGGTATGGATGCACTTCCCGCAGAAGACCGTTTATTAATGCAGGCGGCAAAGATGATAAGAGAAGATTTCTTACATCAGAACGCCTTTGATGAATTAGATACATATACATCCATGGTAAAACAATTCCAACTTTTGAATACGATTTTGCATTATTACGATGAAGTTCGTCCTGCATTACAAAGAGGTGTCCCTTTAACCAAACTTTTGACTTTGCCTGTTCTTGAAGAAATTTCAAAAGCAAAATTAATACCTGAAGATAAATTAACTCAGTTTGATGAGTTACGAAATAAAGTTACAGAACAAGTAAAAGCATTAATGTCATAGAGTTATTGATAAATGTTAACCAACATAAAAATAGAGTGAGGTGAATAACCGTGGTTACGAAAGAATATCGCACAGTAAAAGAAATTATCGGTCCACTAATGTTAATCGAAGGAGTAGAAGGAATTACTTATGGTGAACTTACAGACATTCGTCTTGATGATGGGACGATGCGTCGTGGACGGGTTCTGGAAGTGCATCGGGACAGAGCAGTAGTTCAGGTATTCGAAGGTACCAGTGGACTGGCTCCCCAGGGTGTTACAGTCAAATTTCTGGGCAAAGGGGTTGAATTAGGTGTTTCAGGTGATATTTTAGGTCGTGTGTTCGATGGTTTCGGAAGACCGATTGACGATGGTCCTCCTATTATCCCTGAAAAATGGCTGAACATTAATGGAAACCCCATGAATCCCTATTCACGAGATTATCCTAATGAATTTATTCAAACAGGTATATCAACCATAGACCTATTAAATCCCTTAGTGCGTGGGCAAAAACTGCCGTTCTTTTCAGGGTCCGGTTTACCTCACTCAAGAATGGCTGCACAGGTAGCGCGTCAGGCAAGGGTATTAAAAACAGGTGAAAAATTTGCTGTAATATTCGCTACGATGGGTATAACCTTTGAAGAAGCAGAATTTTTCATTAACGACTTCCGCAGAACAGGTGCTCTCGAAAGAGCGGTATTATTTATTAACCTTGCTGATGACCCTGCTATTGAACGTATTGCTGTTCCGCGTATGGCTTTAACCGTTGCAGAATTTTTAGCATACGAAAAAGATATGCATGTTCTGGTTATTCTTACAGACCTTACCAATTATTGTGAGGCATTACGCGAAATATCCGCCGCACGAAAAGAAGTCCCCGGAAGACGTGGTTACCCTGGATACTTATACACTGACCTAAGTACGATTTATGAACGGGCAGGTCGTATTAAAGGGAAAATGGGTTCCATTACTCAACTTCCTGTATTAACCATGCCTGAAGATGATAAAACACATCCTATTCCAGACCTTACCGGATATATCACAGAAGGACAGATTATTTTAAGTCGTTCTTTGCATGCTCAAGGAATTTATCCGCCTGTAGATGTGCTTCCTTCTCTATCACGATTGAAAGATAAAGGAATTGGTGTTGGAAAGACTCGTGAAGACCATGCCAATGTAATGAATCAATTGTATGCGGCATATGCACGAGGCAAAAATGCAAAAGAACTGGCGGTAGTCTTAGGTGAGTCTGCTTTGAGTGATATTGACCTTTTGTATGTGAAATTTGCAGATGCCTTTGAAGACCGTTTTATCCGTCAGGGTGAAGATGAAAACCGTAGTATTGAAGATAGTCTACGGATTGGTTGGGAATTACTTGGCTTACTTCCGAAATCAGAATTAAAGCGTGTAAGACCCGAATTTATCGAAAAATATTATCCCGAAAATAAATAAAACCATAGAGAGAATGATATATAAGGTTGCTATATGAGATTAGCAGTAAATCCAACAAGAATGGAATTGCTTAGGCTACGAAAGAGATTAGTCGTGGCTCAGCGGGGGCATAAATTATTAAAAGATAAATTAGATGGTCTGATGAAGGATTTCGGGAGAATCACCGCCGAATATAAAAAGGCACGGTTAGAAGTAGATAAAGAATTGCCACAGGTTTTGAAATTATTTGTGTTAGCAGAAGCCACATCTTCGAGATTAATTGTAGAAGATGCTCTTGAATCCACAAGACAAGAGATGGACATTCAGATGAAACCTCAGAGATTAATGAGTGTTCAAATTCCAAAATTAGAGATTACTTTCGGAAAAAGCGAAGGGGGCTACTCTTTGATTCATACTTCTTCTGAACTGGACAAAGCTATAACGCAGATGAAAGAATTTTTACCGAAACTATTGAAAATGGCTGAGTTAGAAGAAACTGTCCGCAGGTTATGTCAGGAAATAGAAAAAACACGAAGAAGAGTTAATGCATTAGAGCATACCTTAATCCCACGAATGAAAGAAACCATTAAGTTTATTAAAAACAAATTAGACGAAATGGAACGCTCCACTACCAGCCAGTTGATGCGAATTAAAGCACAGCGATTAGCCCAGGAAGCGGGGAATTAATACATTATAAGGTCGACCAAGCCAAACTGGTTCGTCTGACCTGTCCGATAATAATTTATTTCACCCAATTTGCCTGAATAGGTTCTTGAAAATTTCGTGCCTGTTCATTTACCTGAGCAGTCTTTACATCTCCAGAATGGATATACATTCGATAACGAAATGATAAAGTTTCACCCTTCTTAATTGTATAATTTCCGTTTTCCGGTAAATTCTTGTTATATTCCTTTTCACGGAAATAAGAATAACCAAAACAGTTAGCAGCAAAGAGACCATATTTACGCACATGCCAACTAGTGGGATAGCGTAGATTCGAAGGATAGTCAAAAATAGCCAATCCCCTCCAACCAACATCCTTCATATCAGCAGAATAATCACACCATGGTGCCGGTTTGCCCCATACTTTATCTTCACCTATTTCACCATTGGCGATAGTTATGATTCCTTTAGAAGAAATATCTGGATGCATTCTTGCTGCAACAATTCCACCTTCTTTTGTATCCTGAAATTCAACATCTTTCTCTTCTGCTACAAAAGATACAAAAGCATCAAAAATACGGGCTTTTTCAGGTGTATTGTAAAAACGATATTCGCGATTTTCTGTAACAAGATAATTTCCATCTTTGTCATACCACTTATTACTGCTAACAATCCAGCCATAAGCATCACCCGAGCCATAGGTTACATTTTCTACTTTTTGAATACCTGTTCCTTCTTCTTCTGTCCAGACATTAACACCGTTAATATTACCGTATGCCGACCAGAATGATTTATGATGAGGATGGTCCTGTGCAAATTTAGGAGTTCCTTCGGATTTCATTGGGTAATCTCTTGTAATTGTAACCTGGTTTTCCGACATTAAAGGCCAGAGAAATGGTTTTTTCCACTCTTTTCCATAGTAATATACCGTAAACAACTTGCCATTAATAGTAACCTTTAAGGTGTCAGGGACATCTCCGGGAATTATCTCAACATTCTCTACGTATTCCGCAGGTTTATCCGGAAGTATTACCTCATATATATGTTCCGTGTTAGGCATTGCACCTTCGGGAATACATACAAATTCTCCATTTCGTAAAGTTGCAGGAAACTCTTTACCTGTCTTTGCCTCAAGTATTTTTACTAATCTATTTTCAGGAATGGTAGCATTGCAGGGTAAAACGATGATGGGATTGACCATTTTATAATCACCTGCTTTAAGATGAATTTTCATATGTTCCAGCGATTCAGAGAAAACGGAGGAAGTTAAAACAATCAATAGTGTTGAAAAAATAAGCATGACAACCAACTTGCTGTTCATAAAAAAACTCCTTTAATTAAGTATTATGAGATATAGATTTGCTTTATTATAAACACTTATTCAGACATTTTTCAAAAGTATAAATAAAAGGGTAAGTCGTTTTAAATTGGAGAGGACTTTATAGTATTCTTATACGAATTGTCGAGAGAAATAAAAGGAATAGAGTATGGAAACAAGAAGAAGTTTTATGAAGACATGTGCTTTAGGTTTTGGTTTAACAAGTGTTAGCCAGATTACTTTTGGAGGCACAGAAAAGGAACCGAAGAAAGAAAGTAATGAACCAAAGAGGTATCAAGGGGGAATTAGCCCCTGGCCATTAATTTTAAATACAAGCACAATAAGACCTGCCCCAAATTTATTAGAAAAGATAAAGATTGCACATGAAACAAAATGGGATGGAATAGAACCGTGGATTAACGAGATAGAAGAATATGAGAAACAGGGGGGTAATTTGAAAGATTTAGGTAAACAAATTAAGGATTTAGGACTTATCGTTCCCAATGTAATAGGTCTGTGGGATTCTATGCCTGATGGAGAAGAAAACTTCAAAACTTCTCTGGAAGTAAATCGGAATCGGATGCGAATGTCCGCGGATATTGGTTCAAAGCATATTGCAGCAATTCCCGCACCTGATAGAGAGAATATAGACCTGAAATGGTGTTCCCGTTGTTATAAAGAATTATTAAAGATTGGTGAAGAAGAATATGGGATAAGGGTTGCAGTTGAGTTTGTAGGTTTCTTTAAGGGAGTTTATCGTTTTGGACAAGCCTGTGCTATTGCGGTAGATGCGGATGACCCACGAGCATGTATTGTTGCAGACACATTCCATTTATTCCGTGGTGGTTCGGGATTTTCCGGTTTAGAACTGGTTCAAGGGAAACTTATTGCCCATTTCCATTGGAATGATGTACCAGGAGATGTCCCTCGTGAAGAACAGGGTGATGCACATCGTATATTTCCCGGAGATGGAATACTTCCTCTAAAAGATACGCTAGTAACATTAAAGAATATCGGATATACAGGCTGTCTGTCATTGGAAATTTTTAATAGAGAATACTGGAAACAAGATTTAAAAATAGTAGCGGAAAATGGTTTGAAGAAAATGCAGGAATGTGTTAAGTCATCAGGAGTGTAATGAATGCGATTTCGACTTCTTTTGCTTACAGGTATAGTGCTGTCTCTGTCCTTTATTTTTAGTTGTCAAAATAGCAATATATCAGAAAAGTTAAATGTAAATACGGAACTTAAATCCGAAGAAAGCCCCGATTTGTTATTAGAAGAAATATATTCCAAGGAGGAGGAAGAGGAAATAGAGGTATCTTTTAACGAGATGGCTGATAGCAAAGAAATGAATATTCCGGAGGGAATTGAATTCAGTAAGAAAGTTCCACATCTCTGGCCTATAAAAGATAATTCAGGATATATAAGTTCATGGTTTGGCGGTTCTCGCAGTAAAGGAGGTGGTAGAACAAGAGTTCATAAGGGAATTGATATTATTGTTCCATTGGGGACCCCTGTAATAGCAACTGCAGATGGAATTGTTCGTTTATCAGGAACCATGCGTGGCTATGGTTTATTAATTGTTGTAGAACATGCAGATGGAATCCACAGTGCATATGCACATTTAAGCAAATTGTTAGTTAAAGTAGGAGATGTTATTAAGGAAGGGGACATTCTTGGTTTATCCGGTGCTACAGGAAGAGTAACCACTGCTCATTTGCATTATGAAGTCAGAAAGGGAGAGAAATCTCTAAATCCTTTATGGTTCTTACCCGCTATGGAAGAATAAATTTATCGATACGAATATGTGTCTTTATTTTTCCAATCAATTTCGTTTTAGGAGGGTATTGATTTAAAATATAATATAGTTATAATCACGATAAAGTATTATTGACTTTATAAGGAGGCTGAATACTCTGATTACTGGTAATATCCACGGTTTAAAAGCAAATCAAATAAAGAGGCTTGAATCACTTAAAAATAGAAAACCGGTTCCTACCCGAATAATTTCTGTAGAATTGAGCCGAACTTTATGTGAATTATCTCACGAGATGGGACGGCAGATAGGTGTCCTTATAGACCGTAAAGGAAGGATAACGGATGTTTGTGTCGGCGATGCCCAGTCAATCCCCATGCCTCCTATTGATAGGAGGACATTAAACCGATTATCCGAAGTTCGACTTGTTCATACCCATTTAGGGACAAACACAGGATTGGACGATAATGATTTAAGTTATCTGGCTATTTATAGATTGGATGCTGTTTCTGCAATTGAAGTAGATAATAATGCTCTTCCCAGAAGGATATATTTTGCCCATTTACTACCTGCCAATGATAAGAACAAATCATGGCAAATTTATCCACCGACTACGGTTTATGATTTAAAAGATGATTTCTTAGAACTCATTCAGTCTTTGGAAGAAGAATTAGAACGCAATCGTGTCTCCAATCAACCTAATTTGAAAGGGGACAATGCTATTCTAATTCATGTATCTACCCAGCCTTTATCTATAATACAGGACTCCATACTGGAACTTTTAGAATTATCACGAAGTGCGGGAATAAAGGTGTTGGATAAAGTAATTCAAAGGAGACCTCCCGACGCGAGATATGTGCTGGGACAAGGAAAATTCAAGCAGATACTTATACGGGCAGTACAGTTGGGTGCAGATATGCTTGTCTTTGACCAGAATCTGAGTCCTTCACAGGTAAAGTCCCTATCTGACTTTACCGATTTAAAAATTTTGGATAGGACACAGGTAATATTGGATATATTTGCCCAACATGCAGTTACGCGAGAAGGAAAAATTCAAGTTGAATTGGCACAATTAAAATACCTGTTCCCATTTTTAGGGATAAAACAAACGGCACTATCACGGTTAACAGGTGGAATTGGGGGAAGAGGTCCCGGTGAAACGAAATTAGAAATTGATAGAAGAAGAGCCAGAGACCGAATTGCCCAACTTGAACAGGAAGTGAAGGAATTAGGAAAACGAAGAGAACTAAGAAGACAGGTCCGCACAGTTCGACAGGTACCAACAGTGGCTATTGTGGGATATACAAATGCAGGGAAATCTACTTTGCTCAACAACTTAACAAATAGTACAGTTGTCGCAGAAGATTTTCTATTTGCTACCTTACACCCCGTTTCAAGACGATTGCGTTTTCCTCGTGAAAGAGAAGTAATTATAATTGATACTGTAGGTTTTATAAGAAATCTGCCCAAAGATTTAATGTCTGCATTCCGAACAACATTTGAAGAAATTAATGATGCAGATTTATTATTACATGTATTGGATGTTTCATCTGAAGATGTTGAGGAAAAACACGATACCGTAGTAAAACTATTGAAAGATTTAGAATTGGATAGCAAACCACGAATTAATGTGTTAAACAAAATTGATAAGGCAAATCCGGCTATTGTTCAAGGATTAATTCAACAATACGATGGGGTCCCTATCAGTGCATTAGACCCTTCCACATTTAATTCCTTACTTGAAAAGATGGAGATACTTCTTTGGGGAAGAACGGCTTTATACGAATCAAAATTTTAGGAATACTCCTTTTATCATGTAGTATATTTCAATGCTCGAAAATCGGTGATATGGCCACTACAATAACACTGGCAAAAAATAAAATAAACGAGTATTACCAACTACAAAAACAGATTAAAAATACTCCACCTTCCTCATCGCAGCAATTGCAAGAATTAAATCTAAAAGCCCGCTCTTTAATCAATGACGCTCAAATTATGTTAGAACAAATAGATGTGTTAAATTTAGATTTACCTGAAGGGATTAATACTTACCTGGATGTCTTAGAAATTCAGGGCCATCACGACCTGGTTGTCGAAATTTTACAGAAACTTGTTAGAAAAAATTCGGAGAATGGAGATTATTGGGTTCGATTGGGCTGGAATAATATGAAGAAAGGAAATAATTGGCTACAGGATGCCTTCCGTTGTTTTGAAAGAGCCGTAAAATTGAAAGTTTCCGAAAAAGAGAAAATACGATTATGGAAATCATTTGGAGATATTTATTGGGAATTAAGACAAATAGAACCTGCAAGAGAATCTTATAATAAGGCATTAGAGATAGGTAATGATATTTGGTCAAAAGTGGGTTTGGCAGGTATAGAGGTCGTTTATGGGAATATGAAAGAGGCAGAAGACAAACTTGCAGATATTGGTAAAGAATTACAGGAGTATGATGTCCCCGTTCGATTAAGAATGAGAGAGGCATTGTCACTATTTGAAGAGCAGAAAAAGAATATTGATGAAAAAGCAGAGACAATAATGGCGTATAGTCATATATTATATAGAGCAGGAAGGATAGAGGATGCTATTGCTACTGCGAATCATGCTTTATTTATGAACAACCAAAATTGGGAAGGATGGAATTTTTTAGGTAGCATATATCTTCAGTTAGGTTACTTAAAGGATGCAGAAAAAACATTTTTAGAATCTTTAAAGGTAAATTCAGACCAGCCTAATTTAAAAAATATAATTGAAGAATTGTCAAAAAGAGGAAATACAAATCCACCGACCGATAAAAGCCCCCAACCTTTAATCTTTAGAAAAAATTAATAGTAAAAGTAGAATATCAAGAAAATAAACAGATATTGGTGCAATGTAATTAAAGTTGTGATATTAATAAAAATATGATATAATATAGTGCATTTCTATAAGGATTCCCATATAACTATTCGAGTAAAAATATGTTTGAGAACCTATCAAAAAAATTAGAATCTGCATTTAAATTCTTTCGTGGTCAACTTCGGCTAACCGAAGAGAACATGAAAGAAGGGTTGCAAATAATTCGTGTCGCCCTTCTGGAAGCAGATGTTAACTACAAGGTGGTAAAAAAGTTTGTTGAGGATATTCAACAAAAGGCATTGGGACAAAATGTCTTAGAGAGCATAAATCCAACTCAACAACTTATTAAAATTGTATATGATGAACTTGTAGAAATTATGGGTGGTGAAAATCAGGACATTGTAAAAGCAACAACACCACCTACAATAATAATGATGGTCGGGCTACAGGGACAGGGAAAAACAACATCTGCTGCAAAACTTGCGAATTATATGAAGAGGAAAAAAGGGCAAAAGCCGATGTTGGTTGCATGTGATATTTATCGCCCTGCAGCGATTAAACAATTGGAAATTTTAGCACAACAAGCAGAAGTGGAGTATTTCTCTTTGGGTGCAGATGTAAATCCCGTCGATATAGCCATGATGTCAATTGGAGAAGCAAATTTAAGAGGTTGTGATGCTGTTATTCTGGATACCGCAGGAAGACTTCATATTGATACAGAAATGATGGCAGAAGTCCGTCAGATAGCCATGCAGGTAAAACCCCATGAGATACTTTTTGTGGCTAATGCTATGATGGGTCAGGATGCAGTCCGTTCAGCAAAACAGTTTCATGACACAGTGCCACTTACAGGTGTTGTTTTGACACAGATGGATGGTGATGCACGGGGTGGAGCGGCACTAAGTATTATTGAAGTTACAAATTGTCCTATTAAATTTATTGGTACCGGAGAAAAGATTGATGCCTTAGAGTTATTCCATCCACGACGTATGGCAGACCAGATTTTGGGAATGGGCGATGTAGTCTCTCTTGTAGAGAAAGCACAAGAGGTTGTAGATAAAGAAAAGGCAATGCAATTCCAGGATAAAGTCCGAAAAGCCAGTTGGGATTTAGAGGACTTTTTAGAACAAATGCGACAGGTTAAAAAAATGGGAAGTTTCGGTGATTTAATAAAGAAAATCCCCGGAATAGGTAAGATGATACCTTCAGGTATGGATTTGCCTGAAGATGAATTAAAACATACTGAGGCTATAATACTATCAATGACAAAGGAAGAAAGACGAAATCCGAAAATTATTAATGGAAGTCGCCGTAGACGAATTGCAGATGGTAGTGGGACATCGGTTCAAGAAGTTAATGCACTATTGAAAGATTTTGAAAAAATGCGTAAGATGATGAAAGATATGGTTAAAGGAGCAAAAGGAAAAATTCCGAAAGGAATTGGACCTTTTATGCCCGGAGGTATGATGTAATAGGAAGAACAAATTAATATTAACATATAACACAGAAGGATAATAAAGAAAGGAAAATTATGGCAACAGTAATACGGTTAAAAAGAGGTGGAAGAACTCATGACCCTTACTATCGCATAGTGGTTATGGATTCGAGAGAAAGAAGACAGGGAAAAGAGATAGATATTATTGGGTTTTATCAGCCCAAGGCTCGCCCCGAACCTATTACAAATATTGATGAAGAAAAGTTAAAACAATGGTTAAATAAAGGTGTTCGCACATCCGATACAGTACGTTCACTCATTAAAAAGATGGGTATTTTGAAAAATACCACGAACGCTTAATCTTAATAGTATAATGATATTGGAGTTATACCGTGAAAGAACTTGTAGAATTTATAGTTAAAAAATTGGTTAAAAAACCAGAAGAGATTTCCGTATCTTCCATAGAATCCGAAGAACAGATTGTGTTGCAATTAAAAGTAGAAAAAGAAGATATGGGAAGAATTATTGGTAAGAATGGTAAGACAATTAAAGCGATACGGACAATAGTTAATATCGCTTCTGCCAAATTAGGGAAAAAAGTAAACCTGGAAGTCCTCGAATAACGAGAACAGATAAACATATAAGTTTATATGGAATGACAATACAAATAGATGTTTTAACAATTTTCCCAGAATACTTTACAATACCTCTTCAAAATAGTTTGTTAGGTAAAGCAATTCAAGAGGAAATAATGAAAGTAAGAGTGCATAACATAAGAGATTTTGCCAAAGATAAACATAAAACGGTCGATGATACTCCTTACGGAGGAGGACCGGGAATGGTAATGAAGTGTGAGCCTATGTTTGAAGCAGTGGAATCTTTAAGAGATAGCAACTCTCTCGAACATGTAATTTTGTTATCTCCCGGAGGTAAACTACTCACACAGGACAAAGTCAGGGAAATGGCACAATGGAAAGATTTTGTTCTAATTTGTGGGCGGTATGAAGGCGTTGATGAACGAGTTGTCGAGAACCTAATAACAGAAGAAATATCTATTGGCGATTATGTGTTAAGTGGGGGAGAATTACCCGCACTTGTAATTATCGAGGCTGTTAGTAGAATGTTGCCCGGTGTTATTGGCGAATGGGAGTCTGTTACAAATGATTCTTTATATGATGGATTATTATCTTATCCCCAATATACAAAGCCTGCAGAATTTCGTGGGATGAAGGTCCCGGAGATTTTATTGTCGGGAAATCATGAAAAAATAAAATTTTGGCGAGAAGAGCAATCTCTTTTGCGAACCAAAAAGAAACGCCCTGATTTACTAAAAAAATATCTTGAAAAGAAAGAAGCAGACAATAAAAAAGTGGAATAATCAAATACAAAATAAATATAATAAATACTTTATAAAAGGAGACTTAACCGTGGATGTAATTACAGAATATTTATCCAAGCACATGAAACCCCCGGAAAATTTGCCTGAATTTAATATAGGAGATACAGTTCGGGTTAATTTTAAGATTATAGAAGGGGGAAAAGAAAGAATACAGGTTTTTGAAGGTGTTGTTATTGGTCGTAAGCATGGAACCAGTCCCCATGCTACCTTTACCGTAAGAAGAGTAACTTATGGTGAAGGAGTAGAACGCGTTTTCCCATTGCATTCCCCGCGTATTGCTAAAGTAGATGTCGTTCGCGAAGGTAAAGTGAGAAGAGCAAAACTTTATTACCTGAGAGAGCGTATTGGTAAGCATGCCAAAGTAAAGGCGAAACAAAGACTTACAGTCGAAGAAACATCTCCAGAACCATCCAAAGAAAGTTAAAATTATTATACAACTCAATTTTTTCATAGATATAAGGGGGTTGTTAATTTGAAAAAATATATAAAAGGGGGGTATAGTTTTAAAAACTATGGAATAATTCTATGTTGAATGGGGATGTTCTTGTATTAAATCGCTCATGGATAGCGGTAAATATAACCACCGTTAAAAGGGCTATGGTTATGCTCTTTCAGGGGCATGCTTGTGTTGTACACCCACAAAATTATACATTATACGATTTTAATTCCTGGTGTGAGTTGTCTCAACAAAAAGAACAATTCCACAAGGGTCGTTATATTGTTACACCAAGTGTGAAGATATTACTCCCTGATGTGATTCTGCTAACTGTTTATAATGGTTTCGTCCTTCGCGAAGTTCGTTTGTGTCGAAAAAATATATTTGAAAGAGACCGTTGTCAGTGTCAATACTGTGGCAAAGTATTACCCAAGCATGAATTAACTATTGACCATGTTATACCTCGTTCCCGCGGTGGAGAAGATACCTGGGACAATTTAGTTCTTGCATGCTTATCATGTAATTTACGAAAAGGGAACCTGACTCCGGATGAAGCAGAAATGTCTCTACTTCGCAAACCTATTGCTCCTAAATGGCTACCCAAATTGGGAATTCGTGTCCGAAAAGAGCAATTGTCAACATGGCAGAAGTTTGTTGATTTTGCATACTGGCATACAGAAATATCCGAGTAGATTGCATAAAAAGGTAATAAAAGGGGACTATTCTTTTTGTTTTTTATTTCAACTTAAAATAATTACCAAAAGCGAAGAAATGGAATCTTTTATTTTGTGAATAATATGTTTGCCGATGTAATCGTTTTATTACCTATTGATAGTATTTTAACTTACAAAATCCCCGAGAATTTACAATCCAAAATTGCTGTGGGGTCCCGTGTAATTGTCCCTATCAGGAATGCAATGGAAGTGGGTATCGTTATAAATGTCCATAATAATTATCCTGAAAGTGATATTGCGAAAGAAATCAAAGATATAATTGATGCCCCGGATAAAGAAACTGTTATCAATCAAGAGATGATACAGTTATGTAAGTGGATTTCAGATTATTACATTTGTGCTCCGGGCTTATCACTTCAGATGGCAATTCCCGGTTTTTTACGCTCAACAGGTAAAATTAAATATGCTATTAATACAGACAGGCAATGTAATTATTTACCGGGAAGTCTACCCTATCAGATTCTTGAAGTTATAAAGGATAGACCTTTAGACCTGAAAGAATTGAAAAAGAAATTTGGAAATGCGGAGATAGAGAACGAAATACCCCTTTTACTGAAAGATGGAATTATCAAAGTTATTATTGAACCGATAAAAATACAAGAAAAAATAAAGAAAGAAATATGGGTACGATTAAGAAAAGATAAAACGGTTACGCAGGAAGATTTATTACTCTGGCAAAAAAAAGCTCCTCAGCAGGTAAAGACTTATCTTTTCTTACTTCATGAAGGGAAGGAGTATCCACTTTCTGAATTAATTCAGATGCAGGAAATTAGCAGGAGTATTGTTTCATCCCTTAAACGGAAAGGATTAATAGAATTCATAGAAAAAAGTGTTCTGCGAATTCCCAGAGTATATCAATATACAGAATCCTTTGAAAACCATCAGCCAATCATTCTGAATGAAGAACAACAATTATGTATAAAATCCATTTCTGACGCGATTCATGAACAGAAGTTCAAGACTTTTCTGCTTTTCGGTGTAACAGGTTCAGGAAAAACAGAGGTGTATTTACAGGCAATACAGAAGGCAATGGAATGTGGACAACAATCTTTACTCCTTGTGCCGGAAATTTCTCTCACTCCGCAGACGATTGCCCGATTATATTCACGGTTTAAAGAACAGGTGGCTGTTTTACATAGCGGTTTAAGTGAAGGAGAAAGATTTGATGAGTGGAGAAGAATAAAAGAAAGGAAAGTAAATGTAGTTGTAGGTGTCCGTTCTGCAATTTTTGCACCTTTTCAACGTTTAGGACTTATTATTATAGATGAGGAACACGAACATACCTATAAACAGGGAGAAACTCCACGATACCATGCGAGAGATGTCGCTGTTATGCGTGCTCAGATAAATTCTGCTGTATGTGTTTTAGGTTCTGCTACACCCTCCCTTGAATCTTTTATGCATGCATCATCAGCCAAATATCATTTACTTCAATTAACACAGAGAGTTGCATCCGGTTCGTTACCTTTGATTCATATTGTTGACTTAAGAAAAGAAACGGATAAAACTTCAGGAGAACCTGTGCTTTCAGCATTACTCAGAGAGAAAATAGATGAACGATTAAAAAGAAAAGAACAGACCATCTTATTAATTAACCGCCGTGGCTTTTCTCCTATATCCATGTGCCCATCCTGTGGCTGGATAGTATTATGTCCCAATTGCCAAACAAGTTTGAATTATCATAGATACGATGGTACAGTGCGTTGCCATTATTGCAATTACAAACAACCTCGACCCGTTCAATGTCTTGAATGTGGTCAAACCCCATTAGTGCTAATAGGAACAGGTACCCAGCGAATAGAAGATATGTTAATACAGAATTTCCCATCTGCATCAATAGCAAGAATGGATACAGATGTTACTATATCAAAAAGTAGAGGATATTCTGTTTTAAAAAAATTTGCAGAACATAAAATAGATATTCTTATCGGGACACAGATGATAGCCAAAGGACATGATTATCCCCATGTTACTCTGGTTGGGGTATTGAATGCGGATATAGGACTATCCATCCCCAATTTTCGTTCTACTGAATTTGTATTTCAATTGCTTATGCAAGTAGCAGGACGTTCCGGTAGAAGGGAAAGAACAGGAGAGGTTGTTATCCAGACATTTATGCCCGGACATTATGTTATTAAATCTATCCAGAATCATGATTACAAGTTATTTGCGGAATATGAATTGAGAAATCGTAAAACTGTAGGTTATCCACCCTATAATCGCATGATTCAATTCGGATTGGAATCTGAAGATGAAAAAGAAGTAAGAGATATGGTGTATAATCTTGTGCAATATTCGAAGATGAATTTAAATATACAACAGAATAACTGCCATATATTAGGTCCTGCTCCTGCTATAATACGCAAGGTTCAAGGAAAATATCGTTGGCAATTTGCTCTATTAGGAAAAGCCACAAAAACTATTAATGCTATAGCAAGAGATATTAATAACTATTTTTATACACAAAAAACAAGTAGTAAAATTTTACTTCGGATTGATGTTGACCCTTATGATATATATTAAAATGCGGTCTAAAATTAATTAAAGAAAGGTGAAATATGGAAATTAAAGTGTTTATTTTTGATTTAGATGGAACTTTAATGGATTCTGAAATCATCTGGGTATATGCAATTTACGAATATCTTTTAGATAAAGGATTGGATATGAGTTATGGCAGTGCGGTTGACCTTGTTTATGGCAATTCATGGGAATATATTTATGAGGAATTAGAAAAAAGGTATCCTGAATTAAAAAATGAAATGCCTAATTTTATAGAAAAAGTATATCCATATTTTAATAAATATATAGAAAAAATGCCTTTAGCGATACCCTCGTCAATACAATTATTAAAAGAATTATCAAACAATTATATTTGTGCCATTGTTTCAGGTTCCTATCGTAGGGATGTTATAGAAGCCATTCAAAGGTTAGGAATAGAAGAAAACATATCTTTATTTTTAGGAAAGGAAGATTATTACCCCGGCAAACCTCATCCCGCTGGGTATGTGAAGGCAAGTGAACTGTTAAAGGTAAAACCGGAACAGTGTGTTGTTTTCGAAGATTCTACTGTAGGAGTTAATTCTGCAAAATCTGCGGGTATGTTCTGTGTAGCTCTGGCAAGACCAGACCGCCCTAAACAGGATATTTCTCTTGCGGACCTTGTCCTCTCTGATTTAAGCCAGTTTTCTCTGGATTTGTTAGAACAGAAATGCAGGAAAGAATGTTCAGCGATGGAATAGACTTAAAGCAAATATTATAAGATTGATGATGATAGTAAGTATTAAACTCAGAATAATAGATGTAGTTAATGGAAAATAAACTTTACCTTTCTCCCATTCAAAATTTATATCTCCGGGAAGTTTCCCAAAATTAAAAGGTAGTAAATTAGAAAGCCAGATTGTCCCTCCAATGAAAAGGAATACAAGACCTAATACAAAAAAGTATTTTGCAAGGTTGTTCATATTAAACCTCCATTAATACTTATATAAACACTTTTTATATGTTTCAAGTGTTTGTTGAGCGGTCTTTTCCCATGTAAAATTTTTAACATAAATCATTCCGTTTTGACTCATATCCTGTCTTTTTGTGTTGTCTTCGCAAAGATAATGAATTGATTCAGCAATGTGTTGAATATCATGAGGGTCAACCAGCAATGCTTTGTCTCCAAGTATTTCAGGAAAGGTTCCACAATTGGATGCGATTACAGGCGTACCACAACTCATCGCTTCAAGAGGGGGTAAGCCAAAACCTTCGTAAAAACTAATATACATAAAAATATCTGCTCCACTTATAATAACGGGAAAATCCTCATCCAGGATATACCCTAATCTGTGAATACGTTCGCGATGTTCCGATTTATTTATGATTTCTTCGATACTTCTTGTCTTCCAACCTGTGCGTCCTATAATAACAAGGTCATGATGAATCTTATGAGCAATGTTTGACCATGCTCTAATGAGAGATGGAATATTTTTCCGTGGTTCTAATGTACCCGCAAATAGAATATACTTTTCTGGGAGTTTGTATTTATTTTTAATTTCATCTATTTTTTGTTGAGGCTGTGGTTTAAAGAAATCACTAACGCCGAGATATATTACATCAATTTTGTCTTTATTAATGTCGTAATGCTTTTGTATCTCTTTTTTAGAAAAAAAAGAATCAGTAATAATTCGTTGAGAGAATTTTATTGTCTCTTCAACAGTTCTTTTATAGAACCATTGATAGTGGATTGGAAACCAATTTGGATTTTCTAAGAAAGCAAGGTCGTGAACTGTTGTGATATGGGGAACATTTCCCAATTTATAGCCATAAGTTGCGGGATAATGGACGATATCAGGTTGAAATTCATTGAAATACTTTTTTAGAAGGAATGATTGAAAAAATCTCATTATATATTTGTTACTCGGTAAAGATTGAACGGTTAATTTGTTAGACGATATAGATAAAGACTTTGACAAAGGAAGGAATATATGTAATTCTTCAGGAAGATTGATAAGATTTTTGACTAATTCTTCCGTATATCTACCTGTTCCACTTAAATTACCTATCTGAAAACCATTTAATAAAATATGTATCATATTTTTCCCAGTTCTTTATAAACTTCGAAATGAGATTGTGCAGTTTTTTGCCAACTAAAATTTTTTGCCTGTAATATACTATGATTACTCATATCATTTAGTATTCTTTTATCAAATAAAATTTTCAGTATTGTTTCTGCAAAATTGTCTATATCCTGCGGATTTATTGTAATCCCCTGTGTCCCTACAACTTCAGGTAATGCCCCCTGATTAGAAACAATTGTAGGACACCCACACGCCATTGCTTCAAGTGGTGGAATCCCAAAACCTTCATCAAAACTGGGAAAGACAAATAAGTCCGCAGAATTATAGAACCACTTTAATTCAGTATGGTCCTGTACATAATTCAAATAAACAATTTTCTCTGCACATGCTAACCGTTGCATGTACAAAAAAATATCATCTGCATGAAATCCTTTTTTCCCTATTAAAACGAGTTTATGGGGAATTTGGCGATGTATCTTTTCATAAATATTGAGGAGACCGGTTATGTTTTTTCTCTCTTCAATAGTTCCCACAAATAAAATGAATGGGGAATCAATACGATAATGTCCTTCTACATAGTTTTGTGCTTCTTCTTTATCCAGAGGTTGAAAAATAGTATTGTCAAAACCTGGATATGAAACGGATACTTTATTCGATGAAATACCTATCAATATCTCTATATCCTTTTTGCTTTTCTCAGAACAGGTAATAATATGAGAAGCTCTTTGTGCAGAATTTATTATGTTGGGTAGAAATAAATTTTTTATTTGCGGACTTACCCATTGAGGGTTTGTTAGAAAAGTTAAGTCATAAATAGATAAAACAGTTTTTTTATTCTGGACTGGGGGTAAGTAGTAGTTTGTGAAATGAAAAATTGAATTATCATGAAAAAAATGGTCAATCCCTGGATAATGAAAGTGTTCCCACCATTTGTATAATATCCTTACAGGGATAGGAATGTATTTATTTCTCTGTAATTTTCTGACTATTTCAAGAGAATTTTTTTGAAACCTATGGAGACCAAATGAAATTCCATTTATTTTTAAGTCATTATACTCTGATAGCAGGTATTTAAGTGTATAGTGAACATAATTGCCAATACCTGTTTTTTTACCTCGTAAAGGGGTGATGTCAATAGTTACAGAAAAATTTAAATAGGATAAATCATTCATAAAAGTCTGCTTTTGTAATTTAATATGTTTAAGCGATAAAATATTATAATGTTGGATGTTTATGCAATTTAAAATCCAGATTCCAAATAAACATTAACTTTAAAAGAAGGAGTATTTCAATGCTTATTGATTTTGGTGGGACGAAAGAAGAAGTGATTACTCGAAAAGAATTTCCTATGGCAAAGGCAAGGAAAGTTTTGAAGGACGAAGTAATTGCAATTATAGGGTATGGAGTTCAGGGTCCGGCGCAGAGTTTAAATTTGCGAGATAACGGTTTTAATGTAATTGTAGGACAGGACCCGAAATTTAAGTCCGATTGGGACCGTGCTGTAAAAGATGGCTGGAAACCTGGCAAAACTTTGTTTGATATTGAAGAAGCCTGTGAGAAAGGAACAATTATTCAATTATTGGTTTCTGATGCAGCACAAAAAGCTATTTGGCCCGATGTAAAGAAGCATTTGAAACCCGGAGATGCCCTATATTTCTCTCATGGTTTTTCTATCGTATACAAAAATTTAACGAAAGTAATTCCGCCTGATTATGTGGATGTTATTATGGTTGCTCCAAAAGGGTCAGGTACTTCTGTTCGTAGAAATTTCTTGAGTGGTGCTGGTATTAATTCCAGTTATGCCGTTGCTCAAGACTATACGGGGAGAGCATTAGAACGATGCTTAGCACTTGGTATAGGTATCGGTTCTGGCTTCTTATTCCCGACTACTTTTGAAAATGAAGTATATAGCGATTTGACAGGTGAAAGAGGTGTATTAATGGGTGCCCTTGCAGGTATTATGGAAGCACAATATCAGGTTCTACGCGAGAATGGTCATAGTCCCAGTGAGGCGTTCAACGAAACGGTAGAAGAACTTACACAGAGTTTAATCCGTCTTGTTGATGAGAACGGAATGGACTGGATGTATCAGAATTGTTCCGCAACGGCACAACGCGGTGCTTTGGATTGGAAACCTAAATTTAAAAAAGCAACGCTTCCTGTTTTTCGTGAATTGTATAAACGCGTGAAAGAAGGGGCTGAAACAAAGCGTGTATTAAAATCTTTGGGCAATCCAAATTATAAGCAGGAATTGCAGAAAGAACTTGCAGAAATGGCAAATAGTGAAATGTGGCTTGCCGGAAAAGCATGTAGGGCATTAAGACCCAAAGAACCTGCAAGTAAACAGATTAAGTCAAAAGTTGGAACCCAAGGAAGAACTAATTATTAATGGGTTCATTGTGTATTGATAATTATATCCGGGAAGTGAAACTTCCCGGATTTTTTTGTGATGATTTAAATATGAAAAGAACAATCATTGAAACATACCTGTATAGTAAAGAAAAACCTTCTCGTTTCCTGTTTCCTGTATTAAATAGTTTGGCGTACTTCCAGAAATGGGGAATGTGGGTTCGTTCCCAAAAAACGGTTTATAGACCGAACATATATGTGGTGAGTTTCGGGGGGATTACAATAGGAGGAGTAGGTAAAACGCCCGCAGTTATAGAACGATTAGAAAATGAAACTAAAGATGGTAATAAAAAAATTTGTGTAATTAGCAGGGGTTATGGAACAAAAAAATATAGGGGTATCATAGAAGGTTGTTATAAAGGGGAAAATGTCCATTTAAGGAAATATTATAAAGAAAACAGATTTCCCGTAGAAGAGATAACCATTCCTATCAATAAGGCTTATACAATTTTGGGAGATGAATTATCATTAATCCTTTACCGTATAAAAAATATAACAGTGGTCAAAGATTCAAACCGAGTGAGGGCGGTAAAATGGGCAGAGCATAATGGATTTAATATGGTAATTTTGGATGATGCATATCAGTATTTGATGATAGGTCGAAATGAAAATATTTTACTATTAAGTGCACTGAACCCATGGGGAAATGGACTTATTTTTCCAGCAGGTATTTTAAGGGAACCTTTGGATGCTATGCATAGGGCAACAGAAATATGGATAACACACTGTGATCAGGTACCAAAGGAAAATTTGAAAAAATTGAAAATTTTTCTAAAAGATATTTGCCCGGAGAAAAAAATACGATGGACATACCATAAACCATTGTATTGGACAAAAAAGAATTCTTCCTATCAACTCCCTGTGGATTACTTCACAGGTAAGGATGTGGATGTATTTTGTGCGGTTGGAAATCCCCAATCCTTCTTAAATATATTGGGACGGCAACAAATAAATATTAAAAACACTTATCTATACCGTGACCATACACCTATACCGAGCAAGATATTAAAAGGGGAGAGAGTTATCTTGACTACGGAGAAAAATCTTTTAACTTTGGAAGAAGAACGGGCAGAGGTGTATGCCCTTTGTATTGGACTTGCTGATTATTTATGGGATTAATTTTATAAATCTTTAACTCTTCATATATATCTATTAGATCTCTTATTTCAAATTTACCTATGTCCCATATCATAGCATTTGCAGTCCCTAATGCAACACCCAATCTTCCGGTATCCTCTATGGAAAACTTCTTGTGTAAACCAATTGCAAAACCAGCCACAAGAGCATCTCCTGAACCTACAGGATTTATTTCTTTTATTTTGGGGGGGACTATGTGAAAATAAGTATTATCCCGAAAAACAAGAGCCCCTTCCCGTCCCATAGACAAGACCACCAGGGGTATTTTATGCGATTTGTGTAAATACTGAATGGCTTCTATTCTCGAATTTATATTTTTTAAGTCAGAATTTAAAAATTTAGATAGTTCCTCAATATTAGGTTTTACCATATAAGGTTTACTTTTTATGCCCTCTGAGAATTCATTACCATAAGTATCAAGTATGACTTTAGTTCCTTTATCATTTGCTATTTTTATCAAATCTTTATATAAAAAGGATATTTCTGCATCAGGAACAGTTCCTGAAAGAACGACAATGGGTATCCTATGCGAGGATAGGATTTCCTCAAATTTTTGAATAAAATTTTGATATTCTTCAATAGATATTTTAGGTCCTGGTTCAAAGAAAGCAGTTTGTCTCCACGATTTTTCTTCAAGGACAGTGGTTATTGTTCTTGTTGGAATTTCAGTCCATACAGGGAAACATGTAACCCTATCATTTTCGCAAAGCATTTTTATCACTTGTTTCCCCGTGTATCCTCCGACCCACAACAGAGCACCAGCACGAAATCCTAATGTTACTAATACGCGGGCAACATTGTTCCCCTTACCACCGGATATTTGTGTATATTTATAGGCACGAACTCTATCACCGGGTTTGAATTCTCGAATAAAAACGGTTTTGTCGATGCATGGATTGGGTGTAACAGTAAGGAACATAGGTATAATTATTTATGTTCTTCGTAATATCTTGTTAAGGCACAACCTGCACAACCGATAACGCCACTGTCTTCACCTAAACCGGCGGGGACAATCTCACATCGTTTTGCTGGCACTTCAAAGGCATTTTTCATTACTGTTTCCCGAACAGGGTTAAATAAAACATTACCTGCGGATATCATTCCACCACAAAGAATAACCCGTTCTGGATTTAACATATTAACGATGCTGGCAATACCCAGACCGAGCCATACTGCTGTTTCATGGAATACTTCCCTGGCAAGTGCGTCGCCTTTTTCGACTGCCTGAAAAATCATCTTACCCGTGATAGTATGAATATTGTTATGGCATATTTCTGTCAATATAGTTTTCTTTCCTTTTTCAATTTCTTCCTGTGCAGTGCGGACCATACCCGTTACCGATGCGTACGCTTCTAAACATCCTTTAGAACCACAACCGCATAATCTACCATCCCTCTGGACCTTCAAATGTCCTAATTCTCCTGCAGTTCCATCAATACCACGCAGCAACTTCTTAAAAACAACAATACCACCACCTACTCCTGTGCCTAATGTCAGCACCGCGATACAATCACAACCCTGGCCTGCTCCCAGCCAATATTCTCCAAAACATGCTGCATTCGCATCATTTTCAATATAACAGGGGACATTTAACCGTTTTCGCATTTCGTCGGCTAAAGGGACATTATGCCAGCCTGGCAAATTCGGTGGGCTATATACAATTCCCGTTTGCCAATTCATCGGACCCGGTGCACCAATTCCAACGGATAAAATATCTTGAGTCGTTAGACCTTCCTTATCCATTAACTCATGCACGACATCAGCCATAGCATCCATAATGGCTTTGGGTCCTTCCTGTGTGGGCGTAGGGACGCTTGTTTTCACAACGATTCTTTTCTCTTCAGATACAATAGCAGATTTTATATTTGTTCCGCCCAAATCAACACCAATAATATATTTACTCACAGTTTATACCTCCTTTGTTATGTAAATATTCAATGGCTCTGGAAAGTCGTTCCAGTGTTTTTTCTTTCCCTAACAATTCCATAAGTTCAAAGAAGCCCGGTCCAACCGATTTTCCCGTAAGTGCAAGGCGTGTAGGATTTATCAATGCACCTAATTTTATATTAAATTCAGCACAAACTTCATCAAAAACCTGCTTTAACGGGTCATGTTCCCACACAGATACACAGGACAGTTTAGTCTGAACCTTTTTTAGATAAGTAATTACCGTTTCTGGCGTTTTCCATAATTTTGCTTCCGCTTCCGATTCATAAGTATCAAAATCCTTGAAAAAGAAGTCAGAAAGAAACACAATTCGATTTAAAGTTGGCAATTTTTCCTGACAAATTTGAGCCAATTTTGTCAACCATTCCTTACTTTTTGTAGATGTGTTAAACCCATGCTTTTCGAGGATAGGTATAAGGCGGTCACGAAGGTCTTCAACCGATAAATTGCGAATATGCAAACCATTAAGCCATTCTAATTTTTTCCGGTCAAATCGTGCAGCAGACTTGTTAATTCGTTCGATTGAAAAATGTTCAATAAGTTCGGGCAGAGTAAAAAACTCGCGATTTTCCTCCTCCGATGTCCAGCCTAAAAGTGCTACATAGTTAACAATAGCCTCCGGCACATACCCATCTTCCCGCCAATCTAACACATTCGCACCATGCAATCTCTTACTAAACTTTCGACCTTGCTCATCATGAACCAGCGGATGATGTGCATAATGGGGGAGCGGAGCATCCAATGCCTTGAAAAGCATAATGTGGCGGGGGGTATTTGTTAAATGGTCATCACCGCGAATGACATGCGTTATTTTCATCGTAATATCATCTACAACTACAGCCAGATGAAAAACCGGATCACCATTGGCACGAAGAATGATAAAATCATCATACTGACTGTTCTTAAAAACAACCGTCCCTTGAATAAGGTCATTTACCACCGTCTCACCTTCCGGCACACGAAAACGAATTACATAAGGGGCATCCCCTTTTTCACGAACCTGTTCCGGGGTTAAATTCCTGCAAAAACCCGGATAATACAGATTCCCTGTTTCATCTTTATAAGATTCCAAACTTTCCTTTGAACAAAAACACTTATAGGCTTTCCCCCGTTCCAATAATTGATAAGCCATTTTCCTATAAAGTTCTTTCCGTTGACTTTGACGGTAAGGAGCATAATCCCCTTTCTCAGGCACATCACCAAACGGGGGTCCCTCATCCCAATCAATCCCTAACCACTTAAACCCCTCACACATCCCGAAAACATACTGTTCATCTGTTCGCTCCGCATCAGTGTCTTCCAATCTTAATATAAATGTTCCCTTATTCTTACGAGCAAAAAGCCAATTATACAATGCAGTCTTAGCAGTACCTATATGCAAAAAGCCTGAAGGCGAAGGTGCTATTCGTGTGCGAACCATAATGTTCCTTACAACAATTCATAATTTAATTTTATGGAATAAAGAGATTTTATAATACCACGAATATCCACATATTTTCACATATCAAAAAAACACCCAAAAAAAATCATAACAAACAATCTCTCACCACCTCGCAATCTATACTTAAACAACTATATTATTTATAATCATTAGTCTTATTAGATAGTGAATAAAGCAATTTAAAAAAAATAAATGCCCCCACTGGGAGGGCATTGGCTACCTTTTACGGATACCCTTACGCAGCAGAACTCCTTACTATGTTAAGAGGAGAAATGCTCGCTCTGCTATAATCTTTTTTAATTATAGCAAAAAAAAATTGAAATGTCAAATTATATTTGGTAAATTATTTAATATAATTATTGACAAATTTTTATTTTTAACCAAACACAAAAAAAGGAGAAAGAGAATGAACAATACAGATAACTTTGATAACTTTAGTCCTTATACATTAGGTCTTGATTTAGGTTCCAATTCTATCGGTTGGGCACTTATTAAATTAGATGAGAACGATAATCCCTGTGGAATTGAGAAGGTGGGTGTTCGCGTATTTGAGGCGGGTATGGAAGGTCAGTATGAAAGTGGAAAAGAAGAATCGCGAAATAAAAAAAGAAGGGATGCCCGGTTAGCTCGTCGTCAATATGAACGCCGTGCTCGAAGGTATCGTAAGTTAGCAAACTTACTTCAGAAGATAGGATTACTTCCGGAGGGCGATATGAATAATAGTTTAGAAAGGCAAGCCATTCTGGATACATTAGATAAGGAATTACGTTCCAGATATATTAATCCCAATCTTCCTGAAGAAGAAAAAAATCGACTGAACCAAATATTTATCTATTACCTCCGTTCATTGGCAGTCGAGCAGAAGTTAGAACCGTTTGCATTAGGACGTATCCTATATCATTTATGTCAGAGACGCGGATTCTTAAGTAATCGTCGTGGACAAAAACAAGATGATGAAGAACGAGGAAAAGTAAAGGAAGGAATCGCCGAAATTCGACAGGAAATGAGCCGATTAGGTGCAGAAACACTCGGTAGATATTTTGCTAAAATTGACCCTCTTGAAAAACGAATACGCGGGAGATGGACTGCCCGTGATATGTATGAACAAGAATTCTATACTATCTGGGAACACCAGGCAAAATATTATCCAGAACTACTCAACGATACAAATAAAAAACAAATCTTCCGTGCAATATTTTTTCAACGCCCCTTAAAATCGCAAAAAGATAAAATTGGGTTTTGCCAGTTTGAATGTATCAAACTAGGTGCCCAACGCAACCGTCGCCGGGCTCCATGGTTTATACTCAAAGCACAAAGGTTCAGATTGCTACAAAAAGTGAATGATTTGTTAATTGTAGAAGATAAGTTTACAAAAAGACCTCTCACAGATGATGAACGAAAAATAATTATAGACCATCTTGAAAAATATGGAGATGAAACCTTTGCACAATTGCGCAAACTGTTGGGTTTGAAAAAGACAGTAAAATTCAATCTGGAAGAAGGTGGAGAAAAGAAAATTCGTGGAAATAGAACCGCAGGTGCTATTCGTGAAGTTATCGGTGAACTATGGGACAACATGCCGGATGCGGAGCGGGATAAACTTGTTGAAGATATATATTCCATTGTCAGTAATAAAGCATTAAAGAAACGATTAATAAACCATTGGAAATTCACAGAAGAACAAGCAGAAAAATTATCGGAAATAAGCATTGAAGATGGTTACTGCAATCTATCCCGTCAGGCAATTGATAAATTCCTGCCTGGACTGGAATCGGGAAAACACTATTCTACATTAGTCAAAGAAATTTATGGGATAGATGACATTAATATCATAGTTAACCTGTTACCCCCCTTAGAATCCGCCCCTATTGGCGAAATTCGGAATCCAACCGTAACACGAACATTGGCGGAAATGAGAAAAATCGTTAACGAACTTGTAAAACGATATGGCAAGCCAAAGTTTATTCATATTGAAACTGCACGAGATTTAAGGAATACAAAAAAAGAACGAGAGAAGATTTGGAAAAATAACAGATATTTGGAAGAAGTTCGTGAAAAAATAAAAAAAGACCTGATAAGTAAAGGTATCTCCAATCCAACAAATGATGATGTTGAACGATATATGTTAGCAGATGAGTGTGGTTGGGTTTGTCCTTATACAGGTCGTTCTATTAGTTTTAATGCCTTATTTGTCGAATCTCAATTCGATATAGAACATATAATTCCGCTCAGCCGCTGTCTCGATAATTCATTCAAGAATAAAACATTGTGTTATCACGAGGAAAATAGGAATAGAAAGCATAATCAAACGCCGTTTGAAGCCTATGGCTCAAATGAAACACAATGGAATGAAATTTTAAGAAGGGTCGAAAATTTTAGTTCGATATACGCAGTAGAAAAATTAAAACGATTTAAAATGCACGGGGAAGATTTAGACGAATTCATCGATAAGTTTTCTGCATCTCAATTAAATGACACGCGCTACGCTTCGAGAGAAGCAAGAATATACTGTGCTTTGCTATACGGAAAAGAATATCGAAAACATGTATTCACCGTATCTGGTTCAACAACAGCAGTCATACGGCGTATGTGGGATTTGAATAAGATATTAGGTAGTGCGGAAAAAAATAGAGAAGACCATCGACAGCATGCTATCGACGCTATCGTAATTGCCCTGACTTCACCTGCAATGATAAAGAGCATTTCCCAACAGGCAGAAAAAATCCCGAAAGATACCCCCAAACGATACCGCTGGTGGAGACATATTAAACCGCCATGGGATACTATCTTTAACGAAGCCCATGAAAAAGTGCTGAATATTATTGTCTCACACCGTCCCGAACGAAAAGTGAGCGGTAGACTTCATGAGGAAACAAATTACAGTCCACCCAAACCCGGTGATAAAGAAGGAGAAACCGTTGTTCATGTAAGAAAATCTTTAAGTAATATTTCTAAGGGTGAGATAGAAGAAATTGTTGACCCGGTTGTTAGGGAAACAGTAAAAAAGAAATTAGAAGAATTGGGGGGAGACCCGAAAAAAGCCTTTGCTGACCCCGCGAATTATCCATTAATGCCCAATAAGAAAGGACTTCATATACCTATACGCCATGTGCGTATTCGTAAAAAAATGAATGTTTTCCCCATAGGCAAAAATGAACGAATTCGTTATGTCGCCACAGATGAAAATCACCATGTGGAAATTTTTGAGACAAAAGATAAAAAAGGAAAAACCATCTGGGATGCTAATGTGGTCAGCATGTTCGAAGCAATGCAACGAAAGAAAGAGGGCAAAGAAATTATCCAGCGAAAACTTATCCGCGATGGGAAAGTTGTCGAAGATGCAAAATTCCTCTTTAGCCTCTGCAAAGGAGATGTGGTTTACATGAAAGAATTGTATGATGAAAACAAATATGAATACTTTAAATTAATAAAAATGGATATAAACTGTGTATTTATGTTTCTTCCAATTTACATGGCAAAAATACCACAAAAAAATGGTAAGAAGGATTTTACAGGATTAACAAGAAAACCAAGTTCTCTTTTAACTTCTGATGCAAAGAAATGTTCTATCAATGTTTTAGGAGAAGTGCAAATAGCACATGACTGAACATATTATAGACCTGTCCGAAGAAGGTGGACGGCTGAATATCGATTTAGAACGATTAGCAATAACACAAGGGGAGAAGGAATTTTTTATTCCCTTAGCAGAAGTATCTGTGGTAATTGTTTCACATCCGGCTGTAACTTTAACACAACCCGTATTGTCCGGCTTAATGAAGTATGGAGCCGTATTTATTACCTGTGATGAAAAACGAATGCCCATCGGTATGATGTATCCATTAGTGGGACATCATCTACAAATGGAAAAATTAAAATATCAGATAGAAGCCTCTTTACCTATACGCAAACGAGCATGGCAACAGATTATTAAATCAAAAATTCAAGCACAGGGAAACTTATTATTAGAATTACACGGAGACGATAAAGGTCTAATTCCATTAGCAGAACGCGTGCAGTCCGGTGACCCGGATAATGTGGAAGGACTGGCAAGCAGGAAGTATTGGAATTTTTTATTCCCAGCCGAATTTGAGTTCCATCGAAATCCAGAAGCAGGGGGAATTAATGCCCTGCTGAATTATGGATATGCTATTCTACGCGGGATTACAGCAAGAGCCATCGTTAGTGCAGGGCTAAATCCAAGTATCGGCATTCATCATCACAACCGATATAATCCGTTTTGCCTCGCTGATGATTTAATGGAACCCTATCGACCCATTGTAGATTTTGCTGTGGTGAAGTTTATGCGGGGAAAAGATGCCTTTGTTGAACTAAATAAAGAAGCAAAACAATTTCTGATACAAAATTTGATGAAAAAATATAAAATGAATGATGAAGAACGAAACTTGTTCGATATTACTTTTAGAACCGCTGTATCCCTTGCTCAGATGTTTGAGGGAAAAAGAAAAACATTAATACTCCCTGAAATTGTATAAATATAATCCATGGCTAAAAAAGCCACGAACTTGCAAATTAAGAACAAATTAAACCATGAAAAGCCATGAGCAAGAAAAAAGATAAAAATAAAAAACCTCAAATATCAGGATATAAATCTATGTGGATGATCGCTATGTTCGATTTACCTGTGGAAACAAATGAAGACCGAAAACATGCTACGCAGTTTCGAAATTTGCTATTAAGAGAAGGATACTCCATGTTGCAGTTTTCCGTTTATGGCAGATATTTCCCAAGCGAAGAAGCAAGTGAACCCTATAAAAAAAGAATTCGTCAAAGTATTCCACCACGAGGAGAAGTCCGACTCCTCTATATTACTGATAAACAGTTCGAGAAAATGGAAATCTTCGTGTCAAAAAAGAAACGAAAAGCAGAAGAACCTACCCCACAATTACTACTTTTTTAATAAAAAATCCTCCCTTTTTAACTATGTTTGAGGGATTTATAAATTTTAGATTATAGCAGAGCGAGCACTTCCCTCAAAACATAGCTTATCCATTAGCAACTCTCTAACGGTTACCATTATAGCAGAGCGAGCACTTCCCTCAAAACATAGCAGACTCGAATTGACATTGACACCACCGACAATTATAGCAGAGCGAGCAC
>JBMFRC010000021.1:0-56029 GCA_049968235.1 Candidatus Hydrogenedens sp.
GGGCTAAATAATAGGTCCCTTCCTGATTGCCCGGCACGGTAAAATTCGCTACGCCTCCGGACGGGTCTAAATTCATACCCATGTCTGTCCAACTACCTCCTGCCCCCTGTTTATAATACATGCGATATGTCGCCACTCCACTCAAATTATCCGTCGCTGAACTATAACTAATTGGCACTGGTACCGCATTGGTATACGCAGATACACTCACTACACCCAGCACCGGATTGGTTATATCGTATTTTGTGCTGGTTTTCCCATTTCCCGTAGGAGTATCGCTCCGATTACCGGCACCATCAATTACCACAACATCAAAGTAGTATGTATCTTCTCCCGATACGCCATTAAATGAAAAACTACCATTTGGTGAGGAAGAAGACCTTAAAGAACTATCTGTCCATGTGCCACTGGAGCCTTTTTTGTACCACAGTTCGACTGTATTGATTCCACTACTGGTATCCGAGGCTCCAGAATAGTTAATTGTAATTGGCAGTGTATTCACTGCGGAAGGTGCAGTAACTGTGGTAACGGAAGGTGCTTCAATATACATACCGCCACCGGTATGGGTTCCATTATTAGGTGTTCCAATCAGATTACCTGCTACATCACGGACACCCGATACTGTAATGGTTACATCGCCTCCTTGCTTCATTTCACCGGAGGTCCAGATAAGACGATATGTATTCCCAGAAACATATTGAACACTATTCGGATTTGTCGATAGAGTTCCTTTACCTGTGCCAGAGATACTGTAGTTTGTTGTAGTGGTTACACCCGAACCCATAGCCTCACTAAAAGTTACTTGTACCCAGCGTGCGGCTACTACTTGAACCGAGGAAACGGTAGGAGGAGTTGTATCTACTACAGTTATGGTAATGTCTTTTGCGTAACTCAGGTTATCCGGTCTCTGTCCATTATCCGTTGTGAGAATTCGGACAGGATAACTACCCGGTATCATATTTGCATTTACTGTCCTCAATATGTTCCCATCAATATAAAAGCCTGTTCCGGAAACGAGAGTGTAAGTATGAGTCTGAGCAGGGGATGCACCAGTTAAATTATCGATATCCGTAGTTGAAAGAGTTCCCACAGCATAACCTGCTGGCAGATTAGAGCCAATGGTAGAATTTGAAATAGAAATATCTGAAGGTGCTTCATTTAAAATAGGATAAAACACGGATTCAGGAATCATCTGCTTGCTTATCCCAGGACCAGACCAACTTACCTGGCAAACTGCACCACCAGTAAATTCGTCGTATTTCAACTCGAAGTAATATTTTCTTCCTCCAATTAAATTTATGGTCCCTGAATATTCCGTAGGTGGTTGAGGTTGCCCCAATCGATTGATTATTCGAGTGCCGTTTACATATAAATCTGCACCGTCATCACTGTAAACATAGAAGGTGTAATTTCCGGTTGTTGGAATTTCAATTTTCCCAATCCAGCGACCTGCAAAGTTATCTGCGGTAACACCGAATTCCGGACTCCCTGTGCCCCAATCGTTCCAGATACTATATTCTAAGCGTTCTGAAGCGAAGTTACTCGGAAGAGAAGTTCCTCCAGGGGGCCAGTTGGTATTGAAGTATTGTGCGATGACAACTCCTTTAATAACTGCTATATTAAGTTGTGGAATGATTTGCTTAGTGACACCGGGACCTTCCCAACTGAGTCGTGCTACTGCCCCTCCTCCGTTTTCGTAGTATTGCATCTCTATGTTATGCCAGCCTGCGTCGAGATATATGACGCCGGAGGAGGCTTCAGTGACTCCCTGGTCTTGCCATTGATTTATTCTTTGAGTTCCATCAACCCAGAGTCTGGCTCCGTCATCTGTTATTGTATAGAAAGTCCAGTTCCCAGCAGTTGGAATATAAACATTTCCATGCCATATGACTGCAAATGTGTCAGCCCCCACATGATTATCAATATCCGGGTCTCCGGTTCCCCAGTCAAAGTTCACATTTGGGTCATAGCGATTCATCGACCAGTTCGCAAAAGTAAATGGATTGGGAGGAGAACCACCGCTCCAGCGATAATATCTTGCGTGGATTCCTTGAAATTGGGTTACCCCTCTATTAATATCAAAGGCACTGGCAGGGATTACTTGTTTTGAAACCCCGGGACCTTCATATAAGAAACGAGCAACAGCATTACCTGTATTCTCAAAGTAGTTCAATGCAAATTTGTTCCAACCTGGATTTAAATTAATACTACCTGCCCATTCTATTGCCCCTTGATTACTCCAGTGGTCTATTATTAACTGGTCATTCACATATAACCGAACACCATCATCGGTAATTGTATAAAAAGTCCAGGAGCCACTATTAGGAATATAAATCCAACCCCTCCAGCCAATCGAAAAACTATCTGCTCCAAGTCCTCCAATCCCGGGTCCACCCTCGCCCCAATCAAAATTAATATTAGCATCCAGTCGTTTTGCCCTATAATTGCTGATATTAATATCAGTACCTGTGTAATATTCCCCGAGGACATAAGCATTTGCATATTCAGAAAGAAAAGAAAATAAAACAATTACAAGTATGAAGGGATAAAATCTTTTCATATTTCTCTCCTTACATAATTTCCACAATGGTAGTATAATTGCTTTTATTGGTAGCTGATTTATATCTATATTATATATTTTCACATTTTAAGTGTCAAGTTTTAATTTAATCCAAAAACAATTTCATTCAAAAACCTTTATTATTTACCTTTAAAATATCCATTTTTTTCAATCCATCTGGCAAGATGAGAACCTATAATGTCAGTTTTAACATCCAGTCCGAGGGGTGTCATGTGGCAAACATCAAAGAAATGGTCGGTGCCTGCATTAAACTCTTCAGCCACAGGGATGTATAAGATTTTTTCCTGTTCACAGAATTTTTGTAATTCTTTGTTGTATAAATTGATTATTTTCAGGTATGTATCAAAGGTTACTATTATGTCTTCTAAAGGTACCCATACATTACGAAGATTAAAGTCATAATACAGTTTTGCAATTATCTCATACCATTTTATTTTAGGATAGGCGAAACTGCAAATAGCCATTTGAACTCCTTCTTTTTTACAGGCACAATTCATCGCTCCTAAATTTCTAAAGATTGTTTTTTGCAAATAATCCGCTATGTAATCATCTGATGGTAGCAGTTTCCGATTGAAAATCTGATTCAGGAAAGCAGAGTGGGTAAGTATCCTTTTATATATGTTCGGCAAGTTCAGCCAATAAGGGATATCATGGTAACAGATGTCGTTAAAGGCATTGTAATAGACTAATAAATCAGGTTGAAATTGAAGGAATTCATTAATCCTGCGGACTTCACCAAAGGAACGGATACCACATATCCCTGCATTGATAACATCAATATTATTGGAATGAAAATATTTGTTCAATTTTCTCTCCATAATATTGGGATAAGTCATATCATTGGAATTCCCTTCTTCCGTCGTTGAACCTCCGATACAAACAATACGGAATACTCCTTCAGGCTTGGGCATAGTAATGTCATCATCACGAAAGCCAAAATTATTATACTGGGTAATACTGTCTGTTTTTTTCCAGTTAGGTTTATAGGAGAAGAAGGGGACAAGACAGGGACTGTCTTCAGCAATAGGTGTGTTCGGAGGTCTTAATGATAATGGGTAGTTATCTCTAATTTCCTTTGCTAATAAAATGCTTCCTTCGGGTTGTGGCAAAATTTCTACATGATAATAATAAGTGTAGTAATATTCATATTTTAACTGCCTGGAAAACGGTAAATGTAATGGATTCTTTATTGCTTCCAGAACAGAATTCCATGAAGGTTCATAATAGCCTGATGGGATACCTTGAATAAGGTTATATATATACCTCTCTATAACAGGGTCGCCATGGGATTCTATAATGTCTCCCTTCTTATCAAATTTCATTTCGGCAATACCCTGCAAGGTAAGTTCATGGTCTTTTTTGCAGATATAATTTTGGGGAAGGATTGATGGGGTTTTCTCTCGTTTCGGGATATTAACATTTGGTTCTGAAGGTGTGGACAAATCATTAGATAGGTTAGATTTTAATTCATCTGATAATTTTATCATCCTGTAAACTTTGAGAGTTTGTTTCTCAAATAGGGGTTTATAAAGGTAATTAGCAGTCCTTAGCAGAACTCGTGTCCCTAACTCTATGGACAAACAAAGAACTATCGTCCATATTAATAGAGAAATGATATATAGAATACTTTAAAAATTGATTTCATAGACAATATATGAATCATTCATATTCTTTCAGTAATTGCTGTAGTAAGATGTTATCCGGATATAATCGGATTGCCTTTTTGAGTAAGGAAATAGCCTCATTTCTATTTCCTGATAAGTATTCTAATTTGGCAAGGCGATAATATACCAACTGTGTGCATTCTTCCGATTTACGAGCATACCTGATAGCCTTTTTATATGTTTTTTCCGCTTCTTCTTTTTGTCGAGACAATTCATAAGCACGACCCAATCCACATAGGATACAGGGAGAATCTGGTGTTTTATCTCTCAGGTCAGACCATAAATCTATCCATTCCTTTTCGGAAAAATAATGGATATTGTCGTGTATATCTTCTATTTGGATTATTGGCTCGAGTTTATAAGGGATTATTGAAATTAAACTTGTAGAATAATAGAACATACCTTCGATATCTGTGCTATGTGATTTGAGCAGTGAGTTTACAATGGGAGGATAAACAAGATGTAAATCAGGAGTGATTTTCAACAGGAACTTGAGTATATCTAAAGACTTCTGGTAGTCTTGATTATCCGCCGTATAAATACCTGCGGTAAGCATATATGATATTTGTCTATGCAAAGGAAGAATTGGGCAGAGTGACTTATCAGATTCCTGTTCGTTTTTCATAGCCAGTGAAAATAGTTCTTTCAAGTTATAATGTATGCTTGTGTAGGGGGTTGAAAGCGTAATATCTCTATTTAAGGAAATGGATTTAGAAAGTGCTTCTTTTGCAGTGCTAACATCTCCTACATTTTTTGAATAAAAAAGCCACGCCACAGAGGAATTCGGAAGTTTTGATATAATATCTTTCCAATAACTTTGTTTCTCTTCTTTTGAAAGAGTAGTCTGGGATAATAAGTTATTTAATTTAATAAACGGGATTGGGTCATGTGGTTTATTGGACATCAGTTGGAAATATACTTCCTTTGCTTGTTCAACTTGTCCCGTTTTTTCATAGATATTTGCTAATGCAAGTCCATATTCGAGAGAGTAAGGTTCTTCTTCCATAGATTTTTGTAGAATCTCATACGCTTTTGTTAGGTCTCCATTATAAAAAGCATTATTGGCATTATTGATACTCGTCCGTTTTGTAGATATTCCATACGGTTTCCAGCAGGGATTAATCATTTCTTTTGAGTACGTGGCTATTTTTTGATACAAATTAGGTAGTTCATCCTGCACGAGGTAATAATTTATGAATAAAGGGATATGTTCGGGATTGCATATTTTATATATTTTTTGAACTTGCAGATTATTCGTATCTTCAATTCGTATCCCTATAAAACGGTTCCAGTCAGATTTCAAATCCCTTAGGTGTTCGTAAACAGGGATAAAGTATCGAACATACATGGATTTGGTATCGGATGGTGTGTGGCGAGTTATTGTTAAATTGCAAGAAAAATCATCTAATCCATCGTATAAAACTTCGAAGCATGCAGGAAATTTGTTAACTAAAAAATCTACAACGACTATGTTCACTTCAAAAGAAGGAACTGCCATAAAACGGTCATCAAAACAGAGAGATAGAGGTTTTTCAAGAGAATAAACGGTTCCTGTTTGGGTCGTATAAGTGTTATAAGATATGGGAATTTGTTCTGCTGTTTCGTAGGAGCGAAATACTTGCGTAAGTTGATAACTCTGAATTTGTCGAGCAACAATTAAAATACCGAGTGTAAAAAAAATCACGGTAAAAGCAATAATACAAAACCTTTTTATGATTTTCTTTATTTCATGTATATTCTCATCTAATTTTTCTTTGCCACCTTTCCATAAGTGATATAATCCGGATAAAAAGCCTTTCAAAGCTAAAAAATATAGCAGATACGGGACAAACGCAAGGTAAAAATTATGGCGAAAATTGAATTGAAGCATCTGGATGCCCATAGCAAAAAGTAAAATCGTTGAGAAACAAATCCCTTTATGTAAGTCTATTGCCATGAAGATAACAAGAACAGCAACTGAGAGTAATGTTCGATAGGTATTGATGGGTAAGGCACTGGTCAATATACGGTCTGAAATGCGTGCTATTGAGGAATAGGTTCGTATTATTATATCCGCAGGGAAATAGTAAAGATAGGTGAGAAATAAATTCCGTTTTTCCAGTTCTGGATTTTTTTTGATAAACAATTCGTAATCATTGAGAGATTCATGGTAATAACTATGAACATCAGCAGTTGCAGAAACGAGCAGGTCATTATATTTAGGTATTCGTTCATAGTTTGTGCGTTGAAGTCCAGCAAGGTCATCATGTTCAGTTCCAAAGCCCATCAAGATATCATGCCAGCCTAATGTGCCAAATTTATGAAATGAATGCAAAATGGGATACGATGAAACTATGAATATCAGTATAGTGATGATAATACCTGCTATACGGATAGGTATTTTGGGGACATTGCCTACCTTCGGGATTATTAATAGGATAAATAAAGATAAAGAGAAAAACATCATTAAATCACGACGAAAACCTATCCCTATCCCACAGATTAGCCCTAATAATAAACAGGATACAAGGAACCGTTTGTTAGACCTTTTCCCCTGAATCAAATAGAAAAGAATGAGAATAACAGTCAGTATGAATGGAGCCCGCACAAAGTCACGAAGGATAGGGAGAATAATTAAAGTTATGTCTGATTTAACAAAATAATAACCAATAAAAATGGCAAAATAGGAAGGAAGAAATGTCCTTGCTATGCCATAGACAATCAATACGGTCAACGCATATAAAAATACAAGGAACCAGCGCAGGATTTCCCATGAAACACCAAAAATTCGCCAGACCAGACCTACTGTGTATATTAAATAGCGGTGATACTGTTGATAAATATCTAATTCCTGTGCTTGAAATTGGGCTGGGATATACTCTGGCGAAAATGTTTGCTCGTTGAAATCCAGAAATGAGCGAAGATGCGGGATATAAGATGGATTTGTATTTACAAAACCTTTTCCACAGGCAAAGAGGATAGACGGGATATATAAATCAGTGGATATACTCCCTCCGGGTCCGTGCCAACTACGCAAAAACTCCTCTGATTGTTTAGCGGGAAAAATAATTAAAAATAGTATGAATATAATTTCAAGTAAATATTTATAATATTTTTTCAATATACGAAACAACAACATTATTTTAACATAAAACCTTAGTTATCAGGTGGAAGTATTATATACTTTTTTTGTGATTTCATATAACTCAAATTATTCTTCAAGAAATAAACGATAGGATAGTCTTACCGTAAGTTAAAACCTTTTAAAAAAAAACAAGCAGACATATATATTAGAAACCTATGAATAAATCATACATGTAAGGTATAGAGGGGGTGTAAATTGATAGAATAAACGAGGGCTTATAAGGGGAAGGATTTTTACTATACTTTGACCTATCGTCTCCGCCGGGCTTTTGTTATTTAACGCTCGTTGCTTATGAATATAATTATAGCAATAAATATACGGGTTCAATTTGTCCATCAATTTTCTATAATCTGTGAAGTAATGTTGTTTTAATAATTCTGTTCTTCTACCATTGAAGTATTGCACTAAGCCATTCGTTTTGAGTGTATAGATGCTGTCAGTGTTCTATAACGAGTTCCTGATAGCGATGGTCGAAGATATGTTTACTGGATGGTTGTTTTTCTGCCCCGGCAGAAGCGGTCAGTAAATTCCTTTCCGTTTTCAGGCAAGACGGTGTAAATTGGATACGGGCAGACTGCCCTCACCTCATCTAAAAACGCTTTAGCACTCTTTGCACTATGGTCATACTTCAGATAGAACATTGTTTGTAGTTTATGGGGTCGTGATGATTTATCTCTCAAGTCTTCTCGCTTCTTCCATTTCCATATCGTCCTTGTGCTCAGATGCAACCGTTTTGTAAATGCTGTCATAGGTTTTTTCAATTCATTAATCATCTTTCGCATTTGTAGGGTAGTTCTTGCATACATTTAATACTAAATTGTAGGCATATCTTTACCCTTCTTACTTTTCTAATATTATCTGTTTTACCCTATTTTTTATCCCTTATTGGAACATATTTTACATACTATTGATATTGAACAAATAATGCTTTATTTAATTTTTAGTGTTAGTAATTCACGGGGAGAGAGGGAACAGGATGTAAATGGTTCGGATTGGACCTGAAGGGACAATGTGGATGAGATTTTAACGGGTTTGGTAGTTGATGAGTTTTTGACTTGCACGGTAACGGATTCGGATGTCGGGTTGAATAATCGGACAATGTATGCCTTTTCATCCGGATTGTATTTGACATGGTATATTACCCAATTGGGGGTTATCTGTATGGGAGGGGTCGGTAGTTTTGGTGTTTTATTTGTAGGAATTACCAGCAAATCAGAGATTATATGCTTTGCAAATGTATCCGGATTGGAGAAATCGTTCTTTTTATAGGGTTTTATGTAATATCGGAAAGTATGCCATCCGTCCTGAGAGGCTTTATAGTTTGTTTCCCAGTAGTTGTTCATCACATAAGAAAAGATGATTGGTTCAAGTATCAAACCTTTTTTCCAGCCAACGGTTATGGGGTCAACTGTAATTTTGCCTATCTCTATCATAGGCGTATCCGGAGTGAAGAGGGTAATTCCTTTCTCGTCATTCTGGATGTCCACCCAGTCCTGGACGGTCAAATAATTTTTGCAAGAACCGGGCAACTGTTCTTCCGGTAAACGAATCGAAGCAAAAGGTGTTTGATAGCAATATTTAGGGTTATTAATATTAAATGTAAATGCATAATGAACTGCTTCCGGAGTGCGAATATCTTCTTTATCAATGGAGTTAATTATTTCAACAAACTTTGAACCTGCATATAAAATATATTCACAATGAATTTCTTTTGCACCCGGAACAGATGGACTATGTACCACAATGCTTCCCATAACGGGACCTTTCTCTTTTACTTCTATCTGGATATTTTCGGCTTGTTTTGTGTTTTCAGGGTTTCTGCCTTCTGTATAAAGATATTGATTTGTTTTATAGTGATTATCATCTTTTATAAATTCGTTTCCATCGGGTTGCATTTTTAATGATTTAATGGTGCCTGTTTTGGGGTCAATAAGCAGTTCAATGTGTCCGTTCTGGATCATATTATCGCTGACAAGCACAGGATTTTCAGGAGGTGCCGGGTCTTCTTCTGTAATAGTAAAAACCGCATGTCCCCATGCAGGGATTTCATTGGCGATGAATACAAGGTCGTTGGATTGTAAGGTTTGTGAAGGGATAGGCACTCCCTCTTTTAATACACGATTGCCTTTTCGTCCCCATGATGCAGGGATAGTTATAACTTGTGTCAGGTTAATAGGCGTCGGATTGATAACTACAATTTGTGATACTTTCTGATAGTCGGGTTGAAAATTATTGATAAAGAGGTTGAGCAGGTCTTTCTGAATCTTTTCTGCATTATCTGCAAAGGATTTTTTTATAGCCCATTGTTCTTTTACGAATGGACTATCCGGTTCCGAAATGCTGTTATGTGCTCCCCATGTATGTTCATCATACAGTATTGCATTTTCCCATGCTGATTGGAACTTATCCGCGGGATATTTATCAGGGAAAAATAACGCCCATACTGTTTCCACTTTCATAAGATTCCGCACTGTATTTCTATTTAGTGCTGTTTCCCGTGCGGAGGATGCAGAACCATCTTCCCAGTAGGGAGTAATTTCCCCAGCATAAGCAGGAAGTTCCTGTCCATATTTCTCCTCAAAAGTTTTTAGTGCTTTCCGTGCTGTTGTAATTGCCAGTTTCGGGGTTTTATGTTGTTCATTCCATTGTTTTACAAAATCCGGTAGTTTATCATCCGGTGGACCATTGTCACTGGCAATGCTATACCGTACAATCGTTATGTCATAGGGGAAATTCCGTTCCCCCAATTCTGCAAGGTAATTGCGAATTTGTTCTGGCATAGCATTGGTTCCGCCGAAGAACCAACTATATCCCGCAAAACCAATCCATGTAAGGACTTTATGCTTCCCACAGGGAGAAATCCAGTAGAAAGGCTTGTCTCCCCAAACTTCGAGAATATTTCCTATCCGCCAGGATAGGTTGGGACCGATAGAGAAATATTTTACACCCGCTTGAGCCAGAACCGGAATTAATCCCCATGTGTATCCCGGAACATCTGTTATAAGAGCGGAATCAATCGTTGTCCCCAATTCTTTTGATAAATAATGGGCTTCATCGAGAAGATGTGTAAGTTCTTCTCCATTACAAAGACCGGTGAGTTGATTTGAAAAAAGAGCCGGTAGTTCAAAGTATCCTTCATGAACCGCTTTTTTAAATCGCTCTTTTGTGGCTTTATCTGCGAGTTGCCAAAAACTTTTTACTGCCCATAATACCTCTGCTGACCAATGAAACTGTGCTTCCGGAGGATAGTCCTTTGTCTTCTCAATAAGGTCTAATGCTTTAGCAATATTCTCCTGTTGTATTTTTAATACATCCGTTTGTATATGAGTATAACCAATGTCATTGTGAGAATGAGGGACAAGGTATAAAATTGTGGGTTTTGCAGGAGGGATAACAAAGTCACGGGTCGCAACCGTTTTGTCTTCTTTTTTAATTTCAATGGATGAAAAAGTATCCTTATCCACCTCTTTTATTTTGTAATATAGGGTATTCCAGCCAGGTTGAAGGCTTATATCAATAGGGTCGTTATTTGTTATCGACATTTTGCCCTCAAAAGATTGTCCATAACAACGAACAGGGACTTTTATCTCTCGCATTTCCTTATCCTCTACAGATTTAACAAGAGGAATGGGTATAGGTTTACCAATTCGCAATACAGTCTTTTGGGGTTCCGCTAACTCAAATTTATTCGGAGTAAATAACTGAACTGCATCATAAATGAACCAACTTCCACCTGATACCGTAAACTGAATGACATTTTCTCCCAATCGTAATAATGAGGATGGAAATGGAATTTCTATTCTTCTCGCAGAAGGAACAGAACCATCAAAGGTATTTAAAAAATCATCCGTTCCATTCCCGGGAGGAAGACGAACCGGAAAATTTACTCCGTTCACATACACCGTTAAATTGGGCGGATAATTTCTATTAAACTCCAATAAAAACAAATTTAACTGACTGTTCTCCCGGGTCTCTACAGATTTTAAGTAAAATAGAACTGTAAAAATATGGGGTATCGTTTGAGCCCATTCATCTTTAGGTCCGGGGTGAATATAACACCAATCTTCCGCAGGATTGGAATGTCCGACCATGAAATAGGAATCTTCTCTATATTTACTATAATTTGTAGGTGCCAGAGCCAACTCCAAACACCTGTTATCCGGCGAACCTATCTCCCAGAGCAATTTCGGTGGAGATGTGGTGACAGGACCACTATCTTGTCCCATTGCAACGATAGAAAAATGCAAGAAAAAAACAACAAAAAGAATTTGTAAAAAAAGTCGTTTTTTCATAGGGATACTCCACTAAATAGTAATACAAAATTACTGAATAAATTTTATCAAAGGGCTACATAGAAAATATTATAGAAGAAGCAGACCGAAAAGATAAATCGAACTACAAAAGAATACGGGAAATAAATACAGACACATAAATGATATTACTGAAAAGATTAAATCTTGTATATGGCAGTAAAATAGAGCCAGTGAATAGAAGAAAATAGAGAGCAAGGACGAGTTACTGAAAGAGGTCATGTATAAGAAAAATGGGGCGGAGTTTATCAGATTGTAATGAAGATTCTACTTGTAGATACTAAATATTTTTCTTTTGTTGGTCTAAGACTTTCCGTATTCGACGGACAAGGTCTCGGGCTACAATGGGTTTCATAACAATTTCATCTATCCCCAATCGAGATAATTCTTCGGGTGAATATTCCCCGCTAAACCCGGTAAAAAGGATTACGGGGATGTCGGGACGGAGTTCTTTTACCCATCGTGCCAGAACTTCACCGGACATTTTGGGCATTGACTGGTCTGTTACGAGAAGATCAAAACGGTCTGGATTCTGTGTAAAGACCGCTAAAGCGGACAGAGCATTCTGGCATACTTCAACATTATAGCCCCATTGGGTTAATACGCGTTTTCCCAATTTACATACAGATTCCTCATCATCTACAAACAGGATTCGCTCCTGTCCTTCTAAGGGTTCTTCATCTTGTTTCTTCTCAAGAATGATCGGATTATCAATTCGTGGGAAATAAGTGTAGAAAGTTGAACCCATTCCCGGTTTACTCTCCACAATGATAGTTCCACCATGTGCGGTTACAATGCCATGTACAACCGCCAATCCCATTCCCGTTCCTTCGCCCGGCTTTTTCGTGGTAAAGAACGGGTCAAAGATACGCTCTAAAATGGAAGGTTCCATTCCGTGTCCATTATCACGAACCGTTAATTTTACATAGGTTCCGGGTTTCAATTTGGGATGAATTTGAGAAGCATCGCTATCCAGGGTAACATCACGCACTTCTACTTCTAATTTTCCCCCTTTAGGCATTGCTTGTATAGCATTGGTGCAGTAATTCATTACGACCTGATGTATTTGTGAGGGATTACCCATAATGGCACCGGAATGGACATCTATATTATCAATAATATCAATGGTAGGTGAAGTAGTTGCTTTTAGAAGTTTTAAGGCTTCCCGTACAATTACATGCAAATATAAGGGGCTACTTTCCTCGCCTGTTTGCCGGCTAAATGTAAGAATCTGTTTTACGAGGTCTTTAGCACGATGTGCTGCCTGTAAAACCTCTTTCAGGTCTTCATATAACGGCGTTTTTTTAGGAACTTCACTGATTGCCATATCTGTAAGACCGATAATAACTGCCAATAAATTATTAAAATCGTGGGCTATCCCCCCTGCTAACACACCTAAACTTTCCAATCGCTGAGAATGCTGAACCTGTTGTTCTGCTCTTCTTCGTTCTTCTTCTTCCTGCTTTTGAATGGTAATGTCTTTTATAGAGCCTAATATTCTATAGGCTTCGCCGGTAGCATCAGGTAAAACGACCCCCTGGTCTTCTACATACCGATATTCACCACTTTTATGTCGTAGTCGGTATTCTACTCGAAATTTTCCAATCTCCTGCTTGGCTACTTCAATGTGTGCTTTAACTCGAGGCAAATCTTCTACATGGATATGGTCTGTCCATCGTTGTAAATTTATGGTATCTAACTCTCGCGGGAGATAGCCTGTTACCTGAGTTACCGCTCCTCCCCATTTAACCTTACCGGTATGAAGGTTGCAATCATAAATCATCATACCGGTTTGAGCAGCTAAAATACGGTAACGGGAGATACTTTCGGAGAGACGCTCTGATGTAATACTCTGCGTATCTTCCAGAGGTTCTCCTATGGCGATAATGCAGGGCTGATTATCGGTATTAAAACTCCGTGCTTGAACTTCTATCGGAATTTGTCTACCATCTTTGGCTAAAATTACAGTTTCAAAGGATACCTGTTGATGTTGGAGGATAGTCTCAATTCTACCCTGTATTCCTTCAATTCGATTTTTAGGAATAATATCTTTCAGACGTAATTGTAAAAACTCTTCTCGTGTAAAGCCGGTCATACGGAAAACAAAAGTATTGGCATCAAGGAAACGGCTTTCCTGTATATTATCATTCAGTTCAAAGATTATCACCGGATTACTGCAATTATCCAATAAAAAGCGGTTTAATGAGTCGTATACAAACAAGGCACGCGACCGTTCCTCTGCAAGTTCCATCAATCTGCGATTTGTTTCCCAGAGCCCTACTTCTGCCTGTTTCATTCGAAGTAAAATGCGAATACGGGTTATTAATTCCGTTATATCGCATGGATACATTAAAAAATCATCTATTCCTGCTGCCATCAATTCCCATCGGCGGGAAGTAGGTATCTCATAGCTCGCTATAAGTAATACAGGAATTTTTGCAGTGTTTAATGAGGTCTTCCAATACCTGCATAATGTAAGACAGGCATCATCTCCCAGAGAACAATCAATAATCAAGCAATCCGGTACAAACACCTTAATATAATCCATTACCTCTTTTACGGAATTTACACGGTCAATATGACATTCCGGAAGATACTCTAAAATTGCCGGGAAAAGGGATTGGTGCGGTCCCTGTTGAGATTGAACGGATAGAACACGATATAATTTAGATGGAAATATAATGTTTTTAGGAGGGACATCTTCAGAAGTTTCGTTTCTGTTTATCTCAGAATTTTCCGATTCTTCCAATGTTAATAATACTTCTTTTTCTGTTGGCACTTTCTTTTTCATAGGCATTCATGATTAAAATATAAATAATAATAGTCTATATTAATATACCGTATAAAGGAAATACTGTGAGAAAAAAATTAATTCGAATAATAAAATATACCATCATCAGCATTGCAATCTTCATATTCATCATCATTATATCTCTTTTCGTTATTTGGTCACTATTTCTAATAAAAGATTCTGTATCTTTCAACCCTACAAAAAATATTTCCATTACTCTATCCGGTTTTTCTGTTTTTCCGAAGATTTCTCTAAAAAATGTGGCTATTCAGGTGAACGATTATAACACAGATGTGGAGTTTCAGAATATCCAGTTACAATCCTTTATAAAAAACCGACATATTTATATCGAAGCATGTAATATCTATATTGACACAACATTTCAACCCTCCCATACAACGAAAGAAGAAAGAAAATCTAATCAAAAAAAGGATGTCTTCAATTTCCAATCTTTTTTTACCTATTTACCTCAAAAATTATTTGTCAAAAACATTTCTGTATTTATTAAAAATACCGAAAGAACATTTTTTATATCAGGTATCCCGCTTACAATAGATAATGCACAAAACCTTATTTCCTTTTCTTCTACAGATGCTGTTATGGGAATTGTCTATAATGGACAGAAAAAATCTATCACAGGGACAGTTGATATATATTACAAATTCCTGCAGGATTCTCAGGAAATTGGAAGCAATATCCAGTTTTCACCTTACATGCTTGCTCGTGCAAAAGTAACTTTTGATAACACAACACAAAAAATTAACATGGAGGATATATATTTATCTCTTGATGAAAATGTATCTCAATCTTTGTCTCCATTGCTTCGTTCCGTGTTTTCTTTCCCGGTAGACTGGCAAAAAATTCAAATAAATAATCTTCATGGCAGTTTTTATTATCAAAACGCTCGATGGATACCCAAAAATATCAATGGTTATCTCTCCTGCTCTTCTCTAAAAATAGGAGATAAAGAAAAACCATGGCTCCACTATACCTCAGAGATTCATATACATTCCCAATATATAGAAAACGAAAAAATAACAGAAGTGGTGATGAATACGGATAAAGACCCTTTATGGGAAATGAACTGGAAATATAATCATGGGAACCAAAATACCTTTCTGGATTTTTCCTGCAGAACTATACAAGGAAAAACCATTCAGAATATATCGCCTTTTTTATACCATACTTTCTTATTAAAACAAATAGAGCCCTTTTCCGCAGAATGTTCTTTGTCTCTACAAGGGCTTTTCCCTGCTCTGGGAGGGAATATTCGAGGGAAATTGTCCCTTTTTGATGTTAATAATATACAACTCAATAGCAGTCTAAAAATTTCACCATCCAATAATGGCTCTAACTCAATGAAATGGTCTGGAGATGTAAACATTTTATCCAACCCCATTCATTTTTCTGCGGAATTTACACCTCCTACCTCTTTTATATCCCATATTCATACAGAAAATCTGCCAACAAAATTTATACAATCGTTGACACCTTCTTTAGTAAAAAATGTATTCGACAAATCGCTTGCAGATATGGATATTACAATTAAGGGGACCGATTGGAAAAATATGGATTTGCAATTCAAAGGGGAATTAACATCGGGAAACGAGGACGAGGAATATCTACCTATTGTGCCGTCACAATTTCATTTTCAGGGAACAATTCAAAATTTAGATACTCTTGTTGGTGCTTTTCATCTATCTTCAGAGAATTCTGCCGATTTCGAGTTAAATCCTTGCACATTACATCTTTTCCCTTTATCACTGGAAGGCGATGTAAAAACAAAAGTTTATCTTTCAACGATTGCTTTAGAATTCATTCCTTTTTATATTCCGGGCAAAGCAAGTTTTGGGGGGAAACTCTATTGGAATGGCGATTGGGGAATTAAGATTCAGGGGTCAGGTTCAGGAGAAGGCTTAGGAATAAACGGATATACGCTTCCGGAAGGAATTCCTTTATGTTTCAATACCAATCTAACCGGGGATTTTTTAGATTATACCTGTGCGTTTGAAAATTTAAAATTGGGATTTGCAAATTGTGAATTGGGAAATATTCAAAAATGCAAGATACTTCTGCCCAAGGATAACCAGAATTTTACCCTAAACATTCAAAATCTGGACATTAAAGGGAAATTTGAGGATTTACATGATTGGGGAATTTCACAAGATAGTCAGGGAACATTCTATCTCTCAGTAAAGAATTTTGAATATAAGGATAACACGATTAATAGTGGGGAGATAGAATGGGATGTAAATATTACAAATTTAAGCATACCTACATGGCAAATACAAATAAATCATTTGATAACGCAATCCCAGACTCAAAATTTAACGAATACAGATTTGACAACGAACATTAAAATAGACGAATTTACTTTGCAGAAAATAAAAGTGGCTCAAATAGAAAATAGATTGAAATTTCAATTACTACCGCTTAAAGTAGAGATAACAAACATGAATGGGAATTTATGGAATGGCACATTTAATACACGGGGAACTCTTCAAAAAATAGAAGATTCATTAGTGGGAAATATTATCGGTGAATATAGAGGTATTGATTTATCTCAATTCACAACAGAACTTCGCCCACCCTGGGTAAATCTATCCGGACGAGGCAATGGAAATTTTGATGCCAATATTAACTTCACCACAGGGCAACTTGTCGAGGGAAATTTTAGTCTCGCATGTCCAGAAGGATTAACTATTAACCGAGATGTCCTGCTCCAGTTAATCCTATATTTACAAAATGTCAGTATCGTTCAGAAGCAACTTGAAAAATTATTGGGAGAAGAAGACCCAAAACCATTTACAAACGGAGAATTAACTATAGGATTTAAAGATAGTCAGGCAACGGTTTCCTTACTCCTAACAACGCCAAACATTAATTTAGCACCTATCTTTTATATCAATGCAGATTGGAAAACACTTTGGTCCCTTTTAACAACCCAATCTGGTGTCCAGATAGAAATCAAATAACACCTATTTGAGTTAAATAAATGTACTTCCTGTATATTTTTAACACAATGTAAGATATGTGATAACTATAAGGTATATCAATGATAAGAATAGGGCAGAACCGAATTAAAAAGCAAGAAAATAAAACATAATCACATAATTATGCATTACCTGAATAGTAAAACTACTGAAGAATGAGACCTCTGAACAATTCGTGTAAGATGTTATGGTATAAGTTATATATGTTTTTACGAGATAAAATCCCGATGAGAAATTAACATACAAAAGTCTGTATCTCTACTTTTATCCATTTTATTTGCTATTTTCTGTCAGGTTTTTTATTTTCTTATTACCTATGTATATCTTTCCTCTTGCACCCTTAATTCCCCATACATCCGCTTCAAATTATATGCAATCGTTAACAGGAAATGATATACTCCTCTCTATATGCACCTCTGTATCCTCTGTGCTCCTCCGTGTCCTCCGTAGTGAAAAAGATATAATCAACCAGAGAGACACAGAGAAATTATAACTCACTGCTCAACAATACATACAATAGTAAGGACAAAAGCCTCCATTATTCCCAGTTCGCTTTATATACTCCTTTCTCTATTATGCACCTCTGCTCAAATTTCCTTCCATTCCATCACTTCTTGCATCTGCCTCAAAAAATATCTACGACAGATCAGTTTCTGATAGAACATCTCGTAATCTACAAAATCTCTTTGTTCTATCTCTATCTATAAAACTTATTTCCTCCATCTCTTATATACCATACTGCGAGGACCTTTCTTCATTTTTAGTTTTTCCTTGCTTTGTTATTCAAACCAATACAATACCTCTACAATATGTATATGCTATATCCATACACTTCTTTTTCTCATCTCGTCTCATCTTTTCCTGCCTACTTCTCGTATAAAACATATCTCATTAACCATATGATTTATCCAGAGGTCTCAGATATGGATTTTGCAAATGAATGCGAAGGATTTTTTCATCTATTAATTCTTTTTTTTCTGTCTCTCTGGTCCCATAACACGGATACGATAGTTATACACATATTTGCCCCCATGGAGGACAGTATTAATTAAACCTTTGTTTCCTGTTTCCCCCCTTATAATCCAGGGCAGTAGCGGTCTTCGCCGTCTGGACAAGGATGGTAGCCACCTATGTTAAAGTACTGGATTAACCGCAATAATTCGGATAGGTTTATCATCCAATCCTGAGGATTATAGTCTGATGCATGCGGTATGCAACTCTTATCCCCTTCAAATCCAGGAATATAGCCATCCTCTGACTCCTCTCCCGGCAAGGCACAATGATACCCTTGCATATTGAAAAACTGTATCACGCGTAATAACTCGGGTAGATTTATCTGCCAATCTCCATTTTGGTCTGCACTATGTGATGGTGTTTCCCCCTCGCCTTCAGTCATTCCTTCGCCTTCTACTGCTCCTTCCACGATACCTTCGCCATCAGCACTACCTTCGGATATCCCTTCCGTTGTACCTTCGACGGTGCCTTCAACTGTCCCTTCGCCATCAGGGGTTCCTTCGAGAGTCCCTTCTGCGATACCTTCGCCTTCCATTACTCCTTCACCCTCGATAATTCCTTCGCCTTCAAAACTACCTTCGGATATACCTTCTGTGGTGCCTTCAAATGTCCCTTCGCCATCAGGGGTTCCTTCGCCTTCGGGTAAGGCAAGACAATCTGTTGGAATTTCGTCCGTATTACGGTTATCAACTGGGTCTAAATAATTCGGAATACCATCATTATCTGAATCCCATGGTAACGGGTCATATACATCCCGAATGAGGTCGCAATCGTCGTCTAAATCATCCGGGTCCATCCAACCATCTTCATCAAGGTCGTCATAAGGTCGCATATATGGTGTAATTCCGATATCTGTGGTAAATATAAACTGTCCATTAGAAAAGTTAATCTCAATAAAGTATGCTTTCCACCCTGTTTCAGGTGGTATTACTGTTGCAAGATATGTTTTTGAACCGGGTGATGTTTCGCTTAAATTAGAAGATGTCCATGTTGGTCCTGCTCCATCGTAATAGCGGAAATCACGAGCATTTGGATTTAGAGCCTGCCATAACTTTACAGAAGTTGGATTTGTTGCCACCTGCACCTGAATACTCCCATCGGGTAAAAATTGCCAGGAATAGTTAGGTCTGCTTCCGCCACTTGTAACAGAGTTAAAATAGGTAATAAGAGCAATAATACTATTGTAATCACTGGTTAGATTTTCCAGACTATGCCCCGAATTGGGGACATATCTTAAACGCTTTTCGCCGGGCAGTTCATTGTAATAAAAACGGGAAGAATCGGGTAGGAAAAATTCATCTCCACTGGCATTGATTATAAATTTTGGCATTGTATAGTTATTCAGGTAAGAATAGGGGTCTACAATCTGTCTCAGGGCATATCCTCCGGGGGTACTCATTCGTTCAAATATATGCAATTCATTATAAGGGGTTAATCTCTCTGAGAAGAAGCCATAACATTTGTATTGATGGTCCATCTGAACATTCATCTTAAGGACATCAATTACAATGGGGACAATGGCAATGACTCGTGAATCAACCGCTCCCGTTAGCCAAGTAGTCCAACCTCGTTTGGATGCACCCCCAATGACAAAACCACTTATTGTTTTGCCATGATTATTTAATACAATCTCTTCGATAGTGTCCATGGCACGGACAGCACTTTTTACCATCGGCAAAAGGACAGGCCAGTAAGGGTCTGGTGTCCCTGCATTATAAGTTTGCAAATATTTATCAAAACTGTAAGCAATAATTTGGTCCTCTGTCCGACTAAGAGTCTCGTCTTTGAAAAGAAGCGGTTGATTGGGAACCTGTTCAAGTAATGCAACAGGAGCACCGGTTAATATTGCAACATACTGAGCATAATCCCGAAGGTTAGTGGCGGAGGAGCCGTTGTTTCCTCCGGATATTATCAACAAACCTTTTGTTTTTGTTATCGAAGTAGGGACAATGATTGTTAGCCAGTGTTTTCATAATGTCCTATTAACTTCAGAAGAACTTCGCCAGGTCTGAGATGTAAGGTCCACCACATAGTAAGTATGAGTTATAGTATTCTCCTGTGATGTAATGGTATAAGTGTAGGAAGAGTCAGGCATGTTTACATAATCTTCTAAAGGACCTGCGTAAGCACAATAAGAAAAAAGAAATGAAAAAATGACAAATGAAAAATAACTTGCGAGATGGCTTTTGCGCATTGGTAAACACCCTTATGTTATTCAAAGCATTTTTAATAATTATACTATAAAATTAAGTTATAATGTCTTTTTTTCTTTTTATTTGATATAAGTCCTATGAATTTGTTATAATTTTAACTCTTTATGAGATTTTTAACAAAAACACAGGAGCCTCCCGCCTTTGTTTTGGGTGCTCATAAAAAATGAGTTCCAGCGGGCTCCAAGGTTAAACCCAAACAGATAAGGATATAACTATGTCAGTTGTAACCCCTCGTGAATTGCTTGAAGTAGGAGCGCATTTTGGTCATCAAACTCGCCGTTGGAACCCTAAAATGGCACGGTTCATTTATGGTGAAAAGAATGGTATTTACATTATTGACCTGAAGCATACCCTTAAGCAGTTATATAAGGCGTATGCACTGGTTAGCGAAACCGTTGCCAATGGGGGAACGGTTCTTTTCGTAGGCACAAAACGGCAGGCACAGGAAGCCATTAAACGTGAAGCGGAACGTTGTGGTATGTTCTATGTCAATAGCCGGTGGTTAGGCGGAACATTAACCAATTTCCGCACCATTCGAAGCAGTATTTCGGAATTACTCCGATTGAAGGATTTGGAAGAAACGGGCAAGATTGACCAATATGGTAAAAAGGAAGGGATTCAATTAAGAAAACGCATTGCTAAATTGGAAAAAAATCTCTGTGGTATTGTCAATATGATAGAGCCACCGAGTATTGTTTTCGTTGTGGATACCAATCATGAAGAAATAGCGGTTCGTGAATCGGCACGATTGAAAATTCCGTGTATTGGCATTGTTGATACCAATGCGGACCCTGACGCAGTTTCCCTTCCGATTCCGGGAAATGATGATGCCATACGCTCTGTATCTCTCTATTGCAAAGTAATTGCGGATGCGGTATTAGAGGGTAAGAATATTCAGGAAAAGGGGTCTGCGACAGAGGCAAAGGTTAAGCCTATTTCCCGAAGAGTAAAGCGTGTAACTGATGAAGAGATAAAGCCTGTTGTATCTGTTTCTGAAGAAGATATGAAAGAAAATGAAGTAGAAGATGAAAGCACATCCTCTGATGAATCAGAAGAAATTCAACAAGAAACATCTGTAGTTGAAGAAAATTAATTATTAATAAATACAGGAGAAGAATAAATGAGTATTAGTGCGAGTGATGTAAAAAAATTAAGAGAACAAACCAATGCACCCATGATGGATTGTAAAAAAGCACTTATGGAGTGCGGTGGTGATATGGATAAAGCGGTCAAATGGTTGCGTGAGCGTGGAATTATGAAAGCGGCATCACGTGCAAATCGTGTTGCGGCGGAAGGGTGTATAGCTTCTTATGTACACATGGGCGGGAAAATTGGAGTGCTTGTAGAAGTAAACTCAGAAACCGATTTTGTGGCTCGTGGTGCAGAATTTCAAACCTTTGTAAAAGATATTTGCCTGCAAATATGTTCTTCCGCACCGAAATGGATTGGCAAAGAGGACATTCCTGCGGAAGCATTAGAAGAAGAAAAACAATTATATGTAAAGCAGGCTCTGGACACAGGCAAACCTCAGAATGTTTGTGAGAAGATAGCAGAAGGCAAATTGAACAAATGGTTCGAAGAAGTTTGCTTATTAGAACAAGTTTCAGTAAAGCCTGAACATGATGGTAAAAAGATAAAAGATTTATTAGGCGAATTAACCGCTAAGTGCGGTGAAAAGATAGAAATCCGACGCTTTGTTCGTTGGATTCTCGGTGAAGGTATCGAAAAGAAACAAACCAATTTTGCAGAGGAAGTTGCCGCAGAATTAGCGAAATCCGCCAATAAAGAGGCATAAAGAGTGAGTATTCCAATTTACAAACGGGTATTATTAAAACTCAGTGGAAATGCTTTATCCTCAGATGGGGAGAATATAGGCTCAAAAGCATTAAGTCATCTATGTGATGAAGTTGCATCGGCATATAAGACCGGTGCTCAGATAGGATTGGTCGTAGGGGGTGGAAATATCCTTCGCGGAAATCAATGGTCAAAAGCATCTGGCGTCGACCGTGCTACCGCAGATTACATGGGAATGCTTGCTACCGTAATAAATGCTCTTGCCCTTCAATCTGCACTGGAAAAACATGGGCTTGAGACCAGGGTGCTTAGTGCTATAGAGATGAGACCGGTGGCAGAACCTTACATAAGACGACGTGCTTTGCGACATTTAGAAAAAGGGCGAATTGTGATTTTTGCTGCAGGGACCGGAAATCCTTTCCTCACCACTGATACTGCTGCAGCATTACGTGCCAGTGAAATAGATGCAGATATATTGATGAAAGCCACGCGGGTAGATGGGGTTTATTCTGCGGACCCGGAAAAAGACCCTACTGCCAGAAGATATGACCATTTAACTTATCAACAGGTTCTTTCACAGGACCTGAAAGTGATGGATGCAGCAGCAATATCTATTTGTCGTGAAAAGAACATACCTATTTTGGTATTCTCTTTCTTAGAAAAGAACTGTATTGTTCATGCGGTTTGTGGGAACTCTATTGGAACTATAGTTAAGGGAGATTAACCTATGTCACACCCACTTATTAAAGAAGCCGAACAAAAAATGGATAAAAGTGTGGAAAGTTTGCAACAAGAACTCTCTGGCTTTCGCACAGGAAGAGCTACACCTACCTTATTAGATGTTGTTCATGTGGATGCGTATGGCAGTAAAATGAAGATTAATCAATTAGGAAATGTAACTGTCCCGGATTCTCATCTTATCGTTATTGACCTCTGGGATAAATCACTTATCGGTGCTGTGGAAAAAGCGATTATGGCTTCACCGCTTGGTGTAAATCCATCGAATGATGGCAGATTAATTCGCATACCTATTCCTCCTCTGAGTGAAGAGCGTCGTAAAGAACTTACAAAGGTTGCCAATAAAATGGCAGAAGAAGCCCGTGTTGCTGTTCGCAATATTCGCCGTCATATTTTAGAAACCCTGAAAAAAGAGCAGAAAGACGGCAAGATAACCGAAGATGACCTGCATCGCCTTTCAGATGAAGTCCAGAAACTCACCGATAAACATATTGAAAAAATAGACCAGGTTCTTAAAGCCAAAGAAAAAGACATAATGGAAGGCTGAACTTCTATTTATCCTCTGACAATTTTACAGTTATTATCTGAACATTCAAATCAGGTTTTATATCCATGCGAAAACTTCCTGCGGACTTAGACCCCCGAGTTAATGTAGAGCGGTTACCCCGACATATTGCTGTTATTATGGATGGCAATGGTCGCTGGGCAAAACGTCACGGGAAGAAAACGACCGAAGGGCATGAAGCAGGAACAGAAGGGGTGCGGGAAGTATTAAAGGGTTGCCGTGAGTTAGAGATTCCGTGCCTTTCTCTATATGCTTTTTCAACAGAAAATTGGTCTCGTCCCAAGGAAGAAGTAGATTCCCTCTTCCAATTAATGAGTAAATATATCCGCAAAGAAATTGATGAGATAAATAAATATGGTATCCGTGTATTGTTTATGGGCGAATGGAGAGAATTACCTTCAACCGCTGTGCGGGACCTCGAATATTGTCTGGAACAAACCCGAGATAATAGAGATATGACCGTTGTCGTAGGATTAAATTACGGGGGAAGGCAGGAAATACTTCGCTGTGCCAAAATAATGGCAGAAAAAGTTCAAAAAGGCGAATTGCTACCAGAGGAAATTACTGAAAGTCTTTTTAATCAACATTTATATATACCTGAATTTCCCGATGTTGACCTTTTAATCCGCACCAGTGGAGAACAACGGGTTAGTAATTTTATGCTATGGCAGTTATCTTATGCGGAGATGGTCTTTTTGCCTGTTCTCTGGCCAGACTTTCGGCGAAAACATCTCTGGGAAGCCATAGTTCATTACCAGCAAAGGGAACGACGATTTGGCTCCCGTACAGATGAAACAGACCCTGGTGCATCGGAAATTCATACCTGAACATCGAAGAGAGGAAGCCCCCTGTGTTTCAGCGAATTATTACAGGAAGTATTTTAGTTATACTCACCGCCATCCTCATCTGGGTGCCGGGCTTGCATATTCCTTTGGGTATTTTTATCGCCTGTTTAACCACAATTGCTGTCCGTGAATACTTCCACATCGTTGAACCTGCTAATAAAAATATTCTCAGTATCCTAACTTTAGGGCTCGTTCCTCTCACTGTACTAACAGGAATTTTGCATACTCTTATTATGCTACATCTGTTTTTTATTCTTTCTTTTGGGCTTTTATCCATTATCTATACATTCAACAGAACTACTTCTATAAATAAATTTGCACATTCATTCTTCGGGCTATTTTATTTTGGTTGGGTCCCTGCACATCTGTTAATACTTCATAAGACACCCGGAGGTCCCGGACTAATAACCCTGTTTATTACCGCAGTGGCTCTATGCGATTCAGGTGCGTATTGTATTGGAAAACTTTTTGGGAAACACGCCCTTGCTCCGGAGATTAGTCCTAATAAGACCTGGGAAGGAAGTATGGGTGGGATTATTTTCAGTACCGTTGGGACTTTTGTTCTCTGGATATTGCATAAAGCCATTTTTACACAATTCTTGCCTGTTCGGAGTATTGGTTTTTATCTCCAATGGGGTATAATACTTGCCATATTAAGCCAATTCGGTGATTTGTTAGAATCACGATGGAAACGGGAAGTAGGTATTAAAGACTCCGGAACTATTTTCCCGGGACATGGGGGTGTTCTTGACCGCTGTGATGGGATGTTATTTGCCTTTCCGTTCTTCTTTTATTTAATAAAATTTTTATAACATTGTTTTGAGGATTAAGGAATTTTGAATTTGTTATGTATGAATTAGAAATACAAGCGATAGAAAACTTAAAACAGCGATTGGTAGAACTCCGTACCTGCTTGAATGTAGAAGGGATACAGGAACGAATTGCGAAGTTGGAACGGAGTATGGAAGATTCGGAGTTCTGGAATGACCCCGAACAGGCACAAAAAGTTTTGCAGGAGATTAAGAATTTAAAAACAGTTATAGAAACCCCGGAAACACTTCAGAAAGAACTGGAAGATGCGGAAGCATTTGTTCGTATGGCTGAAGAGGAAGCGGATATATCCCTTCAATTGGAAATACAGCAGTTGAAAGATAGGTTAGAAAAAGAAGTTCATCAATTGGAAATCAAAAGCCTATTCATAGACCCGCGAGATACCAAACCCGCTATTGTTAGTTTTCATCCGGGGGCAGGTGGAACGGAATCTTGCGATTGGGCACAAATGCTTTATCGCATGATTACACGATACTGTGAAGAGAAAGGTTTTACCGTTGAATTAATAGATTATCAACCGGGGGAAGAGGCGGGTATTAAAAGTGCCACGCTACGGGTGTCTGGTCTTTATGCATACGGTTTATTAAAATCCGAAAGTGGTGTGCATCGTCTCGTCCGTATTTCCCCATTCGATGCAAATAAGAGACGGCATACCTCTTTTACTGCCATTGAGGTGCTTTCAGAGGTAGATGACGATATAAAGATAGAAATTCGTGAAGAAGATATAAAAATGGATACTTTCCGTTCCAGTGGTGCAGGCGGACAGAAAGTAAATAAAACCAGTTCAGCTGTCCGACTAACACATGTGCCCACAGGTTTCGTCGTTACCTGTCAAATTGAGCGTTCACAACACCGCAATCGTGCTACTGCACTACAAATGCTCAAAGCGAAGTTGTATGATATTGAGATGAAAAAAAAGGAAGCAGAAGTTTTCGCTCAAAGAGAAGGACAAACGGAAGTTGCCTGGGGTAATCAGATTCGAAGTTATATCCTTCAACCTTATCAACTGGTTAAAGACCATAGAACCGGTGCGGAAACCAGTAATGTAGATAGGGTTTTGGATGGAGATTTAGATATATTTGTAGAAGCTTACTTAAAATGGAATTTAGAAAAGAAAGGTGTGGGAATCTAACTATGGATGAACAATTCAAAGAACACTCTACTTTACAGGAATTACGCGAAAATCGTATTCGCAAAATGAACCATTTCCGTGAACGCGGAGATAATCCTTATAAATATATCTTTCACCGAAGTGCTATCGTATCAACAATTCGAGAACAATTTGAAAAGGTAGAACAGGAACAACCCGAACAGGCACAGGAGGGAATCCCGGCAATGCTGGCGGGTCGTATTACTGCACGAAGAGAGCAAGGGAAAAGCACTTTTATGGACCTGCGTGATGAAAGCGGTCGCATCCAATTATTCTTCGGTGAAAAACAGGTAGGTGAAGATAAGTATGAATTTTTGAAAGATTTTGATTTAGGTGATTTTATCGGTGTCGAGGGTCTTGTCCGAAGAACAAAACGGGGGGAAATAACTCTTTTTGTAAAAGAATTCCAGATTTTAACCAAGTCCTTACGCTCTTTACCGGAAAAGTTTCATGGTTTAACAGATGTAGAGACCCGCTATCGTCAACGGTATCTTGACCTCGTAGCCAATCCCGAAGTGATGAAAATCTTCCAAAAGCGCACAAAGATGATTGATGCTATTCGCACCTATCTGAAAGAACGCAATTTTTTAGAGGTCGAGACACCTATGCTTCATCCGATACCGGGAGGTGCTACAGCACGACCGTTTATCACACATCATAACGCATACGATACGGACCTCTATTTACGCATTGCTCCTGAACTTTATTTGAAACGACTTATTGTAGGTGGATTTGAGCGTGTATTTGAGATTAACCGCTGCTTCCGTAATGAAGGTGTGGATACAAAACATAATCCGGAATTTACCATCATGGAACTCTATGAAGCGTATCAAGATTACTTAGGATTAATGGAAGAAACGGAAGATTTGTTCTACACTGTAATGACTCAGATTATTGGAGCAGAGAATTTTACCTATCAAGAACAAGAAATTTCATTGACCCGTCCCTGGAAGCGTATTCCTTTGCATGAAGCCATTCGTCAATTTGCAGGAATTGACCTGGAAGCAACAAGAGACCGTGATAAAGCCAAACAGTTAGCAGAAGAAGTCGGTGTAGAGATTCGTCCCGAAATGGGTTATGGTAAAATTGTTGACGAAGTAATGTCTGTTAAAGTGAAACCCCATCTTATTCAACCGACTTTCCTTTATGATTATCCTATTGAAATATCTCCGCTGGCAAAGAGAAAACGTGATAACCCAGCATTGACAGAACGCTACCAGTTATTTATCGGTGGATTAGAAGTATGTAATGCCTTTTCAGAATTGAACGACCCCTTAGACCAGAGAGAACGATTCATGGAACAGGTACGCCTGCGCGAAGCAGGAGACGATGAAGCCCAATACCTCGATGAGGATTTCCTGACCGCATTGGAAGTGGGTATGCCTCCAACAGCGGGATTAGGTATCGGAATTGACCGACTGGCTATGCTTTGCACGAACTCGTCATCCATTCGTGATGTAATTCTGTTTCCCTTACTTAGAAAACTGTAAATCGCAATATAGGAAGATCCCCTTGAAATTCGAAACCTTTGTAGCCCTGCGATATTTGAGAAGCAAGCGGAGAAACCGCTTCATTAGTCTTATCTCGATTATATCTATTGCAGGCGTCAGTGTCGGTGTTATAACACTAATTATTGTCATGAGTGTGATGACAGGTTTCGATATTGCCCTTCGAGAAACGATTATCGGGAATCGCTCTCATTTGAGTATTTATGAAATAGGGGGAAAAATTCAGGATTACGAAAGTATTATAGAAAAGATAGAAGCAATATGCCCAGAAATTGTTGCCAGTGGACCAATTATTCAGGTGGAGGCTTTGTTTAAGAATGGGGAATACACCACCGGCGGACTTATTTTAGGTGTAGACCCGGAGCGAGAAAGTAAAGTAACAGACCTTGCAAAGAATTTGACCGAAGAAGGAGGGCGTCTTTTTGGAAAAGGGAAACTCCCCAAAGAAAAAGAAATTGTTTTAGGGTATCGATTAGCAAATCGCATTTCTGCACGATTGGGTTCGCAATTGCAGATAGTAACAGCACGTGCTATTATTCGTCCTTTCCTGGGTAGACAGTTGGGGTCGCAACTTTGGCTTACCGTAAGTGGTATATCCCATGCACGAATGTCAGAGTTTGATGAAGTGTATGCCTTTGTAGATTTGCCCACCGCCTACATGCTAACCGGTGAAAAAGGAGTGGATGCTATCCATGTAAAATTAACAAATCCATTTCTTGCGGATGTTGTAGCACGACGCATTCGGGAAAATTTAGGCTACCAAACGAAAACATGGTATGAGGACCAGCAGGCATTTTTTGACGCACTACGACAGGAAAAATTAGCCATGTTTATCATTTTAGCGTTCATTATTCTTGTTGCTGCATTCAATATTACCAGCACACTCATTATGATTGTTATGGAGAAACGACGGGACATCGGTATCCTTCGCACCTTAGGTGCCAGTACTAACTCTATATTATTAACTTTCATACTTCAGGGGTTATTCATCGGAGTTATCGGCACAGTTATAGGATTGTGCATAGGTATCGTTCTTGCATGGAACATAAACCCAATAGCCCAATTTATTGCAAAATTACTCGGTTGGGACTTATTCAACAGCACTATTTATTACTTTGAAGGGATACCTGTTGCAATTGTTCCTTTTGATGTCATGTGTATAGCCATTTCTGCTGTATTATTAACTTTCCTTTCAACCTTATATCCTGCATACAGCGCAGCGAGGATTAATCCGGTGGATGCAATACGATATGAATAATGTCATTATTTGTGAAAATATTCATAAGAAATTCTATGACGGCTCAAGAACACTACATATCCTGCGTGGGGTTAATTTTGAGGTTCCGGAGGGGAAAATTATGGCTATTAGCGGGCCCTCAGGAGTCGGAAAAAGCACATTACTGCATATTGTAGGGACATTAGACACACCAACCGATGGAAAAGTTATTATCAGTGGGAAAGAAATACAAAAATTATCAAGACATGAAATCAATCAATTAAGAAATAACGATATCGGCTTTGTTTTCCAATTCTATCATTTACTCCCGGAATTTACTGCATTAGAGAATGTGATGATGCCCGCCTTATGCAAAGGGAAAAGTAAAAAGGAATGTATCCCTCGCGCGGAGGAATTATTATACAAGGTGGGACTTAAAGAGCGAACAACGCACAAACCCGGCGAATTAAGCGGAGGAGAACAACAACGAGTCGCTATCGCCCGTGCTTTATTCAATTCACCACGAGTGGTCCTTACCGACGAGCCCACAGGAAATTTAGATGAGGAAACAAGTGCCGACGTTATTGATTTATTATGGAAATTGCATGAAGAGGATAAGATTACTATCGTCATCGTTACGCATGATGAAAGTCTTGCACAAAAGGCACACCATTGGATTTATCTCCATGATGGACAGGCTCATATCCGCAAATAATGTGGAGATTCTGTTTAATCGCTTACTCATTTACCTACCTGAACAATAGATAAATACACACCTGATACATTTAGAGGAAAATAATGCTTCTCCCCTACAAAACTATAATTTGTTTTTAGCAAATAAACAGAAAGGTATGTATCTGTAACAATGCAATTTTTCCTACCGAAGTAAAAACACCTTTGTCGTAGGCAAAATTAAGTGCGTAATCTGTTGAAGAGGATTGGTGGATTTATTTATTTCATTTCCATACTGTCCTATGGAGACTACCTACGGGTTCTTCTTTTTACTCAACAACGAAACCTTCCTTTTCGAGAAGTGCTTTAATTTCAGATAGTAGCATACCCCGCGAATAGACTGTATGGTTAGGAGAAATGGGGTGAAGTATCTCGGAAAGTTTCTTGCGGTGCATTAAATCGGCAATTATGACAGAATCCTGTGCCTCTATTAAAATAACCGGGCGTACCTTTACTCGTTTAACCGTATGCATCCAATCTTCCATTGTGGAGATAACTATATCCGGAATTTGTTGCTTACGGGTATTCTGGAATAAGTATTGTATGAATTGGTTCGGGTCTGCACCACTCTGCACTCCCTTCAGGAAGGATTCCTTAGTAATTGAATATATTGAAACAGGTCCACCATTACTTTTCTTTTGAGCAAAAAGTTCTATCCAGATTAATTGTAACGGGTCTACTTTAATTGTGGGAACAATAATTTCAAAGTTAGGCTGGACTATCCATTCCTGTTTTTTGTTGTATTTTTCTTTCAACTTCTTTGTAGGTTCTGAAGAGAATAAAAGATATTCCCCAATTTCACTGATACGGAAATAACGGTCTTTTTTGGCATAACCAAATTCAATAATGCCAAACCAGAAGAAAGTATTATCTATAAAATGTATATAGTTCTTCTCATCACAATTGTCTTCGGAAGGTAAATATTCCCAGAAATTGTCTTTCGTTTGTTTTAATTCATAACGGGATAACTCACAATGTCGAGCGTAAACTCTTTTCCCAAACTCATTCAGAGAATACCATGTGTAAGGTTTTAATCCCTGTAACTCCGAAAGAGTTGCCGATAAAGATAAATTTGTTTCTTCCGCTTTGATGGCTGTTTCATAAATCTTTTTAAGTCTCTCCGGAAACGACATATTTACAAGTTCTTCAAGGTTTACAATACGGAGTGTGTTATCCACCTGTGCAAGCAAACCTGCTTTCTCAGCCAGCCGGACCAGTGTCTCGATAGGTGGATATGCATTTTCAGGCTCATCACGGGAAATGCGTTGTTCATCGGCACGAGTAATTTGTCCCGATGAGGTTATGCGTAAGGGAGATACTGCAATTTTGCCAAGAAGATGAGATATGCGTTCTGCCAATGAAACACCACAACTCTCAATACGGCTGATTTTAATATTTGTAGGTGTGATTTGTTGTTTCAATATCTCTTTCGATTCTTTTCTCTTTTCTCTATAATGCCGAATTTCGGATAGGATACTAATAAAACGGTTAAGTCTGTTTTGCCCATTGAAACGGAAAAGTTCAAAGAGAACAAACTGATTGAGTAATTCATCTAATGCTTCTTCAATTTCTGTATTATTATATTTAGGAAACCTTTGCCGTATTTGCTGAACAGGGACAACCCCAGTCTTGCTTTGCCATAAGAAATCAAATATTTCCCTGGCTAATCCGGAAAAAGAATAACCCGCAACATATTCCAGAACAGATTCGGGGGTTTTATATAAATTTTCTATGATTTCATTGGCTAATGACATCCACCCAATTACACGATTTATCTTTAATTTTTGTTCCAATTCCCTGCGTTCAGAATTGGAATAATTTTGTAACGATTTATAAATAGAATTAATGTCCCCCAGACTGTTCAAGTTATCCTGAACTCTACGAATAATAGGAAGAGCTTCCGGAACTACTTTAACGCGGTTTAAATCAAAAAAGAAAAGTTTTGGGTAAAGTTTGTAAATGTAATTAATCGTTTCTTCTGAGGTTTCAAGTTTTGCGGATAAATACCGGCTCGTTAGCCCTCCCCGGCTATTCGCAGACAACTCAAGAGCCATATAAAACGATGTTAAGTCCATCCCTTCAAAGGCGGACAATAGACTATAACTATAACGCATTATCTCGCGGACCTTTTCAAAATACAGTTTACCTTGCACCAATTGAACATAACATTATATAGGAAATGCTGTGCGAGTTCAAATCGCAAAGAAGGATAATGAAAAGCCATACCTGCTCATGAAATTGGTCTTTATTCCTGTGCTATGCAAAAATTGCAGAGTAATTGGTGAAAAGTGCAGGTTTTGCATAGAAATTTGCGATAAGTCGTTTATAATACATTGGCATAAGTATTGCTTATTTATTATAGGAAAACAAAAAACCTTAACAATAAGGAGAAAGAAGATGAAACAGAGATTCGTATTCACACTAAGTTTACTGGCAGTCGTCCTGATGCTGAGTGGGATTACTATGGCACAAGGAAATGGACAGGGTGCTCAGCGAGGTTATTGCAAAACCAATTGCTATGTGGACAAAAATGGCGATGGTGTCTGCGATAACTTCAAAGACGCCAACAATGATGGTAGATGTGATAATTGCACATGCCCGGCATCCTGCGGGAAAGGTAAAGGAAACTGCTGTAGCAATTTTGTAGATTCCAATAATGATGGCAGATGCGATAATTGCCAAAATTCTAATGCCTACTATGGTAATGGTAGGGGAAAATGCAATAGAAGATGTTGCCCTGTAAACAAATAAGAAACAAAGGAAAATCATTGGCTTGCTCTTTAATAAAAAGGGCAAGCCTTTATTTTATAATATAATTATGATACATTAAAGAAAATATATGTTCTGGCAAAATAGAAAATTACTTTTTGTTTTTACAGCAATTATTGTCGGCGTAATTATTTTTATTCTTCTGGTTTCTTTTTTACGAGAGCGACAGCATAACCAACAGGTCTTTGTAGAACGAGGACAAACACTATTGCAAATTCTTTCCTCCTCTTTATCACTTCAAACACGCATGGGCTGTTATCGTGCCCAGCGAGTTGTGGAAATAATAAATAGTGTTTCGTTATCCCCGGGTATTTTGTATGTAGCGTTATTAAATCATGAAGGGAAAATAATTGCCAGTGCAGGTGAAACATCCGTCTCCCCAATAAATAAAATTGCAAAAGGAAAACATATTTATTGGGATAACGAATGTGTTTGTTTATCACAAACGATTTCTATGGACGAACTTCAAAAAGGTCGTCAACACCGATATGGAATGGCAGTATGTCCTGACCCAACATGTGCAAATGAAAGTATGATTCCCTGGAGTGAATGGGGAACGGGTCCTTTTCTTCTGATGGTTTGTCTGAATACTCAAGAATTGAAAGGAATGAACAAATCAACCTCTATTCGGTTTGGGATATTTGCCCTGTTGAGTATGGGCATAAGTATATTGGGCTTTGTTGTTCTGGAATTGTATCAACGAAAAGAATTGTATGCTTATGACCTAAAATTAACCCGGGAAAAAGCAAGATATAACGAACATTTAGCACAAATAGGGGCAGGACTGGCACATGAGACAAAAAACCCATTAAGCATTGTTCGTGGGCTTGCTCAGGCAATACAGGAGGAAGTGGAGCCAATTTCAGATGCATATAAATATGCCAGTAAAATAATTGATGAGACAGACCGTTCTGTCCGGCAGATAAACAATTTTTTGGAACTGACACATCCTCATACTCCCGAAAAGAAACCTATCTCTTTACAATCTATCATTGAACAGTTGTTGAATTTGACAGATACAGATATAAAAAATAAAGGCATTTCCATTGAAGTAAAAGGAACAGATATAACCATAGAAGCAGACCCCGAATATCTTCGTCGTGCTTTGTTAAATCTCCTTCTGAATGCAATACAGGCATGTTCCGCAGGAGATAAAATTACCCTTCAAATAGAACCCCTCGGCGATTGGATAGCCCTTCACATTATAGATACAGGAGTCGGTATTTCAGCAGAAGATTTACCTCATGTAGTAAAGCCGTATTATTCCAAACGGAAAGGAGGCACAGGGCTTGGTTTGAGTATTGTAAATGAAATAGTTCTATTGCATGGATGGGAATTTTCTATCCAATCTCAAAAGGGAGAAGGAACAAAGGTAACTATTTCCCATATCCGCCGAATTAACAGTTGAGGTATGTTTATAGTATGATGAATAAAATATAGAGATGAAATACCCTTTGTTAATTCCATGAAAAAAGAAAACGCAGAAAAAGTAATTCTACTTGTTGATGATGATAATGCTCAGAGAGAATTACTCTCTCGCTATCTAACTCGGGCAGGCTTTTCTGTCCTTGCTGTTGCTAATTACAAAGATGCAAAGCCCCTTTTCGGACATGCACATCTTATTCTTCTGGATGTTCGTCTGCCGGATGCCAATGGGGTGGAGAAAATACCGGAGATAAAGGAACAGTTTCCGGGAATTCCTGTGATTTTGCTCACCGCTTTTATTGATGTCCGCGATGCCGTTCAGGCAATTAGACAGGGTGCTGTGGATTACCTTGAAAAGCCTGTAGATTTAGATGAGTTAATTGAAGTAATCCAAGAACAGCTGGGAACACTTCCGACAGATAGGACAGAAGATAGCGAATTGCCGGAAGACTTTATCTGTTATAGCACATCCATGCAAAAAGTGGTGCAGGATTGCCTTCGTGTATCTCCCACCAAAGCCACAGTGCTTATTACCGGAGAAAGTGGTGCAGGGAAAGAATGGATAGCAAGACTTATTCACCAATTTAGTGAGCGTAAAAATAAACCTCTTGTTGTTATAGATTGCACACATCTGCCAGAAACACTTGCAGAAAGTATTTTGTTTGGTCATGAACCCGGCGCTTTCACAGGGGCTATAACACAACAAAAAGGGCAACTTGAAGAGGCTAATGGAGGAACTCTTTTTTTGGATGAAGTAGGAGAATTGCCCCTATCAGTGCAACCAAAACTATTGCGTGTTCTGGAAGGGTCACCTTTCCGAAGGATTGGTGGGACAAAAGATATACATGTTGACCTGCGTATTATTTCTGCGACCAATCGGAATTTAGAAACAGAGGTGCAGGAAGGAAAATTTCGTCAGGATTTGTTCTATCGCCTTCATGTAATCACCATTCATGTCCCTCCTTTACGAGAACGAGTAGATGATATTCTACCTCTGGCAGAATTTTTTTTGAAGCCGTATAACAAAACTTTATCACCATCCGTACAGAGATTACTCCTCCGCTATCCGTGGTTCGGAAATGTTCGCGAATTAAGAAATGCTATGGAACGTTCTGCTATTCTTGCTAATGGTCCCATGATTATGCCCGAAGACCTTCCAGAGATTATTCAAAATTATTCACCTTCCGATGAATCCCATCAGCCCCCTTCTTCATTACGATTGGATGAGTTAGAACGGGAGGCGATTCTTAACGCATTAAAAGAAGCAGGGGGAAATCGAACACGAACTGCGGAAATTTTAGGAATTAGTAGACGTACACTTATATATAAATTGCGGGCATACGGGTTATAATTTGTTTTATAATGAGGATAGGTAAATTACTTTTGTAGGACATTGTATGAATATCCATGAACACCAACCATACCCTCCTTTAAGAAATATCGAGGCATTCCCCATTCATCATCAAGGACAAACACTTATCTGCCTTCATGACCCACTGGGATATGTAAACACCGAAATTACACTCTCACCCGCTGCATTCTTTATTGCCGCATGTCTGGATGGAAATCATACCTCGCGGGATATTCAACTGGAATTTGCTCGTGAATTTCAAGGGGCTTTAATCCCTCGTGAACAGATAGAAAAAATAGTTGAGTTCCTGGATGAACATGGCTTCCTCCTAAATGAACGCTTCGAGGAAATTAAAAGCAAAACAGAAAAGGATTTTTTACAGCAAGTTGTTCGCCTTCCTTATCATGCAGGGCAATCTTATTCTTCTGCAAAGCATGAATTGGGTGCCTTTTTATCCACAATTTTTACACGAACAGGGGGACCGGGACCTTTGCCCGATAAACAACAATCTTCTGAGGATTGTATGGTCGGTTTAATTGTTCCACATATTGATTTTCAACGGGGTGCTCTGGGTTATGCCCATGCCTACTATCGACTTTATCAATGTAAAAAACCGGATACAGTTATTATCTTTGGGGTAAGTCATCAAGGGGGAGAAACACCTTATATCTTAACACGCAAACATTACAGCACACCTTTAGGAACTATTAAAACACATCAGGATTGTGTTGAGTATTTAGCCCAGAATTCACAATTCGACCCGTTCAAATCTGAAATTATGCATCGTATGGAACATTCCATTGAATTTCAGGTGCTAATGTTGAATTATCTCTTTGGCACAGATATTCAGATAGTCCCTGTGTTATGTACCTCTATTTCAGAAGATAGAGAACTCTCCCCAGAGGATATTCCGGAAATCCAACAATTTCTGCAAACATGTATCCAATATATCGAACATAGTGGAGAGCGAGTATTGGTCTTGTCTGCATCAGATTGGGCACATGTCGGAAAACGATTCGGTGACTCGTTTGATATTACCGAAGATATTCAAATTCAGATAAAAAACCGCGATGACGAAGACATAAAAGTAGCTTTAAATATAAACCCGGAGCATTTTTTCCATTCTGTTATGAAAGACAAAAACAGCCGTCGAGTATGTGGATTATACTCTATTTATTCTACATTGAAAGTCATAAAAGGAACCGCACACCGTGCTGAATTTCTGCATTATGGACAAGCCCCTGACCCTATTGGCGGGATTGTCTCCTTTTCAAGTATTGCCTACTTTAAGTAAGGTGTAAAGATGAATAGGAATACTATTTTGCTTATATTATTCTTCGGAATTATTTGTAATTTGCCCTGCCAATCGTATCATACCTTGATCGACTTACATACCGCACCGGGATGGGCTTCGGAAAATGGTGGGACAACAGGCGGAGGAAAATCAAAACCTACTACAATTAAAACGATAGAAGAACTTCAAACTCTGGTCTCTACAGAAGAACCACAAACAATACTTGTAAGTGGGACCATGGGAGCAGGACTTTCTACAAAAATAAAAGTAAACTCAAACAAGACTATCATGGGTTTAGACAAGGCACTTATAAAAGGCAGTTTTACCATTAAAGATGCAAAAAACATTATCATCCGGAATTTGACGATTGAGGGTCCCGGTGCCATTGATGTGAATGCTCCATACTGTATTACAATAGATAATTCAACAAATATATGGTTAGACCATCTTGATATATACGATGGTTAGGATGGAAATGTTGATATTGTTAATGGTTCTAACTACATTACCATATCATGGTGCAAGTTCCATTATACTTCTGCTTCGAAAAATCATAAATTGTCAACACTCATTGGTAATTCAGATGAAAAAATATCCGACAGAGGAAAATTGAAAACTACAATGGTATATAACTGATGGGCAGAAGGCGTTGATTCGCGTACGCCAAGAGTTCGCTTTGGACAGGTGCATGTCATAAACAATCTCTACACATGCACAGAAAATGATTACTGCATTCTGGCAGGCATGGAAGCAAACTTGAGAATCGAATATAATTTATTTGTAAATGTAAGAGAACCTATCAATTTATCTCAAAAAACATTTACTGCTGTTAGCGACTCAAACAATAAATTCCTATCAGTCAAAGGGAACACTGAGGGAAAAGGAGACGCCTTTAAGCCCCCCTATAATATAACCATTATCCCATTAAATAAATTAGAAATGATTATAAAAAAGTATGCAGGAGCCAATCTTCCTCATATTAAAAACGAAATATTCTGTGAACAATAGAATGAGACCTCTGAATAAGTCATTCGAGTTAAGTAGTATATTTATATAGGGGAAGAGGATGGGTGGAAAATGAAACGAGAAGAGGGAAAAGTGGTATATATATAGCAGAAGTATTGGGGGATGAATGACAAAACAAGGAAGAACTAAAAATAAAGAAAGGTCAACGCAGTATGGTATATAAGGGATGGAGGGAATAAGTTTTATAGATAGAGATAGAGCAAATAGATTTTATATATTATGTGATGTCCTATCATAAACCGCCCCGTCGTAGACGTCTTTTGAGGCAGATGCAAGAGGTAATACCATAAAGGAATTTTGAGCAGAGGTGCGTATAGAGAAGAGTATATAAAGTAAACTGGGAAGAACGGAGACTTCCATCTTTACTATTGTGTGCATTGTTGAGCAGTGAGTGATGATTTCTTTATATTCTCTTTGCAGGGAATTTAATCGGTGGCGGTAAAACGATTTTTTTCTACGTTTCTCTATGTCTTCTATGGTGATTATATTTTTAATTCCAAAGGGAGCAAAAGGAGAAATATGCATAGACAAAAAAGATAGAAAAATAGACAGAAAATAACAAATAAAATGGGTAATTTTAGAGATACAGAATTTTGTATTTTAATTTCTCACCGTGATTTTATCTCATAAAAACATATATAACTTATACCCTTACCTCTTACACCACTTGTTCAGAGGTCTCAGTTGCATAAAAAGATATTTTTTAATTAATTTAAATTTGACATTTGCGGAAATAAGTTATAAAATAAAAGTAATATAAAATAGCAAAATATGTTATGCAAAACAAGGGGTTTACGCTGATTGAGTTGTTGGTAGTCATCGGGATTATTGCAATTTTGGGTGCTATTCTTTTACCGGCATTGGCAAGGGCACGTGAAGCAAGTCGTCGTGCAAGTTGTCAAAATAATCTTAAACAATGGGGTAGCATTTTTAAGATGTATGCTAATGAGAATAAAGCGGAACGCTATCCACCTGTTCAGATAGAAATTATGCCTTTATCTGACCGTCCTAATCGTATGGATGCTTTTGCTGCACCGGGTCCGATGGTTCATTGTATTTATCCGGAATACCTTACAGACCCTTCAATTATTATCTGTCCTTCGGATGCTCAGGACTCTATTCGGGATTTAAAATTTACTGAGGATACTTCTTTTGCTCGTGCAGGCGATTGGAAGTTTCCCTATTATCTCTGGGAGAAGGGTTGTGTTACAGCCATATCTGCAAGCTATATCTATTATGGATGGGTTCTGGACCGAATGGGTTCGAGACCGGAAGAAGTTGCGGTATTAAATACATTGCCGGAGATTAGTATTCTTATTAGCCTCTTAGGAGCGGATTTTTATGCAGAATATACTTTTCCGATACAGTTTATTATGTCTGCTTATCAGTTAGCATCGAACAATCTGGTTGCTGTGGAAGGATTATTAGACCCGGCATCGGCTACGGAGGAACAACGAAAAGCAATCCGTGATGCCCTTGACCAGGATATAACCGGTCCTTCAATTCAACAATATCATTGTGGGAATGGTGGTGGGAATACGGTGTATCGAATGCGGGAAGGTATCGAGCGATTTATGATAACGGACATTAATAATCCGGGTGTTGGAGCACTTGCGCAGAGTGAGATTATAGTTATGTTTGACCAGATAGGTTCTCAGCAGGGAATATCTTTGTATAATCATATTCCCGGTGGTTGCAATGTATTGTATATGGATGGGCATGTGGAATTTATCCGATATCCAACAAAAGCCCCTGCTATTGAACCTGTAGTTAATACACTATTGTTATTGTTTTACTAAATTGTCTCCGGAAAAAAGGAGGTTATTTTTTTTGTTCAAGTAGTTGAAGGAATTGGGGGTTAACGGGATGATTCCCTTTCTGACAGGTTTGAATAATTTCGCGAGCACGGTCAAAATCTCCTAAATAGTAATACACAATTGCCATTTGCTCTTTTACAAAATAGTTCTGGGGTTGGATTTGTTCTAATTGTGTGAGTGCCTTTAATGATTCGTTCCATTTTCCCTGTGCAAAATATAATGAAGCTAAATTTGACAATATTGTAGGTTCTAATGCAGGTTCTTTTCCCTGAACAGTTTTTAATATTTTTTCTGCCCGTTCGAATTGTTTCTGCTGGATTAGCATACTAGAAAGGTTCACCTGAATATTAATTAGATTGGGGTCTTTTGCGAGGGCTTTTTCCCATGTTTCTATGGCAGATGTATTGTTGCCGGACTGAGCATAAGCCATGCCTAAAAGGATGTATCCTTTCACCTCATTGGGCATCCGTTCTACTAATTTCTTTGACCAGACGACTGCTTCCGCGAATCGTTTTTCCTGTATGAGCAATTGTGCCAATATAACATAAGCATCATTAAAATGAGGTCGTTGCTGAATAATATTCAGTAAGGCCTGTATTGCTTGCTGGTTTTGTCCCTTTTCTGCTTTTTGAATGATTCTTGTTAAACGACGGATATAGGGGGTCTCTTCGGTAAGCGAGACCATAGGTGCTAATAAATTTTCTACCGGAGCATACTGGTCTGTAAGTATCGGTGCATGATTGTAAGCATGAAGTTGTTTCATTTTTTCTTCGGGGATATAATACCCATTTGAACCATACTTTGTAGAGACCCAGTCTTTTATCTCTTCCGCAGGTATTGGATTTTTTGAACAGATAAGAATGAATGTATCCCTTACCATAGGGTCGTTCATGGTGGAATAAACATATACATGTGGAAACACTTCTCTGAGAGTTTTATACATGGAAGTAATAAATTGAGCAAATTGTAGGCAATCTATCATATTACACATATAAATACCCCGGGGTGATAAAATTGTATAGATATCTTCTACGAACTCTTTTGTAGTTAAATGAAATGGAACGGTATAGTCGCTGAAAGAGTCATTAATAACGCAATCGTAATAACTTTTCTGTTCCCCTTTCTTTATCTGCTTCACTAAATCTTCCACACGATTTCGACCATCCTGATGGTAAATAGATAGATGTGTAGTGTCAGGTAATCCGAATGCAATATGGGCTGTTTTTGTAACCTCTGGGTCTATTTCTGCTACTTCGATATTACTTTCTGGATATTCTACTTCTAAGAAATGGCAAAAAGTATATCCCCCTCCGCCGATAACAAGAATATTTTTAGGACCGGTATCTTGAAAAGCAAACCGAAGCCCTGCATCAAAGAAATGTTCATAGATACCCATTAATTTTAATGGCTGGCTCATATCTTTGCGGTTATGAATCATTTTATCCAAAATAAGGTCTCTAATATAAGGGCGTTCGGGGTCTGGAATTCGAACTTTGATATAGTTGTAATGGCTTTCTTTCTCAAGGACAACATCAGGCGTATGATAGGTTTTTAGTGCCAATTGTATGGCGAGGGTATCCCATGGGAAACGAGGAGACACAGCACTGAAAAGCAGAAGAAGGCTGAACCCGAAATAAGGAATGGCAAGCCACCTGTTCTTTGCCATCCATAAAAAGAGTAGTGCCGATACCAATACGATAAACATCAGCGTTAAATTAGAACCCCAATGTGCAATGGTATAATATCCGGTTATCAAAACACCGATTATTCCCCCGACTGCATTCATTGCATAAATCTTACCAATTTTCTCCCCCTGAATTTCTTCACTTACCTCAGAATGAATTATACATACTAAAAGGGGAGGTAAGGCTCCGAAAGCAATACTTGCGGGTCCAAAAACGATGATGGAATGTATAAATATTTGAACAGGCCAGGAAAGGTCCCAAAATAAAGAATTCCACGGCAATAGTAAATGGGACAGAGGAATAAGTAATGTGGACACACTTGTCAAAAATAAAAAAAAGGTTATTACCTTTCGTGGGTTGAAATGTTGACCTAAATATCCACCTATATATCCACCTGCGGAAAGAGAACCTAATACTACACCGATTATTGTTGTCCATGTGTATAATGAATTACCGAAATTTTGTGCCAAAAGTCTACCGGCTACAATCTCCAGTATCATTATTCCTGAACCTGCCCAGAAAGAGAGTAGAAGTAATTTATAAAAAGGTTGTGCATCTTCCCCCTGTGAATAGTCCTTTGTTTTCACTTGATTATTAGATGGTTCATTATCTAATTTTAAAATAGGTATAGATATGCTCCCCACTAAAAAATAGGCTATAGAAATAACAAACAGAATACCTGAGGATATAGAAAGTAAGGTTGTATAAGAAAAGTGGGCAAGTAAAATATATCCTGTTGTAAAAGTTCCGATAAGACTTCCCAATAAAGAAAAAGCAAAGAAAATACCTATACGGGTCCCTGCCGGGGAATTAATCTGTATTAGTAAATGGGTCAGGACAGGGGATATCGTACCTAACAGGAAAAAAGGGATTATAAATAGCAGAAAAATATGGGTAAAAATACGCCACTTCCATGGCATATTAAGAAGTAATCCGAAACTCCCAAGAAGTTGGTTTCCATAAAAAATAAGAAGAATAAATATAGATGCGGAAAGGAACTGAATCGGGATTGTGCGATGGTTTGGAAACTTATCAGCCAGTATCCCACCTATATGATTACCCAGAGCAATACCTGCAAGTGTTGTAGCAATAATTCCCGTCCAGGTGAATAAACTTTGTCCTAAATATTGGGCTATTACCCTGCCTGCAACCAGTTGCAAAAACATAATCGCCATACTGGAAGCAAACACTGTGAAATAAATTATTAAGGGCAGGGTTTTTAATTTCATAAAGATATTTAATATATTGTTTTATTAATCGCTACCGTTAGTTTTAAGCATTATCACCGTTACGGTCTCTACGGATAATAAATATTGTCCCTGCAATGAAATATGCTAATGTGGGATAAATCAAGATGCGATGAAACGATTGAAGATTTTGGATGAACCCATTTGTGCCTTTTAAGAACACCGAAATTGCCAGTACTAAACAAACCACCAATGATAAGCCGGCAATAATACCTGACAGAACTAATATAGAGTCTATTTGAGAAGAAGATACTTTGTTCTTTTGTGTTTCTGACACAACTTTGGCTTCCCGATTTTCCGCTGTAGGAATAATTTCCTTTGCATCTGCAGGCACATCCCGGGCCCCCATAAGTATAGACAGCACGATATATAATATAGATGTCATAACCCACACAGGGACAAATAAGAAGAATAAGTGTAAAGTGCCCGTTTTTTCTAAAGTTATGGCAACAGCAATAGAGATTAACCAACTTAATAAAGCAGGCCAATTCATTAGCAATCGTTTCTTCTCTGCCCAGTAACGGGTAAGTCCTATTTTAGGGAATATCCAGTATTCTGTAAATGCTACGGCACCTAAGGGCATAAGGAGTAAACCATAATAACCTACAAAATCGAGTAATTTTGTAAATACAAAAGGAGAACAGGCTATAACCGTTGTTCCTGCTCCCGCTAATAAGGTTACCAACCAACGAGGCCAGCCGGGAGTAACAGCTTGTAACGCTAATCCTGCGCGATACAAGGTGGGGTTTGATGTTGTCCAGCCTGCTAATACCACGGCAATTAATCCAGAGATGCCTAATGCCTCTGTTGCCACAGCACCGGAATCCAATTGAGTAATACTTTTTTGCAGTAATAAAGCAGACATGGCTCCCATTATACCTGCACATATCCACGCTAAATAATGACCTAAGAACATACCAAAAGCAGAAAACAAACCATAAGCGGATGACCTGGCATAACGGAAAATTGCCATATCTGATAACCCACCATGCATTGCCAGATTACAAATCCATGCAAAGGCGGAAACATGCCAGAAAGAAATCGGTTCTTTCCCATCCGGACGAACTCCGGTCCATATCTTTTGTGTGGCAATCTGCCAGAAATCGTTCCAGTTGCGAATATCAATGCCCGCTGCTGGTAATAAGGCAATTGCTCCTGCGATAAACATCAAGAACATCCATGGTGAACATACAACAGAAAATTGGGATAGTCGTTTAAATCCCAATATTGCGAGAGTAACCACAACAGCACCTACCACAAGAACAACCAGAACAAATCGGAAATCTGTTGGTATCCACTCTGTCTGGGCTGGTATTCCCAAAGGGACACGAACCGCCGAAGCAGAAACGGTTATCATGCAACCTGCCAATATACAGAATAAGAAAGCATTGAGGACATTGTATATTGTTGTTACCACAGGTCCTGCAACTTTTCTTAAAAACCAGTATAATGTTAGTCGTGTTCGAACAGCAATTGGGGCACATATCAAAGTCCATGTCAATACTGCCATCAGATTTCCGAGCAATAAACCGACAAAAATATCATAAGCATTAACACCCCAACTAACAAACAAAGCACCGATAACGAATTCCGTCCCTGCAACATGCTCACCTGCAAATAGCCCTGCAAAATATCTACCTGGCTGAAGTTTATCTTCGGTTACAGGTTCTCGCTCAAATTCGTATAACAAATCCAGTGCTTCTGTTGCTTTTATAACTTTCTCTTCACTCAAAGTAGGACCCTTTCTTTTAATAGATTTAATTGCTTACCATCCAAAGAATAAATATATAAAACGATATAAGAATTAGATACCCATTTTCAAATAGTAACCCCGCAGGGAACATATACCCTGCGGGGCTATAAGGGATTTAACCCTTAAATTTCAAGCAATGTGTGAATTAGAAGCTGATTTCGGTTTCTGCGAACAGGTAATTGAAATCCTGGTCTTCAAGAAGTTCTTGACCGAAGAAGTGGGAATAACCAGCACGGATAACTAAATCTTCACTGTAATTGTAAGCACCCGTTAACTGAATTTCCCAACCTAATTCATCATCACCACCCATGTCTTCATCAAGTACATAGTATTGTCCTTCAAGACCAAGTTTCACTGCTTCGGTCGGCTGGACACCTAAACCAAGGCGATAGACAAATACATTGGTGATTTGAGTATTGTCTAAGAAATCACTGTATTCCCAGTTAGAGAATAAGCGATTGAAGGCTAAATCAAGGTCATCTTTGGCAAACCAGTTCCTGTCATAATCCGGTCCTTTAAGATATGCAAAACCGGCATAAATACGAGGTTGCCAGGAGATGTCAAAGGTGTAACCGGCTTCTAAGTTAACACCCCATGCATTATAGTCACGGTCAACACCGAAAATCCACCAACCGGTGTCATTGGCATCGCCTAACTGATAAGCAACTTCCGCTTCAAAGTCGAAGGCACCGACTTTGCCAGCACCACGAAGACCTAAAGTATGAAGGTCGGATTCAAGGGCTGTAGCATCATCGCGGATATACATCCAGTAGGCATCAATAACGATGTCTTCAAGACCTGTGTAACTTCCATAAATGGCATACAGATCAACATCATCTTCAGCAAAATCGCCCATGGATTCGACTAATTTAGCTGCTATGGCATCGACACTGACCATGTCAGTAACATAGCTCAAACGAAGTGCATCAAAGGAAAGACCGGTGAATCTCCAACGTTTGTCATTTGTGCCAACAAGCCAGCCACTGCCTAATGTGATTTCCTGGCGACCAACACGGGCACGAAGCGGTGTTCCCCACATCTCGCGTGCTTCGATGTAGGCTTGATAAACTTCTACATCATCAACGCTCGCCTGACGAGCATCTACACCCGTGATGTAGTTCTGGGAACGAAAATCTTCGCCCCAAATGTCATAACTATCTAATTCGATAAATGCAGTTACTTCATCTGTGAAGTCTGCTTTCACATTTAATCTGGTTCTCTGTTCGATGAAGCTGGATTCTCCCCTATCATCATAATCTAACCAGTTCGCACGAATACGAATTTTACCACCGACTTCTACATTTTGAAGTTCGGCATAAGCCATAGTACCAAGAATTACTAAAGATACTGCGATAATTAACATGCTTTTACGCATAGTTTTTACTCCTTACAGTTTAATTTAATATGAGGTAATTTTGTTTTTTTTCTGTGTCTGCCCTCACAGACACAAGGATGTTCTAATTTTATCGGACACATCGCTCTTCCCAACTCCAGCGAGTTATCTCGTTATTATTCATTCCTCCTTTCTGCTCGCAGATTTCGGAATTGGTGACGATGAACTTTCATATTAAATTTGAAGTATGTTATCACATAATAAAACCCTTTGTCAAGTAAAAATATTCAAATTTTTAAAAAATATTTAAAAAATCTTTTTTTTTCTAAAACACAATATTTTGTGCGAATTATTAATTTTAATCACTATATAACAGCCTGAAGAGAGAATAGTCCATATAAATTCCATTTAATACTTAAACTTAACTTTTCAGCCACACAAAGAAAAAATATAAAAAAAATAAATGATATTCAAAATATTTCCCCGCCTATCTCTTAATAAAATCTTATCGTGTTTTTTACCCATAGATAAAAATATAAGGAGTAAAAAAATGGAAAAAGATGTAATGAGAACTAATCATTGCAAATCCAAACCAGTAGACATCAAATCCCCGGATAATTTTCGGAATACGATTTTTGTATCATCGCAATTCTTAGAAGAAATTTCTGAAACGCAATCTTTATGGTATGAGACACCTGAAGAAATTGAGAGGAAAATTCAATGGGGGAAAGAAAAAGCCCATCTACTTAATTGGGTAAAGAAGCAAATGGAAAGGAAGTTAACTTTAAAAGAAAAGAAATATATTGAGTGTTATTACTTGCAAGGAGAAACACTTGAGGTTATATCTAAACGATTTCACAGTCATCCTGCCAATATTCACCGAACCATACGACGCGGGATAAAAAAACTTATTCAATTAACAAAAAATGAAAATCTCCATTTTCATTTAGTTCGTATGAAGCGTTCAAGGAAATCTCTTCATAAAGACAAATAAAATTTTATTTTTCTAATCACTCAATATAAAATATCTATAAAATTTGATTTAAACACGAATGTGGAGTAGAAAATGAAGAATAATATTGTACTTATTGGTATGCCCTGGTCTGGAAAAAGTACCCTTGGAGTGTTATTAGCGAAATCATTGCGATGGAATTTTATCGATACCGATTTATTAATCCAATCGGACATGGGTAAATCTCTTCAACAAATCATTGATGAACAGGGTGTCGAGGTATTCCGCCACATCGAAGAAAAGTATGTTTTATCTATTCATCCAGAAAAATGTGTCATTGCTACGGGTGGAAGTGTCGTATATAGCGATAAATCTATGGAACACTTAAAAAATCTCGGGATAATTATTTATTTAAAATATCCTTTTGAAGAAATCAACCGACGGGCAAAAAGTGTAGAAGAACGAGGTTTAGTTCGGATGAAAGGGCAGACATTGTTCGACTTATATCAAGAAAGAACCCCACTGTACGAACGATGGGCAGAAATTTCTATTGAATGTAACCAACAGAATCACGAACAGGTGGTTGAGAAAATCCTCTCCGCTATCAAAACAAATTGTTCGTAAAATATACAAAAAATCTTTGCATGGTTTTTAACCTTTTGATATACTTACTTTCAAAGAGAATGAACGATATACGCAAATAAAAAACATATAAAACAAAGAGGATACATGTATGATTGAATTTTTAACAGTTATATTTATTTTTCTGATGGATGCAGTTCTTCTTTTACTTGCTATTTTCGGTTATAACGAACTCTTTTAACTTTTCAGGAATAGGAGTGTAAAACTGTGGAAATTTTAGATGACCTTGCATATATTGGTTTATGGATAATGGGTTTCCTTATAAAAGTTCTTGCGATACTCTCAGGAATATATCTCTTTTCTTTATAGTACAAACGAATTGAGATACTTTATCCATTAGGAGAAATTTCAATGCCTCAAACTTTCTTTTTAACAGGTTGTGCCAGTGGGATGGGTCGGCACATGACCACTGTCTTCGTAAGGCAGGGGCATCGCGTAGTTGCAACGGACATTGCTGGTGAACGATTGGAACAAATAGCCAGTGAAGAAGGGTGGTCTCCATCACAGGTTCGGCTTTTTCAATTAGATGTTACAAAGTATGAGGTATGGGAAGAGGTTTTTAATAAAGCAATAAAGGAATGGGAGGGGATTGATGTTACCATTAATTTTGCTGGGTTACTCCTTTCCTCCTGGGTAACAGAGACGCCTCTGAAAGAAATTCATTCACAAATTGATGTAAATCTCAAAGGAACGATTTTCGGAACACAAATATCTGCACGACACATGGCCGAACGCGGACACGGACATATTATCAATATTTCATCTATAGCGGGTATTGTGCCTGTTCCTGGATTATCCATTTATTCCGCAAGTAAACATGCTGTTCGGGCTTATTCCCTCTCGGCAGGTATGGAACTTCGTAAGAAAGGGGTATTTGTTACTGTGATTTGTCCTGCCACTGTTCAGACACCCATGCTGGATAATCAACTGGATGTGGATGCGGCAGAACTTTACTTCTCCGGACTACGAATTTTAACTGTCCATGACATTGAAAAGGCAATTGTAAAACGGGCACTTCGCAAAAAACCTATGGAAATTTTTTTGCCTCGATTTAAGGTCAAACTCCTCCAAATTGTATCCCTTATGCCATGGTTAGGACCTTATATCTCACCCATATATCAATGGGCGGGTAGATGGAGACAGAACCGTAGACGCAAAAATTTATCTAAACAATAACCATCTCTCCTCTTTTTACAATTTAATGGAAGCATATCAATTTATTTATCCTTTTCTTTGTATCCCTGTAATGAAAAATTTTTCCTTTTCGACTACTCATTAGATATCCTTTTTCGTTATAATAAATATCATATTATCAGCACACTAAATCTTATCAGAGGGAAATTTAATGAAACAGATTTTTTTCTCACTAATACTATTACTTTTTTCCTGTTCTATTTTTTGTTCCTGTATCCCCAGTCAACCAACACCGCCCCCCCCCCCTGAAATGGCTGAACCTGGCTCTTCATCCGTCCCCAATTCTCCCCCACAAAATACCCCCGACTCAACAACTACCCCTGTTCCGGAAAACAAATCGAATCCGGATATTTCAAAAAAGGCATCGGAAACATCCGCATCTATAGACAAGAAATCTAAAGCCACAGTGCGTTTTGGGGTAGCGGGAGCAGGATTTCCTTTCTCCATTCAACAAACACCCCTCGTTGGACAGGAAGGATTTTCTATAAAAGGTTCTTTTGGGCTCAATGGCACCATAACCCGTCCGGACAAAACCAAAGATTTATGGGTATTTTCCGGACAATTTGAACTCCCTTCTGAAGATTATAAAATTGGTGAAGTAACTTATGATGTTCTCAATGCACCCATAGAATACTATACACAAAAGAAGCCTTTACCCCCCACGCTCATTCCTCAGGTCATGATAACTATACCCGTAAAATTACCGCCTAACGCAAAAGATGAAAAGGGAAATGTAAAAGTTCCTTTTCATCTTGAAATTCCTGTCTCTGCAAAAGCCCAGTTCCTTTTCACACTGGTAGATAAATCTTCTTAACCCGATATGGAACATCCTAAAGAAGAAAAGAGAATTGATTCTTATATCCGCACATCAGAGGGACTGCGATTGGAAAAACCTTCCTTAAAAGAGTTATGTCAGAGATATAATATTCGTTTCAAAAAACGATTGGGACAGAATCTTCTCCTCGATGATAATATCCACCGTATTATGGTGGAATCATCTTATCTGAGCCGGGATGATGCAGTAATTGAAGTAGGTGCCGGATTGGGTGCTCTTACCTGGCACCTGGTCCAACATGCAGGGCAAGTACTGGCTGTGGAAATAGACCCCTCTTTTATCCCTTGTTTACAGGACCGATTTGGACACTTGCCTTATGTAAAATTATTCCGCGGGGATATATTAAATCACAAATTAGAAGAACTTGTTCGTGAATTTATCCCTGATGCACAACATTACAAGATGCTTTCAAATTTGCCCTACTATATTACTACCCCTATTCTATTCCAATTTTTAGAATCTGCAGTAAATTTTGAATTGATTGTCATCATGGTCCAATATGAAGTTGGGTTAAGAATGTCCGCAAGATTTGGTACTAAAGATTATGGGGTATTAAGTCTTGCTGTGCAGTCTTTATATCATGTAGATTTGGTGCATTCTGTTCCACGAACCTGTTTTATTCCGCGTCCCGAGGTTGACAGCTGCATTGTTCGACTGCGAAAAATTGTGCCTCCTCTCATGTCTGAAGATAAAAGGAAAAAAGTACTTCGGATTGTTCACTCCGCTTTTTCCCAACGGAGAAAAAGTCTCAAAAATGCGTTGAGTAAATCTCCTCTGTTGCACTATTCGCCTGCACAGGTGTTATCCGCATTGCAAGATACAGGCATTGACCCATCTCGTCGCGCGGAAACATTAACATGGCAGGATTTTGTTCTACTCACGGAAGCCTTAGAAAAGATTGAACCGAAACCTTAAAAAATTATAATCTAAGTATAGTTATTGAAAGTAAATTTATGAATAATCCTGTTGATTACATAGCCCATAGTGTAATACAAAATCTGGAAAGTGGTGTTCTTGTTATTAATGATGAAGGTAAAATTTTAATTATTAATTCTTCCGCTCTGAAACATCTCAAAATAAAACCTCAAATATTACATCCGGGAGAAACTATCTATAATATTAAAGAATTAGCCCCTTTTATAGAGATTTATAACGAACTACTTGATAAGAAAGAATCTATATCCCGAAGGAAGATAACATTAGACATAGAAGGAGAAAAAATCTTAGGTCTAACCAGTTCTTTAATTAAAGAAGGAGAGAAGATTCTCGGGGCGGTATTTTTATTCACAGACCTTACACAGATAAAAAAACTACAACATGAAGCGGAAGTTAACAAGCAATTAGCACAAATAGGGACTTTAACTGCAAGTATTGTCCATGAGTTTCGCAATCCTTTAGGTGTTATCTCGGGTATGACAGAGTTTTTGATTCAAAAATCAGCAGATAAACCGGAACTTGTAAAAAACCTGAATCTTATATTAAAGGAAACGGAACAATTGAACCTTCTGGTAAATCAATTCCTTAGTTTTGCCAGACCTCAGGAAGTATATATTCAAAAACAAACCACAGACTTTATTATTCAGGAAGCAATCCATATTTGCTCGCACATTATTGAAAAATACTCCGCAACTATAGAAGTAGAACAAATCCCCAAAAATCTCCAATTCATATTTGCTGATGCGGATAAACTATCCACCGCTATTGCCAATCTGATTCGCAATGCTATTGAGGTACAAATTGAACAGGATAAAAAATGGGTACGAATTTCTGTTGATTCAGATGGCGAATGTATGATTATCCGTGTAGAGGATAAGGGCCCTGGCTTACCGGAGAAAATAAAAAAGCATGAATTATTTAAGCCATTCATTACAAAGAAAAAAGGTGGAACAGGGCTGGGGCTATCTATTGTTCAGCGAATTGTTATGGGGCATCGCGGTTGGGTAAATTGCCATAACCGACAGCCCAAAGGTGCCGTTTTTGAAATAGGTATCCCTCTGGAACCTTCTGCAGATTTCCCGAATCCAATGCCTCTACAATCCGTATAAGGGGAACCGCAGTTTTATGTTTGAAGTTTTCATTTATAAGAATTTACAAAATTATGAAACGATTTACCGACAACAAACAAAACGAAGGGAACAATTACAAAACAGCATGGCAGAAGAATGCCTTTTTCTTCTTGAACATACCCCTGTTTTTACCGCAGGACGACAGTTCCAACAGCAACATCTCCTTATTTCACCCGAAATTTGCAAACAACGAGGCATCTCTTTTATACACACGGACCGCGGAGGAGATATAACCTATCACGGACCTGGACAATTGGTAGGTTATCCTATTCTTAATCTTGCATCTCACAAAATGTCTGTTCATCAGTATATTCGAAAATTAGAAGAAACGATAATGGATACACTCGCTTGCTATAACATTTCATCACAAACGATAAAGTCTCTTACAGGCGTCTGGGTTGAGGATAAAAAAATTTCTGCAATTGGAATTGGAGTAAAAAATAGTATTACCTGGCATGGTTTTAGTATTAATATAAATCTTGACTTAACTCCTTTCCAATGGATTATCCCTTGCGGAATATCGAATAAAAAAGTTACCTCACTCAAGAACGAAATAAATGGACATCTACCCTGCCCTACCTGCGAAGAATTTATTCATACTTTCCTCCCTATTTTCTCTAAACATTTTTGCATACCGGAAATATCCATAATCGAAATCTGATATTTCAATAGAACAAGACATGCCCCTGTTTTTCACCTCACAGTTCTATCTCGCCGATTTTGTAAAAAGTTCCCTTTCCATATCCAATTATATCTTTTCCGGAATAAACCTTACCTTCTGCAAATAACACATGTTTCCCTGCATGAACTACTTTACCTTCCGCATATAAAGTCGTATCAAATGCTCCACCTTTTGGAAATGCTATGGATATATCAACCGTTACAGACTTAATACCTAAACTTCGTACCGCATTACCCATAACCGCATCCAATAGGGACATAACCAAACCCCCATGAACAAATCCCATAGGGTTAGCATGTTTTGTCTCCGGCACAGCATACATTACCACTTCGCCCTTCGATAATGAATCCAGGTGAATTCCTAACAAATTATAATAGGGAGTAGTTTCAATTGATTGATGTAGATACTCAAATAATTTTTTATCAATTCCTTTATTTTTAATTTCCATTATTTCTTTCCATAATGATTGTATAAATTGAAATCATGCCCCAGTTATATATTTCTAAACATTAATATATAACATCTGCTTTACTTTGAATTATCATGCTTTTCTTCTGAAGGTTCAACTGCCTGTATAGTATTATCCTTTTCCGAATGCTCACCGGGTAATGCAACAATGGGCTCATTAACATAGTCATATTCGATACTCAAACCGCATTTTTCAATAATCTCTTTTATATCATTGAAAACACTGTCGGGTGTGCGAAGTGATTTTCTCAACAATACCTTTTTCTTCCCTTTCCCTTTCTCTTTTTCAAGTAATTGAGGCAATTCGGATAGACTAACTTTTTGTCCACCTATAAATAGCGTTCCATTATTTCCCACAGAAACGCGTACTTCTGATTTTCGGTCAGGATATGCCTGTTCATGAAGTTTACCCCAGAGATTACGGGATTCATAACGAACATCCTCTGAAATTTTGTCCTCAGCACGTGTAAGCATTTCTGCTTCCGGATGGGTATATTCATCAACAACCGTCGTAGTTATAAAAATAAGTAAATTGTTATTCCCTGCTGTCCTCGATGGATTTCGGAATAACTTCCCTAAAAGAGGAATGTCTCCTAATAAAGGTGTTTTCGTTACCAGATGCGAACTCCGACTTCTCCGCAATCCTCCTAAAACAACGGTTTCACCACTTTTTACCCGAAGTTGTGTTTCTGCATGGCGTATCGTTTTTTCCGGAACGGTCGATGTTTGGTCATATGCTTTGATTTCCTTATCCTTATAGGAACTATCCTCAGCACTAATATCCAGCAAAATACTGTTTTCTTCTGTAATACGAGGAACAACGGATAAGATGGTTCCTACATCAATAAATTCAACTCGATTGTATCCACCATAATAACCGCCATAATAGGGATAACTATAGTATGGGTTATATTGATTGTTCGTAGTGGTTCCGCTTGTAGTTTGACGGTAATTATAAGTATATGGAGAATATCCTCCTGCAGTTCCGGAGATATATGGGACACGTGTGGCGTTCTCAAAAATGGCTTCTTCACCATCCTGAACTACAACCCGCGGAGATGAGAGAATGGTTGCCTTATTCTGGCGGTCAAGATAATTTAAGGCTACGGAAAGATTATTCCCGAGGAAATGGTCAATCACAGGCTTATTCTGAAGTGTTTGAAGTTGAGGTCGTGTAATATTTCCACTATTGTCCACAGTCAAAGGACCAAAACGCGGAACCAATGAGGGCAATTGTCCAACACTCATTGATTCTCCACTGCCGGAAGGAGATGCTATATCTTTTACGCCGGAACCTCCATGAATAACGATTGGCACATTACCTGAAGTACCATAATATGACCAGTTGATACCTAAAGAACGCTCTAACTCCGTATCCATTTCTACAATAAAGGCTTCTATCAATACCTGCTTCCGTTTTATATCCCATGTTTTTATCAATTCATCAATTTCTGCAATACGACTTGGTAAAGCGGTAACCGTTATTTGATGGGTCATATCATCAACCACAACCTGTCCCATATCGGAAGGAACTAGATTTTCTATCTGGTCGGCAATAAAATCAATATCTGCATACTTAATTACCCATGTGCGGGTTTCAAGCCGTATATCTAATGTCTTTATAAATTCACCGATACGGTCTAATCGCGAGGGCAAATCTGTTACGATGATTACATTGGTTCGTGGGTCTACCTGCACGACCCCTCTCTGTGAAATCATTTCCCCGAGGGAATCGGCTATATTCTCAACATCTACATATTGAATAGAAAAACTTCTCGTCTCCATCGGGACATCCAGACGGGCAACCACTTCTTCCATTTTTTCTAATGAAGTAGGGGAATCCCAAACAAAGATATTTCCACTTCGTGTATCCACCAGAAGGCTTCCATTTGAAGTCAACATAGAAGTTAAAACAGTTTCTACATCGGATACATCAGCATGTTTAATAGTGAAAATTTTCTTCTCCAGTGGGACGTCCAGTTCTTTCACTGTTTTCTCCATTTGATTGATATTATCTTCAATATCCCACACATAGATAACACCGGTTCGTGTATCCGTTATCATTTTCCCGATACCGGATAAAAGAGAGGATATAATGGCTTCCATATAGGATATATCTGCGTTTTTAATCTTAAATTCATGCGGTTTCAAATCCCCAAATGTTTTTATTAACCATTCCTCCTTTGTAAAAACACGCATAAAATTTGTCTTTTCATCAAATTCATAGAAAATATCATAAAATTTTAATACTTCCAATGCCTCTTTCGGTTTTTTATCTACAATCCAGAAATTCATCTGCAAATCTTTGGCACCATCAGAGACAATAATATTCCAGTTCGTTGCTAAATGAATGGCTTCCAAAAATTCTCCCACAGTCATCGGACCCGGTAAAGTTAATGGCTCCCCCACATCAGGCAATTCGGAGTATTTTAATTTTCTACTAAATAAAATATCAAAGAAACCGGGGACAGTCCCCCCCTGTTGTGTTCCTGTAGTTCCAGTGGCTCCCACAGCTTGTCCTATACTGGATAATAAACCTTTGAATCCCGGTGCAGGGGGCGTTGTTCCAGATGAAGTACCACCTCCGGAAAGCATAGAGGGAGTTCGAGGTCCCGGGGGGGTAGGTGGGGTTGTCCCTCCTGCAGGTGGGGCAGGTGTTAAGGTTTGCTGAGCACCTTGACCCTCTTTCTTTCCCGAAGAACCTGTTATTGTTTTTGTTCCTGTACGTTTTTCTTTTTGAGATGTAGTTTCTTCTTTGGGTTTCTCTTCCTTAGGTTTTGTTTCTGATGTTTTTGTTTTATCCGATTCTTCTTTTTGTTTCATACCTTGACTTCTCAAAGAAGAACCTTGTTGTGTCATATCACTACCGAATCCACCACCTGGACTATTTAAATTAAATCGTGTGGGTTGTTTTCGAACAGAAGATGATGTTTTACCGGTATTCCTTGTTGAAGGACGGGCAACGGGACTGGTCGGTGACTGTTGCGCAAAAGAGAGAAAATCCATTAATAGAAATATGGAAAAAAGAATTATCATCTGTAAAATAATTTTTTTCATAGAAGTTTTTCTTCCTATAACTCTTCGGAGACGAAACATATTTGCAATCATCATTCTGTCCTTGATGTTATACTTTTTCCTATGTATGATACATAGAGTGAGTGTTGTTTCACAAGATAAATTATTCGCGATTTATGGTATAGGGGATTTCTTCCTTTCCTTCTGCCCAGAAATATACAAATGTTACCGTGCTTCGGTCAAAGGATTGTAATTTACAACCTTTTACAGTATCTCCAACTCCAACCAATACTCCACGAGGTTCTTCCGGTGTAAATATCTTTATTTTTTGTCCAATTTGTTGCCGAGAAGCCTTTACTCCTTGCAACATTTGAGCCACATCCGGTTTTTTAGGTGGCGGCGGTGG
>JBMFRC010000022.1:0-54313 GCA_049968235.1 Candidatus Hydrogenedens sp.
CGCAGGCTGGACAAATCAAAATAGAGGAAAAGAAAATGCAGAGGAGTTTATTAAAAAAAGTTTTCCTTCATTGATGGAATACTTAAAACAATATGAAGAGAAAGCAAAAAAACGAGATGACCAAGGCGATTATTGGTGGGAACTTCGCAAATGTGCCTACTACCCCGAGTTTGAGAAGGAGAAGATTATTTACATTGAAATAATGACCGATAATTGGGAAGAAGGTTATGAATTTCCATGTTATACATATAGAAATGACACATGCTTTGTCTTAAATACCGCCTACATTATGACAGGTAAAAATTTAAAATATATACTTGGATTATTGAATTCTAAATTTGGTAGTTATTTGGTAAAGCAACATGTTACTCAGCTTCAAAAAAGGCAATTTAGAATGTTGGCACAATATGTAAACAATTTTGAGATTTCCCCCATCACGTCAGGGAACGAGGGCTTGGTGAAGCGTATAGAGGAACTCGTAGATAAAATCCTGGCGGCAAAGAAAGATAACCCGCAGGCGGATACAAAAAATTTTGAAGAGGAAATAGACAAGCTTGTTTATAAATTGTATAATTTAACGGAAGAGGAGATAAGGATAATTGAAGGAGGGGAAATAACTCCGTGCTACTCCGTGGAGAGAGAAAAAAAATACTCCACCACAGAGACACAGAGAAACATAGAGAAGCAAAAGGGATGAGAAATAAAATTAAAAATCTTGTTGTGAAACCATTCGTCTATACATTTTATCCCTATATACCCTGCGAGAAAAGAACTGTATACGAGCGCATACAATAATTAAATCCGCCGTATACGTGTTTACACATATCCAACGGGAAAATTAAGATAAATCGATTATGATGAAAAATTTTCGCCTCTATATTTTTCAATCCGTATAGGAAATGCACCTTTTTTTTTGTATCATAAAAACATATGGGGTTTTTATTTTAGTTTGGATATGCCTTTTTGGGCGATGTCTGTTCGGTAGTGCATCCCGTCGAAGTGAATTTTTTGGATAGCGTTATAAACTCGCTGGACGGCGGATATGAGGTCTTTGTCCCAACCTGTAACATTGAGGACGCGTCCACCGTTTGTGTATAGTTTACCATTTTGTTCTATTGTACCAGCGTGGAATACAACGATATTGGGGTCTTTTTCTGCTTCTGTTATGCCTGTGATTTCTTTGCCTTTTTCATAGGAGCCGGGATAGCCCTGACTTGTTAGAGCGACGGTAACGCAGGCATAGGGGGAATATTCAATGGAGTATTTATGTAGTGTTTCTTCTACTACAGCCCAGAATAGAGGGACTATATCGGATTCCATACGGGGTAGTATGGCTTGTGTTTCCGGGTCTCCGAATCGGACATTGAATTCGATAACATACGGATTTTGTTTGGGGTCTATCATTAATCCGGCGTATAAAATACCTTTGAAGGGTGTATTTTCGTCCGCCATTGTTTTTATGGTGGGTTTTAATATTTTTTTCAGGATTTTGTTTTCGACTTCTGGTGTAACGACAGGTGCTGGGGAATAGGCGCCCATACCGCCGGTATTGGGACCTTTGTCGTTATCAAACACGGGTTTGTGGTCCTGACTGCTTGTAAGGGGTAGAATATGTTTCCCATCGGAGAAAGCAAGGATACTGGCTTCTTCGCCGGTAAGGAATTGTTCGATGAGTACTTTTTCGCCTGCGGAGCCAAAAACCTTTTTGCTTATTGATTGTTCTATGGCGAGGAAAGCGGTTTCTTCGTCATGGGCAACAGTTACTCCTTTTCCTGCGGCGAGTCCATCAGCCTTTATCACGAGAGGCACGCCATGTGCACGGACATATTCTTTTGCTGAGTATTCGTCGGTGAATATGGCATATTCTGCGGTTGGGATTCGGGCTTTTCGCATTAATTCTTTGGCGAAGGATTTACTGGCTTCTAATTGTGCGGATTTTGCAGATGGACCGAATACGGGGATATTTTCTGTTCCTAAAAAATCTGTAATGCCTAAGGCAAGGGGCTCTTCGGGACCGACGACGACCAGATGTATTTTCTCTTGTTTTATGTAGTCCTTAATGGCTTTGAAGTCTTTTATATTGATAGAGGTGCAGGTGGCTTTTTCCAATTTTTTAATACCCGGGTTGCCGGGGATAGCATATACATGTTGAATTTCCGGGCTTTGATGGATTTTCCAGCATAGGGCATGTTCTCTTCCGCCACTGCCTATTACTAATATCCGCATAGAAATTCCTCCTTATTATCGAAGACTATTGTTTATGTTCGTAAATTTACTGTCCTTTATCCCGTTGGGGTATATTTTCCGAAGGGGGTGTTGCTTTGCGGTCGAGAAATTCCGCAATTGTGCGGTCATAACGGGATGTGCAGAAAAAAGCTTCCTGTGCGAGGCGATAACGGGTTACGAAAGAGACACAGCCATCATGAGCCCGCATTTCGTGCATGACAAGTGGGTAGTAAATTCTATCCACGACGACGGTAACATATCGGAAATTTTTGGCAGCGGAACGAATCATGGTTATACCGCCGATGTCAATCTGGTCGAACAATTCATCTACTGAACCTGCGGATTGTTCAATAATTCGTGGTATGGGTTTAGGATTCACCACGACGAGGTCTATTTCTGGGAAATGGTATTGTTGCATTTGTTCCAGGTGTAGTTTGTTATCACGCAAGGCAAGCAGTCCAGCGTGTATTTTCGGGTGTAATGTTTTGAGCCTTCCGCCGAGTATTTCAGGGATACCTGTGTATTCTCCAATATATATAGAGGGAATACCATGTGCCTGTAATAACTCATTTGTGCCGACAGTTGCAATTATTTCCACATGATATTCGTGCAAAAATTTTGCAAATTCAATCAGTTCGCTTTTGTCGTAACAACTGATGACCGCTCTTTTTATCTTTTGCATGGGTTTCTCCTGAGACATTGGTTTTATGTTTGTATTTGTATGAGATAATTGCACTCATTGCAAAAGCCCGGAACTATATATAAATTTTTTATAAGATACATTTTAACATAAAGTTCAGGTTCTTTTTGCTGTTATAAAAGTGAATTTTTTTCGTCATCGAAGGTTACGGTTATTTCCCCCTTTAATAGTTTCATAACTTCTTGAATATCAATCCATGCTTTCTTTTTATCTGCAGGATTTCTCAATAGATATGCAGGATGGTATGTAACCCGCATGGGAATCCCATGATAATTGTGCCATTTTCCCCTCAATTCGTTCAGAGTCGCATCGGTTTTCAGTAGTGTTTGTGCAGAGATTCGCCCTAAAGCACAAACGACTTTGGGACGAATTAATTCCAGTTGTCGGATTAAATAAGGCTCGCAATTCATTACTTCCATAGGATTGGGGTCGCGATTATTTGGGGGACGGCATTTTAAGACATTGCAAATATAGACATCCTCACGACGCATTTTCATACCTTTGACGATAATATCGGTCAATAATTGCCCTGCTCTTCCTACAAAGGGCAGTCCCTGACGGTCTTCTTCCGCTCCGGGTGCTTCTCCTACGAAAACCAACTCTGCGTTTGGGTTACCGTCTCCGAAAACAGTATTTGTTCTATCTTCATGAATAGGGCATTTTTTGCATTTTGATACCTCTTGATTTATTACATCAAGTTTTTGTTGTATGTCGGAGATAATCGAGGTTTTTCTTACTTGTTCATATACCGTGTTCGGGTATGCCATATCATTCGTATTTGTCAATGAGGTCCTAACATCTTCATTTTTTTCACTACTATCTCTTATTTGTGCCATTTGTTTTGCGTAGGATTGTGCATCAAAGGAATTCCATCGCTCCAGAAAGTCAGGAGAAACAGTAATTGCTTTTTTATATTTGGATTCTTGCTGTAAAAGACTTAACAATTCATTGAGTATTTCTTGTATCTCTTTTTGAAAGTTCATTAAAAAATCCTGTTCTATTTTTTGTATATAATATATGCAAAATTAGTTTAGGTGATAACTATTTTAATAAACCTTAATCTGAATTTTGAAATCAATGAAGCCTGAAGAGGTAATCATATATCAACTTGTCAGTAAACATCTAACACTGGCTACAGCGGAATCGTGCACAGGTGGACTTATTTCACATCGTCTAACGAATGTTTCCGGTTCATCGGCAGTATTTGTGGGTGGTGTTATCGCCTATAGCAATGAAGTTAAAAAATCCCTGTTAGGAGTTTCGGAATCTTCATTAACGGAGTATGGAGCAGTGAGTAATCCTGTTGCCCTCGAAATGGCTACAGGTGTTTGTAAAAGATTAAATAGCGATATTGGTGTAGGAGTAACAGGTATTGCGGGACCTACAGGAGGGACCCCGGAAAAGCCCGTAGGTCTGGTATATATTTCTGTTGTCTGTCTACCTTATAACATGCATGTAGTTAGAGAGTGTCAGTTTCATGGGACACGTTCCGAAATTAAACAGCAGACATCAGATTTCGCTCTGGAATTATTGCTTGAAATATTAAATAACATAAAGGGAAGGAGAGATATTCATGAATAATGAATTTGTTCATTTACATACACATTCTGAATATAGCATATTGGACGGAATGTCAAAGATTGAGGATTTAATTCGCCTTTGCTATAAGTATCGTATGCCTGCGTTAGCATTGACAGAGCATGGGAACATGTTTAGCACAGTCCCCTTTTATAGAACTTTGAAAAAATTGAAGTCGGGGAGTGATTTTCAACTCAAACAAATCATTGGTGCGGAATTGTATGTGGCCCCTGAAAGCAGGACTGATAAAAAAGCAAAAGAATTTGACCGGAGTTATTATCATCTTCTCTTACTATGTGAAAATGAAATAGGGTATAAAAATCTCTGTCGATTAATTACCACAGGCTATATGGATGGTTTTTATATTAAACCTCGAGTGGATATGGAATTGTTATCGGAATGTCATGAGGGATTAATTGTAAGTAGTGCCTGTATTAGCAGTCGAATTGCAAAAGCCATTTATTATGATAAGAAGGATATGGCTGTAGATACATTGAATAAACTTATAGATATATTTGGGAAGGACCATGTATTTTTAGAAATTATGTATCATTCTTTGCCGGATGAGGACAAGGTAAACAGCGGTATTATCGAATTATCAAAAAGATATTCCATTCCGTTGATTGCAACTCAGGATTCCCATTATACAAATCCGGATGATGCGGAAGCGCATGAAGTATTATTGTGCATTCAATCACAAACGACACTGATGAATGAAAATCGGTGGCGATTTGGTAGTAATGAATTTTACTTTCGCAGTCCACAAGAGATGTACGAGATATTTAAGGATTATCCGGAAGCGTGCAAGAATACAGTCCGGGTCGCAGAGATGTGCAAAAGTGATATTATTAAAAAACATGATTTAATTCCTAAATACAAACCCGAAGATAATTCGGATAGTTATACTTTTTTGAGAAAATTGATTGATGAAGGATTTAAGAAGAGATTTGGTGATAAAATTCCACCGGGTTATAAAGAGCGTGCGGAGTATGAATTATCTGTAATTGAACAATTAAAATTTGTAGATTATTTTCTTGTGGTATGGGACATTGTCCATTTTGCCCGAACACGGGGTATTCCTGTGGGTCCGGGTAGGGGTTCTGCGGCAGGGAGTCTCGTGGCGTATCTTCTGGAAATCACGGATGTTGACCCTATCCGCTATCAACTCCTGTTTGAGCGATTTTTAAATCCGCAACGCGTGAGTATGCCTGATATCGATATAGACTTTGCAGATGACCGTCGGATGGAGCTTGTCAAATATGCAATTCAGAAATATGGGCAGGAGAATGTCGCACTTATTGCAACATTTCAACGCTCAATGGCAAAGAATGTTATCCGTGATGTAGGTCGTGTGCTGGGTATCAATTATGGGGAAGTTGACGAGATTGCGAAGATGATTCCCAAAGGGGCACATAACTTGAATGAAGCTATGCAAAAGGAGCCAGAACTAAAAAAGCGAATAGAATCGGAACCTAACTTACAGCGATTATGGAAATTAGCCCTGAAATTAGAAGGGACTGTCCGTAATTCCGGTATACATGCGGCAGGGGTTGTTATCTGCGATAAACCGATTGTTAATTATATTGCTACTTTCAAAGACAAAAATTCTGAGTTTATATCCACGCAGGCAGAAAAGGAGTGTGTGGAGGAATTAGGTTTATTAAAAATGGACTTCTTAGCCCTAAAAACATTGAGCGTTATTCAAAACGCATTAAAATTGATAAAAAAACATAAAGGCATTGATTTAAATATAAACGAAATCCCTCTGAATGATGAAAAAGTATATAAGATGCTTCAAGATGGAAATACATTAGGCGTGTTCCAATTAGAAAGTGGAGGAATGAGAAAAACTGTGGTTCAATTAAAGACGCAGTCATTTGAGGAAATCACCGCTCTGGTGGCACTATACCGTCCCGGACCCATGAGGTATACGGATGTATTTATTGAGAACAAACTGAATCCAGCAAGGATTCAATACTGGCATCCGATGTTGGAACCTATCGTGAAAGAGACCTATGGAATACCTATCTATCAGGAGCAGGTCATGCAAATAGCCCAACTTTGTGCCGGTTTCTCATTACCCGAATCAGATATGTTGCGTCAGGGTATGGCTAAAAAGAAAGCGGATATTGTAGAAGCGAGACGGTTACCGTTCATTGAGGGCTGTGTAAAAAACGGAATTGATAAACAAACTGCGGAACAAATTTTTGCCAATATTGAGGATTTTGCCAATTACGGTTTTAACAAATCCCACAGTGTTGCATACGGAATTCTGGTCTATCAAACTGCCTATTTGAAAGCGAACTATCCCGAAGAGTATATGTGTGCATTGTTAAATAAGGAAGTAGAAAACCTTGATAAAATCTCCCTGTATATTCAGGAATGCAACCGGATGGGTATTTCCATACTTCCGCCGGATGTAAATAAGAGTGAGGCAGATTTTTCAATTGAAGATAAAGCCATCCGTTTTGGATTGAGTGTTATCAAAAATGTTGGTACAGGTGTTTGCGAATTAATTGTGAACGAGCGAGAACAACACGGTCCTTATAAAGATATTTTTGATTTCTGTTGCCGACTGAATCCACGACAAATCAATAGGCGAGTGCTTGAAAATTTGATTAAAGCAGGGGCAATGGATTCATTCGGGCTAACTCGAAAAAGCCTTTTCGAAATGATAAATGTAGCCATTGCAGAGACTCAACTCATCAGCAAAGAACGCTCCTCCGGACAAATAAGCCTTTTTGGTGAGGTCCCCATTACAACTTTCAATAACAATATCCGCAATGAAATTATCCAGAAGGAAGAATGGCACTTATTGCAGAAACTCTCTTATGAGAAGGAAGTAATAGGAATCTATATCTCGGGACACCCATTAGAGCAATATAAAGATATGTTAAAATTATGGACTACACCCAACGATATTATTGAAAAGAAACAGGAAGGCGAAGATATAATTTTTGGAGGCATCATTTCTGAAATTAAATATTATGACAGTGCGAAGGGGAGAATGGCTTTTGTTAAATTGGACAATACCGAACAGCAATATGAAATAACATGCTTCGCAGATACCTATGAAAGGTCAAAGGATTTGATAAATGAAGGAAATATAGTGCTAATTCATGCACGCGTTAATTGTAGAAATTCAAAACGCGGATATATCGCTCGTATGATTATTCCTCCCGATGAGTGTATGATTTTTGCCCGTACTTTCCATATTCGGGTGGATTCTACAATCAATGAGGATACTTACGAAAAAATCATGGATATATTCGCACATAATTCCGGTGACTGTGATGTCTTTTTTCACTATCAGGATTTTGCAAAACAAAGAGAAATCATTATTCAGGCAAATCTGGGTATAAAAGTTCCGGCTAAAATACAAATTATTGCTGAGATAGAAAAAATTATAGGGGAAAAGAACGCATGGTTTAGTGCAGGAAATTTATTGCCTGTATCTTATAACGGGAAAAGTAGATAAATCTTTTGTCTATTTACAAGAGAAAGTGTGTATTGCTCTTAAACAAGACTTAAACAGGATATAATGTGGTAAGAAAATTAAAATATGAATTTGAATACCCATGCATGTTGACAGGGGATTTGTGCAGGTGAAACGCATGGGGTTGTTATTATCCATTCACCATTGCCATCCTCTATGGGGACTGCTATGTCTGTGCCTAATAGGCTAACCTTTGGCAAAGTCTGGAATTCGTTGGATTTCGGAATAGCCCATTTCTCAGGAAACCATTTCAAAGCAATGGCATAGATAGTATTTCCCTTACGTGTGAAACGGAAATTTTCCATCTTCGGAGCGTCTTTCCATACATCCGTTCCGTAGATGGCATCACCGTTAACTTCCAACCATTTGCCCATCTCCAATAACCGTTCCTGCATTATCTCCGGTATGCGTCCATCTGCGGAGGGACCTATGTCCAAAAGCAGGTTACCCCCGCGTGAGACATTGTCAATCAGCAAATGAAGCAATTCCGTCGTGCTACGATAACAATCCGCATCTTCATTCCTATTCAGACCGAATGACTTACCCATACCCTGGCACTCTTCAAACCTACCCTCTTTAATCAAATGCCCATCAGGGATACTCCCATACTCAGGTGTTGCAAAACCTCCATGTATATTACGACAATCTTTGCCCCAGCGGTCATTTATGGCAATATCTTTTGGTACAGGCGATTCATTGAACAGCCATGCTAAAAACTCTGTGCTACGCCAGACGGAACTCGGATGGTCCCATTCGCCATCAGGCCAGAACACATCCGGTTGATAACGCACTATTAAATCCTTCATTTGCGGTAGCATGTATTCATCTACATATTTTTTTACATCCGTGTTATATAATGGATTAAACCACTCGTACATACAATAATAAAACCCCATTTTTAACCCCACTTTCCGAACGGCAGTTATTAAATCGCCCGCTAAATCTCGATGTGGACCTATATCCACAGAATTCCAATTCCAACTATGAGGTGCCTGCCAGAGACAGAAACCCTCAACATGCTTCGAAGTCAATACGACATACTTTGCCCCCGACCTTTTAAATATATCTGCCCATTGGTCCGGGTCAAAAAGTTCCGCCTTGAACATCGGAGCGAAGTCCTGATACTTAAATCTTTCACCATATTTATCCTTATGAAACTTCCATGTTTGGCTGTTTTTATCCTCCATGTAATACCAATACCATTCCGCATACTGGTCTTTCGGTCCCCATGAAGGCACAGAATAAACACCCCAATGAATAAAAATTCCAAATTTAGCATCTTCAAACCATTGCGGATTAGGTCTTTGGTCTAACGATTCCCATGTCGGTTCATATCCTGCACAAATGCCTGTGCAGATAAAAATAAGCAATAAATTCATAAAAATACCCTTTCACTTTTCACAAATTTTATGATACCACAAATCATGTTTTATATATCCCTCTTCCCCACATCCTCTTTGAATAATAACTTATATATTTTTTATCCTCATTATTAAACACGAACAGAGTGTTAATATCAGATTTTTCTGATTTGGGGGATAGGGAGTATGTCGCCCAAGAGTTTATAAGATTAAGATGTCGGGATTTGTCTCCGATAGAATTTTGTTCACTGTATCTGTCGAGGGGAATATTTAAATACCTCCGTAAAATATTTTTACAATCCTGAGATAAAACGGTTATGACCCGTGAATTGAAAATTATTTTCAGATAGTCTTTGGATGATAGGAATACTATTTTACTGTCTTATTTTTTTTCACCCATTTTATTTTGTATATCACATTGGTTTAAGTTGTTTTGTTTGTAAGAAAAGGTAACAGTGTCTATGGCTCAAATAATCTATTCCAATCCAAGTCGTTTGATTCTATATTGTAGGGTTGTTCGTTTAATTCCTAATAATTCAGCGGCACGAGTTTTGTTCCAATGGAACTTTTCTAAGGCTTTGAGGATTAGTTCTCTTTCCAGTCGTTCCGTATGCTGTTCCAGAGAAAGGTCTTCTTTATCTTGTTGCTCATTTTTGATTTCGGATTCTACCTGTCGGTTTGTTTCTATATAGTTTTGTAATTCAAAAGGCATCTCATTTATCGTAACCTGAGGTCCTGTTGCTAAAACGATAGCACGTTCCATTATATTTTCCAATTCGCGGATATTACCGGGCCAGGGGTATCGTAAGAATAAATCAATAACCTCATCATCAACTTCATATACCTCTTTTCGCAACTCCATACTAAATTTGTTTAAGAAATGTTCTACCAATGCCGGTATATCATCCGGTCGTTCCTTTAACGGCGGAACGTATATAGAAAACACGTTTAGGCGATAATAGAAATCTTCACGAAATGTTCCCTGAACAATTGCCTGTCTTAAATCACGATTCGTTGCAGCTACAATCCGCACGTCTACTTTAATAGTTTCTGTTCCACCTACGCGTTCGAACTCTCCATCCTGAAGTACGCGTAGTAGTTTTACCTGAACACTGGGGTCAATTTCACCCACTTCATCGAGGAATAAAGTTCCCTTATGAGCCCGTTCGAATCGCCCTTCCCTTCTTGAAGTAGCCCCTGTAAATGCTCCCTTTTCATGACCGAATAGTTCGCTTTCCAGTAATGTTGGAGCTAATGACGCACAATTCAATGCGATAAAAGGTTCATCCCGTCGTGGACTTGCTTCGTGGAGAGCCCTTGCTACAAGTTCTTTCCCTACACCACTGGGACCTGTTATTAGAACCGAACTTTTGGTGGGTGCTACTCGTGCAATAATTTGACGTAGTTGTCTTGTTTGTGCACTTTCTCCTACCAGATGTTGCACAGAGGGATGTATCCATGTCTGGGCTCTGTTCGTATTTTTTATTTGTATTTGTTTTGCCAGTTTGGAAATTTTATTTTGTAAAACCGCCAATTGGAAGGGCTTTGTAATAAAATCGTGAGCCCCTAATCGCATTGCTTCAACAGCGATTTCGATAGTCCCATATGCGGTGATAATAATTACTTCTGTTTCGGGTGATACACTTTTAACATAACGTAGGACATCCATACCTGACTTGCCGGGCATACTTAGGTCTGTAATCACAATGTGATATAAATGACGGGTGATTTTGTCTATAGCCTCCTCACCCGTAGATGCATTACTTACTTTGTAACCCATTTCCAGGAAAGTTTGAGAAAGCAAATTCCTCATATTTTCCCGGTCATCCACAATAAGAATGTGAATAATGGCTTCTTTTTCCTGTGTGTTTGTTGACATATTTTTTAAATTTTCCTTCTCGGTTGGTGCTGAACAAATTGTGTTTTCCATTGTTATCCATTCCCAAATAGTTTTTCAAATTCCTTTTTTGCTTTATTTTTTTGTTCTTCCCATGAGGTATCCGAATTTCTTTCTTTCATTTCAAAATCATCACAGAAATTCGGTCCTTCACGGTCTGCTATCTTTTCTGTATTGGGTATCATACAATCATTAGGTTTTCCCGGTGTATACCATCTACAGCTATTGCAACAATGCAAGTATGCATTACATTTCGGACATGTTTCCTTTACCCCCGGCTGTTTTTTTGTAATGCTTTCCCAAGGATTTCCGCATCTATAGCAACTTTTCATCGAAAAATCCTTAAAAATCAATTTTAATTAAAATATTACTTTTTAATTGGATTTGTCAAGTTATTTTTACTTTTATGTGGCTATCTTTAAAATGTTGTATAATTATAATATAAAGCATAGAGGTAATAAAATGTCATCTGCGGGGACGCAAAAGAAAAAACAAGTTAAAGATGAAAATTTAATAGAATTTCCGAGACTCTATCGGGTTTTACTACATAATGACCATTATACGACTATGGAATTTGTTGTTTACATTTTAAAGACTATTTTTAATAAATCCCATGATGAGGCTGTTCGTATAATGTTAAAAGTTCACCGTGAAGGAATTGGAGTGGCAGGCATTTATGTTCGTTCTATTGCGGAAGCAAAGGTAGAATCGGTCCATCACATAGCCAGGGAAAACGGGTTCCCCTTAAAATGTTCCATTACCCCTGAATAATTTTTACAAAAATGATGTTATTATATGTGGATATACAATCGTTATAGTAGAAAAAGGCTACATATATGTTAAGTAAAGAAATACAAAAGGCTATAGGAAATGCGTTAAAAGAAGCAAGAAAAAGACGGCACGAGTATTTGTGTCCCGAACATTTGCTATATGTCTTATTGGATGACCCTTATGGCAAGGAAATTCTCCAATACTGTGGATGCAATATTGAACGATTGCGAAAGAAACTAAATACTTTTTTCGATGAATATATTGCAAAAGTACCTAAAAGTGTGGAATTGAATCTTCAACAAACACCTGCTTTTGACCGGTTAATCCAGCGTGCAGTATATCATGTTCAGAACTCAAGTAAGTCCGAAGTAGATGCGGGTGATATTCTTGCTGCATTGTTTGAGGAAGAAGATTCACATTCCGCATACTTTCTGTATCAAGAAGGTGTTACCCGCCTGGAAATTTTAGAATATATTTCTCATGCTAACCGTTATGAACGTTATGAACAGGGTCCAGATGTTGTTAGAGAACGAGAAAGGGAAAGAAAAACAAGTAGTGTTTTAGAGAGTTTTACAGTTAATCTTGTTCAGAAAGCACGAAAAGGGAAAATAGACCCGGTAATAGGTCGGGAAAAAGAGATTCAAAGGGCTATCCGTGTTCTTTGCAGACGAAGGAAAAACAATCCTGTTTTTGTGGGAGAACCCGGAGTAGGCAAGACAGCCATTGTCGAAGGATTAGCCCAGCGTATAGCAGACGGGAAAGTTCCTGATTCTATGAAAGATGTAGAATTATATATGGTTGATTTACCCGGTATGCTTGCAGGGACAAAGTATCGTGGAGACTTTGAACAAAGAATAAAAACTTTAATTAATGAAGTATTGAAAAAGAAGAATGCTATACTCTACTTTGATGAAATCCACACTTTAGTGGGGGCAGGTAGTACAACAGAGTCCAGCATTGATGCAGCATCTATTTTGAAGCCTTTTTTAGCAAGCGGTGAATTACATTGCATCGGGGCTACAACCTACGAAGAATTTAAGAATCATTTTGAAAAAGATAGAGCACTATCGAGACGGTTTCAGAAGATTGATGTTAATGAACCTACTATAGAAGAATGTATCCAGATTGTTCGTGGACTAAAAGGGCATTATGAACAACACCATAAAGTAGAATTTACAGATGAAGCATTGGTCGCCTCAGTTGACCTATCCGCAAAGTATTTGAATGACCGTTTTCTGCCGGATAAGGCAGTAGATGTGCTGGATGAGTCCGCCGCAATGGTTCGTATTGAATCGAATGAATTTCCTATTACTGTGGATGTAAAAGATATTGAACGGACTATTGCTGATATGGCACAAATTCCATTACGCACTGTTAATTCTGCCGACCGTGAGAAACTTAAGAACCTGGAAGGGGAATTAAAATCCGTTGTTTTTGGACAGGATGAAGCCATAGAAATGGTGGTGAAATCTATTCGCCGTTCTCGTGCCGGTTTAGGGAAACCTAATCGTCCGATAGGATGTTTTCTATTTACCGGACCTACCGGTGTTGGAAAAACAGAGGTTGCCAGACAACTTGCTTTCATTTTAGGGAATCATTTCGCAAGATATGATATGAGTGAGTATATGGAAAAGCATGCAGTAGCACGATTAATCGGTGCTCCCCCAGGGTATGTCGGATTTGAACAGGGCGGTATCCTTGTAGATGAGATACGCAGACATCCATACACGGTTCTTTTATTGGATGAAATAGAAAAGGCACATCCCGATTTGTTTAATATATTACTTCAAGTAATGGACGAAGCTACCTTGACTGATAATATGGGAAAGAAAGCAGATTTCCGAAATGTAATCCTTATTATGACTTCCAATGCAGGTGCCCGTGAATTATATTCCCAATCTATCGGTTTCACAATGTCTCAAAGTGATGCAGAACGAAAAAGTTTGAAAGCCATTGAGCAAACAATGTCTCCAGAATTCCGTAACAGATTAGATGCTATCGTTTCATTTCATCCTTTGAACATTGAAGTAATGAAAATGATTGTAGATAAGTTTGTTAATCGTATTAAATCGCAACTCATAGAGAAACAAGTGGCGTTGGAATTAAGCCCAACTGCCCGTAGATGGTTAGCAGAAAGGGGATATGATGCTCGTTTGGGAGCAAGACCTTTAGCACGACTTATTCAGAAAGAGATTGAAACACCTCTTGCGGATGAGATATTGTTTGGCAAATTAGAGCATGGCGGATATGTATATATTGACATCTCGTCAGACGATAGGATTCATTTTAATTTTAACCAGGATAAAACTACTTCAAATAAAAAAGAACCTCTTTCAACATTGTAGGAAGTTCGGCAACAATTGTCCGGGGATTTAATCGTAAACTAAACTCTGTATTTGTGGTATCCCAACAATATTTTTTACACTGAATTACTTTTTGCCTTACTGCGTGGAATTCTGCTGACCTCCATATTTCATCTAAGGGTTGTTCTCGCAAAGATAGGTTACTTTCAATATCGCAACAGGCTCCTATTTTCCCATTAGGAGTAACAGTACAATCTAGAAAACCTGCAAAGCATGTAAAAATATTTTGCTGTATGAAACTTTTTGATATACCGCTATAGAAACGGTCCGAAGTTGTTAAAATCCCTTCTGTTTTGCAAAGATTTTTCGCTTTTGTTAATTCATTATCAAGTTCCTGAAGTTCTTTTTCGTTAAAAAATAATTCTTCCCATACCTTTTCGTTTTTATAACGGTGCAGAAGATTGGAATGAATTGGTGCAAATTTTATTTGAACGGCCCCCAATTTTTTAGCAAGAGGAACAAGAGATGATATATCCTTAAAATTCGTCTTTGTCATGACCGTATTAATGCTAACACGAATTTCAGGGGCAATACAGCGAATATTTTGAATACCGGCAATTGTTTTTTGATACTGCCCCTTCCCACGGATAGCATCATGGATCTTTTCATTTGCACTATCCAGAGAGAAAGAAATTGTTTTTAGCCCGGAGTCGCGAAGTGTTTTCGCTCTATCTATATCAATAAGAGTCCCATTTGTGCATAAATGTGTAGATATTTTATTTTTCTCTGCACAACAAATAATTTCCTCAAGGTCTTTTCTTAATAAGGGTTCACCTCCGGATATGGAAATAATAAAAGTCCCCAGTTTTTTCGCTGATTGTATTATGGATTTCCATTCTTCCGTTGTTAATTCGTCAGGGTTAGAATGTTCCCGTAATTCACAAAGCCCACACATTACACAACGGAGGTTACAGCGATAGGTTACAAAAGCGATGAGGATAGGTAGGTAAGAAGGTATGGTTCTACGCCATCGGCTCCATAGAACATTTAATATTTTGAAACCTGAATATAAGGGAGCGATAAAACTCATTTTTAGTTCAGAAATAGTAGGTTCATGTTTGTCTCTGTTGAATACATTTATACACTTCTTCAAATACTGTATCAACGGAAATAGATTTTAAACATATATTATTAGTGCAAAAAGAGAAGCGGTAATTATAGGCATTTAAACAGGGACTGCAGGCAAGATGAGCATAAAGGATATGAACATGTTTTCCCACAGGTGAAAACAGAATAGGCGTTTCAGGTCCGAATAAAACAACAATATTAATATCCGAAGTCGTTGCAAAATGAGCAGGTCCACTGTCGTTGGTCACAAGGACATCACAGAGGGTATAGAGAGTTAGCAAGTCCTCAAAATCTGTTTCTCCTGCAAGATTGATAAAATAATTTCCACCTAATTCGTTTTCAAACCTGGTTAATGATTCTCGTTCTTCTAAAAACCCTGTTAATACAAAAGTTATATCGGGATATTGGTCAATCAGTTTCTTTGCTAATTGGATATAATTTTCTATATCCCATTTTCGGACATGTAGCAGGTCATGTGTATTGGGGGTAAAAATAATATATGGTTTATTTTGATTTGTTACATTATCCTTTCCTAATAATTTTTTCCACTTTTCCAATCGTTTATTGTCAGGTGTATAGCGTGGGATAATTATATCTTCATGGTAAAAGGGTACTTTTAACAGAGGTATTTCGCCGGGAGATTCTTTCATTGCTTCGACCATTAAAAGGTAAGCATAACTTACATGTATATAGGGATTATAACCTACTTTATGTGTCATCAAATCCCCTCGATAAGGAGCATCATGTAAGAACGCATGCATTCCTATTCGTGCTCTAGCACCACTCAAGAAGGAGATTATTGCCGAACCTCTTGAAAAGAATTCACAGTCAATAGCAGTATCAATTCCTAATTTTCGACATTTAATAATATACTTTATTACATCACAAACAAGCGTCCAAAAATGGGATGTATCGATTTCTATAATATTTTCTTTCGGTAAAACTCCTAAAATAGGTAATACAAAACAGTTTTTATTAAAGGCACAAACATATACATTATTTTCCCCAACCCACCTTTTTGCTTTTTCAATCGCAGGGCATGCCAGAACCATAGCCCCCTGTTCAATAAGTTTAATAAATAGAATCTTTTGAGGTTTGTGAAATTCAGTTTTGTATCTACAAAAAATATTTGTGAATTTATTGAATATTGTTAATAAAAAACATAAAAAAACTCCTATCCAACGGTCTAAAAATCGTATAGTATCCGATTTCAAATCCCTGCTCCTTTTGATAAGTTCTTAATTCTCTTTTTTTTCGGGAGATTGAATAATAAACTCGTAAACTCCTAATATAGGCTTAAAAGTGCCATCATCCATTTTTAATTGTATAATCTTGCCTCTTGCATCAAAAGCGGTCAATATAAAAGTTTTATTACCTATAACATCCGAAGGTAGATTAAAATTTCCAGTCCAGAGTCCATCACCTGCAACTTCATCTCCATTTTGCCCATCATCTTTAAGGTCAAAAGAGATAGAAGTCCCAAATATGTTTACAGATACCGTGTCTACAATATTAAGGGTATCAGTTATTTTTGCAGATAGTTTTAAAGGTGTTCCAGCAGTAGGATATTCAGGTGCTATTTTTATTTCTGTAAATCCAATAGAAATACTTTCTTTTACTTCTTCTTTTGCTGTTTCACTGGAACTGTAGATATGTACTCGAAAAGGGTCTGTCTCTATCGGAGATGTAGATGCTCCTAATCCGGATTGTTTTAAACAATCAAGAACTTTTGCGATTTCATCTATTGTTCCAGTAACACTTAGAGTCAATTCGAGGGCTTCAGTATGAATGAAACAAGAGAATGATAATGCTAAAAAGACAGACAAGCATAATACTTTTCGCATAGAAATTCCTCCTTTCAGAAATAAATGAATAAGAATATTTGTTTTTTGGTTATATATCATAATTTTATTTGTTTATACTAACTTACCTGTTTTACTATATACAAAAAAAAGAAATATTTACAAAGAGAGAAAAGAGGATATGGTATGTTAGCAAACAAATTTTTTATTGTTCCTATTGTTCTAATGATAGGTATTGTTGTTATTGGTATTTACTCATGGTTTTTTGCACAGCCTCGTTTGACCCGAGCCCAAATGGAAAAAGCGGAAGAAGCCCTGAAAAAGATAAAACAAATTGAAGAAGTAGCCAAAGAAGAAAATAAAACAAATCCGAACGATACAGGAAAAGATATGCAAAAACCAGTACCCTCAGAAAATCAAAATGTATCCCCTAATACAAACGCTGCGGAAGAAATTCCTATTGAAAAAATGCCTGAAAAGGCTCCCGATATATTCAAAGTTTGTTTTGAATGTTCTAACGGGAACTTTATTATAGAGTGTCGAAAAGAATTGGCTCCTATCGGTGTCGAACATTTTTACGAATTATTGAAAGTTAAATTTTATGATGGTGCTCGATTTTTCCGTGTAGTGCCGGGATTTGTCGTTCAATTTGGTATTGCGGGAGACCCACAATTAAATATGAAATATGGGGAAAAGACCATAAAAGATGAACCGGTTAAAACGAGCAACTTAAAAGGCACAGTTACTTATGCCAAAACATCAATGCCGAATTCTCGCTCAACGCAATTATTTATAAATTTGGAAGATAATATTCGATTAGATTCAATGGGTTTTGCTCCCTTTGCCCGTGTTATTGAGGGAATGGAGGTTGTAAATCGAATTAATCCAAAGTATGGAGAGACTCCTGACCAGATGATGATAAAATTACAGGGCAACAACTACTTAGAACGAATGTTTCCCGATTTAGATTATATTAAACGGGCATATTTTGTGAAATAATAGTGTTCAATAAAAATTCCACCTGTTTCTATTTTTTCTCATCGGGGTAGACGGGTAAGGGGATTCTTTTTACACTTTTCCGCGACAAAATTCCCAATAGAAAACGATAGGTTTTAGGGAAATGTCTCCCGAAGAAGATAGAAAGGATTCCATGCTTTGTAATAATCAATTCAGGTTTTCGATGGTATAGTGCATAAACAATTTGTTTACCTGCTTTTTCTGTTGGCAGGACTAAAAATGAAGGGACCGGGTCAGGACGGTCTGTCAATTCTCCATATTTATTTTTGTGCCGTATCTCACTTTTTACGAATCCTGGATTAATTAGAGTTACAGATACGCCCATAGGTTTCAGGTCATAATAGATACATTCTGAGAGAGCAACAACTGCAAATTTACTACTACAATAAGGGGCGGATAATGGAGTACAAACCCTCCCGGCGACACTTCCAACAATGCCCAATCTTCCTCTTTGCTTTATCAGAAAGGGAAGGGTTAATTCAATGGTATTAATAACACCAAAGAAATTTGTTTCAAACTGTCTGCGAAAATCTTCTACCTTCAATTGCAGAATATGTCCTGGTACGCCAATCCCTGCATTGGCTAACACTACATCTAATTTTCCCCATGTTTGGATTACTCTCTCTACGGCATTTTTTAATTCTTCGTAGTTTGTAACATCAGCGACAAAAAATTCTGCTATTCCTTTATTTTGAATAATAGTTTCTTTAACTTTTTTCAGACGGTATTCTCTACGGGCAATTAGGGCTACCCGGGCTCCTTCTTTTGCAAATTCATAAGCAGTTGCTTCTCCAATACCAGAAGAAGCCCCTGTAATAAGAACTACCTGGTCAGTAAATCTACCTGCCATATAACCCTCCTTTTTTAACGAAGTCTTTGTAAAGGTTGTCCATTGAAACAAAGTGTATTTCCACAAATATCTGCGGATACCGTCTGGTTGTTTCCCATATAAGAGACAGTTGCCACTATCTTATTTCCCTGTACCCTCCAACTTCCAGTAATATTTCCTACCATAGGATGGGAAGCAACTGCCTGTCCCCCGGGATTTAAACTAACCTGAACTACTCCGTAAGGAGTAGGAACGCTCCATGCGGTACCTGTAAAATCGGGTGGTCCCTGAGGAACAACAGGAGCCTGGTATTGCGTTTGTGGTGTTTGAGGAGGTGGAACTATGGGTGTAGAAACTGAAGGTGTGGGAGTTGATGAAACGCCAGAATTTTCAGTATTCGTTTTTGATGCAGGTTGAGGGGTACTGCTTGAAAGTTGATTTTTTAATCCTGCCACAAGGGGTAATCCTAAGATTACTGCGAGGACAATAAAAAAAATAATCAGTCCCCGTTTCATAAAATTTCTCCTATATAAAGGCTAATTAGCCCTTTTGATTTCCTTGTCCTGGAAATAGATTTTGTCACCGTAAATATCACATTCAACGGTATGCGTTTTTCCCTGAAAATCAATAGAAGCTATAAGTTTAGGTCCATTAACGCTCCATCTCCCAACAAGTCGGTCTGTTCCTATCATTTGTATTGCAATGGCTCTTAGCTCAGGGGGAACCGTTGCTACTGCCTGTCCCCCAGAATTTAATGTTATTGTTACAGGTGCGGGAATGGAAGGATGTTTTACGACCCATGATGTCCCTGCTAAATTTGTTTCATTAAGTAATGGAGGAGCAGGTTTCGGTTTGTTTCCGGGCTGTGCTGGCTCTTCCTCCGAAGACATAGCCATCTGTACAACAATTATGTTTTTTATAACGGCTAAAAATGGAACTCCAATTACAAGAAAAATAATCAAAAAGAAAATCCCTAATATTTTTTTATTCACTATTAAAGTCTCCTAATAATTAAAAATTCATGTTTTTATGGATATATTAATTTTATAGAATATTATATAATTATATATAAGAACGCACTGAAATTGTAAAATGAAATCAAAAAGAAAATAAACACTTGCCTTTTATATAATTTTTTGTTAAACTTCTAACAATTATATCGTATATATTTTAATGCAGATAGTATTCAAATAAGGGTCAATCTATTTTTGTGATATGCGAGCCAAATATTTACAAAAATCCAGTTCGAAATTGCGTGCTATATACAGGTTAGTTTTCCTATTTTTTATTATGGCTCCTATTCTGTTTTCCTTTCGCTGTCTGGTCTATCCTATTTCTTTTTTCTCCGAACCAACAGACCGTAAAATCCGACGATACTTATTACATACATGGGCAAGAATTTTTGTAATGGTTTCGGGAATAGAAGTTCATCTTGAAGGGAATATTCCCGAAGTTCCCTGTTTTATCGTTGCGAACCATATTAGTTATATAGATACCCTTTTACTTCACTATGCAACAAAGTGTATTTTTGTAGCACGAGGTGATGTGGAACACTGGCCTGTTATTGGTTTTATTGCCAAAAAACTTTATATCATTTTTATTGACCGTTCAAACCGTTTAGATACAAAAAGAGTAAACGAAGAAATTAAACATGCCTTGAAAATGGGTGATGGAGTGGCAGTCTTTGCAGAAAGTCGAATTTCATGTGGAAAAGATGTCCAGCCTTTTCGCCCCGCACTTTTAAGTGCTCCTATAGAATGTAATATGCCAGTACATTATGCAAGTATTACTTATGAGGCAATAGAGGGAACGCCACCAATAAGTTATTTCGTTGCATGGTGGAGACCCGAACCCTTTACTTACCATCTTCTGAGATTGTTAGGTTATCGAGGATTTAAAGCACGCGTTATTTTCGGAGAACAACCTATATATGGAACCGACCGAAAGGAATTGGCAAATCATCTCTGGCAAAATGTGCGAAAAAATTTTATACCTATACATTAGGGAAGAGGAAAATGATGAATAAAATCGTTATATCAAAGGGAGAAAGCAGTCAGATTTCCAAAGAAATTATCCAGAATATAAAAAATATCTTAGAAAAATTTGGTCCACGGGAACCCGGTTCGGAAAGTGAATATAAGACTCAAGAATATTTAGCAGAAGAATTGAGTAAATATACCAATTCTGTGGTTATAGAACCTTTCACTGTGGCTCCAATGGGTCTTCTTTTTTTCTTCCCTGTAACGGGTATTATCGTTTTTTTTAGTTCCGCTATACTCAATCATCAACCCTATATTGCATTTTTGGGATTAGTTATTTCCTTGGCAATTATTTGGTTCCAATTCGGACAATACCGAAAGTTATTAGATCCGTTTCTTCCTAAGAGACAATCCAATAATGTCTGTGCCCGATGGAGCCCTTCAGGGAAAAATATAACTCAACGAATTATTTTATGTGGTCATGCAGATAGTGCTTATGAAATGCGATATAACCAATGGGGGAGATTATATATAAAACTTGCGGTTGTATCTATGATAATAAGCATGCTGGTACTACTTTTCCTATCCTTACTTTTTTCGTATGAATATTTCAAAGGAGAGGAATTATCATTTATCCCGGATAGTGTCCAAAAATTTACCTTTTTATTTGGAATTATATATGGTTTGATTGCAGTTTCTTTTATAAGATTTTCGCGAGTAGTTCCCGGTGCCAATGACAACTTGACTGGAAGTGTTACTGCCGTTGAAGTATTAAAATGGTTTTCTAAACATCCTTTAGAAATACAAAATACGGAAATTGTATGTTTAATAACAGGTAGTGAAGAGGCTGGTTTACGCGGTGCTATGGCTTTTGTTGAAAACCATAAAGAAGAACTAAAAAATCTTCCTACCGTTGCTCTATCTATTGATACTTTAGGTGATTTTGCTGAATTGGGAGTTATTGTTCGCGATTTAAATGGTTTATTAGCTCATCATAGAGGAGTTATTTCACTGCTATATCAGGCGGGTTTAGATTGTGGAATTCAGTTAAAACCTATTACTGTATTCTTAGGCTCTTCCGATGCCACCGCTTTTACTCGTGCTGGTATCCCTGCTTCCGGTTTGGTTGCTATGGACCCCGGGCCAGCTCATTATTACCATACGCGATATGACACAGCAGATGTCTTGAACGAAGAAACATTATCTACGGGATTTACTATCCTTATACAGGCAGTTAAAAACTACGACACTTATGGACTACCAGAAAAAGGATATATTCCTGTCCCTCAGAAGAAACGGCAATTAGAAAAATCAGAAGAGTTGGCAGTTGGATAGGTTTTCCCAAAACAATTTTATAAGTTTGCGAGCCCTGAACAAGTGGTTTAAGAGGCAGGGTATAAATTATACATGTTTTTACGAGATAGAATCCCGATGAGAAATTAAAATACAAGAGTCCGTGTCTCACTTTTCATATTTTATTTGCTATTTTCTGTTCGTTTTTCTATCTTTTTGTTATCTATACATATCACTCATTATACATCCGTTTTAATTATATACAGTCATTAACAAGAAATGATATGCTCCTCTCTCTATCCCTCTCCGTGTTCTCCGTGCCCTTCTGTGTTCTCCGTTATATTTCAGTTAAAAATCATATTTTAGGATCGAATAATCACTTGCCTCAATAAATCCACACACTTTATCTATATCGACCCTTTATGAAATGGAAGCATACACATAAATGAACGCAAACAAATAAACACACAGGTTTGCCTGTTTGATGTGTATATTTTGGGTTCTTTGTTTAGAAGTGCGATGATGTTACAAATGTAAGATTTTTTATTAAATTGCAATTATTCATGCAAAAATAAGATAATATACGATGTGTTTTTTGAGTTAGATAATCTTTCTAATAGGAATTTTTGTTTTTAGCAAAATTCTAATATAAAACTGATTAATGGAGTAAAATTATGAACAGACCAATGTATACACTTGATGGTAACGAAGCGGTTGCCACTATTGCTTATCAGGTAAATGACGCTGCTGCTATTTATCCTATTACCCCGTCTTCTCCAATGGGCGAATTTATGGACCAATGGGCAGCAGAGGGCAGGAAAAATATATGGGGGAATATTCCCCAAGTGGTGGAGATGCAAAGCGAAGCCGGAGCCGCGGGTGCTGTTCACGGAGCCTTGCAAGCAGGTGCTATTACAACCACATTTACAGCTTCGCAAGGTTTAATGCTTATGTTGCCGAATATGTACAAAATTGCCGGTGAACTCACTCCTACTGTATTTCATGTTTCGGCTCGTTCCCTTGCTATTCATGCTCTTTCCATTTTTGGAGACCATTCAGATGTTATGGCAGCCCGCACAACGGGTTTTGCCCTTTTGGCTTCTGCTTCTGTACAGGAAGCAATGGATTTTGCTTTAATTGCCCAGTCATCGACATTAAAATCAAGAATTCCATTTCTGCATTTCTTTGATGGTTTCCGCACTTCTCATGAAGTTGTGAAAATAGAAATGCTTACTCAGGAAGATATAAGAGCTATGATAGATGAAGAATATGTTCGGGCACATCGGGAAAGAGCCTTAAATCCTGATAAACCTATAATTCGTGGAACCGCTCAAAACCCGGATGTGTATTTTCAGGGTAGAGAGACCTGTAATCCATATTATTTATCATGCCCTGCTATTGTTCAGGAATATATGGACCGTTTTGCAAAAATCACAGGTAGGCAATATCATCTCTTTGACTATATAGGTGCTCCCGATGCAGAAAGGATATTGATACTAATGGGTTCCGGCTGTGAAGCAGTAACAGAAACCATTGATTATCTCGTAAGTAAAGGAGAAAAAGTCGGTGCTATAAAAGTCCGTCTCTATCGTCCGTTCAATGTTCAGGCTTTTATTAAAACAATACCTGCTTCCGTAAAGAAAATAGCGGTATTAGACCGTTGTAAAGAATCCGGTGCACCTGGAGAACCTCTTTATCTGGATGTTGTAAATGCAATTACTGAAGCCTATACAAACGGTGAAATTAAAGTAATTCCAAAGATTATCGGTGGCAGATATGGACTTTCTTCCAAAGAATTTACCCCTGCAATGATTAAAGGTGTTCTGGATGAATTATCTAAAGATAAACCCAAAAATCATTTTACTGTTGGAATTCAAGATGATGTAACGCATACCAGCATTGACTACGACCCCAGTTTCTCAACCGAAGACCCCAGTGTGGTTCGGGCTGTTTTCTATGGGTTAGGTTCTGATGGAACTATAGGAGCCAACAAAAACTCCATCAAGATTATCGGTGAAGATACTCCGAACTATGCTCAAGGATACTTCGTTTACGACTCTAAAAAGTCGGGGTCAATGACAGTGTCCCATCTACGGTTTGGACCAAAAGAAATTCATTCAAACTATCTTATTACGCGGGCTAATTTTGTAGCATGTCACCAATTCAGTTTCATCGAAAAATATGATATATTAAAACTGGCAGAAAACAATGCTATTTTCTTACTAAATAGCCCTTATGGTCCCGATGATGTGTGGAACTACTTACCCAAAACCACCCAAAAACGCATAATTGATAAGAAAATCAAGTTCTATGTAATTGATGCTGTGAAAGTTGCTCGCGACGCTGGAATGGGTGGAAGAATTAATACCATTATGCAGACTTGCTTTTTTGCTATTAGTGGAATTTTACCGCGAGATAAAGCGATAAAAGCCATTAAAGATTCTATAAAGAAAACCTATGGGAAACGCGGAGAAGCCATTGTCCAGAAGAATTGGCAGGCTGTCGATATGACATTAGACCATCTTCATGAAGTTCAAGTGCCAGACCAGGTAACCAGTTCATTCGATTTTGCACCACCTATTCCCGATGAAGCTCCAGATTTTGTAAGAAATGTGTTGTCAAAAATTATTGCAGGAGAAGGTGACGAAATTCCTGTAAGTCAACTACCAGTAGATGGAACATTCCCTACGGGAACTACTAAATGGGAAAAACGGAATATTGGTCTCGAAATCCCTGTATGGGACCCCGAGGTTTGTATCCAATGTGGCAAGTGTGTGATGGTGTGTCCGCATGCGGTTATCCGTGCAAAAATATATGACCCGAAATATTTAGAAAAAGCACCACCTACCTTCAAATCAACAGAACCCAAGTGGAAAGAGTATAAACATCTACGATATACATTACAGGTGTCTCCAGAGGACTGCACAGGTTGCGGATTATGTTATGAAGTTTGTATTGCGAAGAATAAGAAAGAAGTAAAAAATCGTGGTGTAACAATGCAACCCCAGGCACCCCTTCGGGAAATGGAACGGGAAAACTGGAACTTCTTTGAAACTATCCCTTATATTGAGAGGTCTCAGGTTAACTTAAATCTGGTCAAAGATATTCAATTGCTTCAACCCCTTTTTGAATTCTCAGGTGCTTGTGCCGGCTGTGGTGAAACACCGTATGTGAAATTGATGTCCCAGTTATTTGGTGACCGGATGTTAATTGCCAATGCAACCGGCTGTTCTTCAATTTATGGTGGAAATTTACCTACAACGCCATGGACTACCAATGCAGAAGGTAAAGGTCCTGCATGGAGTAATTCGTTATTTGAAGACAATGCAGAATTTGGTATGGGAATAAGAGTGGCGGTAGATACGCAATTAAGTTATGCACAGTATCTTCTGAAACAATTAGAAACGCAGATAGGGACAGAATTGATTTCCGCTTTATTAACAGCCAACCAGACAACAGAAGAGGGAATTAAAGCCCAGAGAGAGCGTGTAAACATTCTTAAACAAAAATTAAGTAATTTAGATAATCCTCTTGCGAAGGAATTATTATCTGTTGCAGATGTTCTTGTTAAAAGAAGTGTATGGGTTCTCGGCGGTGATGGTTGGGCTTATGACATTGGTTACGGTGGACTTGACCATGTAATTGCGTCTAATCGTGATATAAATATTTTAGTTTTAGACACAGAAGTATATTCTAACACGGGTGGACAATGTTCAAAAGCAACACCTCGTGCTGCAGTTGCTAAATTTGCTGCAGGTGGGAAACCTGCTCCTAAGAAAGACCTCGCTCTGATGGCAATGACTTATGGCACCTGCTATGTAGCAAGAGTTTCAATGGGTGCCAATGATGCTCATACTGTAAAAGCCTTCCGTGAAGCAGAAGCCTATCCTGGACCTTCTTTAATTATCGCTTATTGCCATTGTATTGCTCATGGTTACAACCTTATTATGGGGTTAGAGCAACAAAAGAAAGCAGTAGCCACAGGTCATTGGCAACTTGTGCGGTATAACCCACTACTATTGAATGAAGGTAAGAACCCACTTCAATTAGACTCAAAAGGTCCTTCTATGCCATTACAGGAATATGTATATAATGAGACCCGTTATAAAATGTTATCCTTAAGCAATCCTGAAATGGCTAAAACGCTCCTGGATGAGGCTCAACGGGATGTAAGGATGCGCTGGAAATTATATGAATACTTAGCATCTATGACTTGTGATGAACTACAATCAGAAATGAAAAATATTCAAGAAACCGTGGTAGAAAACCAAAATAATGGTATAAGATAAGGAGTTGGAAAATGGTAGATTTAACAACAAACTATATCGGATTGAAACTCAGAAACCCCCTTGTTGTTTCACCTTCCCCTTTGTGTGACAACATTGATAACATAAAACGAATGGAAGATAGAGGTGCTTCCGCTGTTGTTTTACATTCATTATTTGAAGAACAAATTACTTTATTAAGCCATGAATTAGATACCAATCTTTCGTATGGTGCTGAGAGTTTTGCAGAAGCCATTACCTATTTCCCCGACTTAGGTGATTTTCGTATGGGTCCCGATGCTTATCTGGAGCATATATATAAAGCAAAGCAATCCGTTTCCATTCCTATTATGGGTAGTTTAAATGGCGTATCAAAGGGGGGGTGGATTGAATATGCCAAGAAGATTCAAGAAGCCGGTGCGGATGCCCTTGAACTCAATATCTATTTTATTCCTACCGACCCTAATCTAACAAGTGATTATGTCTCCAATATGTATGTTGAACTGGTTAAAGAAATTAGAAAAGTAGTTACTATTCCCTTAGCCGTCAAAATAGGTCCTTATTTCAGTTCTCTGCCGAATGTGGCTAAAAGACTGGCTGAAGCCGGTGCCAATGCTCTGGTTTTCTTTAATCGTTTTTATCAACCCGATTTTGACCTTGATAATTTAGAAGTTACCCCTCATATCAATCTTAGCACATCCAATACTTTATTACTTCGCTTACGCTGGGTGGCTATTCTATATAGTAGGATTCCTATTGATTTTGCAATTACAGGTGGAGTTCATACAGCAGAAGATGTAATAAAATCCATGATGGCAGGCGCAAAAGTATCTATGATGACTTCAGCACTGCTAAAATTTGGCATACCTCATTTATCAACCGTTCTGAAAAAATTAGAACAATGGATGAATGAACACGAGTACGATTCTATTGAAATAATGCAGGGAAGTATGAGCCAGAAGTCGGTAAACGAACCTGCTGCATTTGAACGGGCAAATTACATGCATGCAATTACTCGCTATACCGCAGGGAGTTAATTGAGCATAACGCATATTAAAAATATTTCAATCATTAATAACTGTTTCCTTTTGTTAATTTTATAAAATGGCTTCTTTAAATCCTGACCAAATAAAGGCTGTTCATGCGAATGAATCGGCTGTGTTAGTTTTATCGGGGGCTGGAACAGGAAAAACAAGGGTTATCGTCGAACATATTATCTGGCTGATAAATGAGATGGGAATTTCTCCGGAGCGAATTCTTGCAGTTACCTTTACCAACAAATCTGCCGGTGAGATGAAGAAAAGAGTTCTTGCCCGAATTAATCAAACAGAAAAACAGCCATGGGTAGGAACATTTCATTCGTTCGGACTACAATTTCTACGGAAATATGCTTCTCACATCAATCTCAAAAATAATTTCATACTTATAGATGATGATGACCAGATTTCACTTCTGAAAAAAATTTTGAAATCGAACCCTATCCTTTTAGAGCAATTTACACCCCGTGATGTTCAGGTTTGGATAAGTAGATACAAACAAAATATTTCCGAGCCTAAAGATAGCAAGATAACTCCACCCAATTCCCATTTCCTTAAACTTTGGGATATATATCAGAATACTTTATATTCACAAAGTATGGTGGATTTCGATGATTTAATTTCTCTCCCTGTAAAAATCTTGGAAGAACACAGTTCCATTCGTGAAAGAATGCACCATTACTTTACGGATATATTGGTTGATGAATTTCAGGATACAAATCATGCCCAATTTCGCCTTGTCCAGGCATTAAAAGGCACACATAATCGTGTCTTTGTCGTAGGTGATGAAGACCAATGTATTTATTCCTGGCGAGGGAGTGATTTGAATAATATACTGAATTTCCCCCAAATTTTTCCAGGTACTGCTATATATAGGTTAGAACAAAATTACCGTAGTACAAAGAATATTTTATTGTTAGCTAACAAATTAGTTGAACATAACGAAAACCGTTTGGGTAAAAAACTATGGACTAAAAATGACGAAGGGGAAAAAGTTCAATTTTACTGGGCGAATACAGATGAAGAAGAAGCAGAATGGATTGCCAATGATATACAAAAAAATCAGTATCCTCTGGAAGAAGTTGCCATCCTATTCCGTACCAACCATCAGTCTCGCCCTTTTGAAGAATCTTTCCGAAAAAGAGGTATTCCACATATTGTCATCGGGGGTATTCGTTTCTATGCCCGAAAAGAAATCAAAGATATTATTGCCTACCTTCGTCTTATTACTAATGAAGAAGATGACGATGCATTCCGCCGAATTGTAAATGTTCCTCCCCGCAATTTAGGACAGGTAAGTCTGCAACAAATTGAAGTATACGCAAAACAAAGACAAAAACCTTTGTTCCATGTTTTACAGTTTATCGAACACGACGAAACTTTTCCTCTACGAATACGAAAATCCATCAAAGAATTTGTGGACTTGATAAATGAAGTAAAATTAGTTTCAAAAGAAAAAACAGTAGGGGAAATTGTTAAATATTTACTTGAAAAAATAAACTATTGGGAATATATAAATAATATTGCAGAAAAAGAAGGGAAAGACCGCGAAAAAAGTATTCATGAATTTATTACTATATGTGAACAAAATTCTGCAAAAGAAAAATCCCTTCTTGAATTTCTACAAGAATTTGCTCTGTTGTCCGATTTCGATACACAACAACCACAAAAAAATGCCATTCATCTATTAACCTGCCACAGTGCAAAAGGACTCGAATTTAACTATGTTTATCTAACAGGTTTAGAAGAAGGTCTGTTTCCATACCTTGATGAAGATGATCCCTATGCAGATATTGAGGAAGAACGGAGACTTTGTTATGTGGCTATGACCCGTGCTCGAAAACGACTTGTTCTCTCCGGGTCTGCATCCAGATTATATTATGGCAGGCTAATATCAGATAGACTTATGTCTCGTTTCCTGCTTGAAATGGACCTAAAGAATGTAGAAGTATATGGTATAAAGAAAAACATGGAAACTAAAAAAGTAATGAATTCCGTGCCAGAGAAAAAATTATCACCCATAAAAGAAAAGGAAAAAGGAGAATACCGTTTGGGAACAAGAGTCCGACATGCTAAATTCGGATATGGCGTTGTTTTAAATACAGAGGGTAGTGGCGATAAAATGAGGGTAAGAGTTCGTTTCGAATCTGGTAAAATAGCAGTTCTGGTTGTTAATATGGCACCAATGGAAATTATTGAGAGGAGAAAAAATTGAATATTAACGAATTAAGAAAAAAAATCGATGAGATTGACCAGAAAATCATTAGCCTTCTAAATGAACGAGCCTACTGTGCTCAAGAGATAGGCAAAATTAAAAGTGGTTCACAGGCACCTTTTTATGTACCCGAACGCGAAAAATCCGTAATAGAAAAATTACTACAATCCAATCACGGTCCATTAGATGAACGGGCTATCCGTTCCATCTATCGCGAAATCATGAGTGCCATCCGTTCCCTTGAAAAACCGACCAGCGTTGCCTTCTTAGGACCTCGCGATACTTTCAGTCACATGGCTGCCTTACGTGTATTTGGCACCTCCGCCGAATATCATCCATTGCCTTCTTTTGCAGATGTATTTACAGAAGTAGAACGACATCGCATCGATTACGGAGTTGTTCCTATTGAAAGTTCAACGGGTGGTTCTGTAAGTGATACTCTGGATTTATTTATCAATTCAGAATTGAAGATTATTAATGAAGTTCTCCTCCAAATTTCTCAGAACCTCCTTGCAAAATGTCCCATTGACCAGGTTCGTCGGGTATATTCAAAAGATAATGCTCTACTTCAATGCAGAAATTGGCTTCGGGCAAATCTCCCCGGTGTTGAATTAATTGAGGTATCCAGTACCGCAGAAGCCGCAAGACGCGCTTCTCAAGAACCCAATACTTCTGCTATTGCCAGCAAATTAGCCGCAGAAACTTATAATCTCGAAATTATCGCAGAACATATTGAAGACATTCCGCATAACTATACAAGGTTTGTCGTTTTAGGACATCAAATTGTAGAGCCTACCGGAGATGACAAAACATCGCTCCTTTTATCGGCAAAAGATAAACCCGGAGCCTTGTTCAACCTTCTTATGCCCTTTGCTGAATTTAACATTAATTTAACCCGTATTGAATCCCGTCCGTCTCGCCAAAAACCCTGGGAATATGTATTCTTCATTGATTTTCTCGGGCATATCAAAGATGAAAAGGTTCACCAAGTTATTGAGGATGTTAGTGACCGAGCAAGAGACCTGAAAATATTAGGTTCATTCCCTCGTGCTACTATTGAACTCGAAGCATAGAGATACATAAAAATTGATTATTAATGAGTATCGAGGAATAAGTTCTATATCTTCATCTTATTTACACAAACCCATTGACTAACACTATCTTATTTATTTTATCAGACTAATAAAAAAAGACTTGACAAATACTTTATTTTGTATGAGACCTCTGAACGATTGTATAAGAGGTCGGAGTATAAATTATACATTTTCTTACGAGATAAAATCCTAATGAGAAATTAAAATACAAGAGCCTATATCTCTCTTTTTACCCATTTTATTTGTTATTTTACATCCGTTTTTCTATCTTTTTGTTATCTATGCATATTTTCCCTTTTGCTCTCTTAATTTCCCATACATCCTCTTCAAATCATATGCAGTTATTAACAAGAAATGATATACTCCTCTCTCTGTGTCCTCTGTTGTAAAAAGAATATAATCACCACAGAGAACACAGAGAAAACATCATATACTGTTTAACAATGCATAAAATAGTAAGGATGAAAGCCTTTGCTCTCCCCAGTTCGTTTTATATCCTTCGCTCTCTATCCACCTCTGCTCAAATTCCTCAATGGTATCACCTCTTGCATCTGTCTCTAAAAAATATCTGTAACGGGTCGGTTTCTGATGAGGCATCTCGTAATCTATAAAAAAAACTTGTTTGCTCTATCTTTTCGGTATACAGCAATGACCTTTCTTCATTTTTAGTTTTTCCTTGTTTTGTTATTTAACCCACAATAGTTCTGCTGTATTTATACTACTTCTCTCTATTCTCGTTTCATTTTTTCTCTCACCCCTTCTCGTATATAATTTATATCATCTAACTCGGATGACTTATTCAAAACTCTCATGTATATTTTCATGCTCAGGTAAAATATGCTTATTTGTATTTATTCCTTTTATAAAACCTATTAATAATAAGCCTTTGTTAGATACAGAGGCTATGGTCTGAAAGATAAGCGAAGAATGTCACAGTAAATACTGCGTATTTTAGAAAACATCCTGAGAATTTGGATAAAACAAAAAAGCAAGGATAGTAATAACTTCCTTCAACCACACCTTCAAGGGTGCCTTATTTGGATAAGGCAAAAAAGCAAGGATAGTAATAACATTTCGCGTAAATGCATTTGCAAAGCATGAGTTTCCAAAAAAAAAAAAGAGTTTATGTATGTGAGGGAAATACTGTTTAGTTGAGAAGAATATGGAAAGAACCGTGGAGTAATCTGGGTAGATCTAGAGACTGAACAAGTAATCGGGGCAGGTCCCTATAAGCAAGATGTGCAATAGTTTATGATGTTATATCTTTTGTCTGTAATGAATAGAGAAATTCAGAATTATTTTTCATGCAGATAGGGGATGGGGTCTTTTTCCCCCACTGCTTTAAAGGCATTTAGTCGTTCAATACAGGTTGGACAAATTCCACATGCTGTTTCCTCTCCACCATAGCAACTCCATGTATGTGCATAATCCACCCCTAACTGAAAACCCAGTGCTAATATTTCTTTCTTTGATTTTTTCAAAAATGGCGCATGAATCGTAATACAATGTTTCCGATTTAATGCAAACACCTGATTTATTTTTGTTACAAAAGATTCGGTACAATCCCAGTATCCATATTCATCTTGAGCCTGTGCAGAATAAAATACATCCGTAACCCCCAATGACTCTGCCCATGCAGAACCTATCGCTAAAAATATCATATTTCGATTAGGTACATAGGTTGGAGGTTGGCCTCGTTCCACAACAGGTATATCTTTTAATTGGGGCACATCCTTTCCACCTAATATCAATGCCGAACCATCTTTCAAGAGAGGAGCCATAACAGAAAGGTCTAAAATGTGATGGTGTTTCATACTTAAAGAATTCATTTGCCATTTTGCACACTCAATCTCTCTAGAATGTTTCTGTCCATATAAGAATGAAAGTCCGTACACATTCTTGTATGATTCCTCTTTCACAAGGTAATGTAAAAGTGTTACTGAATCCAGTCCACCACTAATTAGTAACACACAATTCTTAGTATGCTCCATATTCTTTTCTCCAACAATATTAAAATTTTTTATAAAAAATTATAAAAAATGTTGAAATATACAATTTTATTTGATAATATAATTTTATATACAATATATTGTGGTTATAAAATAATTGTAACCTATAAATAGTATACAACATATAGGATACTTAATATGAGCCAATTTATCCTCGTATATGCTCCCGCGAACATTAAAGACATTAAAGTTTTCACTCCTAAACGCTCCATTGCTGTTATGGCTCAGTTGCTGCAAGATAACCATATAAATTCAACAATTTATGATTTTGGTATTCCCGAAGCAATTCAATATTACTCTAATGATATAACAAATAAATGTATTAGTAGAAATGAGACAAAAGAGAACAAAATAGGATTATGGCTTTCCAGGGTATTGGGAAATGGAAAACAGAAAAGAGATATTAAAAATTCATACCTCCGTTGGATATATCAGAACATAAAAATTTCTTCCCATACCGTTTGTGTATTATTCTGGATAGAAAACAGAGAAGACCTTATCGTTGCCCGTATTCTTGCTGATGAAATAAGAAAAGAAGAAACTGCAAATAAGGTTCATATTATAGGAGCAGGACCCTATTTAAATCATACAGGTCCCTATGTTATTACCAATATTCCCGAATTCAATGGTATATTGATAAATCACAGTGAAATTTCCGTTCTACCTTTATGGGAACATCTTACCTCTGAGAAAGATTTACATTCAGTTCCTAATTATGTGTACCTCGAAGGAAACGAAATTCGTGTTGGACCTGTAAATCGCTTTTTAAGCCTCGATGATTTGCCAATTCCCTCTTATGATAACTATGATGCCCTCCAGATAGGAGGAAAATTAAATATATTTACATTGGAACATGTAAGAGATGGTAGATTAGGCTATTCGGAACCTTATTCGCTCAAACCTTATGTAAGTGCGAGTCCGGAAAATCTTCTGGAGGAAATAGGGAAACTCAGAGAAAAATACAGCACATGGACATTCCATATTGAAGGAGAGATGGCAAATTCTACTGATGTTCAATCATTATCTTTGGCTTTATTAAAGTCTCCTCACTTTATAACATACTCCCGTAATTTCCATTGCTTAAATATTCAAGGGGATTGGATTCATAGTTTACATCTTTCTGGCTGTCGTGCTGTTTCTGTAAATGTGCCTACGGGCAGTCAACGATTGTTATCAAAATATTATGGTATTATGCGAACCATCAGTTCTTTAGAAACTGCTATATCTGCCTTTGTCGCTTCTCATTTCTTCACCTCTATACAATGTTCCTACCCCTGCCCGGAGGAAGACCGTCATACCTTTTCTGAAACTTTACGATTTATAAAACGAATTAAACCCGATAGTGTCAAAGTTACACCTGTTTACCTTTTACCCGATTCCATGTGGTGGGAAAATATGAATTCGTTTAACTTTAATGTAAATTCAACAGAATATATAGAATGGCTTGCAGGTGAACCGAGTTCGACGAAATACTTGCAATGGAAACCTTATGATTTATCAACGATGATTGATGAAATTGTAAAGTTAAGTGTAACGCCTCAAACAGATTCCCTGATGGGTATTATTACTCATGTTTTACAAATATCAAAGGAACAAAAATTCTTCAGGAATTTTTTTGAAAAAGTCCTTTTAGAAGGCGATGCGGATAGTCTGCAAGGTATGATTTCTCAGTTTAATAATCAATTAAAGAAAAGAATTCACGAAGAAGAGTGGAATGTTAGAAAATATAATTTCAAAGCAGTTGCAAATTAATTTCAAAATGATATTAACAAAACAAGGGAAAAAGTAAAATGGATATAACCGTAGTTGGTTCCATAGCATTAGATTCCGTCGAAACTCCCTATGGAAAATGTGAGTTAGAATTGGGTGGTGCTGCAACATATTTTTCCATAGCTGCTTCCTTTTTTACACACGTAAATATGATTGGTGTTATTGGAACCGATTTCCCGAGTGAATATATTCAGATATTAAAATCACGAAATATTAATATCGATGGATTAAAAAAAGTGGAAGGAAAAACCTTCCGCTGGTCAGGTCGCTATCATAAAGACATTAATCAACGGGATACATTGGATACACAACTTAATGTTTTTGAAACATTTAACCCCGACATATCCAAAGAAATCGCACAGGTTCCCTATTTATTTCTCGGAAATATTAATCCTTCTTTACAATTAGATGTATTACGCCAGACATTCCCGCGTTTTACAGGCATGGATACAATGAATTTATGGATAGAAACGACACCGGACGATTTACAGGAAGTTCTGAGTCGTGTTGATATTCTTTTTATTAATGATTCTGAAGCGAAACAACTTTCCGGTGAAGACAATTTGAAAAAAGCCAGTAGAGAAATACTTGCATTAGGTCCCGATGTACTGATTATCAAAAAGGGAGAGCATGGTTGCATGTTATTCTTTGAGGACGAAGAAAGTTTTATGTTACCTGCATACCTATTAGAAAATGTTGTGGACCCCACAGGTGCTGGTGATAGTTTTGCAGGTGGTTTTATGGGTTACATCGCCTATAAAAACAGCATCGAGCCCGAAATATTACGACAGGCAACAGTAATTGGCTCCGTAGTCGCCTCTTTTACATGTGAATCTTTCGGACCTCGCCGTCTGTTATCCCTGACCGGGGAAGAACTTAAAAAACGCTGTTACGAATTTATTCAACAAACTCGCCTTCATGACCTTCCCCAATTCCCATTTTAATACCATTCCCTTTTAATAAAATAAGTAGTTGAATAGGTAAGATGTAAACTTCCATAATTACTTCCATAAAGAAATTTAAATCCACTCAAGGAAGTAAACCCATGCCTAAAAAGAATCTCTACTTTCCCTTTTATTACATGTTGCTTGTTGCTTTTATTTTCTTGTCTCTACCTTCATTCACGGAAGAACTTGAAATTAATCTTGTTTATACAAATGACATCCACGATAATATCCGGCCCTCATATTTTGGTACGGGGGGGGGTTACCTTATATCGCTGGTTTTGTAAAACAATTAAGAGCAGAAAAACCTAATGTTATATTAGTTGATGCTGGTGATTTGACAGATAAAGGTGATATGGTCGCAGATGTGACTAATGGTGAAATTATGTATCAGGCAGTTGAAAAAATGGGTTATCAGGTAATGGTTATAGGCAATCATGACATCAAAAAAGGGATTGAACAACTGTGTAAGTTAAAACAATTAGCCCCATCTGTGGAAATTGTAACCACAGATTATAAGGAAGGATTGGACAATTGTTTCAAACCCTGGGTGATAAAAAAAATAGGAGATTTTCCTATCGGTTTTATAGGGATTATCAATTTCCGAATTGAAGAAATAAAATCTGCTATTGAAGGGATGAAACGCAATGAATGTCATTTTTTTATAGCCTTATGCCACTTAGGAAGCGGTACTTGCAAAGCCATATCCAAAAAAATTCCTGAAATATCAATATTCGTTTCCGGACATACACATGAGGTATTAAACGAAGCGATAGTATGTCCAGAAACAAATGCTATTATTGTTCAATCCGGTTCGCGTGCCATACGGGTTGGATATTTAAGAATAATTGTTGATACAAAAGAACAGAAAAATAAGAGTTATGAGAACAAATTGGTTGAGTTAAGACATGATTTAATTAAACCAGATGAAGATTTATTAAACTGGATATATGCTGAAGAGAAACGGGTATGCCCCATCGCTTCCGAATTTTTAATTGACAATAAAAAAACGATTAATGCCAGCCAAATTGCGATTCTTACATCGCTTGCTATTAAAGAAAAGACCCATGTAGATATTGCATTTTGCCCACCAAAACTGATTCGCAATGTTTTCCCACCAACCCAATTAGATTATAACGCTGTGTTCCTTACTGCAGGACATCGGGCAATAGAACAAGAGTGGATTCAAATCACATTAAAGGGCAAGCAGATTGAACAATATCTTAAAGATATATTAAAAAATCACTGGGATATGACCGAATGTGCAGGTATGGAATTCCATTATGAGAATAATACTTTACGAGACACTAATTTAAATGGTGATAAAGACTACAAAATTGCTATCTCAAAAACAGAATTTCAGAACCAATTATTACGGTCTTTACGAATGAGTGGTGAAAATAATATAGAAGATATTAAAAATGGAGCCATAGAATATGATTTTACATACATGGATGCTTTATCAGAATTTTTGAAAAGAATAAAAGAAAGTAGTTTAACCCTGGATGAGTATGTAGCCAGCATGAATATAAAAAACAGTGATATAAATAACCAAAATAATGATGAAATAGAAAATTAGAAAAACATTTTTTGCAGTTATTTAGATAGTGTTATGAACTAATCTGTTTCACGACATCTTCAATTAATTTACGGATTTCATTCATTCGTTTTGGAGTATCTGCTTCTACCCGCATAACTAACTTTGGTGATGTATTTGAAGCACGAAGGAGTCCCCAACCATCCGGAAATTCGATTCGTGCTCCGTCAATAGTTATTACCTCGTAGCCTTTTTCCTGAAAATGTTTCGTAGCCTTTGCTACCACATCGAATTTCTTATCGTCAGAACACGGAAACTCCAGTTCAGGTGTGGAATGTCTTTTAGGAATGGTATCTAACAATGCACTTAGAGGTTTTCCTTCATTGGCAATTAGTTCCAGAAGTCTGCATGCGGAATAAATCGCATCATCAAAACCGTACCAGCGATGTTTAAAGAAAATATGTCCACTCATTTCGCCTGCTACCTGTGCCTTTAACTTAATCATGGCAGATTTGATGTGCGAATGTCCTGTCCGCCACATAACGGCATTTCCACCTGCTTTTTTTATTTCCTCATACATGCTCCGTGAACATTTAACCTCACCCAAAATCGTTGCGCCGGGTTTATTTTTTAAAATATCCCTTGCAAATAGCACTAACAATTGATCGCCCCATAACATTTTCCCTTTATCATCACATCCACCTAATCGGTCAACATCTCCATCAAAGGCAATGCCGACATCCGCTTTATGTTTTTTTACTGTTCTAATTAGTTCTTTCAGATTAGATTCTTTGGTTGGGTCAGGATGATGATTCGGGAAATTACCATCTACTTCACAATACAAAGGTATTACTTCACAACCCAATTCCTTGAATAAAGGAACCGCAACTACACCACCGACGCCATTGCCTGCATCTACAACTACTTTTAATCTCCTTTTTAATGTAATGTCCTTCAATATTCGTTTTTGATACTTCGGTACAATATTTAGTTTTGTAATAGACACTTCTTTTCTGCGAACAGGGAAATTTCCCGCTTCTACATACTTGCGGAACTCCTGAATTTGTTCTCCATAAATAGTAGTTTTTCCGACACCTATTTTTAAACCATTGTATTCTCCTGGATTATGGCTGGCTGTTATCATTAAACCGCCATCTACTTCAAGGGTATTCATTGCAAAATAGGTCAAAGGCGTTGGAACCTCACCGATATCGATAACATTCATTCCTGCCCCTGTAATCCCATCAATCAAAGCATGGCTAAAACTTTTACTACTAATCCTACCATCTCTACCAACAACCACAAGATTATTATGGATTGCCCGTTTTGCCTTCATATACGCCACATACGCTTTCCCCAAAAGTTCCATAATATCTTCGGTTAAATCCTTGCCCGCAATACCACGCAAATCGTACTCACGAAAGATGTTCGGATTAACATTCATATATAACTCCTTTCTTTTTTATGGATATATTGTAAATAAATTGTCCAATATTATAAAAATGAATGTATCTATTTTTTTTCTTCTGTCCATAACATAACAAACCTTGAAATCATTTCACTTGTGTTATAAATTTTTTGCTCATCAATGTTTAATGTCGTATCTTCAATCTGATTGCAACATATTGGTTTTTTATCTTTATCCAGACCCATAATTGTAAAACCTTTATATCCATGTGAAGTCAGTATATACGATGCAGTGGGTAAAGGCAGGCAATCGGCTTTTTGTATTTTTAGAGAAAGATGATGCTTATCTATAAATTGCATAATTTCTTTATCTACATGAAAAGTGAATATCATCCTTTCTTGAGAAATGATATGTAAATCCCCTGAACCGACCCCTTCTATATTAATAAATAAAGTTTCTTTTTTAGGTAAAGGATTTTTCTTTAAGAAATGACGCAATCCTGACATCCAGCATTGATACGCTCCTGAGAAAACAAAATGTATTTCTATATCCTTCAAGGGTTGTTCAGAAAAAATTTCTGCCAGCCCTAATAAACATGCCACGCCTGAAGCATTAAAATTAGCCCCTCGTGTATCCTCTTCATTTGCTGTTGCAATAAGAGCAATGAAACTCATCGTTCCTAAGATAATCCCTGTAAATACCCGGCAAAACATGGAAATATTATCCTGCCATGGGACAATATTACTTAATTTATCACGAATACTTATCCCTAAAATTGACAGCATACAAATCACAATTATGTGATGTAACACAGGAAGAAAATTTATCACCTTTTTAGAATAAAAAAAATGGGAAATGCCACAATCGTAGTTTGCATGGAACACAATCCTGTATTTAGGTTCATCAAATACCTCCTGATTTCTTATAACTGTATGGATGTTTTGTGATTGGTACTCCGGAATAAATTTTGAAAGGCTAAAATACCCTAAAATTTCAAGAAAGTAAAGGGAAAAAATGACTAACCCGTAAATAAATCCTGCTAATGGGAAAAATATAGATAATAATATAACAAAGATGAATTCTATCCAATAAAGTATGAAAATCTGAAATGTCTCACGGTAGCACGTAAAGGCTTCTATAACAGGTTGTAAGCCCATGTGCAACAATCGATTCCGAATATATTCTGAACAAAGCAGTTCCCCTTCGGTCCCATATCTCCTTGTTATCGTTGCTCCTGCTAAATAATTAATATCATCATTTATCTTTGTTGATGTATCCATATCCAATTTTTATTTTATACCTATTCTAAATATAATAAATAAAATTGTTTTGTAATGATATCCTTTATAATAGCAAAAATGTGCTATTTCTATTTTGAAAGGACAATATGCGAGCAGTGGTTCAGAGAGTGTTAAATGCAAGTGTAACAGTTGATAATCAGATTGTAGGCAAAATTGGACATGGATTGCTTGTTTTGCTTGGCATAGATGAACAGGACACCGAAACGGATATTCAATATACAGCGGACAAAATTATTGGTTTACGTATATTCAATGATGCGGAAGGCAAATTTAATCTATCGTTGGAAGATGTTAATGGAGAAATGTTGGTTGTATCTCAATTTACCCTACATGGAGATTGCCGTCGTGGAAGAAGACCTTCTTTTAGCACATCTGCAAGACCCGAAAAGGCAATTCCTTATTATGAAAAATTTGTAGAAATAGTTCGGAATAGGGGTATTCATGTAGAAACAGGAATATTTGCAGCACACATGCTAGTCTCATTAGTAAATGATGGTCCTGTTACTATATTGGTTGATTCGAAAAAGGTTTTCTGATGCGTATCCTTATTGCAGGCACAGGGAAATTAGGTGTTTGTGTTGCTGAACCATTAATAAAAAGTCAACACCAGATTATTGGAATCCTTCAAAATGGCAGACAAACCCGGGGGGTACGACGATTCACCAATCAGGTGTTTTTGGGTCTCTTCGGTGGACATGATAGTATTCTTCATTTTGCTTGGAAAAACCACATTCCTGTTTTCTGGATTGATAAAATGGATGAGGAAGAACTAAAACCAATAAAAGAATGCTCCCCCGACCTTATTATCACCTGTGGTTTCGGTATTATTTTTAAAAAGCCAATATTGTCCCTTCCTAAAATCGGTTGTATTAATGTCCATTCATCCTTATTACCACGCCATCGGGGTCCGAATCCCTTTTATGCAGTAATACGGCAGGGTGAAACACAGTCCGGAGTTACTTTTCACATTATGGACGAGGGTATTGATACCGGTCCTATTGTTGCACAGCAATCCTTTCCTATTCTTGACACGGATACCGCTTATTCGGTATATTGTCGGGCTTCTGAAATGGCGAAAACGATGGTGCTGGATGTTGTAAACCGTATTACAAAAGAAGGATTGCATGGAGAACCCCAAAACCCTGACCTATCTTCTTATGACCCGAAACCTACCGTAAATGATGCTATTATTCACTGGAATGTTCCTGCTATTGAAATTGACCGTCAGATTCGTGCCTTATCCCAGACTATTCTGACACGCTTTACATACAAAGGTAGAACCGTTTTCGTAACCCGTGTCAGGGTTAATGAGAAAGAAATAACTGCAAAACCGGGAACTGTCCTCCATGCCCGTTTTCCTGCGGAGATTGCAACTGCGAAAGGTTCCATTACATTACTTTCTGCGTTTACCCTTTCTCCAATAATGTGGCTTTGGCCCCGTAAAAGAACACTTTCCATTGGGGAAGTAATATGCACTGAAACAGAAGAAATTTAACCCGTTAAAACAATAGGAATCTGGAAATGGAAGAAATCATCATTCGAGAATACCTCGATGAAGACAGAGAAGAGTGGCTAAAAGTTCATGCTTTAATAATGACTATTTCACATGCGTGGAATTTTGTTATTCAAGAACGACCTACTTATGAAGGACATCAGAGTACACGATTGGTCGCTATTTGTGATAATAAAATTATCGGATTAACAGACGTTCAATACGAAAATGAACCGGGTGAACTCTGCTGGAATAAGGATAGTCTGGGAGGTTATGTTCTTGAGTTTGGAAGACTTCCTGAATATAAAGGTAGAAACATTGGTAAACAATTAATTGATGCTACAGTACAGGATGCCATCAAAAAAGGTTTTCATCGTTTGGAATACTGGAGTCAGGACCGAAATGCGCAGAGATTCTATCGCCGAGTGGGAATGAAAGAAATTGGGCGATATTATCGATTTTATATCAAACCTCCCAAAGACCTGGCAGATTCCTTTGCACAAAAAGGAATTGCAGTTGATTGTCTTTATGGAGGGTGTCTGCCTGAGGAATGGGCAAATGTACAGCAAGAGTTTGAAGTTATCTACAAACATCCACAGGAACCACACCTTTGTATAGGTTTTGAAATACGATTTTAAATGGAGGAAAATAGAAGATGATTAAAAAAGAGTTTGCTATGTTTTTAATAATGTTGTTTATGTCCTTTAACTATCTCTATGCAGAAGAAGGAGTTTTTGCAGGGGCTTCTACTATGGATATTACACCAGAGCCAGGCAAAGAAATGCCTGGCGGTTTTAAAAAAGCATTTTCTAAGGGAGTACATGACCCATTAGAACTTAACACACTGGTCCTGAAAAATGAAAATATGGCTATTGCTATTGTGTCTATTGATTCCTTATTCATTCCGGGAGATATTGTTGCAGGAGTTCGAGCGAAAATTAAAGAGAAAATCCCTTTACTACCCCAAAATATTATCATTTCCGCATCACATACCCATCATGGAGGTCCCATAGTGGATGTCTTCTCATCTGAACGCAACCCTGAATATTGTACTATGGTAGAAATGAAAATAGTAGAAAGTATTCTAACAGCGTGGAATAATCTTACAAAGGCAAGAATAGGTTTTACAAAAGGTGAGCAAGAAGGTATTGCTTTCAACCGCCGATTTTATATGAAAGATGGAACAGTTGTAACACATCCGGGGCGTAAAAATCCTCAAATTATCGCACCAGCAGGACCTATAGACCCAGAAGTATTATCTATGTTTATTACAAAAGAAGATGGAACCTTATTAAGTGCTGTTGTTAATTATGCCTTACATGGGACGGTTTTCAGTGGCTCATTCTATTCTGCTGATTATGTTTATCATCTTCGCGATTTTTTAAGAAAACAATGGGGTCAATCTATTCCTATTGCCTTTCTGAATGGTGCCTGTGGAGATGTTACGCAGGTAAATAACTTACGGGAAGAAGAATCGGTGGAATCGGGTCCGGAATGGTCTAAACGAATAGGGGAAACCCTTGCATGTAAAGTGTATCAACTTTATTTATGGACAAAATATCAAGATACAGTGACAATAGATGCTACTACGGAAACTATCCGTGTTGCTTTTCGTAATTTAGATGAAGAAAGGTTTCAGGTGAAAGCAGGATTGGGCTCTGGCCAATCTGAAATATATCAGAGAGAAATCCAATTATTAAAAGAGATGAAAGAGCGTATGGGAGGTAATGTTGATGTTGAAATTACTGCTATGAGAATTGGGGATTTAGCAATTGTAAGTAATCCTACAGAATTATTTTGCCGGTTAGGTCTGGATATTAAAAAATCATCGCTGGCAAAATATACCATGATTGCTGAAATTTCAAACGGCTATACCGGTTACTGTCCAACGCCGGAAGCCTTTGACGAAGGGGGATATGAAATACTAACCGCTCGCAGTAGTTTTATGGAACCCAATGCAGGAATAAAAATTGTACAAACTTCAAGGAAATTATTATCTAAGTTGTTTAATTAAAATGTTTTTTGTTAGATAGGTCAGATGTGTTGGACCTAAATAATTTTTATTAAGGAGGGGTCGTATTCTTCTGGTGGTTTATATCCCAAAAGATTACAAAGTGTTCCTGCTACATTACTTAAGCCGGGATTTTGTACGCCACTTAAGTGAAAGCAATTTTTCTGAGAAAAGTCCTTAATGATAAACGGAACGGGATTTAATGTATGGGCTACATGAGGTTCACGCTTACCTTTTTTTTCTGTGAAAAGTAGGTCTGCATTCCCGTGGTCTGCAGTTACTACCAGGACACCTTCTACCGCTTTAACTGCATTGTAAATTCTTGTAAGGCATAAATCTACCGTTTCTACGGCAATACGAATCGCAGGGGCTATCCCTGTATGTCCTACCATATCACCATTCGCAAAATTCAATCGTATAAATTTATAATTCCCTGCTTCAATCTGCCTCAGTACGGCATCTGTTATCTCTCCTGCTTTCATCCATGGTCTCTGCTGAAATGGCACCTGGTCCGATGTAATCTCCTCAAATAATTCTAAGTTCGCGTCCACATAACCCGACTTATTTCCATTCCAGAAATAGGTTACATGTCCAAACTTTTGTGTTTCAGATATTGCATAACTCTTTACGCCCGAGGCACAAAGATATTCACTAATTGTCCCCTCAATCAATGGCGGTTCTACTAAAAAATTCTTCGGAATAAATTTATCCCCATCATATTGTGTCATTCCCGCATAAAAGACATTCGGTCGTCGTTTGCGGTCAAAATAGGGAAAATGCTCCTCTTCAAATGCACGCGATAATTCTATTGCGCGGTCTCCGCGAAAATTGAAGAAAATAACTGCATCCCCATCCTCTATTGTCCCTACGGGTTGACCGTTTTTGACAATTACAAATTCACCTAAAAATTGGTCATTTACAGTAGGGTCCTGATAATAAAATTCTACCGCTTCTTTCGCCGATGAAAACTGTTTCCCTTCACCTAAAACATGAGCCTTCCAGCCACGCTCTACGATACGCCAATCCGCTTCATATCGATCCATCGTTACCAGCATTCTACCTCCACCTGACGCAATACAATAATCCAATCCACTTTGATTGCACTCTGCTAATACCTGTTCCAATTGCTCTATATATATCAGAGCGCTTCGTTCTGCTACATCTCTTCCGTCTGTTAATATATGAACACGCAGTTTTGGAACGCGTTCTTCAGCACAATGTTTGATAATTGCCAGTAACTGGTTTATATGGCTGTGTACATTTCCATCTGATAACAAACCAATAAAATGTAAAGTTCCTCCTTCACGAACTCGCTCCATAATACTTTGCCATGCCTTGCCCTGATAAATTCTTCCTTCCGCTATGGATTCATTTACAAGCCGTGCTCCCTGTGCGAAAACACGACCTGCTCCCAGGGTATTATGTCCTACCTCTGAATTTCCCATGTCATCATCACTGGGTTGACCTACCGCTGTCCCATGTGCCTTTAATTTCGTGAATAACGGTTCTTCAAATAATATGTCCAGCATGGGTGTATTTGCCATATACACGCCATCACTTTCATCGCGTTTTCCTATACCTATACCATCCATGATAACCAGAACCAGTGGACCCGGATAGGGTGTGTAGTTATCTAATTTTTCTAAAGTACGAACTTGCATAAAGAAATCCTTTTTTATTGAAACATTATTAAAATTAAAAAAAGTCCCGAAACAATAATCAAAAAGAAAGTGACAATTATAATATAGAGTAATAAAAAATTAACTGATATCCACCCCTACTTTTGCGAGTGCTTTGCGGAGGTCATCGGGAGTAAAAGGCTTTTGCAGTAGAATTGCTGCTCCCAATTCTAATACACGATTTGCTACTTCTCCTTGATAATAGCCTGTCATGGCTATAATATGAATATGTGAAGTTTCTGGGTTTGTTTTAATTCTTCGTGTAACCTCAAAGCCATCAAGCCCCGGCAATCGCAAATCAAGAAAGATAATATCCGGCTGGAATGTTGCAACCATCTGTCCTGCATCAAATCCATCCATTGCCATCTCAATCTGGAACGGCGTCTGTGCCCTTTCCAGAAATCTACGAATAACAGAAATCACCGCCTTCTCATCATCCACCACAAGTATTTTTACTCCCGCATTACCTAAATCTTCATGGATAGGCATATTATTCTCTCGCAGAAAACGGAGCAAATCATCTCGGCGGATTCGGCGATGTCCACCTGGTGTTTTGAAAACACGTATTTTGCCTGCTTCTGCCCATTTACGAATTGTATCTGCCGTAACATGACAATATTTTGCTACATCGGATGTGCTGTAAGAAAGTCTTGATTCCATATCGTTTCCTATCCTTTGTTTTGATTGAATTTATTGAAAATTTTATAAATTATACTTATATAGATTGGTTTTTTTCAACTTTTAAATATTCTGTTAAAAAATATTTTTAATTGATATTTCGATAATTCATTTTATTATAGAATGTTCAGGATGGAATATAGAAAATGGAGCTGGAACGGGGAATCGAACCCCGGACCTGGTCATTACGAGTGACCCGCTCTACCGACTGAGCTATTCCAGCATACCACAATGTAGGCACTTTTTCTTACAATGTTTTGTTCTGTTCCCATTTAGACCTTGGAATAAAAATGGTGCCAAGGGGCGGAATCGAACCGCCGACACGCGGATTTTCAGTCCGCTGCTCTACCAACTGAGCTACCTCGGCAACCGAAAAAAATTATATCAAATTCAACCCATCATTTCAACTTATGCTTTATTTCCTATCTTTCTATATCCTCATTTAAATTTAAATACTATTCCGCAGATATGATTTCTCTACTTCATTTTTACTTAAAATTTTAAAAATTTCGTTATTTGATAATATTGGATGTTTTCTAAATTGATTATCTCTAAATTGTTTATTTTTTATCTTGCGTGATAATGATTATGCTTTATATTCCTTTATAAAAATAAATAGAGGAAAATCCCGAAAGATTTTCCTCTATTATCACGGATAGAAAGTATATCTTAGTTCGTTGGAATTACTATATAGTATTCAGAACCTTTTTCATTTTTTAATTTAAGCAGGATACTATCCTTACCGCTATTTTTCTTCAAGGCATCCTCAAATTCATTTACATCTTTAACAGGAATACGATTGACCTCTTTAATGATAGTTCCTTCTTGAACACCACGTAATTGGGCAGGAGAACCCGGTTCTACTTCAGTTACCAATACACCTTCACCCTCTTTATAACCGAATTGTTTTGCAAGGTCTGTGGTTAAGTTCTGAACAGAAATTCCTAATTCAACTTTTTTCCCTTCTTCAGTTGTTACAGATACACTACCTTCTGTGGGTTTTTTGCCTACATCCACTTGAATTTCCATCTTCTCACCATTACGAATGAGAACTAAACTGACACGGGAACCCGGTTTTGTTGAGGCAACCCGATTTCGTAATGAGGGAGCATCTGTTACAGGGAAGCCGTTAAATTCAATGATAACATCATCTTTCTTAATGCCAGCTTTTTCTGCGGGAGAGTCTTTTTGCACTTCGGTTACCACGGCACCTTGTGTATCTTTAACCCCGAGCCATTCTCCTAATTTGGGGTCGAGATTTTGTATTCCGATACCTAAAAATCCGCGTTCAACGCCTCCTGTATCCCGTAATTGATTAACAACATATTGTACCATGTTTATGGGAATAGCAAAACCGACGCCCATATAACCCGGTGCCATACGATTTGTTGAGAATATGGCGGTGTTCATTCCAATGACTTCACCATCTAAATTAATCAATGGCCCACCTGAATTACCCGGATTAATTGCTGCATCCGTTTGAATAAAATCTGCATAATCTACAATATTCAGGTTTCCTCTCCCTTTGGCACTGACAATACCTGCTGTTACTGTATGTTCTAATCCGAACGGATTCCCTATGGCTATAACCCATTCGCCTACTTTAATCTTGTCAGAATTCCCTAAGGCTAATGGTTTTAATCCATTAGCATCAATTTTGATTAATGCAACATCGGTTTCGGGGTCAGAGCCTATTTTTTTAGCAACATATTCTTTACCATCACTTAATTTAACAGTTACTTTATCTGCTTTCTCTACAACGTGATTATTGGTGACGATATATCCGTCTTGTGAAATAATAAAGCCAGAACCTGCCCCGATGGGTAGATTGCGTTTCTTTTCTGTATCAGGTTTTGGGGGTTGTTTTCTCCTGGGCTGTTGCCACATATCTTCATCATCGAAGAATCGGAAAAAGAAATCAAACGGAGAGTCAAAAGGCGACTGAAAAGGACTCATAGCAGAGACTTCTTTCTCAATGGAAATAGAAACTACACCATCGGAAGTCTTTTCTGCTATCTGAGCAAATGCTTCACCTAAACTTTTTGCCGCTTCTATCCCGGAAGCGGTATTACTCTGAGCAGATACTTTAGGAAGTTCAAGAATACTTCCTTTCGTAGAATGATTTGTTCCATAATAATAGCCAAATACAAACCCAGCAAATACCAATGCTATAATTAATGGAACTACTTTACGCAATTTAGTAAACATATACATTCTCCTTTTTTACTGATTAAGGTTTTAAAATCACTTACTAAAACGAAGGAGAGTAAAATAGAGTTAACTAAAATAAATTATATAAATTTCAATCACCCGTAAATAATGCCTAATGGTGGGTATTCCTTCCATTTTCCTCGCGTAAAGTCCGGAAAATCTTGAGGTGTACCGCGTTGGGCGACAGACCGTTCACTTAATTCTGAAACCACACTCCATGAGGCCGCATCGTAAACATTCAAATCTGTAGGTAAACCTTTGCGGAGACATTCAATTAAACGGAAATCCTCAATGAAATCCATTCCACCATGTCCGGCTCCTTTGGCAGAATCCTGCATCGCTTTCCATAAAGGATGTTCCCACTCATTTGTATAATTCTCCAGAGGCTCAAATTTCTCCTCTTTTGTTAACCCTTCTACGAAAATACGCGGAGGATAATCCATAATGACGCCTTTTGTTCCCTGTACCGTATTAATTCGGCTGTAAGGACGAGGCAAATTTGTGTCATGCACGATGTATATTGTACATCCATTATAAGTTTTTATAATGCTTAAGTTCACATCCCCTAACACATATTTTTCATTTCTACGGGGGTCATCCTCAGGTAGCGTTTTTTGGTATTCTTGGAGGCCTCGAGATTTGCTACTAACAGAAACTAAATACTCAAACTGATCTCCGCGATTGATGTTCATATATTGAGCTACGGGTCCCAATCCATGTGTGGGATATAGATTTCCGTTTCGTTTCATCGAATGAGCACGACGCCAGAGCCCTTCTCCGTCCTTGCTGAATTTTACGCCTCTTAAATCATGTAAATAACCGCATTCTCCATGAATAATCTCGCCTAGCAGTCCCTTGCGGACCATGTGGAGCATCATTAATTCCGTTCGATTATAGCAACAATTCTCCATCATAACGCAGTGTTTCTTATACTTCTCTGCAGTTTCGACCAATTGCCAGCATTCCTCCAATGTTACTGCTGCAGGCACTTCCGTCGCTGCATGTTTACCATTTTCCATCGCAGAAACACACACAGGAACATGCCATTCCCATGGTGTTGCTGTGTAAACTAAATCTAATTCTTCTGTTTCACACATTTTTTTAAAATCCAATTCCCCATTTGAATAACATGTGGGTTCTGGCTGTCCCGCATCTACAACCATCTTTTTTACGCGTTCTACTTTTTCAGGAACAATATCACAAACAGCTTTCAGTTGCACACCCTCTATCTTCAATAAATTCCTTACATGATTGGTGCCCATACCTCCTACACCAACAAATCCGATGCGAACCGTTTTCATTGGAGGAGCGGAGAAGAGTTCTGCTGGGGCAGGGGCGGTGCGAATGGAATTTGTTGAAGGTTGATTTTGTGCAGAGCCTTTCATCGCAAATATCATTGATGCGACACCAGAAAGCGATAAAAACGACCTCCGCGAGAATTCAAAATGTGTGGTATCTTTTTTCATATTCCTTGTTCCTTAAAATTTAGTTTAATGATGTTTTTGCTTATTTGTTTGTGAAATTAATAATATACTGTCATAAACATTAAACTTTATTTAAATACAAAAAATCAAAAAAGGAAGGAATTATGGATGCTTACTTATTTATTTGCCTCGGAACAAGAGATGTTCAAATAGAAAATTCCATTAATTTAGAAGGGGATTTGCATAAAACTTTAGAAGAGTGTAAATATCCATGGAAAGAGAAAGATAAAAACTTTCGTGGGTTAAATGTTCGCAAATTGGGACATTGGTTATATGATAATTTTGATAAAGTTAAAGAAATAATTAGAATACCATTAAGTGAACCATTTTTAAATCACATAGAAAATGAAAGTCATACTATAAAACAGATTTATCTTATCGCTACGGACCAACAAAAAACAATTGAAGAAAGTGCAAAGGAACATTTAGAAAGAGATACCTGTATAATAGCAGATTTCTTAAAAGAAAAATTTTTCCCGTATTTCTTTACTAAAAAAAGATGCTTACCCTTCCCGATATAGTTACTATTACTCTCAATGATCCGCCCAATAGCTATGATTTAATGATAAAAGAATTTAGTGATAAGTTAGGGAAAATTTATGGAGATAATGAAAATCAATATTTAGTCTGTGCAGAAATTACAGGAGGGACCCCTCACATTAATACATCTATTATTTTAAATTGTATCAAATTTTTTAGAAACAAAGTTACATTTATCTATAAACCTGAAAATTCAAACGACATTAGGTCTCTTAATATTGCCAAATATATATTAAGTTCATATGAACATGAAAATTTAAAACAACTTGTTGAAAGATATGATTTTGATGCAATTGTGCAGAATAAAAATTATTCAGACACAATCGGAAAGTTATCTTTATCTGCGTGCTATAGAGGAAACTTTGATTTTTTTTTTTATAAGAAAGAAATAGACAAAATGTATGATAATGTACCTAAAAATATGCTTGAGATATTAAGAAATGATGCGTCTAAATTATGCGAAAAAGAACCCAATTCAATATTTAATGAACTTTACTGGAATACAGTAATTATGTGGAAGCGAGATGAGTGTGCAAATTTTATAGGAAGAGTCTGGAGGATTATGGAAGCATCTCTTCAATATTCATTGCTTGAAATTGTAGGATGTACATGGGATGAAATGAAGGAAAACTCAAATAAAAAAACTTTTGAAAATAAATTTAGAAAGTGGGCAGAAGAAAATAAAGAGTTTTTAAAATATTTAGAAAAACAACAACATATTGCTCCTAATATGCCTATGCTTATTGCTTGTATCGATTTTCTTTCAGAGAGGGGACCGAACAGGGATAAATATAAAAATATTCAAAAGTGGGCGCAAAAACTGAGATCTTTTGCAACGATAAGAAATAAATCAATTATAGCACATGGTTTTTGTGACATATCTAAGGAGATGATTAAGAATACCCTTGAAGATAAAGAAGAGGATATACTTATTATTGTTAGGTCACTGATTGAAAGTGTAGGGATTCAATTGTCGGAGGAGAATCCATTTGATATTTTTAAAGAACTTTTAATAAATATTAATGAACAATATTTGAATGAAACTCTATATGTTTAACAATCTTAGTTTTACAGTTCAGCGGGTTAGTTTTTTAGCGGAGGAGCCCTTGTTGGTGCCAGAATATAAGGGTTCGATGATTCGTGGTGCATTGGGTCATGCCTTAAAAAAAGTTTCCTGTGCGTTGAAGAGGTTTACCTGCCCGGAGTGTCCTATTCGTGAAAAATGTGCTTATAGTATGTGCTTTGAGACTCCTATCCCAAAATCATCAGAGATTATGAAAAAATATCCTAAAGCACCTCATCCCTATATTCTCGAACCCCCTATTGAGTCAAAAGAGCGTTATGAACCCGGCGAGGTATTTGAGTGTAATTTAACCCTTGTTGGTAGAGCAAAGGATTTCTTACCGCATTTTATCTATGCACTTGATGTGATGGCTGAGGAAGGTTTCGGTAGAGGACGAGGAAAATCTAAACTTATATCCCTTGATTATCTTACTCCTGAAAACAAATGGAACGCCCTATATTCGCCTGAGGCAAATGAATTCTTAGGGGAACCGTATTCCTTCAAGATACAGGATATTTTGCAAAAGAAAGAGCAACTTTTGTTGGATAAGAGAATAGAAATACAATATATAACACCTACACGATTAGTTATAGACGGGAATCTCCATGATACGGGAGAAATAGCATATATCCTACCTGGATTACTTCGTAGACTTACTTTGTTGCAATACTTCTTTTGTGGTGGTTATTTAGAAAAGGATGTGATTTCTCTAGTAGAAGCGGGGAAAAATCTACAACCTTTACATTCTGCATTCCAGTGGCAGGATTGGGTCCGTTATTCATCTCGTCAGGATAGAAAAGTAATTATGGGAGGTTTTATAGTGTCGATAGTATATGAGCAAATTCCTTCTGAAATCCTTGAAGTTCTTTGTTGGGGTGAAAGGTTACATATTGGCAAAGGAACTGTGTTCGGATTAGGTAAATATAATCTTCTGCCTGCAAACTGACAACATGTGCGATACGATTGTTTTTGTAGATAGTCAAAAAGTTTTATTTGCAAAGAATTCGGACCGTGAGGTAAACGAATCTCAGGTTCTTCTCTGGCAACCGCGTAAAAATTACACGAAAAATGAATTACTACAATGCACATATATAACCATTCCCCAGGTTCGTGAGACCTATGCCATTTTAGTATGTAAACCTACATGGATGTGGGGTGCTGAAATGGGGACGAATGAGTTTGGCGTTACTATTGGGAATGAAGCGGTATTTACCAACCAACCTTATGCTAAAACAGGTTTGACAGGGATGGACCTGATTCGTCTTGCTTTAGAACGGTCCATCACCGCAAAACAAGCATGTGAAACAATTATTCAACTTATAGAAATTCATGGTCAGGGTGGAAATTGTGGATACAAAAAAACGACCTACTATCACAACAGTTATATAATCGCAGATACCCAGGAAGCTTATGTTCTTGAAACCGCTGACAAGAAATATGCTGTGGAAAAAGTTTATGGGTGTCGTGCTATTTCCAATGGCTTGACTATTAAAGATTTTAAGGAAAAATACAGCAGTCAAATTAAAAGTTACTTTACTCGGTGTAATCAACGAAGAAATGCTATGGAACAGTGCAGACAAAAAACTCTGACCGTATCGGATATGTTTCAACTACTTCGTTCCCATAAGAATGAAAACTATTATCCAGAATATCATTGGTTTCACGGAGGGATGGATGCACCCTGTATGCATGCGGGCGGACTCTTCCTTAATTATCAGACTACTGCGTCATGGGTTGCAGAACTTACTCCTAAACATTGTGCCTATTGGGTTACTGCAACTTCAACTCCATGTATCAGTCTATTCAAACCTGTAAATATATCACAACCTTTAAGTAATAAATTTTGTAATACAAAAGGGGAACTTAAAGATTCTTTCTGGTGGAAACATGAAAAATTCCAACGACTGGTTATGAAAAATCCTTCACAAACCTTTCCTGTTTTTATTGATAAGAAAAATCAGATGGAAAACGAATGGCTTCAAAAACCCCCAGTCTCTGAAACTGCTTTCCTCACACATGAACAATTACTTTCTCATTGGACCGCACAGATACTTAAACTTAACATACAGGATACCCGTCCTATATGGACACGTTACTTCTGGAATAAAATTTAGAACAACTTCTACATAAAAAGCCGAAGCAAAAAAATAAACAGTAAGATAACAATTCCATCCTTTTACTAACCAATCAGTGCAAAATTTACTCATATTCATAAGTATGATTTACCTTTGAGTACCCCGTTGAGGTGCTATACTATTCACATAATAAAAATTAGATATAAGATAAAAATTCATGATTCTAATCCTATTAAAACTTGAATAATCTTTATTCTCAATACTTTATTTTGCAGAGTAATGTTTTAACTTGGAAACTAGTTTCTCCCCAGGGGACATGGAGATGCCCCGGAGTTTCATCCAGATAACCCCACCAGTTCATATAGACCTATAAGTTTTCCTAATATGTAGATTTATCTTTGAAAACATAAAGTTTATAATAATTATATTATTAATTTATATAATATATTAATATTATTATATCAATTTCCTTTATTTATTATTTACAAGGATGGTAATTATATTTATTACACGGTATGTTATCGGCTGTTTTTATTCGAGAAATTCCCCATATTTTTTTACAGTTTAAATCTAACCATATGACACCCATTATTTGCTTTTGAGTATATTCGTCAATATATGTAAAATCTATTTCCCATACATATGAAGAAATATATTGTTTTTCCCCTCTTTTGTCAAACTCGAACTCATTTTTATTCGGGGCGATAACTAATTTAGGTATAACATTATCTAATATTTTGGGATTATATGTATTTACATCCAGTTCTTCTTTTATCAGTTCTCTCGCTTTTTGATATATAATTGTTATCGGAGGTTCCTCTGGAATATCTACTTTTGTAGGACAAGGAAATTTTCTATAAAAAAATCTTTTAATGGTTTTCTCTGTCTTTGAAAGAGAAACAATAAATGTCTGAGAACGGTCAGGAATACCATCCAATGAAAAATATAAAATTATATTAAGTAAATCTTTTGACGAATCGTTTTTTATTTTATAGCAATTTTTATCTTCCGGGAAATCGAAATATTTTAACAACTTATTAATTTTTTCAATGAAAATTTCTTCTTGCGAAGAAATATCCTTTTCAGACAAAGAATCTATTTGCTTTAAAGAAGTATTATT
>JBMFRC010000023.1:0-52411 GCA_049968235.1 Candidatus Hydrogenedens sp.
GGATAACAATTACACAGGAAGAGATGAAAAATATAGAGATTACAGACTTTGGATTGGGAATGTATGAGAAGATAGGACTTGCAATTCTTGTGTATGTGAATACAGAGAGATATTGTGCGAAAGAATTGGTAATGCTTCCATGGATGATATGTCCTGAACATAAACATCCACCTGTTGAAAATGAACCGGGCAAAATGGAAACATTCCGTTGTCGTTGGGGAAAGGTATATTTGTATATTGAAGGAAAACCCACAAATAATCCACAGGCAAAAATACCTGAAGAGAAAAAAGAGACTTTTACCGTCTGGCATGAAATAACATTAAATCCTGGTGAACAATATACCATACCACCTAATACATTGCATTGGTTTCAATCGGGAGAAGAAGGTGCTATTATATCCGAGTTTTCCAGTACAAGTCGTGATGAAAGTGATATATTTACAGACCCAAATATAATAAGAGTAGAGCATTCATAAATCGTTAATTAATTCACAAATTATATTGTTTATTGTATATCAAAAAGTTAAGTTGAAAATACAAATTTGTTTTTGATATAATGAAATATAAAATTTTTGAAATTATAAACTATAAAAACAATTTATATGAGAAAGATGTTATATGAATAGTATTAACAATAATTATGAAGCACTTTTCAAGAAAGCCGAAGAATTTCGTAATTCTTTGGGTTATGGAGAAAAAATACGTATTCGCGTAGGGTCTGCTACATGTGAACATGCGGCGGGTTCTATGATTGTATATGAAGAGTTTCAAAAACATATTGATTCATCCGGAAGGCAGGATATTATTTTAGAAAAAACAGGATGCACAGGCAGGTGTAGTTGCGAACCGATAGTTGGTGTTTTTGTTCCGGGCAAATTACCTATCAAATATCAGTTGGTAAGACGAGATACTGTTCATAAAATTTTTATGGAACATATCGTTGGCGGAAAAATTGTTCAGGAAAATCTTTTGGATAAAACTCCGGATTCCTGCAAGTATCATGTTTTAATGTGTGATGGTTCTGGTTGTGGCGGAGCATTAGACGGGGGATTACGATTCCAATTTGAAATGAAACTTGCGGAATCAGGAATGAAACCTGATGAGGTATGGCTGACCCATATTGGTTGTTTGGGATTTTGCACAATAAAGGATAAAAAAGAACAAACTGTTCAGGTAATGGTTAGACCTGATAATATTATTTATAAGATAAAAACAATTAAAGATATTGATGATATTATAGAGAATCACTTCAAAAAAGGTAAAGCGGTTCAGAGATTAATTGCAAAAGAAAGACCTATAAGTCAGAGATTTTATAATCTTTATGGTGATGTGGCGTTTTTTAATAAACAAACACGGATAGCCCTTAGAAATGCAGGTGTAGTAAATCCGGAGAATATATATGATTACATCCACTACAAAGGTTTTTTAGCATTAAAGGATGTTTTAGAGAAAAATGACCCTGAATGGGTAGTGAAGCAGGTAACAGAATCGAAATTGAGAGGGAGAGGTGGAGGAGGTTTCTCCACAGGTATGAAGTGGGCAAGTGCACGGAAAGCAAAGGAAAAAATTCGATATATTATTTGTAATGCAGATGAAGGTGACCCGGGCGCATTTATGGACCGTAGTATGTTAGAATCTGACCCATTTAGTATTGTGGAAGGAATGATAATCGGTGGTTTTGCTATTGGAGCACAAAAAGGTTATTTTTATATTCGAGCGGAGTATCCTTTAGCAGTAGAACGGATAAATCATGCTATTGAAGAGTGTAGAAAACATAATCTTTTGGGACAAAATATATTAGGTAGTGATTTTAGTTTTGACCTTGAAATTCGTTTAGGTGCCGGAGCCTTTGTATGTGGGGAAGAAACTGCTTTAATCCACTCTATAGAAGGGGAACGGGGACAACCTCGTGTTAGACCACCTTATCCTACGGAAAGCGGATTATGGGGAAAACCGACTGTAATTAATAATGTAGAAACCTTTGCAAATATTCCTCCGATAATAGTTTATGGACCTGAATGGTTTGCACAGATAGGAACAAGTCGAAGTGGAGGCACAAAAGTATTTGCACTTGCAGGAAAAATCCAGAGAACAGGTCTTGTAGAGGTTCCAATGGGCACAACATTGAGAAATATAGTATATGGGATTGGTGGAGGCCCCGCAGGAGGTAAGAAAGCAAAAGCTATACAGACCGGTGGACCTGCAGGTGGTTGTATACCTGAAAAATATTTTGATACACCGGTAGATTTTGATACATTGGGAAAATTAGGTTCCATCATGGGTAGTGGTGGAATGATTGTATTGGACGAAGATGATTGTATGGTTGATGTAGCAAAATTCTATATGGAATTTTGTCAGGATGAATCCTGTGGTAAATGCACTCCCTGTAGAGAAGGGACCAAACGAATATTAGAGATTCTTGCCCGAATTACAGAAGGAAAAGGCACAGAAGAAGATTTGGAAAAGTTAGAGCGACTGGCGAATCTGGTAAAGAAATCATCTTTATGCGGGTTGGGTAGAGCTGCTCCCAACCCTGTATTAAGTACTTTAACTTATTTTAAGGATGAATACTTATCTCATGTCAGAGATAAGAAATGCCCATCAAAGAAGTGTCGGTCATTGATTCACTATGAAATAGACCCGGAGAAATGTGTAGGTTGTACCATGTGTTCTAAAAATTGTCCTGTGTCATGTATTGCAGGAGAGCGAAAAGGAGTCCATGTGATTGATACAGCAAGATGTATCAAATGTGGTAGATGTTTTGAAGTTTGTAGATTTAAAGCCGTTAAAAAACTTTAATTCAGAATAAATCAAGGAATTATATATGAATAAAAACAAGCCAACAGAAGTAAAAATGGTAAATATTAAGATTGATGATAGAGAAGTTTCGGTTCCCGAAGGAACAACAATAATGGAAGCGGCAGAGAAAATAGGTATTCAGATACCCCGCCTCTGTTATCATCCTGATTTGAGTTTGCAGGGTTCCTGTCGGGTATGTATTGTTGAAGTAAAAGGTTTTGATTTTTACATGACATCCTGTAGCACAAAGGTATGGGAAGGAATGGAAATTAAGACGAACAGTCCTGCAATTCGTCAAGCGAGACGGGATATAGTTGAATTACTTTTAGACAATCATCCACAGGATTGCCAAACATGTGAACGGGATGGGAATTGTGAACTTCAGAATTTAGCCTATTCATTAGGAGTTCGAGAAAGATTATTTTCAGGAGAGAGAAAACATTTTCCAGAAGATAAGAAAAGTAAATCTGTGGTTCGTATTCCTGATAAATGTATTTTATGCGGGCGTTGTGTTCGCGTATGTGCGGAAGTGCAGGGTGTCTATAATTTAAGTCAGCATGGGAGAGGTTTTCACACTCAGGTTATGCCTGCCCATGGTTCTGCTATGGATGAATCTGTATGTATTCAATGTGGACAATGTATTATGGTATGTCCTGTTGCGGCGTTTATAGAGCAATCCCATACAGAGAAGGTATGGAATGCATTGGCAGACCCGAAAAAACATGTTGTTATACAAACAGCACCATCCATTCGTGCAGCAATAGGGGAGGGCTTTGGAATGGAGCCGGGAACTCCTGCCACCGGAAAAATGGTAACTGCACTACGATTACTCGGTTTTGATGCTATCTTTGATACCAATTTTGGAGCAGATTTGACAATCGTCGAAGAAGCCACAGAATTTTTGAAAAGGATACAGAAAAAAGAACGACTTCCACTCCTAACCAGTTGTTCGCCGGGCTGGATAAACTTTTTAGAGAAGTTTTACCCAGAAATGATTCCATTTGCTTCTACCTGTAGAAGTCCTATGAGTATGACTTCTGTTTTGTTAAAAACTTACTATGCGGAAAAGATTAAAAAAGACCCGAAAGATATTTATGTTGTGGCAGTTATGCCCTGTGTAGCGAAGAAGTTTGAAGCAGATAGGGATGAACATAAAATGCCTGATGAGATACCTTACACCGATGCCGTATTAACCACTCGTGAATTAATCTGGATGATTAAATGTTATGGTATTGACTTAAAAGATTTGCCTGATAGCGAATTTGACAATCCCTTAGGAGAATCCAGTGGAGCGGCAGATATTTTTGGTACAACGGGAGGAGTTATGGAGGCAGCGTTACGGATGGCTTGTGAAGTTCTTACGGGATTACCACCGGAGAAGATGGAATTTACAGATGTCCGTGCTGTAGAAGGTCTGAGAGAAACTGAGGTTAAATTTGGTAATTATAGGATTAATGTTGCGGTTTCCAATGGTTTAACAAATGCCAAAACAATTCTAAACAGAATCATATCGGGGGAGAAACAATATCATATCGTGGAAATTATGGCATGTCCGGGTGGATGTATAGGAGGAGGAGGACAGCCATATCCGCCGGAGGGTTATCATTTCCTTGATCCGGAATTGTTAGCCAAAAGGGCACAGGCTTTGTATAAGATTGACAGTGATAAGAAAATAAGAATTTCAAACCATAATCCATCAATTCAACAGATATACAGAGAATTTTTGGGAGCTCCAGGAAGTGAAAGGGCTCACCAATTGTTACATACACACTATCACCCCAGACTACCGAGAGGAATACGATAATGTGCGCAAATCAAAATATACAACAAAAAACAGATAATTGGCAGGAAGTAGAAGCATTTGCAAAGAAAACGCTTCCGGAACATATTGTAGATTTTATTGAAAAATGCAAAAAGGAAGCCAATCCTGAAAGCAAATTAATTAAAGTACTTCAATTGGTTCAAGAGTATTATGGTTTTCTTGGGAAAACACAAATGGACGCTGTTGCCCAATTATTGCAGGTACCTATGGCAAAAGTCTCCGGTGTGGCTACCTTTTACCACTTTTTCCGTCTTGTTCCACGGGGAAAGTATCTTATTCGTGTATGCCTGGGTACAGCATGTTATGTAAAAGGGGCAGAACGGGTTGTCGATAAATTAAAAGAAGAACTCGGAATTCAATTTGGAGAAACTACAAAAGATGGATTATTTTCTCTTGAAGGAACGCGTTGCCTGGGATGTTGTGGTTTAGCACCTGTTGTTGAAATTAACGATGAAATATTTGGACAGGTAACGCCGGATAAAATTCCTGCAATCCTTGAACATTATTCTGAAAAAGAAACCGAAGCACAATAGATTAATATGTTTAATATAAAAAAATATACTACATATGAAAAAGCATGTAACGCTGCATTTAAAGAAGTAGTTTCGTTAGTTACTAAAAATCCTAAAGCATTAATTTGTATTGCAACAGGTGAAAGTCCTATTGGACTTTATCAATTATTTCCTGAGCGTTCTGAATTGTTTAGAGATATAAAATTTCTTAAATTAGATGAATGGGGCGGAATAAAACCTGACGACCCATCTACATGTGAAACTTATATAAGAGAGAATATCATAGAACCCCTTAAACTCAATAGAAAACAATTATTGGGTTTTCGAAGTAATTCAAAAAATCCTGAAGATGAATGTAAGCGTATAAAAAATTTGATATGCCGATACAATGGTATTGATTTATGTATCTTAGGTATTGGAGCAGATGGGCATATTGGCTTAAATTTTCCTGCAGATACAATAATTCCAGAGATACATATTGTTCCATCACAATATTTAACTCATTCTATGTTGGATAAAGCCAAAGACAAACCTACTCACGGCTATACTCTTGGGTTCAAGGAAATATTAAATTCAAAGGAAATTATTTTAATAGTAAAGGGAACATCAAAGAAAAATGCATTGAGATTATTGAGTAGAGGGAGAATAACTACCCATTTTCCTGCTTCATTACTATTATTATCGCGAAATCTTACTATTTATTGTGATATAGATGCTTATCTGGAATAATTTTTTATTGGGTGGATTAGCTAATCTTAACATGCCCGTCGGGGCGGACAGATTGTGTTTAAATTTAATTATCAATGTTCCAGAGTTTTATATCAGGTAACTCTAATACAAGATTATAACCGTAAGCGAGGGAAGGTGTCTGGAAACCAGGTTTAAAATTATTGTTTAGTATTTTTTTAGCAATAAGAACACTTGAACATGCGGTTAAATCATATCCATCAGGTGTTTTCATTCCTGCCCTTTTATAAATACCTTTTTCATTTTTAACTTCCCCCCATAAGAGAGCAAAATTTTTTGCTCTTTCTTCTGGTGAAGGACCTCCTTCGGGAATGCGGTTTTTTAAGAAATTTTGTATGGGTTCTGTCCCTATAATGTTTTGAGTTATTTTAATTCCCTGCAACATAAAACTCATACCTTTAGATATAGCCATGTAAACTTCTATATTTGGGATTTGTGTGGAGTAATAAGCAGTGCTCACATCACCCCAGGGGATTGTTACACATAATTTTGTCTCTTCACCAAAATTAATCTTCATTCTTTTGGAGGCAGGTGGAACAGATTGTAGTATTCCTTCCTTTCTTATCTGTCCACCTTTTCCCATACTTTCAATTGCAGTTAACATCGTTCCGTGTGATGGACGACCGTTAGTATAAAAGGCGAGAGATAAATGGGTTGCATCGGGTAGTAATGATTTTAAATATGAAGCGAGGCAATCACTGGGAACGACATCATAACCACCACCAGGTAAAAGCATTATATTTTTATCTTTCGCTTTTGAGTCCTGAGTTGCAATCCATTCGAATACATCAATTTCACCGGTAATATCTATATAGTGTGTTCCTGTTTCAAGACATGCTAATACCATATTTTTAGCGGTATATTGAAAAGGTCCAGCGGAGTGAATAACGACACAGATGTTATCTAAATTATTTGCAATGTTGTTAACATCATCAAGAGAGAAGGTTCGATATTCGATACCATATTTTTGAGAAATTTCTTTTAATTTGGTCTCGTTTCTTCCCCCAATAATAACGGGTAGTTGCTGTGTCATACAGTTATCAAGAATTAACAAACCTGTGTATCCATAGGCACCATATATTAAGATTTTATTTTTCATAAATTACCCTTTCTGATTTGATATATAATAGTATCTATAATATAAAAAGAAGATTTCTAAATTCTTTTTTGGATTGCAAGCATGGAAAAAATAAAGTATATTACATTGCTTACAGATTTTGGGAATAAAGACCCTTATGTGGCAGAAATAAAGGGTGTTCTTTATTCTACATTATCCAATGTATCTATAATAGATTTGTCTCATGAAATAAGTCCACAGAATATAATGGAAGGGGCTTTGTTTTTAGAACGAATGTGGGATTACTGGCAGGTTCCATCCATACATATAGCGGTAATAGACCCGGGTGTAGGAATGGAACGAAGGATAGTAATAATACATGAAAGTCAAAAATTTTTAATATGTCCGGATAATGGTCTTGCAACATGTATTATAAAAAACAAGCATGTGGAAGCCCGACAAGTAAAGTATTTTGACACATTAACACAATTCATAAGCAATACATTTCATGGTAGAGATATAATGGCACCTCTTGCTGTGCAATTGGCAAAAGGTGGAAACTGGGAAGATTTTGGACCTATGGTGGACGATTTACAAGTGTTACATATCCCTGATATTCATATAAAGGATAACTGTATTTATGGTGAAGTTATCCATATAGACCGATTTGGTAATGCAATTACAAATATAAGAAAAGAACAAATATTAGACTATCTACCTATATATGCAAAGATAAAAAGTAGTTTTCAAAAAATTCCTTTTTCATCGTGTTATGGTAAAGTAAGCGAGAAACAATCGTTGTGTCTCTTTGGTAGTGGTGGTCGTCTGGAAATTGCTGTCAATTGTGGTTCTGCGGAAAAACAACTCAAAATAAAGATTGGAACAGAAGTCAGACTTTTTTTGAACAGATATTAACTTATTAACTTCTCCATGGTCGTGTTCGGTTCACAGTTTCGACTGCTTTCTTCGCTATTTGAGCATCCTGTTCGATTTCAAAGTCAAACATTCCGGCTAAAATATGGTCCGCACCGTTGTTAAAAACATATGGGAAAGCATCCTCCGGAGGAATAGCACCTGCGGACATTACTTTGAAGGCTATCCATGGCACCTCCACATCTTTCATAACCTGGATGGTTTCTTCCGGGTCTTTGCACCAATAGCCGGGGATTTCTGCATAGGGTTCTACTAATTGCTCTTTTTTAGGACCTGTGGGATAATTGTGATGGTGGAATGTTTTAATATAAAAATCGGGTTCGATTTTTTCCTTTTCACATACTTTTATAACTTCGAGGTCATGTGCACCAATTCCGGAAGGAAGTGCATTTTCTTTTCCCAATTCTACTGCTTTTTTAATTACAGAGATTTTTTTCTCACGAACTAACCTGTCTGCTGTTACCCCCCATAAATAGAGTGCATCCAGACCTATATCTATCAATTGTTTTACCTGTTCTTTATATAAATTAAAGTCTGCGTCTGGATATGCCGTTGGGCAGATAATCCATTGTATTTTTCCCCCTTTTTTAAAGCGATACTCTTCAAGGACTTTGAGTATTTCAGGAACAGTATGAATAACAAGAGTGTTTATACCCTGTTTTTCCGCTAATTGCATGGTTTCTACTATTTTTTCGGGTGTATTGTAGTGGGCACAGAGATTATAAACATATTTTAAGTCGCGACTGTGGGTGAAATGAGTTAATAAATTGCCCCCTAAAAGTAGCCGACTTATCTGTAATCCTCGAATATTTCCACTGGGGAAAGAGGTTTCAATAGTATTTGGTGTTGCATCTTTTTCGTTATTTTGAGTAAAAGAAACAAGGGAAATCGTGGTTGTAGTTATGGATGTTCCTAAAAATGTTCTTCGGTTAATTTTGTTATATGACATATAATATCTCCAAAAATAACGATTAAGATATAATTACTATCTATCTATAATATAACAAAAATGTAAAAATAAAAAGGATTTTTCATGGAAACAAAATACAGGATAGGTATCATAGGTAGTGGACCGAGTGGTTTTTTTTCTGCTGAGCATATTCTACGGCTTCATCCGGACTGTGAAATAGATATGTATGAAAGATATCCGGACCCCTTTGGTTTAGTCCGTAAAGGAGTAGCACCCGATAACCCGAATATACGAAATGTTTCCAAAGCATTTGATATTATAGCGGAGAATAAACGGTTTGCATATTTTGGGAATGTTGATGTAGGGATAGATATAACACTTGCCGAGTTACAAAATTATTATGATGCGATTATTATTGCATGCGGTATGGAAACCAGCCAAAGGTTGGAAATTCCGGGTGAAGATTTGGCAGGTTCTTATACTGCCAGTTCTATTGTTGGTTGGTATAATTGTCATCCGGTTTACCATTCATTAGATATAAAACTCGAAGGGAAACGGGCTGTAATTATTGGGATGGGAAATGTAGCCTTAGATGTAGCAAGGATTTTATGTAGACCGGTCAGTGAATTATCTAAAACAGATATATCGAACCATGCGATAAAAGTTTTGGGAGAGAGTAAATTGAAAGAGGTGTATATTGTTGGTAGAAGAGGTCCCACACAGGCTAAATTTAAAGAAAATGAACTTTTATCTTTGGAAGAGGTTGGAGATACAGATATTATTATAGAACCGTCCGAATTGGAGATAAATGAAAGCAGTCGGGAGGAAATGACAAACCATCCTTCTATACAGAGGATGTTCGAGTATTTTAAGAAATTTTCAATGAATAAAGTACAAAAGAATAGACAGATTTATTTTACTTTTCTGCGTTCTCCTATTCGGATTGTAGGTGATGGGAAAGTAGAACAAATAATGTTTGAGAAAAATGTTCTTGAAGGTCTACCCTATAAACAAAGGGCGGTAGGAACAGGTATAATTGAGAAGATGGATTGTGATTATGTTATATCAAGTATTGGATATAGAGGGAATCGTTTTCCGGGACTTCCATATGATGAAACTAAGGGTGTAATCCCCAATAGAAACGGAAGGGTGGTAAAAAATGATGAAATTGTACCGGGTATATATGTTACAGGTTGGATAAAAAGAGGACCTGTTGGACTTATAGGACATAACAAACCGGATAGTTTAGAAACTGTTAAAAATCTTCTGGATGATTTATCCCAATTGAAGGAAAATAAACAGGGTTCGCGGGAGGATGTTATTAAATTATTGAAATCCAAAAATATTCAATTTATAAATTATGATGATTGGAAAAGAATTGACAGTTCGGAAATAGAACGAGGGAAAATAATTAGAAAAATACGAGAGCGTTTCTGTATGCCGAAAGATATGCTAAGAATAGTATCTGAAGATAAATAGAAGAACTTATTTTTTAGAATGAAAAATATCACAAACAATTCTTATAAGTTCATCGGGATTGAATGGTTTCTCTATAAAACCTTCAGGAGGAGGTACTTGATATATTTCTGATATTTTTTCAGCAGACCAGGAGTTCCCCAATTCATAGGTATTTACACCTGTAACAAAAACAACTGGTATATTATTAAGATAAAGGTGGTTTTTAAATTCAACAAACAACTGAATACCACTTTCATCAGGTAACATAACATCAAAGATACATAAATCAGGTAATTCTTTTTCGGCAATTTCTATAGCAATGGAGGCATATTCGGATTGAAATATTTTTGCTCCTTCCGCCTCAAAGAGAATCCTTAATGAACTTAAAATATCTACTTCATCCTCTATTATTAATATTTTTTTATCTTTTAATAAGTTGTTATCCATAGTAGTCTTTGTTAATATATGTTTTGGTTGTTATTTTGAATAAATATATTATAGATTACAATTTATATCAAATTATAGCTGGCAATAAGGAGATAGGTATGAAGGATAATGAATTATTGAAAATTCGTATTGCTCTCATAAAGGCCTTTTTGAATTCCAAAGGATATAATGGAATTTTGTTATCACGAGTAGATAATTTTGCAATGGCAACAGGTGGGAAGCGGAATTATATATGGAAGTACACAGATTTGGGAGCCAACTCATTATTTGTGGATAAGAATGGTAAAGTATATTATGTGGGGAATAATATTGAAGAACCTCGTATTATGGATGAGGAACTTGCGAATTTCCCCTGTGAGAAACTTTCATTTTTATGGTTTGATTCCTCTCCTTCAGATGTTGTTAAAAAATATTTTAAGATAAAGGATGAATCGAAATGGGTATCTGATGATGGAAGTTTAGGTGTAAATGTAAACAATGAATTATCTGTAATAAGGGCATTATTAACAAAAATAGAATTGCAAAAATATAAGGAATTGGGACGACTTGCAAGTGAAGCAATGGTAAGCACATTAAAAGGAATACGGCTGGGTGATACAGAAACAGATATATCAGCAAGATTAGTATATGAAGGACATAAAAGGGGTTGTCTTGTACCTGTATCTTTGGTTGCGAGTGATGAACGAATTAAGAAATATAGACATCCATTACCAACAGAAAAATTATTAATATCGAATAAAAATAGTAAAAAAGTAAAAAATATAGTTATGGTTGTTGGTTGTTTTTTGAAAGAGGGGTTAGTTGTTTCTCTCACAAGATTTAAGCAGGTAGGCAAAATTTCAGAAGAAACAAGAAATGCTTATAATAGGATATGTGGTGTAGATGCCTTGATATATGAAGCCACAGAACCTGGAAGAACCTTAGGGGATGTTTTTACAAAATGTATGGAAGCCTATAGATTAATGGGATTTCCTGATAATGAATGGCATAATCATCATCAAGGTGGAGCAACAGGTTATGCAGGAAGAACCTGTAAAGGAAGTCCCAAAGAAACATTTCCGGTCTTAGATACTTTTTATTCATCTCTGATAGAAAAGGAATTGGGAAAGCGTATTTCATTTGGAACTGCTTTTGCATGGAATCCTTCTGCGAAGGGTGTTAAATCTGAAGATACATTTATTTTATATCCTGATGGTAAAAAAGAAATCGTTACCATTACTGATGAACTTCCTGTTGTTGATTTGCAAAGGGTCCTCAAGCGAGAGATAAATATTAAGAAATCAGGAATATATATTGACGGATAAATAATTTAAGCAATATATTTTCCCAAAAATTTGTTTTATGATTTGAGGTAAAAAAAGTGAAAATATTAATTGTATATGGAAGTAATACAGGAAATACTGCTTATGTTGCAGATATAATATCTTCTGCATTTGTTAAGCATGAAGTAGAAATAATAAATGTTCTATCTGTTGATATAAATAAATTTGAACAATATGACTTGCTTATATTTGGTACATCTACATGGGGCAATGGTGAATCGCAAAAAGATTGGAAAGAAATATTAAAAAAATTGAATAAGAATGTAATTGGAGGAAAATTGATTGCATTGTTTTGTTTAGGGGATAGTGCTATGTTTCCTGAACAATTTGCCAGTGGGGTAAGAGATATTTATGATGTAGTTATTGAAAATGGTGGTATTGTTATTGGTTATTGGAAAAATGAAGGTTATAATTTTAATTTTTCGAGGGCTTTATTAGGGGATAATTTTTGTGGCTTGATTATTGACCAGGATAATGAGAGCAACTTATCAGTTCCAAGGGTTGTGGATTGGGTAAAAATGTTAGAGAAAGAAATTGTTAATTACAAATCTACGAATAGTTAATTCTCTCCGAAATATTTTCTAAAAAGTTCAGGGTCGTCAATAGAATTGATTTCTTTTTCGATAAATAATTTTACTTCTTCAGCAGAGATAGGGGATGGTGAGTTCGTTACGAAAGATTGTTGATTGCTTCGTGGTTCGAATAAATTTTCTTTGTTTTCATCTTCTAATGATTCTTTTTTTTCATCAATATTTATTTCGGGCATAGCAAGGTCGAGAAACATTTCTACTATGCTTGCCAAATGTTCTATTCTTTCTTTTCGGGAACCTTTTTCGATAATGCGTCTGTTAATTGGAATTGCTTTGTTTCTGAATACGATACTAAATTCATGACAAGAAGGGCAGGGAAGAATCATGACAACATCTGGAGGTAATTTGCCTGAACCGATTTTTTGCTGATTACAATGAGGGCATATAATCATAAAATTTCCTCATCTCTTTTTTATAATAATAGCAAAGAATAGATAGTATTAGCAAAAAGGGGAGTAAATCAGTATAGGGGCGTACCCCATTTTTCAGCCCAATCAGGATTCAGTCGTATTTGCACTTCCCATATGTCCAGTAGTGTTAGTGCTGTCATACTTTCTATAACAGGAATGGCTCTTGGTACAATACAGGGGTCATGTCGTCCATGAACTTTTAATTCGCAATTATTAGAAAAAATATCTATTGTTTTTTGTGGTTTTGCAATAGAAGAAGTTGGTTTTACGACGAGGCGAGCAATAATTGGTTGTCCAGTACTTATACCGCCTAAAATACCACCGGCATGATTGCTCAAGAATGTTCCATTTTCCATAGGGTCATTGGATTGGCTTCCTCTCAGTCGTGCTAACTCAAATCCATCTCCGAATTCGATACCTTTCACCGCACCGATACTCAAAAGGGCTTCTGCTAAACGTGCATCTAATTTAGCAAAGATTGGGTCACCAAGACCGGGGGGTATTCCATGTATTTCAAGTTGTATTATTCCTCCGACAGAATCGCCCTCTTTTCTTGCTTTTAAAATTTCTTCTTCCATGACTTTTGCTGTGTTTGAATCTTTACATCTTACCGGATTGGCCTCGATGTTTTCGTAAGACCCTTCGGAAGTAGTAGATATCCCAGCAATTTCAACGGAATGGGCAATTATTTTTACACCTTTTCTTTCAAGAATTTTTTTGGCAATAGCCCCACAGGCTACTCTACATGCTGTTTCACGGCCGGAAGCCCTTCCTCCACCTCTATGGTCACGAATTCCGTATTTTGTATAAAATGTGAAATCCGCATGACCGGGACGGAAAAGATATTTTAGTTCGTCATAATGATGTGATTTTTGGTCCTCGTTATAGATAATTAATCCAATAGGTGCACCGGTAGTTTTTCCTTCAAAAATACCTGAAAGAATGTGAACTGTGTCTGATTCTTTCCTTTTTGTAGTAATGGAACTTTGACCGGGCTTGCGACGGTCTAATTCTTTTTGTATATCTTCTTCCGATATTTCAATGCCTGGTCGAACTCCATCCATAATGGCTCCGATTGCAGGTCCATGGCTTTCTCCAAATGTGGTAATGCGAATAATTTCTCCAAATGTATTTGCAGACCTCGTGTGTATAGCGAGTTCTTCACCTATGCGATTTACAACTAATTGTGCAATATCATCAGGAGCACCTGTTGATGTATCAACCAAAACATCAGCAAAAGGTTGTAGTATTTCTTCGCGTAGAGATAATTCGTCATAATATTTCTGTTGGGGATTGTCCACATCTAATAGCCATGGGGGAATTCCGTGTTGAGAAACTCTATGCCATAAAATTTCTTTGTTGGCGGTCAGATATATAAGCAAAGAATTGTTTCTAATTTTTCGGCGATTGGGGGGATATAACATTATGGAGCCACCTGTGATAATAAGACACCAGTCCATATAGGCAACTTCTTGTGCTACTTTTTTTTCTAATTCACGAAAATAGTTCTCCCCTTTATCGACGAAAATTTGCCTGCAAGTTTTTTTTTCGCCGGTGTTTTCAAAGTAAAGGTTTTCAATCATTTCATCTGTTTCAAAATATGTCAGGTTTGTAATTTCAGCGACAAGTTTTCCAATGGTTGTTTTTCCAGCCCCTTTGGGACCCATAATTACTAATTTCAAACTTATTCTCCTTATAGTTTATTATTGATTATAATATATATTTATTCAACTACATGAGCGTTTCCGCCTATAGATTTCAGGGATTCAAGAAAGGTTGGGAAAGTAACATCTACTGCTTCGTAGTCATCAATAATAGTTGTTCCATCAAGCATAGTCCCTACAATTGCGAGAGCCATTACTACACGGTGGTCACCATGTCCACTAACATGTCCGGAGTGCATGTGGGATTCTTCAATTTCTAATCCATCTGGTAACTCTCTGATTTTCGCTCCTAACTTAGATAGTTCTTCTTTCATTACGGATATACGGTCTGTTTCTTTAAGTCTTGCCTGGGGAACATTGTATAATCGTGTTTTACCGGAAGCAAAACATGATAGACCTGCCATCATCGGTAGTGCGTCCGGGGTTGCGTTCAGGTCAATTTCGGCACCTATCAATTGTCTGGAACTAACTTGTATGCCATTATCTTTAATGTTTATATTTGCTCCCATCCGTTTTAAATACTCTAGAACAAGTTTATCTCCTTGTGTATCGTTAATATCCAGACCCAAACAAAGAACCTCATTATTCGGTAAAGCACCTGCGGAAAGAAAGAAAGTAGCGGAAGAGAAATCTCCGGGAATGTGTTTGTTAACTGTTTTATATTTTTGCTTTCCTGGAATTACAAAATTTTTGAACTCTGCATCGTAAATTATTTGTATTCCATGTTCTTTAAGCCATGCCAATGTCATTTCAACATAGGGTCTTTCATAAAGTAAAGGGACATCTACAATGGTTTCGGTATCTGCCATAGGGGCATTAATTAAAATGGAGGTTAAATACTGACTTGAGATGGCTTTTACTGATGTTTTCCCTCCTTTAATCCTTCCTTGAATCACTATCGGTGGGAGGTTGTTATTTCGTGTGGACATTACATTTGCACCCAGTTCATTTAAGGCATTTATTAATGGACCTAATGGTCTTCTTCGAATTTGATGGTCCCCTGTTAAAACAACTGTCCCTTTTTGAATAAGTGCAGAGCTACCCATTGCAATACACATGGTTGTTCCAGAATTGCCCACATCAACCACATCATCGGGAATATCCCATAAACCGCCAGGTCCTTCTACAATCCATCTATCCTCCTCAAAAGAAATTTGAACTCCCAGAGAACGATAAACTTTAACAGATGACAATGTGTCTGATGAAAATAGGGGAGATTTTATTATGCTTTTGCCTTCAGCAAGAGAAGCAATCGCTACAGCACGAATTGTATGTGATTTGGAACCGGGTATTTTTACGGAACCTTTTAAATTACTACCTTCGACAACTAACTTCATAATTATCCCCTTTATGGTTGTTAAATGAATTTATATTATAGAACAATTATATTTTTCTTATCATTTCATATTTGGGTGTGAAGGCAAAAAGTTTTTTATTATTCATTTTTTATATAATTTTATGCATATAATCGTATGTAGGCAAAATAAACAAAAAGGATTTTATTATGAGAAGATATAGCCGTAGATGTTTTTTAGGTAATATCCTCACAACGGGAGTTGCATTAAACCTTTTAAATAGAGAAAGCATGACAGAAGAACAGGAGGAAAAGCCTAATTTTATTATTATACTTGCAGATGATTTGGGTTATGGTGATGTTGGATGTTATGGACAGGAATATATACTTACACCGAACATAGACCGTATGGCAAGGGAAGGAATGGTTTTTACAGATGGATACGCAGGAAGTACTGTATGTGCTCCATCACGGTGTTGCCTAATGACGGGATACCATACTGGACATGCAAGAATAAGAGGTAATGGTGCGGTTCCTCTTGCTCCTGAAGATGTTACACTTGCAGAAGTATTGAAATCTCAGGGTTATGTTACAGGTTTAGTGGGGAAGTGGGGATTGGGAGAAACGGAAACTTCGGGAATTCCCATACTGCAAGGTTTTGATGAATTTTATGGTTATTTAAATCAACTGCATGCTCACAATTATTATCCTGATTTCTTGTGGAGAGGAACCAAAAAAGAAAAAATAGAAGGGAATGTAATATCAGATGTTCCGGGAGTATGTAGTAGTTGTGAACAGTATAGTCATGATTTGTTTACAAAGGAAGCGGTAGATTTTATTAGAAGAAATAAAGATAAAAACTTTTTTCTTTATTTAGCATTAACTATCCCACATGCAAATAATGAATTGGGAAATGCCAAAGGAAATGGTATGGAGGTCCCTAATGATGAACCATATTCGGATAGACCGTGGCCACAAATTCAGAAAAATCATGCAGGGATGATTACACGGTTAGATGATACTGTCGGTAGGGTATTGGATTTGCTAAAGGAATTAGGATTGGAAGAAAGAACAGTAGTAATGTTTTCAAGCGATAATGGACCCCATAAAGAAGGAGGTGCGGACCCGGAATTTTTCAAGAGTTCGGGACCTTTTAAGGGATATAAAAGAGCCCTTTATGAAGGAGGAATACGAGTACCTTTTATAGTAAGGTGGAAAGGAAAGGTGGCATCGGGAAGTAAATGCGATGTGCCATGCGCTTTCTGGGATGTTTTGCCTACTTTTGCAGAATTATCTGGTGCACAAACACCTAAAGGAATAGATGGGGTATCATTTGTTCCTTTGTTGTTAGGAAATGAAACTCCTTCCTTTAAGAATAGGGCATTATACTGGGAGTTTTATGAGCAGGGATTTAAACAGGCTTTAAGAATTGAAAATTGGAAATTAGTAAATATTTATGGGACTGCACCTGAATTATATGATTTAAATAATGATAAAGGGGAAAACAATAATCTTGCATCGACTTATCCTGATAAATGCACTGAATTGTTGAACATGTTAAAAGAATTGCGAGTACCTTCGCCGGATTGGAAATCTCCTGTTGATTAGTCATTTCGTAATGATAGTTCGCTTTCTATTTTTATTTTCTGTTGTATTTGCTTGAAATTGTGAATTAAAAAATCAGTAGGGGATTTTGAACAGATAAAATCGATACGAACGGTTTTTGAATCAATGTGGTCCCATGTATGAGCATCTACACAGGCTAATAAAGTAAGTTCGGCTTCTTTAATTGCTTCCCGATAAACTTGTAATGGATATATTTTCTGTCTTACTACGGACCAACCTTTTCCCTGTATTAAGATACTTAATGTGGCTGTTTGTGTTGAGGGATTATATGAAGATTCCCAGACTGTTCTGAAATCTTTATAATTTTCTTTCCACTGACTATTGTTATAGTATTGTTTGACCATTTGTTCTGTAACACAGTCAAAGTAGATAATCCCGTTTTCTTTTAGTGATGTTGCCATAGAATAAATAGAACGGTATATATCTTCTTCATCTAAAAGAAAGTTAATAGAATCGAAAAGACACGATATTATATGAAATGAATTTTTAAAAGGCAGGGAACACATATTTCCTGTTAAAACATGGATATTGGGATATAATTGTTTTGCGGTATAAAGCATAGCAGGGGATATATCAACCCCTATGGAATTCCAACCATGTTTTTTTAATTTTTGTATCAAAGTCCCCGTTCCGCATGCTACATCAAGATGATTGATTATACACTTATTTTTGTCCTGTATTATTTTTTGTAAATCCAGAAGTCTGCTTTCCCATCGGTCATAACGGACACGGGTCATAATACGGTCGTAATATGGGGCTAATATATGGAAGGTATCATTCTGCATTTACAAGTAAATCCTTTTTACTTTTTAACCAATTTATAAATTCTAAAGAGTAAGGAGAAGGGTCTCTTTTTTTTAAACTCAACATGTATCTTTCATTTGCAGAGTAAAAGAGAGCATCAAAAAAACCATATTGCATTAAAATTTCATGTGTTTTTTGGGCTTGTGGATAGTTTCGGAGAGGTTCGCTAAAATCGGAGAGGTAAAGTATTTGTCCTGCAAGTCCTAAATTTGCTTTTCCTGTGGTATGCCAATAAATAGCCTCATATATGTCTGTATCATGAATATCCAATTCCTGGATAATCATATTAGCAGATAGAGGACCGTGTAATAAGACGGGATATTTTTTTTCATATTGGGTGATTTCAATATTAAATTCTTTTGCTTTTTTTATAATATCTTCTGTTTTCCATTCCCTACATAGGTCATGTAATATGCCAGAAAGTATTACTTTATGTTCATTTACTTCAATTCCTTTCGTTCGAACAATATAGAGAGCATAAGTTGATGTAGAGACACAATGGTTAATTTTTTCTTTACTTAAATAATTATTTAAATAATCTATATAATAAGAGTAGTTATTTGTTATTTCATTTTTTATCTTTATAAATTCCGTGTTCATAAATATATCTTTCAACTGCTGGAGGAACAAAATCTTTAATCTCTTTACCTTGTTGTATTAATAAACGTATCTGATGGGATGCAATATTTTGGGGTTCAAAAGGTAGCCAAACAGTTTTTGATAATAATTGAGGGGATATTTTTTTTATAGAAGAATTGGGACGATTAGCCACAAGAAAAGAATGTATTTTTTTTATAAGTTCATCAGCATGATACCAATTAGGGATATCTACCAGTGTATCCAAACCTACGATTAAATATATTTTAGCATTCTGATAAATTTTTGAAATATGTTCTATAGTATTTATTGTAAAGGATGGATTTTTGCTGTCTATTTCAAATCTCAAAACAGAAAATTTAGGTTCATTTTGGGTAGCAAGGAGTAGCATGTTATATCTATCTTCGGGTGAAGCGAAGACAAGCCCCCTTTTATGTGGGGGTATTCCGGCAGGGACAAAAATAATAGTAGATAAATCAGCATGCCGTAGTGCAGAATATGCTAATTTAATGTGAACATTATGAACGGGGTCAAAAGTACCACCGAATAGACCTATATCTACAGAACTAACCACGGATTTGACCATTTCCTCGAACAACAAATTTAAATGTGGTTAATCCTTCAAGAGCCATAGGACCACGCCAATGTAGTTTGTTTGTACTTATTCCAATTTCTGCACCCATTCCGAATTCAAAACCATCTGTAAAACGGGTAGAAGCATTCACATAAACTGTGGCACTGTCTACTTCTTCTAAAAATTTTTCAGCCATAAAATAATCATTTGTGATTATTGCATCCGAATGGTGGGAGCCATAGTAATTTATATGGTGAATGGCTTCTTCTATGGAAGATACAACTTTTATTGATAGAATTTTATCTAAATATTCGGTATACCAATCCTCTTCAGTTGCGGGTTTACAATCAATTAACATTTGCGTTCTGGGGCAACCTCTTAATTCACAACCGCCTTGAATTAATTCTTTTGCAATAGGAGGAAGAAGTAGAGGAGCAGAATTTTCATGAACGAGTAGAGTCTCCATTGCATTGCAAACACCTGGCCTTTGTAATTTTGCGTTCATAACAATTTTGAGGGACATATCTAAATCTGCATCCGCATGTAGATATGTGTGACAAACACCGTCCAGATGAGCAATAACAGGTATTCGAGATTCATCATATATTCGAGCAATAAGGCTTTTCCCACCTCTGGGAATAATAACATCAATATATTGGTCTAATTTAAGTAGTTCCCCGACAGCAGAACGGTCAGTAGTAGATATCATTTGAACAGCATTTTCAGGAATACCCCATTTTGTTGCGGTATCGTTAAAAATTTTTGCCAGAGCAAGGTTTGAATGAATTGCTTCTGAACCTCCCCGGAGGATGCATGTATTAGCGGATTTTAAGCATAAGGAAGCAGCATCAATAGTAACATTAGGGCGACTTTCATAAATAATCCCTACAACGCCTATTGGCTGGCGTACTTTTGCAATTTTTAGTCCATTGGGATGAATATATTGGTTTTCTATATTGCCAACAGGGTCGGGAAGGGAAGCCACTACTCGAACACTCTCTGCCATACTTTGTATTCTTTTGGGAGTTAATTCAAGTCTATCAAGAAAGGCTTTTGTTTGTCCCATTTCTTTGGCATTTTTCAGGTCTTTTTTGTTCTCCTTAATAATCCAGTTTGTATGGAGTTCTAATTCATCGGCTATTTTGAGTAAAGATTCGTTTTTAATATTTTTAGGGATATTTTGTAGTTTATAAAATGCTTCTTTTGCTCTTTGAGCAATTTGTGTAATTTCATCTTTGATGTTCATGTTTTTTCCTCCATATTGTTGTTCTGGAATAAAAACATATTATCTCTGTGAATTACTTCCTCATATTGCCAATCTAAAAGTGTTTTTTTTATCTCTGTAGATTTTTTGCCGGCTACTTTTTCGAGTTCTTCTTTATTTAAATTTATAATACCTCTACCTAATTCTAACCCATTAAGAGTTGTTATTGAAACACAATCACCTCTTTTGAAATTCCCTTCAGCATGTTTTACACCTACTGGTAAAAGGCTACTTCCTCTTTTGAGGAGGGCTTGAACAGCACCTTCATCGATAATAATTTTCCCTTTGATTGTTCTTCCGAAGGCTATCCACGATTTTTTTTGAGAAATTTTGTTTTGAGGTGGAAGAAAACTTGTATAGGTTCCTTTATTATTAATAATGTTTTTTAATATATTTTGTGTATTTCCATTGGCAATCACTGAAGGAATACCTGCATGCCATGCGATTTTAATTGCTTCTAATTTTGTAAGCATACCACCTACTGATGTATTACTTGTTGTATCATGGGCACAAGAAAATATTTCCGGAGTTAGATTATTTACAATAGGGATAAATTGTGCATTGGTATTTCTTTGTGGGTTATCGGTATATAGACCGTCCACATTGGTAAGTAAAATAAGTAAATTTGCGTTTACACGAACCGCAATTCGTGCGGATAGTGTATCATTATCTCCGAACTGGAGTTCTTCAATAGCGGTAGTATCATTTTCATTAATAATAGGGACAACATTTTTTAAAGCAAGAAGTTCTCGTAAGGTGTTTAAAACATTGATATAAGAAGTCCGATTATCTAAATCTGCTCGAGTAATTAAAATTTGGGAGGGAATAAATTGTTTTTTGCTGTGTAATTGAAATAGTTTCGTATATCTTCTCATTAATTCGACCTGACCAATAGAAGCCAAAGCCTGTTTTTCAGATAAACGTTCCGGTTTTTTTTCTTTTCCGACTAAAGACATCCCACAGCCTACGGCTCCGGAACTTACAATGATGAAATTTGCATTATGTTGTTTTTTTATTTCACAAATTTGTTTGACCAGTTGAGATATAGGTTGTATTTTTTGTTTAGAATTGACTAAGTCGGTGCCTATTTTAATAACAATAATCTTTTTATTCATGTTTTTTCTTATTCCTGTATTCAGAAGTATCTTTTGAAATAATATCACCTGAATAAGTAAATTCATAATCATCCATATATATTAAATCTCCATCTTTTGCTTTTGCTCTTTTTAATGCGCGAAATAATCCCATATGAGCAAGTACCCTCTGTAAATATTGAACTGCTTCTTCATTCTCAAAATCAGTCATTTGTAGTACGCGGGAAATTCTTTTACCTTCAATACGGAAGCCGTCAGGTTCTTTATATATTTTAAATGGTGCTTCATAAACATATCTTGTTTCTATAGGAATAGGCTCTTCTTTTTCATTGTTTCGTGCTTCTTCTACAATTTGATAAATAGTATCTAATAATGGTTTGACTCCTTTACCTGTAACAGCAGAAATGCCAAATATGGGGACTTTCCATTTTTTATTTTTTATTTTTTTATTGAAATAATTGTCGTTTTCTGTAATATCTAATTTATTAAACACATATACTTTTGGTTTTTCATTAAAAACGGGGCTATATGCTTCTAATTCGTGTTCAAGAATTTCAATAGTATTTTCAGGTTCCGGGTCACCGGTATCAATCAGAAAAAGCAAAACACGAGTCCTTTCGATATGTTTTAAGAAATCATATCCTAAACCTTTACCTTCAGAAGCCCCTTCGATAATACCTGGAATGTCGGCTACAGTAATTGTTCTATATTCTGATAAAGAAACAACACCAAGGTTGGGAGTAAGTGTTGTAAAGGGATAATCGGCAATTTTAGGTTTTGCTGAGGTTATACTGGCTAGCAGTGTTGATTTTCCAGCATTGGGAAGTCCAACAAAACCGACATCAGCTATAAGTTTTAATTCAAGGAGGAATTCTTTTTCTTCTCCTTTTTCCCCTTTTTCCGCAAAACGTGGTGTTTGGTAGGTAGAGCTTACAAATCGTGCATTTCCTTTTCCACCTTTTCCACCTTTTACGGCTAAAAATAATTGTTTGTCTTCTTTTAAATCTACAAGGATTTCACCCGTTTCCCAGTCTCGGATAATAGTGCCACAGGGAACATATATTATAAGGTCTTTACCGTTTTTTCCATGTCTATTGTTTCCACTTCCATGGGTTCCTTTTGGGGCAATCCAATGAGCATGATATTTAAGGTCAATGAGTGTGTGTAGTTTCGTTGTTGCCTGAAAATAAATATTACCTCCATTTCCACCATCACCTCCGTCTGGACCACCTTTGGGGACATATTTTTCTCTACGGAAACTTACACAACCGTTTCCTCCGTCTCCAGCGGTTAATTTTACACGGACTTCATCAATAAATAGCCTATTTTTTCCTTGTTGTTTCATATATAATAAACGAGCATAAGATAAAAACTGGCACGTTATTATACCGTGCCAGTTTTTATCTTGTTATATAAAAATATTAATTTTGATTTTCTGCATTTAAGGGAATCACATCAACACATTTTTTCCCGCCTATAGTATAACGGAATTTTACAATTCCATTTACCATAGCGAAAATGGTATGGTCTCTTCCCAAGCCGACATTTTTACCGGGTTTGATTTTTGTTCCGCGCTGGCGGACCAAAATATTTCCTGAAAGGACTTGTTCGCCTTCATATCTTTTTACACCCAACATTTTGGGATTGCTATCTCTTCCATTTCTGGCGCTTCCACCACTTTTTTTATGTGCCATTGCTTATTCCTCCTTATACTGGAAACTATTTTTTTATTTCTTTAACTAAAATTTCTGTAAATAACTGTCTATGTCCGTAAGTACGATGGTAGTTCTTTCTTCTCTTATATTTAAAAACACGTATTTTCTTTGATTTTCCATGTGTAAGGACCTGAACAGTAACCGATGATGATTTTAATTTATCCGGTTCAACTATTAATTGATTATCAATAGATAAAAGATGGACTTTATTGATTTCAATCAAGTCACCTTCTTTCGCATTCAATTTTTCAACGCGAATTTTGTCATTGGGTTGAACCCTGTATTGTTTTCCTCCACAAGTGATAATAGCAAACATTTTACTTATATCCTTTCTTTTAATCTTTTTATTTTGGGCAATATTATATCATAAATTATTTTCGTTTTTCGATTTTCTCTCTGGACAGTAAAGGCAGTGTGTGACATAATCTTCCGCCATGGCTCTTAATTCCGCTATAGCGGAAAGTGATGCAAGATAACTACTTTTAATATTTCTCGGTGAGGGTAGATTTATTGTTGTTGTCTGTAATCTACCAAATGCTCCTTCTGCGTAAACCTCGTGCATATTTTCTTTAATGTTCGGATCTGCGATTATACGAACAATTGTGTCGCGGGGTCCAATCCCATATAAACTCAAAGCACATGCAACATTGATATTAGCGGGGAATGCTTTCGCCGCATCAAAAGCATTTCCTTCAAAAATGGTTACTGGTTCTTTAATATCTGTTAAATCGATATTTTTTTCTATAAGATAAGGAGCACCTTTGAGTGCTTGAGGAGATTTTCTTGTAGTTAAAATTACGCGGTGCAAACCTGCTTCCATAGCACTACGAATTCCATCAAGCCCACAAATCGCACCGGATGGAATTTTTATTCTAATGCAATTTTTTTTTGCTTCATCTATGAGATGTAAGTTGTATAATAGTCCGCTTAAACTCATAATAAGGCAATCTTTTTTGTTTTTAATACAGGATTTTATCACAGGTTCGACAACATTAGATGTAGCAGATTCAATAACAAAATCTGCTAAAGAAACCGCTTTGTCTAAATCGCATATTTCAGCATCTAAATGAAAAGTTCGTTTTAATAGTTGTGCCTTTTTTTCTTCTATATCATGTAGAGACACAATTTTTGCGGGTATATCCCCTTTTTGTAGTGCAATGCAGATATCTGCACCAATGTTTCCACAACCTATAATGGCTACTTTATATTTAGACATAATTAACAATCCAAATTAGAGATTTTTTTAAGAACGGGAGAAGAACAAGTTAATACATAACGAATTGCGTGTTTATAATTATAACAAGGATAAGTAATGATACTCAATATTTTACTTAATAAAAAATGTTTTTCAGGATAAATATTTTATTTTTGTTAAAATATATTTCAAAATAAGTGAAAGGATTGTTTATGAAAAGTTATACAGAATATTTATATTTTTGCACACAAAAACATCGTGAATATATTAATATAACAGATAAAGTGGAAGAAGTAGTCAAGAAAAGCCAGATTATGGAAGGGTTGGTTCTTGTATCTGCAATGCATATCACAGCAGGAGTTTATGTAAATGATGCGGAAGATGGATTAATACAAGATATTGATGAATGGCTTGAGAAATTAGCACCGTTCAAAAGAGATTATAGGCATCATGCCACTGGGGAAATGAATGGAGATGCTCATTTAAAGAGTTTATTAGTACACCATGAGGTAATTGTGCCAATAACAAAAGGGGAATTGGATTTAGGTCCATGGCAACAAATATATTATGCAGAATTTGACGGTCAAAGAAGGAAACGGTTAATCATAAAAGTGTTAGGGGAGTAAAATATGACATTGAATGATAAAACCTTTCAAGATTTTCACTATCTAATGCCGACAAAGATTATTTTTAAGATAGGTGGTATATCTGAATTAACCTCTCTCTCAATTCAACTTGGTAAAAAACCATTTATTGTTACAGGAAAACAAAGTTCAAAAAAAAATGGGGCTTTAGAAAAAATAAGTAAAACTTTCCCTAATGCGGTTGTTTTTGACAATGTTGAGGAAAATCCGACCATTGAAACTTGTGATAAAGCAGGAGAATTATGTAGAAAGAATCGATGTGATTGGATTATTGGGGTGGGTGGAGGTAGTTCTCTGGATGTTGCAAAAGTAGTTGCAGGTCTTGCTACAAATACAGGGAAATGCGAGCAGTACTTTGGGAGAGATTTGTTTCTGAATATGCCTTTACCCATTCTTGCGATACCGACCACAGCCGGCACTGGAAGTGAAGTAACTCCCTATGCGGTAATAACGAACACAAAGAACAACACGAAACAAACGGTGGCTGATTATCGTATCTTTCCTACAATTGCCTTGCTGGACCCGCTTTTAACACTAACGCTTCCTTATCAAATTACTCTTTCTACCGCTTTGGATGCTTTAAGTCAATCTATGGAAGGAATGGTATCCAAACGAGCCACACCGATTACAGATTGTCTTGCAATTGAATCATGTAAATTAATATTTCAGTGGTTACCTAAGGTGTTAAATAATCTTGAAGATATTGATGGAAGGTATTGGCTTTTGTATGCGTCTTTACTGTCGGGAATTGTTATTGCACAAACGGGGACTACTTTAGTTCATGCTTTGGGCTATTATTACACCCTGTATTATAAAGTCCCACATGGGATAGCAAATGCACTGTTTCTGATACCTATGTTTAAAAGGAATATTTTATTTTTTCCTGAAAAGTTAAAGTTTATAATTAATATATTGCAAGAGAAATATGATAATCAGCACCTGGAATTATCTATAGAAAATGCACTGAATCGCTTTTTTAAGGAAATAAATTTTTCGCGGAGTGCAAGTAAATGGGGGGTTTTAGATAATCAATTTGATTTGTTCGCAAGACAATTGTATGCGGATTCTTACCGTTTTCGAAACCAGTATGGAGAATTCTCTATTGAAGAAATATGCCGTATATTCAAAGAATCCTTATGACTTTGGTTCAATAAAACGCAATGAAATTAACATCTAAAATAGTCGTTATTTTACTTATATTTTGGATTTTTTTATTGTCTGGATATATTTTCCTCTATGATTGGGTTGTTAAACCTACATTATCACAATTTGAAAGAGAACTGGCTATTAATGAATTAGAACGGTTTCAGAAATCTTTTGAAAAAGACTTATTGTATTTAAATAGAACTTGTGCAGATTATTCTTGGTGGGATGATACTTATGAATTTGTTATCAACAAAAATGAGAATTTCAAACGAATTAATCTTTTGCCCCAAACATATAAAGAAAATAATATAAACATGATTTTAATAATTAATGCATTGGGAGAGGTTGTGTATGGTGAGTGGTATAACCTGGATAAGAAACAAAAAGAAAAATTACCCACAGAGTTTTCCATGCCTAAAATTGCTCTTACCCATCCTTTATTAACCTTTGATAATCCGAAATCTGGAAAATATGGGATTATTTCAACAAATTATGGTAATGTGGCAGTGGCATCCAACCCAATACTAAAAAGTAACTTAGAGGGGGAACCACGAGGTGTATTTATCATGGGGAAATTATTAGATGATGATTTTTGGGAAAATATAAAGAACCAAATCATGTTGGATATAAGTATTTTTCCTTATATAGAAAAAGACAAATTAATACGCAATGCTTTGAATTATCCAATAAACGAACGAAAAACAATACAAATCTATGAAAGTAAAGATGGCAAACTTTTTTTATGGGATATAATTAATGATATATATGGACACCCAATAATACTAATACGGTTAACACATAATCAAAATATTCTTTCTTTAAGTGAAAGTATGCAAATACAAGGAGTTACGGGTTTTATTTTAATAATGGTCTTTGGAATTATTTCACTCTGGATTGCTATTAAAAAACAAATTATTTCACCTTTGCAAGATTTAACCCAAAATATAAGAAATTCTACATATCGTGAATCTATAACTTTTCTGCCTACAATAGAAAAAAACGATGAAATTGCTTTGCTTATTGTTCATTTTAATCGAATGGCTTATAAAATTAACAAACTGTTAGAAGAAAAATCTAAATTGGTCAAGGAAATTGCTGAACGCGAGCGGTATCTGAGATTTATTATTAATTCTGTCCCTTGTGTAATAGTTGAATTTGATAATAACGGTACTATAAGAACAACTAACTCGGCAATTAAAGAAATAGTAGGACTTTCCCCCCAAGAGGTAGAAAACAGAAATATTGGCGATATTTTTTCTACAAAAAGTATTTATGATTTTCTTAAACAGATAAAAGAAAATAAAGAAAAGACAAATCATTTTGAATTTGAGGAAAGTGTGTGCATCAATGATAAGAAGAAATATCTCCATATTTATTTTAATAAGAATAAAAGAAATGGGGAGGTATTTTGTATCGGTGTAATATGGGATATAACAGTTTTGAGAGAAATACAGGAGAAATATAATGAACAAAAACAATTGGCTATTTTGGGTGAAGCAAGTGCAAGTTTAGCCCACGAATTACGAAATATGATAACTGCTATTCAGAGTGGTTTTGAACTTATGCGAGTAGAAAAAAATGTAAGGCAAAGAGAAGAAATTACCAGCGAGTTATATGTGTCCATTGCACGATTAGAGGAAACATTAAGAAAATTGTTGGAATTTACAAAAAAATATAAGTTACAAAAAATAGAAGTTTCTATTAAAGAGTTGATTGAAGAACAATTTAAACAATGTATAATACAATATAATAATGCATCTTTTATTGAATTTAACATAAAAGGAGATGCTATTATAAAAGTGGATGTAAATCTCTTTTCAAGAGCAATCATAAATATCTTAAATAATAGTATTGAGTCTATATCTAATCAAGGGAAAATATATGTAGAAATCTATGATAAAAACGATTCACACTATATAGAAATAAAAGATAATGGAATAGGTATAGAGAAAGAGAATCTGGGAAAGATTGGAAAACCTTTTTTTACGACAAAAGCAAAGGGAACAGGATTAGGATTGACAATAACAAAGAAAATTATTGAGAGTCATGGAGGGAAAATAGAAATACAGAGTGAGAAAGGTGTTGGAACAAATGTTTTAATTATATTACCCTTAGAAAAAGGATAGATTTATGGAAGGAAGAGTATTTGTTGTAGATGATGAAAAATTAATTCGATGGAATATTATTGAGAAACTTAATCAGATGGGATTTATAACAGAAGAGGCGGGGAATGTCGCAGAAGCAAAGCAAATTGTGCATAAAAAAATGTTAGATATTGCCATCGTTGATTTAAGACTTCCTGATGGAAATGGTATGGATATATTAAAAGAAATAACCACAAAACAACCTGGTGTGCCTGTGATTATGATTACGGCTTATTCAAGTGTATCTAATGCTGTTGAAGCCATGAAGAATGGTGCCTTTGATTATATTAGCAAACCTTTTGAAATTGATGAACTTATACTTAGAATCCAGAGGGCGATAGAACAATCTCATTTACGAAACTCTATTCAGGCGGGATTACAACAAAGTAAACGTATTTTTAATCTTGACCATATTATCGGTAAAAGCCCAAAAATTCAAGAGGTAAAACAAATTATAAAAAAAGTAGCGGAATCTCCGAGTACTACAATTTTACTTTTAGGAGAAAGTGGAACAGGTAAAGATATAGCCGGTAGGGTAATACATTACGAATCAGAAAGGGCTATATATCCGTTTATGAATATTACCTGCACGGCATTACCGGAAAATCTATTAGAGTCAGAATTGTTTGGGTATGAACAAGGTTCTTTTACAGGGGCTGACCATCTTAAAAAAGGATTGTTTGAACTTGCCAATTATGGGACAGTGTTCATGGATGAAATAGGGGATACGCCGTTATCTGTTCAATCAAAGATTCTTCGAGTGCTTGAGGAAAAAGCATTTAAAAGGATTGGGGGGACTACGGATATTCATGTGGATGTCCGTGTAATTGCAGCAACAAATAAGGACCTTGAGGAAATGGTACAAGCAGGTACTTTTCGTGAAGATTTATATTATAGATTAAATGTCGTTCCAATTGTTTTACCACCACTAAGAGAAAGATATGAAGATATACCTTTATTAGCGGAACATTTTTTGGATTTATTTAATAAAGAATTTAGAAGAAATCGCAAAAGTTTTTCAGATGAAGCAATGAATAAATTACTTTCTTACCACTGGCCTGGGAATGTTCGAGAACTTAGAAATGTCATAGAACGGGCTGTGTTATTGGGCAAAGATGAGATAATACAGGGAGATGAAATTATACTGGGACGGGTAAGTTTCGGAGGAGTAAGGACTATGAATAGTGATTTTGTATTATTACCTCCATCTGGATGCTCTCTCGATGATGTTGAAAAGTCATTAATTCGTCAGGCTTTAGAAAGGACAAACTGGAATTTAACACGTGCAGGTGCTTTGCTAAATATATCAAGAGACCAGGTCCGATATAAAGCAGAGAAATATGGGTTAAGACAAGAAAACAATAAGTAATATTATAAAAAAGCGGTAGTTTTTATAATACCGCTTTTAGCAATCATTTTAGTATATTTTAGTTTTTGCCTACACAATAATTATCTTCACTTTCACCCGGACATATATGATACCCATTACTATTAAAGAATTGTATTAACCTTAATAATTCTGTAAGAGATATTGTCCAATCTTGTGGATTATAATCACTTCCATGCGGTTTACATGACTTATCACCATTATAACCTGGGACGTATCCATCTTCTGAACTTTCAGAAGGCATAGCACAATGATATCCCCCTGAATTAAAGAATTGTATAACCCGCAATAATTCACCTAATTCAATAATATGATTTCCGTTTTGGTCGGCAGAATGCTCAGCAGGGATTTCACCTTCTGTTGTACCTTCTCCTTCTGTTACACCTTCACCTTCCATAGTGCCTTCAGTTATTCCCTCAGGTGTGCCTTCTGTTGTGCCTTCCGGAGTACCTTCTTGTGAACCTTCGACAGTGCCTTCCGGTGCACCTTCAGGAGTACCTTCGATAGTACCTTCATTTACTCCCTCAGGTGTGCCTTCTGAAATACCTTCTCCCTCCGGGATAATCTCAACAAAGTTTGCAGTGATATTTCTATTTTTTGTCATATTTAATTGAAGGATTGGAGAATTAGCATCTTTTGTTTGTATATCCCCTGACCAATTCTGGAAAGCCCATCCTTCTGCTGGGATTGCAGTAATTGTAACCGTTTCTCCATCCCAATATGGATATGTTCCGGGAGATGGGTCGGTTGTTCCTGAACCGCTTACAAATACCGTTAATTTCCATTGTGTGGTCATCAATTGTAATTGTCCGCGGATTTCTCCATTGGGATAATTTTGAGAAGTTATCAGGAAGTAATACAGTCCCATGGCTATTTCAGCTGCCTGGCTATTTTCAATTTCAGAATAGAATGAAAGATTGGGAGGATTTCCTATATCGAAAACAATGGGACCATTTGTTCCTGGTAAACCTTTATTAATAGTCATTCCTGTAGGGTTCAATACTGAGTGTGAACCCGATAAAGATATGGTATAGTTATCGCTACCGGGGACAGGTTGCAATACTCCAAATGCCTGTCCGTATGCTCCTGTGGATATTGGTGGAACAATCTGGAATCCTGTCATAGGATTCGCTGTAATGAAGATGCCTTCAGGAGGAATTGGTCTTAGAACGGTAACTTTTGCAATAGCAGATGCAGTTGTTTTCACTGAATCCGTTGCTGTGCACCAATATTCTCCTGCAGAGTCGTAGGTTACATCCGGAATATTTAGAACATTTGAAGATGAGCCAACGGGAATTCCATCTTTATACCATTGGTATGTAATAGTTCCTAATCCTCCCGCTGTTGTTACTTGAAAATGTAAATCACCTCCAACAAATAAATATGTATCTGCTGGATTTTGTATAAAACTGAGAGCATCCACCACTGTAAGAGTTGCAATGTTTGATGTGATAGTTTCAAAATTGTCCTGTACCTCGCAGAAATAGTTCCCTGCTGTTTCCGTCTGAACATTGGAAAGAACTAATTGCGGAGAGTTTACACCTAAGTTGATACTAAGACCACCTGCTAATTTCTTATACCAGCGGTATTCAACATTTCCTAGACCTCCGTCAATCACTACAGAGAATGTATGCGTTGTTCCTTTGTAAACTGTGGCAGATTGAGGATGTTGAATAAAGGACATCCAATTGGCAACTTGTAAAACAGCAGGAGCACTTGTTGCACCAGCATTTTGGTCAGAGACAAAACATGTGTATGTCCCCGAATCAGAAGGTTGCAAGTTCTCTAAAACTAAGACAGAGTCAGTATATGGGATATCTACACCATTTTTCCTCCATTGGTATCTATACGGTGGATATCCACCCGATATTGCGACCTCAAAAGTATGGCTTTCACCGGTGTGTTTTAATGCTCCTTGAGGTTGAATATCGAAGTTAAACGGAGGGAAAACTTGCAATGTTACTTGTTCTGAAGTAAGCATTTCTCTTGCATCAGTTACGATACACCAATATGTACCTTCATCGGTTTCTTGTAATGGATATAAAAGAAATGTAGCGGAGTTTGGTCCGACATATTCTCCGTCATGAACCCATTGATAATGCACTCCACCTAAACCACCTGTTATTCCAATAGTGAACGTAAAATCGTAGCCAAGAATACCTGAACCGGAAACAGGTTGCTGGACAATTTGCATGTGTTCTGCCACTTCAAGGAAAGCTGGAGTTGATTGAATAGTATAAACATCATCATAAATAACACAGGTATAATAGCCCATATTTTCAATTTGAGCATCTTCTATTGTCAAAGTAGAACCTTCTTCACCTTCGATAGTCTCACCATTAAATTTCCATAAATATCGAAGTGTTCCATTAGGTTCACCTGCTATCACAGGGATAAATGTAAATGTTTCACCTATATATACACCCCCTCCCTGCAAGGGTTGTTCAAATCGTATACGATTTAGTATCGTTATTTCTGCTGACTGTGAAGCAACTTGTTCTGTACCACTGGTAACAACACAGCGATATGAACCGCCATCTGATAACTGGATAGGGTTAAATGATATTGTTTTTTGTGTTTCACCTGATAAATCAGCCCAATTTGCACCATCCCACTTTTGCCATTGGTAAGTAGGAAGGTTATTTCCTCCACGAACATCAATGGACATGGTGTGACTGTTTTCTCCGGGAACAAGATTTTGTGCTCCAACAGGCTGTTCTGTAATCACTAATGGTGTATATTGCACCTCTAATTTTGCAGGGGCTGAACGGCGTGTCCATAGGCTATCGCATATTGTTACTGTAAAGTAACGAGGTTTCGTTGTAGGTAGGGGATAAGCAATCGTTAAGTCTTCTGAATAAACAGGACTTCCAATAGGAGAAAAGTCATCAATCTTTATTTCTTCCCATTTATATACCTGCGGTATTCCATTATTCTCTCCACCTACCTGGTCAATAGAGAAAGTAACTGGCGTTCCTGATGTTACTGTTTGTGATTCAGGTTGAGCAGTTATTTGTAAAGGTGGATTTTGAATGGATTCATTGACCATCCATGCCTGACGATTTCCACTTGCCAATACATATGAATCATAATTGTTCCGAGAGTCATGGTTTAAATTGCCTGTAGATGCTAATAGTTCAGGATGGCAACGGAATTTTGAGCAATTAAAATTACCAACAAATTCTTCAACGGTCCGGTCAATTTCTGAACCATAAATCTTAATTGTAATCTCTGTTCCATTTGCGTTAACAGTAACTTCAATATCATCTGTCTTTAATTCACTTAAAATACCCGGCAAAACATCTCTCAACACAGTATAAATAATAACTCGGAATACACTTTTCAAATGGTCTATCCCTGTAGCCTCACCTACAGTCATGTAACCTGCAATTAAATTGACCATAGCATTTTTAAATAATGGACTTTGCTGTTCTAATAATTGCCAGAGGGTAGGAACGCCTTCAAAATTACTAACAAATTGACTCACACATAGAGTTGTAATACCCAGTTTTACACATACATCTTTGTCACCTGTCGTTATTGTGGTACTACCTGTTAATCCATAGGCTTTTACCTGAACATTTCGAATAGTAATTTGTAAAGTTTCTACGACTGCTCTGTTATAAGCAAAGTCATTTCGTATTGTCTGAATTTCGCTGGGGTTGAGGTTTCCTAAAACGCGTGTCATATCCCCATTTAAGATAGCACCTAACAAATCAAAATGGTCATTATCATTTATACCATTGCAATCATTATCTGCATTGGAAAAATAAGGACTTGTTTGACACTGAACCTGTCTCCATGCTCCGGGCTGTGGTTGCCCATATTCATCAATGTAATCATACCAGGTAGGCAAAAAATCTGCCAAGGCACTGTCTAATGTGTTAAAAATAAAATCAATATCGTATTGTTCCTGGAAACACTGAGAAAATGCAGGTGAAACTGTCAAAAATAACAGAATTAAACTTAAAATACTTATAATTGCCTTGTAGTGATAATTTTTTATCATAACATACTCTCCTAAAATATTTTTTTCTATTTTCTATTCTAATAACATTTTATCATATAAAATTAATATATTAAAACAAAAATAGCATTTCTTTTTTTACTTTTTTTATAGATTGTTTTTGAAATATTCGGAAGGGAAGGAAGAAGATATGGAAGGGAAATAAAAATAATGGTGGACCTGAGGGGGATCGAACCCCTGACCTCCGCATTGCGAACGCGGCGCTCTCCCAACTGAGCTACAAGCCCACACGGAATATAATTTTAGCATAGAATAATAGAAAAAATAAAGTTTTATGATATTTTGCGTTGTAACAAATCAAGGAATTCTTTTCGTGTAATATCATCGTTATGAAAACTTCCTAAGACGGAAGATGTAGTCATAACAGAATTTTGTTTTTCAACACCTCGCATCATGCAACAGAGATGTTTACATTCCATTACAACTCCTACACCTTCTGCATGTGTATAATCCATAATAGCTCTTGCAATTTGTGCTGTTAGTCGTTCTTGAATTTGGAGACGGCGAGCATAAAAATCAACGATACGGGCAATTTTGCTTAATCCAATTACTTTTTTTTGTGCAATGTAACCGACATGACATCGACCAAAAAAGGGGAGCATATGATGCTCACATAGGCTATATACCTCTATATCTCTTGATATTATCATATTATTGCTTTCTGCCTGAAAAATAGCATTATTAATTATACTCTGCAAGTCTTTTCGATAACCGGAAGTCAGAAATTCATAGGCTTTTGCCACACGATAGGGAGTTTTTTTCAGTCCTTCTCTATTCGGGTCTTCTCCAATTTCAATTAAAATTTCACGGACCAGTTCGGCAATTCGGTCAATATTCATTTAAAAATTCCTTCCATAATTTTTCTGTAAAATTACAGTTGATTTTTAATTTATCTATTTTATACTCGGAAACAAATGATAGCAAAGGAATATTTTTTGGGTAAATTATAAGGTTTGGATTGAGATATAACAAACCTGCAAATAAAAAATCTCTTAGAAATATATCTGTGTCAGGAATTACTAAATTCTCAGTATTTTCTATTACATTTTTAAATAGTAATATGTCTAAATCTATTGTTCTCGGTGCATATTTGTCAATCGAATGAATTCTCTTCAGTTGTTTCTCAATATCTTTTAGTATATTAAACTTTAATTCAAACGGTGTTATTTCTTTTTTAAGTTCTGTCTCAATTACGCCATTGAAGAAATCCGGTTGCTTTTCTTTACCACCTATTGGCTGAGTGATAAAAATAGGAGAGATATTATTAATAATTAAATGTTTTTTTAGTAAATACAAAGATTTGGGTATGTTTATTTCGGGTTCAATATTAGAACCTATTCCTATGTAAATATATTCATTTAGAAGATTTGCTTGTGTCATTTTTTCATTCGAGTAATTTCTACGGCAACACTTTTAGCAAATCGAAGCACACCGGGTTTATCTATTGTTACAGTTACTCCTTTTACTTTGTCAAACGATAAGCATATATTTGCAATTTCCTCAGCCATTCGTTCTATAAGGAAAAAAGAGGTATTTTCTATTGATTTTAAGATAGTTTTCTTTACTTTTTTATAATCTAATGCATCTTCAATATTGTCTGATATTCCAGCCGGTTTACAGTCTGTATAAAGAATTATGTTTATCAGGATGTCTTGTTTTTCTCTTCTTTCATCTGGCTCAATCCCGATAATACAACGGACTTGTAAATCACGAATATAAATCTTATCAAATAATTCCATCATTTACACTCCCTAATAAAAATCGCCCACCATCTATAAATATGACCTGACCTGTGATGAATTTTGCTTTTAGCAAAAAAACTACAGCGTCAGAGACATCATTTTCATTACCAAATGTTTGGAGTGGATTTGTTTTACTCATTTTTTTAAGGTATTCATGTGTTTCACCCGGAGGTGGAAGTATTAGTCCCGGAGCAATAGCATTTACCCTTATTTTGGGGGCAAATTCTATTGCTAAAGTGCGGGTAATATAACGGAGTAATTGCTTGCCTAAATAATAAGAGGAATGTCGTAAATCATAATCCCAAAGACGGGTATCTAAAATATTAATAATAATACCTTGTTCACATTGGGAATAGAGGCATCGAGATAATTGTAATGGTGCCCATGCATGGATGTTTATTGATGTGATTAAATCTTCATAAGAAAAAGTTTTTATGTCGTGTTCAGGAAAGATGCTTGCATTATTTATAACAATATCTATTTTCCCTAATTTATTTATTGCTGATTCAAACAGTATTTCTCCTGCATTTGTTATATTAAGGTCTTGCTTTATAAGTGTTGTTTTTATTGGATAATTTTCTAAAGCTTTTTGTAATTGTTTTGCATCTTTATCTGAAGAGTTGTAATGTAAAGCAAGGTTTATGCCCTCCTGTGCTAAACGAAGAGATAAGTGTTTGCCAATTCGTTTTGCACTACCTGTGATAATAGCATTCATTCCTTTCAAGGGTAGCATCTTCTTAAATTCCACTTAAACCTACATTGTTATTTTATTTTCATTTTAACAAAATATTTTTGTATCCCTCTCTGGATTTCAAAAACAAAATTGTTCTTATTTTGCTGTTTAATAGTATTCAATTTTTCTTTAAAATCCTTAATATTTTCTATAGGGTCATTCTGTAGAGATAGAATAATATCTCCTTGTTCTAATTTAGCAATACTTGCCCAACCTCCGGAAATCACCTGTTCAATAAATACGCCCTTTACATCTTCTTTCAAATTCATATCAACTCTATCGTAAAAACATATATCTCTTACAGTAAATTCCAGCCATTCGTCTTGATATTTCTCGACCATATTTCGTGAGATAGGTTCTTTAATAAGTTGTATAGGAATTTGTTTGACTTCATTTTCTCGGATAATGGAGATTGTAATTTCCTGGTCAATAGAAAAGCCACGAACTTTTTCCTTCCATTCTTCATAATCTTCTACTTTGGTAGCATGGAATTTTTCGTTCTCAATTTCTTTAATAATATCGCCGACTCGCAATTCTTCCAGTCCTTTTTCTTTTATGGGATAAATTCGTGTTATGATAAAACCACCTCCTTCTAAGTTCTTTTTTTCTGCCATTTCTTTTGTCAGAACCTGAACTTCCACGCCTATCCAGGGTTTACTGGCTTCTCTAATCGGTTCCACAGTTTGAGCATCCCCAACTTTTACCATTGAATAAATCCTGTTTCGATTTCTTTCTGCGATTATAAGGACTTTTTCTTTCTTTTCTTGTAATAGAGAATTTGTTTTCTTTTCTAAATCTTCCAATGAAGATATTTTTTCATTCTCAATTTCTAATATTACATCTCCAGCCTGTAAGGGCGGTTTTGCCTGTGCTGAATTACCGCCCATTCGTAGCGACGTAATGAGGACACCGTTTGTATTATCTCTATTTTTATTAAGAGCAAAGAACCAGTTAAGATTTTTGGCGGTAAAGCCCCATGCTTGAAATTCTTTTTCTTCTGTTTGAGGGAAATCATATAAAATAGGTATAACGGGAATGTCTAATTTAACAGAATTACGAATAATAGAAAAGTTAACGGGCTTATCTGTTGGTAAGGAGCATAAAATGTTGTTAATTAATGGAATTTGTTCCATATACTTGACATCAATAGGTTCATCATTTATTTTTATTAAAATATCACCTATTTTTATACCTGATTTATCCGCCGGGGAATCTGGATATACATATCTGACGAGAGCACCTGTATCTAATTTCTCTGCTTCGGTAATAGGTTGTATTTCAAGTCCTGTCCATGACCTTTTAACTTTACCATTTTGTATAATATCGTTTACGACTTTTTTAACTAAGTTGGAAGGGATAGCCCCGCCGAGAGCATATTTAATTTCATTTATACCTATAATTTCTCCTTGAAGGTTAACAAGAGGACCTCCTGAACTACCTGGGCTAATTTCTGCATTGTGTCCTAACCAACATACCAAACTCCCAATATTTTCTCCTTCTTCTGACAATATTTCAAAACTGTTCAATTTATAGGGTAATATCATTCGTTGATTGCTAATAATCCCCAGAGTAACAGATGGATTTAAAGCCATAGGAGAACCCATTGCTAAAACATAATCTCCTACTTTTGTATAATCAGAATCTCCAAAAGACCCAAACACAAAATTTTGGGGCTCGTCGGTAACAATTTTAAGAACGCTTATATCCGTCAGGGCATCTGTTCCAATCAGTTTTAGTGGATAGTTTTTTAAATTTGAAAAGGAACAATCTGCAAAATATGCTTTGCCTGCTACATGGTGATTTGTTACAATGTAACCATCTGCAGAAATAACTATTCCACTACCATATTTTTCCTGTTTTAACTCCCTTCCTTCTGAATAATATTTTTCAATAACATGTATTCGAACAAGGGCAGGTTGCAGTTTGTTCACAGTACGGATAATAGAATCTTGAATTTGTTCGGGAAGGGTTCCCATATTCGATGGAGCGATATTTTCTCCTGAATATATTGTTGAAATGGTAGAAGAAAACAGGAAAAGAAAGAGAGGAATCATTTTTGTAAGAAGTTGCATATTCGGTCTTTCTAAGTATAAAAAATAGGAATTATATTTTTGGGTTGTTTATAATATAAACCTTACATAATACATATAAAGAACTTGTGGTTTCTATATTTTATATAAAAATTTTATAAAAAGGAAAGTAGTCTTTGTAATGAAAAATGTAATACATATTGATTCTTTACATATTTTCTTCATAATCATAAGTGGCATGTTTGGTGCAGTGTTTGGTAGTTTTTGCAATGTTTGTATTTATAGATTTCCTCGTGGAGAATCCATAATAAAACCTGCTTCTCACTGTCCCAAATGCCAGAATCCTATTGCCTGGTATGATAATATTCCCCTAATTAGTTGGGTTATGTTACTCGGCAAATGTAGACATTGTAAAACAAATATTAGTATTCAATATCCACTCATAGAACTAATTACCGCTCTTTTATTTGTTATTGTGTATTTAAAATTCCGTTTTTCTCTGGCTACAGTAGTGTATTCTTTTTTAAGTGCAGGATTAGTAATTGTTATTGTTCAGGACTTGCAAACATGGACTATTCCTGATGAAATAACTTTAACAGGAATATTGTTAGGTGTAGGTGTATCTGTATTGAGTATGTTTTTCCCTGAACAAGGGTTGCGGGTTCACAATCCATTCGAAGCAATTGATGGAGTTGCTCTTGGGGCTCTACTTATTTGTCTGATGGATTTGATAGTCATTTTGTTAATGAAGAAACCTGGAATGGGGTTTGGCGATGTAAAACTGTTAAGTATGTTAGGGGCATTTTTAGGATGGCGTGGCGTTTTAGGAAGTTTAATGATTGGTTCTATGGCAGGAAGTATAATTGGTTTTTTTGTTATTTTTTATTATCGATATATAAAAAAGATAGAGGATACAGATGATGGAGAAAGTGAAGAAAATGATACAAGTTTCTATCCTATTGACCCTATTGCAAGTATATTTTTAGGATTATCTTCCGTTTATTTAACAATAAGATTATTATTATCCCTAAAACATCATATATCTTCAAGCATTCCCAATGAAATTATACAGGGTTTTTCTTATCTGGCTATTGCTTTTATGGTATTTTCATTTCTCATTTCACTTATATCTATTTTTATATGGAGAAGACAAACTTCAATAGATAGTAAGGCAACTATGGACATAAATGAGGAAGAAATGGAAATAACTTTAAAGGCACACTATATTCCTTTTGGTCCTTATCTTTCTCTGGGAGGTTTTATTTTTCTGTTATTTGGACCGGAATTAATTTCTAGATATTTACAAGTTCTTACAATTACACAATAATAAGATAGCCTATATGAACGAAAAATATAATATAAATGAAATAAATCCTTATTTTATTTTCGATGAGGGGTATTTCCCAAAACCGTGGGGAAACTTTCGTTTTAAAGAAAAATTGAATAAAAACATATTAGGTGTGGAGCCTATTGGAGAAGCATGGCTAATTTCAGATAGGGAAGAGTATCAGAGTTCTATTATGCGGGGTCCACTAAAAGGGAAAAAAATTAATGAAGTGATAAATACATTTCCAGAATTTATTTTTGGAACAGAGAAAATAAGCCCTTTTCCTAAAAAATTCCCTTTATTATTAAAGTTAATAGATGCTAATGAATTATTGTCTGTTCAGGTTCATCCTGATGACCAAAAAGCAAAAAAGTTTGGGGAACATGACTCGGGCAAAACAGAAATGTGGTACATACTCGATGCAAAACCAAATAGTTTTATATATCTCGGTCTAAAAAAGAATGTAAGAAAAGAACATTTAATAAATGAAATACAACACCACGGAGATGTTGATAGATTACTTAATAAAATTTATGTAAAAACGGGGGACCATTACCTGATTCCTGCGGGAACGGTTCATGCAATTGGTCCTGGTATATTATTAGCAGAAATACAACAAAATAGTAATGTTACATATCGTTTATATGATTGGAATCGAGTAGATTCTACCGGTAAACCGCGATTATTACATATTGATAAAGCAATGGAAACAATTCAGGAAGAACCTATAATTGTTCGTGCAAGAAAAATAGAAAAAAAACATATATTTGGGGTTGAAAAATATCTATGTTCCTGTCCCTATTTTATAGCAAAATATTGGGAAATAAAAAAAGAATGTCAAATATGGGATAATAATTACAGTTTTCATATAGTTTTATCGTTGAGTGATACAAATATAAATATTTTTGATGAAGATATTAATTTGAGAAGTGGAGAATCTTTATTGATACCTGCAAAGTCAAATAATTATGTTATATTTAGAGAGGGGATATTTTTAGATTATTACCAGTTGTAATTGTTCCATATTGGAACATTCTAATCTATTTGAGGGATTTTTATAATCATATTAGTAAATTTTATGGAAGAAATTAATAAAGAAATAAAGTTAATTAATGAATGTCTGAACGGGAATGCTGAGGCATTTCGGGATTTAGTTATGACTTATCAAACAGCAGTATATGCAACTGCATTTTACTATGTGAAGAATTCAAATATAGCAAAGGAAATTGTTCAGGAAACGTTCATTAATGCATATAAGAATCTTTACCAACTCCGTGATTTAACAAAATTTGGAAGTTGGTTAAAGGAAATTACAATTCGTATTTCTTTCCAATATATCCAGAAAAAGAAAGAAATTAGTACTGATATACAAGATGAGAGAATCATCCCGATTAATTCCCAAAAGATAACAGGAAAGGGAGTTTCTTTATCATTTGAAGAGATAAAATTTGCTATACAACAATTACCGGAAAGATACAGACTTCCTGTAGTATTAAAATACTTAGAAGGAATGACTTACGAAGAAATCAGCAGATTTACAGGAGAATCTCCGGGCGAGATTAAAGGGATATTACAAAGAGCAGTAAAACAGTTACAGCAGATATTTGATAGTAGAGATGGAGAGACAAAGCAATGGCACGATGTTCACAAATAGAGCCTGAATTACAGGCATACATTGATGGTGAATTAAGCAGGTCTAAAGAGTTAATTGTAGAAGAGCATTTATCTGCCTGTATGCATTGTAAACAGGAATTTGAAATCTTACGGAAAAGTAACGCATATCTGTATGAATCTCTCAGTCCCTACAAGTTAAATGAGTCGTTAGATGAACAAATAATGAAAAAACTTCCGGAGATAGATATTAGTTACAATCAAACACATCAAATCACACTGCGAGTTAAGCATCAAGATGAAAGCCCTTATTCATTTTCCAACATATTTCCTTATCTTGCTTTGACAGCAATGACTGTTCTGGGTGTTTTTATATTTGTAAGTTGGCCCCATCGGGAAATTTCCGAATCACAAAAAGTTGGAATAGCGATTAATATGTCAGGTAATAGTTCGATAATTAACAATAACATAAACAACATAATGAAAGAAGAGGACCTGACACCCATTAAAACTGATAATTATATAGAGACAAAAGAAGATTCAATAGTTTATACCTATCTAAAAGGTAATTCTATTTTGAAGTTAGCCGAAAAGACAAGAATACGAATTTTAGATGAACGAACCGTAAATTTGGAAAAAGGGAAAGTTTTATTTGATATTGGTAAAGATAAAAAAGTGTTTCGAGTGAATACCCCGCAGGGGATTGTAACAGTATTTGGCACACAATTCCAGGTAGAAGTTGATTCTACACAAATATTAACAACAGTTCATAGGGGAGAGGTGACAGTAGAAACCGCACATCAATTTGTTGTGCTAAAGCAAAATCAACAGGTTTTATTGAAAGGCAATACTTTTGCATCGGAAGTAAAAACTTGTGATTCGAATGAAATAATTGCCTGGTCTCGTAATATAGAACCTTCGGAACGAATATTACAAAAGATATCCAATATTTTCGGGAATTCCGAATCAATACTTATAGCGACACCTGCTTCGCAAGTATTTGTAGTTCCCACACAAATGAAAGAAATTTCGAGCCTTGTATTGTTCTGGGATAAGCAAAAGATTATTAGTAATTCTAATTTTACAATTTATGCATCTGATGATGAGTTAAAACCTTTATTCCGTTATAAGTTAACGAATAACTTACTGGAATCGTTTGATGGAGAGATTAATATCCCTATTCCCTCAGATATATCTCTCAGAAATGTAAAAATTTTACATATAGAAATAATTTCAGATGATATAGATGCATCTTCTACAATGCCATTTACAAAGGTTTATGCAAAGAATTGATATGAATATTCGTTTTGACATAAATAGGAATAAAAATAAAGCCCACCCTGTCGGGAGGCATGATGAAGCAAAAAACAAAGTCAAATTTCTGCCTCACATCACTCCTTCCCCAGAAATACCTGCAGCCAAAATAACTGCTTTCATGCATGCCTCCCGCTTAGAAATATTGATTATTCTCAGTAAAGTGGGCTCGATGATATATACGGCGAAACAACTGTCTCCTCTCTCCACTCCTTCCTCAAGAGTACCAGCCTAACAAAAAAGCCGCATCGAGCCCCTTCTCTTTTTTTCGCTTTCTTTCGTTGTTATAATAAACAAAAAAATAAAATTTCAATAGGGGAAAATAATTGAAGGGATTCAATAAAAAAATCTATATTATTTCTTTAATGTGGATATATTCTTTTTCTATTTGTTCTGTGATTTATGCACAGGGCTGGACAGAAACCTATTGGGAACAACTTGAAATATATAAAGATGATTATGGAATTCCGCATATATTTTCTAAGGATATACGTGCGTTAGGTTTCGGTTTTGGCTATGTTCAGGCTCAGGACCACTGGGAATCGATGCTTTTATCATACCGTTTAGCTAATGGAAAATTATCCGAAGTTTTAGGAGCAGGTGAGGAAGCATCCGACCGTTTCTCTATACAGGCCGGACATAGATATTATGGGATGTTAGCCTATAATAATTGTGATTCCACAACAAGAGAATTATGCGATGGTTTTGCTGAAGGAGTAAATTCATGGATTTTAGAAAATCGTGATAAGTTACCGGAATGGGTAGATGGAATACAACCCCAAGATATTTTTTCTTTATGGCATGCGTTTATTGTTTCCCTTGCTCCAATAGATATACCTAACTTTCCCAAAAGACCTCCTGGCATAAAGACAGGATTCGCCTTTTCAATAGCTTCTGAGAAAAGCAGAGCCAATACGCCCATATTTGCCTTGAGTAGTCATCAATTTTATCAGGGACCATTTCGCTGGTATGAAGCACACCTTATATGTGGAGACTATAATGTATATGGATGCACTCTCTATGGACTGCCGATACTTATACAGGGACATTCTCTCAAACATGCATGGGCATTAACACCCAACCAATCCGATTTTGCAGATGTTTTTATAGAGAATCCTCTATCTAATTCTGCTAGGAATACCAAATCTATGTTAAATATGTCCAATAGATCAGATGAAAAATCAATGCTATTACTTCAATATATGTCTCAAAGTGATGTTTACTATGTAAAAACTCTAAATGGATTAGAACAACGATTTGTTCCTGTACATATAACATCCAGAGGTCCACTTCTGGTTGGACCGGGAAATGAATTTTTCACATGGAAAATTGGAGGCTATGAGGATATTGGGGCGTTTTTTCAATTATGGGAAATGGGGCGTAGTAGTTCGTTAGAAAAGTTCAAACAGGCAGTATATCTTCATCAACTTCCTTGTTTTCATATTTTATATATGGATAATTCAAATCAGTCTTATTATTTTTATTCAACAAAAGTAGGATTGAGAGAACCTCCTCCCGGTTTTCCTTCTGGGGAGATGGAACAGATTCGGGATATAAACTGGACAACGCCTGTTCCATCAAAGTTTTATCCTGTGGGATGGAGATATCTGGTTTCGCCAGAATTACTCCCACACATACAAAATCCTGTAACAGGTTATATGCAAATATGTGGAGGACCACCGGATTCGATAACGGATGATATAAAAATTTCTAATCAAGATTTTTCGGCAAAGTATATAAAAGATATTGAAAATGTAGTAAGTAGGAGGATAAGAAGTGTTTTAAGAACAGATAAAAGGTCTTTAAGAGAAGTACAATCTCTGTTATTAGAGGACCTATCCTGTCTGGCTGTAGAAGTAGTACCCCGAATATTGAATATTGCGAATAGTCATGGGCAAGAACTATCTTCATTTCATCCAGATTTACCCCTTGCTGTTCAATTATTGAATAACTGGAACTTACGGATGACAACTGAAGGTTCTGCACCTGTTGTTTTCAATCTATGGTCTCATTTTTTTAGTAAACAATCCGGGATTATTCCAAGTATCGAAATTGAACCTTTTTACTCACTAATGAATAAAAATAAAGAAATGGAAGGACCTTGTTTAGAGGCATTAGTAAACGCGGTTCGTTATCTTAAGAATAACCGAAATAGTATAAATATAAATTGGGGAGAAGTTCACCGTTTACAAAGAGGTGCGGAAGAGTATTCATTAGGGGGTAGTGAAATAGGAGGAAGTACTTTTTTACTATCTGAAATTCCTCCTGATACAGAACGATGGGGGCAGATTACCTATGGGATTGGTTTTGCCCTTGTAGCGAAATTAGGTAATACAATTGAATCCTATTCTGTTCAACCTTTTGGGAATTCTGAGTCTGTTCAATCTATACATTATAAAGACCAATGGGATTTATTTCGTAATCGGCAAATGAAAAGAACCCGGTTTTACCCGGAAGATATATACCGATTTGCTGAGCAAGGTATAGGAAGACGGTTGGTCTTTATTCCACCGGGAGGTGTGGGCGAAATTCGTTGTATAAGTAGTTCGCGAATCTTTGTATCCATGAAAGCAATGATAGAGCCTCCTATAGAAATTCCTGAAGGTATGTTTCCTTTTTCTGTATTTATAAAACCACAATGTGTTCCTAAAGAAGCAAATGTACAGTTTGCTATCAGATTATATATTCCTAATGATATATGTGCCCCAGAAAATATTTCACAACTTTCACTTTATTATTACGATGATAGTTCTGGATGGGTTCGTTCTGAAAATCAAAATTCGGACAGTATAGGTGGTTTTATTGAGGGTATTCTTGAGAGGGCTTTTCTTTTTGTAATTTTAGGACCTAAAGAAGTAGCAATATTAAATCCTGAAGAAACATCTGTAAGGCTGGACGGAAAACAAACAAATACGATAGGTCAAGGAATATTTTCTCCGGGATTGCCCGGTGAAATACCCACAGCATTGAAGAAAAAGGGAAACTTCTTTTTCTCTATTCAAGGAGAGCAAAAAAATAATACATTACCTAAACCCATTGATTTACCTGTAATAAGAGATAAAAACACTTCTGATCAATTAGAACAAACAAACAACGGAGATAAAATATCCGAATCCGAAAAGCAAAAAGATAACACGAATAGAACTACAGAAAAAGACAAAAAGAAAGGTAAAATCACATCAAAAGATATTCAACCTAAACAAATCAAAAAGAATTTTTCGATAAAAAAGTAATCACCATTATTATAGAATTGTTCCTAACCATTCTTCGATAATTTTTTTATAGTCTGCCATACTTCCATCAGACTCACGATATTGTGTGACATTATTCCGTTCAGCAACTTCAAAAAAGCGTTTGGCTCGAGGTATCATTGTAGGGTCTTCATTTTTCTTCTTCAAGTCGGTATCTCTTTTTCTGGCTCTTTCCATGATTGCATAATCAATACTCAATCTTGCTACCTTTACTCGTTCTAATACCTCAGGTTTACCTGCTACTGCATTTTCTGCTTTATCAAAGAGCGTTTCTGCCTGTTTTAACATTTCAGGTGTTATATGTTTAGCATTATTAGGACCGACCCAGAGATACATGTGGATTTCTCTTTTTTGTGTCGGTTTATGTATCAGTTGCAGGTATTCCATGATATAAGGTCCTGCCTCTTCATAGAAAGCATCTACAAATTCACTGATTGCCAATTTATCATCATAGGCAGGGTCCCATAATAATTTAGCATTCAAATATGCGCTGAGTTCATTAAATTCTCCATGTAAAGTTGTATATGTATCCTGTTCAAAGATGCCTGTAACATTATGCTTTACAAAAAATCGAATATTGGGTGCACGAACTTCAAGATTCGGGAAAGGAACCAGGTAATGGCTGAAAGATGTTACATAGTCCCAAACCCATAAACGATTACATATTTGGGACCAGCCTTCTATATCTTTTACAAAATCACGATTCTGCTTAGAAACACAACTTTCTAAAGGATGAGCAAAGCAACATTCGATACTACAAAGACGAATGATAACATTGGGTTCGGGACGCATTGTTTTTGGAGGTTTCCGGGACCATTGATAGGCAAGGGTATCTATAACTTTATCTGGAAATTCATCATGCACGGCTCGAGCCACACTATTTACAAGGTATAACAAAGGACCCATTTGAGAATCTTCGGCGGTTGCTAATGCGGAACATTTCGGGCATTGACAGAAGTTATACCAGTCGTTCTGAGAAACAGAAAATACTTTTGCTCCAGGATGTTCCCGCATCCATTTTTTTACTTCCTCTGTGACTAATTGTATAACTTCTTCGTTTGTGCAACAGAGTTGTGTCTTTTCCTTGATTCTTTTTCCATCCACCATAGAGAAATACTCCGGGTGGGTATCAAAATATTTTTCCGGTGGCAAAAGTGAATTGAAAGTATGAACAAAACCATAATACACAATTTTACCTCCGTGTTTTTCTTCTAGTCGGCATGCATTTCCATTGGCACGATTACGGGCGCACCAATCTCCATCAATAAAACCATCCATTGTAAAGGGTTCGCGATATTCTAAGGGAGGGACAAAGATTTCATTCATGGCAGGTAATGCAATGGTCTCCATCTTTGGTATTCTACTCACCGTGGATGTAAACCAGCGACAACCTAAATGGTCATCGAGAACACCATATACTCCGTATAAAGTACCTCTTGGGTCTCCCCCTGCGATAATAATATTGTCCTTCGTAACTCGCAGGTTATATCCTTCCTCTCCTAAATTTTCCCAATCAATTTTATAGTCAATATTTTCCAACCGTTTACTTTTTCCTAATATTATTTCCTTGCCCTGAATGGGTATGGAATCTGTAATAATGGGTAATTCTGCACCACTCATTTCTTTGATAAATCGCTGCAATTCCTCACTTGCATATCTGATAGAGGGGATACAATTTTCCGGGATAACGATACTACATTGGGGAGTGCCATTCTTTACAATTATGAAATAATCTCCCATAATAAAAGAAGGTTTTTTAGCACAACCCGAAGATAGAATTACCAATACAATTATTGTTATCAGAAAGTTTTTTGAAAATTGCATATTAAATCTCCTATCTATTAATTTTAATCACACTGTTACTATGATATATAAAATAATATAAATAACCTTAATATTACGAATTCAAAATGTCTATGTTTGAAAAAAAAATCTTTTGTGCTTGCTTCATTATTATCTTCTTTCTTTTAGATTATCAAGTTTATTCATTAAATTTGTTCAAAAAAGAAGATAGAAAATCCCCTATTTATTCCTTTTCAGATTATACGACTCCTGTTATATGGGGAAAGCCATTGGAATATGGGTCATTAAAAATACTTGCCATTGCTCCTAATTACTGTTTTCTGGATTTTATAGAATTAGAAAAACGATTGGATTGTTCTGTCCAATTAATAACAACGGAAGATGCTCTCCATGTAGGTTGTGACCCGCTATGGGGTATATGGTGTAGGGAAGAACAAAAAAAGGAAAACATTATCAGACAGATTCGGGATAGTATAGAAAAAAAGTGGGATTTAATTATTATTGCAGGTATCGTGTTGGATATACTTCCAAAGGAAATTTATGAATCACTCATTACGAAAGTATCAAAAGGATGTGGTTTATTTATAATTCCGGCTATACCTTTAATCCCCTCTTTACCTCACCCCATAGAGGAATTTATTAATACCCTTGAACCGAATACAGAACCTTCAGAACGATGGAAAAACTTATTTTCAGGTGGAAATGTTCGTGTAAACGATACAACGAATAGTATTAAAGTTATATGTGCAGAATTTAAAAAGGGGAGAATTGTTTACTCCCCGAACTATTTAAGCGGTGTAATGAATCATGCTCTATTACCTGAAAAAGCAGTTATAGAAGAGATGAGTTATTTTGAAAATGCCTGGGCCGGTATTATTTCATTGATTTTATGGAGTAGCCAGATATCAGAGGATTGTAAAATAGTAAATATATCTGATGCTAAACCTGCTGGTCCTGTTGAAGAAGAAATTCCTCCCGAATTGCCGATAATGGCTATTAAAAATTTAAATCAATCTCTATTGGGTCCCGGAACTTATCCTTTTCTTATTGAAATAAAAAGAAACGATAAACAAAAAATTGATGAAATAAAAGTTCAAATACGTAGGGAAAATGAACTTTTTTCATATCAGCAATATGAATTTAAGCCTAATATCCAGAAAAAAGGACGAATCTTTACACAGGTAGAATTGCCGATTGGTGCTGGGAACTATTTTTTTGATATATGGCTTCTCCGAAAGAAGAAAGTATTGGATTTTTTTACCAAACAAATTACTTTTAATTCCTGGCCTGATATTGTATCTGTAGAACCAAATAAAAATTTTGTTTTTCCCAATGATTCTATTACTCTTAAAATTAATGTTTCCTCCAATATAATGGAAAGTAGAGAAGGAACAATTATTATTCAAGGAATTGATAATTATCCATATTTGAAAAATACAGAGGGTAATTTGGTTTGTGAGCAAAGCCAACCTATTACAGGGAAAGGGGGAGAGGTTCGAATACCACTAAACTTTGCAGACCTTTCCGGAAATTACTTAAAAATTAATATATGGGGAGCCCCTATGCGATTAACTTCATTAGGGGTAAATTATTCTACTTTGTTTTCTTACCGTTCTCTATATATCCCTATTCAAAGGAAAATATTTAAAAGAGGGTGGAAAGATATTGTTCAACTGAATAATATTCGTGAATATAATCAATTACAAATAGCAAAATTTTTAATGGATAATTTTAATTGTGGAAACTATCTTTCTTTAGACCAGTATAAAATGCCGGGCGTTACAAAACTTTACCAGTCCTGTATTGTTCAAATGGCAGAGGAGACAGTTTCCAAAGCAACAAATAAAATCCAAAGAGAACCCTGTATAAATGATGAAAATTATCTGGATAAAGTTAAAAATAATTTAAATCAGGCGGTTACCTCTACGATTATTCCAACACCTTTCGCTATTTCATTAGGCATGAATAATTGTCTGGTTCAAACCGAAGAATGGGTTTGCTTTTGTGAGAATTGCATAAGCAAATTTATGCAGTTTCGGCATTTCAATGAATACTTAGATACAATACCTGAATTAGCTAATAAATTTGAACACGAGAATATTGAATTGTTAAGAGAGGATATTATAAACAAGAATTTTCCTGCTTATTTATCTTTTTATAAAAAGTTTATGGAAAATAGTTTTATAAATTTTGAAATAGATATAAAAAACAAATTAAAGACTTCTTTTTCTGATATTCCTATGGGATTTCGCTATTACAGTGATAAGAATACGATAAAAGATATTGATTGGATTGAATATATTAATTCTATGGATTGGGTTGTTATAGAACCAGAAGATTTTGCATATTCACTTGTCTCTTATATTAAATCAAAGGGAAAATCATTTTGGGTGTGTATAGATTTTGCCAATCCACAACAAACACCTCAGGGATTAATATGGAACTACTGGAATGCGATATTTAATCAAGCAAATGGAGTATGGCTGAAAAATATAAATGGAGATATGTATAGTTCATTGCCTATTAAATTATTCGATAAATATGGAAGTATAACACCCGAAATAAGTTCACTTTTTCATATATCTGAAAAGATTGGAGAAGGGATGAAAAATTTCATCTCTCAATTAAAACCTGATTTTAACGAGGAAGTAGGTATTTATTTGTCGACGGAAAATCTCTTTTTAACAAACAATATTCCAGAATTTAGTCATAAAAATTCTTTCACTTACTTTACGCGATTGTTAAATGGATATGGGATAAACCCAATTGTTATTACAAAAGAGGATATTTTACGAAGTAAAAATATGAAAGTTTTAATTCTACCCTGTTGTCTGTGGCTATCGGAAGAAGAGATAGAAAATTTATCCGAATTTTTAATTAATGGGACAATTATTGCAGATATTTCTCCTGGAATTATAAATAACGCAGATTTAACGAAGGAGTTACAGGATATCCTTAGTAGTCAGGATATTAATCAAGAGAAGATTAGGAATGATAATGTATATTTATTAAATAAAAGCCTATCTAAAAAAATAGAAAATGAACCCTTAGAAAATGTGAAAAAGGAAATAAGGTTTATACAGGATATTTTAATAAGAAATAAGGTTCACAGTCCTTACTTGAATGAGAATGAATGGATAGATGGAAAATTTTATTCATTTAACAATAAAAGAATTATAGTCTGGTTACCTAATCTTACGCCTGTTATTGTGAATAACGAATGTAAAATTAATTCGGAATTATTTAAATACAATAGTAAATTATGGGATGTGTTTAATGATAAAAGAATTAAAGCAGGAAAGAATATATCTTTAAATATACATAATTTACAGCCGTTATTTATTTGTTCTAATCCATATTTTTTAAAAGAGATGAAACTTACTGCTCCTGATGTCATAAAATCGAGTAGTCATCTGCCTGTTCAAATAGAATTAAAACAAAAAGGGAAAGAAAAAACATTTCTTGACCATTGGGTAAATATCGAATTAAAGGCAAAAGGTAATAAAAAGGAAATTACGATTAACTCTCAGATTATACAAACCAATCAAGAAGGTAAAGGGGAAACTTATATTTCTATCCCTAAAAATCAGCCTTCAGGGTGGTATGTCATAGTAGCAAAAGAAATAATAACTGGAACTACAATTGAAAAGGTGATAAAAATAAATAATTAGATTGTTATTAATGTGGGATTTTAAGAAATCATTTTATCGATACCTTTGAACAATCTGTGTAAGAGGTAATAGATAATAGAAATCCTTTATAATGTGTATTTATGAATGCGTAGAAAAACAGGGTCAAATGTGTTGGATGTAAATATCGATACTGATTATGAAATATATGATGAAATATTGTCAGTAACTATTAATATTGTCTTTTTAAACTATTTTTTTTTATAAAAAATTGTTTATACCGCATATTAGTTATTTATTGCATATGTTTAATATATTGTATATACCAAATATTAAATATTGTTATAAAATTATTTGACAATAAATGTAAAAATGTTATATAACATTTTTACTGTCCAATTAAAACTTTTAACATTAAAATAAGGAATTGGGTTATGAAAAAGCAAATGACTATCGGGAAAAGATTATTTTTAGGATTCGGTTTTTCACTCGTTATCTCAATTATACTCGGGATTATTGCAGTATTTTCTTTAAATAGGATTGACAGTGATTTGGAACATGTTTTAAAGAAATATTCCCCATTTATTCAAAATCTTTTACAGATCAGAATATATTTTACAAGAATAGATTCTGCTGAAAATTCTCTATTATCTATGGATATATCAACAAAAGAACGTGAAGAGAAAATAAAACAAATTGCTAAAAAGATATACGGTGCTGATGATGTTGAGTTTTCAGCAAAAGCAATAAAAGATTTAGAAACAATAAAAAGATTGGAGAAATCTCACT
>JBMFRC010000024.1:0-43071 GCA_049968235.1 Candidatus Hydrogenedens sp.
TTATCCGAAGAAATTATTTTTTGTATTTTATTAAATATCAACAACTTACAAAATTTAATTTCTTGACATACAGAATTTTTATTTTCCCAGAATTGGATAAAATAAATTATAATAATAACTTATAACAATTATAAGAAATATTTATGATATTTTATAAAGCATTAAAATACAAGATAAATCCAAAAAATAGTAAAAAATAATTTATTGGAAAGAAATTATACTTTAGAAAATTAAACAATAGGCATACTTCGTAATTGGCGTTTTAAGATTTTTCCTGTAGGACCTTTTGGTAATTGAGGGAGAACAATGACATCTTTAGGCCATTTGAATTTTGCTATTTTCTCTTGTAAAAACTGCATAATTTCTTCTGGATGAATTTCTTCGCTTTCTTTAGGAGAGACATAAACACGAACTTCTTCCCCCCTTAATTTATCCGGAATACCTACTACTGCTGCTTCTAAAACTTTAGGGTGTGTATATAGAATTTCTTCAATTTCCCGTGGATATATATTCATACCACCACGTATAATCAATTCTTTCTTACGGTCAACAATGTAGAAATATCCATCCTTATCGGTCCGTCCCATATCTCCTGTATGGAACCAATCATTTACCATTACTTCAGCAGTTGCTTCAGGTCGTTTGTAGTATCCTTTCATTACATTATGTCCACGAATTACAATCTCTCCTATTTCGTCTGCCTCAGCAAATGTCCCGTCATCTCTCATAATTCGCATATCTACACCCCAGATAGGTTTACCGATAGAACCAACACGAATTTCTTCTCCTAAAACCGTAAACGATGCAACAGGACTCGTTTCAGATAGCCCATAACCTTCAAGAATTGTAATACCATATCTTTCTTGAAATCTTTGATGTATATCTCCGGGTAGCGCTGCACCTCCCGATACTGCGAGAGAAACACATGAAAAATCAAACTCCTGCCAATTTGGTGCGTTCAATATAAATGCATACATGGTGGGAACCATAGCAAGCACATTGACACGGTCTCTTGCTATAACTTCCATTGCTTTCTGTGTTTCAAATCGAGGAAGCATGGACATGGTTCCACCCCGCATAATGCAGGCGTTCATTACACAAGTTTGACCAAAAGAATGAAACAACGGTAATACAACTAATGCGACCATTCCCGGTTTTACACGCACAATTTCATGTGAAGCATAATAGGCATTAAAAAACATATTGAAATGAGTTAATTCTGCTCCTTTTGGTGCTCCTGTTGTTCCTGATGTATAAAGGATAACAGCGGTATCATCGGGCATAGTTTGCACTATGTCAAACTCATCTTTCGACTCCATCAGCAACTTATTAAAATTCTCTCCGACTTCTAAGTCTCCTATATTATCCATAGGGGGTATAATAATAAGATTTTTACATGAATCTACAGATTGAAATGCTTTTATTGCTTCTTCAGAACAACCCTGATATACAAAAAAAGTAACCGCTTCGGAATCTCGAATATAATGTTCAATCTCCATTTTTTGGTATAAGACATTTACAGGAACCACAACTCCTCCCGCTTTCAATATTCCATAATATACTATAGGAAAATATGGGAGATTGGGTATCATTAACGCAACTTTATCACCTTTTTTTAGCCCTTTTTGCTTTAATATATTGGCAACTCGATTGGAATATTTGTTCAATTTTGAATAATTAATTTTAATCTGGTCTAAAATTATTGCTGTAATATCTGGATAGTTTTTTGCTGTTTCTTCTAATACATAACCAAGGTTTAGCATAGCCTGTCTCCTTATTAAATTCTATAATTCTGTTAAAAGCATAATACCGAAAAATAATATGATAAGCAAATTGACATACATGAATCATTCTATACATCATAGGGAATCTCTTCCTGTAGATATTATATAATCTTGCTTTATTACATGTTCGTATCATCTTTAATTTTTCTAATCTAACAACATATTTTCGGATTGTAGTATGGAAAATTTTTTAACATTGTATGCCTTGCCGAATATTCCTGCTGTTTTGTTCTGGATTTTCATTGCTATTGGTGTTCTCATTCAAGGGATTAGTAAATCAGGCTTTGCAGGTGGTGCCGGGATTATCTCTGTTCCCCTTATGATGCTTGTAATGCCTCCGGATAAAGTAGCTGCGACATTGCTTCCTATACTTATCTTGTGTGACTTAAATGCCATTTATATACACCGTAAAAATAAAATCTGGAAACCTATAATGGAAGTTTATATTCCTGCAATCATTGGAATACTCATAGGTTCGGTAATGTGGTGGTATATGGGAGAAAATGGAATTAAGGAATATGAAAAACCACTGAAGCAATTTGTGGGAATTATTGCAATAACCTTTGCTATCTATATATGGGGAAAAGAATTTTCTTTAAGATGGGTAGAGAACAAGAGTTTTGGAGTGCGAATAGGAATTATTGCAGGTATTCTTGCAGGCATTACTTCAACACTGGCTCATTCTGCAGGACCTATTGTAAGTCTTTTCCTATTTTCAAAAAATTTAGGGAAAACCTTATTTGTAGGAACGGTTGCATGGACTTTTACACTTATAAATATTACAAAACTACCTTTTTATATCGCGGTAGGACTTGTGGATTGGTCAGTACTAAAATTTGATGTGTTTTTAATTCCATTTATCCCGTTAGGCTCATTTCTTGGGGTATGGCTTCATCATAAAATTTCAGAACGAACATTTAATTTTGTTATCATGGTGTTAACTATCATAATAGGTATTCAATTGTTGATTGGAATAAATCCAATCGAAGTAATAATAAAAATTTTTGTTAATACATAATTTTCTGTTACATAACACAAACACATGGAAAACAGACCTATAAATTACAAATTATCTATTGTAGCCCCTGTATTCAATGAAGGTTCTTATATAAAAAATTTTGTATCCGAAATTATCACAGTATTAAATGAGTTAGATATAACAAATAATAGTGAAATTATTCTCGTAAATGATGGTAGTACAGATGAAACAGAAAAGCATCTGGATACTCTTACAGAAACTTATCCGGGACTTGTTTATGCCATTCATCTTGCAAGGAATTTTGGTCAAGCATCTGCCATAACTGCTGGGTTACATTATTCGACCGGGGATTGTGTTATTCTTATTGATTCTGATGGGCAGGATGACCCGAAAAGTTTTTCTAAATTTATAGATTTATGGAAAGAAGGATATGATGTTGTTTTTGCCAAAAGAGCAAAACGAAAAGAGGGTTTTCTTTTTCGTTTTTGTTCCTGGCTTTTTTACAGGCTTTTATCTATTAGTGCACAAATACCTCTTCCGACAGATGCAGGTAATTATGCACTGATTGACAAGAAAGTAATGGAAGCAATAAAACTATGTCCTGAGCGAAATCGCTACATTCCTGGTTTGCGAGGTTGGGTCGGTTTTAAACAAACAGGGGTTGTAGTTGAGAGAAGAGCCCGTTATGATTTGAAACCGCGAGTAGGTTTTCGTGGGTTATGGACACTTGCTATGAATGCTTTCTTTTCTTTTTCTTATGTTCCTCTATTCTTTTTTCGGTTTGCAGGTGTTGGCAGTCTGTTTTTATGTCTGGTGTTAATTGTTTTCGCCCTTTACCATAAATTAATCACAGGGCTTGCAGTAACCGCATGGGCTTCCCAACTTATATCTATTTCCTTCTTTGGAGGGATTAATTTGATAGGAATTGCTCTTCTGGGGGAATATATAGCACGGATATATGATGAAGTGAAACAAAGACCTCTATACATTTGTGCTCGGACATCAGGTTTCCAGAAGGGTAATAAGTCTAAGATTGTTAGTCCCGAAGATGAAAATCATGATAAAATATGAATATAAATATAAAAGTGAAATAAGGAAGAACCTGTGGGCGATTCCCAACAAAACATTCTAAAAGAAATCGGTCCTAAAGATGAAAAAAGATATGCTTTTGATTTAACCGATGAAACCGTTGAAGTCTGTATGATTTCTGACATAGGGAATCGCAGAACAAATAATGAGGACCACTGCCTTTTCTCGAAGGCTAACGATGCTGATTGTTATGAAAGATTAGGCATATTAACTGCTGTTGCGGATGGTATGGGTGGTGCTGTTGCAGGAGAACATGCCAGTAAAATGGCAGTTACACTCCTATCTGATTATTATTTTTCGTCAGAAGGGAATAATATCCCTGTAATATTACTAAATTCTATCCAAAAAATTAATGAGGATATATTTAATTTAAGCGAAAATAACCCTTCTTATTTTGGACTGGGAACCACCATATCCGCATTAGTTATTCATGGGAATGTAGGATATGTTGCTCAGGTCGGGGACAGTCGTGTCTATCTCTACAGAAATGGCTACCCTGTAAAACAAATAACGGAGGACCATTCTATTGTAGCCGAGCAACTAAAAGAGGGGCTTATAAATGAAGAAGAAGCACGAAATCATATGTTAAAGAACCTTATAACGAGAGCCTTAGGAATTAAAGAAACTGTAGAAACGGACTTATACGCATTCACGATAAAAACAGGGGATACTTTACTTCTTTGTTCTGACGGGTTAAGTAATATGATAACAGAAGAACAACTCCAGAAAGGTTTATCATCTGAAAAACTTGTTGAAGGCTTAAATTCGCTTATAGATATTGCTATTCAAGAAGGGGCTCCTGACAATATAACTGCTGTCGCTATTCGTATTATTGGGGAATTGGAACATAAAGATATAACTCATCATGAGAAAATAACAATAGTTTCCCCTGAAAAGAAATATTCACTCCTTCAAAAAATATTGAATCTTTTTTCTTCTAAATAGATTTCAACTTCTTTTTCGAGGACCACGATGACGGGCATGTGGATGTTTTTTGTGTGAAGGATTCCGACGAGGTTCTATATTTTCTTTCTCAGTTTCTTTCCGAACAGTATTATTCACAGAAGGATTCGTATTAAAACTATAGCAACGAGGGCATCGAGAAATCTCTTCTGCTTCGGTATCAAGATATACAAAAGCACAATATTTGCATTCCCATATATTTTGGTTCTTAAATACGGTATAAATCCGTCGTGTACTAAATTCGGATAATCCCCAAAGAATAATACCTGAAAGAGCAATAATAAATGAATAAATGATAAATGCTCCCGTTATTGATATTTCAATCATAACGAGACTCCGTATATACGATAACGAATTGTTACTTGCTGTTCAACAGAATCCGTATTTAGCAAAGGCTCAAAACGAATTTTATGAATCTCACCTTCTATATATTTTGACATTTCATCTTCAATTATATTTAAATCTATCACTCGCGATACTACTCCGTCCGGCAATACTGTTAACATAAAATCATAGTTCTTTTCCCCTTCCCCTATAGATTTTTTTGACATCTCCAATAAACCCGGGAAAAACAGTATCGTTCTATTATAGGGAGGGTTAATCCACCTAAAAATAATCTCCGTTCCATCCCCAATATTCTGTTTCATTAATGGAGCATTATTACTATCATCAGGTTCTTTACTTTGAAGTCCCATAGACGGAGCAAATGGACTTAAAGCACTGATGGATTCTCTAATTCTGTTTATTCCTACACCAAATTGTGCCCAACTATCTTTATATTCTTCCGATAAAGGCTTTGGTGAAGGTTCCTCCTCTACCAATTTTCTACGGAGTTTTAATTTCTCCAGTTCTTGAAATTCAATTTTAGGAAGTTCAAAGCCACTCGACTGTTTTAATTCGGTTATATCAAATTCATTATTCTGATTATCTTCTCCCAAATTTTTTGATAATTTTAACCTCGATGTCAAAATAGAATCGGATGTTTTTTCTACATCTGACTGAACAACACGAATATCCAGATACTGAAGGTCAGAACGAGGAATATAGACCACAATTTTAAAGAGAGTTACTGCAGAAAGGTGCAGAAGAAGAGCAAAAATAATTGTCTTTAGAAAACGATTACGGTCTTTTTTTATCTGGAGCAGTAAATCTCCCTGATGACTTGTTGAAATGTCATATTGAAATATCTTTGCATCTGTCTTTGGTAAAACAATCGACTCTGAGATTTTTGAAAAATCAATATCCTTTTGAATATTTTCTTCAATCTCGTACTTTTTCTCGTGCTTGCGCACGGAATTTCGCGTGCGCCTTTTCATTGTAATAATCCGTGTGTTATTGAGTTTTTTCTTCCGTATTTGATGGAATAGCAGCAATTCCATAATGTTTAATTCCAACGGAATTGGCAATTCCAAGAACTTTAACCAATCGTTCTGTAGGAACCCGACGGTCAGGTCGAATAAGTAAAAGTCCTTCGGGTTTCCTTTCATAAAAACTTTCCATGGCTCTTGTTAATTCATACCAACTTTTAATTGGGATTTCCTTATCTTCCGTATAAAAAATTTCTCCTTGATTGTCGGGGCCTCCTTCACCGTATACCAATGTTACAGTGGCATCTTTCTGTTCTAATTGTTCTGATGATTCGCTTTTAGATAGTTCCACAGGTATGGATGCCTGCACAACAAAAGTAGAGGTCAGCATGAAAAAGAGAAGTAATTGAAACACCACATCAATTAAAGGAGTTAGGTCAATAGTGGCTTTAATCATTTTGTTTTGACTTTGTTTCCGTTTAAATTTCATATCAAATCTCCTTGTCTCCCTGATGCCGTGTAAGTAAATCAACCAACTCTGAGGAACTAATTTCCATCTCCACAATCATATTATCTACCCGTGATATAAAATAGTTATAAAACACCAAAAGAGGAATGGCTACCGTTAGTCCGGCTGCGGTTGTAATTAATGCATTGGAGATACCTTCGGCAAGGTCTGAAGGATTTACCTGTCCCCTTTTGTTCTGAATTGCAGCGAAACATTTTATCATACCTTGAACTGTTCCTAAAAGTCCTAATAGAGGAGCGATACTTGCACATGTTGCCAATGCAGATAGATACCTCTCTAAACGGGGAATTTCCATCTGTCCAGCATCTTCTATGGATTCACGAATCTCCTCCTTCGATTTCTTATATTTCAAAATCCCTGCTTTTAATATTCTTGCTACGGGCGCGTCGACACGATTGCAAATGTCTACCGCATCTTGAATACGATTCTGCCGAAGTACCTGACGAATTGTATCCATAAATTCGCTCGTATCAATTCCCGCCTTTCGTAAAAACCAAAAACGCTCAATAATAATGCAAACACCTATCACAGAACACAACATGATAGGCCACATTAAAATCCCGCCTTTAAACATAATTTCAAGAGGGTCCATCGGCATCAGATAATCTCCTTTTCAGATAGATTAATAATCTTAAAGTTTTAATTTTAATAATATTTGTTACGATAAAATATCATGAAAGATATACAAGGGTTCCTAATCCCTCTCGGGTAAATATTTCAAGCAATAAGCTATGCGGAATTCGTCCATCTATAATATGAGTTTTGCGAACCCCATGGTCTAATGCTTTAAGGCATGCTTCAATTTTTGGAATCATCCCACCACTAATTATTTTTTCTTCCCTTAAATGCTGAATTTCATTAGAGGGTAACTGATGAATTAATGTTTCGGGATTGGAAGGGTCTCGAAGCAAACCCGGTGTATCAGTTAAGAATACTAACTTCTCTGCCCTGATAGCAGACGCAATATCACCTGCGACAGTATCTGCATTAATATTCCATACTCCACCGAACTCATCTGTTGCAAGTGGAGCAACCACAGGAATAAACCCTGATTCGCAGAGTACCTGAATAACTCTGGTTTCGACCTTTGTAATTCTACCTACTTGCCCAATATCTGTCCCATCATCCGCATATTTCTTCACAGCATAAAGCAATCCCCCATCTTTTCCGCTTATACCCACGGCAGAACCTCCAACACGATTTATTAAGGCAACAATATCTTTATTCACTACTCCAGAAAGGACCATTTCTACAACGGATATCGTTTTTTCATCTGTAATTCTAAGCCCCTGTGAACTGAATTGGGGTGTTATTCCTAATTTCTTAAGCATTTCATTTATCGAAGGACCTCCACCATGAACAACAATCGGATTCATTCCGACATATTTCATCAGTACAATATCTTCTGCGGTACTTTGCCGTAGTCGTTCATCTATCATCGCTGCACCACCATATTTTACAACTACGGTCTTACCCCAGAACTCACGGATATATGGCAATGCTTCAATCAGAACATTGGCTTTTTCTATTAGTTTATCCATAAACCTTCCTTGTAAAGTTTAAGTTCTGTAATCTGCATTTATCTTCACATAATCATAACTTAAATCAGAAGTCCAATAACATATTTCCTCGGACCCCATCCCTAAATTTGCCCGAATAACAAATTCCTTATTTTTCATTACTTCCGCAACTCTTTTTTCATCATAATCCGCAGGAAGTCCTTTTTCAAAAACAAGTGTATCCCCTATCCACAGTTTTATTTTTTCAGGTTCCACAGGAACACCGCTATACCCTATAGCACATAAAATTCTTCCCCAGTTAGGGTCACCTCCAAAAAAGGCTGTTTTACATAGCTGAGAAACCGCTATAGATTTCGCTATTTTCCTTGCATTATCGATAGTATCTGCTTCACTTATCTTAATCTCAACGAATTTAGTTGCACCTTCACCATCTGCAACAATATTTCGTGCTAATCGCTCACATACCTGTAATAAACCCTTATAAAATAACTCTTCATCTTCTGTCCCGGATTGGATTGTGATACTGGAGGCTCCGTTTGCTAATAAAACTACCGAATCGTTCGTACTCATATCATTATCAACCGCAATACAATTAAACGATTCCTGGACAGCACGTAAAAGCAACTTTTTTAGATGCTCTGAACTAATTCCTGCATCTGTTGTTACAACTGATAACATAGTAGCCATATTCGGACAAATCATTCCTGCCCCTTTTGCCATTCCTCCAATACGAACAATACCTTTGGATAATTGTACTGCCACCGCATATTCTTTAGGAACGGTATCGGTAGTCATAATTGCTTTGGCGGAATTCAGATGATTTTCTGGCGATAAAGATTTTGCACATTCATGGACCCCTTTTTTTACTCTATCCATAGGTAGGGGAACTCCAATAACCCCTGTGCTCATAACCAATACATGTGTTTTATCTATTTTCAATAATGATGCTACTTCTTCTGCTATTTGTTCTACATCATTTAATCCCCGTTCTCCTGTGCATGCATTTGCATTTCCACTGTTGATAAAAACAGCCTGTGCTTCTCCCTGTTCGCAAACTCTTTGGCACCATAATACGGGAGCCGCTTTGACACGATTTGTAGTAAAAGTACCTGCAACAGTTGCTTTATTCAAAGACATAACTAAAGCACAATCTAATCTCTTGTTTTCTGGATTTTTTATTCCTGCTGATGCAGAAGAAGATTCAAATCCTAAACTTGCACATACACCACCATCTATGGGAACTATACTCATATTTATTTTTCTCCTTTACTGTAACATTTTTATTATGGCATCATTCCGGCAAACCGAAGTCCCGTATCTTCAGGAAATCCAAACCGAACATTTAAGCATTGTATCCCCATACCTGCGGTTCCACCCACTAAATTATCTATCGCACTAACGATAACGATATTCCCTGTTCTGCCATCATAAGTCCAGCCAATATCACAAAAATTGGAATTACGAACATAGTTAATTTCCGGGAATTGTCCTTCTGGCAAAACACGGACAAAAGTTTCGGTATCATAGCATTTATATATTTCGCCCGGATTTACCTCTTTTGTGGGTCTCAATGTAATTGTAGAAAGAATCCCTCGTGTTAGAGGCGCTACATGGGGAGTGAACTGCACTTGATATTTTCCACCAATTTCTTGTTCTATTTCAGGAATATGTTGATGATTCCCAATCCGATATGCCCGCATATTCTCATTCATATTTGGGAAATGAAATAGTTCATTTAAACTTCGTCCAGCACCCGAAACACCGGATACGGAATCAATAACGATAGGGATATTAGGTTCTGCATATTGAACCAATGGTTTTAAAGGCAATATATTACTAATGGGAAAACATCCCGGAACAGCAACAATATCTGCTTTTTTTATCTGTTCACGGTACCACGGCACTAAACCATAAACTGCGCGAGATACCAATTCCGGATGAGTATATTGTATCTTGTAAAACTTTGAGTAAACTTCTGCATCTTTTATTCGAAAGTCTGAACCCAGGTCCATTACCACTACACCTCTTTTTACTAATTCCGAAGCCAACGGCATAGATTTGCCTGCGGGCAGAGCAAAGAAAACAACATCACACTTTTTGGAAATAGCATCCGGGTCAAATGTCTCTAACTCAACATCCACCAGTTTACGAAAATTTGGAAGAACATCCTGTAATTTTTTGCCTGTTTCCATCGCAACTGCACAAACCAGTTGTGCCTGTGGATGTGCGATAAGAAGGCGAACAAATTCCCTTCCTGCATAACCTATTGCTCCAACGATTCCTACTTTTATCATGTTTAACTCCTAAAAAATAAGGGCTCTTGCATTGAAAAACTCCCCCTTATTCATTTAAACTATCATTCCGATAAATATTATTGGGGGATTAAGTGAATATTATACTCTTAGTTACTATTTTTTTTAAAATATAAATTTTTATATGTGTTCATTATCATTTGAAGAAATCAAGATAGAAGTTATATATTATCATTCCCAAATATTATGAACAGGAGAAAAATAAAATGCATCTATTTCGCACCCATAACTGTAATCAATTAAGAAAGTCTGATGTCGGGAAGGTAGTAAAACTTTCGGGTTGGGTACATACAAAACGCGACCACGGAGGAGTTATTTTTATTGATTTACGCGACCACTATGGAATTACGCAAATAGTTGTAAATCCAGACCTTCCTTTTTTCTCTGAGGTAGAAAGTGTGCGAAATGAAAGTGTAATCACCATTGAAGGAGAAGTCGTTGCACGAACCCCAGAGACAGTAAATCCCAATATTGATACCGGTGAAATTGAAGTAGTAGCAGCTAACTTTCTTCTGGAATCTGCCTGTGAACAGTTACCTTTCCCTGTTAATAAGGAAATTGAGGCACCGGAAGAACTGCGATTAGAATACCGATTTTTAGACCTCCGTAGAAATACACTCCATAAAAACATTATGTTACGGACTCAACTTGCAAAACTTGTTAGAGAACACCTTATATCTCGTGGGTTTAACGAATTTCACACACCTATTCTTACTAGTTCTTCACCGGAAGGAGCACGCGATTTTCTCGTGCCCAGCCGAATATATCCGGGACAGTTTTATGCTTTACCCCAGGCTCCTCAACAATTCAAACAATTATTGATGATTTCTGGTTTTGATAAATATTTTCAAATAGCTCCCTGTTTTCGTGATGAAGACTCCCGGGCAGACCGTAGTCCGGGGGAATTCTATCAGATAGATATTGAAATGTCCTTTGTAACTCAGGAAGATATTTTTAATGAACTTGAATTATTAATGATTCATATATTCAAAGAACTTTCAAATAAAAAAATTATCTGGGAAAAATTTCCACGCATTCCATACCGGGAGGCTATGGAAAAATATGGTACGGACAAGCCCGATTTGCGTTATGGATTAGAAATGCATGACTGCACAGATATTTTTGCAAATTCAGAACTTAAAGTTTTTAGTGCACAGGTAGTTACAGGAGGAGTTATCAAGGTAATCCATTTGCCTCATGCAGACCAACAACCACGAAAGTTCTTTGATGATACGGAAGAGTATGCAAAAAGTGAAGGAGCAAAAGGCTTAGCGTGGCTTATTCTTAAAGAAGGAGATTTCAAAGGTCCCATTGCAAAATTCATGAAAGAGACAGAGAAAAAAGCCCTAATTCAAAAATTACAGATAAATGAGGGCGATGCCGTTTTCTTTGGGGCAGGTTCAAGAAATGAGACCAATACGCTTATGGGTAAAGTGCGAACATATCTTGCACGTCAATTGAATATGATAGATTCCAATCAAGTAGCCTTCTGCTGGATTGTTGATTTTCCTATGTTTGAGTGGAACGAGGAAGAGAAACATTATGATTTCTCACACAACCCGTTTTCCATGCCTCAAGGGGGTATGGATGCATTATTAAACAAGAATCCACTGGATATATTGGCATACCAATACGATATTGTTTGTAATGGGGTAGAACTATCTTCCGGTGCCATTCGTAACCATAAACCCGAAATTATGTTAAAAGCATTTGAAATTGTTGGCTATCCTCCCGAAGTTGTTAAAAACAAATTTCCGGCGTTATGGAAAGCATTTCACTATGGAGCCCCTCCCCACGGAGGTATAGCCCCAGGTTTTGACCGCATACTGATGCTTTTGACAGACTCACCGAATATTCGTGAAGTTATTGCCTTCCCACTTAATCAAAAAGCACGCGACCTTCTTATGGGGGCACCCAGTGAAGTTACACCAAAACAACTTCAAGAACTGCACATCGCTATTGTTTCACCTAAAAGTAAGTAAAATAAATCATTTACATGAACAATAAAAGGAGTATTTTTCCTGCCAGATTTGACTACCTATTTTAACATGACCTTCTTCTACCCAAAAAAAGTCCACTTCCTTCGATAATTGCATATTAGGTCTTCGATAAACTAAAAATGGTAAGTCGTTTTTTTTTATCTCTTCTGTTTTATCAAAGTATTCATTTTTAGAGATATTCAGCATGTCTGCATTTCTAAATCCATTTCTTCCAAAAGGTAAAAAACGATATAGGTGCCATGCATGAATTTTTGCTCCTTTTTCCCATAAATGGAGTAGAAAAGCGGTTATCTCGTTTAATATATCTAAATTTATTTTGCAAACAACGGTGGATATCGTAAAAGGGATTTTTCTTTCTGTTAAATATTTCAGTCTATTCTTTATTATATCGTAGTGTTTTCGGAAACCTTTCCTCAGATAATTATGAACCAGCGGATTGTTTGAATCAAGAGGTAGGACATATCTGTCCGCATTCAAATTTCCTATCACCTCTGGAGTTAAACCTATTCCATTTGTTCCTATTTGAGTATGAAGCCCCATCATCTTTGCTAAATTTATTGAATGTGATAAGGGGAATTTCCATTGCAAAGGTTCTCCTCCCCCAAAAACAACACTCTCCATTTCTCGTTCTTTTATTATTTTCAAAACTTCTTCTACCTGTTCTGGTATCATCTCTGATAGGGTATTTTCTGTAATACAGAATAGGCAACTCATGGAACACGCACCATGAAGCATAATTACTCCTACCCTGCGATGTTGAATATCTATTTCTTGCATCTTTACTTCATCCGAACTGCTGAGATAGCAAACCTCAGTCCTGTGAAAATTTCAAAAAATAATACTTCTGGAATATAAAACATATTTTTCCATCGAAATCTTCCAATAGATAAATCATGTTTTAATCCTATCCACCAACGATTAATTTTCCTTCGATGTGCAACAGATTTTATCATCATTTCTTCATAATTGCAAATTATTCTTTTCTTTACCAGGGAATCTAAACGGACTAAGTTTTCAAAGTTAGGAACACGACATTTAAAACCGCTTATTTGTTCCCTTAGCCCGGTTAATTGTTGTTCTAACCTTCGTTGTATTTTATGATTTATCTGTCCTGATGTTTGTGTTAATTGTAATATTAATTCGTTGGTTTTTTGAAGAATTTGCTCATACTCCTGGGAAACAAATTGTGTATAATGACTGGACTGCAATATTTGTGCTAAACAAGCACGAATTTCCTGAAGGTAAGAGTAAGCGGATGCTAAAGATTCCCGTTTTTCTTTTAATTGTTTTCTTGTTAATAACCATATCTCCTGATATTCATAAAACACCTGCATAACTACTTTAACCTGGTTGAGAAAGTCTTTAATTCTCCTGTGTAAAAATGCTGTAATGCTTTCCTTTTCCATTGTTGGACGACGCTCTTTGCGCACCTTTTTTCTTAAAAAGCCCATACTCATAGGATGATTAGACAATAGTGTTGAATAGCGATTCCATAAGGTTAACCAAAAAGCATTCCAATACTGCTCTGGCGGGCAACGAAGTAAGATATCAATAATATTGTCTTTGGAATAAAAGAGTGACCATGCTTTTAACCATGATTTTTTTAATTCTCCTGTTTTGAAGTTAGGATGAGGAAAAGTTTCATGGCAACTATCAAAACAGTTGCAATCATCTGATATTTTTTCCCCTCTTTCAATTCGCTCTTTATGGTCTCTTGAACCCGGAATGGGAGTCATAATGAAAAAAGATGCTTCGTCCACTTTTACTTCACTTTTTAGTAATCGGACATCGTGGATAATAGTTTGAGGAGTATCACAGGGCATCCCTATGATATAACCTACATGAACAAGAATCCCCGCTTTATGCCATGCTTCTACCATCTCCGCATACTCAGACGTTTTATTTTGTGTCTTTCCCATCAATACCAAATTTTGGGGGTTAATACTTTCCATACCGATAAAAACGAGATAACATCCTGCTTCTGACGCCATTTGAACAAAATCAGGAATTTTCCATGATTGTGTATCAATTTGCATCATAAAGCGAATTTTTTTACCTTTTTGTTTCAATTCAATAAGCCCTGTAAATAGTTCCTTCCAAATAGGGGAACGGGACATATTATCATCTGTGAAAAAATAACTAAAAAAACCATTATCATAATTCTGCTCGACTACTTCCAGGATTTTTTCTGCAGAGCGACATCTAATTTTCCTTCCCTGAACATTAATTATGGTGCAGAAAGAGCAATTAAATGGACATCCCCTACTTGTATCTATTGTGCACATCGGTTGCATGAAGTGTTTTAGATATTCCGGGTCTGCTACAGGAATAGGGGCATTTTGAATATTGGGAGATTCTGAAATTATATAATAAGGTTGTAGCCTATTATTTATAGCATCATTCAATATAGTAGCAAGAATTCCACTTCCTTCTACTTCACCACACACCAAACTTACACCGTTATCCATCAATAATTTCAAATCAGGGGTGTTCGTGCCAAATAGTTTTATAACTCCACTAACGTGAAATCCTCCTATTATTACGGGAACTTGATACTTACGAAATATCATAGCCAAATCGGTTGCCCTTGCGAACATATTGGTTTGCACACCCACCAGACCTACTATTAATATTTCATTTTGTTTCTTACTTTCTTTGACAATTTTATCTACATCTATCTTTTGAACAAATTCATCTCTTATTTCAACATGAATTTCATATTGTTCATCAAGTTTTTTTTCATTAATCAATTGCTGTGTCAAAGCCCTCATGCATACAAGCGTATTGGAAGGCAATAATCCCTTCCAGAAATGATACGGATAACCATCGTCATCATAATGTGAAGGAAGAATATAAAGAATTTTTACATTTTTCTTTTGTGTTGTTTTATGAAAAAACCAGTTCATAGCGAAAATCCTTCAAGTAATGTATTAAAATTAGTGAGTTTCCTCTTTAATTTTATATTATAATATTTCTGTTTTAACTTTCTGAAACTAAAATATGTTAATTTATAAATACTAATGAATAACACAAGGAGAAAAAATATGACAAAGGTAGTACTTGTTATAGGTTTATCTTTCTTAATGTTTTTTTTATGTTCCTCATATAATACCGTTCATGCTGATTCTCGTTTCAAAGATGATGTTGAATTTTTGAAGCAATATGTAACCGTTATTCTATTAAAGGATGTAGAATCCAATGGAGAGGTAGCCATTGTTCCGGAATATCAGGGGCGAATAATGACGAGTACAGCAGAAGGTTCGGAAGGATTAAGTTTCGGTTGGATTAATCGTGATTTAATTGCGTCGAAAAAATTTGAACCTCATATCAATGTCTTTGGAGGTGAAGACCGATTCTGGATTGGTCCGGAAGGTGGGCAATATGGCATTTTCTTCCCTCCCAATACACCCTTTGATTTAGAGCATTGGCAAACCCCTGCCGTTATTGATACCGAACCGTATGAGATAGTTTCACAAGATGACAAACAAGTTTCTTTTAAAAAAGAGGCAAAATTAAAGAACTGGACGGGAACTGATTTTCAGATATTAATTGAGCGAACTGTTAGCATTTTATCTAAGGAACAAATAGCAGGTGCATTAGGAATTAGAATCCCTCCCAGTATTAAATATATAGGTGTTGAATCAAAAAATAAAATTACCAATACAGGCACAGATGATTGGAATAAGGAAAAAGGATTGCTTTCTATCTGGATATTAGGGATGTTCAATCCTTCGATGGAAACAACCATTGTTATACCTTTTCTACCTGGTTCCGAAGAAAATTTAGGTCCAAAAGTTAATGATGCTTATTTTGGAAAGGTTCCTGCAGATCGTCTGGTTGTAAGGGACAATGTGTTGTTTTTCCGTGGTGATGGTCAATATCGAAGTAAAATCGGGATTTCTCCTAAACGAGCGTTATCTGTTTGTGGAAGTTATGATGCAAAAAACAAAGTTTTAACGATTGTTCAATACAGTAAACCGGATACATTAAAGCCATATGTAAACTCTATGTGGGAACTTCAAAAAGAACCTTATGGAGGTGATGTAATTAATTCATACAATGATGGTCCATTAGTTCCCGGCAAAAAACCCTTAGGACCGTTTTATGAATTGGAAACCTCTTCGCCAGCAGAAGAATTGAAAAGAGGTGAACATGTCGAACATACACATCGGACATTTCACTTCATAGGTAGTGAAAAAGAGTTAAATTATCTGGCAGAAGAAATTTTGGGAATTGATTTGCAGACTATCCAGAACGCTTTTGCAGGTAAATAATTTGCTTTTTTTAAGATAACAGGGCAAACACGATTAAAAGTGTTTGCCCTGTTTTTTTATTTATTATATTTGTTAGACGCTGGCGTTTGTTATCTGTTCTATCATGCTAATCATTGGATAGAACAAGGAAACGAACAGAGTAACTACAATAATACCCACAACAATGGTAAAAATAGGTTGTAATGCTTCCCCTAAGGAATCAACTGCTATCTGAACTTCACTGTCATATATATCCGCTATTTGTTCTGCGATTTTATCTATACTTCCGGATTCTTCGCCAGTGATTAACATATCTGCAACAACGGGGGGTATTACATCCGCAGAGGTTCGTAAGGGTGCTTCTAAACCTCCTCCCCGTTCGATAGAATCACGCAAAGATTGCAAACTTTGAGCCACCGCCTGATTATGAATAGAATATTTTGTAAGTTCCAGAGACGACATCATAGAAAGTCCACTTCTCAATAGCAATGACCATGTCCTCATCATTTCAACGATAGCATATTTATGAATAATCTTACCGATTATAGGAATTTTTAACTTGAAACGGTCTGCAGATAATCGGCGGAGTGGATTTCGAATAAACCACACCTGATATAACAATATCAAGATAAGTAGTAATACAATAGGAAGCCACCACCAGACACGGAACCAATCGGATATGCTGAAAAATAATTCCGTTGCTGGTGGAATTTTAATATTCTGCTTTTCATACATATCTTGAAATTGAGGAACAACAAAATTGGTCAGCAATAGTAATACTCCTAAACATGCAATTACAAGAACTATCGGATAAAAAAGAGCGCCGCGGACCTTTCTACGAAGTAAATCTCTTCTCTGACGATAGTCTACTAATCGTTGCAAAACTGTAGTAAGAGTACCACTGGCTTCACTGGCTTTAATTAAATTTACAAATACAGTATCAAAATATCGTGGGTGTCTATCAAAGGCTTGCCATAAAGGATTCCCTTCTTCTACATACAATGCCATATCATTAATTAGTCCTCGTATGGCATCTGATTGACCTCGCTGTGCTAATGTCTTTAATGATTTTAATAAAGGTGTCCCTGATTCCAGAAGCATTATCAATTGTCGAAGAAAATCAGTAATTTCCTGATAACGAACGGTACCTTTTCTCATAAAGGATAAACTTACGGATAAAGTATTGCTAACGATAGGTTCTCGTCGAATCACCTCTTCTTCACTTACGATTTGAGAAAGGCTCTGAACTTTTCCTTTTGTAGATTTCCGAACTTTTTTTATTCCTTCGGCGTTCTTCTCAGCCATTGCTGTTCTCCTTATGTCTTTATCATTATTTTATTTTTTCTGCCGGTATATTTCTATTCCAAACAACTATCGGATTACCTTCGACAAAAACGACACCTGCTTCCTTTGAAGCAAAAACATAATTGTATTTTTTACCCAAAGTTATCCTGCTTAGTTCTGCTACAGCTACAATCTTAAAACTGTTTGATTTCTCTGTAAACGGGAACTGCCAATTTAAAGATACATCATCAACTTTTATATTATATCCCGTTGTGGGTTTGCCTAATATCGTAATTAAGTCATTCATCGACTTTATGGGACGGGCATTAACAATTTTCTGTGCATCATCTGAACTTATATTAAACAAAGCCATCAAAACTTCTATGGGTGCTTTGTTCACATTTAAATAAGGAACTGGATGAGCAGGATTCCCCGCATTCCATGTAGAAACAAAATTTGTTACTTGTCCATTAAATTCTTCCGGAATAAATCCATTTGTTCCATACAATTCTTCTACTATATAGAACCACCTTCCTGAGGATGATGCCATTCCTGAATTGGGCAAATTTGTGACGATTCTTCTCGCTATTTCACCATTTGTATTTAATATTTTCTGTAGCACACTTGCCGGACTACAATTCAGATTAATCTTTCCACTTTCATCTGTTATCCAGACCTTTACATTGACACTTATTGTATCCGATGGTTCTAATGCAAAAGTCCCGTTTCCTTTATATTCCTGTTTATAGTAAGGATAACTAAATTCTAGAGGACATTTATCCAATAATTCTTGAAGGGTATCTGTTCGCCATGCTTTTTCTAACTCTACCAATGCAGAACTTATACCTGTTTTTGCATACTCTCTTACTCTCATTTCATCCAGAAGTAATGCTGTTCTTCTCAATTCGGTTTCTGCATCGCGTATATAATACATTCCAAGTAAGGCAAAAACTCCTAACAGGGATATGGCTATCATTAAAGCCACACCTTTTCTATTTGATTTATAAAATGATTCTTGAATTCTATTAAGCATAGTTCTCATAGAATATTCCCTAACCAAAAAGTGCTTTCACGCACTACTTGTTCCCATATCCTGTTCTCATCTGCTAAAACAAAACTCACTTTTATGGCTTTGGGATAAAAGGGTTTATCCCACTGTTCCAGCCAGTTATTTCCATCATAACAATGAATTTTCATTGCAAGCACACCCGTCATGATAATTTCCCTTGCCCCACTTGGTTCTTTTTGTCCTGACGGACTTACCACTCGGACAAGGGCAGGGACACCGCCCAAACTTCTGTCTATGTAGTAAAAGACCTGCATAATTGAATTGTTATCATCAGAACTTACATAAAGGATAGGAAATGATATTTTATCATCATCCAGAGGAACAGATTGATAACGTTTTTCATTTTCAATGTGTCGAACTACCCTTAAGTTTCCTTTTGTAAAGGTTGGAGAAACTATCTGGTCAAAATCTAATTGAAGCCGATTTATCAATCTCAAATAATTAATATTGATAGCCTGTCGAATTTCAGACTGGCGACGATAATCCATAATCTTACCGAACATAACCACGCCAATAGTGGATAGTATGGATAAGACAGCCAGAACCGTAATAATCTCAATTAAAGAAAAACCTCTACCATACACTCGCATAGTTTTCTTCATTTTTTAATTACCTTATCAATTTGGAAACGCGGAATAATTGAATTAACTGTATAGTACTTTGTTCGCCCAAATTCTTTATAAATCACAGTAACTACTATCTCATAGTACCCTTTTTCTTCGGGTAATAATTTTCCAAATGCTTTCCATCTAAATTTTTGGGAGACATTTTTATAATTTCTAAAACTTGCCCAATCCGGTGGGGCAATAATGGGTATCTCTGTTACATTTCCAGCCTTTGCTTCATCTTCTGATGTTAAAATAGGAAAAACTTCTTCTTGAGCACTTGTATCGGGAATTTTCCAGATAAATTTTTCAGGACAGTTTTTCAAATAATTTATCTTCTCATATGCTATATTACTGGCTAATATGGCATTTTGAGATGTTTGTGTCAGATTTAAACTTAATATAAATAACTGTACCAGTGCAGTTATTGCTATACTTACCACAGCCAGAGCAACAAGTAATTCAATTAAAGTAAATCCCTCTATTCTTTTAATCCAAAATATCTTGTTTGTATCACAGTGTTTTTTTAGCATATGAAATACCATCACTCACTCTTTAATGTTCTATAATAATGTATCATGTAAATAATATTCTTATTCAAATTTATAATTATATGCAAAAAAAATATAACATAAATAATTTATCTAACAAAATATCCATTTCATTATTTTACAAAAATCGAGAGATAAAATCATCTCTTACACAAGAGGGATTTAAAGGAATTTTTGAATTACAGTTTCCTAAAATTCAAAATTTACCTGAACATTTATTTGAAGAAGCAATTCAAAATCCTATTGGCAACGCAATAAATCCCTTTTCTCAAAAGATAAGTAATTTAAATATTTCGATTGCCATTTCTGATTCTTTTCGATATACAGGTCTTGAACAATTCATTAAACCCATGATGAACAAACTATTTGTTTGTGGAGTTAATCCTAAAAAATTAAAATTTTTAGTATCTACAGGTTCTCATCGTCCACCAACAGAAACTGAATTGGAGTTATTATTAACACCGGAAATATATAATACTTTCAAACAAAATATCTTTATTCCCCAACCGGAAGACCTAGAACAATATGAATATTTAGGGAAAACCAAAAGAGGGACCCCTGTATATATATATAAAGAAGTCATGAATAGTGACCTTTTAGTTTTAACTGGGACTATTTTATATCATTATTTTGCAGGTTTTGGAGGAGGCAGGAAACTAATAGTCCCGGGCTTGTCAGCATTACCTACCATTCGTCATAATCATGCATTAAGTATTCATCCAGAAAAATGTGAAATCCATCCCGATGTAAGACTTGGGAAATTGGATGGTAATCCTGTTGCAGAGGATTTAATGGAAGCAACCTTACTTACACAAAAAAATTATTTTATTATTAATACTATACTTTCTCCTGATAAAAAAATTTTAAAAATCTTTTGTGGCGACCTGATTAAAGCACATCAGCAAGGAGCGGAATATGCACAACAGGTGTATTCTATTAACATTCCCCATTTAGCAGATATAGTAATTGCTTCGGCAGGAGACGCAAAAAATTTTCTCCAGAGTCATAAAGCACTTGTAAATGCATGGCAAGCAAGAAAAAAACCTCATGGGAGGATAATTTTTATTGCACCTTGTATAGAAGGATTGGGTGGTTATCAATTTCAAAAGTGGCTAGAGATAGGAGAAACGGAACAATTAGTTACTCATTTACGGGAAAAGGGTGAGGTCAATGGACAGACAGTAATATCCACATTAGAAAAATCTCCCTATACATACTTTCTTACAGAAATGGATGAAAAAATGGTAAATCTGCTGGGAGGTAAAAAAATTAGTAGTATTGAAGAGGGCTTCCAATTAGCCTGCGAAGAACTAAAAAAAGTTGGAATTTTGAAGCCTTCGTGGATATTCTTACCGCATGCTTCGTATTCTGTCCCTTATATTTCAGAGAAGAAATAAGATTTACATTCTTTCAGGTACAGAAATTCCTAAAAGATGAAGGGCATTCTGCATGGTTTGTAATGTCGCAGAACATATCTGTAAGCGTGCTACTTTGATTTCTTCTTTTTCTGCTTGTAAAACAGGGCAGGTGTGATAAAAAGAGGTAAATATATGTGCTAAATCTAATGCATAGCCTGCAATTATAGCCGGATTGCGTTGTTCAATACTATTCAATACTGTTGATGGAAACTCTGCAATTTTTCGGACCAATATCCATTCTTCATCTTGTTGTATCGGAATATGGTTACTTATTTCTGTAGGGATTTCTTTTCCATATTTGCGAAGGATAGATTTTATTCGGGCACAACTATATTGCAAGTAGGGACCTGTATCCCCTTCAAATGACAACGCACTTTCTATGTCAAAAATAACATTTTTAGTCGGAGTTACTCGAAGTACTGCAAAACGAATAGCAGAAACAGCCACTTGTTCAGCAATCAGTTTTTGTTCTTCTTCTGAAAGTTCCTTACATTGTTCCTGCACTCTTTTGAATGCTAAATCAGAAGCGGTATCCAAAAAATCAGAAAGAAGTACCACATTACCCTGCCTTGTTGACATTTTCCCTTCTTTTAGTAAAATATAAGAATAGAACACAGGAACAGGGGGAGTATAACCTGCACTGGACAAAATCAGAGAAATTTGTTGTAAATATAGTTTGTGGTCTTCACCTAAAACGATAATATCCACATCTGCACCCCGATGTTCCTTATATATGGTATATGCCAGGTCTCGATAGCCATACATGGAACTACCATTAGCTCGACGCAAAACGAAATAGCGACCTTCTTCTTGAGCATACCCTAATGGAGCCATATCTACTGTTAATCTTTGTTCTTCATCAATAAATAAAGCACCTTTCGTTTTTAATACATCTAAAACTTTGTTTAATTCTTCGGATTCAATAAAATTTGATTCTCTATCAAAATAATCGTAATTTATGTCTAATCGTTTCAATACCTGTAGTTGCCCTTTTAAGCACATATCCGTTACATGGAAAAACTTTCTACGAACATCTTCATCCCCTTCTTCCATCTTTGCTAATAAATCATATCCTTTTTGTGCAAACTCCGGGTCGTTTTCTGCTCGTTGATTTGCTCGAACATAAGCCTGCAATATCCCATTAAAATCTAAGTTCTCAATTTCGTCAGAAATAAGAACCAATAAACCTATTTGTCGTCCCATATCATTTACATAGTAATGAACCTCTGTATCATAACCTTCAAAACGGAAAATGCGAGATAAACTATCTCCTATCATCGCATTTCTTGCTCGTCCTACATGTGGGCTTGCATTCGGATTAATACTTGTATGTTCTATAAGTGCCTTCTTACCTTTTCCAGAAAATGAAGAACCAAATTGTTTGGTATTCAATAATACCTCCTTAATAATTTTCCCTGCAGTAATATCTCTATTAAGAAATAGATTTAGATAACCACCAACTCGCTCAACTTTATCTACAAAAGGTTCTATATGCACCAGAGGCATACACTTTTCAGCCAGTTCAGGTAAGGGGATATTTAGTTTTTTAGATAAAGCAAAAAGAGGAATGGAAACATCACCCATTTTTATATCCGGAGGTGAAGAAATGAGAATATCTTTATCTGTAATTTCTCCAAAATTATTAACAAGATTACTTTTTACCTTATTTACTATATCTAACACAATAAAAACACTCCTTTTACAAAAGGGCAATATATAAAAATAGGATTTATTTTTTATTTTTAATAAAACTATCTTGAAAAACAGATTATAGATTCAATTAGATGCCTTCGAGACAGGACAAGGTAGCCCTTAATGTATCTTCATAATTACCCGTCGAATGTCCACATTCCAGAGATACAAATCCTTTGTAGTCCGTTTGGGCAATGGCTTTAAAGATATTGTGGTAATTCAATTCTCCAGTACCGGGTTCTTTTCTTCCCGGATTATCAGCCACATGGAAATGTCCAATACGACTTATATTTTCTGTTAAATTGCGGATTACATTTCCTTCTGTTATCTGTTGATGATATATATCAAACAGCATTAATACATTGGGGCTATTCACTTCTTTAAGGATTTCCATCGTATCATCTGTCCTACATAAGAAATATCCATGATGGTCAACAAGTGGATTTAATGCTTCGACGACAATAAATACTTGATTATCCTCTGCAATGGGAGCCAATCTTTTGAGACATTTAATCACATTTTCTTTCTGCACATCTCGCGGAACATCATTGCGTTCATTGCCTGTGAGACCAATTAACCGTTTGCAGTTTAATTGTTTTGCTAATCCAATTCTTTCACGGAATTGTTTTTCAAGGCGGTCATGGTCGGTTTCATCTACCATCTGTCGTGGAGCTATGGCTCCAACCCCGACAATACAACTTAACTCCAATCCTAATGCATCTGCTTTATTACGAATAGCACCAAAATCACCCTTAGGATTTAGCCATTCATAAGCAGATAAGCCCCAACCTGCAACCGCTTCTAACTTTTCTTCGGGTTTCCGTCCCGGGAACCAATCCAATGGGGCAGATATTCTTAACTTAACTTTGGAAAAAGGTTTATCATCAGGAATGGCTCCATAACCTTTTTTACTTGCAATAAATGAACCACCTGCTATGGCACTTGCACAGGTAATAAAAAAATTCCTTCTTTTCATATTTTTGCTCCTTATTATGTTATATACTTTTTGCGACACAAATTATTTTATTTGATTATACTATGAATAAAATTTTATTATCGAGTTTATAGTATAAATTATAAAATAACCATGCATTTATGATGTAATAGCCCTTCAACTCAAGGATTGAAGATAGAATGAAGTTATCGTTTGTCATCCCTGCATATAATGAGGAAAAAACTATAAAGCCCTTAGTTGAGGGTATCATTAAACACACATCTTCTCACGATGTTCAAATTATTTTGATTGATGATGGAAGCACCGATTTAACTTTTCAAGCCATGTTAAAGATCCAATCAGAGTATCCTCAGGTAAAGATTATAAAATTTCGTAGGAATTTTGGAAAAAGCCGTGCCTTATCTGCCGGTTTTCATGAAGCAGATGGGGATATTGTTATCACAATGGATGCGGATTTACAGGATGACCCCAAAGAAATACCGCGAATGATAGAAAAAATGCAAGAAGGTTATGATGTCGTATGTGGGTGGAAAAAACGACGACTTGACCCATGGCATAAAACATTCCCCTCTAAAATATACAATGCTATAATTCGATATGTATTTCATGTAAACCTGCACGATGTCAATACTGGCTTTAAAGCCTTTCGCAAGGAAGTTATTCCCAATATTCCTTTGTATGGAGAGATGCACCGATTAATCGCAATAATTGCTTCCGAATTGGGGTTTAAAGTAACAGAAATTCCAGTAGAACACCATCCAAGAAAATATGGTAAATCTAAATTTGGTTTCAGTCGTTTTTTCTTTGGGGCAGTAGATGTGTATACCGTCTGGTTTTTATCAAGACATAGTCAATCCCCTTCTTACTTTTTTACTAAACGTGGATTAATGGCTATCGGGATAGGGATGTTGTGTTTATTCGGTAGTCTTATAGGGTTTTACATGGATGGGGAACAACTTCGTTATGTATTTTTGGGAACGGTTGGTTCTGTCTTTGCAGGGATTGGATTTTTGAATATTGGAACCGGTTTAATTGCAGAAATACTCCGCAGGGAATTTGCTTTCAAGCAGGACCATTCTCTTATCGAATGTATTAAAAATAGCAACCGAAATTCCATCGATTAATATTTGTATAGTTCAAATATAGGAGAATTACTATGATATATTTTACCCTTCTGTTATTTGCTTTGAATTCATGGGAATTGCCTGCCCCAATTGATAAGGAAGCAGTTCCATCAGCATTTTTTAAGGACCGTTTACATGCATATATCTGGCTCAACTGGTCTGTTGTGCCTATTTCACGGATAGCAGATACAATAGGAGCGAAAGAAGAGGATATTCGCACTATTGGAAAACGAATGGGACTGCCTGAACCTTATCCAATTACAGAAGAAGAATTAGAACGATTGCATTGCACCATAATACGAAGAAATTGGCATCTACTCCCTTATGAACAAATCATAAAATTATTAAAATGGGATACACAGCAACTGGCATACACATTACGCGAAGATGATTTCCTCTTTATTAAGTTAGGGGGGTTCAAACCTAAATGTCCACCATTAATCTATCAGGAACCTGATGAAGAAACCCTTGAATATGAAAAACAAATAGGGAATATGGTAAACAGACTGTTTCCGGAAGGAATACAATGTTGGGGAGAAAAACCTTTCCATTTTATAGAAGAAATGTCTGCTATTAATAATAATTCTATTGTTGAAGTTTCAACTAAAGAAATCCCTCGTTATTGTTCCTCTTATTTCTTGAAATATGGAGACCCCTTTGCAAACCTTGAAGAATCCTATCCCCGGGGATATATACAAAAATTGCGAGAGAACGGTGTAAACGGCGTATGGCTACAATCGGTCCTTTATCTCTTAACTCCTTTCCCCTGGGATGTAGAAATTAGTAAAGGTTGGGAACAAAGATTAGAAAATTTAAAAGGATTTTCAGAAGAACTGAAAAAAGAAGAAATAAAAGTATATTTATATTTAAATGAACCGAGGGCTATGCCTAATTCTTTTTATGAAAAATATCCGGAATTGAAAGGTGTTAATGAAGGAGATTTTTCTGCCCTTTGCACATCTCATCCTAATGTTCAGAATTATATAAGAAATGCTGTTAAGATGATTTGTGAAAAGGTTCCTGATTTAGGAGGTTTCTTTACTATTAGTGCTTCTGAAAATCTTACTAACTGTTGGTCTCATCATCATGGGGAAAATTGCCCTCGTTGTTCGAAACGAAATCCTGCAGAGGTTATAGCGGAACTGCATCAACTCATTCAATCAGGAATTGAATCTGCAAACTCGTCGTGTAAACTTATAGCATGGGATTGGGGCTGGAAAGATGATTGGGTCGAAGGAATTATCTCAAATCTACCCCCTAAAACAGCCGTTATGAGCGTTAGTGAATGGAATATTCCTATTACTCGTGGGGGTATCAATTCTATTATTGGAGAATACAGTTTGACCGAACCCGGACCGGGTCCCCGTGCTTCTCGGCATTGGGACATTGCCCATAAATATAACCATCCCATCTTTGCCAAACTGCAAATAGGAACAACATGGGAATTAGGTTCTGTTCCATATATTCCCGTTCTCGAAAATGTCGCTACTCATGCAAAAAACCTACGCGAGAAACATTTAGATGGTTGTATGCTTGGTTGGACATTAGGAGGTTACCCTTCTCCTAATATGCAGGTATTTAATCTACTAATGGACCATCCTGAATATGATATAGATACTGCACTAATTCAGACTGCAGAAAAGCGATTCGGGAAAACAATGGCACCGATAATGGTTAAAGCATGGAAACAAATTACACAGGGATTTAAAGAATATCCATTCCATATTATTGTTGTTTATAAGAGTCCTGTTCATGTGGGTCCATCAAATCCTTTATGGGTCAAATCTACAGGATATACTGCCACTATGACAGGATTCCCTTATGACGATGTAAAAAACTGGTGTGGTGTATTCCCTCCTGAAATTTTTGCGAATCAGATGAAAAAAGTATCCAGCAGTTTTATGGATTCGCTTTCAATAATAAAAACAGTAATGAAAAATGACAATATAGATAACCCAATATATAAAAATAATTTTGAACAGGAGTGTAGAGTTATCGAAGTTTGTGCAATTCATTATGAAAGTGTTGCAAATCAAACTTACTTCATTCTTCTTCGAAATGAACTTATAAATGCTAATGCGTCTGATGAGAGGAAAAAACAAATCATTGAAAACTTGAAACAGTTTATCCAGAGAGAAAAAGAATTAGCCATAAGAGAATATCATATACAAATTTCTGACAGCCGATTTGGATTTGAAGCAACCAATCATTATTTCTTTGTTCCACTTGACCTGGTTCTTAAATCCCTAAATTGCGAAAACCTCTTGAATAACTGGATACCTCAAATTTCACAATAAAAATCCGTATAACTTTTATGGAAGAAACCGTAATAAAAAGGCAATATAAAGGAATCATCTGTTATGATGGTGAGTTTTTTCATGGATGGCAATACCAACCTAATAAAAAAACTGTTCAAGGAGAAGTAGAGAAAAACCTTTCTTTAATTACAAGAAAAGAGATACATGTTCAAGGTGCTTCTCGAACAGATGCAGGGGTACACGCATTAGGACAAACCTTCACTTTCTATTATGAAGGAACTATACCCACAAGGTTACGCCACGCGGTATCTCAACTTCTTGCACCGCATGCTAAAATTTTAGAAATTGAAGAAGTTCCGTTAAATTTTGATGTATGCCGTGATGTAAAATGGAAAAAATATTGTTATACATTTGATTTATCAAAAGAACCCAATCCTTTCTCCATCAAATACGCCTGGCATGTCCCTTATAAAATAAATTTAGACCTGCTTTGCGAATTATTACCCGAATTGATTGGGACCCATGATTTTGCAGGTTTCCAGAGTACAGGAAGTCAAATGCAGACAACCGTCCGTACCCTGTACTCTCTTGAATTAAAGAAAGGGGGGGTAATTACATCTATTAATTCAGCCGACCTATGGCACATCGAATTTGTCGGAAATGGTTTTCTTTACCATATGGTACGAAATATTACAGGAACACTCATTGAAATTGCCAGAGGTAGATTTACAAAAGAATTTCTCTACAAATGCCTTTATGAAAATAAAAAATTTAACGGACTTTGTTCTCCTCCCCATGGTCTTACTCTTGTAGAAATAAAATATTAATATGATAAATTACTCTATCGTGGTGTCATGGCTGGTGTGGAAAAAATTGAAGATATTAATAATTCTGAAATCAATGAATCGAGGTAGGGTCTTTATGAAACCGAATATTGAGTAATGATTAAATTTCAGAAGTATCCATAGGAAAACAATTGGTTTTATTAGAAAGAAACCTGTATATTTGAATAATAGAAATAGAATATGAGTGGAATAACTATCGGGGTTTTTCTGATATTGTTTAATAAGAAGTTCAATTATTCCAGATGGATAAATGGTAGCTAGATGTTTTAAAAGATTTACCTTTGTCGGAGAAGGAATTAGAAAGTCTTTTTCCGTATCGTCATGTAAAAATTCGGGGTTTTCTTTTTTAACTCGCTCTCGCAAATCTGTTCCCTCATAAAGAGTTAGGGAGAATAACAGGAAAAAGTAAGGCTTGGGAATTTGCGACAATGTTCGTATGGTCTCTAACTTGTCCTCTTCGGTTTCATAAGGGTTATCACAGATAATATCATAATAAGGGACCACAGGATATTTATTCACAATTTTTGTAACATTTAAAAATTGCTCTTTTTTTATCACACGATTATATATGTCATGGCTAATTCGTTCACAGCCACTTTGTAATCCTATGTGAATTGCAGATAAGCCTGCATCAACAGCCAATTTTAGTTTATCTTCAGTAATAAAATTCGGAGTGCTTAAAATAATAAATGGTTTGTTTACTCTTTCTTTGTATAAAGCAAACAATTTTTCTATTGTCTCTTTCTTTTGGGCGAAAAAATTATCATCCTGCATAGAGATAAATAATAAGGGAATATCTTCCGAGACACCTGCACAGATTTCATCAATAATATGCTCAGGTGAAGTCCATCGCAATGACCAATCCGGATATAATTTATCAAAAAATGAATTTAGACAATAACTACAACGGAAAGGACACCCTCGCGAACTCACAATACGATAAATACCACCTCGAAAAGCACTATATCTCATATATAATTTTCGGTCTAAAATTTGTACTTTATCATTAAAAAGGATATAGGCATTTCTTGCCAATCGGGGGACAAATGGGAGTTGATTTAAATCCTGTATTAAAGGATTTAATGGATTTTGTATTATCTCGTCTTTCTCCATCCATGACATATTATTAATAGTTTTTAACGATTTTCCCTCGCAAATAGCATTACATATATCAATAACTGTTTTCTCCGCTTCTCCAATACAAACAAAGTCCGCATATTTCGTGCAACGAATAGGGTCGGCTGTCGCTTGCACACCGCCCCAGATTATTGGAATGTTGAAACTTTGTTTCAAATAAACGGTTATATCCCTTGCAGAACTAAATTCGGAAGCAGTCAAACTAATGCCAATCCATGCAGGGTTATAATCTTTGATAAAATCTTTCAATGCTTTCAGCATTCGATTATTATTCGGTTGAAACCGATTAATATATAACAGCCCCGATTCATGACCATTGTCCAGGAGAATCTGGTGTAAAAGTTTCAGTCCTAGTATATTTAAATTTTTCTGTAAGGATAATAATAAAACACGCATACGAATTGTCTTATAAAAGAATTATCTAAAAAAACTTATATAATTATAACAATAACATACTATAACATACACTTAAAAACACAGCCGTAACAGATTTCTCTGTTACGGCTAATTATCTTATTCAAGGATGTGAATTACTAATCTTTAATTTGCCTTCGAGACAAAATAGGCTGTAACCTGTCCTTCCAACAAATTATTTTTCTTTTCATTCATTATCCGTAATTCTTGAATTTCTGACAGAACCTTTTCTACATCTCTTTGAGCACCGCCTAAATCCTGTCCCATAATACTCATCAATGGGAATATTGTATCTAACAATAATTTGCTCTGAATAGAGATAAGGTTATATCTTGGAATAGAAGGGTCCAATGCTGGTTTTAATCCTGCCATATAACCGGATGTTTGTTTATCAAGAACCATGTCTATCATTTTCTTTAAGACATCTGTGTTATTGCTGGCAATCACTTTATCTTCGACCATTACCAATGTAATTGGTATTGGTGATGGAACTGCTAGTTTTTTCAATGGAATATCACGATAATTTTCATCGGACATGGATGGAATAAGCATATCCAATAATCCTTTCACTTGTTCTACATTCGAAGCCTGAATAATCACAATTAAAGCAGGGAAATCACCCATTGCAGATGTAATAGCTACACCCATTTCATTACCTAATAAGCCCATCGCAGATACGCCATATTGTAGTCCCTGAGCCACTTCTTTTTTATTGCTCAACGCTTTTTTTACTTCTGGAAGTGCTGATTGATTCAGGTAGGTCTTATATTCATTAGTAAATTGCAGTAACAAAGTGGCTTGAGTATTATCGGGCAATATTTTAGGCAATTCCATCGGTTTGGCTTCTCCTAAAATACCTGCGGCTTTGGGTCGTTTTGATAAATCCATTAGGGTTCGTATCTCTAACTTCTCGCTCGGATTTAAGGAAAAACAAACATAGACCGGGTCCTGATATTCTGGGAGCATCTCAGACCAGGCACTTATTTTTAATTGTCCCATCAATGCATATGGTGAAGACTGCACTAATGTAGGCATAAGTTGATTTAATAAAGGAATTAGTTCCCTGTCTTTTACAAGCACAACACCTTCCGGATAAGGTGCGGTTGGAATATCTACACCATAGCGAATAGCATAAGGGGACTTAAACCGATTCGCCACACCTTTGACCATAGAAGAGGAACCTACTGTTACATAATTTCCTCCAATAAAATAAGCATAAACGCCATAATCCATTATTTTGGCACCATCTACAATCACTTCTTGGGGTGCGATTGTATTGATTTCAGGGATTTCAATTACCAAATCTTTTAAAGATGTTTCTACCTTATCCGCATCCTTCACACCTAACATGACTGCCCAATTCGGCTGTTTTACCTGTTTCCAGTCTATCTTTTCTATATCTACTTTTTTATCCGCGGTTTCTCCCTCAGGAGGAGTTAATAACGCCTGAATGCTATCAAACGATGGTTTAAAATCTAAAAAAGCACTTATAGGTTGGGTAATATCAAACCCTCTTGCTTCTGCTACTTCAATTAAACTCTTTGCTTCCGGGACATCCGCAAAATTGGCTAATTGCCTAATTTGATTTTGTAGCCAACCATCTACTTCATCGGCGGGATAGAATCGTTTTGCTGTTTGGGCAATCTTATCCAAACCATCCGCTAATGATGGTAAAGCAATGCTTAGTTGTGCATTTTCTGGTGTTAGTTTTAATAATGAGGTTGTTGGAACACCTCCTTCTGCGGGTGGCAATGTCAACTCCTTAGGTTCAGGAGGTTTCGGTGGGGGTGTTTGTTCTGCAGGTCCACCACAACCATAAAATACAAATAACCCGCTTACCAATAAAATGGCAAAGAAACCCAGTAATACTTTTTGCATAATTTTGCTTTTCATAAATTTTTCCTTATCATTAACATTTTAGTTATATTGAACTTACATAATGGATATACATTTGACAGCATATAGGATATAAAAGGTTTCATTCAACCTTAAATTACAATTCTCTTTTATGACCTCTCTTTTTTCTTCTAAAAAAAGTTTTATATTCAATTGGGTTCCATCCTGTCGTTTTTTTAAATTTATTAGATACCAATGAACCATACTTGATACCCATACAATCACCGATTTCCGAAATATTTTTATCTGTATCTCGTAAAAATTCCGCTATTTTCTCTATCTGAATATAATTTAATAATTCTTCATAATTTATCCCAATATTTCTCTTAATCCAGTGACTTAACGCGGAAAATTCTATCTGCATTTCTTCTGCTATGGAGAATAAAGAACAATCGGACATAAGTTTTTTTTCAAGAACAGACCAAAGTAAAGCGAATCTTTCTTTCTGATTTTTCCTTTTCACACCACAGGCCACTAAATTAAAAATGCTTTGTGTTAGTTTTTTTACAAATACCTTTAAAGTTTTGTCTTCAAGAAATAACTTCTCTTGCATTTCAAAAAAATTCTGCTTATTTAAAGATTCTTTTTGTGAACCTTCAATGAAAAGGGGACTTAGAATATTCATTACCCATGTGTATAGTAAAAATTTTGCTTCTTCTAAATTTTTTCTTTGAATATTTAGTTCATCTCCCTTTCCTTCTAAAATAAATTCCATAAACTGTCTATTTTCCATCTGTACTGAAATAAACAGCATTTGCTTTCTTACTTTGTCAAATTTCTCAAAACATTGATTTATATCTTTAAAATCTTCTTTTTTCTTTTCTTCTTGATATTTCCTATCACTCATTTCGGATTGTTTGTAATTATCTTCTTGAGATAAATGATACCAAGAAGATTGAAAACCTTCCTGTGTCCAGAGCATCAATTCTTTTACAGAATCTACAGAATGATATAGGGGAAGTTTCAAGAATTTCATCTCGTCCTCAGGGATATGCAATTTTAATTCCTTGAGGCTATTAACTACATTGAAATATAAGACATCTGCTGTTTCCTCTATATAAAAAGGACCTACTGTTAAAACGATGTTATAATGTTGAAAATCTGCCAAATGAATAGAAACACAACTAAATCCGACATGACATTTATAAAACAGCGGAATTTCCAGATGGGTTGCTTGTTCTGCACATTTATATCTATCTACAAAACATTTTTTATCCCCCACCGGTTCTGATAAAACACGGGAACATATTGAATATTTTCTATCCGACCAGACTAAAAAATCCTGAACAGTATTCAGGTCCCAGATATGAACCGCAACTGGTGAACGAAGAATATTGGAAATCCGCTGAAAAAGTGAAACAAAATCGGGGGTTAGAAGTCGCTTTTTAAGAACCTCTAAAATAATTCGATTAACGGTGTGGGATTCTTCTGATTGCTTATCCATAATTGAATATTTCTCTCCCCAATCGTTTGACGAACCAAGTGTTCTACCAACCCATGATGATTGTTATTTTCACTTATATGAGCTAAAACAAGTGTGCGAAGTGCATCATCCATAACGGAAGAAAGTAGTTGTAACATCTGTTGATTAGACAAATGTCCAAACTTGCTCTGTATCCGCTGTTTTATATGAGCAGGATATCCGCCACTCATTAACATATTCGGACAATAATTGGATTCAATTATTAGCCCATGGCAACCCTTCAATCTATTTATAATCAATTTTGAGGGATAACCACAATCCGTAGCAAAACCAATTTTTGCTTTGTTATTAGAAACGACATAGTTTACCGGGTCTTTAGCATCGTGTGTTACTGCAAAGGATTGGATAATAAATTCTCCAAAATTTATACTATCCCCTGATTCAAAAAGTTCAACATTGTGATTATCGCTAATAATATCCTGCAAAGCGTTATAGGTACCTCGTGTCATAAAAATAGGTATATTATATAAACTAATTAACCGCTTCAAGCCACAAATATGGTCAACATGTTCATGAGTAATAAAAACTGCTCCAATATCCTCCACAGTTCTCCCTATAATTTCCAGTCTTTTTTTTATTTGAGGCAAGCTAAATCCACAATCCAACAAAATAGATGTGTAGGAACCCTGTATAAAAGTTGCGTTCCCGGAACTGCCACTTCCTAAAACAGAAAAAGTTAACATATAAATACAAACCTTCAATATTTTTATCTTTTTACGAACTGAAAAAAACCTACTTCAAATGGTGGAATTGAAATATTTATTTTTCCAGGTTCTTTAGCCAGGTATTGTTTTCCATGAACTAATTCAATTACCTCTTTTCTTACGAAAAAGGTATTTTATATGTAATTGAACCTTCCCACGAGAAATCCTCATGATTTACAATAACAATTTTTTGATATTCATTATCCTCTGTAAACAACCATTCACAGGGAGGACCCGAAATTTCAAATGGCACAAGACTTGTAAAGAGGGTATCTAATAATTTAATAACAGCACCCATTAAAATACCCGAGCTCGTTTCAAACCATGGGGCAAGACTTATATATAAATTTCCTTTCCCCATTTGTGTGTGAGTAATCAAAGGGGCGTTTTTATTTGCCCATACTATTACTTCTGAATTTGAATCTACATTTGCAGGGACAAAACGAAACGACTCGTTATTCCAGTCATCTTTTTGCCATTTCCAGCGATAACCTGTATGAAGTTCTGGAATCATTTGTATGCCTGTCCAATCATGGTCTTCCGGTCTTATTACCCCTGCTGAAATTACAACAATCCCTCCATTACGAATATGTTTAATCAATTTTTGTTTTAACTCATCCTGTAATAGTAATGGACCTAAAACTACTACCACTTTATATGAATTTAGAACTTCATTTTCCACTTCTTCTGTAAACACATCAAAAATATCCCCCCAACGACTAACTCCCATAGGACGATACGGCGAGATGTCTATATTATTTTCCCTTAAAAATTTATTCGCCTCTTTACGATTTTTGAACTTCCCGAATGGAATATATGCTTTACTATAAAATACATTCTGTGGTAAAGGAGCATAACGCGGAGTAACACATGATAGAGCAAATGGACTTGCCGGTGGGTCGTTATCTTCATAATTCCCAAATGGAAATGGGTCCATTGCAAAATTACTTCCCGGGAAAATGGTTGTAAAAAAAACATCTATCCCTTTTTCCCCCGGGTTTCTTCTCAATCGAGCATAATTCCATGCAAATTGCTGTGTCTCCCAATAAGGCGGAGTAATCCATCCATGGTTCGATGGGAGAATAACAGCAACAGGGACAATCGGAATTCCACGAGGTATTCTTTGTATCCATCGCGAGAAATGTTCAAAATCATTCCCCAATCGGGATAATTTTCCATTGGGATAACAAAGCAAATCTCCACCTTCAATTGCCAGATAATCAGCTCCTGAGAAATATGAAATCATCCAGTTCCTTCGATGATACGAAGTAGATAAATCCTGGACACCTCCATAAAAGACACCCCACCAGAGAGAAAAATCAATCCCCCAGGAACATTTATATTGTTTTCCTGCACCACGGGTAAAGGCAATTCCGGTTTGGATATCATCTATATCATCATTGGTACGTTCTAACAAAACAGCATCTAAACCAATTTTGGCATAGATATGTGAACTACTCGCAAAACCACATCTCACCCATTTGTGAATTCTTGAAGCATATTTCTGAATTTCTGCCAATCCTTCTCTTAAAAATCGTTCTAATCGTCTTTGAGCTTCATTGTAAGAATATGGGGGATATTCAAGAAAATTTCGTGAAAATCCAACTCCGGAAGAATCTTCCTCTGTAAAGCCTTCCCATATGAAATCATTTCCAAAAACTTCAAAGTATCCCTTAAGAGATTCTTCCGTTTGGGGAACATCCCTATTATTATCTTTGTAAAATCGTCTTCTCGTTTCTGGATGTGCCAAAAAGGGCGTAATAATAGGTTTTAATCCTTTATTCTTTAAATATTCAAGATGAAATTTATTTCTAATCGGGGCTGAGGCTAATCCCCAACACCAATTCCCCTGACCTATCCAGTCCCATGAAGCAGGGATGCTTCCTTCGCTTTCAGGGACAGAAGTTTCTATAATTATTTTTCCCGTTTGCGATTTCTGAAACATATTTTTCATTCTAATTAAACTTCTTCTATGATTTTACAAATAAACCAATTTAAATTCTTGTTAAAATGCATAGAGAAATAATAATTAACACATTAATTATACTAATAGGGATATTATAAATGGAAATTATTGATGTCCATTGCCATTTGGAAGCAGAAGAATTTCGTGATGATTTAGAAGAAGTTGTAAACGATGCAAAATCTACGGGGATTATAAAAATGATTACTTCTTCTGTAACTCCCGAACAATGGGAAAAGTCATTGAGAATTTCCCAACAATATCCTGAAATTGAATGCACATGGGGTGTTCATCCCTGGTATGTAAAGGAAGAATATTTTAAGGATTTAAACCGTCTCCTAACTGATTCGGCAAATAAAATTGTAGCCATCGGTGAAATTGGTTTGGATTTGAAAATTGATAATCCCCCTTATGAATTACAAGAAAAATTTTTTATCCGTCAATTAGAAATTGCAAAAGAAATTAATATTCCTGTAGTCATTCATTGTCGTGGGGCTTTTTCTCAACTTGCAGGAATTATAAATAAAATAGGTATGCCTGAACGAGGAGGGATTATCCACGCATTCAAAGGAAGTCCTGAAATAGTAGAACAATTAATTCCTCACAGAATCTTTTTCTCGTTGGGTTGCGGCATTACATATCGATATAGTTCTAAACGGGAAAAAGTTTTGAACCAAATTTATCCTGACCATTTATTGGTTGAGACAGATAGTCCAGATATTCCTCCTGCAAGACAATCGGGTATACGTAATGTTCCGTCTAATATTATTCTTGTGCTTTCTGCACTCACCGGATATTTAAAAAACTCCGTATTAGAAATAGCAAAAAATACCACAAATAATGCAAAAAAAGTTTTTAATTTATAAAAAAATTTAATAATAAAAAGAGAAAAAATACTATAATAATAAATATAAATGTATAAATTATTGAGATAAAACAACTTATAATTTTTATTATTTTTTTGTTTTAATCGATTTTTTATTTGACTTTCAGGATTAAATATGGTATAAATATATAAACAAACTGATGGACCTGTATAATCAACAAGGTAGTGAGGTTCGTTTTATATAAACTCAAAAATAAAAAATTTTTTAAGACTTTTTTTCGTTTACATTATATAATAATATTAAACCTTAACTTTTATGAGAAAGCGAGGTGAATACAATGAAACGCTGTGCTCTTTGTAACGAGTACATAGAGGACATTGAGTTTCAGTTTGATGAGGCTGTGGAAATAGAAGGAGAATACTGGCATGTCGGATGCTATGAAGAGTATTTTGGAGAAATGCCAGAAATGACTACTTCCACTACAGCAACTCCTGCGTATGGTTCCTTAAAAGCAAGCAATGTGTCCATTCAAAAACGGAATTCATAACAGGGAAAAATTTACAATTGAATTATCCTCTTGTGCTCTTAACGGGAGTCTTGTTTGATAAGGGTTTTATAAACACCTTCTTCGGTCCTTATATATTTTATTATAACCCTGAACAAGGCTCCCTATTTTTTTATCTATATGAATTATTTTAAAATTAAAAATAACAAAATATACTGTGAAGTAACCATAATGAAATCAAAAACTACATACAAATTTAAAGTTCACATATCTCCAAACGCTCATTTCAACTCCATCAAAGTAAAAGAAGATAGTACTTTACACATTTATGTAAATGCTCCTCCTGAAAAAGGGAAAGCTAATGAAAAATTGATTGATATAATTGCAGATTGGTTAAAAATAAATAAAAAGGAAATACATATTGTTCAGGGCTTAACCAGCAAAATAAAATTATTAGAAATACCGGATGAATTTAAATTACAATTTTTCCATGAATTAAATGAACTTAAAAATAAACTGTGGAGAGAATAAAATGAAGATGTTACAAGAGCAAATTCAAGAATCCGTTGAAATAATTCGTAAGTCTACTTCTACTGAACCTTCAGTAGGAATCATTTTGGGAACAGGATTGGGAACATTGAAAAAGATTATTCAAAGTGAAGTAATTATTCCTTATCAAGATATACCCTATTTTCCGGATGACTCTCTCCATGGAGGGGAATTTATTATTGGAGAGCTATCCGGAAAAAAAGTCCTCGCCTTATCAGGGCGATTTCATTATTACGAAGGATTTAGTTTACAACAGGTTACATTCCCGGTGCGTGTTGCTAAAGCAATGGGTGTAAAAACACTCATTATATCTAATGCAGCAGGGGGTATGAATCCTTTATTTAGAGCGGGTGATTTAATGATTATAACAGACCATATTAATCTGATGGGTGATAATCCTTTGATAGGTCCCAATGATGATAGTTTAGGACCTCGTTTCCCGGATATGAGTGAACCTTACTCAAAGGATTTAATCCACCTGGCAGAACAGACTGCCCTTGATTTGAAAATTCCCATATACAAAGGTGTTTATGTCGGTGTAGCAGGTCCCTGTTTGGAAACACGTGCTGAATATCGTTTCTTACGGGCTATAGGAGCAGATGCTGTCGGAATGAGTACCGTTCCAGAAGTTATTGTTGCCGTTCATTCGGGGATAAAGGTATTGGGATTTTCTGCAATCACGGATGAATGTTTTCCCGAAGCACTTCAACCTGCCAATATTGACCACATTATCGCTACTGCTCAGAAAATCGAACCTAAATTGAGAAGTCTGGTAAAAGAAATCGTTTCACATCTTGAAAATTAGCCACCCCATTAAATACAACTTCTTATAAACCTCGTGTTTAATAATGAATTTTATGGAAAACTATATTTGATAAAAAGAGTAAAATAAGATAAAATTATAAAAATATTAGAGAGGTTTTATTTATGGTTATTAAGTTAATAAAGGCTTTTTTTGTATTGGCATGTATTGTTATGGGTATCATGTGGGCGTATTACCTTACCGGGGAGTTTAGTGAAAGCGCAAATACAAATATACGCATCTGGGGAATTCCCCAAAGATTATGGATACCTATTGGTGGCGTAACAGGGGCAATCATTGCCAGTGCTATTTTGTTGGCAATTCAATTTATCACACAGGAGATTTACGAACGTATTGCTCCTGCGCTGGTTGCTATTGTACTTGCCATGGTTGCAGGTTATTTCATTGGACAATACATCTTTTTCTGGGCACCTCAAGCAGAACTTACACTTCGTATATTCGTGATGGTCTCTTTAGTGCTTGTCTTTGGGTTCATTGGAATTGTTTTAGGATTAACTCGTGCTTCGAACTGGGAATCTCTCATTAGCGCCGTTCAGAAAAAAGGAACAAATTATAGTAATGTAAAAATAATAGATACCAGTATTCTCATTGATGGTCGAATTGCAGATATTTGTAAAAGTGGATTCCTTGAGGGAACACTTCTTGTTCCCCGATTCGTTTTACGGGAACTACAAAACATTGCAGATTCAACAGACATTCTCAGACGAGCTAAAGGGAGACGGGGTCTGGATGTATTAAAATTTTTGCAAGATACTCAAATGGAATGTCAAATAGAAATTATTGAAGAAAATCCGAAAGATGTTCGTGAGGTTGATGCCAAGTTAGTTGCACTTGCCAAGAAATATCATGCCCCTATTTTGACAACAGATTTTAATTTAAATAAAGTAGCACAAATTGAAGGAATTAATGTCCTGAATGTAAATGATTTAGCCAATGCATTAAAACCCATACTTTTACCTGATGAACAGATGGAAATTAAAGTAATCAAAGAAGGAAAAGAAACAGGACAGGGAATTGGTTATTTAGATGATGGAACAATGGTAGTCATTGATGGAGGAAAACCTTATCTGGGTCATACTATTAATGTGATCGTTACAAGTATTCTCCAAACATCGGCTGGAAGAATGATTTTTACCCGTTTTCAATCATTAGTATCATGAGTGCTCAATTAATTATACCTGCAGGTGGTTTCGGAAGCCGATTAGGAAAAGGCATTCCGAAAGCACTTGTTCCTATCGCAGGAAAACCTATCCTCTACTGGACATTAAAAAGATTGCTTAAATTAGAGTGGGTAGCACCTCCTATCGTAATAGCACCTCCTGTTTGTATTGATACTTTTAATAAAGAGGTTATCCAGAAGTTTGGACTTCCAACCTGTATTTTTGTTGAAGGTGGGCATGAACGACAGTTCTCCGTTTATAATGGTTTACAACATGTAAGCGAAAAAGCAGAAATTGTTGTAATACATGATTGTGCTCGTCCTTTTGTTCCTCTTCAATGTGTTTTTGATTCTATAGAAAAAGCCAAAATCATCGGTTCCGCTACAGTTGCCATACCTTCTACGAATACCATATTGGAGGTAGATGAACACCTTTTCCTAAAAAATACTCCTGATAGAAAATATATTTATGAATGCCAGACTCCCCAAACATTTCGCAAAGAAATTATAATCTCTGCTCACGAATTAGCAAAGCAAAAAGGGATACTATTTACAGATGATGCTACATTAGTTCAACAAATGGGGAATAATGTTGCTATCGTAATTGGTGACCCCATTAATATAAAAATTACACTACCTTTTGATATTGGTTTAAGTGAATATCTCTTGAGAACCATTCAAAATGATGAATCATAACACTATATATCGCATCGGCATTGGATATGATTTACACCGCTTGGCCGAAGGGAGAAAGTTAATCCTCGGAGGAATTACCATCCCCTACGATAAGGGACTTTTAGGACATTCCGATGCGGATGTGTTAATTCATGCAATAATAGATGCCATTCTGGGTTCACTTGCCTTAGGAGATATTGGCGTTCATTTTCCGGATACAGACCCAAAATATAAAAATATAAACAGTAAAATACTACTGCAGTATACCATAAACATTATCAAACAACAGGGATGGCATATAGTTAATTTAGATTCCACAATTATTGCAGAGAAACCGAAATTAAAACCTTACATCATGGATATAAGGGAAAGTTTAAGCGAGGTCCTTGAAATCCCCATTAATTATGTCTCAGTAAAAGCCAAAACAAATGAAGGAGTGGGTCCCGAAGGAAAAGAAGAAGCCATATCCTGTTTTGTCGTTATACTCCTATCCCAGAGTAAAGATGTATAACTAAATTTGTCCGCCCATCTTCTGGTTTAACCGGAAAACAAATGAGAGGACTTCCGCTACTGCACGGTATAAAATTTCGGGGATTTCTGCACCCACATCAATTTTGGATAATAAAGCCACAAGTTCCGGGTCTTCATGAATAAAAATACCTTTTTCGCGACCAATAGCAATTATCTTCTCTGCAATTATTCGTTCTCCTTTTGCAATAACACGGGGAGCATTGTCTTTATGCATTTCATACTTCAAAGCAACCGCTTTTTTTATTTGTAATTCTGATTTTTCTTTATCATTCGGTTCATCAGAAATCATACAGACCAACCTTTATTCTCAATGGATTGCAGTAAAGAGAATACATTTTTCACTCGATTTCCATCCCATTTGTGAACATGGATATTTACATTTTTTAATCCCAATACCTTAAAACTACTTTCCAATTCGCTCATAAACTGATTGCATACCTTCTGCGTTTTTTCTTCAGCAATCCTGAATACACATTCCAGTGCTTCTTCCAGCCAGCATAGTTCTATCCACATTTTACCCATATTAATAAGTTCTATATCAAAAGCAATAATAGCATATTTAGGTTTTTTACCTTTTCCATGTTCATCCTTTTTAGAATATAAAGTATGAATACACACGCGAGAAAAACCATCTTGTATGCTGAAAGGTAATTCAAAAACAAGATAATTATACTGAGCGTTATTCAAATTTAATATTTGATTGGTTGTAAGTTTCGAGAAAAGGGAATCCAGCGATTTCTGGAATTCTTGATAATACCCCTTACTTTTAAGAAAACTAACAAACATTTCGTTCTTTAATAATGAATAAAGAACACGATATCCTTTCAATTCTACAATAGATTTTTGGATACCTATATCTACATCCTTTTCACGAAACAATTGCTTTTCGAAAATGATATATTGCATCTGCTGTTTTAAATAATTGTTGATAATCTGCCAGTCCACCTTCCCTTCAAAAGAGAAAGAAAGATATTGAGGGAACATTTTTAGCCATGAAGGCTCTAAAATCCCTTTATCTATGGCTTCCTGAACAATCTTATTTATGCGAAAAAGTAAATGACTTACTGTATTTTCCTCATCAAACCATTCACCCAACAGTTTAATTACAAAATCTGTTTTACCTATTAATTCAGGATTCTGATTAATCATCTTCTGAACAAGTTCTCGAATAACACTATTTTTATCTGAAATATCAACCACTTTCTGTGCCGATAAATCAGTCGCTTGAGAAGGTAAATTATCTGTTACAGGTTCTTGTATCACTTCAAATTTCATCTCATATCCCCCTTGTGAAGATAAAAGGCGGATTTGTATCCAGGTTCCTTCGGTCAATTCCACATCTTTTGGCAAAGGGATACGAACACCTTTCCACACAATCCATTTCTCATCATTACTACTATGGACGATGCCCTGTATCACATCATTCTCAAAATTTTTTATCCATGCATATATCGATGATGTTATGTTAAGCGGAGTAAGCGGTACTTCATTCAACATTTTTAATACCTGAAAGATAATCTACATAATTTCTTTTTACTTTTTATTATTCTTTACTGCTTTTGGAGATTGCAAGACTTAAAATAAGACGAACTTCTCCTTTGGTTATTCCCAATTCTTTAGCAATTTCTCCAGTGGTCATTCCTGCATTATGATATTCCAGCACCATTTTTTGAATGGGGGTTAATTCATCTTTTTTACTCGTTTTATTGTTGATAGATACTTGAAGTTCCTCTTCATCTATCTGACTTTCTTTATCTGACAAACCCACTACTCAGTATTCAATTTCCTAAAGAGGGTGGGTTAGAAAATAGATTAAGTGAATTCTATGGCAATGTATACGATTTCTTCACACAAGTTCAAACAGTATT
>JBMFRC010000025.1:0-40853 GCA_049968235.1 Candidatus Hydrogenedens sp.
GTAGTACTTTGATTTTATTCTCATAAGATTAACAAAACCGCCGGTGCCTTCAATCTTTGCTCCGATAAATACATCTTGAAGTGACTGATAAAATTTTTGTTCTTTGGTCATGCTATTACCTCAATATTTTGCTTATTCTATATCTTTTTATCTTTAATCCCAGTATAAACAAACGATGGGATATAAGATACGTTTGTATAAATATAAAATAGGTAGGAGATTAGGATAAAACAGATAATATTAGGAAAGCAATAAGAGGAAATATAATCTGATGAAAATATTAATTCCTGCACAAATAATCTATTAGATCGGCAGTTAGTTTAGTGCGATGAGATATGAACTAGGAAGATATATAGTGGGCGATACTGGACTTGAACCAGTGGCCTCTGCCGTGTGAAAGCAGCGCTCTAACCAGCTGAGCTAATCGCCCGCAGTAGATAATAGCATATCAAAAATAGGCGTTTTTTGCAAGTTCTATGAATTTTAGATAAATTGTAAGTATTCTGTGATAGTTAATAAGGGGTTATTTGAAAATAAGAATGTATTTTTGTTATTATATGCTTCCAAAATTTTTGATAAATCAGCGTCCCCATCGTCTAGCCTGGCCTAGGACATCGCCCTTTCACGGCGGCAACAGGGGTTCAAATCCCCTTGGGGACGCCAGTTTTTTTTACATGTATTTACTGTTTTAATGGTGATTGAAAATGGGTATGGATTTGAAAATAGAATTCATTTTTTTATATACTTTGAAATTACAATTGGGGCGTCGCCAAGTTGGTAAGGCACCGGGTTTTGGTCCCGGCATTCGTTGGTTCGAATCCAGCCGCCCCAGCCATTTTTTTCTATAAACAGTTTTTTAGAATGAATAAACTTTTTTAATTGTGAGACCTAAAATGACTTGTGCGGGCGATTTACTGGTTTTTTCTGGGAATGCGTCTCGAACGCTTACAAAGAATATATGTGAGTGTTTAGGGATAGTTCCCGGGAATGCGATTGTGGACCGTTTCAGTGATGGAGAGGTTCATGTGCAGATATGTGAGCATGTCCGTGGTAGAGATATTTTCTTAGTAAATAGCACCTGTCCACCGGTGAATGACCATTTAATGGAACTGCTTATTATGATAGATGCAGTTCGGCGTGCTTCTGCTGACCGAATTACAGCGGTTATTCCCTATTTTGGTTATGCCCGTCAGGACCGTAAGGATAAAGGGAGAGTTCCAATCACCGCTAAATTGGTGGCAAATTTAATTACTGCGGCAGGTGCCAACCGTGTTCTAACGGTGGATTTACATTGTGGACAAATTCAGGGTTTTTTTGATATACCTCTTGACCATTTAAGGGGCGATGTTGTTTTTGTCGAAGAATTTGCAAAAAGAAAATATAAAGATGATTATGTTGTTGTTTCGCCGGATATGGGTAGTGTAGCTCGTGCCCGCGAGTTTGCTTCCCGTTTAGGATTACCCTTAGCAATTGTGGATAAGCGTCGTCCCAAAGAAAATCAATCTGAAGTGATGAATATTATTGGTGAAATAGAAGGATATCATGCTATCCTTTTTGATGATATGGTAGATACCGCAGGGACATTAGTAAAAGCGGCATTTGCATTAAAAGAACAGGGAGCGTTGAGTGTTTGTGCTTGTGCAACCCATCCTGTTTTAAGTGGAAAAGCGATAAAGACAATTATTGATTCTCCTATTGAGGAAATCTTTTTTTGTAATTCTATTGAGTTAAGAGAAGAAGCTCAAAAAAGTGATAAGTTTAAAGTGTTAAATCTCGCTCCGCTTATTGCAAAGGCTATTCGAAATATTCATGATGAACAATCTGTTAGTAGTTTATTAACACAAAACACATAAATTGTTTATGGAGAAAGGACTTATGGAAATACCGGTCATAAAGGCACAACTTCGGACAAAAGAAGGGAAATCTTCTACAAAAAAGGTAAGAAAAGAGGGGAATATCCCTTCTGTATTATATGGAATGAAAGAACAGACAGTACCCTTAAAAATGGATGCTAAAACATTTTTGAGAACACTTTCTCATCTGGAAGGGAAACATCCCATCGTAAAACTGGAAATTGAAGGAGATGCCCATCCGGATTTCCCGGCAATTATAAAAGAGATACAACGGGAACCCGTAACGAATGCTATTATTCATGTGGATTTCCAGAAGATACGATTAGACCAAAAGATTCATACTTCAGTCCCCGTTGTCCTGGTAGGACAATCAGAAGGTGTGAAAATGGGTGGTGTTTTAGACCATCAATTACGCGAGTTGGAGATAGAATGCCTTGCTTTACAGGTTCCTGCCCATTTTGAAATTGATGTGACAAATTTAGTTTTAGGGCATTCAATCCATGTAGCAGATATTACTCCTCCCGAAGGGATTAAGATTTTAACGGATCCAGACCGTGTGGTTGTATCTATCCATGTGCCTCGAACGCTTGAGGCTAAGGCGGCAACCGAAGAAGAAAAAGCAGAAGAAGGTGCCGAGGAAACCAAAGAAGCCGAAGAAGAAAAGGAATAATTATCCCTTTTATATATCGTTCGAGGTGCATGGCAGACGAAGCATCCCAACTTTTCTATTCGAGAAAAGTTTTGAGATGCTTTTTATTTTATTTATCATAAGAAAAATTTTCTTTGGAATTGCAAAGAGATGAAAGTAATTGTAGGATTAGGGAATCCGGGAAAAAGATATGTTCAAACGAGACATAATATAGGATTTCGAGTAGTGGATTTTCTATCAGCCAAAATAAAATGTCCTATTTCCCGTGAAGATTTCTATGCAGACGTCGGTTATACAAGAATAGGGAATGAAAAAATATGTCTGCTGAAGCCCACGACCTTTATGAATTTAAGTGGCAAATCGGTGAAGAGTATTATGGATTACTTTTCCCTTGCTCCTCAGGATTTTTTAATAATCCTTGATGATGTAGAATTGCCGTTAGGTGCAATACGATTACGACCTCAGGGCAGTTCAGGAGGACATAAAGGGCTTCAATCTATTATTGAATGTTGTAAGACAGATACTTTTCCTCGATTGCGATTGGGAGTAGGAAAGCCTACACATCCCATAGATTTAGCCGATTATGTGCTGATGCCTTTTGATGATACAGAGAAACCTGTTGTTGATATGATGATACAGGAAGCAGGTTTAGCAGTAGAAAGTTGGATTTCCAATGGAATTGAGATAACAATGAACCGCTTTAACAAGAAAGAAAATAATAATAAGAAGGAAAAAGACTATGACAACAAAGAATGAACAAACACATACCATCAGTATTCTTGTTGAAAACCATTTTGGGGTTCTGGCTCGTGTCTCAGGCTTGTTCAGTGCCCGGGGATACAATATTGATAGCCTTTGTGTCGGTGAAACGGAAAACCCTGAAATTTCTCGCATGACAGTAACCGTTCGTGGAAGCGAAAATGTCTTAAATCAGATTATAAAACAATTAAATAAACTGGTAGATGTAATTGAAGTTCAAGACTTAACGCAATCCGCTTTTGTCGAACGCGAACTGGTAATGGTAAAAGTAAAAGCGGACCGTAAAACAAGAGCAGAAGTGGTAGAAATTTCCAATATATTCCGTGCTCGCGTTGTAGATGTAGGCACACATGCTATGATTATCATGATTACAGGAGCCAAAAGTAAGGTAGAAGCCTTCATAGATATGATGAAGGCCTTTGGAATTATTGAAGTAGTCCGAACAGGAACAATTGCAATTGAACGGTGCGGTTCAAATGGGTATAATATTAGTCCTAATACTGAAAATGATGACTAAAATTGAAAATGAAGTTACAACAAAAACGGAAAGTGATATTGAAATGCAAAGATGGAATAACCCGAAAAAAATTGTTGGACGGAACAATTTGGGTAAAAGCATTCCATGCCGATGCAGACACTTTCAAGGACGGCATTGAAAGGTAAAGCCACAGCAAATTTTGCTGTGGCTTTTTTTTTAGATACATAAAGGAAAGAATATATGAAGACACAAATAAAAAATTTATTGGAATTACAGGATATTGATTTACAAATAGAAGCATTGCTCTCCAAAGAAAAAGAAATACCCAAACAGAAAGAAAAATTGCAAATACAGGAAAAAAAGTTAAAACAGGAAATAGAAGATAACGAAAAGACTCATAAAAAACTTATATTGGACCAGAGGGAATGTGAACGGCAAATTACCCAATTACAGGAACAAATAAAAAAATATAACAATCAATTGCAAGGGGTAAAAAAGAACGAAGAATATCAGGCTTTGCTAAAAGAAATTGATGATATAAAAAAACAAATAGGGCTGAAGGAAGAAGAACAAATCAAAATAATGCTTCAAATGGACGAAGCAAATCTGTTCTTTCTGGAAGCAAAAAAAAGAATTGAAACAGAAATCCAGCAATTGAAAAAACAGGAGGAGAAAATAGATAAAGAACTTCAGGAAGTTATACAGGAACGGAAAGAACTGGAACAAAAAAAATTAGAGGCTCAAAAATCAGTTAACCCGGAATTGCTCAGTCACTATTTACGAGTGAAACAAAGAAGGAAAACGGGACCTGTTGTTGTTCCATTAAAAGACGAAATTTGTTCCGGCTGTTATATGCAGATACTCCCTCAGGTTGTAAATGAGATTATGGCAAGCGAGAAGATACACACATGCAGGCATTGTGGTAGAATTCTCTATTATCCAAATTTGCTCGATGAACAAGAGCCTGTTATCATTCCCGGTGATACATAATATCCAAATCTATCTTTATGAAATATCTCATATAAAGAAAATTTTTTATGGATGTCTATTCAAAAGGTTTGCCTGCTGAAGATATAGATTTTCTAAAAACACTGGTTTTACACGGTGTTAAATTGGGTCTGGAAAATATAAGGAATATCCTCTCCTATGTGGGAGATCCCCATAAAAAATTTTTATCTATTCATGTAGGCGGGACAAATGGTAAAGGTAGTACAGTTGCTTATATTGATAGAATTTTTCGAGAGCAGGGTATTCGAACAGGAAAGTTTACAAGTCCACACCTTATAGATTTGGCAGAGCGGTTCCAAATAAATGGACAGCCGATACCTTCTGAAGACTTACATGAACAAATCTTTTTCTTTAAAAAAATTACGGAAGAAATTGGAACACTTCCAACATTTTTTGAATTTTGCACTGCGATTGCTTTCCATTGGTTTGCTTTACAAAAAGTAGAATGGGCGATAGTTGAAGTTGGAATGGGAGGAAGATTGGACTCTACCAATGTAATAACCCCTGAGGTCTGTGCAATTACCAATATTGGATTGGAACATACGCAGTATCTCGGTGATACAGTAGAAAAAATTGCATGGGAAAAGGCAGGGATTATAAAAGAGAAAATACCGGTAGTTATCGGTGAAAAAAAACAAGAAGCAATAAATGTTTTTTATAAAAAGACAAAAGATTTATCTTCTCCATTATGGCAAATAGAAAAGGATTTTTATATTCAATGGGAAAGAACTCTGGAAGGAGCAAAACTAACATATAAAAGTCCTGTTCGAGAGATAAAAGGAGCCTTCTCAAGACTTTCCGCATTATATCAGCGTGAAAATGCAGGAGTAGCCATAGCGGTGATAGATTGGCTTAGCCAGAGAGGTGTTACGATAAAAGAAAATGCTCTTCTTCGCGGGCTCGCAAACGCACATTGGCCCGGAAGATTTGATGTAATTTCTCAATCTCCATGGATATTATTAGACTCCGCCCATAATCCGGATGGGATGGAAAGGTTGGTAGAAAACCTTGAAGATAAAATGCTGGTAGTGTTCTCTGTCGCAGATGATAAAAATGTTGAAGATATTATCAAAATACTGACACCCCATGTCGATGAGTTTATAATCACTCAATTTTACGGAAAACGAGCCATGTCTACGGATAAAATAAAAGAAATAGTTGCAAAAACAAATGTCCCTTTTTTTATTGAACAGGATTTTCATTCTGCTCTGGAACATGGCTGGCAAAAAGCCCAACAAGGACAAAAATTGCTTATTACAGGTTCTATCTATGCAATTGGACAGACCTATGAATGGCTTATTAATAAAGGAGTGATAAAGAAAATAGAGTTTTAACTCCATCTTTTTTTAATATATACTCTAATTCATATTGTTTAATTTATAAAATTTGGAGAAAAATAATATGGCAAAGAAAATTCGAGTAGGTTTTATCGGTGCCGGAGGTATATCTATTTTGCACCATCATCGTTTCTCAACGATTAAACAAGCCGAAATAGTGGCATTAAACGAACCCAATTCAAGTTCTTTAGAAAGATTTTATAAACATTGTCCCGGTTCTGAAAGCCTACCTGTCTATTCGAGTTATAAGGATATGATAAAAAAAGAGAATCTGGACGCCGTAGTTATTTTAAGTCCTCATACCTTACATTATGAGCAAATTATGTATTCTTTAAATTGCGGTTTACATGTATTAACAGAGAAGCCAATGGTATGTTCCATTGGCCATGCAAAAGAGGTTATCCAGAAAGCCAAAAAAGTCAATAAAATCTTAATGATTTCCTATCAGAGACATTTCGAGCCACCATTCCGTTATATGCGGGAACAGGTACAAAAGGGTGCTATTGGAGAAGTTCAGTTTGTGCAGGCTTTATTGTCTCAGGAGTGGTTACGTTTAACACGCAATACATGGCGACAGATTCCGAAACTTTCCGGTGGCGGGCAATTAAACGACTCCGGTAGTCATTTCATTGATATTATGATGTGGATGACAGGTATGAAAGTAAAGGAAGTGTTTGCTAAGGTAGAAAAATTTGATGTGCCTGTGGATATTAACTCCGCTCTAACCTTAAAATTTGAGAACGGTGCTTTAGGAAACCTATCTGTTATTGGGAATGCACCAGGCTGGTATGAAGACCATACAATTGTAGGCAGTAAAGGGGCTTTATTCCTCAGACAGGGTATTGGTGTTTTACAGCAGGATGAATTAGGTAAACCTGTTAAAGTAAAACTTCCGAAAATGTCCAGCGACCCTGACCGAAATTTTATTATGAGCATTTTAGGAAAAGAACAACCTGAAGTCCCACCCGAATGTGGACTGAGAACAATGGAAGTTACAGAGTCCGCATGGAAATCCGCAAAAACAGGCAAACCCATCCGTGTCCCATGAATAAATTAAATGAACGGGATAAAAGTATATATATTTATTTTATGTTCCAGTTGTTTATTATTCCGTATTGATGCTCAGAATTTAGAGGAAGAAATATTTGAAAATTTCAAAAAAGGTGTTTTTACTCAAGAAAAGGGAGATTTTAAATCAGCATTAAGTTATTTTGAAAGTATAAAAGACAATGAGTCATATATTTTCCCTTTTACTCAATTACGGATTGCCCAGTGTAAAGATGCCCTGAATCAAACAGAAGAAGGAATACATATTCTTGAGGAACTCATATCTAAGAATGAAAAAGAATCCGCATGGAGTTTGCCTGTTAACTATCACCTTGCCAGATACTATGAAAAGCAAGGCAATGATAAATTAGCATGTGCATACTATAACAAAATATATCCCCCATCATTTTTACCATGGTGGTTAGCGGCATATTTAACAGATTGTGGAATATTTTTAGTAAACACACGGGAATTTCAAAAAGTAGGTGCTGATTGCCTGCGAAAGGTAGTGAATTATGGAGGATATAATCCCTACCGGAAAAATGCTCTTTTAAGTTTATGCCTTTCATCAGAGGATGAAGACAAAATCTTTGCAATTCGCTTTTTACTCAAAAGCGGTTATCTTTCAGAAGCATGGTTTATTCTATATAACAATGTAACATCTGAGTTTCTTACTTATGTAGGTCCTTCAAATGCGATTGAGAAATGGAAAATATTTGAAGATGCGGGGAAGGGTTTTATTTCACAGGTAAAACAAAACAGGCAAATAGAATATGTCTCCTTGCTTTATGAATATGCATTGCGATGTGCTATTTCATCTGCGAAATATCATATAGCGGATACTTTGTTTGATTTAATGAATAATGATTTCCCTTTAAATTTTGACGCAGGTGAATATTTATATTGGGCAGGACAAAAAGCAGAGAAAAACAAAAGCGAGGAACATGTAATTTCATACTACAACCTTTTGTTAAACCGTTTTCCTCAACATAAAAGGGTTCCGGATGTTTTGTTCCTATTAGGTTTCTGGTTCTATAACAAAGGTGACTGGAAAAAGGCACAGAAATATTTTGAAACGATAGAAAAAAACTACCCCCAGTCTTCTTATTATTCCCGAACTATATATTTATTATCATCTATATTTGAAAGAAAAGGGGAGAAAGTAAAAGCAAAAGCATATTATCAAAAAGCAATACAGGGAAACATTGGAGATTATTATGTTCATAGTTCTGCAGAAAAATTGATAAAAGGGTTTAATAGTAGTGAAGAAAAAATGAAAATAGTCCCATTAAAACACCTCCCTGTATCTGTGCTTGTGAAAAATGCACTGTTATCGATGGATGATAATGAAATTAAGGAACAAATTAAAACAGATACAGAATTAAAATGGTTATTCTATTTTAGCCAATTGGGAACGGAAGAAAAAGAATGGATAGCGTATTATATCTGCAATCAAATTCAAACCGGGAAACGAGATGAAAAAGTTCTGGTATTATTAGCCCATGCAGGTTCTTCTCAGGTCGTCTGGGATTATATATATTCCATTCGTCCTCAGGGATTTACAGATATTCCGGAGGAAAATAAAAACCAGATTTTATTTCCACTTCCTTACTATAAATCTGTTATTCAATGGGCAAAAACAATGGCTGTTGACCCCTATTTGATATGGTCTATCATGAAGCAGGAAAGTTCCTATCGTACATCAGTAATATCCACTTCAAATGCAAAAGGACTTTTACAACTTATTCCCACCACATCAGAATGGGTTATAAAAAAGGAGAACCAGTTAAAAGAGATAGACCCGTTGCTATGGAAATATCCAGACTATAACATCGCATTGGGAACCACATACTTTCGATATCTGCTGAACCGATTTAATGGAAATATGATATATGCAATAGCTGGGTATAATGCGGGTCCTGGCAGAGTAGACCAATGGAAGAAAAACATGAAAAACAATGACATGGAAGCATTTATTGAAAATATCCCATTTACAGAAACACGCAATTATGTGAAAAAAGTTTTAGGCAATTATGCAGGCTATCATTCTATTTACAAAGGCTTTTAGTTTTTTGCAACCATGAGAATTTATTTTTTCTATGTATTTATGCTACAATATGGATTGTTTCAACAAATCTCCTATCGTTCAAGATTAAAAACCTTTTTTTGGAGGAAAAATTTATGCGTATGGTTCAAGTTCTTTTTATTTCAGCCATGTTATTGGTTGGTGGCTATTCCGCAATGGCTCAGGATGTTGCTGAAGGACAGTGGATAAACCTGTTCGATGGCGAATCTCTTTTCGGCTGGGTTCAGTTCGGTGATGTTGACTGGAGTGTTCAAAACGGTGTTCTTACTGCAACAAAAGGTAGTGGTGGATGGCTTGCTACCACCTGTCCCTTTGCTAATTTTGAATTATCAGCAAAGGTAAAGGTATCCGGCGATGGCACTGCTGGACTGGCGATTCGGGTTCCATTAGAAGGGCATTATTCGGACAATGGTGGAGGTGCCATTATATTGCAAGCCGGTGGCGAATATGATATTTCTGTTAGGGCAGTAGGAAATTCTGTATCAGCATCCGTTAATGGCAATCCTGTAGAAGGATTAAATATCACCAATGCCAAAGGACACATCGGTATTCTCTATCATAAATATCATGATAAGAAAAAGCCTGCTAAAATCGAAGTACAATCCATAAAATTAAAACCTGTTCAACTAAAATCTTTATTCAATGGTGTTGACCTCACAGGCTGGAATATTATTCCCGACCATAAATCTGTTTTCTCGGTTGTTGATGGTGCATTGAATATTAAAGATGGCAATGGGCAGATTGAAACGGCGGATGTATATAAAGATTTCCTTTTACAATTAGATATTTTCGTAAACGGTAAAGCACTAAACAGTGGTGTATTCTTCCGTGGTCCGAAAGGTGTATTCTGGAAAGGTTATGAGTCTCAGGTCAAGAACGCATGGCTTAGTAACGACCGCACAAAACCCGTAGACTTTGGAACTGGTGGAATTTATGGTGTTCAAGAATCACGCAAAGTTGTATCAAACGATAAGGAATGGTATACCAAGACTATCGTTTGTGATGGGAATCACATGGCAGTGTGGTTAAACGGCTATTTAGTAAGTGATTTATATGATACTCGCCCTGTTCATCCTGAAGGAGATGGTAAAAATGGTTATGTCCCATCCGCAGGAACCATACATTTACAAGGACACGACCCGACAACTGATTTGTCATTCAAAAACATAAATATACAGGTATATCCTGAGAAATAAGAAATATTTGTTATTAAACATTCCTGAGAAGGAGCGGATAGTTATTCGCTCCTTCTTATTTTTTTAGGGGATTATTTGTACTACTTGCGTCTAACAAAGTAGTAGAAACATTTTCCCTTTTATACTCTTTTAATCTATTCACACCCATGCGATACCCTTTATATACAGGCTTCTCTTTCTACATTTTTTGCAAAATGAATAACCAAAAAGATAACCTAATAAAAAGATGAAATTAAAAATTTTTTCAAGGAGATTGACAATGGATACGAGGGCAACCCGTTATCAAAATTGTTTAAAGCGATATGTTACCGCATTACGGAATGAAAAACCTGATTGTGTCCCTATTCGCCCATTTGTAGCGGAGTTCACTGCCCATTATTGCGGATTTACCTGCCAACAGGTAACCCATGATTATCGAATTGCTTTTGATGCGGTTTGTCAAACAGTGCAAGATTTTGATTGGGATGCAGTCGTTCCGAATATGGTATATGTATGGACGGGCTTGGCTCAATCTTTAGGCTTAAAATACTACGGAATTCCCGGGATTGAACTCGACCCAAATACAGGTTTTCAATACAAAGAACCGCCTGAAGACCAGGCGTTTATGAAAGAAGATGAATATGACGCATTAATTGCTGACCCAACCGGTTTTTTATACGAAAAATGGCTCCCTCGGGTATCGACGGAAGTAGTTGAACCGGGCAAGCCTGCAAAAGTAAGGACTTATCAAGCATTGGTAAAAACATCTATGGCAATGTATGACTACTTTTATGCATTCGGTCCTCAATTTGAACGACTTAAAACCGAATGTGGAACCGCATCAGCCATTGCAGGGATTTTTAAAGCACCGTTAGATATTATTGCAGATAAATTGCGTGGTTATATCGGTTTAACGATGGATTTGTTAATTCAACCGGATAAAGTGCTAAAGGCATGTGAAGCCTTGATGCCACATCTATATCATGTGGCAAAAACTACGGCTGACCCTAATAAATTAGTTCCTATTGGTTTCTGGATGCATCGCGGTTGCACTCCATTTGTAACCCGGGAACAATTCCATAAATTTTACTGGTCCACATTGAAACCTATTATTGAGGAACTCTGGTATGATAAACATCAGGTTCTATTCTATGCGGAAGGAAATTGGGATGAACACTTAGAATCTTTTGCAGAACTTCCCGAAAAAAGTATTGTGTTCCACATTGACCGTAGTTCTCCGGAAAAAGCAAAAGAGATATTAAGTGAAAAATTTTGTCTTAGCGGTGGTTTACCCAATGCACTTCTTGCTGTGGGAACACCTAAAGAAGTGCGTGAACATTGTAAAAAATTGATAAAACTTTTAGCACAAGATGGCGGATATATTATGGACGCCAGTGCTATTATACAAAATGATGCAAAGGTTGAGAATATTCAGGCTATGACAGAGGCAACCCGAGAATATGGAATATACAACGTACCAGCGTGGTCAGGAATTGATAAGATTTTAGATAGTGAAATTGATAATTCAACACACGATGTCATACATAGACAAAAACCCTCATGGTTAACGGGCTATCCCCCTGCTGGTGTGTGTTTGCCCTGGCAAGAAAAACGGAAAGAAATACCCCAAATCAAGGGAGATGAATTATTAGTTGAACAAATCTGGAACGGAATCGAGGCACATGGCTATACCTTTATCTGGCAAATGTTACTTTCCTTTTAGTCTTAGGGAAGATTAAATGTTTAAATTTCTTCGACTCTTTATTGTCTGGGCGATTGTATTTATCCTGATATTTTCAGTTTTGGAGTTAGGTTCTATTTTTTACATCCATTATTTTTTAGATGAAGAAGAATTCGGACATTATGCATCGGTCAAACAAATTGTCAATCGGATGCGAAAAAAATAGGGATTATTTTAAGATTACATTCCATTCCTATGTAGGGTATATGCCTACACCTAATTATAAGAAAGGGGAGAATAAACATAACTCATATGGATTTCGTGGAGAAGAATTGAGTAATAAAAAAGAGGGGGAAATCTGGATAGCCTGTTTGGGGGAATCTACAACATACGACTCTGACCTAGAATGCTGGGAGAAAGCCTATCCTGCCCAATTAGAAAGATACCTGAACGAACAGGGAATCAAAGCGAAAGTTATCAATACGGGAGTGGACGGCTGGACCAGTTTTGAAATTTTGATTGATTTCAATCTCCGTGTTTCACGCTTACCTATTGATATAATAATTTACTATGGCGGATTCAATGATATAATATTTACCCGGTTGGTGTATCCAATCCCTGAGAAACCATTAGAGAGAGATATTACACATGCTCGTTGGGGAATAGACGGTATGTTTCTTTATCCCTTCTGGGAAAATAGTTCTATACTACGAATTATACTTGTGAAATTTAGACATATTATTCCGCATTTTGACCTATTTTTATGCATTTAAGCACGGAAAATCATTTTACAGAGTTCGTTGTCCAATTATTGAACCATTCCTACCCCAAAGGTATTTTTAAGGATACTCCAGTAGAAAAAATGTTGTTAAACAATCCTCCAATATGGTTTGAACAAAACTTAACTAATCTTGTTTTACTTGCTAAATCCAAATCGATAATTCCTGTTTTAACTACTTATGCTTTAAACAAATCCGGACATAATAATCATTTCATAGCAAGGGATGCCGAATCTATTTCTATTATTAATCAAATTATGACATCTGCCATAAAAGAAATGAATGCCGTCATAGAAAAAACCGCAACAGAACAACATATCCCTTTTATAGATATAGATAATTCCTATCCTGTTGACGGAAATCTATTTACTGATTTGATTCACAATAATGAGCAAGGAGCCAGAGTAAAAGCAGAGTTAATTGGTAAGTTTTTGATTGATTCAGGACTTGTAAAATTTAAATACCATTAATTGAAACAAAAATTATCTTTACCAATAATCAAAAGTAAAAATAAAAAGTATTTATCGATGATATTTTGATATTCCCGAAAAAAAAAAAAAAACAATAGATGTTGGTACTTCCTTATGCTGAAAAATATCATGATTTAGTGTTGGTAATTTCTGTAATATTTGTAAGAATATAATACGAAGAAAAGGAGTTGTTTTAATGCTATATGACACATCTTATACAGGCTTGTCTCCTCAGGGTAAAAATATAAAGCGAATGATGTTTTATGACTATCCAAAGTGGGTCCCTGTGGAGGTCTTTTTTTTACCTGCCTGCTTAAACAAATACAAGACAGATATGAATGACCTAATGGAAAGGCACAGACGATTATTCCCTCAATATGATAGAGTTGATAAAAATAGTTCTGTGGAATACAAAGATTTTTATGTTGAAGGTGATGTTACCGATTGTTGGGGATGCATTTGGAAAAATTTACATGGGGGTATGGTCGGAAAAGTAGTAGGGCATCCGCTGGAAAATTGGGACTATTTTGAAGAATGGAAAAAACATATCCCCAGTCCGGAAACGGATGGTATTTTGGGACCTAAGGATTGGAATGGTATAGCAAAAGACATTCAAAATAAAAAGGAAGAAGGTATTTTCTCTCCAGATTTCCCACTCCCTCATGGATTCCATTTTATGCTTCTCTGGGATTTGCGAGGTTTTGAAAATTTTATGTTAGATATGCTTACAGAAGAACCCCGTCTTATGGAATTAATACATATTATCATGGAGTATAACAACTATTCTGTAAGAAGAATATTGGATTTGAAAACACCCTTTTTAGGACTTGCAGAGGATTTGGGAATACAAAATAATTTACCTATTAGTAAAGAATTATGGGATAGATATGTAAAACCGGGTTATGAAATAACTGTAGGCGAAGCCAGAAAACGCGGAATCCCTGTTTATTTACATTCTGATGGACATATTTTACCTATCATACAGGAACTCATTGATATGGGAGTAACCTTGCTCAATCCACAGTCTCGTGCCAATGGTATTTACCCACTGCGAGAGCAGGTTTTTAGAAAGGTAGCTATAAATCTTGACCTTGACCGTCAATTATTCCCTGTTGCAGAAAAATCCGATATACAAAGACATGTCCATGAAATTTTTAATGCCTTTTATCTCCCGGAAGGAGGTTTAATGTTGAATATTGAAATTAATGAAGATGTTCCACTTGAGATAATGGATTATTTATTCTCAATTGTAGAAGATTATTGTTCACTGCCTAATCCTGAAGATACGAATTTTTCAAAAATAGGATTGTTTTAAGGTTATTAAAAGTCTATAATAGCAATAGTGAATTTTTTAACGTACTATTAAAACACTTAACAAAATGTATTTGTTTTGATAGCGAATTTCAAATTAAAGGATTATAAAAATGATTTACTACCAACAAATAGCAAAGCAATGGGACCGATTAAATGCTCTTTCCCCAGAAGATTCGAAAATGCTAAACAACTCAATTGAAGATGGGGTTTTTGAGGGTTTTAATCAATTTTCCACACAATTAATGAATAATCTAACGAGAGACTTTCCAATTGTGAACAATTTAGCATATCACGATATAAAACAAATAAAATCAGGTTTCTCAAACGCGGTATTTTCAGGATATCTTATTTATGTTGCGTATCAAATAATTTCAAATATAAAAAGACCTTTGTTTCAACAGGGTTTTAAATATGACCCCACAGTAATGAATGAATACAATGATATAATTGTTCCTGAACGACCTAATGTTAAAAGCGAAAGATTTTTCAGTATACTTGATGAACATCCCGCTATCGAACTCCTTTTTGAAAAGGTAACATCTATAGAATTAAATATCTTAAGAAAAAATAATCCGGGTATAGGTGATTTGTCCGCTAATATAGGGTTTATGATAAAAGACCTTATGGCTCGTGGAGTATTTATGGGCTATGGGCTTGGTTTCGCAGAAAATTGTCTAAGAGGATAGAGTTAAAATTCTTCAATATCCTTACATGTAATATAATAAATAAGCAATAAGTATAATTTTGATGATGTATTTTTTTTTTTAAATATTACAAATATCACAAAAACTCAGATAATAGATATAAAACAATAGAATTAAATATACTTATGTTTCTAAAGATGTTATTTACAATTTAATCAGATAATAAAAATTATCGAAAAACAAATCTGGGCATTATGAAGGGTATGAAAATGAAAAATGGTTCTTTATTTCTCTGTATATTATTTTTAATATTATTTCCTATGATTGTTTCGGCGGAAAGTATTAATCTCACAATAACCGATGAATTTCTATCTTTTTTGTGTGGTCCTCGAAAAATTGCAGATTATCGCTATACAAAAGTGCCTTTTAAACCATATCTCAAAAGATTTTTTACCCCATCTGGAATACAAATTCTGGAAGATGCTCCTCATGACCACTTACATCATCATGGGTTAATGTTCGCTGTCGCAGTTAATGATATAAATTACTGGGAGGAAATCGAAAAAAGTGGACATCAAATCCATCAGCAATTCTCCAATATCAATGTAAATGAAAAATTACCAATTCCAATGAGTTCTTTTGTCGAAGAATTAGTATGGAAAAGTCCCGGAAATGATGCTCCGCAATTAACAGAGATACGAAAAATTTCCTCCGGTTATTGGGAACAAGAAAATGCAAATATAATTCTCTGGGAAACACAATTAAAGAATCCATCAGACACAAATACTGCAAAACTTACAGGGCATCATTATTTTGGATTGGGGATAAGGCTTTTAACAACACCATTAGAAAATGTGGAAATAATATCTCCTGCTGAGGATAATCTTGAGAACGTACGGGGCGATGAATACCTGCGCAGTACGCCGTGGTGTGCCGTTGTAGTTAAGAATGAAACGGGTACTTTTACCTTATTGATAATTGATTCGCCGGAGAGTGTGCGTTATCCGGCTCGTTGGTTTACCATGCGAATGCCTTTCGTGTATATTTCTGCAACCCGAAATTTATGGAAAGAACCACTTGAAATATCACCCGGAGATAGAGTTTTGTGTAAATGTATATTTGTTTTATGGGATGGTGAAAAGACAAAAGAGGCACTGGGGAAGGCTGTAGAAGAAATCAATAGTAAAAAATAAATTTTCATAAGGAGAATACCTATGAAACAATCTCAGACAAATCAAAATCAAGGTATAAGTCGTCGAACTTTTATCAAAACTACAACTGCAGGACTTATTGCCACTGCAAGTGTGTCCGCAGTGAAAAGTGCAACCGCTCAAAATAACCGATTAGGTATTGGTGTAATAGGCTGTGGTGGCAGAGGAAGTTATTTATCTCAGGTAATAAAGCATTTGCAGGATAATGATAAAACAGTCCAATTCAAAGCCTTTTGTGATATATATCGCCCCCGATTGAATAAATTAGCGGATATTTACGGGGGAAAGAAGTATATGGATTATCGTGAATTACTAAATGACAAAGAGGTAGATGTTGTAATTATTGCCACCCCCGACCACCACCATGCTCGCCAGACAATAGAAGCGGTAAAAGCAGGCAAGCATGTGTATTGTGAAAAGCCCATGACACACTGGACGCAATGGGAATTGGCAAAGCAAATGACAGAAACAGTAAGACAGTCCAATTGTGTTTTCCAGATAGGTACACAAGCCATGTCCGATAGTGTATGGAAACAAATGAAAGAATTGGTAGAACAAGGGAAAATTGGTCAGCCTGTGCATGTAGAATGCGGATATTTTCGTTTAGGGGATTGGGGTGAAAGAGGTATGCCGATTGATGACCCGAATGCTAAGCCAGGTCCCGATTTAAATTGGGATGCATTTTTAGAAGATGCTCCGAAACGGGATTTTGATGTAAGTCGCTTTTTCCGCTGGAGAATGTATGCGGACTATGCCGGTGGTATGTCCACAGATTTGTATCCGCATATATTAACGCCTGTTGTTTATACTATCGGAGTACATATGCCGAAGATTGTTGTAGGTATCGGTGGAAAATTACGCTATGAAGAAAGGGAAATCCCGGATACTTTTGATATGCTCATTAACTATAACGATAAAACGGACTTGGCACTTTTAGGTACTCAGGCAAATGAATATCAGGGGACCGCACTTCGCGGGCAGAATCGTGTTCCCGTTATTCGGGGTTGGGAAGGCACATTAACGATAAATGAGGAAAACATAGTTTACTGGCCTGCCAATGCTTTGAAAACTCAAAATCCAGAAAAAATACCCATTCAAAAAGGAGAAAATTTAACGGATTATATCCGTAGTTTTATAGATTGTTGTATGCATAAGGACAAAAACACATTAAGCCCTATTGATATGGCTTTTGAAGTCCAGACAACATTGATTATGGGTATGTTGTCATGGAAAGATAGTAAGATGTATACCTATAAAGATGATACAGGACCCGTAGCCTTATAATAAAACTCGAAATAGAAAGGATAATTTTATGGGAAAAATAGGTATCGGAATTAATATGGAATTTGTCCGACATGCAGACAAACCCTTTGAATGGGGTGTAGATAAAGCGGCTGAATTAGGCTATGAATATGTAGAACCTATGGTGCATTGGGGCAGAGAATTACTCAGCGAAGCAGGTTATTTTCATAGCGTTTCAATGTTAGATGACCCCTATCGAATTAAAAAGGCATGTGAAAATGCAGGGATTAAATTATCGGGACTTTCTTCTCATTCCCCTCTCTGTAAACCTGAAATTAGTACGGAATACTTGAAGCAGGGGGTTCGATTTGCAGAGGAATGTGGTGCTCCTGTTATTAACACTGATGAAGGACCTAAACCTAAATGGACTACTGTGGAAGAAGACCATGTTTTGATGAGATATGTTCTTATGGAAGTTTGTGCAGTGGCGGAACCTCGTGGAATTTTAATCGGATTAGAACCTCATCAGCAATATAGTAAATCCCCCGAAGGATTAGACCGAATTTATTCTCTCGTAAAATCTCCCATTTTAGGTATCAATTTTGACACGGGTAATAGTTTTTTAAGTGGACAGGACCCCATTGCCTGGTTGGAACATGTGAGTGATAGATTGGTGCATTTACATGCAAAAGATATAGCCTTGCAACAGGCGGAAGCAGAACGAGGAAAAGTAACCGGAACACCGGTGGGATGTGCTTGCGGGGATGGAGTTATTGACTGGACAAAAGTTATATCCATTTTAAAAAAATCGCCTCGCAACATTGTAATGAGTGTCGAATGTGGAACAATTGAACAGGCGGAACGCAGTATAAAATATCTGAAAGAATTATTGAAGAAAATCGAAGATTAATTGAGAATATTGTTTTGGACCCCGAATAAGGAATTAATAAATCTATTCGGGGTCTATTTTTATATTTTTGTTTAAATTTTATATCCATAAAAATTATTGAAATATTTTCTGTTATTTATTCATAGAAAATTTTGTTTTTTTTATATGTTAGTAGTAAGATTGTGAGAAGATAAAAAACTAACAGGAGACTTTTTATGAAACAGAAAATATCGCAAATTTGGTTTTCTTTGGTATTGATATTCTTAACACTACCAGTTGTCCAAGCACAGGATTCCATTTCAAATGCCCAAAAATCGGATGTAAAACAATCAGTGACAACCCTTCAAGACCAGATGGATGTTGCTGTTACGATATATAACAATGACCGTGCACTGGTAAGGGAAAAACGGAAAATAAAATTACCCCGGGGGGAAAGTTATTTAAAATTTATGGATGTGCCGGAGCATATTCTTCCTGAGACAGTAAGTCTAAAATCCTTAATACAGGCAGGGAGTTTACAAATTCTGGAACAAAATTATGAATATGATTTAATTAGTCCATCCAAATTGATGGAAAAGTATGTGGGTAAGGAGGTAAAACTGGTAAATAAGAATAAAGATATGGATTTTTATGAAGTTACTGCGAAACTGTTAAGTGTAAACGAATCCCCAGTATTTCAGGTAGAAAATCAGATTTATTTGGGACATCCGGGAAATGTTGTTTTGCCAGAACTCCCATCAGAATTGATTGCGAAACCTACATTAATATGGATGCTGGATAATAAATTAGAAGAACAGGAATTGGAGGCTACCTATTTGACCTCAGGTATTTCATGGAAGGCAGATTATGTACTTGTATATGATGAACCTAAAAATGCAATGGATTTAGAAGGCTGGATAACACTTAATAATAACTCCGGTGCTACTTATCAGAACGCAAAATTAAAATTGGTAGCAGGGGAAGTGAATATTGTTCCTGTCCAGGCACCTGCACCCATGATGGACCGTATGATGGTAGGTGCGGCAAAATCTATGGAAGTTCGAGAGGAATCGTTCGCTGAGTATCACCTCTATACCGTACCACGAAGAACAACAATTAAACAAAATCAATCAAAGCAGGTAAGTCTGTTATCTGCCAATGGTGTCAAGGCAAATAAAATTTATGAATATCGTGGAAATACCGCATTCTATAATAGCCAGATGAATCCTATCCGGAACGAGAATATTGATACTTTTTTAATTTTTAAGAATGCAGAAAATAACCAGTTAGGATTACCTTTGCCGGAGGGGATTATTCGTGTGTATCAAGAAGATAGTGAAGAAATGTTACAATTTGCAGGCGAAGACCGTATTAAACATACACCCAAAGATGAAGAAGTTCGATTACGATTAGGAAAAGCGTTTGATATAATTGGTGAAAGAACCCAGACAGATTTTCAGAAATTAGGTCCTAATATTGTAGAATGTGAATTTGAAGTTACTATAAGAAATCACAAGAAAAATGATATTACGGTAGATATTGTGGAACCGATGATAGGCGACTGGCAAATTGTTAAATCATCTATGGATTATGAAAAGAAAGATGCTTTTTCCGTAATTTTCCATGTGCCTGTGAAAACCGAAGGTTCCGGAAAAGTGTCTTATCGTGTGCGAATTCGGTTCTAATTATATTGTTGAAACGCAAAATAATATATGATGGAGTAATACTGTGTCTATAACATACCTTACCGTTCAACAGATGCGTGAAGTTGATAGACGCTGTATAGAGGAAATAGGTATCCCTGGGGTTGTTCTGATGAACAATGCAGGGAGTGCCGTTTTTAGAGAATTAGAGCCAGGACCTGTAACTATTTTGTGTGGTAAAGGGAATAATGGTGGAGATGGCTTTGTAGTAGCACGATTGGCACTAACCGCAGGATGGACGGTAAAAGTACTTTTGTTGACAGACCCTTCCCATATACACGGCGATGCAAAAGTTTTTATGAATGCATATCTACGGTTAGGTGGAAAAATGATTGCCTGTGTAAACGATAATGATGTGCGTAGGGAGATTGATAAATTAACCAGAGATGAAACATGTGTGGATGCTCTTTTAGGCACAGGGACTAAGGGAGAAGTAACGGGACTTATACGGACCACTATAGAAAGTATAAATAAATTAAGTAATATTGTTTCTGTAGATTTACCTTCCGGAATGAATGCAGATACAGGAGAAATTTGCGGTGTTTGTGTCCATGCCCGGAAAACGATAACTTTCCAATATCCTAAAATTGGTTTCAAGAATCCTTCCGCAAAGGAATATCTCGGAGAATTAATTGTAGCGGACATAGGTATTCCACCTGTTTGTGCTGATGATAATCTATGGTTTGAACTAACACAAAGAACCAGCAAATTTAGTAACTCAAACAGGTTAGGCTTCTCTGGCAATATTAACAGGTCGGATAAACCAGAAGGGTAAATTATGAGTGAAGAATCCTATCGTGCTTTTATTGCTATAGAAATTCCTTCCGATGTGAGGGAAATAATCTGGAATAATATCAAGCCTGCTTCGGGAATGCTCAAATCTCTGGTAAAATGGGTTCCACCTGAAAATATGCATTTAACATTACGATTTTTAGGAGCGATAACACTCAGCATAAGTGATAAATTACGAGAAAATTTGCGACAAATATCAGTCCAGTTTAATCCTGTAAAATTTAAATTAAGTGTTCCGGGTGTTTTTCCTTCATGGAAAGAGCCAAGAGTTTTATGGGTAGGTTTGGATATTATAGAAGGAGATATAAATCAAATACAGAGTAAAATTGAACAACAGGCGCAAATGGTCGGTTTGCCACAAGAAAAGCAAAAATTCCATCCACATATTACCGTAGGTAGAGTTAAAACGCCTTCTCCATTTCTATCCAATACATGGAAAAATGTTAAAATACAACAAACCCCCGAATTTATTGTGGATAAAATAACATTATTTAAAAGCACATTAAATCCGGATGGCGCTTTTTACGAGGTTATAGATACTTTTCAATTCAAAGAAAAAGGATAGAGTTTGTTTATCCGAGATTTGTTATATACTTTGTTTACACTATACATGCTTGCCATCTTAGCAGTATGGTTAGGTCCATATATCGATTTTGACTTGCGACAACGGAGATGGGGCCTTTGGATAGTTAGAGTAGTTGACCCCCCTATTCAAATCATAAGAAAAAACCTGCCATATATCGGACCTTTCAATTGGGCTCCTATCATAGCATTATTAATTGTCTGGTTAATGAGAAAAATTATTGTTGGAATTTAATGGCTCATTATTTTTAGAATTTGCATTCTTTTTATTCATTATGATAAAAGATTAAGATTTATATTCAGGCATATTTATAAATAAAATAGAATAAGATAAAATGCAAAAAGATAATCAAAGGAGAAAAATAATGGATTTAAAATCATGGTTTAACAAAAAACAAATTTCATGTAGGAAGATATTTAGAAATTTAAGCGTCCCGGAACTTTATGAAAGTTCATTACAAAAAGGTGAAGGAAAATTAGGTGCTAATGGAACTCTGTTGGTAAACACGGGTAAACGAACAGGTAGGTCTCCCGAAGACCGTTTTGTTGTGCAAGATGAATACTCAAAAGATGCTGTAGATTGGAACAAAGTAAATCTACCTACAACAGAGGATGTCTATCATCATATATATAATAGGATACGGGGGTTTTTAAATGGTAAAGATGTTTATGTTTTTGATGGTTTTGTGGGTGCTGATGAAAAGTATCGTATAAAAGTACGAGTTGTGGCAGAAAAAGCATGGCATGCTTTATTTGCACGAACATTGTTTTTAAGACCTACACCTGAACAATTAGAAAATTTCGGAGAGCCAGATTTTTGTGTTTTTGCCTGTGGCGGATTAAAATTAGAGGGAGAGAAGGATAAGGTTAAGACAGATACAGCCATTATTCTAAATCTGAAAGAAAAAACCATCTTAATTTGTGGTTCGGATTATGGTGGTGAGATAAAGAAAAGTATTTTTACCGTAATGAATTTTATTATGCCAGAACAAAATGTGATGCCAATGCATTGTTCTGCCAATGTCGGAAAAGACGATGATAGTGCAATTTTCTTCGGTCTTTCTGGCACGGGAAAAACAACTCTTTCCGCAGACCCATCGCGGTATCTCATCGGGGATGATGAACATGGCTGGAGTGAAGATGGTATTTTTAATTTTGAAGGGGGGTGTTATGCCAAAATAATTAAACTAAGGAAAGAATCAGAACCATTAATTTACAATGCTATCCGGTTTGGTTCCATAGCGGAAAATGTGGTATATGACCCCTCAACACGGGAAATAGATTTCGATGATGGTAGTATTACAGAAAATACACGGACTACATATCCTGTGGAATTCATTCCAAATGTAGTACTTAGCGGAAAAGCCGGACATCCTCGAAATATTTTCCTTTTAACCGCAGATGCTTTCGGAATTTTACCTCCAATAGCCAGATTAACCCCTGAAGGAGCGATGTATCATTTCCTTTCTGGTTATACAGCGAAACTTGCAGGAACAGAAGTAGGTGTGGTTGAACCTCAAGCAACTTTCTCTACCTGTTTTGGTGCCCCATTTATGATTCGCAGTCCTTGGGTATACGCTCGTTTACTGGCAGATAAGATGAAAAGACATAGCGCCGATTGCTGGTTGATTAATACGGGCTGGTCTGGCGGTCCTTATGGTGTTGGAAAACGAATGTCTATTGAATTGACACGCTCAATTCTATCATCAGTACTGGATGGAAAATTAAAGAATGTCAAGTTCATAAAATTAGATAAATTAAATTTGATGGTCCCTGAAGCCATAGAAGGTTTCGAAGACCAGCGTGTATTAATTCCTGAACATACCTGGCAGGATAAATCTGCATATCAGCAAAAAATGGAACACCTTGTCAGTTTATTCATGAAAAATTTCGAACGATTTAAGGCTCAGGCAGACCATGCAGTATTAGAAGCAGGTCCCAATTTATAACCTGCTATTTTATTAATTGATAGTATTTAGAGTACACTATTTGAAAAGTAGTGTACTCTTTTTTTATGTTTATTTAATCTATGGAGATAATTATAAGGAACATAAAAATGAACAAAAACTTCTATTTTACATCATGTATCTGCTTTATGATTCTGTTTAACGCAAATATCTTTGCTGAAAACGCACCTGTTTTTTCTATACAGGAAGGCGTTTTTATCAAAGAATGGCTTGTTTGTGGACCTTTTCCTAATCCATTGAAGGAAGGGGTCGTGGAATTTCGTCATGATGAAACAACATTAGGCTTTTATATCGATTACCTTGCCAGGGCGGGAGGAGAAAGTAATGTAACTCCGGAAGAAGGCATGTCTGTTCAGCCAGAAGAAGGTATCACACGGGTATGGAAGAAATATATATCCCCTGAGGATTATATAAATTTTAATAAGGTATTTGAGGATAATCAAGGTGGCAAAGTGGCGTATGCCTTTTGTTACTTAAAAAGTGATACGGACAAGGATGTCGTTTTAGGTATAGGAAGTAATGATGGAGTCCGTATCTGGCTAAATGGGGAACGAATCTGGGATAACCATTGTGCAAGAGGTGCCGTTGCTGACGATGACTGTTTTATCGTATCACTAAAAAGCGGATTAAATCCCCTTCTGATAAAAGTAGACCAGGGATTTGGGAACTGGGGTTTTTATGCTCGTATCTTAAATAGAGAAGAAGTTCTGAAGAAACTCAAAGAATTACCTGATTTAAGAGCAGATATAACCTATGTTCAGGAAAATAATTCCATACGGGCATGGATGGCTCGCTATTCTAAATACTGCTTATTAGACCCACCCGTTCAATACACTTTGCAATTATTAAATGCAAATAATGAAGTTATACAAAAAAATTCTGCAAATTTAGGACAGCCGGTAACCTTTTCTCTTGAAGGACTTCCAGAAGGTCCCTATAGAATAGAAGGAAAGTTTGCAATTCCTGACGGAATGACTTTTGAGAAAGAAAGTTTCTATTATCATGGAAAATCCACAGTGGTTATAAATTTAGGGGCATTTTATGAAAAATTATCTAATAAGAGAGTAGAACTTTTATTTGATAGTAATCAAAACAAACTAAAAGATAGCGAAATACTAAAAAGTCCTGATTATATGCCTGTATTAGAACCTGTATCCGGTGGAATACAGGAATTTAGTGGAGGAAAATATGCAATCTTAAGAACAGATTTGTCCCCGTTATGGATACGCGTATTATTGCCCGCACCGGGTTTAGGATATGAATGGTTTATGTTAAACGATAGTGGCTACAAATTTAAAACTCAAGAAGTTCAAGAAATCGATGCTTTAAGTGAAATTGAGAAGACTTTGCGAAATCGACTTTCTACTGCATTGGAGAACGGTTATTTCCCCAACTCAGAATGGTTATTTCAGTCTTATAGCCAAAGACTTATGCTAACACCGGTGCGACAGGCAAAAGGAGAAATTTCACCCGAAGAACGATTAAGAAAAATACACCGTCTTTCCTCACTTAAAGCCAAAATAGCTGAGAATGATTCTATGTCAGTATGGTTTTCCCCCGCAATAGAAAAGGTAGGTAAAGATGAACCTGTACCCGATTGTTCACTGGAATATTTCCCATTAGATATTGCCCGGAATGAATACGAAGCATTTCAAGTTGTTATAAGTCCCAAAGGAAACATTTCATCCCTAAAAATAAATGTTTCAGAAGGTAAAACTAAGGACGGTTACACATTGCCCGCTGACCAATTTAAAGTTTTTGAGGTAAATTATGTGCCAATCCAAACTGTATCCGATTATTATGGTGACCTAAAAGAATATCCAGACCCTATAGTGCCTGTAAAAGATGCTATTAATGTTTCATCGGAAGGGAATATTGTGCTATGGGTTCGTTTGTATGTTGGAAAAGGGCAACCGCCGGGTATTTATGAAGGGAAGATACAAATAAATTCAGTGGGATTAAATGTGGAAGTTCCATATAAAATTCAAGTTTTTAATTATGTATTACCACCGTATACAAGCACAGAAACTGCCTATGGAGTTTCGCCGGATTACTCCTGGCATGGACCCTTAACAGATGACCAGAAAAAAGAAGTTTTCGATTTATATATGAAAACCTGTATGGAATATCGAATATCCCCATATACTCCTCATGCTTTTGCACCTATAAAATGGACATTTGAAGGAACACCACCAGAAGCAGTATTAGATTTTTCTGAATTCGATAAAGCAATGGAGAAATATCTAAATCAGTATAATTTTAATGCCTTTAATATAGGCGGTTTACCTTCAGAACTCAATGGAGAACCGATGTATTCGAAAGAATATAATAGACTGTTTACTTCAATATATAGCAAGGTTCAGGAACATTTACGGGAGAAAGGTTGGTTATATAAGGCGTATTGGTATTGGGTGGATGAACCTCCTCCCGCAGAATATCCTAATGTTAAAAAAGGGATGGAATTATTACAGTCCGCCTGCCCTGATATACGCAGGCTTTTAACCTGCAATCAAGAATTAGCACCTGTACCCTATTTCTGGGGAGTGGTTAATCTCTGGGTTCCAATATTTAATATGTATGAAGAAACACGAGCACAATGGAGGCAGAGTTTAGGAGAAACGGTGTGGTGGTATGTATGCACTGCTCCAAGGGCTCCATATGCAAACAATTTTGTTGACCATCCCGCAATAAATCACCGAATCCGTTACTGGCAGGTAGATAAATATAATCTGGATGGCGATTTATTCTGGTCAATTACATATTGGTCACAAAATCCATGGGAAGAAGCCATGTCCATGAGTCCTGACGGACAAAGGTGGGGTAACGGAGATGGCCGGTTATTATATCCACCACGAAAGGAGAAGCCTACAGAAACTATTATAGAACCACCTGTGCCTTCTATACGATTGGAATGTTTACGTGATGGTCTGGAAGACCGAGAATATTTGTTAGTTTTAGAACGCGTATCCGCAAGAAAAGCACCTATCGGAGTTTTAGCCCGTAGAGAAAGAGCAGAAGCATTAAATAAACTCTCCTCTTCCTTAAAGGTTTATGAACAAAATCCGCTACTTTTCTATTATTACAGAACAAGAATTATGAATCTTGTAGCACGAATTGTTCAAGGAGGTTCATAATATAATATAAAGAATTTTTTTGTATATTTTTTTGCAGTAAAAGGTTGTGTATATGAGTGATACAGCAATTGTATTCCGTGAGGAAGGTCTTTTTCACGATACAGGACCCTATCATCCCGAAAAGCCAGCAAGATTAGAGGCAATACTAAATGCTTTTGAACAGCATAAAATAGACCCCCCTTTTCTGGATATAGAACCGGCTACTCGTGAAGACTTATTGAGAATTCATACCGTTCAACATGTGGATACGATTGAACGAACATGTAAAAATAATCTAGATTATTCCGACCCGGATACCGTTATGGGAGAGGCATCATGGGCTGCGGCTCTATTATCTGCCGGAGGGGCTATATCTGCATGCAAAGCGGTTTTAGAAGGTAAATATAAAAGCGTTTTTGAAATAATGAGACCTCCCGGACATCATGCAGAGCCGAATCGGGCTATGGGTTTTTGTTTATTCAATAATGTTGCAATAGCGGGACGATGGTTAACAGATGTAGCAGGATTGAAACGGGTAGCTATTTTTGATTTTGATGTTCATCATGGAAATGGAACACAGAAAGTCTTTTATAATGATGATAGAGTTTACTATATAAGTATTCATCAGTTCCCTCATTATCCCGGGACAGGATTCCCAGAAGAGAGGGGAAAAAATAATACCAATTTAAATATACAAATGATGCCCGGTGTCCCGGAAGAGTTATGGCATTCCGCCATCGAAAATTTAGTATTACCTGAATTAAAAAGATTTCAACCCGAGTTTTTACTTATATCCGCAGGATTTGATGCACATCGAAAAGACCCGTTAGGAAGTCAAAATTTGGGCGAGGAGGATTTCGCAAAGATAACCCATGCAATCAAAAGAATTGCAGGAGGGCGAATCGTATCTGTATTAGAAGGTGGATATAATTTAGATGCATTGGGAGAATCATGCGTAGCCCATTATCTCGCATTGAGGGATGAGATTTAATATAACAGCAAACAGAAAGGATGTTTCAAAAACAACTTCATGTTTACAGGATGAAAATTATGGTAACCCGCAGAGAGATGTTGAAAAATATATCTATGGCGGGAGGAGTTCTTTTTCTTCCATTATGTGAAATAGCCCGTGCAGAAGATATCCCATATATATCGGGAGATGAACTGTCTGGAAATTACGAAAAAAAGCAATGTCATGTTACCGTGGGACCTTGTGATAGTGAAGCAGATTTTAGAGGAAGTATGCAAAAGGTTATTCAATCTGCTATAGATTATATTGCGAGATATGGTGGAGGAACTATTCAAATACTGCCGGGCGTTTATCGTTTTTCCAATGCAATCTATTTATCAAGTCATACTAAAATTATAGGAAACGGTCCATCATCAATATTTGTTAAAGAGCCCTCTGTGGAAACCGAATTTATTAAAGATGCGGATTGGTATGAGCAGAGTATTTCTGTCGCACATCCGGAACGGTTTAAGATAGGGGACGGTTTATGCATACGGACAAAAAACCCTCATCATGGAGGAGTAGTTGTCATCAAAAGAACGATTATTTCTATTGATGGGAATCGTCTCATATTGGATAAAGCATTACGGGAAAATGTTTGGCTTGGACAGGAAACTACAATTGCCACTTTATTCCCATTGATAAGTGGAGAGTTTGTGGAAAATATTACGATTAAAAACCTTGTCCTGGATGGAAATAAAGAGAATAACTTAAATTTAGATGGAAATTATGCAGGTTGTATCTGGTTGCAAGATTGTAAAAAAGTTTCTATCCGCAATGTAGAAGCAAGAAATTATAATGGAGATGGTATAAGTTGGCAGATTGTCCATGATGTTGTTGTGGATAATTGCTATTCCCACGATAATACAGGTTTGGGCTTACATCCCGGGTCAGGTTCTCAAAGACCTAAGATGATAAATAATCAAATTGAAAATAATGATATTGGGATTTTTTTCTGTGGGGGAGTGCAAAATGGGGTTGCAGAGGGAAATCAGATACAAAACAATCGTGTGGGTATTTCGATAGGACACCGCGATAATAATAATTGGATTCATAAGAATATCATTACAGATTCCCGAGAATGTGGAATACTTTTCCGTGAAGAACAAGAGAGATTTACTGCAATAGGAAATAAGATTGAAGAAAATGTAATTAGAAATATAAAGTTAAACAACGGAACAGGAATATCTATTCTGGGTCTCACAAAGGGCAATGAGATATGTAACAGTAAAATTTTAGAAAATGGTGAGAAGAATGAAAAGGTAGGGATTCGAATTGCAAAAACGGCTCAAGATAATGTCGTCAAAGATAACAAAATAAAGGGATTTGCAAAGGATATTGTGGTAGACTAATAGGAATTTTATTTAACATAGAAACTTTTTAGATGGAGGTAACTATGGAGAATTCTCCTTCGATATTTCAGATTATCTTATGGGAATTACAAAAATTTGCTAATCAACACGACCTTAGATATCTAATCCCATCGCTCACAATACTTATCCTTATTGGATTGGTGATTTTAAGTCGGAAATGGGTTATTTCATATTTAGGACCTGCTGTATCGGGAATTACGAGAGGAGTATTGCTCGCATCTTTGTGTATTTGTGCTTTTCTGGCAGTAGGAAATTACATAGATAGTTTCGGACAATGGAGGTATGGCACTTTTTTTAATGCGTATGAATTTTACCACTATTACTTAGGTTCAAAATATGCGAAAGAGATTGGTTATACGAGACTTTATGCAGCAAGTCTGATTGCGGATGATGAGACAGACCGAAAGTATTCTAATCCTCAAAATAATATTCGTAATCTTGTGAATGGAACATATATCACCGTAGATGATGTATTAAAAAATAAAGAACAATACAAAAGTCGGTTTTCTCCAGAACGCTGGGAGGAATGGTTGAAGGATATTCGATTTTTCAAACGCGAATTAACGACAAGCCGTTGGAATAATGTTTTGAGAGATAAAGGGTATAATGCCTCTCCTATCTGGTCGATGCTGGTAGGAGGTTTTCTGAGCAATCCCATTTCCACGGATAACCGAAATCATATGCTAATTCTGGCTTCATTGGATTTAATTCTTATTGGAATTACAACGTTGGTTGTGCTATATGCCTTTGGTCTTCGTCCTGCTATGTTCATGCTTATATTAATTGGGACCCATTATATGATGCGATTTTCGCACATGAAAGGGGCTTTTTTAAGAACTGATTTTGCAATGTGTCTTGTGCTTTCTGCATGTATGATTAAATTAAACCGTTACAAATGGGCGGGAATCTTTACAGCATATTCTGTAATTTCCCGTGTGTTTCCTGCTGTTTTTCTTTTTGGTCCGGGAACGCGACTGTTTTGGGATTTATGTAAAATGGTAAGGATAGGATATGATGAATTAAAAATTCGTTTCTACGACCGTAAGCAGAGACTATTTATTATTGGCGGATTTGCACTTCTGAATTTTATAATTTCGTTTGTGGGTAGTCTCATTCTCAGGAGATTTCCGTCCCGTTTGTTTGAAGGGTTCACAATTCCATGGCCTCTTCCGCTATTTATCCATCTTATTTTATTTATTCCTATTATCTTCTTTGGAATGGTATTGCTTTGGGCAGGGCTTTGGGGTTATTTTGCCGGAAGAATGGAACGAAATTGGATAAATTATTTCATCTCTTTTACAGTAACAATTACAATTCTTTTTGTCGCTTCTTTTGGTTACTATGGAGGGATGTACCAATGGCGGGATTATGCCGATAAAATAGGACGACATAATCGGGATATTTCACCATGGCGTGTTGGATATAAATATATTTTTATTGCACAATATCCCAAAAATTTAGACCTGAAACAATCATTAAAAGATATATCCGGAATTATAGGTAACGCCTTATTAGGCAGACCTATAACAGCCCCTACACCATCCGTTACAACCAATAATCAGCAGACACCACTAACCAGGAATCCTTCCGCTCCTAAGCCTGTTGTTAAAACCACTACAAATGAACCACTAACCTTTGCTTCAGCAATGAGGAAGGTAATATCCCCATGGAAACCTTTTACGCGAAGTATTATTTATACGGAACAAGCACGAAGGTGGTGGACTACAATGGCAATTGTATTGGTTCTGTGTTTAATCGCATCGCGACGACTTTCTCCTTATGAAAGTTTTGTGTTCGGTTTTGTCCCATGTTTCTTTTTAGTTTCACCTACTTATTATTATTACATTATGCTGGCAGTGCCTTTATTGTTTTTCTCTCCTAAGTCGGATTATATACCCCGTGCTATTGCAATTATCTGGTTGTATATCACCGCTATGGCGGGTTATTTCTTCTATACTATGTGGGAACAGGAATTCGCCACATACTACTGGTTAGGCTGTATGCTCTTTGTTCTGTGTATTTATATGCTGATTATTGCATTACTGAACAGTTTGCCTCTTGAATATACGAAACCATGGATAAATAAAATTAAAGGTTATATTTTAGATAGATTTAAGAAAAAGGAAAGTAGCGATAATAAATCACAGATATTAGAGGAACACCAAGTAGGGGATTCAATTCAATAAGTACATTATGAACTTTTAGAATATTTGAGTAAAAAATGTCTAAGTGTTTCTTTGAATTTCGGCGAGAGAGGTGCTGTGATATGGTTTTTTCTTTGTATGATAGTTAGTTGTGATTGTGGTAGGATGTTTTTTAAGTTTTCTGCTCCTTTACATAGTGGATCATTCTCCCCTACAATCATACATATAGGGATATGAATCTCTTTTATTTCATCTTTACCGACCTTGAGTTCAGAGACACCCTTTAATACTCCAATTAATGCTTTGGAGTCATTAAAAAAATGTGTTAATATTTTTACCCAAAGGAAATGAACAAATCCCAGTTTCCTTCTATTCATATCAAAATGTGTACTTACAGGTTCGATACCTGAACTTTTTCTAATTTTTTGATGAGCTGATGTATTGATGAAAGGAAGTGGTTTTGGTTGGGCTGTTCCCAACCAGAACCAAGAGAAGATAAGGTAATTACTCGGTCAGGATAAAGTGTAACTAATTTTATAGCAATAAAACCTCCCAATGAATAACCAGCAATATGTGCTTTGTCTATTTTTAAATAGTCCATTAAGTTGATTATGTCTTTAACCATTTTTATTCCATATTCGTTTGAACCGTATGGTTTGGAACTAAGTTCATGACCACGGAGGTCAACCGCAATAATACGAAAGTTAATCTTGAGATAATCAATTATTCCCGGTTTTCGCCAGTTAAGGTCAGAATTAACAGCAAATCCATGTGTTAAAATTATAGGTTCTCCTTGACCTTCATCTGTGTAGTGAATTTTTATACCATCTGAGTTAAAGAAATTTCTTTTGGTTCGGTGTGTAATTTGGTAATAGATTAATAAAGAACAAAAAAAGAAAACAATGAGAACAAAGGTAAATAAAACAAACAGATAGGAAATTATCTTTTTCCATTTAGGCATATATGTTTAGTATTTCCTGTAAAAAAGTTTGTTTTGTCAATTGCTAATAAATAGAAATATTTATCTTATTTTAACCATATATGGAAAAAGAGAACGCCAACAAACATTTTTTTTTCTATATTTACGGTTTGGGACAGTAATTATCCTCACCGAGTCCGGGACAGTAGTAATAACCGCCCGAATTGAAAATTTGAATGAGACGAAGAAGTTCTGACAAATCAAATTTCCAATCTTGGGGTTTGTAATCCGAAGTATGGGGGAGACAATCATAATCAATCCCATCCCCGGGAGCATAACCATCTTCAGAATTTGTTTGACAGTGATAACTTCCCAAATTAAACAATTGAATAACACGGAGCAGTTCACTTAAATCTATGATGCCATCGTTATTTTTATCGGCACTATGATAGGTCCGGATAATTTCTCCCTCTGTGCTTCCTTCTGAAATACCTTCCCCTTCGAGTCCATCAGGACTGCCATCAGGAGAACCTTCGATTATACCTTCCCCTTCCGGTACCCCCTCACCTTCAGAGTTGCCTTCCGTAATTCCATCAACACTTCCTTCTCCTTCGAGTCCTTCAGGACTGCCTTCAGGAGAACCTTCGATTATGCCTTCCCCTTCCGGTACCCCTTCACCTTCAGAGTTACCTTCCGTAATCCCATCAACACTTCCTTCTCCTTCGAGTCCTTCTGGACTGCCATCAGGAGAACCTTCGATTATGCCTTCCCCTTCCGGTACCCATTCACCTTCAAGACCTTCTGTGGTCCCCTCAATACTTCCTTCTGGAGGACAGGGTCCGGTAGATATAATCAGATTAATAGATGTCCCATAAGGAACCTCAATACCTGCGGATGGTTCCTGACTAATTACACTATTCTCCGGAATTGTATTATCACATGTATATTCAGTCTTCCCGATAGTAAGCCCAATTGATGTAATTTGATTTTCTGCTTCTGTATAGTTCAATCCTGATACATTTGGGACGATGACTGGACAGTGACCTGATGATACAACTAAATTCACCTGTGTTCCATATGGAACCGATGTGCCGGCTTGTGGCGATTGGGAGATAACAGAACCGTCCGGCACAGAATTACTGCATAACTCGCTTGTTTGTCCTTGAGTTAAACCCGATGAAGTTATAGTTGATACAGCCTCTTGCAATATTTTACCTACAACATTGGGAACAGTTACATTGACTGAATTTCCTGATATGGATATATCATCAATGTTCCAGCCTGCATAGGTATCGATATAATCCGTGGGACCCATAACCCAGCGAATGAGTAATAGCGGTTGTCGGTCTGCAATAGCGGAAATATCATAGGTTTTTAGTGACCAAGAATTTTCCTGAATTGTCCCCGTGTTATGGTTCCAGATAGTAGTCCATGTAGTTCCATTTGTACTTACATCAATCCGTGCATGGTCATAGGAGGAAGATTCAATACCTAACCAGCGATAGAAAGATAATACTACGTTCTGAATATTCGAGCAATCAATTGGAACAGAAGTTAGTATTTCTTCGTTCATATCGTTTTCATAAGAGCCATTCAAGTTATAACCATATACATATTGACCTGTATGTCCAGATGATGGGTCTCCATCGATACCTGCTGGTATGCCAAAAGCCCAATTTCCCGTTTTATCCCAGCCGGGGTCACTATTCAATAAGAATGAAATGGGGGATAAATAGGCTCTTTTAAGTTTGAGAGTAAAATTCTGAGTATTCTGTGTAACTGTATTTGTTATTGAAAAAGTTTTGGTGTAGGTTCCAGATTGGGTAGGTCGTTGAGTAACAGTTAATTGAATGATTATATTTTCACCTGGCCTCAAAGTCCCTGATGAAGGATTTAGAGCAATACCCTCATCAGTGGTAGATGTCCAGTTAATATTATATTCACTGATATTTTCAAGACGAATAGCGATAGATGAAGGGGAAATAAAATTATTAGAACTTAGATAGAACAACAAATCCTGTTGAGGTTGTATTAACAATGTATCCGAAGGTGTTCCATATTCAATGTAATCTGCTCCATAACCAATTTGGGACGAACCGTAAGCAATGTATCCATAACCATTTTCTCCCCAGTAAGTGCCCCATGAGTTGCGTATAATAAATGAACCTCCGCCATAATTATCATCCCAACCAACAATTACAACCATGTGATTAGGTGTTGCTTTCGAGTTCAGATTGTCGTTATATACCCCACCTTTATATGCCAGGAACGATTCCTTTGCTTCCATAGAAGCGACAATGGGTCCGTAACGGTATATAGCGGTTTTAAGAGCATCCAGAGAAGGTATGCCTAACATGGGTCCTACATAATGCCAGTCATTGATAGTATAGTAGTGAGGTTTCGGACAACCACAACTACCTTGATAATCGACATAAGGATAATCCGTTTCAAGAACTGCACCATATCCACCACACGAATCCGTCCTGCTTCCTTTATGCCAGTCATGAGCAGATATGCCCCCATCACACCCATACCAGAATAAACCTTGTGCACAATCTACTAACCATTGTTCGGATAAATCGACATTAATTCCATCTTTAATTTTGATTGCACATTCTAATGCCCCAACCGTAGCAAAAGCCCAACAAGAACCACAAGAACCCTGGTCCCGAATAGGAGGTAATCCTCCGGGTATTTTTTCTCGCCAGTCCCAACGAGAAGGAAGTTTTTCAGTGGAAATAATAGGCTTATCTGCATGAGGTTGTAATTCATCTAAATATTGAGGGTCGGGAGGAATATATCCGGTTAACCGATTCAGACTTCTTTGGGTTGCAGAAGTTTCTCCCACCTCGAATGTCCAGTTATTATTCAAGGCTTCCTGTTTTAACCTCTGAATATCTTCCTGAGATAACTGAGCATAAGAGACTGGAACAAGTAGGGACAAAAGAAATAATAAAATCATGCTGTAGATAGGAATATATAATTTTTTCATCATAGGAACAGTATTTTTATATGGTTATTATTTTCATACATAATTTTACCTAAAAAATAACCCAATAATAAATTTTTGTGGTATTATTTCTAATTTTTTAGAGTAAGATGTTTTAAGACAAATTTATTTTTTTGAAGGAATGAGATAGATATATTTGTAAATTTTTGAAAAAAGTGAATAGTTAGAAGATATACCTATCATTACTGAATTACTTTGGAGAGTATTCTCTTTTCACTTATGCGATTTCCTGTTTTTCTGACTTTCCTTCATGCGGATTGAATAAGCACACTTGTTTACTTTCTCTGCAGATTTCGTAAGTTCTGCATAAGGATGATTGGTTACATCTACCAATCCGATATTATAATTTTCTCCATCGAAATGTCTACCTGTAATGGGTTGGTCTGCCCATTGGAACCAATGACAGCCAATAAACAAAGGATGTGTTACAACACTTCTTATATAATTAGCATATTTATCTGCACGGTCTTTCTGGTTTTTACATGCGACCAATCCGGTATGAAACATGCCCCGGTCTAATGCCCCAAAATGAAACTCTCCTATAATTATTGGTTTCCTGGCAATATCGAACATAGCATGTTCCCGTGGAATTTCCTTTCGATACATATTGATGCTAACTACATCTGCATACTTTTGTGCAGACTTCCATACGAATTCTGGGGGAAATCCCGCAAAACGACAACCCATATATAATTGGTTAGAAGCATATTTTTTTATTGCTTTGGCTATCACTGAAAAATATGTATCTGCAAATTTCGTCAAATATTCATCTCTATCTTTTTTGAATGCATCCGTTTCTTTTTCTGGCTTATTTATATCTGACCAGTTTGCAAAAGATGTATCCCAATTCTGGTTCAAGTTCTCAATAGTCCCATATTTCGCTTTACATTGTTCGATAAATTCCTTTTTACAGGGTTGTTCCATAGTATTCTTTATGGTTCCTTCCCATACTCCATCCCATGACAGTTCATTATTTACAAAATAGCCAATACAAAATGGATTATCTTTATAATTTGTTACCCCTTTTTGGATACTATTATCAACAATCTTTTCGTAATTTGGGTCAAAAACATCATACATAGGTCCCCAATATCCCGGAGCATTATTAATTCTTGACACATTCCCCAGTCCTAAAATAACAATAAAAGGTATTTTTTTATCTACAAATAGATGGACGGAACTCCATGCTCCTATGGTATTAAATCCCCATTTTTTTAATCGCGCTGTGGTTTGTTCACTCCATGGCTGTTCCCATGTATCCCCAAACTGACGAATCATATTTGCTTTGTAAAAAGAAAATAATGACCCCTCGTCTAAAATATGTCCAAACCAATGTCCTCCCTTTCCTGCATAACCAAAACAAGATTTGAATTTCGGGTCATTTATATCAGGGATGTAGTCGAACCAATTTTCCCGTTTTGTAATAAAAGTTAAGTCGTTCAATCCAATGCAATCCACACCAATTGATAAAAACAAATGTCCCTCCGGTGTTACAAGCCACCAATACCCATCTATTAATTCTGTTCGAAACCACCCCGTTGCTTTTAATAAGGGACCTTTTTTCCATCCTCCATATATGTCAAAAACTTTATCCTCGGAAGAATGTTTTTTTATCTTTTGAAGTTCTTTCCTGGTTCTTTCCATCATCGCCTTTTCTGAATGTGTTTTCCCTTTCCAATCCGCATATTTATACTGTCCTAACATGTCAACAAAAGGCAAAGGGAAATCCGGCAAATCGTATTGTTTTTCAAGTTTTATCTGGCGAATTATCAGATGGGTAGGTACTGCAGGTTGAGCCAGAAAAATCTGGAAAGCAATAACCTTAGATAAATCGAATTTTTCTCCTTTTGCTTCTACAAAATTGCCCGGTGCTCGACGCATGCCCCATAAGGGATGTTTGGAATAAACATCTAATCTCTCTTTATCTTCTGGAATGGTAAAAGGATATGAGGAATTAGGTAAAAGAAATGGAATTGACTTTTCTTCTTTAGGGGGTAAGTGGTAACTACCTGTAATGCAGTGTGTCCATCCATCTGCCCCTGCATTATCAATTCTTACATTCACGCGAATTCCATTCCTTTCTGGATTATATATCTTTACCACAAGCCAGCAATATTCTGACCAGTCCCAACTCTCTGATTGTGAACTAAATAACACATTAGGGAAATTCGCTACATTAAATTTTACTCTAAATCCATCTTGAGATTTAGCATCACTTTTTTGTAATTCGACATTATTACATACGATATTAGCCTTAAAAGGACTACCACTGATAACAAATTCTTGGAAATCTTCACAAAGTGCCATACAACAAAAAAACATAACAATGCAAGATAATAGGATTTCTTTTTTCATTTTCTTTTCCTTTTAATCTTAGGTATAATAATATAAGTAACTTATATTAAGATAATTACAAATCCTGAAATATTGGAACAAATTTGAGACAGGTAAAGTCAAAACTTAGTTGCACTTTAGGTTTTATAGGTATATCTCTAACCAAATTTTTAATTACTATTAGAGAGTAAAGGCATAATATGTCTGAAAAGAATTTTAGTTTAGGGGGTGGAAAACATTTTGAACATAAAAAGGATAACATAAGCCCGAGTTCAATCTCTTTTTGCGAGTTAAGTCATTTTGAAGAACTATATAAGTATTGCCTTGAATCTACACCTGTTACTGCTGTTCAGGGATATTCCCCGGAGGGACAAATTTTCTTCTGGAATAAAGCCAGTGAATTACTCTATGGTTATTCTAACAACGAGGTTATCGGAAAAGACATAAAAGAAATATTACTTCCTCCTGAAGAATGGGATACTTTTAATAAAATTGTTCAAGATATAATCCAGCGAGGGGTACCAACAGAACCGCAAAAATGGACAGTGAAAGTAAGAACGGGTGATGAGAAACATGTCCTTTCCTTTATGATACCTGCAAAAATTAAGGATACATCATATATTTTCTGTATGGATGTAGATGTTACTGAACTTACGAATATTCAGGATAGATTAAGAGAAAGTGAACAGAAATATCGAACAATTGTTGAATCTGCTCATGAAGGAATATGGGTGGTAGATGAGGAATTTAAAACTGTTTTTATTAATCAAAAAATGGCGGATATTCTTGGTTTTTCTCCCGAAGAAATGATTGGCAAATCTACTTTAGAATTTATACCTCCGGATGAATACTCTGATGTACAAAAACAAAGAGCGGAACGGCTAAAAGGGTATATGGGGCAATATGAACGAACACTGATATGTGCCGATAAGTCCAGACGGATATTCCTTGTAAATGCATCTCCGATTTATGACGCTTCAAACAAATTTAAAGGTACTATTTTTTTATTTTCGGATATCACCCAGAGAAAAGAATTTGAAAACATACTGAGAAGAGAACATGACCGATTACAGGAATTTTTGAATCTATCCCCTTCGTTATTTATCGTATTAGATAGAGATGGGAATATTCAGTATTTGAATAATACTGCTTATGCAACATTGAAATGTAATAACTCTGTAATAGGGAAGAACTGGTTCTCGACTTTCGTTGCACCTTCACAGAAAAACAATCTTCAAACACATTTTGAAGAAACCATGAAAGAAAAAACAATCTCGGATTTAGAAGATATTGTTCATGTTATAAACACAAAAAACGAAGAAAGGGTACTTATCTTGAGACATGCCTTTTTATATAGTGATGAGGGGACGATTAGCGGACTTATATGTTCCGGTATGGACATAACCGATAAAATTCAAGCAGAAAAAGAACGACGGGCTATGGAAGAGAAAATACGACAGACCCAGCGTTTAGAAAGTATCGGAATTCTTGCGGGAGGTATGGCTCATGACTTCAACAACCTGCTTGTGGGAATTATTGGGAATGCGGATTTAGCTCTTATGGAAATCCCACCCGATTCGTCAGCCAATTATTACTTAAAAGAAATTATTCGCATTTCTAAAGAACTTACCCATCTATCTCAACAACTATTAGCATATGCAGGTAAGGGAAAAACTTTCGTTAAACCCATTTCCTTGACGGCACTTATTAAAAATATTGAAACACTAATTATACTCTCCGTCCCTAAAAAAGTTGCAGTTAAATTCGATTTGGATGAAAATCTTCCGTTGATTAATGCTGACCCTGCCCATCTACAACAGTTAATTATTAATTTGATTCTCAATGCGGCGGAAGCCATAGGGGATAAATCGGGGGTTATTACAATTGTTACAAAATATATGTATTGCGATAAGAAATACTGGCAAACAACTTATTTCGGCGAAAATTGTAAAGAAGGAACTTATATCTATTTAGAAATTATTGATAACGGGTCGGGTATATCAAAAGATGTTAAAGACCGTATGTTCGAACCATTCTTCACAACAAAATTTATCGGCAGGGGGTTAGGACTCTCCGCTGTAGCAGGAATTGTCAGAGCCCACAATGGTGCTATTAAAGTCTATACGGAAATGGGGAAGGGGACTTCTTTCAAGGTTTTCTTCCCTGCCATAGAGGAAACTAAAAACTATCCCAAAACCATTGAATCTAAACAGGAAGAATTGGGACAAAAAACAGAGAAAAAACAAATACTCGTTGTTGACGATGAAAAGTTAGTGCGGGATACTGTAAAAAACATGCTTGAAATTGGTGGTTATCATATTCTTCTCGCTTCCAACGGTGAGGAAGCCATAAAAATTTACAAAGAGAACAATGACCAAATCGCACTGGTGTTATTAGATATGACCATGCCTATTATGGATGGAGAAGAAACTTTTCGTGAATTGCGTCGTATTAATCCCGAAGTAAAAGTTCTCTTATCCAGTGGCTACAACGAAAAGGATATTTTAGAACGATTCATCGGCAAGGGACTTACCGGATTTATTCAAAAGCCTTTTATTCTGTCCTCACTGTTGGAAAGTATAAAGAAAGCCTTAGAAGAAGTTTGATTAAACATCATAAAAAACCTATTTGGATTTTTACCCCAATAACTCATTATAATATCCATCATTTTATTTTTAATCGTGCTAAAAAACGAAATCATTCCTCATATCAAGTCATGCGGAGAGATGTCCGAGTGGCTTAAGGAGCACGCTTGGAAAGCGTGTGTACGGGAAACCGTACCGAGGGTTCGAATCCCTCTCTCTCCGCCAATTGGAATTTAAGGTAGCTGGCTCGCCCTATGCGAGGGCTCGCCAACAGATTTTAGGCGCAAAATTGAATTTTTTGTCTTTGTCCCGCAAAGCGGGACGCCAGAAGCGGGCCTTTCTTATCTTTCTTGATTGATTTTAATTTATTTGTTTTCATTATATTGAAAGTAAGGGTTGTAAATAGTACAATAATATACTATCAAATTATTGAAAATATGGCAAGAGAAAATAACATTGGAGAAAATATAAAGAAATACCGTACAAAACAAGGATTGTCGCAGGAAGATTTTGCTAGAAAATCCGGCGTCAAATATACCACCTTGACCAAAATTGAAAGCGGAGTTATTAAAAAACCTTCTGTCTTGGTTATGGCAAAAATAGCCAAAGCATTAGGTGTTAATATTGAGGAGTTAATAAAATAAAATTATGGAAAACAACAGAATTGTAAAAATTCTTCAAGATTTTTGGCCAAGAAACAAAGCAAAGGGTTTGCTGGCCC
>JBMFRC010000026.1:0-40050 GCA_049968235.1 Candidatus Hydrogenedens sp.
GTTAATAAAAATAGGGACTTCAACTTCTGTATTTGCTATTTTTACTTTTATTAAATCGTTTTTGTTATTCATTTAAGAACTCAATTTCTAAACTCTTAACGATTTCTTCTATTTTATCTAATCTTTCAATAATTTCTTTGGTAGATTCAAGCAATATTTTATTCTTTTCTTTACTTTTTTCTAACTGTTGCAGATTTGATTGCATTAAAGTAATTTCAGATTTGGCAGACCATAATTTTTTCAGGACATCATTATATTTTTCTTCTAAACTGTCATAAGTATCTATAAATGAATCAATTACGACTTCTAATTTGTTACAGAATTGGTCAAATTCATGAATCGTTTCTTCCAATCCCATATAATTACCTAATCTTGGCACCAAATTTCTTTTGGAGAGTATTTATTATCTCATTCATTACTGAGTCAATTTCAGCATCTGTAAGTGTTCTCTCATTAGAGCAGAAAGTAAAACCTAATGCAATACTTTTTTTATCATGAGGGACTTGTTCTCCTGTATAAACATCAAACAATTCTATTTTTTGTAGTATCCCCTCCCCTATTGATTTTAATGAAGAGAAAATATCCATTACAGGAAGTGTTCTATTTACAAGAATTGCTAAATCTCGCGAAGTAGAAGGGAATTCAGATATTGTTTTATAGCTCTTTTTCTTTGTTGAAATACATAGCATTTTGTTTAGATTCAGTTCACTGATATATGTATTTTCATTTATTTCTAATTCATGAGCAATTTTAGGATTGATTTTTCCTAAAATTCCTAATTCCTCATTCTGGTTTGTGATTTTCATAGATTGACCAGGATGGAAGATCGGAAAATCTAATTTTTCTACTCTGTAAGGTATAAAAAATTCATTTAAGATGTCTTCAACGATACCTTTCAAATCAAAGAAATCAAATTGCCTTCTGTCATTATAACACCATAATCGAGGATTTGCAGAACCCGACAATAAAATTCCTAACTTTTGAGGTTCATCAGGCAATATGTTTTCATCTATTGGTATAAAAACAGGTCCCATTTCAAAAATAGCAATTTTATCTTCCAGATGATTTTTTTGCACAGTTGTCAGGAGGTCAGGGATAATGGATGTTCTCATCGTTGACAAATTTTTTGATAAAGGATTTTGTAAAATTACCATATTTAGGTAATTTTCGGGGAAGTTTAATTGTTGCATAATTTCTGTATTGGAGAATGTCCATGAGTAACATTCCGTCAGCCCTTTATGAACAAGTAGTGTTCTGATGTCATTTATTTTTTTAAATGCTGTGTCAAAAATTGCGACTGATTGTCTAATTTTAGGAAGGGTATTTGGAATTTTATCATAGCCGTAAAACCGGGCTATTTCTTCAATTATATCTTCTTCCAGGGATACATCGTGTCTCCATGATGGGATAATAAAATTGACTTCTTTTTCATTTTCCTGCTTAATGGAAAAGCCTAATTTAACCATTATTGATTTCTGGAAGTTTTTATCAATATCTATACCTATTCTTTTTTTAGTTCTTTCATATCTTAGTTTTACACTTTTTTTCTGGATTTTATTAGGATATTCGTCCAATATGCCTTTTAATACTTCACCTCCTGCTAATTCCTGTATTAGGGAGGTTGCTCTTTCAATAGCCCATGTTACCATTTCAGGGTCGGCACCTCTCTGGAAATGTTGAGCTGCTTCTGTAATGAGGTTATGGGAACGGGCGGTTCTACGAATAGATACCGGATCAAAATAAGCACTTTCTAAAAACACATTTACAGTATTATCATCTACTTCGCTATCTGCTCCACCCATAATACCTGCTAAGGCTTGTGGTTTTATAGCATCCGCTATAACCATCTGACTTTCATTTAAGGTTCTGAGTTCTCCGTCTAAAGTTTTAATTTGTTCTCCTTGTTTAGCTAAACGGACAATAATTCTATTTTCATTTAATTTGTTAAAATCAAAAGCATGTAGAGGATGTCCTGTTTCGAGTAGAACAAAGTTTGTAATATCCACAATATTATTGATAGGTCTTTGCCCGGCGCTAAGTAATTTTCGAGCCAGCCAGTCTGGGGAGGGTGCTATTTTTACATTTTGTATAACTCTTCCCGCATATCTCGGGCAGTAATTGGGGCAATCAATCGTAACACTGGATACAGAAGAAGCAGGTTTCTCTATTTCAGAAAATTTTATTTTGGGAAGAGTTATAGGAATGCCGTAATAGGCTGATAATTCGCGTGCAAGACCAATGTAACTTGCCCAGTCTCCCCTATTTGGAGTAATTTCAATTTCAAAAATAACATCATCTAAACCTAATACTTTTCTTATATCTTCTCCGATAGGTGTTTCAGGGTGTAAAATGAGCAATCCTTCGGAGTCTTCTTCTACTTTTAATTCGGCTCCGGAACACATCATTCCAAAGGATTCAATTCCTCTCATTTTTCTCCTTGTTATCTTAAACCCTCCGGGAAGTATAGCCCCATCTATAGCAGTTGGAACTTTATCCCCAACTTTCATGTTTTTTGCACCACATATTATTTGTAAAGGTTCTCCTTTTCCAATATCGGTTTTACATACGACAAGTTTATCTGCCTGCGGATGCGGTTGTATATCAAGAATTTTTCCTACAAATACATTTTCAATTTCTTTGCCGGGTTCTTCTATAGATTCTATTTCGAGTCCCAACATTGTCATTCGTTCAGCCAATTCATTAACGTTTATTGAAAAATTACAATATTCTTTTAACCAGTTTAATGAAATTTTCATATTAGAACTGCTCCAAAAACTTTAAGTTATTATCAAACAATAAGTTTATTGAAGGGATAGCAAACTTTAGCATAGCCATTCGGTCTATACCAAAGCCAAAAGCATATCCCTGATACTTTTCATTATCATAACCTGCATAATGGAAAACTTTGGGATGAACCATTCCACAGCCTAAAATTTCGAGCCAACCGCTATGTTTGCATACACGGCAACCTTTTCCTTTACAAACGGTACATGATATATCCATCTCTGCGGAAGGTTCTGTAAAGGGGAAATAATGGGGGCGAAAACGAACAGAGGTATCTTCTCCAAAAAATTTATGGACAAAATACATCAAAGTTCCTTTTAAATCTGCAAATGTAATGTCTTCGTCAACTAATAATCCTTCCATTTGATTAAACATAGGGCTATGACTTGCATCATTATCAACACGATATACTCTTCCTGGTACAATTACTGCCACAGGGGGGGGCGTTTTTTCCATAACTCTCATTTGAACAGGAGAAGTATGGGTTCTTAATACTACTCCAGGTTTGATATAGAATGTATCATGGGTGTCACGAGCAGGATGGTCTTCGGGAGTATTTAAACTTTCAAAATTATAATACTCTGTTTCCACTTCGGGCCCGCTGGCGACTTGAAATCCCATTTGTATGAATATACCTGTAATTTCATTCATAACTTGATTAATAACATGCATGTGTCCATTGCCTTGTGTTCTCCCAGGCAATGTTATATCTATCTGTTCCTGTTCTATTTTCTTTTGTAATTCTTTTTCTAAAACAATTTGGTATTGCTTTTGTATATTATTGGTTATTATTTCTTTTATTTCATTAGCAATACTTCCAATTTTAGGTCTTTCTTCAGGAAGTAAAGAACCTAATTTCTTTAATACTTCTGTAATTTTGCCCTTTTTCCCTAAAAATTCGACTCGTATTTGTTCTAAAATATCGGTAGATTCTGCTTCTTTAATTTTTTGTAAAGCGAATTCTTTTATTTGTTCTAAGTCTTTTATCATGTATTTATTCCTATAACAAGTTATTTGTTATAACTTATACTTCCAAAAATTGCTCTACCTAAACGAATTTCTGTAGCACCTTCTTCAATGGCGATTTCATAATCATCTGACATACCCATTGAGAGTGTCTTCAATTTGTATTTTTCTGCAATATTTCTTAATGTGCTAAAAATCTGTCTTAATGTTTTTTCACTTGCATTTATGGGGGCAATAGTCATTAGACCTCGTATATATAATTTATCAAAAATTTGGATTTTTTCATAAATTTTTTCAAATTCTGTATGTGAAAAGCCGTGCTTTGTTTTTTCTCCAGAGATATTGAGTTGGACAAGAATGGGTATTTTTTCTGTATTTACCTCACCTGCTCTTTTTTGAATCGTTTCTGCAACCTCCACTCTATCCACAGAATCAATAAATTTACAATTTTGAAGAATGAGGGGAATTTTTCTTCTTTGTATTGTTCCTATCATGTGCCATTGTGTATCTTCAGGAGAATTTTTCATTTTTTCTATAGCAAATTCAATTCTGTTTTCACCAAAATGTCTTATTCCTAAATCATATGCCATTTGCACATCTTCAACAGTTGCTGTTTTAGTAACCGCAACTATTGTTATTTCTTGTTCCGCAATGCAACTTTTTTTTCGTGCATTCTCTATTTTTTTTCTTATAATTTCCAGATTTCTTTTGATATTTTCATTATTAGTTTTCGTCATATTTTATAGATATTAATTCGAACTGGGAATTTCTTCGGGCATTCCCTGACAACGGTCCCCTTCTGTTTTTCTAATGACTGCTTTTTTCTCTGAAACCGTCAAGGGTAAGTTTGCTTCTTGTTTAATCTTTATGATTAAGTCTGATGCTTCATCAAAATTACTGGGACTTTCCCATCTTGCTTTATCTAGTACAGCGATAGATTCTAAGAAGCGTTTTTGATTATACAAATCCATTGCTTCCATTAATAATAGGCGATAATCCCCATAAGGGTCGTTTTCTTCTTTACTTAGTTTTTCCCAGATTTCCTTTGCCTGTCTTTTCAAATTGTCTGCTTCTTTTATTTTTTCTTCTTTTATTTGTTCATCACTGATTTTTTCTGCTTCGTTTATTAATTCCTGTGCTTTTTCTTCATATATTTTCCCTTGATTTCTTAATATAAAGCGAGGTGCTACGGGATTGTCCGGGAATTTATTTTTATAGTCTTCCCATCCTTGTAAGGCTTCTTCATATTGTCCATTCAATTCTTGACAAATATATAATTGTCTTCTCACCCATCGCTCATGAGGGACACGAACTGCTTCAGTTAAATATCGGACTGCATTAGGGTAATCGTTCATTTTATTTTTATAAATAGCAAAACCGAGGTCAAAATACAATTTGTAGTCTCTGGGATTGTGTCGAATACCCTTTTTCAGAAAATCAATGGCTAAGTAGTAGAAAGTTTCTTTTTCTCCTACACATGCTTTATATTTGGGGTTCCATTTTTTTAGGTGTTGAGGTGTATCAATAAGTTTGGCAGTAGCGTTATAAGCAAGGTGCCATGCCCCTATAAGATACGCTTCAACAAAATTAGGGTCTAATGTTACACAGGTTCTCATCAGGGGAACCATACGATATAACAATCCTTGATGCCAATATCGGTCTACCTCAAGCCATATCAAACTTGCTGCGATTTTTCTGAAACCAAAGAATAAATTGAAGATATTAACTCCACTTTCCTGTGCTTCTGCATAGCTTATATTTCTATTAAATTCAATTTTCCCTTCTCTGAGATATTTTAAGAATTCTTTTCTCAATTCTTTCATTTCTTTGTTTGTTGTTATTTTCCATATTATTGGATCATTAGAGATTTCACCTATTACATTTGTAAAATTTTCACGATAGGATAGTGTATTATCTATGGAATCCTTAACGATTTCTTCGTTCTGAAGTATTGGAACGGCTTTCTCGGATACTTTATCAAAAAGTTGTAAATCCACAAATTTGTTTGTTTTTTGTTCGCCTTCTGAACTTTGAAATAATCTTTCTTGTGTTCCTACTGCAAGTATCCATCTATAGAAAGCCTCACACTCTCTATAAAACTCAACACGCCTTCCTTGATAAGCACCTAAAATTACAAATGTTATAAAGAGCAACGATAATATTATATTTACTTTTTTATCTGTCATAATTTTATGTTCTCTATACTTCTCTTTTTCTGAAAACCCAATAGGCAAGGATATACCCACAAACAGCATAAATAAGTCCATACAAAACTAATTGAGGAATTAAGACATCTGTAGGTGGGTCATTGGGTTGTGAATTTATAATTTGCGTTTTTATACTAAATCTCTGCAAATTGGGTAGGATATTCCATAAAATATAAGCGATATAACCGATAAGAGAATCGAGCCATTCGCCTGTTTGTCCAGAACGGTTGTAAACATCTTTTAGATATTCGGTAAGACTACCTGTAATGTAAATGAAAAGGCCTGCAATCGTGGGTAAAACGGAGGAACTAGATGCACATGCTATCGCAAAGGTCAGTGCGGAAACAATCAAAAATTCGAAGTAGGTTAAGAAAATGGACCATAAAAGTAAAGTGGGTAGAATTTGTTGTTTTATATATAAGGCAATAAAAAAAAGTCCACCCATCAGACAAAGGTTCATTATAATAATCAATTGCACACCTAAAAATTTACCGAAAAGGTATTGGAAGCGGCGAACAGGTTTTGATAAAACAGTATATATAACACGATTCTCTACTTCAGTTGGGACCACCGATGCTGAAATAAAAATAGTTATTAAAATACCAAATATTGAAATTGTGGTAACGCAAATATCTTTTATCAATTTTAAATCCATATCGGTTGTAACATCACCTACAGTTGCCTGATTGATAAATGATGTCATAAATATAGAACCGAAAATAACAAGAAGGCTCAGAATAAGAAAGCCAACCAGTGTTTTCCTTCTTAAACCTTCTCTCCATGTATATATAGCAATAAACCAGGGACCTTTAATAGAATCGAGGAAACTTTTCATTTTATAAACTCCGTTCTTTTTTGGCTAAATCGATAACATTTACAAATAATTCTTCCAATGTTTCCCGTCGAGGCGTTATTTTTATTAATTGCAAACCGATAGATTTTCCTAATTCAATGGCATTATATAATTCTTCATCGTTTTTAACTTTTATGTATATTTTGTCATTAACCTGGTCAACTACCTCTCCTCCTTTATCTTTTATCTCTTGAATTGTCCCATTTTTAGCATTGGCAAATTCTATAATTCTATCCTTTGAAGTAAGCAATTCATCTAAAGTTCCCGACACACGAAGAATGCCTTCATATAGAATTCCCACGCGATTGGAAATCATTTCTACTTCTAAAAGTTCATGACTTGAAATAAATAAGGTTTTACCTTCATCTCGTAATTGGGATAAAATATCTCTTATTTCTTTTCTGGCAATAGGGTCAAGTCCTGTAGTAGGTTCGTCTAATATTAAAATTTGAGGGTCACTGATAAGTGCCTGAGCAAGGCCTATTCTTTGTCTCATACCTTTGGAATAGCCTTTAAGCATTCTTCGACGTGCATGTGTCATACTAACAAGTTCTAATACTTCGTCTATTCGTTTACTTAACTCTTTTCCTGTTAGTCCGTAAAGTTGCCCATAAAATCGTAGTATTTCTTCCCCTTTTAAGAAATCTGGATAGTAGGAACCTTCGGGTAGATAACCGATGTTCTTTTTAACATAAGCGGAATAAATATCCGTTGTGCCCATGATTCGAATTGAACCTGAAGTTGGGAAGATTAAACCTAACAATAGTTTAATTGTTGTAGTTTTTCCAGAACCATTGGGACCAAGATAACCGAATATTTCTGATGGGAAAACTTCTAAATTGAGGTTTTTTAATGCAGATACCTGTTCACCTCTGAATCCCGTATCATATATCTTTGTTAAATTTTCTGTTTTAATTACCGGGTCATGATTATTGCTCATATGAAATAAGAACCCTTTATTTTTTGTACAGATTTCAAATAAATGCGAATGTTTATGGCATGTATTTATGATACTCTAAATAATATTGTCTTTTCAAAAAGTATGAATTTATTATATTTCTGATGAAATTTTAAGTTAAATAAGATAATCTCAATGTTCTACTTATTTATAACTTTGATAATTTCGGTTGTGTCTGGCAGGTCATAATCCCAATATTTAATAACTTTACCCTCTTTAAGATATACCAATCTTGGAGGTTCTTTTCCTATAAGACTGAGGAAAAGTCTTACTCTATTACCAATAGAATACATAGGAAATAATGGCTGGACTTTGTTTATAAATTCTTCTTTTTCTTCGGGTGATTCTTCAAGACATAGTGCAATAATTTTAGGTATGCCCTTTATTAACATGTAATCATTTATTTTTGGGGATTCTTCTATACAGTGGTCACAACCATAACTTAGAAGGGCTATTAAATATTCACCTTGTCCTAAATCATATACATTTCCATCAATTTCTACCTTCATTTCTGAGTAAGGGCTTCTATTATTATCTTCCATATTTTTTTCAACAATCTGTTCTGATTGTAATTGTTGATAACAGAGAAATAGAGTTAAAATAACTGTGATTATTAGAGGAATGTAGAACTTTATATATGTTTTCTTTTCTTTTTGTTTTTCCTCTATTGGGTTTACTCCGGAAAAACATGCTATAGAAATAAGAATAAGTATTAAGTTTTTAATTATGGACTCTCGTGGACCCATTTCAATTTTACCAAAGCATCCACAATCTTGAAGATTATTAAATATCCATGCGTATAAAATTAAGGAAGTAAAAGTAAGAAGAAGTAATGTGTTTACTGTCATTGTGAGTCTTTTTAACGGGAAAGAGAGAAGAAATAATAGACCTAATGAAATTTCAATCGAAATTGTTATTGTTGCAATCCAGGGAAGAATTTCTTTTTGTGATATAACACCGTAGGCATAAATCTGGACACAAAAACGATTGATTTCAAGTATTTTTAATATTGCACTTGTCAGGAAAATCAAACCAAGAGCAATTTCGAATCCACGAAGAATCTTTAATTTATATGTATAAGACCTTAAAAAAAATAACATTATATTCTCATTCTGTTTATAATGTATAACAATGACGAAACATTATAAATTCTTTGGGAGTGGTTCTTTATTGATTTTCTCTGTTTCCCCTTCTTTTTCTGGGGCAGTGGACAAATACTGGTATAAGGTATCTCCGAGTCCAAACCCGACATAAGCAAGCATGATAGGAAACAGGACAATTGCTACTGAGGTAGTCATTGCATAGTGGATTATGGCTATAACGAATGCGGTAATTGCGAGTGTAAGAAAGGCAGGTTTTGGAGCAAAAATAAAATATTTTAATCGGTCTTTGGGGTATTTTACCGCACTAACCATAAGTAAAGCCAAGATAACAGCCATAGGTCCCAATGCATAATAAGCGAAAGGGCCTAATTTATGAAGTTCTAAACGAGGTTCAAAATAGTTTAAAAATAGGACAAAAGCGGATAGAGTACCACCCGCAGCCGGAGATGGAAGACCTCTAAAAGAATCGCGTTTTTCTGTTTCAAATGTATTAAACCTTGCTAATCTTAGTGCGGCACAAATTACATATATAATTGCCATATATGAGCCTGTTTTCCCTATGATTGATTCAGTTCTTGGAGAGATAGGAAGATGTAAACCCTCTGGAAGATATGCCATGAAGACAAGAATACCGGGGGCAACTCCAAAGGTTACAAGGTCACTCAAACTATCGTATTGTTTCCCGAATTCAGAAACACTGTTTGTCATTTTTGCTATTGTTCCGTCCAGGGAATCAAAAATAATTGCCAGTAATATAAAATATGCTGCTTTGTCAAATTCAGAACCTATACTTGCAAAAATACTTGCTATTCCTAAATAAAGGCTGATAGTAGTAAATAAACTTGCTAAAACATTAATAGGATTGCGTCTTTTTATTTTCACTTCTATTTTTTTCTTTCTTCTTTTCTCTGTTTTCATTTTATTGAAACCTTCCTATGATAGTTAATCCTGCATAAACTTTCTCTTTATCTTTTACATAAATTTCACAATTCAAAGGTAGATATAATTCTACACGAGAACCAAATTTTATCATACCAAATTTCTCCCCCTTTTTAAGAAAAGTCCCTTCTTTTATCGGACATACAATCCTTCGTGCAATTTTGCCTGCGATTTGTCTAACCGTAATATCCCCTCTTTTTGTTTCTATGAAAAGAGTATTGGATTCATTATATTCACTGGATTGGCTTTTCATTGCGTTCATAAATTTGCCTTTTTTATAAACAATCTTTTTTATAACTCCATCATAAGGAGAACGGTTTACATGGGCATTAAATACGGACATAAAAATAGATACTCTTAAACATTTTCCGTCATAGTATTCTTTTTTTTCTATTTCTTTAATTTCTACAATGGTTCCATCTGCAGGTGAAGTAATTTCATCTTCTTTTGTAGTTATTTTTCTTGGGAAATCCCTGAAGAAAAATAGAATAAAAATTGATAATATGAAAATGACTATCCCTATAGGTAGTAACGATTTGTAATATATAAGTCCTATGTAGGTCAATAACAACCCTATAAGCATACAGGGTAAATAATATTTCATTCCTATAATCCAGGCATTAACGGATTGATTCAAAATAGTCCCCTTTCTTTTAAACTTACATATTTTCCATCGCCGAATATAATATGGTCTAAAAGTTGAACACCAATAATAGCACCGGCATCTTTTAACTGTTTTGTAATATCAATATCGGTTTGACTGGGTTCCGGGTCCCCTGAGGGATGGTTATGTGTGATAATTATATTAGGAGCACCAATTCTAACTGCAAGTCGGAATACATCCATTGGGCTGGCAACAGTACTATCCAGACCTCCTTGTGATATGGTTTCGATTTTTATTACATCGTTTCTTATATTTAATAAAATACAAATAAAGCGTTCCGTTTCGTATTCTTTGTATCGATTCATCATTAAATCAGCCACATCTGCTGGTTTCAGTATCCTTTTTATGAATGTTTTTTTATGTTCGATAAGTCGTTTTCCTAATTCAAGTGCTGCTTTTAATTCGATTGCTTTAACTTTTCCAACTCCTTTTATTTGTTGTATTTCTTCGATGCTCGCCTGTGATAGTCTCCTTATGTCTCCAAAGGTATTTAATAAATGTTCTGCTAATTCAACAGCATTTTTTTCCTGTGTTCCTGTTCTGAAAAGCACTGCTATTAGTTCAGCATCACGAAGTGCTTCTGGACCGTTTTTTTCCAGTCTTTCTCGTGGTCTATCATCTATTGACATTTCTCGAATAGTTTTTTTATATTGATATTCTTCCATAATTGTTTTTTGACTACTTTGTTTTGTTCCAATTTCCTTTTACAACTCGTGGTAATTTTTGTAAATCGAATAGTGTTTTTATATTATCATATCCGTTTTCCTGAAATATTCTTTCCACAGTTTCTTTCTGGTCATCTCCTATTTCTAACAAAAGCCAGCCGTCCATGGTTAAATATCTTCGGGCTTCGGAAATAATTTTTTGAATTATATAAGTTCCATCACCCGGGCAAAAAAGTGCTCGTGAATCTTCATAATCTTTGACTGTGGAGGGTAGAATATCTCTATTTTTTTCGGGAATATAAGGAGGATTAGCTAAGATAATATCAAATTTATTTTTATCATCTAAAGAAGTGAAAAGATTGCAAATAATAAAATTTATGGATGATTTATTTTCTTCTGTATTATGCTTTGCCAGTATAACAGCCTTTTCATTTATATCTGTTGCGATACATTTTACTTTTTTACAAGCATTATTATATACGGCTATAGATATACAACCTGTTCCTGTACATAACTCCAAAATATTAAATTTTTCTTTATTCTTTTTCTTTATTATCTTTAATGTTTCTTCTACAAGGAGTTCGGTTTCGGGTCGAGGTATAAATACAGGTGGCACTGTTTTAATTTTTATTCCAAAAAATTCAGTATAGCCAAGTATATATGCTATAGGCTCATGCTTTTTTCTTCTTTCTAACCATTGATTGAGTTGTTCTGGAATAGTAATTTCTTCTTTTATTTTACTCAGTAATTCTGCTCTTTTCGTATTTAATGCATGGGCAAGTAGCAATTCTGCTTCAAATCGCGGATTATCTGATACAGGTTTGAGTTGATTTGAAATTTGATTAAGCAATACCCAAAGGGAAGGCATGAGTTCTTACTTTGTTTGAGAAGTTTCTATTTCTGCGAGTTGAGATAATCTTTCTGCCTGGTCTGCCGTTACAAGAGCATCAATAATAGGTTGTAATTCTCCATCTAAAACTTTATCGAGAGAATATAGTGTAAGTCCTATTCTATGTTCAGTTATTCGATTTTGAGGGAAATTATAAGTCCTAATTCTTTCACTTCTATCACCGGAACCGACTTGTATTTTCCTGTGTTCTGAACGTGTCTTTTGTTCTTCGTGTGTTTTAATATCTAAAAGTCGTGAACGGAGAACCTTTAATGCTCTTGCTTTATTTTTATGCTGAGACCGTTCATCCTGACATGTAACAACAATCCCTGTAGGAATATGTGTAATACGAACAGCAGAATCAGTGGTATTAACTCCTTGTCCTCCATGTCCTGAAGAACGATATACATCTATCTGTAGATCTTTGGGGTCGATATCTATATCAATTTCATCTGCTTCTGGCAAAACGGCAACTGTTACAGCGGAAGTATGAACTCTACCCTGTGCTTCTGTTTCGGGAACCCGCTGTACACGATGGACTCCTCCTTCGTATTTTAATTGACTATAAACCGATTGACCGGAAATTTGAAAACAAACTTCTTTATACCCTCCTAACTCAGTGGGATGTGCGTCTAAAAGTTCTACTTTCCAGCCTTTCTTTTCCGCAAATCGTATATACATTCTATATAAATCTGCGACGAATAATCCTGCTTCTTCCCCTCCTGTTCCTGCTCTTATTTCTATAATTGTATTTTTTTCATCATTGGGGTCTTTCGGAAGAAGTAAAATACGAAGTTTTTGCTCTAATTCGACTAATTCGGATTGCAAAATATATTTTTCTTCCTGTGCCAGATTAATTAATTCAGGGTCCGTTTCTTCTTTTATTATTTCTTCTGTTAAATTTAAGTGTTTTTCTTTGAGTTCAAATAATTTATAAGTTTGAACAATGTCTTCCATTTCCCGCTGTGTTTTAACAAGTTTCCGATATGCCTCGGGGTCACAAGCAACTTCAGGGGAAGCCATTTTTTCATTTAGACGGTTATACTCATTAACAATAGCGCTTATTTTTTCGCGCAGTAGGGTATCCATATTAATAAATTTTTTCAGTTAGTTAGATTGATTTTTGGGGCTTGTTTTTCTGGCATATTTTTTCTGGAATCTTTCTACCCTACCTTCACTATCAACGAACTTTTGCCTTCCCGTAAAAAAAGGGTGGCAATTGGAACAGATTTCGACATTAATATTAGGTTTTGTAGCGCGTGTTTTAAATGTGTTGCCACAAGCACATTTTACAACAGATTCAACATAATTCGGATGGATACCTTCTTTCATTTTTTTCTCCTATAAGTTTTTATAAATATAGTTTTCCCCATGAAAAATCGAAGATATATTATATCAATAATAATATATTATTATCAAAAGACCAATTTTTCTTAATGATTTTCTAAAGCATCTCGTATTGCAATAAATTTATTAACAGCGTTCAGATATGCTTTTACTGCAGCCTCTACAATATCAGTACTCGAACCATTCCCTGTGATATTTTTACCATTAAATTTTACAACAACAGTTGCTTCACCTACTGCATCTTTTCCCGGAGTGGTTGCACGAATATCGAATTGTTCTAATTGACCTAACACACCTGTAATTCGTTCGATGGCTTTACATGCGGCATCAACAGGTCCATCCCCAATAGCAGTATCCATTAATTGTTCGTTACCTTTTCTCAACTTTACTAAAGCGGTATAGGGGTCATGACCAGCGGTTCGAACTTGTTCTAAATGATAAGTTTCTACTTGTTCCTGATGCAATGATACAATCAATAGGATAATATCTTCATCATAAATTTCTTTTTTTCGTTCCGCTAACGCCATAAATTTTTCATACAATTTATCCAATTCCTCTTTATTAAGACTATATCCCAAATCTTCACAGCGTTTTGCTAAACCTGCTCTACCGGAGTGTTTTCCTAAAACAAGAGTAGAACGAACATTTCCAATCATTTCCGGTGTTATAATTTCATAGGTTTTCGTATTTGCAATTATGCCATGTTGATGTATTCCTGATTCATGAGCAAAGGCATTTCTTCCAACAATTGGTTTGTTGTAAGGGACCTTTAATCCTGTTAATTTACTTAATAGATTACTTGAAGGCATAATTTCATTGGTTATAATATTACAACTATATGGATAAATATCATGTCGAGTATGTAATATCATTACTAATTCTTCCATAGAAGTATTGCCGGCTCTTTCCCCTATTCCGTTTACGGTACATTCAATTTGTCTCGCACCACCTTCCAGTGCGGATAGTGCATTTGATACAGCCAATCCTAAGTCATTATGGTTATGACAGGAGAAAATGACATTTTCTGGAGGTTGGACTTTATCTATAACATAGGCGAACATATCTTTGATTTCACTGGGGGTTATATACCCTACAGTATCCGGCAAGTTGATTACATCTGCACCGGCATCAATGGCTACCTTTGTTAATTCAACCAAAAAGTCCCATTCAGAACGGGTTGCATCTTCAGCGGAAAACTCTACTCGGGGAATTAAACTTTTTGCAAGTTTGACCGCTTCTTTTGTTCTCTGTAATACCTGTTTAGGTGTCATTTTTAATTTATATTCCATATGGATTGGCGAACTGGCAATGAAAGTATGTAATGTGGATTTCTCTGCAGGTTTTAGTGCTTCTGCTGCGCATTTAATATCTTCATCCAATGCTCTGGCAAGACCTGCTACTCTACAATTTTTAATTGTTTTCGCGATTTTTTGAACTGCTTCAAATTCTTGTTTGGAGGCAATTGGGAAACCCGCTTCTATCGTATCAACTCCTAATTTTTCTAATTGTAAAGCCATCTGCAATTTTTCCTGAACATTCATACTTGCGCCGGGTGATTGTTCTCCATCTCTTAATGTTGTGTCAAAAATCTCAAATTTAATACTCATATATTTAAACTCCTAAAAATTATCGTATTTCTTTTAGCTAACATGATATTTAATTGGGTTATATTATATCATAAACAAGTTCAGTATTTATTAGCATATACTTATCAACAAAAACGGAATTCCCTAAATATCTATTCCCTATTTTTTGAATAAATTTCAATATTCCTCTTAATTCTATTAAATCCAGATTTTATTAATGGAGTTTCTCCAAAATAAGTATTAAATTCTAAAGTTTTCATATTTGAAATTTTATCTACATCAATTTCATCTAATATGCAAAGTTTCTCATTTTTAGAAAAGGTTGTGTTCTGATTCCATGGACATATTTTCTGGCATATATCGCAGCCAAAAATTGTATTTTGTATGTTTTTCTGAATGTTTAACGGTATTTCATTTTTGTTTTCGATAGTATGGTAAGATATACATTTTCTACAATCAATATAACCTTCTTTATTTATGGCACCTGTTGGACATGTTTGTATACATTTATTACATTCTCCACAATGATTATTCATTTCTTGTTCAGGTATTAAATAAATATTAACGGCTAAAATTCCTAAAAGTAACCATGAACCCAATTGTGGGTGAATAATAAGTGAATTTTTTCCCTGCCAGCCAATTCCTGCACGAATAGCCCATGTTTTTTCGTGAACATGCCCTGCATCAACAGATATTTTGAACTTAAATCCGTCTATAATTTCAGATAGAAAAGTGCTAATACAAATTATTTTTTTGTTTATTACTTTATGATAATCGTATCCATGTGCATACATGGCTATTTGTTTGTTATGACAATGATGAAAATAATTATAGGCAAATACAATTATTGATTTTGCTTCCGGGAACCATTTGAGTATTTCTTCTCTTTCAGAAACACTCCTCTCAAACCATTGCATATCTGCATGACACCCCATTTGTATCCATTCTCTTAGATAATAAACTGTATTTTGTGGTTTTACTTTTGCTACTCCCCATGTTGCAAATCCGAGTTCTTTTGCAATGGTATTTATTTTAAATTTGATTTCTTTTTGGATTTCTATGTTCTTTTCTATATCTTCTAATATATATTTTTTCACTGTAACATTCTCTTTTATTCTTGTGTTTATTTTAATAAGAAAGGCTACTTGTATGAAACCTATTGTTGTTTACGATGATACATGTGAAATGTGCAGAAATATTGTAAACTATATAAAGAAAAAATCAAATTCAGTAAATAATGAATTGGAGTTTCTTCCGATATCGGAAATTGAAAATAATTTTGATATAGTAGAAGCAGACAAACAACAATTTAAAAAGTCTGTTCATCTTATTAATAATGAGCAAACACTTTCGAAATTCGAGGCTATACAAGAAATCTGCCAGAGGGTTAATATATTTCCTTCTCTTTATCGAATAAAATCTCCCCTTTTAATTTTTATATTAAATTCTCTTTATAAATTTATTGCCCGGTATAGGAATAATTGTCTTTTCCGATATCTATCCCGATTATTTTTTTTATGCCACTATTAAATATATTTTTGAACTATTTCCGTATGAATTATTAATTCTATTCCATTTTTCATTTATAATATATGAACTTTTCATATTATATTTTTTATTTTTAAGGGGATTAATTATGAGTTTAAAAAAATTACCTGTATACCCATATTGTTTTGTTTGTGGAAAGCAAAATCCGTCTGGTCTTCAAAGCCAATTTTTTATTCAAGACCAATACACATTACTTCCTGTTCGTTTTACAGATAAACATACAGGGTATCCTGGATTTGCCCACGGTGGAGTGGTTTCTTCTGCAATGGATGAAACTATGGCATGGGCTTCTGCGAGGTACTTTAAAAGAATGTGTGTTACTGCGGAATTTACAGTTCGATTTTTAAAACGAGTGCCATTAAATACAGACCTTTTAGTAAAGACATGGATAACAAAAGGGCATCGTCTTATGGCAAGTACGGAAGGGATTCTCATAGATAAAGAAACCGAAGAAGTATTGGTTCGTTCTTGGGGCAAATTTATGCCCATATCTGAAGAAGAAACACAGATTGTGGACCGTTATCTAATATATGATGAAAATACAGAGAAAATTTTTAACAATTCACATAACATATAACTAAGAGAATACTTATGAGACCACAATTAAAACCCATTCTGTGGGAGAATAGAAAGTTATATATTATAGACCAGACATTATTGCCATGTGTCTTAAATCATATACCTATTACAACATTAGAAGAAACTGAAGAGGCTATAAAATTATTAAAGATTCGTGGAGCTCCTGCATTGGGTATTTTTGCTGGATTTGCTTTACTATCAATAGTTATCCATAAAAAGCCCCAAGATGTTACGGAAGCAATGGAAATCATTAACTATTCAGCAGATGTGATAAAAAAAACAAGACCTACCGCCGTAAATTTGTTTTGGGCAACGGACAGGATATTAAGAGTAGTTCGTAATTCCTCTAATGATAGTTTAAATAGTTTATTAAAAAATATGGAACAGGAAGCATTAAATATATATCAAGAGGAAACAAAGGCATGCCAACAAATAGGCATCTTGGGGAGTTCTCTGATACAAAATTTCACAACAGTACTAACTCATTGTAATGCTGGTGCATTAGCAACAGGGGAATATGGAACAGCACTCTCCCCTATTTATGTTTCTGCGGATGAGGGGAAAACTGTTCGTGTATATGCGGATGAAACAAGACCACTCCTTCAAGGGGCACGATTAACAGCATGGGAATTGCAATATTCAGGGATACCCGTAACCCTGATTTGTGATAACATGGCGGGGCAAGTAATGAAAGAAAAAAAAGTGGATATGGTTATTGTAGGTGCTGACCGAATAGCCCAAAATGGAGATACTGCAAATAAAATTGGAACTTACTCGCTTTCAGTTCTAGCAAAATACCATAAAATACCCTTTTATGTTTCCGCTCCTTCTTCAACTTTTGACCTGAGCATCTCGGATGGTTCTCAGATACCTATTGAAGAACGGAAATCAGATGAAATTTATTTTTTCAATAATAAAAGAATTGCACCCGAAGGTATCTCAATATATAATCCCGCTTTCGATGTAACACCTGCGGAAAATATTACCGCTTTTATCACAGAAAAAGGAATAATCTATCCACCTTTTAATGAAACCATTGCAGAAACTATTGGTAATAGGGATGAAAAAAAATAAAGTTTATATAACAGACAATATTTGTATTCCTTCAAACAAGCTATTGTTAATTGCAGGACCTTGCGTAATTGAAAGTAGAGAACATACTTTATTCTTAGCAAAAGAATTAAAAGAAATATGTAAAGAGGTAGATGTCCATTTTATTTTTAAGGCTTCTTTTGATAAAGCCAATAGAAGTCATATAGATGCATATCGAGGACCCGGAATAGAACGAGGTTTAAATATTTTACAAGAAGTTAAAGAAAAAATATTTGTTCCTGTCTTATCTGATATACATGAAACCTGGCAAGCCAAACTTTGTGCAGATGTACTTGATGTAATACAAATACCTGCGTTTCTTTCACGTCAAACCGATTTGCTTTTATCCGCTGGATATACCCAGAAAACAATCAATATAAAGAAGGGACAGTTTGTTGCACCATGGAATATGAAAGAGGTAATAGAGAAGGTGTTATATACAGGGAATAAAAATATCCTTTTAACAGAACGAGGAAGTTCTTTCGGTTATAATCAACTGGTTATGGACCCTTGTTCAATTCCCATTATGTCTGAATTTGGTTTTCCTATTATTATTGATGCTACACACAGCGTTCAGAAACCGGGTGCAGGTAAAAAGGGTTCGGGGGGAAATCGAGATTTGGCTCCTTATATTGCCAACGCAGGTCTTGCTGTAGGAGCAGATGGTATTTTCGTTGAAGTACATGAAAATCCTGAAAAGGCACTATCTGATAGTTCTAATTCTCTTCGTTTATCGGAACTACCTTCTTATCTTAAGCGTTGGAAAAAACTTTTTAATTGTGTAAATGGAGATATTAAATGAGAAATATAGGGAAACGGGTTTTAAATTTAGAGGCACAAGCCATACAAAAAGCAAGTGAACGATTAGGAGTAGAATTTGACCAATGTGTACACTTACTGCGTAATGCAAAGGGAAGAATTATCATAACAGGATTGGGAAAATCGGGACTCGTTGGTAAAAAAATCTCTGCTACCTTTGCTTCATGTGGGTATCCTTCTATTTTTATTCATGCAACAGATGCAGTTCATGGTGACCTTGGGAACATAACAGAAAACGATGTTGTTATGGCGATTTCTTATAGTGGGGAAACTATAGAAGTTATTAATTTAATTCAATTTATTAAGAGAATTGGGGCTAAATTGGTAGGGATATGTGGGAATTTAAATTCTCAATTAGCCAAATATAGTGATGTAGTATTGGATATATCTGTTGATAAAGAAGCGTGCCCCATAGGTCTTGTTCCGACCGCGTCCACAACATTAACATTAGCTATAGGTGATGCTCTTGCTGTTGCTTTAATGGAAATAGATGGGTTTAATGAAGATACTTATAGAAAATATCATCCCGGAGGACAAATCGGTAAAAAATTACTGAAAGTAAAACATCTGATGCATACAGGAATTGAGATACCTTTTGTTTATTTTACAATACCCATGGAGGAAACCATTAAGGAAATATCTAACAAAGGATTGGGAATGGTAGTTGTCATTGATGATAATCAAAAGGTAGTAGGTATAATTACAGACGGAGATTTAAGAAGACTGCTACAAAAATATGGAGATTTTCTAAAAATGCAAACAAAAGACTGTATGCATTCATCACCTATTTGTATATCCCCAGATACTTTGGCAACTGAAGCATTAAAAATTATGGAAACCAATCGAATCACTTCTCTCATTGTTGTAAATGAAGAGGATAAACTATTAGGTGTAATTCATTTACATGATTTGTGGCGAACAGAAATGTTTTAAGTTTATTTTTTTGCCAATGCATTTTCTTTATAATAAGAAATCGAAATTTCTGTAATAAAGGTCATTTTTTGGATAAAAAGAAGAAAATATTTGCGGGAATCGGATTTGTGGCAAGTTTAACATCATTAACCACAATTATGATTCCTTTATTAAGTCTAATATTAGTTTTATTTGGTGTGCTATTTTCCCTATTAGGTAAGGAAGGAACCCATAAAGGTATGACCTATGCAAGTATAGGTATGTGTTTACTTGCACTTTTGACGGTATGTTATACTTATATATCATTCTAATAAATAAAGCGTAAAAATCATTTTTAACTATTTTATTATTTATGGTTTTAAAATTTATTTTGCCTATGTGCTAAATTATTATATTTTTTGTTATAATCTATATCATAAATAAATATTTTATATTTTATCTTAAATATTTTGACATAAGTAAACAATTATAAATACAGGAATTTACAATAAGGTAATATGGAGTTAAAAAATAACAACGGATTATCAGAAATAGAAAATGTGGTTGCAATTGATGGTCCTGCAGGAGCGGGAAAAAGTACAGTTGCCCGTCTTGTTGCAAAAGCATTGGAGTTTCAATACTTAGATACAGGAGCCATGTATCGGGCTGTTACATGGTGGGCTATCCACTCAAATATTGATATTGATAACCCACAAGCAGTAGCAGAACATACTAAAAAGATAGAATTAAAGTTAACTCCTACTGAAGAGGGCATGCGGGTAGAGGTAAATGGTAATGATATAACTCAGGCTATTAGAACTCCAGAAATCACAAGGGTAATATATAAATTCGATGAGAATCCTGCGGTAAGGGAACATCTTGTATATTTACAGAGGTTATTTGCCAGAGATTATCCTACGGTAGCGGAAGGTAGAGATATGTGTACCGTGGTATTCCCCAAAGCAAAATGTAAGTTTTATCTGGATGCTCAGCACGAAATAAGAGCCAAAAGGCGACAAAAAGAATTGGAACAGAGAAATGTTTTTATACCTCTGGATAAATTGTTGGTAGAAATTATTGAACGCGATAAAAGAAATATGGAAAGAGAATGTTCTCCTCTTCGCAAGGCTGATGATGCTGTTTTTATAGATACTTCTTTTCTGAGTATAGAAGAAGTATGCAAAAAAATTGTTGAAATATCTCAAGAACGGTTGAAAAAATGAATGATATTTTACAAAATACAGTTTGGAAGATTAATACTTGGAACCGTGAAAAGGTAGATTTTTTATCGAATTCTCTGGAAATTCCACCAATTATTGCTCATCTTTTAATAAATCGTGGGATTGATACTCCGGATAAAGTTGAAGACTTTTTTAGACCTTCCATAAAACAAATTGTATCCCCTTTTTCTTTAAGAGGGATGGATAGTGCGGTTGAACGGATTATGGAGGCAAAAAATAAGGGGGAAAAAATATGGGTCTTTGGGGATTATGACGTGGATGGTATTGCTGGAACCGCATTACTTACACGAGGACTAAAACGATTTGGTATTCAGAATGTTTATCCTTTATTACCGGAACGATTGTCAGATGGTTATGGTTTAACTCCCGAAATTGTTGAAAAGGCTTATTCTGAATCAGTGCGTTTAATTATAACTGTAGATAATGGTATCTCTACAATTCCTGCCAGTTTAAGAGCTATGGAGTTAGGAATAGACTTGATTATAACAGACCACCACATTCCTTGCGAAGAACTACCTGTAGCCAAAAGTATTATAAATCCTCGATTGGAAGAATCGACTCATCCCAGTGCTAATTTGTGTGGTGCAGGGGTTGCCTTTAAATTAGCATTGGCTTTGAATGGTTCTCCGAATGATTTAGACCTGGTTGCATTAGCCACAATTGCAGATGTTATGCCATTAACAGGTGAAAACAGGACTCTTGTTTCTCTTGGATTAAAACATTTATCGAAATACAAGAGAATTGGTCTTAGGGCATTAGCGGAAATGTCTAATATAAGTCTGGACGATATGGATGTTGAAAAAATTTCTTATGGTTTAGCACCCCGAATAAATGCGGCAGGTAGATTGGATAATGCCTTCAAATCTTTGGAACTTTTATTATGCGAAAATGATGACAGGGTATTAGAGTTGTCACAAGAACTCATAAAAGCTAATGAAGAACGAAAAAATATCGAAAATGAAATTTTGAATGATGCAATATCGGAGATTGAATCTTATATAGAAAAAGATGCTCCTGTAATTGTACTCACGCGAAGAAACTGGCATCAGGGGATTATAGGGCTTGTTGCAAGTAGGCTGGCACATCGTTATTCGGTTCCGGTGGCTTTAATAACTGTAGATGAAAAAGGTATAGCCAAAGGTTCTATTCGTAGTGTATATGGTATTGATATAATTCAAATACTAAATCAGTGCAAACATATTTTAGAACAATATGGTGGACATAGACTTGCAGCAGGTTTTACTTTATATGAAGAAAACATTCCTCACTTTAGAGAACTTATAAAAGATTTATTGACACAGAAAAAATCGAAAGAAAAAGAAACTGTAACATTAGATATCGATTGTGTTGTGAATTTTTCACAGATTGATTCTTCTTTATTACAGTGGTTACAACGGTTTGAACCTACGGGATATGGAAATCCACCTCCTCTTTTTTGCACAACCAATGTGGAAATTATCCCACATACTGTCCAAATATTCAAAGACCTTAATGTCCGAATGGCGATGAAACAGGATAGTCGTCTTTTTTATGGAATGGGTTACTACCTGGCAGAGCGTTTCTTTAAAGAAACCAATACTAAGAAGGTAGATGTTGTATATACACCTAAAATTTCTACTTCAAAGATTTATGGTGGATGTAAATTACAAATAAAGGATTTTAAACCTTCAAATTAAATTATGTTTTTATTACTATACATATTTTTTTTATAATTATATACATAAAAATTAGGAAACTAATTTGGTTGAATTTAACAAAAAAAAGTCTGTGAATTTAAGGAGAAGGATAGCTCCCCGGACTCCGACAAAAAGGCCCTGTTTAATGTGGACGAAAGATAATCCTGATATCAAAACAAAAGGAGTTATTCTGGATTTAAATATGTATGGAATAAGAGTTCGAACTTCTGTAATATATGAAATTGGGCAAGAGTTGTATGTGCAGATGATGAAAAATGAAGAATATACTCATAATTTAGGAGTACCGATAACGGCTGTTATAGTTCGTTTTTCATCTGTTGATAATAATTACATAGATTATGGTATGAAACGAATTTTAATGGAAATAAAGAAAACAGATAGACAAAGCCAAATTTTCGTTAATCCTTCTATAAATACATCAAAAAAACAAATAACAACAAATGATATTCTAAAGAAAAAGAATCCATAGATGGAGATTTGCTATGAATAAGTATAAGGTATTAGTGGTTGATGATGAACCCGATGTAGTGGAATTGTTAGAACGGACATTAAAGCCAGAAGGATTTCAAGTAATTTGTGCTTATGATGGAATTTCCGCATTGGATTTGGTCTCAACGGAGAAACCTGACCTTGTTCTTTTAGATTTAATGATGCCTATGATGAGTGGGTATGAGGTATGTGAACAGATAAAATCAAATCCGCAAACACAATCCATTCCGGTAATATGTGTAACCTCTGCTCATACTCCGGACGCTCGAGCACATAGTTTACAAATTGGTGCTTCAGATGTTATTACAAAACCTTTTTATCCCAGTGAACTTATCGCACGAATTAAAAGGCATCTCCAGCCTCGTGAATGAAATTTTTTTGATTGCAGGGTTTGTTTACCGTTATATTTAGGGTAATACTATAATGATTTTAGATTGAAGGGGATAAAAGTGACGATACCTAATTTATTAACATTTTTTAGAATTTTTCTTATACCTATTTTCTTAGCAATTATAACATTTTATACGAAGGAAACAGAGTATTTACGGTATGTAGGTTTTGCTATTTGTATAATAGCAATAATAACGGACTTATCGGATGGTTATATTGCAAGAAAGTTTAATCTATGTTCTGAATTAGGGGCACGATTGGACCCACTTGCAGATAAACTTGCTGTAAATCTAAGTCTTGCATTTATTGCGTCGAATACAGCATTTGATTATCCAATACCTTTATGGTTTCCTCCTCTTGTATTGTTCAGAGATACAGTTCTTGTGGTAGGAACTTATCTTATCAGTAGAAAACTAACACAGGTAAAAGTAATGCCTCGTTTTTGGGGTAAAATTACATCTTTTGTTTTATCTTTATATATTGCTATTGTTCTCTTACAAATAAAAATTTTAGTTCTTATTTTTTTAGTTTTGTCAATGTTTTTAACTTTGTTGTCTCTTTTTGACTACCTATGGGTAGGAATTCGTTTTGCGTTAAACTATCAAATAACTGATGGAAAAAACACTATCTAAATTACCTGTAGTTGCCATTTGTGGCAGACCTAATGTCGGAAAATCTACCTTGTTTAATCGTTTAGCAGGTAGAATGCAGGCTATTGTTCTGGACAAATCCGGGATTACCCGGGATAGATACGAAACTCCTGTTAGTTATAAGGACAAACATTTTTTACTTGTTGATACGGGTGGGATTGTAGATGAATGGAGAGATTCTATTACAGGAAAAGTACAACATCAGGTTAGAAAGGCATTGGAATCAGCGGATATTGTTCTAATGGTCACAAATGGCAGGGAAGAATTAACTGCTCTGGATTTTGATGTGCGTGATTTTGTTATAAAATTAAACAAACCAACATTACTTATAGCCAATAAAATTGATGATGATAAACACATCTTAGATATAACAGACCTGTATCAATTGGGTATAGGTGAGCCTATTGCGGTGTCTTCTTTGCATGGGATAGGAATTGAATCACTTTTGGATAAACTTTATAGTCTTTTACCTGAAAAAAATATTGCTATTGAGGAAATTGCAAGTGTTGATAATAAAATAAAAATTGCAATAATTGGTAAACCCAATGTCGGAAAATCTTCACTGGTAAATGCACTTCTTGATGAAGAACGAGTCATTGTTGATGAAACACCGGGAACAACCCGAGATGCTATCGATATCCCATTTCGTTGGAAGGGAAAGGATTATATATTAATAGATACAGCAGGTATGCGGAGAAAAGCCCATTTGCGAGAAGCAGTAGAATTTTATAGTGTTCATAGGACACTAAAATCGGTACGTAGGTCTGATATCGTTCTCGTTCTCATTGAAGCAAATGAAGGAATAACTGACCAGGATAAGAAAATTATAGGTTATGCTGTGGAACAAGGAGTAGGAATTGTATTGGGATTTAGTAAATGGGACTTAGTTCCTAATAAAAAAGAGTATGCTTTTATTTTACAGGAACAAATTCAAAGAGAATTCGCACATCTCGACTATATTCCAGTGGTCTATTTATCTGTGATACAAAATAAACAAAAATATTTTAATGAATTATTCAAAACGATTAATAAAGTTTGGGAAAATACTTTATTCCGTGTACCAACTTCTGAATTTAATCAATTCATTACAGAACTGAAAATGAGTCATCCTGCACCGACAAAAGGAGGAAAAAGAGCAAAGATATATTACGGTGCACAGGTAAGTGTAAAACCGACTAAGTTTCTATTATCTGTAAATCAAAGTAGATTGTTTCACTTCAGTTATCTCCGCTATATAGAAAATTCAATTAGAGAGAGATATAATCTTATAGGGGTTCCGATTAAAATACAACTTCAAGAAGGAGATAAATAATGGAATTAAGAACTATATTACTATTTTATCTATTCCCCATGTTTTTTTCCTACTTGTTGGGTTCAATTCCGACTGGATTATGGATAGGAGTTTTATTTTACAAAAAGGATATAAGGAAATATGGTAGTGGGAATATAGGTGCTACTAATGCTTTGCGAGTATTGGGGAGAATTCCTGGTGCAATTGCACTATTTTGTGATGCGTTGAAGGGGTTTCTTCCCGTAATATTAGCAAAAATATTTTTGTCTGACTATTCATATCTTCCTCTCCTTATGGGTATATCTGCTATATTCGGGCATTTGTTTTCAATTTTCTTATTGTTTAAGGGAGGGAAAGGAGTAGCCACAGGCACAGGGGTATATCTTGCTATTGCCCCTATACCTACATTGATAGCAGGGATTGTATTTTTTATAACTGCTTTTTCTACCCGTATGGTAAGTGTGGGTTCTATATCTTCTGCGATAACGCTTGCTATACTGACCTCGTTTTTATATAAAAATGACCTTATATTTGTATTCATTACTTGTTTAATTGCTACCTTAGTTGTTTATAAACATCGTTCTAACATTCAAAGAATTATCCGAGGTGAAGAAAATAAGTTTTAAGATTACTAAAAGAAATTGTTCCCCTGTCATAATAAATATTATGTTAGGGGTTTTTGTTTTTATTTTATCGTTTCTGGTTTATCTTCTCACATTAGCCCCTACCGTAACTGCAGAAGACAGTGGAGAGTTAATAACCGCTTCGTATTTTTTAGGTATCCCCCACCCTCCGGGATATCCAACATGGTGTTTATTATCCCACCCTTTTACTTATATTCCACTGGGGAATATTGCATGGAGAGTTAATCTTTCCTCTGCTTTTTTTGCATCCAATACAGTACTTTTTGTTTTTCTTTTTTTATTACGAATTACTAAGAATAGAATATCTGCTTTAAGTAGTTCACTTATTTTTGCTTTTTCTTTAGAATTCTGGGAACAGTCTGTAATTACGGAAGTATATAGCCTTAATTCTTTATTTATTATCTTATGCTTCTATTTTTTAATTTTATGGAAAGACACGAATAACTCTAAATATTTATTATGGCTATCATTTATTTATGGTATTAGTCTGGGTAATCATTATACAATGTTTGTTGTGGGTCCTTTTTTGGTAGCCTTCATCATTTTTACTAATCCCGATAACCTACGATATAAAAAAATATATTTCTTGTGTGTAGTTATTGTCCTTTTTTCCTGGTGTTTGGTTTGTTCTTATCTTTATATCCGTTCATTAGCCAACCCTCCCATAGATTGGGGTAATCCGGAGAATTTTAAAAATTTGTTTCATTTAATAACTCGTAAGCAATATTCGTTTATGTTAACACAATATCCGAGAAGTTTTTCCAGACTATTAAGACAGTGCTTTGTTTTCTTTGGTATGGGGATTTCTCAGTTTGGTTCTCCTCTTTTATTTTTTTTATCTCTGTTGTCTTTTTTCCTTATATTTTTTAGACACCGTGAATGGAGTCTACTTTTATTTTCGACAGGTTTCTTTACAGGCTTTTTCGCTATTCTTGTTCAAAATTTCAATTTTGATATTGAATGGTTAGAAGTCATGTCTGTTTTTGGGATTCCTGTCTATTTATGTTGTAGTTTAGCATTAGGGATTATGATAGCACGGGTTCTTGATGGGCTAGTTTTATATTCAAAAAATCAATATTATGTTTATCTTTCATATTTGTTTATATTATTACTTCCTTTTGTTCCCCTTTATAAAAACTATGAAAGAAACGATTACTCCCAATTCTGGTTTGCTCATGAATTTGGAGAAAATATTCTTAATTCTTTAAGCCCTAATGCTATTTATATTCCTTATACAGACCATGCCAGTTTTCCATTATTTTATCTTCAAAAAGTTGAAGGGCTTCGAAAAGATATTACCTTAGCAAGAGTTTGTGGTTATTTAAGCCCTGAATTATTTGAAAAGATGGATAGAAGACAATGGTCAAAATATGCGCCTTTTCCCAAAGGTAGATATGAAAGTGAATTGATTGGTTGGCTCATAGATAATACAGATAGACCTATCTATTCTGAAAATAAAGTCAAAGTTATGACAAAACAAAAGGGCTCATGGGTCCCTGCAGGCATCATCTATCGCTATCAAAGGGAAAATGAAGTGATACCCGAAACAGCAACCTATTGGCAAAAATATAATTGGACTTATATAAAAGAATATAATATTAAAGAACAATCTGCATCATTAATATGGCTTCAAATACAATGGGCAAAAGCGAGAGACTGTTTTATAAATAATGACAGTATCACTGCTATCGAATTGATATATAATGGGCTGAAATACTATGGGAAAGACGATGTCATATTGAATAATGCTGGAGTTTTATGTGCTGAATACAAAGATTATTCTCATGCTAAGGAATTCTTTGAAGAAGCATTAAAAATTAATTGTAATAACTCAATAGTAATTGAAAATTTAAGTAAAATCCAGAAAAAATTAAGAATTTAACATGATAGCATTATGATTCGGGGGGCTGACTTCTTAAAGTTCTTGGAATAGTCTTGAAGTCATCTTCTTCGATTCCTCCCTCTATACTTTCTTTCAATAAAGCATTGGCTTTTTATATAATTTGCCATTAATGGTAATAGATGCCCCCCGATATTTATTTCCTATGATGACTTTGTCTGCTTCCTTTGTTGGCAAATAGAATAATATTTTTCCTTTAAATTCATTAAGAAATTTTCCAATAATATCTTTTATTTCAATAACTTTTAATGCATTCAACTGTGCCAAAACTGGATTTGTTAAAGCGGATATTCCTTGAACTAATGTTTCGAATATACGAATATTTTCTCCTCTTATAGTTACGTTTATAGGTTGTTCTTCTTCCGATTGTTGATTTTTAAGCAAAAGATATAAAAGAGATAGAGAGAAAGCAGAATAAAACAAATATTTTAATTACATTATCCATATCAAATTTCCTTTATTTATTACCTAATTTATTGTTATAAATCAATAACAGAGTTAAGTCAACAGAAATACATAAAAAATCCGCAGATGTTTACATCTGCGGATTAAGATATGTTTATTTTTTTTATATTTGCTTACAAAACTTGCAATTGGCTCTTAGAACCTACGGGAAGTTTATCAAAATCATCACCACTGTCACCACCACCTTCAACAGTTTCAACTAAAATTGCATTTGCTTGCTTAAACAATTTTCCAATTATAGTTACTTGTTTCCCTTTCATTTGATTACCGGTTATTAAACTATCTGCTTCTTTTGTAGGAAGGTAAACTAAAACTTTCCCTTTTAAATCGTCAAGGGCTTTACCATCAACATCTTTTGCCTCTGTAACTTTCAGAGCATTTAACTGTGCTAATGCTGAATTTGCAGAAGCAGTTCCACCTTTTGCATAAGTCTCAAAAAGACTTATGTTTTCTCCTGTAATCGTAACACCAACAGGCTGTTCTGATTCTTTATTTGTATCTTGTGCAAAAATAAGAAATGGTGTAATTAACATTACTATAGTTAAAGAAATTAAAACTTTTTTTAACATAATTTTACTCCTTCAAGTTATGGTTATATTTTATTTCCATCTTATCATTACTACGATATTATTATACTATTTATTCAATTTTAGTTTCAAAAACGACAAAATTTTTGTTTATATAACCTTTTTTTTTGTCCAATTCTAAAGCCACTTTTTTAACTGCTCTAATATCTAATTTACCTGTGCCAAGAACAGGTATAGATTCCACTTTGTAAAAAGCATTGGGTCGGGGTCTCCATAGGTTGGGAAGTTCTGACTTATCTATAAGTTCTATGAGTTTGTTTACTTGTTCTTCTTCTAATGTATGAAGGACTACAATTTTTTCACCTTTTTGTTCATCAGGAACACCTGTTACAGCTAAACTGAGTTCTGTTAAACCTAATAAATCATGTAGAATTTCTTCTATGCGTGTATGGGAAATCATTTCTCCTGCTATTTTGCTGAATCGTGCTAATCTATCTGTAATTGTTATATAACCATCTTCATCAATTTTTGCTATATCTCCTGTTCGATACCACTCTCCTTTTAATGCTTGTTCTGTTTTTTCGGGCATGTTCAAATAACCTGCCATAATATTAGGACCTGTAACCTCAAGCATGCCTTCCTCGCCTACGGACAAAACTTTCCCTGTATCTGGGTCGGTAATTCTAACGGATACTCCGGGTAATGGTTTTCCTATACTTCCTACTTTATTAAACTGGTTGAAAAAACCGGGAGATTCAAAATCGGGTAGGTTTGTAGAAACCAACGGAGCACATTCGGTTGCGCCATATCCTTCTAAGGGCTCTATTCCGAATTTTTCGTAAAATCCTTTTCGTATTCTATCTGGTAATTTTTCTGCTCCGGCTATAACAATTTGTAGTGTTTTAAATTCTTCCGGAGTACATTTTCGGATAAATCCCTGAAGGAATGTGCTTGTTGCTAATAGCATATGTGCTTGATATTTTTGGGCAAGTCCACCGATTATTTTAGGTTCGAGAGGATTGGGATGAAATACACACCGGACACCATTTGTAAGGACTAACCAGATAGTTACTGTAAATCCAAATGAATGGAAAAAGGGCAGAAATCCCAATACACATGTATTTTTATCATGCCAGATAACTCGCTTTATACATTCTGATTGACTCATAATATTTCTTTTAGTAAGCATTACACCTTTTGGATTTCCTTCACTTCCACTTGAAAAGATAATGGTTGCCAGGTCTTCTTCTGTATGGGGAGAATTACTGAAATATTTTTCAATAATAAAAGTAGGTAGGAATATAGCACTTATTATTCCCCAGATTTTATCCCATATATTTACGGTTTCACGGACATCTTCGAGATATACTGGTGTTTTTGGAACATTGATATTAACTCGCTCTAAAAATTTTTTTGATGTAAGCACATGTTTAATTTCACATGCTTTTACACAAGAGGCAATTATTTCGGAACTTTGTGTATAGTTCAAGTTTACGGGTATTTTACCCATGATTTGTAGAGATATATTGACTATTGCACCTCCAATTGTCGGTGGAACAAGAATACCTACCATTTTTTCGTTACCCAATATCTTTTTAAACTTTCTACCTAATATCAAGGCTCCCATATATGCTTTGAAATAGCTAATATGCCCTGTTAGTGCATCTGCCATACAGAAATGGAAAGGATTTCTTTTTGCACAATGTATAAAAGCACGGTGTAATGCAGAATTATAAGGGTAGGGTCTTCTTCTATATAATTCAGAACTTAATAATTGTATTTTTTCTCTTACTTCATATCCATTTTTGGGTTCATGTATGGGTTCCCCAATTTCGACATAAATCGGATAACGCAATTTTTCTGGTAATATCCATTTAATTTTCCCTTCTCTTATCCTATAAACAACCTCTGTTATGCGGTCCATATATACTGGAATAATAGGCACATTTAAGTTTTGTGTAAGTATTTTGTAGTCTTTATACCAGGGCATTTCAGGTCCTGAGAAATGGAATTTTTTCTCCCATGGGATACAGACCCAATGACCCAGAACAAGTTGTTGCCGAATTTTGATAATTATTTCCTCAATATCTTTTGTGGTAGCATTATTGGGGATTAAAATGAGATTTAAAAACTTCGATACCCACCGCATCCAACGGACTTTTAATACATCTTCTCCAACAACAAAAACAACCTTCCGGTCAAAAATATAAAAAAGAACCATCACATCTATAAAAGATACATGGTTTGATACAAGTAAAGCAGCATTTTTTTCGGGTAACCTGTTTCGGTTAGATACAAATACACGATAAAGTGTACTGTCTAAAATCCAGAGAATTGCACGGAGAATCATATCTTTTTCTATCCTTATCATTACAGTTAAAACTATAATTGAAAGTATTCCCGTAATAAAGAAAATAAATCGAGGTGGACAATTCAAAATACTAAATAACAACATAAACAAACCTGCGGAAATGGTCATTCCACCAAAGGTAACTAAATTGCTTGTAGCAATCATTGCTCCACGCACCTGATTTGGACTTTGTCGTTGAAGCAGACACGCCATAGGAACATCAAATAATCCGGCACCAAATCCTAAAAAAAACATTAAAATAGTTATATTTATTAAACTAAGTCTCGGTATTGATAATAAGAAAGAAAGTAAAATCATGATGATACTACCGATAACTACCAATCCCATTTCTATTTTCCCTCTTGAAAAATAACCCGCAGCAGTACTTCCTAAAGCAATACCTATGGCTATTAATGCTAACAGTGTTCCTATTGCCCCTGCATTATTTAACTCTACTTTTCCGTATTCTACAATATTTTGCATAAGAAGGGCACCTGCAAACCAGAAATAAGTAATTCCCAACATAGCAAGTAGTAATTGCTTATCTTTAAAGAATATTTTGAAATAACCTGTGAGGCCGGCAAAAGGATTGATTTCAATTTTTCGTGTAGGTTCAACAGGAGGAGCATAGGTTACCATTAAAGAAGTAAGTAATCCTATGGATGATAGCCCTACCATTGAAAACATAGCTAAATATAAATTATTTTTAAACACTTCTATCATCCAACCACCTACAGCATTGCCAAAAATGATTGCAAGGAATGTCCATAGATTTAATAATCCGTTTCCCCATGATAAACGAGTTTCGGGTAAAATTTCGGGTAAAATTCCATACTTAGCAGGACTAAAAAAAGCACTTTGCATTGCCATAAGGAAAAGGGTAAAAAATAACAAATGATGGCTTTTCAGAAAAATGGCAACTGCCCCCATAACCATCACACCTAATTCCCATACTTTTGTCCATACGGTTACTCTTTGCTTTGAATAACGGTCTGCTAATGAGCCTGCTAAAGCTGGAAAAAGTAACCATGGCAAATTGAACAATGCTGTACAGACGGGTGTAACAAAACGGTGCCATGCGGAGTCATGAGGAAGAAATAAAGGGACACTTAAAATAATTATTAATTTATATACATTATCGCTAAATGCCCCTTGAAACTGCGTGGCGAGTAGTGAATAAAAACCGAATAGATTAAAATTTTCGTCTTCTTTTATACTTTTTATGGGAATAGCCATAGAATTTTCTGACTTTTGGTTATTTATTTTTTTTTCTTAAAAATTTTAAATGTTATCTTTAGAAGAGTAGGAAATGGTCATTAATCTCTCACGGATAATTTCCATAAACTTAATAATCTCATTACATTCTTTATCGGAAAAACAGGATAAAATACGATGAATATTTCGTCTATAAATGGGCTCCATTTTCCGGACAAGATTCAAACCTTCGGGCGTAAGTTCCACATGCCGTACTCTTCTATTCCCTTCTACAGAATTTCTTAATACCAATCCTTTGGCTTCTAATTTATCAAGAATGGAAGTAATACTGGCGCGTGTTACAACCAAACGTCTCCCTAAATCGGATTGTGTCCATTTTCTTTTTTTATATTTAAGAGCGAAGAGAACATTGAATTGTGCTTCGGTTAGACCATACTTGCGAAAAAATGCTTCTCCTTTTAGAGATAATACCGCGACTGTTCTCACGATATTTAATAAAGTTTCATGCCTTAAATCCTGTATAGGTTGTTCTAATTCTAATTCTTTATTTATTGACATTGAAACACTACTCCATCGCAAGTTACTATAATATTTATCTTTTAACATTTTACTTAATAATTGTAAAACAATAAATTGTTAGATGTCAATCAATTTATACAAGGTATCACCTATGAAAATACTTTTATCTGGTGCTTCAGGGTTTGTTGGGAAACATTTATATAATCATTTATGTGAAGAAGGTTTTACATGTTATAAATTAGTTCGCACAACACCCTGTACCGAAAAAGAAATTTTTTGGGACCCGTATAAAGAAATCATCAATCAGGAAGCAATCAAAGATATAGACATTTTTATTCATTTAAGTGGTGCGAATATTGCTGATGCTTTCTGGACAAAAAAACGCAAACAGGTTTTAATGGAAAGTCGTGTGCAGACAACAAAATTTCTTGCAGAATCTATTGCTCGTTTGAATAATAATTCAAAGAGATTATTTATTTCGTCGGCTATAGGTTACTATGGGGTCTCAAACAATACTCTTATAACAGAATCGGGAGAAAAAGGACAAGGTTTTTTATCTACTCTGTGTGAAAATTGGGAACATTCTGCTCAAATCGCAATCTCATCTGGAGTTAAAACAGTTTTTATGCGTTTTGGTATTGTTATGGGGAAGGATGGTGGTTATTTAAATAGATTAATGAAAATATATCGTTTAGGATTGGGAGGTGTCGTTGGAGATAAAAATGCATCTTTAAGTTGGATAGCCATTGAGGATTTATGCAGTGCTATCATTTTTTTATTAAAACAAGAGAAATCTCAAGGACCTTATAACTTTGTTTCACCCAATCCTGTTACGCAAAAAGAATTTTCTTCTCTTTTATCAAAAATTGTAAAGAGACCTGCATTTTTTCATATTCCTTCTTGTTTCATAAAAGCATTCTTAGGAGAAATGGGAAGGGAATTATTTTTAGCAGACCAAAAGGTTTATCCGGAGAAACTGCTTAATGAAGGTTTTATATTTACCTTTCCTTATTTTGCTGAATATTTAGAGTATCTTTTTAGATAATTCCTATCAGATATAATCCCCCTAACCCTAATAATGAGAACAATGTTAAAAAAATAAATAAGACAATAAACCAAAACCAGATAAGTACACCGCCTACGGGGAATACTTCGTGGAATTTTCTGACCTCCACAATAGTTTTTTGTAAACCTAAAATATCTAAAAATCCAAATTTTTCTTTTTCACCAACTGCTATCCAAAATTTTCCTTCTCGGGGTTCAGGGATATAACCGACAATGTAGTAATCTCCTGTTTTAGGTAAAATGTATTCAATAGTAGGGAATATCCATGAATATGTTCCTGTAAATTTTTCGTGGAAAATTTCGGGTTTTTGTGATTGCGTAGTAAATACCTCTCCTCCATATTCTATTGGAACGGGAAAAGGAACTGTTATCGGGGGCATACTTTTAGAAATAATTGCACATGCAGGGAAGTATACCGGTTTTGAATCATCTAATTTGGGAGAACCTAACTGTATTTTAATCTTCTGGTTTTCCTTACCAAAAAATTTTAACCAGATTTCTAATTTGCCTTGTGTAGCATTGTGATATGCCACCTGTGAAATATCTATATCTTCTATAACATAAGGGTTATCAATACTTGATGGACCTCCATCTATAACAATTGGCTTATGTGCGAAACTATTTGCACATAAAAAAAGTATCACTGATAAACCAATGAATAGTATCTTCATAAATCCCTCCTTTGGTTTCTTTTATCAGAACAGATTTCCCTTTACTTTCATTCCCTTCTCAACTTTTACATCTTGTTGGGATAGTTTTAGTGTCCCTGTTGAGTATTCATTTTCTACTTCCTGTATCTCTATCTTTCCAATTGGGACTTGACGGAAACCTATTTTTTTGCCATTAATTTCAATGGGTTCTCCCTGTTGAAGGATAGTTAAGACACAACCTTCTTTAATCCCATGATTTTTACCAAGATTTACCGTGACAGAATTATCCGATACCGATATAATTGTTCCACGGACATTTTTATTTGTTTCTTTGAAACATTGTTCCATTTCATCAGTAACTTTTTGTATGGTTGCAATTAAATCATTTTCGTCAATGATACTTGAACACTGGCCTACAATTTCGGTAGTTTCTGTATCTACAAGACGAACATACACCATAGGAGATTTCCCTAACGAAGCAAATTCTATAAACCCTAAAAATCGTGCAGAGAGAACTTTCCCTAATTGTCTTTGAGTTTCTGGAGAGGCTAAATCGGAACTTCCTAATTGTAATTCCTGTAAAAGTTTGTCTAACATTTCTCTTTCTACTACTTGCACAGGTTTAAGTTTATTTTTAACTGTTTTTTCGAGTTCCCGCTGGAAGGCACTATCAATCCCTGCTCTATCAAGAAACAATCCTTGTGCAATCGTATTTCCCTTTAAAAAGGCTATAACAGGTGGTTTTGTATCCCATGTATCACTGGCTACTGCCCCACTTTCTTTTAATTCCTTAAATTGGGTCGTCAATTGCGTTATTTGTTCCTGTATGACTTTTTGTCGTTCTACATCATTATTTTTTTGTATCTGTTCTGTAATTTGTTGTAACAATAACTGAGTTACCTGGTCGTCACCTCTTTTTGAGGCTTCTGTTAATATTTCTTTTGCTTTATCCAGTTCTCCTTTTTTCTGATGGACAACCGCTTTGTTACTTAATGCAACAACATTCATTGGGTCAAGTGAGACTGCTTGCTCAAATTCTTGTAACGCTTTTGTATCATCACCTGCTTCTTGAGATATTCTGCCTTGGGCATTTAAGTTCTCCGCTTTCATCCAATCATACTTTATTTTTCCTTCATTATTTTGTAGGATTGTTCGGGCTTCTTCTGTCTTACCTAATTTAGAAAGAGCCATTCCTTTAATAGTTTGTGCATAACCGTCATCCGGGACCTGGTCAGCATACTCGATGGCTTTCTGGTAATCTCCTTTTATATATGCGATTTTTGCTAAACCTGCAGTAGCATTTATTGCTCCAAATTCCTTTTCTGCTTCATCAATTTTTCCCTGTTCGGATAAAATATATCCTTTAAGTTCTTGCAGTTCTTGTGATGCACTCGTTTTTTCATCGGGAATAGAGGTATTCAGCATTTTACTTGCTGTCTCCAAATCTTTTTTTCTGTAAAAGAATTCTGCCGTTTCTTTTAGTAAACTTAATTGATGTCCCCCACCTCTTAAAACTCTTTCAATAACCATAGAGGGTGGGGCAACAAATAAAATCATGGGAAGCACATCTGCTTTGCTTAACCATGAATTATCGGATAGTTCCTGCTCGGGTATAATCTTAAATTTCAAATCTAATCTATTTGCGAACTGTTTCAGTCCTTCTGTATTTTCTTTACAGCCGATACCTATAATTTCAAGTTTTTCCCCACCAAACTGAAGGTCTAATACAGATAATTTGGTTGCCATTTCTTCGCCTATTTTAGGTGAGAAAAGAAAAATAATTAAAACAGGTTCTTTTTTTTCGCCATAATTATTCAGGTTTATCTCTTCTCCATTAATGTCTTTTGCTGTAAATAATGGAAATTTATCATTTTTTACAAATGTTTGAGCAGAAGCATTCACCACCCCGATAGATATTATGAATATCATTTGCAACATAAAAAAATTTTTTGTTCTTAAAAGCATATCAATTCTCCTATTTACTTGTTTTTGTAAAACCAATCTCTTTATTAATTTTACCATTTTTAAGGAATTTTTGCTCTCTATCTTTTAATAGGAGGTAAAAGGATATGTTTTGCAATGGTTTCACCGGGTTCTTTAGGCTTTATTGTTGAGGATAATTCGCCTGTTAAGGTATCGCTTCCTCTTCGGATTGTCCATGAAATTGAGACCGGCTTGCCCTGAAATTGTGCTGTCTCCCCTGTGTTATATTTATCATTTTTATAAATTATTTCGCCTTTTTGGTCTTTTATTTCTAACTCTACAGTACCTTCAAAAGGAGAAATTTTATTAGATATTCTTTTTAAATCCAAATAATCTTGAAAATCCTCATAGGCTTCAACACTTTCAGTCTGCCAGATATTAAATATTGCTTTCCCGAAGTATGGTTCATTTGTTTTGGTATTAGTATTCGTTCCCGCATTATTATTTTTATTTCCTGAATAGGAATACAAAATTCCTAAAATTATTCCAATCACTATTAGTGCAATTCCTATTACAGCCACTAAATTTTGCTTTTTTCTAATATTGTTTTGCATTTTATTAAGTTCATCATCTGTTTTACTTATCCCTTTTTCTTCAGCCAATAGTGTAGGTGCGTCTGATGTTGTTTGAATGGAATTCTTTTTTTCTGTTTTACCTATAGCATTATTAAGGGCTTTTGAAAATTCCTCCATATTTTCATATCGTTCATCAGGATTTTTGCTCATTGCCTTCATGATGACACTATCTAATTCTTTTGGAACTCGTATATTCAAATCAGAAGGAGGTAAGGGTTGAGTTCGTAATACTTTGTGCATAATCACATTCAAAGTATCCCCGACAAAGGGTTTTTCCCCTGTTATAAGTTCATAGAGAACCACCGCCAGAGAAAACTGGTCTGATTTGCCATCAATCTTTCCTCCGGTAAATTGTTCTGGGCTCATATAATGAGGAGTCCCGATTAGTGTTCCTTCTTGTGTAAGGGTAGAATCTGGAAGTCGAGCAACACCAAAATCTGTTAATTTTATATTTCCATCTTTTGTTATTAATATATTTGAAGGTTTAATATCTCTATGAACTATCTTGTGTTTATGTGTTTCATTTAAGGCGTTACAAGTAGCATTTGCTATTCTAACAATTTCGTCCAGTGACCATGTTTTTTTCTGACCTATTAATGATTTTAAGTCCTCACCTTCTATATATTCCATCACAATATAAGCAAGTCCTCCTTCATCACCCATGTCATATATAGTTACTACATTGGGATGTTGAATCTGTCCTGCCATAATGGCTTCGCGTGTAAAGCGAATAAATATTTCATCTGCAATACTGGCACTTACAGATAGGTCTTTTCTCGCTGTCTTTATCGCTACTTTTCTTTTAATAATAGGGTCATATCCTTCGTATACAACACCCATTGCACCTTTACCAATTTCACGGATAATTTCATATTTACCAATTTTTTTTGGTATTTGTGAATCTTCGATTATTGTATCTTCTTTCTTTTCTTCATCTCTTCTATCCATAAAGATACTTTCTCCCTATCTGAGTTTTCTTTGGTATATTTTGTATATTCCTGGAAATATTGGATAGCCTTTTCTTCATCTTCCTTTTCTAAATGAATTAGTCCTAAATTATAATATGCCAGGGCATATTTTGAATCCAAAGCAATCGCTTTATTAAAACATTTCTCTGCCTGTTCAAATTGGTTCATTCTCCTATAAGTTTCACCTAAATCATTATATACCTGCGGACATGTGGAACATAATTCAACTGCTTTCTCAAAAATAGTTTTTGCTTCCTCCAATCGGTTTTCTTTTAGCAATAAGCATCCAAAATTTCTTGTAGTCTCTAATGAACTAGGATTGATATTTATCGCTTGTTTATATGCTTTTTCTGCATTAGTTAAATCTCCTAACAGTTCGGATACTACACCCAGATTAAACCATGCTTCAAAAAATTCTGGGAACAGTTGTGCTGATTTTTTGTAATATTCAAATTTCTTTTTTATATCATCTGTATTTATTCCTTTATTATAGGCTTCTATTGCGGACAATATGATAGGGTCTATATTGGGTAAAGGAATAATTTCTGTTTCCATTAACTGTGTCCTTGTTGTATCGACCTTATTGTTATTTTTTTTATATAAAGGGGTATTTTCTAAAAATTTTTCTATTTCTTTTGATGAGATTGCCAGAGAAAATGCTGTTCCCTCCAATTTCCCGATAATCATTCCTATGAAAACACCTTCTTTATTAAACACAGGAGCGCCACTTGCACCTGGGTCTGCATATAAAGTCAATTGATAAACTTTATTTCCTTTGTAGATACGATTGGAATTGGATACTGTCCCTGTAATAACTGAAAAAGCCAGATTATCTGGTGATGCCAGTGTGAATATACTTGCACCTGCATTCACTGTATCGGTATTAAAAATATCCACCCATGATTGAAAATACTGCTGTGACTTAAGCACAGAAATGTCTTTTTCTTCTGAAATATATTCCACTTTCAAAGGAAACGTTTTTCCGTTAATGTTTTTTCCTTCTATTTTTTTACTATCCTTTACTTGATGTGCTGTGGCAAGGACATAACCATCGGAAGAAATACAAAAACCACTACCCTGAATAGTATTACCATCGCTATCGATACAGTTAATAAGAAGTACTGTATTTTGTTTTTGTTTGACTAAATCTTCCAGACTTACATCGGGAAACATAATGGGGGACAAAAAGAGAAATATCAAGAAAAGAAGAACGGAATTATTAAAGTATAAAAAAGAAAGCCTCATGTGATATTCTCTAAATATCTATAAGTTGTTTATTATCATTTTATCATGAAAAACTATCTAATGTTTTCATTTAAATCTATCAAATATCATGAAGTTAAATAAAAATTTTATAAGCACTTTAAGTATGGTATCTAATTTGGGGTTTTCTTTATGTATATTTGTTTTTTTTGGTTATTTTATCGGGAATAAATTAGACCAGTATTTTCAAACAAATGGGATATTGTTAGCAATTTTTATTATTTTATCAATTTTAACGGGCTTTATTGGCTTCTTTATTACAATATTTAAGAACATAA
>JBMFRC010000027.1:0-40034 GCA_049968235.1 Candidatus Hydrogenedens sp.
GCGTGCATGAAGGCATTAGGGAAGGTGGAAATGAAGGAATTGTTGAGGGTGAAGGAGAAGGGACGTCCGGTCCGGATAATAAGTGTGGTTGTAACGGGTCCGGTGGGAATATCTTTGATAATTTATGGCAACGCTTATTAGATTTCATTACAATTGGGCTACTTTTATCTTTGATGAGTGGGATGTATCGTAAAAAGAAATAAAATAGTCTTTTGATTATAAGTTGTTGTTGGGAAAATCACAGAAAATATGTGTTCCAGCCAAGATTAATATCCCTAGGAAAGGAGTGGATTTATGTTTACAAGTATTGTATTAGCACAAATAACAAGTTTCATCCTTTTACATGGTATAGAATTTCCTGAGGGATTTCGTCCTCCTGCCGTTCCTCTGGTGGTGCATGACCCTTATACGAGTATCTGGTCATTTTCGAACACTTTGACCGAGCAATGGTGTTCTCACTGGACGGGACGACAAAGAACCATGTCCGGCTTATTGTATCTGGACAGGAAAGTATTTCGATTTATGGGTCCATCCGAATTAGGCGGAGAAGCCATGAAACAGGTAGTATGTAGAATTTATCCGACACGCACGGTTTACGAGTTTGAAGGGGGTGGGGTAAAGTTATATTTGAAATTTACGACCCCAATGTTAACAGAGGATTTTCGCTGGTTGAGTACCCCATGCACTTATGTGGAGTTTGAACTTGTATCTACAGATGGAGGGGAACATAATGCTATTGTATATTTTGATATAGGGACGGATTGGTGTGTGAATGTAGAGAAACAGATTGTAAAATGGGAACGGTTAAACAGCCCTGCGGGGTTAATATTGTTGAAAGCAGGAACAGTGGACCAGCCTATTCTTGAAAAATCGGGGGATAATATAAGAATTGATTGGGGGTATGTATATTTAGTATGTTCGACGAGTTCCGCAAATCCAACAGGTCAAACAGTCCTTGCAGAGCGTAAAACCACTGTGGATACTTTTGTTCAAGGGGGGCTTCTTCCTGATAAAGATGATACAGGTTTTCCGCGTGCTGTGGAAGATAAACCCGTAGCCCTTGCGGTAACTATTCCTTTTCATGTGTCCTCTCAGGGTGGTGAAAGTAAATATGTAATTGTTGCGTATGATGATATTTATTCTATTGAGTTTATGCATGAAAAATTGCGTCCATGGTATTGGAAGGAATATGGAGATAATTTTGTATCACTTCTGGATACGGTCTATCAAGAATATCCGGGGCTAAAACAGAAATGTGAAGAGTGGGATACCTTTTTATTAAATGAAGCGATGCAAAAGTTTGGTTTAGAATATTCTGCATTGGTAGGTTTGACTTATCGCCATGTATTGGGTAGTGGGAAAATCGTAGTAGGCAAAGATAATACACCCTGGTTTTTCCATAAAGAGTGTTTTTCCAATGGGTGTATTGCGACAGTAGATGTAACATATCCTGCTTCACCTTTTTTTGCATTGTTCGCACCATCTTTATTACGCGGGATGTTAGAACCTGTGTATCTCTATGCAAAAATGCCTGAATGGATTTTTGAGTTTTCTCCGCATGATGTTGGCACATATCCGAAGGCGAATGGACAGGTTTATGGTAAAGATAAAAATGGGTTTAAATTGGAAAGTCAGATGCCTGTGGAAGAATGTGGAAACATGATTTTAGCAACTACTCTGTATGCAGAGGTTACAGGGAAGATAGACTATCCTCGTGAACACTGGGAGTTGATTGAACAATGGGCAAATTATTTAAAACAGCATGGTAGCGACCCGGAGAATCAATTATGCACGGATGATTTTGCCGGGCATTTGGCGCATAATACAAATTTGTCCTTAAAAGCGATAGTTGCTCTGGGAGCATTTTCAAAAATGTGTCAACAAAGACATCTTGCAAGTGCAGGTGAATGGGAAAATCTGGCGCGTGATATGGCGAAAGATTGGATTGAGCGTGCGAAGGATGAGGACCATTTCCGTCTTACTTTTGATAAGCTCGGCTCATGGAGTATGAAATATAATCTTGTATGGGATAGGATTTTGGACTTGAATCTGTTCCCACCGGAAGTTGCCCGAATGGAAATGGAGTATTACAAATCTCGCCAGAATCAATATGGCTTACCTCTGGATATTCGGAAGGATTATACCAAAACGGATTGGCTTATCTGGTGTGCGACTTTGACAAATAATAAAGGAGATTTTAACACACTGTTTCAACCTTTTTATCGGTTTATGAACGAAACATCAGACCGTATTCCACTTACAGATTGGTATGACACAAAAACGGGGAAATGTGTTGGTTTTCGGGCTCGTCCGGTTATCGGGGGTGTTTATATTCCATTTTTATATTACAGAGATTTATGGTTCAGTATTGCCTCTAAAGAAGATAAAAGATTGTGAAAAAGGACAAATAAAAAATAAAATCTATGCGAAAGTTTATGTATTGGACACCACGAATATTATCCATTCTTTTTATTCTGTTTCTGATGTTATTTTCGCTGGATGTTTTTTCGGAGGAATTAGGTTTTTGGCAGACGCTGATAGGCTTGATAATGCATAATATGCCAGCATTTGTCCTTATAGTTGTTCTGATATTTGCATGGAAGTATGAGATGGTAGGAGGTGTGGCATTTATCCTTGCGGGTCTTCTGTATATATCCGTAATTTTACGAAACTCACTAATGGAAGGATTTCAATGGTATTACATCTCCTGGATAGTAATTATATCGGGACCCGCATTTATGGTAGGTATTCTTTTCCTTTTTTCCTGGTTATATAAGAAGGTGGAAAAAACATAAGTTTTTATTGTTTTTCAATTACTTCTTCAAATTTATCTTTAATCTATTCATATTTTTCAATAATATTTTGGTTTCTTTTAATTTATAGCAATGTTTTTTATGAATATAAAAACTTTTGTTTTAGTTTAACTAAAAAAGAGTATAGTACTTTCATGTAAAATATGTTATTAGCATTCAGATGTTTGATATAGTATTGAAGTAAGATTTTATTGAATGTAATTTTTGTTTTAACAGAGGAAAGGGATACTATGATAAAGAAAAATATATTTATGATTTTTATATTTGTGCTGGTTACGGCTTCGTTTTTATGTGGTATTTCTTATGGTGTCGAAGCGGGCATTGCTAAAGATAGGATGTTAATTGTTAACGGGCAAAGAACCTTTATTTTAGGATTGTATAGCCCAAAAATGGATAACCCTGACGAACTGCAAACATTAGCAGATGCCGGTTTTAATCTGATTTCAATCAGTCCCAACGAGGAACAACTTAATATTGCTAAAGAACATAATTTGATGGTATGGTCAAATATCCATTCTGCAATTGCTTCTCCGGATGCAGAAACGCGAAAACAGGAACTTCTGAAAATGATAGACCTTTGTGCAAAGCATCCTTCTTTTTTGGTCTGGGAGATGCCCGATGAAGCGTTATGGAACATATTCTTTCGCAATAATGAGGCGAAACGGTATAAAGAACCGCAGGCAATACAGGAGAAATTAAAACAAATTACAGATGAGAAATTGAAAGTAGAATTAAGCAGTAAGTTACAGAAAGCGGGGGAATATTACAATAGAGGTTTATGGGTAGAGGGGGAAGAAATTGTAAATCAAATCTGGCAGAAAATAGGTGAAACTTCACCGTTTGCAAATTATTCAATGGCAAATATAGAGAAATTTAAGGCGGAGGAATTGGAGAGACTTCATCAAGCCTATCAGATTATCAAAGAAGTGGACCCGAAGCACCCGGTATGGGCAAATCATGCACCTCGTAACTCGATGGAGAGTTTACGCGAATTTAGTAAGTGTGCGGATATTGTGGGATGTGATATTTATCCTGTGCCCATGCATCCCAAACTACGGCATTCAGACCTGATGGACCAAACGATGGCATCTGTTGGTGCATACACGCGTCGTATGCAGAATATAGATCCACAAAAACCCGTGTGGATGGTTATTCAGGGTTTTGATTGGGGAATGTTGCAGGGCGATGTGTATGAGCGTAGCGGTAGTGAACAAAAAGGATTCCGGTCTCCGACACTTAATGAAATTCGTTTTATGGGTTTTGATTGTATAGTCAATGGGGCAAGAGGTATTTTATTCTGGGGGACGTATTATGTTCCGCGGGATATGCAGTTGTGGTCTGATTTAGTAACCTTTGCAAAGGAAATCAAATCTCTTCAGTCTGTACTCTCTGCAGAAGATATTTTACAACCAGTAAATATAACGCAGGATGAAATATTTGGTTCAGGTGACCGGGGAGTACTTGCTCTGGTGAAAGTTTATCAACAGAAGCCATGGATTTTACTTGTTAATGAATGGCATGAATGTGGGATTCGTTATCATATAAATTCTCCCTGTCTATTCTCCGGTCAAAAATACCGTGAATATTATACTCAAACGGAAGTGGTGGTGGAAGGCAGTACTCTTACTTATGGTATTGAACCTCACGGTGTACAAATCTGGCAACCTGTAGAATAGGATGCATCAAACGCGTCGGATAAATTTGCAGGTCCGACAAGTTCAGCAGGAAAAAGGTTATTTCTGTGTGATTTTTCCATCAGGGGTTTGATATTTATGTCCTTGCTGGATGTATTGGATTCGTGCACGGTAAAAAGCGTCCTGAATAGCAGATAAGGATTTGGGTGGGTAATTGTTGGCTTTGATAATGCCTTCGTAAAGAGCCCAGCGGTCACTATTTTCCCCTATTACGACCAGTGCATTTTTATCGCGTTGTTGACGGTTTGTGCTTCTCTTATATACATTATTTCTCTGGATAGCAATTAGACCACCATTTTGTTCGTAAACGAAGCCTTTATCAAGAAGGTCTTTTATTAATTCGTGACGGACTGCACGAGTACGAATTGCCTGTTTTATTTGAGGTGTATCCAGGTTTATCCCAAGATTTGACAAATCTGGTTCGCGTTCACCTGCCCAGATTTTTTCTTCGATGTATTGTGCGGTTTTTAACAGTTCCTCTTGAGGAAGTGCGGAGTAGTCCGGTGCAATACGGATAAATGAATGTAGTGTTCCACAAGAAGTTAATATTAGAGTGAACAGGCACGGGACAATAGTTATGATAGCAGATTTTCTTAAAAGCATTTTTCTTCTTCCTTCTTTTAGGACAGATTGAGTTTTTTTGATGTAATAACCATATTTTTACCTTTTCGTTTTGCCTGATAAAGAGATTGGTCTGCAATACGAAGTAAATCTTCCACGGTTAGTGTTTCCTTCTGCACAACTTCTGCAACGCCACCGCTTACTGTAATGTTAACACTTTTTCCCATATATTCAAAAGGTCGGTCTTCGATGACTTTCCGTATTCGTTCTGCCTGGATATATGCCCCATCAATAGAAGTTTGTGGCATGATGATTATAAATTCTTCACCACCATACCTTGCCGCAATATCCGTGCGTCGGATTGTTTGTAACATTCGGGTTGCAATTTCTTTCAACACTGCATCACCGAATAAATGTCCATAGGTATCATTACACTTTTTAAAGTCATCTATATCAAACAGGGCACAGGATAATGGGACATTATACCTTAAACTTCGGAGTAATTCTTCTTCCAATCGTTCACGAAAATAGCGGTGATTGTAGATTCCTGTCAAACCATCAGTAATTGCAAGTTTTTGTAGAGTTTTATTTGCCTGCTGGACGGAGTCAAATAATTGGGCACGCTCTAATGCACTCCCTGCTGCATTGGTTACAATTTCAAAGAAATTTATCTCGCGTAGTGTAAACCCTGCCTCTTTACGAACAGCACGAAGTAGCAGTGAACCTACCTCCGGGTCGTTTAATACGATAGGTATTACCAATATAGAATTAATTCCTTTTTGAATGAGCGAATCCAGACAGGGTTTCATCAAGGGGTCATTCTGAACATTATTAATCACTACTTTATCACCGATAGATAGAGCCTTTTTGATTTCCGGGTACTTGCTCAAAGGCACTGCCATATCATAAAGATTTGCATCGTCGTGGGAAGCCAGCACATGCACTATATCTTCCTGCCCCCAGATACGCACTATGGAACAACGGTCAGATTGGACTACTTTTGATATTTGTTCCACGAACACATACAGAACATCATGAGCACGTTTTTTGGCAGAAATTACCTTTAATATTTCCAGCACAGTTGCCAGTTCACTCTTATCCATTTCTATCAGGGACTCATGTCCAGAGAGCAATTCTGTTTGTACATGCATAATACGTGTAGTTATTTCGGTTATTTTATCGAAATCTTCTCTGTAAGAACTAAATTGTTGAAGAAGGGATGGAGCAAATAGATGAAGTAAATGTTGAATATAAACGCGGTGATAGGACCAGCCCCCATCAAAATTGCCGTTACCGTTAGTTTCCATTCTTTTTATGACAGTTCCAATAAAGGAAATTGCAAGGGACGATGAAACGATGATAAAAAGTCGGTCTGCCCTCTGAAAGTATGGTGGAGGATTATGTATTTCTATAGGAATGTTCCAATGTGAAGGGGATAAGCCCAGAACTATCATTTTGCTAATATTCGGTAGAAAATTATCAATTTCTCGTAACTGCTGTATCGTTTCCGCATCACTGATAACAACAAGATTATTTCCTCCAAAGCGACCAATCTGGTTTAGTGCTTCATCGCAAAGAGTATAAAAAAGGGTTGCATTTTTAATAGGAATAAGGGCATGATGAGGGGGTAATGATTGAAATTTAGAAGAATAAATTCTCTCTTTCAGGGTCGTATTTTCTATATCATTCATTTTCCTTAATATCCTATTACTACTATCATGTAATCGTTATAGTTCTATTTTTTGACCTCTGTGTTTGTATTTGTATTTGTGGAATTATCTGCAGGAACATTATCTACCTGTGCCAGGGGGTAAACATCTTCAAATTTTATTTCTTCTTTGATAATAACAGGGGTTGAGCGAACAATCAAATCGTATATTTCTTCTACCTCTTCCGGATAGAATCGAATGCACCCGTTTGAGGAGTAGGTTCCTATGGTTTCGGGTGCAATGGTTCCATGAAGTCCTAAATCTGTGGGAAGCCCCGGTTCAGATGGTACTAAAGGCATCCATCGTGTTCCTAATTCATTTCTCGGGTCTCCCGCGGGAATAGAACCTTCTCCGGGTTTGAACCATGTGGGATTTTTTTGTTTATTTCCAATTTTGTAAGAGCCTAAGGTTGTTTCATGTCCGGGTTTGCCAAGCCCAACTTTATATCGCTTGAATATTCCCTGTTCATCTACTAAAAAAGCCCGACATTTGGACCGCTCCACAAGGAGACGGAAATCTTTCGGTGTATATTTTAATGTTTGGTTTAGACGGAGTTTTATGTTTTCATCTAATTGATTGGCACGACAAAGCATACCCACCGGTGTGTTTAATTTTACCCCAATACTGATTAGAGAATCCCCCTGTTGAACGGTATAAACTTTACTTTCGGGGGTGGGAGTATTGGAAAAGATAAGTTCAACATTTAATTTCCCTAATAAGTCTAATGATTCATTCCAGAGGTCCGAATCCCATTCTGCATCCATTACAGCCTTCTGGGTGAGGTCGCGTGCTTTAATCTTTTCATTTGCTTGCTCTTCTATTCGGGCTAAACCGAAATATCCATAAGCACGATTTCCTCGAGAAGCACGGTCAATAATGTCTTGATAACTGGCACGGGCAATATCCCTTTTCCCTATTGCTTCTGCAACTTGAGCATAACGATATTTGAGATAAGGAAACCTGATACTATTTTCGCATTTCTGTAAGGCTTCTTCTGCTATCGTAAAAGCATCATTGGCTTTCTCTTTTTTTAGTTCCAGTTCTATCCATAGCAGATATGCTTCTGCTAAGTTGTCCACCTGTTTCTCTTTTTTTACATAATTTTTTAACTCAGAAATTAAATCATCATAATGCCCATCATCAAACATTTTTTTGAAGCGTTCTAAATTATTTTCTATTGTTTCTGTAGATGAAGTTGGAAGAAGTTTTTCTACTATTTTTTCTCTGGAAATGAGATTGGAAGAAGTGTAGAAAAATCGGTAGATAATATATCCTGCTATAAGGAATAACATAACTCCGATAAAAATACGGAGTAAAGTTCTATCTGCGTTCTTTTTTGATGAAAAATATTGTTTTGGCATAAGTACCTAAATTCTCGATTCGGTTGCTCGTTTTAAATCTAATAATAATTCTGTTATGGATTGGTAACGATGTTCTATTTTACGGCGAAGTGATTTTAAGATAATACGGTCCATGGCAGGAGTAAGTTGCGGATTATGAGTTGAAGGTGGAACGAATTTATAATTGGGGTCTATCAATTGACGGGTTATAATTTTTGTATCGTTCCCTTCACAGGGATGTTTACCGGAGAAGAGTTCATACATCGTTAAACCGAAGGAGAAAATATCGGAGCGGGGGTCTAAATTTTTCTTTAATATTTGTTCGGGGGACATGTAAAGTCGTGTTCCCCCGGTTTCTTTCATGAGCCAACTTTTCCATGTTGCATTTGTTTTGGATAGCCCGAAATCCACAATTTTGACCTGTTTGCCGTCTTTGGAGAACAGGAAGTTGGCAGGCTTAACATCTCGATGTACTATCCCATGCTGATGAAGATAATCCAATCCATGGCATAATTTAATACATATATCTATCATCTGACGGATACTTAAGTCACGGTCTGTGATATGTTTTTTTAAGTTGTAGCCATCAATAAACTCCATCACGATGCAACGGCGTGTTCTGCCCTGGACATCAAGTGCTTCATGTATGGTTTTATCCATACGAATTATATTGGGGTGATTTAATGAAGCGGCTATCATTACTTCTCTGCCTAAGAAATCTTGCTTTCGCCGTTTGGGGTCTTCATCGAAACGCGGGTCAAGCACCTTAATTGCCACCGTTAAATCTTTACTTCGGTCTATGGCTTTATACACAGTTCCCATACCACCACTTCCGATAGGTGCAATAATTTCATATGGCCCTACCTGACGAATTTCGAGTTCCGACCGATTAGGGTCGTAAAACTCCGAAGCAACTGACTGTGATGATATATCTGTTTTCTTTTTCTTAAAAATCCAGAACATTACCCCTCTCAACTCTTAATATATTTATATATTTGATATTTTCATATTAATCATATCACAATTCCCTGAATAAAGTTAAGTCAATTTTATGCTGTTTTCCATTGGTGAACTCCCGTAGCAGGGACAGGGACTTCGTTAAGAATTTCTTTCAATACTGAAGAAACGGTAACTTTCCTTAATCTGCTTTCGGGATTTAGAATAAGCCGATGTTCTAAAACGGGAAATACAAGGGATTTTACATCATCTGGAATGACATATCCTCTTCCCAATACCGCTACGTATCCCTGACAACAACGAAACAACATCAGGGATGCACGGGGACTTGCCCCCAACATGAGATGTGTATGGTCGCGGGTTCTCGCAATAATACGCAACATGTATTCTCTTACTTTGGGGTGGATGAAAATATCCCGTACTTTTGCCTGCATTTGAATAATGGTCTGTGGGTCTGTTACAGGTTTTAAAGTTTCAATAGGATGAGTTAATCGTAACCGCTCTAACATATCCAGTTCTGCAATCATGCCCGGGTAGCCCATGGATATTTTTATCATAAATCGGTCTAACTGGGCTTCGGGGAGGGGGAAGGTTCCTTCGTGTTCTATAGGATTTTGAGTTGCAAACACGATAAAAGGTTTGTTCAATATATATGTTTTCCCATCTACGGATACCTGTCCTTCTGCCATTGCTTCCAATAAGGCGGATTGTGTTCGGGGTGTTGCCCGATTGATTTCGTCTGCAACGACCACTTGATTAAAAATAGGTCCCGGACGAAATTCGAAGTTCTGTGTGGATTGATTAAATATAGAAACACCGGTTACATCCGTAGGTAATAAATCTGGCGTGCATTGTATCCGTGTATAGGAACAACCACTCGAGATGGCTAAAGAGCGAGCCAGCATAGTCTTGGCAACACCCGGAACATCTTCCAATAAAATATGTCCCCCTGCTAAAAAAGCACCCAGTGCTGTTCGAACAACATGACTTTTATCCAATATAACTGTCTCGATATTCTGAACTAAATCTTTAACAACATCCCGAAATTGTCCCGCCATACAAGTCCTATCTTTGATATTTTATTGCTGAGAATACGTTAAAATGATATTATATATAATATAAAGGTAAAATAAAAAGATAGGAAAATTGTGAACGTTGTTATGAAACGGAATGTTTGCACTATCAGTTTATTCTTTTATACCTCGTTTTGTTTGCTATCTATAGCGGATACTCTGGCTGCCCGAGGAAAAACCTACCGAGATGTGTATATCATGGAAGGTATTTATTCGTATTATATACTTCTACCGGAAACAGGTACTATCGAAAGTGTTTTGAAGAAAGATATTGACGGGAAAACGGTGATTTTTGATGAAGCTGAAAAGAGAATGGCTTTAAAAAAGCAGTGGGACATAAAAAAGACAATTCCTATGAAATTATCAGGAGAAGAAAAAGAAATATTGGATAAAAAAGTGTGTGAGGATTCTCTTATAAAATCTGAACCCAGACAGTCCGCGTTTGTTTTGAAAAAGAAAGGGAACGCTTCACAAAATTTTGCTTCGGATAGTATTTATTCTTTTCAAAGAGGAGATATAGCCTATACGATGCCCGGAACTCCTTATTATTCCAATAGTTCTCCTCGCAGAACAGATAATCGTGCATATGGAGTTTATAGTTCACAAAATATGGATAATCTTCCGAAAGTGGTGTTGCGAAATCCGCCTGTTGCAGGTTTGGGAAGGATGCCTATGGGTTATGGTGGTGGAATGGGTATGTATAACGATGTAACAGTTATTAGTAATATATCGGACCTGTTTTCAACTATAGATGACCGTCTTGTTGGGGAGTTCGGCCCCCTTCGATTAGTTCCTTCGTCTGTGAATTCATTGGATAGTCGTAGATAATAAACTTAAGGGCTAAGACGGTTATAACATTTTATTAGAGGCAACTTTGTTCAAAAAAAATTATCTGCTATTTGGGCGATGAACTGAATAGTTTGTTCAGTATGAAAGGCTCTTGAGGTGCGAGACGGGTTTTCATTTGAATCTGGCTAACTGCGAACCCTATTTGTCGGTTGTCTTTTGAGTTAGGGTCATAATTTTTGGGTATCCATGTATGGGAACGAATACCAATCATTATAAAATTTTGTTGTTGTGGAGGTATCTTTACGGAAATTTTCTGAAAACCCTCTTTATCTCCGATTGAGAGTAAAGGTTCATCGTTAATAAAGATAGTATTATCCGTATGCTTTGCTTGAGGAGGAATATATACATCTAAAATCAGAGTATATTCTTTATCTACCAGGACGGGAACTCTTATTAAGGATTGCTGTTTTGTCCAACGTTTAGATGTTCCTGGTTTTTTCCACTCGGGAGCGGATTCTGTCCCATGCCAATTTTTAAGGAAATTACGGTCTCCAATACTTCCAATGTTCAGTATGTAATTTTTAAGGGCATCTTTTTTAGGTAAATCGGGTGCTGTTTCATTCAAAGCCATTTGTGTTTTTTTACCAGCATAATTGATTACATAGAGTCCCCCTTCAGCCTGGTTTCCGGTGATAATTGCGGAAGTAACATCTCGACTAATTACAGAGTGGAGCAAACCTAAAGAAAAAGTGTTTCCCTGTAGTATCATTTTTCCGCGGTCAATCTGTACCGCAGGATGTCCTTTACTATTAATATCCCATTCCCAGAAGTTGGTTCCAATAACGGTCAATTGTGTCTGTCCACTTCGATGCCAGATACAACGGTCTAAAGGACCCCAAAAAGCACAATTGTTTAGACTGATTTTCCCATGCCCTGCATCCGGAAGTATTTCTATGCCAGCAGAGTCTGTGCTTTCCCATCTTCCGACAAATTCTCCATTGGTTATTAATAAACCAAAAGGTTGTAAATCCTCAACCAGTACTGCACGGCGACAGCAATCCGCCCCAATCCCTAAAAAACTGCCATTACAGGCACCATTTTTCGTTTTTGAGAATTTATATCCTACACCATAACCGAAACAAAAAGTATGAGTGACATATTGCCAATCTGTTCGGGCAAATTCAAAAGCAGTACCATTCTCATTTATCCAGAGGCAATACGGGTCATTCGGTTGGTAGGTAACGCCAAAGGGCCAAAAATGGCAGTTTTCAACACGAGAAATATCATAACATGCGTCAATGTATAATCCGCGAAATGATGGGTAGCCAAAAACATTCCGAATCATCATTCGGGCAGAGTCTTGAAAATGGAGTGCTTCATAGGGATTTATAATACAGCAATCATAAACTGCTACATCCGTTGTCCCTTTTGAATAAACTGCAGGTGGATAAGGGATAGGAGGAACCGTATCTTTCGACCATTCGGGGTAGGATATGATAAATCCCGCTAATGTAGCATTATTACCAGCAAGGGTAATAAAAGGTTCTGCCTCCGGTTGGTTTCTCCCTGCATATGCATGCAGAACAGAACCCACCAAATTAGGCTTATTAGGATAATGAGAAGTGGGAGGTGTCCGAAATGTCCCCTGTAATGTTACTCCTGCGGGAATGTGTAAATTGCCGAGTATCTTATATGTTCCTGCAGGAACGAGAACAACTCCACCCCCTATTTCACTGGCTTTATCTAACGCCTGTTGAAAAGCCTGTGTCGCATCTGTAGAATTATCAGTTCTTGCTCCAAAATCGGTTACACTAATAGCGTAGGAGGATTGTGTGTCTGCTTTTATATTTCCTGCTAAAAGAAGAAATAGGCATATTAAAAAAAATTGCATAGTTTTATCCTGTGAATTTTAAGGTTATATTTTCATTTATAACTTACATGTATTATGGATGATATTTCAAATTTTGTAACAGATATAAAATTGTATAAAAAAACTACGCCCTGCTTAAAAAGGCAGGGCGTAGTCCTTCATTAAAAGGCTTTAAATAGATTATTTGACAGGAATGGGTATATTTTGGGAATTAGTGGCTGATAACATGGTTTGTGCGTTAACTACAAATCTTCCATTACCGCCTTTTACTAATGGGACAAGAAATTCTTGTGCGGAACAACGAGAAATTGTCAGAGTGATATAAGCGTGGTGTTGTGTAATAGTCCCAACAGGCAGTTGTTGGAGTAAATCTTTTGGAATGACATGAGACCCATCATCATTGAGGGTACAATTGATGACTACTACATTAACTACTGGCTCTTGTTCATTGAAAGTGTAACTTGTTCCGGAGAGAGACACTTCGATAAAACTTCCGGGAACAGGTGTTTGGGGGGCAGTCCATATTAAGTTCAAATCTTGACTGGGGTCGAAATCAAAAGTTGGTCCATAAACAGAGTTCTGTTTTATTTCTGGAGAGGTAACTTCTAATGGAGGAGGAATTTGTCCATTTACAGAAAATTCTCCTATATCGAACCCACCGGGCCAGGATGCGGTGAAATTAGGTTGTGTACTTGTTGTAGAAATTGGGTTTGTATAATCCAGAACAAAAATAGAATACATCCAAGGTTGAACCATACCTAATTCTTGAACATATGTGTCTGACATTCTCAGCATATCCACCGATTTATCCACAGACTGGAACATGCCGGGGGCTCCGGGGTCAAGCCCTGACCAATTAATCTGCGGAAGGTTCTGATTTAACTCCTGTTCTTGTGAGAGGTCATACTGGAAGGTTTGAATAGAACACTGGTCGTTTATTGTGGATATTGGATTTCCCAAGAATGATGCAAAGATTGCTGAGGATGAAATTATGTATTGGGTTACTTTTGTTAGTAAGTTTTGTTTATTTAAAATTACATTCATAATCCCAACATATGAACCGTCTTTGGGATATTCTACTTTTATGTCTGCAACCACACAATCTCCTGCAGGACAAGAAGTATTTACTTGTGTAACAACGGTTACCGGAGGACGACTAATTACATATACTGTAATGGGCATATTCCCAATCGCCTCAAGGCAATAATGCCCTGACCTGTCCGTAATGGCTTTTGTCCCTGCGGAAGAACGAACGGTCACATTTCCTAAGGGATTCCCATCGCTATCCGTAACTGTTCCCTGAACGCAGCTATCAAAGCCTGCTGTAATGTCACCTATATTAATACAGTTATCTGTTTCACACGAATTTCCGTTTGTATTTGCATCGACCTCTTTTTGATATACGGGAATTTGCGAGCCGGACAGATAGACTTCAATGGTGACTTTGGAATTCCCTTTGACATTGACGCAGAAGAAGCCTGTAATGTCGGAATAAACGACAGTAACCCCATTATAAGAGACACCAATTGCCTTAATGACTGCACCCACTACAGGTTTCCCTTCTTTATCTTTAATATAACCCTGAATACAGGTTTTATCTGTAATAGGTGCATCACAATTCCACCATGTCAAATGCTGGACAGATGCTTTATAGTATTTATTGCCACCATCATTATAGACCGTTCCTTTACCTGACTCTACCCAGACACCCTTTTCTTCATCAAAATACCATAAAGGAACTTCTTCTCCGGCATTGAGGGGAGAATCATCGGGAAGGTCAAGGGTTATTTCACTCGGGTTATCTGCTTTTGCAGAAGTGTCCAATAAAACTTTTTTTCCGTTTTGTTTAATAGTAAAATCAGCGAGGGCAAAAGACTCTAAGTCAACGCGTTCTCCTTGTTTTGAGGTGGAGACTCCTTGAAATCCTCCCGGGAAAGCTAAAATATCATTAGGTTGTGAGAAATCCAGAGGAGTTATATATACATCAACAGGTCCAACTACAAGGTTGCCTAATTCATCAAATACTGAATTGGGGGGTATTTCTATACCGTTCCCTTGCGGGTCTTTAACAGTAGCACCATTTTCAATATTAGGAACCTCCTGAATTTTGATTTGCTTTACGAGGATAACATTTACGGTTACAGGTAAAATGTTCCCGACTTCAACTTCTACACTGTAAGGGGCATAGCCTTCTTTTGTAACGGAAAGAACATAGGTACCTTTGGGAACATTTTCTATTATATATAGTCCTGTTTGTTCAGAATATACCTTAAAACTTGTATTTACTAATTCAACAGTTGCGTATGCTATAGGATTTGTATTTGTATCGTTTATCCATCCTGTAATGGAGATATTATTTTCGGGTTGTCCTTCAGTTTCTCCTTCAGCGGTTCCTTCTTGGGTTCCTTCGTGAGTTCCTTCTTGGGTTCCTTCCTGTTGACCTTCCTGTCCTCCACCTACAGTCATATTTACCGTAACAAGTTCCTCACCATCCTGTGGTGATTTTATTTTTAAAGTATCCGAGTATTGACCCGGTTGTAGTCCTGCACGAGAAACAGTAACAGTTATCGTTTTTTTGTCAGAGGGACCTGTACTGGTTCCCGATACAGGGTCCACAGTTAACCAGTTTACTGTTTTGCTAATTTCAAAGTCCATCTTACCTGAAGATGTTTTATTCCAGACTTGAAAAGTCTTTTGTGTCTCTGTGCTACCAAAATCCAGCGATTTGCTACTAACAATGACCACAGGTTTACAACCTTGTGCTGAAATTAAAATAATGGTAGCCAATAAGATTACGAACATTTTTTTGTAATACATAACCTTCCACCTAAATTAGAAATTTATAGTTTATGTTTTTTAACTTTCTATATATTACCATATTTTTTAACTTTTACATCCCTTTTTTTAATATTTATAATCGAAAAATGCCCATTATTTTTGTTCCTTTACTATAAATTATGTAAGATATAATAACAAGTTATAAGAAATTTATTATGTTTTGCAGGAGTAATAAATATGATGATTTATTATGTATTTTTTTATGGGGGCGATGTGGTTATCTCGTTACTTGTATTTATTGTTTATATTCTTCTGATTATAGGAGCGATAAAGGAATGTCGATGGGTCCGAGGGCGTATTTCACGGATGCAGTTAGAGGGAGCGGTTATAATGTTTTTAGGGACCGTTGCGAAGTGGATTGTGCTTAATCAATTTTTTGGTTTAGACCGATTGCAAAGTGAGGAATGGACATATTGGTTTAATCGTGGTGAACTTGGTTTGTATTTAGTTGGGCTTATTTTGTTTGGCTTGGGTTTCTTTTTATCGCGCAGACCGCGATTGGGTCTTAAACCGTGGGACGCAGGAATAAAAAGGATGACCATGATGAGTTTCCTTATAGCATTGGGTTTCGGTATACTATTATGGTTTTATTTATATGCACGCTGGTTTAATTTTTCATGGGAATATGTGCGAGTACTATTCAGTATCGCCTTATATCCTTTTGCTATCGGCTACCTGAAACAGGAGCGAAATCCTTCGGTATTGCCTCCGGAGATTAAAGATTTAGTTTAATGCAATTAATTTATTTTTACAACAAGATAAACTTAAAGGACTTAGGATTCAATAGATGAATGATAAACTTATTATAGGTATGCCCGCAGGTTCTCTGGCAGACCCCAATCGCGGAGGAAATTTAGTTACTTTATTAAAAAATGCAGGATTTCCCACGAAGGGTTATGACCAGGGGGGACCCACATCCTTCCCTTTACATTCCTTTTTAATAGGTTGGGATGGTAGACCTCAGGAATTCGGAACGCAATTGTCCATAGGAGAAATAGATCTTGCTATTTCCGGAGATGATTGGGTTTTAGAACGGAAACTGGAATTGAAAACGGAATATAATCAAGATTGCCCCTTAAAACGAATTTTATCTCTGGGTCGCGGTGCTGTCCGTCTGGTAATTATTTACAATCCACAATCAGTCTCGTATGATGAGTGGTTCAGAGATTTATTGAAACAGAAACAATTAGTTACCATGGTTGCAGAGATGCCGTATATTGCATTGGATTGGTTTCAGAAAAAAAGTAAATCATTGGGGTTGGAAGACAAATTTAAGAAATTTTCCATTCAGAAATTTAAGACACCGCCTCGGATTGACCAGGGAATTGTTATCTATGAAACCTGGGGAAAAACGGAAGCCAAAGTTTATCAAGGTTCGGTGGATTTTGGATTAGAGATAACACAGTCAGGTTCTGCAATTCGCAATTACGGACTTGAGATAGGAGAAGAGGTATTGCGTTCGGAATCCGCAGTTTATGTCCGTGAAGATTTGAGGGAACATAAGAATAAGTATGAAATAGCCCGTATGTTCCTGTTGAATTTGTATGGTGCTATGCATGCGGAGCGAAGAGTTCTGCTTTTTTTTAATGCTCCTATTGAAGCGATAGAAAAGATAACACAATATCTGAAAGAGAAACATTTATTTGCAGATGAACCGACAATCAATCGGGGAACTAATTTTGCTGAATTTAGCATTCAGTTGTGTGTAGATGACAAAGAAACTCCTTTAGCACTTGTTCGGTATGAACTTATGTTGTTAGGTGCCCGTTCGCTGGAAACGGTTCCTCTGGAATCGAGTATCCCGAGTCTGGAAGTGATAGATATATAAAAAGAGATTTGACATAGGGAATTGCATGTGAATATATCTAAGATAGAAAGGCTTCCTTCCATTTCTGTGGTTATCCCATGTTACAATGAAGCAGAAAATATTCCATTACTGGTAGAGAGGATAGACCGTGTTTTTAAGGAAGGATTGATTGGAAACTATGAATGTATTCTGGTGGATGATGGTAGCAATGATTCAACACCTGAGGTTATTGAATCGTTAAAATTTTCTTATCCTTATCTCGTTTCTATTCGTTTGAAGAAAAATTCGGGGCAATCGTATGCGTTGTGGAAAGGATTAAAAGTTGCACGGGGAAAACATATTGTTATATTAGATGGTGACCTACAAAATGACCCGAATGATATTCCCCAGTTGCTTGATAAATTGCAAACAGTAGATTTTGTTCAGGGATATCGGCAGGAACGCAAGGATGAATGGCTTCGCACATGGATTAGTAGGCAGGCAAATCGTCTTATTCGTTGGCTTCTGGACAATCCTGTTCGTGATACAGGTTGTGCATTAAAAGCGATGCATAGAGATTGTATAGAATATATCATTCCGTTTAATGGTTCTCATCGTTATTATGCTTTTTTGGTGCATTCTGCGGGCTTTCATGTCGCTGAAATTCCTGTATCCCATAATCCACGTAAGTATGGGACCTCCAAATATACAATATCGGGTCGGCTTTTTAAGACATTGTTTGATATTTTAGGACTTTTCTGGTGGAAGAAAAGGGTGCTTCATAAAGGCGAATAAACAGAACCTATCTACTTACTATTCTCTTAGAAGCACATCACAAGCCAATCGTAATTTCTCCAGCCATCGACGGAAGAAAGCATGTTTTCGTGCCTGAGAACGAAGGAAAATAATAATTTTTCGTTCTAATAGGTAACGATTTAGTTTCTGTTTTTTCACTTGAATTTTCTTCCCCTGTGCTTCTTCCAACGGTTTCCATAAATTCTCTCTGGGATAGCCGAAAATAGCGAGGTCTTCATCTGCAATCTGGTTAATAATATCCTGCATCATTTTTAGTTTATTGGGGTCTGTGCTTAATTCTTCAACCCATTTTTTTAGTGAGGCAGTTGTAGGACGGGTATGTTGCTTTACTCCTAAGGGGTCCCCCAATCCTTGTTGACGATGTTCATCTCCCGATTTTCCATACTCGATAGCCTCCACCTCGAAAGGAATCTCAAGAAAGGAACATATTTTTTCAAATTGTTCTTCTGGCTTTTTTACGAGGTCTTCATAACGAATGTGAAATATAGCCACTTCCTTTTTGCGAAGGAAGTCAGCAATAGCAGGAATATAACGGTTTAATATGGGATTGTGTTCATTGGCGACTTTATAATCTCCGTCGAAAAAGGAATTGGCAAAAGAGGAAAATGTTGCTAAGGGATGTCGTGTAAGAATAATGTATTTTGCATCGGGATACACTTTTGCGATAAAAGGCAGGACTAAAGAATATGCAGGGGTTTTATCCAGACAAATGGGTTTATTTCCTCGGGCAATGAGATATTGTCCATAAAGAACATCGCAATAGGCACGACATGCTTTCCAATAGTCGTTTTCTTTGTTGGGCAATTGCTGTATAAAAAGTTTTTGTGCCTCTGCGGAGAGGATATGGTCATAAGGTGCTTTATCCACTTTTGCCCATACACCCAGATGGGCTAACGGTGTCAGGATATGCGGTTCGGGTCCTCCCTGTATGAGTGAGTGAGAAGAGAGCATGCGTTCTAACATTGTTGTGCCGGAACGCGGGGGACCGATTAAAAATATCATTTTATACACCATTGAGAAATTCTCCTACCATTCATAGAGATTAAAAGTTTACAATATATAGCATTCGGATGTCATATCTATGAGAGGTGAATTAAAATTATGAGATTGTATTATTATAAAAAATATATATTAGCACTCGTTTTTATATGCTTGCTCTGTAATGTTTCTGCAGAAGAGACAACGATAGAATCGCGAATAATTAATTTCCTTGATACACATGTACCACAATTATTAGACAAAAATCGTGTTTCAGGGGCAGTGATTGCCCTGGTGTGTGGGGATACAGTGGTTCTGAAAGGATATGGGATATTAGGTTTTGACCTTGACGAACCGATGGATGCAAAAAAAACGCCTGTCTTTGTTGCTTCATTGTCAAAACTTTTTACTGCAGTAGGGATTTTACAACTTTATGAGCAGGGAAAACTATCACTGGACATAGATGTCAATCACTACCTGAACGATTTTCAAATTGTATACCCTTTTACAGAGCGGATTACCATTCATCATCTTCTTACACATACCGCTGGTTTTGATGACCGTTTTTTAGGTATGGGTGCGAAAACGAAAGATAGTGTTTTGCCTTTAGGAAAATATTTATCAAAAAGGTTGCCACCGATAGTATTTCCTCCCGGCAGTGCTATTAGTTATTCCAATCATGGATTTGCCTTGTTAGGGCATATCATTGAAGAAGTTTCTGGAAAAAAGTTTTATGATTATATGAGAGAGCGCCTATTTGAGCCTCTTGAAATGAAGAATAGCCGATTTGATGGGACCTATCCTGAATATTTGAAACTTCCAGAACCGTATCTGGAATATCTGGGCAGAACCGAAAAGATTAGCATGGATTTTGCTCAGACGCCTCCGGCTTCCAGTCTTTGCACAACAGCGGAGGATTTCTCTCATTTTTTGATTGCTATGCTCAATGATGGAAGGTATAAAAATCATTCTTTATTAAAACCTTCGACGGTTTTATTGATGCAAACGCCACGATACAAACTGCATCCCCTTCTCCCCGGTTATGCTTGTTGCTGGGAGGAAGGGTTTATTAATGGTAAGCGACTTTTACAGCATTCCGGTTTAACATGGGGGTTTAGTAGCCATACTTTGATTATTCCCGATGAGCGATTTGGACTGTTTATATCCATTAATAAAGGTGTGCATACCTTTATCAGTGAGTTAATTCATCTGCTTGTTGGAAAATTTTCTTTACCCGTAAAAAATATTGAAAATATCCGTAAACACCCATCATTTGTTGATGAGTCTTTTTACCAGCAAATCACAGGATTTTACCGGCATAACCGTTACTGTAGAAGTGATTATTTTAAGTTATCTACTTTTCTTCCGCAAATAACCCATGAATATTACATCCGTGGAAATGCTTCTGAACACACTCTTTCTATGAAATATCTCGCCTTTCAATCGAGGGAATGGACAGTTGAGGAGATGGGGGATATGATATGGGGAAGAAAGAATAAAAATGGTGAAGTTGCAAGTTCTCCACGAATAAGTTTTATAAAGAGTTATCAGAAGAGACCTTATCAATTTACAATGGGTAATGATGTTTATGAACCGATTTACTTCTGGGAAACGAAACTTTTTCAATATGTTGTGTTTTTTGCATGTATGGCGGTTTGTTTGTTGAATTTGTGGATAGTTGTTTTTCGTTTTTGGGTTATATGTATTGCTTTATGGGTAAGGAAAAGGTCTATTCGATTTAAAGTTAGTTGCTTTCAACTGTTAACTTTTTTATTCCTTATTTATACCTTCTGTTTTGGAGGATATATTTTTTTATTCTTAAAGCCACAAACATTAGGTTATGGGACACCCTCAGGACTTTTTATTCTTCTGATAATTCCTTTCTTTTTATTACTACTGACAATTCTTGCGAGCATAAAGTTTCTTCTAACGCTAAAAGAGTGGAAAAGTCAGGTATTGTATGATTTGCTATCACTCCTTTCATGTTATGGGTTTCTGTTCCTTTTATATTACTGGAATATTTTAGATTTTCATTTAACGGGATGGTATGTATAAAATAGAATTTGTGATTATGCATGGGTATTGTTTTTACATTGAATCTACAGGATGTTTTATAGTAAATTTCTGCCTGTGGAGCTAATGGAAATACTTGCATGTAGAACACCTTTTTGTTTGCGGAGTGCAGAACACAATTCCTGTATTTTATGTGCTTTTCCCCGCACTAAGATGGTTTCTGCGCATAACTGATGGTCTAAATGAATATGTGTTGTGGTCAGGATAACATTTAGATATTTATGTTGAATATCCAAAATTTTATCATTGAGTTTTGGTATATGATGGTTATACACAAAGGTAATCGTTCCGATGGCTTCTTCGTTTTCTTCCCATTGTTTTTCTACCAGTTTATCACGAATAAGGTCGCGGATGAACTCGGAACGATTGGCATAACCTTCATGTGTAACAAGGTTTTGCAATTTTTCCCAGAGTGACCTTTCAATAGAAAAACTTAACCGAACAACTCCCGCCATATTTCCATTCCTTTTCTATCACTTTATTGTTAATACATCTATATCTGAACTCATATTTATTATTTCGAAGAAAGTATTTTCCATTCAAGAATACCTGCAGAGAAGTTAGGTTGAAGTTGAACAACAAGACGCAAAGCATTCGTAGAAATGGTATTAAAAGTAACTTCGTTGTATTTGTCTCGCTCTGTGTTTTTTTTCGATGGTTTTGGAACGGGTAACCAGTGGTCGTCTTTTTGATAAAGTATTTCCCATGATTCAGGAACTCTGCATTCTCCGAAACCTGTATCATCAAACCAGAAGACCTGTACCCCTTTAATGGGATATTCTTTGTCAAAAGTGTATTGTACCCATTCTTTTGTTCCTTTGTGGTCCCACCATGTAAAACGAGGGATGTTCGTGTCGGATGATTTTTTCGGCTCTATCTGGTCGTTGAGAGCATAGAGACTGTCATTTGTCCAGATATGGGATGCATCCACACGGGCTTGTGTTTCTATGGTGGGGACGGTTACAAGGTCTGCATTTTCCGGCAACCATACACGCATAAATCCCTTTTTACGGTTTGCCCATGCGTAGTAAGGAATTAATTTCATGGGTTGGTCTATGCCGTTCGAATTTTCTAATGTTTTTAATTTTGCAGTGGTCTGTATTGTTATAACACCACCGAGCAAATCGGGTTCGAATTGGGACTGGAATGTAGAATTACGAGGGAGGAAAAGAAACCGCACCTGATTGGAATTATCCACATCTTCCGCACAAAAAACGATGGGACCTCTTTGAATAGCAACTTTACCGCGGTCGGCTTCTACTTTTTCATTCGCATAAACTCGCTGAACATCCATAGGTAAAGTAAGTGTGATTTCATTGCTCTGTTGCCACTCTCTCCGAATTTTTATGAACCCCTTTTCTAATGAGGTGATGGGGATACTTTCCCCATTTACTTTTATATGAACCTTATCCAGTCCCGGACATTCGGGGTAATGATACAATCGTTCGATTGCTCCCTGTCCGCGATATGTCCAATCCGGGATTCGGATTGCAATGGTAAAATTTTGTGGTTTGTCAGAATGGATTTGAATTTTGGTTTCGCCGTCCCAGGGATAATTCGTAGTTTGTTCTATCTGAATAAGATTTTTCTGTGAGGAATTGTTCGTTTTTACAAGAGTCAATTTTCCCTCGTCCCATGTGAGTTGTGTTTTTGTAGGGATATAGTGAAGGATGTAAAGGGTATCTTTCTCACAAGCATAGGTATAACCCCCTATGGTGGGGATAAAACGAACTACATTGGTTGGACAGCAGGCACATTTTTGCCATGGGGGTCGTTGTTCCACACCTTCCAATCGATTACAATAGAAAATGGTATCTGCGGTAAGGGAAAGACCGGACAGCGGGGTATTATAGAAAGCACGTTCTATAATATCCACATATTGAGCATCTTGATGTAGAAGGAACATGCGTTGTGCCCAGAGGACCAATCCGATGGAAGCACATGTTTCACAATAGGCAGTATCATTGGGTAGATAATAAGGGTGGCTAAAACCTTCCAGACGCAGTAGAGAATCGCCAATGCCAGCGGTGATATACATTTTTCGCTCTGTCAGGTCATACCACAATCGGTCGAGAGCATTCGAATAACGAGTATCACCGGTTTTTGCAACGAGGTCTGTAACGGATGAATAGAGATACATAGCCCGAACTGCATGCCCTAAAATTTCATCCTGTTCGATGATAGGTTTATGGTCCTGACAGGTAAAATCCCAGCGACCGGTAGACTTGCCTTTATAAGGTTTCCCGCGTTGTTCTATGAACCAGCGTGCCATCTCTGCATACTTATTTTCCCCTGTGTAATCAGCAAGTTTGAACAATGCCAGCTCGATTTCTTCATGTTGAGGCACTTCTTCTACTTTACCCGTTCCAAAAGTTTCTACAATATGGTCTGCAAATTTTGTAGCCACATCCAGTAGTTTTGTTTTCCCGGTTGCTTGAGCGTATGCAATACCGGCTTCAATAAGATGTCCCGCACAATAGGTTTCATGTTCCGCATCATTTGTCCAGCGTTCCTTAGGTTTGACAAGCGTAAAATAAGTGTTCAGATAGCCATCCGGTTGTTGGGCTTTTGCAATCAAATCAATAATTTCATCTGCAGTTTTTTCAATATTCGGGTCTTTATGTAGAGCGAGCCAATATGCAGTTCCTTCGAGAACTTTATATACATCCGAATCCTCAAAACATGCTCCAATATGCTTCCCCTCTTTCACCCCTGCTGTTACACGGAAATTATCTATCTTCTTCTCTGTTTCGCAATATTCAAAATTATGAGGTAAAAACTTTTTGCCGACCCGCATAATCCATTCGTCCCAGAAGCCCGGTTTAACTTCTACTTCGGTGAAGGGAACAGGAAACACGGGATAAATATTGGGCAATGTTGTAACGGTGTTAATCAAATATAGGGGACTAAGGCTTACGAGTAAAAGGGTCATGGTTGGTCTCCTTTTCAGAATTTTTCATTTACAACAAATTATAATTTGAGTCTTTTTTCAGTAAATTGTATACTACTAAAACGATTTATCAAATAACAATCTTATTGTTGGAGAATAAAAATATACATATGATAATTTCAGCGGAGAAAAAGAAATTAAGTGGTTGGGGAAGGTATTCTTCCCTTGAAAGTTATGTGTTCCGCCCTGAGAAATGGAAGACTTTAGATGCGGTATTGAAAGATGACCGTGTTCCCGATTTTCTTGCAAGGGGTTTGGGACGGAGTTATGGAGATACTGCCCTGAATGAAGGAGGGGCTTTGATCAATATGCTGAGATTAAACCGATTCCTTAACTGGAATGAAGAAGATGGGGTACTGGAATGTGAAGGAGGGGTTACATTAAAAGAAATTCTGGATGTCTTTTTGCCTCGAGGCTGGATGCCGTATGTGTGTCCGGGAACAAAATTTGTTACGGTTGGAGGCGCTATTGCGAACGATATTCACGGGAAGAACCATCATGAAGAAGGGAGTTTTGGAAATCATGTTTTATCGTTTGATTTGATAGTAGGGGACGGAAACGTTGTTTGTTGTAGTCGCGATGAGAATTCGGATTTGTTTTGGGCAACCATCGGTGGGATTGGAATGACAGGGATAATCCGAACAGCAAAGATTCGGCTGAAGAAAGTAAAAACCGCCTATTTCCATGTAGATTACTATCAAGCAAAAAATTTAGATGATTTACTTGAAAAGATGAAGGACTATGATGTCAAATATCCTTATACTGTAGCGTGGTTAGATTGCCTTGCCCAGAAAGAGAGTATGGGCAGAGGTGTGTTGATGGGAGGACGCATGGCAGAAGTAGAGGATTTGCCTCCTCGCTGGAAAAATGCCCCTTTGACACCAAAGAAAAAAAGAGATATAACCGTTCCGTTTGATGCTCCATCATGGGCTTTAAGTCAACGAACAGTGGGTATTTTCAATTCGTGGTATTATGATTTGAACAAATCCGGATATGAAATTGTACCGTTGGAAAAGTTCTTTTTCCCATTAGACCGTGTTTTAGAATGGAACAGAATGTATGGGAAGACAGGATTTATACAATATCAGGTGGTTTTTCCGGGAAATGAAGTAAAAGGATTAAAAATATTATTAGAACAGTTAGTTTCTTCTCAACGAGCGTCTTTCTTAACTGTTTTGAAACGGTTTGGTTCTGGAAATGAAGGGTTATTGTCATTTCCCAGAGAGGGATATACATTGGCGTTAGATATACCCAATCATGCGGGTCTGATAAATTTTGTGGAGGATTTGAATTTGATTGTCTTGAGATATGGAGGGAGGCTTTACCTTGCCAAAGACCAACTGATGTCAGAGAGTATGTTCCGGGAGACCTATCCCCACTGGATACAATTTCAGGAGATAAAGATGAAGTATGACCCTGGTATTCGTTTTTCATCGACAATGGCACGACGAATAGGACTTATTCCGGAACGGAGGAGGGCTCCTATATGTTAAATTCAAATGAAATGAAACCGACATCGAAATCGGTACTTGTTTTAGGTAGTGTTTCCGCTGTAGGAAAAGCCATAGCACATGAGTTTGCAAAAGAAGGTTATTCGTTATTGCTGGCTGATATAGAAACAGAAGAAAATGAACGAATTGCAAAAGATATTCAAATCCGCTACCGGGTTTATTGCGATACTTTATATTTTGATGCAGGCGATATAGATTCTCATTCCGCTTTTTGGGACAGGGTTGTTAATAAGATAAATGGCTTGCCCGAAGGTCTGGTAATTTGTTTCGGATATATGCCGGTGCAGGAAGAAGCACAAAAAGATTTTAATCTTATCAAAAGGTCTATAGACATTAATTTTACAGGTGTGGTATCTATTCTGGAACGGGTTATTGGTAGGTTTGAAGAAAGAAAACATGGTTTTGCCATAGTAATTTCCTCTGTCGCCGGTGATAGAGGTCGTAAGAGTAATTATATTTACGGCTCTACCAAGGGGGCATTAACACGATATGTGGAAGGATTGCAACATCGGTTAAGTTCCGCGAAAGTGCATATATTGCTTGTAAAACCGGGTTTTATGGACACCGCCATGACCTATGGGTTAAATTTACCTCAAAAACTTTTGGCAAGTCCCGAAGAAGCGGGGCGTATTATTCACAAAGCATGGAAACGAAAGAAACATGTTGTTTATGTTAAATGGTTCTGGCGATACATTATGCTTATTATTCAACATTTGCCCCGATTTGTATTTCATCGTACCCAATTATAATGGGGATGAAGGATACGCATGAAAATTCTTGTCTCACTTATAAAAACATTGAGGGTATATCAATGGACAAAAAATTTATTAGTATTTGCTGCGATTATCTTTGCAGGCGAATTACTGAACTTAACGGCTATTAAACTTTCAATAATCGCCTTTTTTTCTTTTTGTTTTTCGGCAAGTTCCGCTTATATCCTGAATGATGTTATTGATGTGGAAAAGGACCGACTTCATCCGGAGAAATCACGACGACCCATTCCCAGTGGAGATGTAAGTATCCCGATGGCGTTTTTCCTTACTTTTACCTTAATAATACTCTCTCTATCATTAGGTTATACATTGGGCATAAAATTTATCGCAATCCTTCTGGTGTATGTTTTTCTAACGGTCAGTTATTCGTTGTTGTGGAAAAAGTTTTTTCTGGTGGACGTATTAATTTTGGCGATGGGTTTTGTAACGAGGGCTATAGCAGGTGCGGTGGCAATAAATGTGGTGTTTTCAAACTGGTTAATTGTATGCACCTTATTTTTAGCGTTATTTTTAGGACTGGGAAAAAGAAGGGGCGAATTGCTTCTATTAAAAGACGATGCAGAAAATCATCGATCCGTCCTTGTATTTTATACGGTTGAATATTTAGACCAATTACTCCTTATTGTATCCAGCGGTGCTTTAATTACTTTTACAATTTACACATGTTCGCCAGAGGTAATTGCTCGCTTGCATACCGATAAATTATATATGAGTTTGCCCTTTGTAATTTATGGTTTGTTTCGCTATCTTTATTTAGTTCGGTATCAAGGGGAAGGTTCAGACCCCAGCAAGGTGTTACTATCTGATAAGCCTATTATACTCTGCGTAATTTTATGGGCATTAACGAATGTTTGTATTATTTACGGAGAGCAGATTATTCATTTACTCTATACCTGAAAAGTAGTATTCAAAATCACAGTAGGAGCAAACTATGAGTTCTGTTCGAATCGATTTTCAGAGAATCAACAAAAAAGTTATGGCAGTTGTTTTGGGGGGTGGTAGAGGCACAAGGTTATATCCATTAACGAAACTTCGGTCCAAGCCTGCAGTCCCTTTATGTGGGAGATATCGGCTCATCGATATACCGCTGAGTAATTGTATTAATTCCGGGTTCATGCGAATTGTTGTTTTAACTCAATTTAATAGTCATTCCTTAAACCGTCATATTATGAATGCTTATCACTTTGATGAATTTCACAGTGGCGGTGTTACCATTCTTGCTGCGGAACAAACCAATGAGACAGGGGATTGGTTTCAGGGCACTGCGGATGCGGTTCGAAAGCATATTACCCATATTTATGAACCGGATGTACAATATTATCTCATTCTTTCCGGTGATCAGTTATATCGTATGGATTATCGAGATTTATTAAAAACACATATCTCTAAAAAAGCAGAAATAACGGTATCTGCGTTGCCTGTGGGACGCAGTTCTGCATCGCAGTTCGGTATTATGCAGGTAGATTCGGAAGGAGGTATACAACGATTTGTGGAAAAGCCCAAAGAGGATGAAGTATTAGAGCAATTAACTACTCCCCCATCCCTTTTTGAGGAATTTGGTATTTCTGCAGAAGGGAAACCTTACTTAGCATCCATGGGCGTTTATGTTTTTAATGCAGATGTGCTAATCCATTTGTTGAGAGAACATCTGGAGTGGATAGATTTTGGTAAGCAATTGATTCCCGGTGCATTAGCCCAACATAAAGTATATGCACATATGTTTGATGGGTTCTGGGAGGATATAGGAACGGTTCGTTCTTATTACGATGTAAGTATTGCTATGACTTATGACCATCCCCCTTTTGAATTTCACGACCCGGAACAACCGATATATACACATCGAAGAGCCTTACCCGGTGCTAAAATTATTTGCTCCGAAATTGACCATGCGATTGTCTGCTCCGGTGTCCGCATAGAAACAGCACGAGTTTGTCATTCCATTATTGGGATTCGCAGTATGATTTGTGAATCTACGGTGATTGACCATAGTATTATATGTGGTGCGGATTCGTTTGAGATGGGAGCTGTCCGGCATCCTTCGGGTATTCCTATGGGAATTGGTCCCGGAACTGTAATAGAAAAAGCCATCATTGACCATAATGTTCGTATCGGGAGAAATGTGATTATTCGTGGCGGAGATGATTTGAAGGATGGAGACTACAAGGGTTATTCCATTCGCGATGGTATTGTTGTTGTCCATAAAAATGCCATTATTCCTGATGAAACAAAAATAGGGAAAGTGTAATGGGTGATATACAAAATACTGATGAACAAAAAGGAACAATAAACTCCGCTTCGGGGGAATTTCATTGGTATGAAGGATTAGCGATTTGCCTTTCGATGATAGGTGTTCAGTTATGTAGCGAAGTGATTAACCAATGGGGTTTGTATTTTTATTCTCCCTCCGGAGGAGTTGGTCGAACGGTCTATGTTTCTATTGGACTTGTTGGATATATATTTATAATTGGAACATTCTGGGATGCCTTCAGTAGTCCATTAGTAGGTGCCTTATCCGATAAAACTCCAACCAGACCGGGACGATGGCGGATTATCCCTATTTATGGTCGTAGAAGACCCTATATTTTTTTAGGTGCGTTATTTATGGTTTTTACTATGATTGGTTTTTGGTTTCCACCGACAGGACATACTTCTTTTTTGAATTTTATTTACGGGACTATTCTGTTATGTACTCATTGGACATTATTTTCAGTCGCTGTAATACCGTTAAACGCCTTAGGACCTGAAATAGCCCGTTCTGAATCAGCACGAGTTGCCCTGGGAACATGGACAGCCATTGGAATGATTATCGGATTGGCAATGGCGAACGCTTTACCGGGGATATTGATTTCAAAATTGGACCCGGCACGAGTGGAGAACCATTTGAAAATTGTTCTTGATGAAGATAAAACTTCGGATATATCTCGTGAAAAGATTGAAACCTGGTTGCAGACGTGGAAATTAACATCGGATAAAATGGAAGGAATCGTTGAAGGAAAACAAAAGTCAACATTTAACATTCAAAATAATCTGTTCGATGAATTGCAGGAGAAAAGTATTACAAAAACCACAGATACTATTTTCCGTAAATTAGGTATTGACAAATATAAACAATTGCCTCGAAAAGCATTCAGGGCATTACAGGTGTCAACAAATTTAACCACACAGGAATTATCAGAAAGGTTACGGAAAGAAGTTTATGAGTATTTAAAGATATGGGGTTCTAAGTGTATAAATGTACAAAAAGAAAATTCGGGTAATAAGATATACTTACATTCGAAACTTTTGGAGGGTATAGAAACAAAGGACTTTATGGGAGAAGAATTTAAAGATAAGGATTTTTCCTTACAGGGGGAAACTTTGTCCATTATTTCGTCAGAACCTTTATCCGAAGAGGAAATAAACAGGATTCGGGAAACTGTTCTTTCTGCTGTGTTGAAAAAGCATCTTATTGTCTCTTCTTCGGGAGAGAACCAGAATGTTGTGGTTATTTATTCCAGAGCATTAACCCAGTCGCTTGCCTTAGCAGGAATTCAGAGTTCGCTTCCCGGTACTCCTATCGTAGATATAAATTGGGTGGCAGAAAGTTTTTCTCCTACGGGCTATCGCAGGGTCGCAACAGTATTTGCACTCATTTCATTTGTGCTGTTTTTATTACCGGTAATTTTTATCCGGGAGCGGTATAATTCAGAAGCGGTACAAAGCGAACCATTGCCATGGGGACAGGGACTAAAAGATGCATTGCGAAACAAGCCGTTTATGATTTATGCCTGGTCGTTCTTCCTGTTTACTATTGGATTTTTGGCTGTTCAGCGTGTTCTACCGTATTGGGCGGAGTTAGGGCTGGATGGAGATGAAAGCACGATTACCTTCTTATTGATACCGTTCATACTGGTAGCCATAATATCTTATGCAGTGATACCCATTGTAGCAAAGTATTTACATATGAAATGGCTTATGTTTATTGCGTTAGGAATTATCGCTTCAGGGATGCCATTTTTGTATATGATTGGAAAATGGAATGTAGATTTTACTGTGCGAACAATTATGGGTATGGTTTTATTCGGTTATTGTGGTATAGGACAAGCCATAATTTATGTGATGATGATACCTATGCTGGGGGATATTATTGATTATGATGAAAAATTTTCCGGAGAGCGTCGTGAAGCAGTTTATAACGGTCTTAGTGCTTTTATCTGGAAAGCCTCCATGGCAGGTTCTATCTGGTTGGCTTCACAATCGATGAGTTTATGGGGCAATTCCGTTGAACGCTATACAGGTGTATTGCTCGTTGGACCCTTTGCGGGGATTTTTGGATTGTTAGGGATGATTTTGATTTCTTTTTATCCATCTCATTGGAGAGAGGGATAATGGTTGTTCTTTCAGATGGGTCAGACGAGGTAGACAGGTCAGACAGTCCTTCTCAGTTTTGAGAAAACACTTAAATATTTTTTTGCATTTTCTCTCCGTGTAAAATGAGCAAGGACATATTCCCTTCCCTTTTTCCCAAAGTTCTTTCGCAATTCTGGGTTTTGAATCATTTTGATTAAGCCCGAAGTATATTCCTCTACATTTTCCGGTTCAACAGTAATTCCTGCATTGGCTTCTTCTAAAATGTCACGGGCTTGACCTTCCGCCCCCAGTAGAATGGGACGTTCACAAGCCATAATCTCAAACATTTTAGAGGGGATATTATAACGAAAAACATCACGTTTTTTTAAGGGAACAAGGCATATATCTGCAGAAGAATACCAGTCAGGCATAACCTGTTTTTTTACAGGCGGATAAAACTCGATATTGGTTAGTTCTTTCTCTTGTGCAATCGCAATTAGTCGTTCGCGGTCTGCCCCAGCACCGACAAAGACAAAAAGGATATTAGGGTTATCTTTGAAATTTTCTGCTACCTGTAAGATTGTTTCTAACCCCTGAGAAAGACCCATAGTCCCGATATATAACACCACAATTTTAGAAGAGTCCCAATTCTTTTCCTGACGAATTTTTTCCCCACCCGGGCTCGGTTTAAAAAAATCCTCGTTTATTCCATTGGGAATGGTGAAAATTTTATTTCCATCAAAGCCGCGTCTTTCAATTTCATGAGACATAGCAGGGGCTATTGTAACAATTGCTTTTGCTCGATGGTAAAGAAAAGATTCTAAGGAAGAAAGCAAATAGATAATAAAGCGATTTTTTATTACACCCAAATCAATAATCTGGGCAGGCCAGAGGTCGCGTATTTCGAGGACAAACGGTCTCCATTTAAACAGAGAAACGATATATCCTGCCAGACCACATAACATTTGAGGAGAAGTGGCTACAACTACATCACATTTCTGGGTAAAGAAAATAGCAACCAGAATAGAAGAAATCATATAAGTGAGAAAGGCAAAACTTCGTTTCAATACACCGCGGTTCGGTGTCGCATAAAGCCATCCGCGGAGTACACGAATCCCATCCCAATTTTCACGAACAAGCCACCTGCCCCGATATCCGGGGGGAATAACGCCATCGGGATGATTGGGCAGTCCACATACCACTGTAACCTCATGCCCTTCTTGAACCCAATATTTAGCATGCTCATAAGTTCGGGCAGACGGAGCCCCCATTTCAGGGGGGAAATATTGACACAAAAAGAGAATCTTCATGGAATTCTAACTTTCTACTTTGATGTTTTATATCTAATTTATTTTACATCATTTTACCCATGAATTATTCATTTTATAAAAATACATGTCTCCTTAACGGGGGAGGATTTGCGTTTTTTCTTTTGATATAATTATGGAACAACAATTTGATATAATTATGGAACAACAAGGAGTAAGAAAATGCCATTATTTGAGTATGAATGCAAAAACTGTCAAAAAACTTTTGAGGTGCTGGTTAAAAATGTAGAAGAACAAATTTCGTGTCCCGAATGTGGTTCTAAAAAAGTAGAAAAGATGTTAAGTCATTTTGCTCCTATGGGTTCGAGTTCTAAGAAAAGGATAAATATGGGTTGCATCGAGGACACAGGTCCCCGCTGTTCCTTGAAAGATTCGGGTGGTTCTTGTGGATGTGGAATGTAATTATCCGTTGCGTTGTACCAGAACGGTTTGTTCGTATTTTTTAACCTCGTGTAGCCAATTAATGCCCACAGGAACATCCTTTTTAAGGCAATAATAATCCCAAACGGCGGACCAGGGCAAATTCTTTATTTCCTCTAATAGAGCCAGTCGACTTGTATAATCGCCCGAATTTTCCAGTTCTTTTAAGAGGGTTACAGGTTCTAACAATGATTTTAATAATGCGCGCAGTACGGCGCGTGTTCCCGTTACCCACGCTGAAATGCGGTTGATACTGGCATCGAAAAAGTCCAGTCCGATATGAACACGGGCAAATAAATTATTCCGTGCAATTTCGTCCATGAGTGCAGAAACATCATCATTTACAATGACGACATGGTCGCTATCCCACCGGACACCTCTGCTAATATGCAATAGAACTTCGGGAATATATAACAAGACGGAAGATAGTTTATCAGCAACCAATTCGGTTGGGTGGAAATGTCCCATATCGAGGCAAAGGATTTTTTGCTTACGGACAGCATATCCTAAATAAAATTCATGCGAACCGACAACATAACATTCAGACCCTATCCCAAACAATTTGCTTTCAATAGAGTCTTTGTTCCATGTTTCGTCTATGGGTTTTGCAAAGATTTCATCCAGCGATTCTTTCAGTCGTTGACGGGGTCCTAATCTATCCACGGGTAGGTCTTTGTATCCATCAGGTATCCAGATATTGGTAACACAAGTTTTTCCCAGTGTTTTCCCAAAATAAGCACCAATGTCCCTACAAATTATACAGTGCCGTATCCAGAATTCACGGATAGAGCGGTCATTATGAGAGAGTGTAAACCCCGAATCTGCTAATGGATGAGCAAAGCAGGTGGGGTTAAAATCTATACCCAATCCATTTTCCTTTGCCCAATCTGCCCAGCGAGAAAAATGTTCCGGGGTCAGGGCATCCCGTTCTACCTTTTTCCCCTGTGTTTCCGCATAAATTGCATGTAAATTGATACGATGTTTTCCGGGGATTAAGGATAAGGCTTTTTCAATATCCTGGCGTAATTCATCTGCATTTCTTGCTTTACCGGGATAATTCCCTGTTGCTTGTATTCCACCACTGGAAGAGGTTTCTATATGTTCAAACCCACTGACATCATCTCCCTGCCAGCAATGTAAGGAGACAGGAATGCTCTCTAAGGATTTTAGAACGGTTTCTGTATCTACCTGGAAAGTAGAGAACATTTCTCGGGCAATTTCATACGATTTTTCTATCTGATTTGTGCGATATACTGGAATATTAGGCATAAAATTTAACCTTATTGTTTATTAAAGTTATTTATTCTATAAAATGAATAAAGTCGTATATTTTATAATTCTACTTTATTTGTGAATTCAACTGCGAAAACGGGTTATTTGTCGTAAAATATGGATAGAGATTTCGTTATAATATAGTAATGGGATTATATAAATAACCAAATTACAGAAGGAATGATACACAATGGCACACAACTCAGGTTTCACTCTCATAGAACTTATTCTGGTAACGATTATCATCGGTATTCTTGCGGGTATGGTGGTGATGAATTATGGAGGTAGAGTGCGTGAAACACAAATTCGAGCTGCAAAAGGCGATATAGCAACTTATTGTAATGCTGTAGACTTGTATGCATTAGACCATAATGATAAATATCCTGCCAGTTTAGAAGATTTAGTCAGCGGTGAGCGTCGTTATGTTCGTGAAGTCCGTCCTGACCCATGGGGCAATCCATATATTTATAAACCAGCTACTGACCCATTAAAAGCAGATTATCAAATTTTTTCGGCCGGACCGGATGGTGTTCCCGGAAATGAAGATGATGTTACATCTTCATCAAAGACAGAACTTACATCGAAAAAATAACTATATCAAGAATTAAGATACGAACAGGGTGCATATTATTTATTATGTAAAAAAAGCAAAATATGGATTTACTCTCCTTGAGTTAGTCGTTGTAGTAGCATTGATTTCCATACTGACAGGTATGATTATCCCGATATATAACCGCACGATGTATTCACTCCGTATAAGAAATACCACGCAGGATATAACCTCGCTAATTCGGTATGCTCAGGAAAAAGCAGTAGCAGAATCACGCGAATTTCGTGTGCTAATTGATGAGGAAAAGGGGACTTTTTCATTGTTTCGTTTGAAAAGCCAATCTTGGGATGGAGAAAAAGAGTTCGAACCTGTGGGAACCGCAGATGGAGGTGGAATGATTACCCTGCCCGAAACAATACAAATTTCACGAATAACAGCGGGTAAGGACCGAAAAACAGGTATCCGTTATATTTCCTGCTATCCTAATGGTGCTTCCGACCCGGGGCAAATTGAGTTAGAGCCACAAATTCGAGGACAACAACGTATTCTTATTAAGTGGACAGGAGCATTGGGGAGGTTTGAAATAAAATGAGACGGACTGCACAAGAAATGGGTTATATATTATTTGAAGCAGTATTTTCTATGGCGATATTAAGTATTGCGGGTTTGACCTTCCAGTCTGCCTTACACCAAGCCATTTTAACCCGTGGACAAGCCCTTGATTATACAACTGCTAAATTCCTGCTGGAGCAAATGAATGCAGAGATAGAATTACAACCCCAACATGTAGAAGGTGAAAAATCGGGAACTTTTCCAGAACCATATAATCGCTTTTCATATCAATACCAAATTTCCAAATTACCCATACCCAAACCGGAGTTACCACCTGAATTACCGCCACAACTCCGTGAGAATTTAGAAAAAATGTTCCGTGACTATATTACAAAAGTAGACATCTGGATACGGTGGCAAAGGGCAGGAATGAAATTTGAAGTCCATGCCCAGAATTTATTTCAACCTGAGAAGTTATGGACACCCGAAGAATATCAACAATAAAAAATAGGTTATTACTTTGTCCCCGACAGAGAGGCTTCACATTAATGGAACTTCTTGTCGCTACGACATTGTTAAGTATTGTCCTTTCTTCTGTTTATGTGCTTTTTCACTCATCAATCCAGACATGGAAACGACTGGAGTCGGGTGTCAATCCTCAGCAAGATGCTCGCCTTGTAATGAATCTGATAGGCAGGGATATAAACAATCTTATTGCTTCTGCGGGACATTTATTTGAGGGAGATGACCAGCAGATGACTTTATTTGTTATTACGGAACCATTTGATAAGGATACAGGAGAAGGGGGACATCTTATGCGGATTGAGTATAAATATAATCGGGGGCAGAAACGATTGGAACGGGAAGAAGCATTGGTAGAGACTGCATTGCCCAAAGTACCTCCTGCCAATCGTGAACTTGACCGTTCGCGGGTTAAGGTAACCAGAAAAAAGAAGGTAACCCTTGTAGAAAATGTACGGGAATTTGAAATAACTTATATCTGGATTCCCTATGATGAGAAAAGGAACTGGAAGGAACCTCCAAGCCCTGTTGAGCCTGTGCGTGTTCAGAAACATAAACTTTGTTGGTGGCTACCTCAGGGTATAGAGATTAAAATGGCTCTTTATGACCCTGACCAACCGGAAGGGGAAACAGTATATAAGGAAACTTTTCCAATTCGTGCTCCTTCTGCCCATTTAACGGAAGAACAACTTCAGAAATTGCTAAGGGATGAGTTATGAAAAAAGGTTTCGTGCTTGTCTCTGTCCTTTGGATGATTACCCTACTGAGTTTTGTTATTTTAGGTTTCGGCAGGCGGGTTATGTTAGACCGTCGTGCCTCTGCATACAGTCTGGATGTTAGTGAGGCACGGCTTCTTGCTCATTCCGCTGTCCAGCGGGGAATTTTAGAATTGCGAAATAAAGCAATAATAGATGTGGCAAATCCAGAAGATTCGGGAGGAACACACTTAGGTCAACCATGGGCACAGCCAAAAAGTTTAATTAAAGACCTTAAAATGTTAGATTGGAATGAGGATAGAAGTAAAGATGATGTATTTTTTGTAATTACTGATGAGGAGAGCAAAATCAATTTGAATTCAACTCCGAAAGAAATACTGGAAGAGGTTCAGGGAATAAATCGAGGGATTATTCGTCAAATTATGAAACGGAGGACAGAATCGGTGCATCAGGATGAAGGAATCTCCCCATTTCAGGTGGAGGAAGAATTACGCTACCTACGAGGTGTAAAGGATGAGGATTGGTTTGGCACAGACCGAACCCCTGCTTTGAAAGATATGTTTACGGTTCATGGATATGGAAAAATTAATATAAATACTGCCTCCGAAAAGGTATTAAAATGTATCCCTAAATTAGGAGACCGTGCTATAAGTGCTATTATGAAATATCGTGCCGGGCCCGATGGGCAAATTGGAACAAGCGATGATAAAGGTTTTAGCAATATACAGGAATTAATGGATAAAACAGGACTTTCTGGAGACCCTGTGGATGCCATCAAGCAATATTGCATATTTTATTCCACATGCTATAAGATTAAAGGATATGCTACTTTACGAAATGGTAAAATAAGGGTGGCTTGCACGGCGGTTGTGTATATCGATAGTACAAATGCGAACCTAATCCGTTGGCAGGAGGAAACTTTTGGAAACTAAAGGAAATAAATATATTTTTCTGACGATTGAAGGGGAACACTATACCCTACTGCGTGTCCAAAAAACGCGGAAGGCATGGGAAGTATTAAACTATGAGACAAGTTTTGAACCGGACCATCCTGCGGGAGATGCTTTCTCTCAACTTATAAAAAGGGCGAGAGAGAACAGGTGGACTAATGAGCCATGTTATCTCGTTTTGCCAAGACATGAAATCACCTCACGAATTGTTACGCTTCCTTCTCAGGATATTGAAGAAATCAAAAATATGGTATCGTTGAGTGCGGAAGAATTTGTCCCCTATTCATTAGAGGAAATACAAATATCTCAGTGCATTCTGGAAAAACTACCGGATTTTCAAAGCCGTGTATTTGTAGCAATAGCCCACCGCGACCTGATACAGGAAAAGATAAAAATATTACAGAAAGCAGGTTGGGAACCTCTGGGTATTTTAGTTAGCACCGGACTGTTGATAAATTCCGCTCCTGAAATTTTGAAGAAGTCAAGCCAAATACATGTCCTTTTTGTTCATCTCACAATAGCCGGTATCGAAGTGGCTATATTTGATAAGCATACATTACATTTTTCAAGAGGAGTGCGAATGGGCTGGGAAAGTGGGGAAACAACAAACCCTATAACTGCTCCCGAAAAAGAAGGGGTCGTTTTAGACCCATTTCGTAGTTCCATTGAATATACCGAAGAGAAACAAAGTATGGAAGAAACACCAACGGGAAATACTCTGGATATAACCCATGAGATACTCCGTGAGATAAGGACCTCCATTAATTCTTATCAAAGAGAAACAGAGACAGAGATTACAATTGGAGCAATTTATATTAGTTCTGATTTTCCTGTGAACACTCAATTAAAAGATGAACTATATAAATTTCTTGATATTCCCTGTATTCTCCTTTCTCCCAACGATTATTCTTTTATCCATACTACGGATGATATAATGCCCCCTATTTCTATGCCTTTATTTGGGGGAGTATTCTCCTTATATCAGGATAAACCTATTTTATTAGATTTGTTACCCGAAAATTTGCTCATAACCCACAAACTTCAAGAAGTTTCAAAACATATTATAAGGATAGGAACTCTGGTATCCCTTCTCATTCTTTCGCTCATAGGTTGGTTTGTAGAGAATATATATCAGCGTCAGAAATTTATCCGTGAATTGGAACAACAAGTAGCGGAATTGGAACCTAATGCGAGGGGAATTGCCGAAAAACGGCAACAACTACAAATATTAAGACGTGAAGTAGCCAAAAGTGGCTCTATTTTAGATTATCTTGCCCGAATTACAGAGGCAACACCTCCTCGGGTTAATATGAATATGATTAGTTATCGGCGAACAGAAGGAATTAATATCTGGGGACGTGCAAAATCAATTGATGATATACATACCTTTGCTGAAAACCTGAGGAGACAGGCAGTTTCCACTTCCTTGAAAGCCTTTCAACAAGCACGAAGTGTTTATGAACAACAGACGCGTGAGCAAAATGAAGTTATCTTTGATTATCAGATATCGATACCGTTTATCGAAGAGGAAGAAGTAAGTGGTTCAGGTACTCCTTCAAATCTATAATTTCTGGAAACAATTTTCCACACGAGAACAGAGGCTTATTCTGGGGGTTGTGCTGGTATGTTTTTTGTTCGCAATGAATATGATATACCGTTCTACTATGGGATATATAAATGAATTGGAAAATACATTGGACCGTTTACAACAAGATTTGATTAATTATACCCACCAGTTAACACTTAAACAGAGTGTTGAAACAGAATATGCTCAGGTTGCCCGTCAGCATTCAAGTAAGTGGACAGAGGCAGAAATTCATGACCGTTTACGACAGGAATTGTATAGACTGGCACAGAAATATCCCCCCGAATTGAATGAAGAGGGTATCCCCATAAAGACATTGACAGATACGGGTGCTCTTGTTGAAATTCCCTCCTTACAGCAGGGGATTCTGAGAACGACGGATAAGAACTATCGCGAATATACACTGAATGTAAAACTACCGCCCACAGATTTTACTTCAATGATTATGTTCCTGCAACGTTTACAAAGCAGTCCACAGTCTTTGCGTATTGATAACATTGATTTGCGGAGACATCCTCTGGAAGAAAAAGTCAGTGCAGATATAGATATAACACGGATTATTACCGCAGGTATGCCGTTAGAAGGAGTACCATCGGCTACCGCAATGAATTTAAGTCTTGACCCGGTAGACTGGAATTGTATTGGGGGAACACTTACGGTGCAAAAAGACCCACAAAAATCCGATTTTCTTATTGCGGAATCTTCCAGCCAAACAATGGAAATTTCTTTTGTTCGTTCTTTTCATCCGGGTGAAAAATGGATACTCGAAATGGACTTATCAACCCGTGCAGAATCTTATCTTATGCTATCTTCACCGGATAATGTTGTTTTTGAAGGTAAAGAAAGTCTAAAAAATGATGGAAAAATCTATCGATATAGAATAAGTATGTCTTTACCTGATTCCAAACAAGAACGATTGCGGATACGAATCCCTCATATCATCGTTCAAGGTAATGGAAGCAAAATTTTTATCTATGATGGAAAATTGATGAAAGCAGGATGATGAAATCTTTTAATATGGAAAAAATAGGGTTTTGGAGTGAATTTGTTATTGGGATACTTATTTTATTTGTTCTTTCACAAATTGTAATGAATTTTTTATTTGACCCAACTGAAGTGCGCAGACAAAACCTTAATAGAGATTTACAATCTGTTCCCCCTTCATCACGATTATCAGACTCTTCCAATGTGGACATTGATGAATGGGGTCAGAAAATTATAGATAAAAGGGATTTGTGGAAACCCTTAGTTCCGCCACCCCCACCGCCACCCCCACCGC
>JBMFRC010000028.1:0-39105 GCA_049968235.1 Candidatus Hydrogenedens sp.
ACTGTAGAGGTAGGAACATTAGTGAATCTTTGGGTATCCACAGGACCATGTCCTGAAGGCGAAGGCACTCCAGAAGGTACCCCCGAAGGTGTAGTTGAAGGCACTCCAGAAGGCACGCCGGAAGGTACCCCCGAAGGTGTAGTTGAAGGAACGCCAGAAGGGACGCCGGAAGGCACCCCCGAAGGTGTAGTCGAAGGCGAAGGTGAAGGCACAGTAGAGTATGCTATTGTTCCTTATGTAATAGGAGAAACATATGCATCTGCAAATTCACAGATTACATCTGCAGGTTTAACACTCGGAAATGTTATAGAAGTATGCAGTAATACTTATCCTCTGGGAACGGTAATTGCTCAAGACCCGAGTGGTGGAAATACAGCGGAATTAGGTAGCCCTGTAGATTTGGTCGTAGCATGTGGTCCTTGCGTGACCATTCCTGATATAGTAGGTGAACAACTTACAGATGCATTATCTACACTGATAGGCTATGGGCTATCCATAGGAGATATTATTTCAGTGTGTGATAATACAGCTCCGATAGGGTCTGTATTGTCTCAAGATCCAACACCTGTAGAGAACACATGCACATTAGATACAACTGTTGATTTGTATGTAGTTTGTGGGCCATGTATGCAGATAAGTTTCCCGTATGTAGTAGGAAATACAGAAGGATTAGCAATAAGTATTTTAACTGGGGGTGGATATAGTGTAAATGATGTAATCTATGTATGTGATAATAATGTGCCGGCAGGATATGTGATAGACCAATATCCGCCATCCGATTTAAATACGCCACCGTTAGTCAATACATGTAACCTTGATGTAGACCTGCTAATTTCAACGGGTCCATGTAAGAAGTAATAAAAATTATAGATACATTCTGGGTCTCTGATATTTCTCAATATCAGAGACCCTTTAGTTTTTATGGTAATAAATTAATTTATATGGTATAATGTAAAATAAATATTTGAGGAAGGAGAATATCAATGAGAACTGATTTTTTCAAAGGCTATGGAATTTTATTAATTATTTTATTCTGTTTTTTTTCAACAACTTCTTTTTCTCAGGAAATGCAAGCACTTATTGCATACTCAAATGGAACAATAATTAAGTTGACAGAAGAAAATAAGAAATCCATATTTGGAGATGAAAGTTTACATCAAAAGGATTTATTTACTGCTAATGGTATTACATTTAATATGACTTACCAAGATATTAATACAGGTTTTAATGACCCAACATTAGGTTCTCAAAGGAAAGCAGTATTACAAAGTGCTTTAGAGTATGTTTCAAGTGTATTAAATACACCGGGAGGAAGGGTAGATATAAATGTATCCTCAGTTGTTTTAGCAGGGCAATACTTGGCGACTGCAGGTCCTATTGTTGTATGGTATTTACCTTTGACTCCGGGAATCAATAATGGCTGTGTATTCCAACATTTATTAAATGGAAGTGTTGACCCGAGTGGACCAGATTATCCAGATATGCAATTAACTGTAAATTGGAATTATAACTACTATTTAGGGACAGGAGACCCGGGTCCAATGCAATTTGATTTATTGAGTATTCTTATTCATGAATTAACGCATGGGATTGGTTTTCTATCGTCTATTGCATATAATGATTCAGTATGTGGTGGGGGGGCAAGACCTAATGGAACGGGTTGGACGGGTTCTCAACCAGATATTTATTCAGCATTTGACACTTTTCTGGTTACAGGAAATGGTAATTATTTTATAAATTCATCATTTTACTATACAGGTCAAAATAGTTATTTTCTCGGTGGTGATAATGGAGTATATTGTGCGGGTACGGAAGCAACGACTGTTTGGGGAACCAGACCGCGAATTTATGCACCATCTATTTTCGAGTGTGGAAGCAGTATCAGTCATTGGAATTCTTTAGGTGCCGTAATGGACCCAAGTATCCCGCCGGGAGTAAAGAAAAGAAACTATTTACCTTTTGAGGTTGCTTTTTTAAGGGATATGGGCTATGTAAATGCAAGTATTCCTTCAACGGAGGGAGAAGGAATGATTGAGGGAGAAGGAATTGCAGAAGGAGAAGGAGAACCTGCAGGATGTAATTATATAACAGATTGTCCGGATTTTATTGAAGAGGGAAATCTGTTTTACACAGAATTATCAAATCGATTGGGAAATCCAACTATTAATTGGAACATTTCGGACCTGGATGGTTCTGGTATTCCCGATTCATGGGAGGTAGCATTATTAAAGAAAATTTTATGTCAACCTGCTGTTTACTGGCGTTTAAATGCAACATGTGTATATCTGGAAAATTTATCAAAAATAAGAACAGAACCACAATATGAATTATGGTTACATCCTTATGAACATATTCTTGCAGGATTATTATCAATAAGTAGCGAGTTCCAATCTGTGTTTTCTATATTAAATCTCGTTAATGAATATCAGACGATAAAAAACGCTGAAAAAACGGTTAATGAAATTCTATCGGGTTGGGGTGATGCAGATAGAGATGGCTATTCAAATCGGACAGAGTATAACAATTGCATTATCTTTGGTCTGGGACTAAATGATTACTTAATTGTAGCATTACATCCTGATTTAGATGGAACAGAAGCCCCGCAGGATGCTTTATCTGTTGGTCAAGGTATGAATATAGTGCTTTATTCTTTACCTATTCTAATTTTAGGTTTTATTTTACTATTAAGCCATCAATTATCTTTATATCGCAAATAAAATATTTTAGAATCATATTATTGCTTATAGTTATGTAAAATATTAAAAATTTCCTTAGCTGTGTTTTCCCATGTAAACAATTGTGCTCGTTTTTTGCCTTTAATAGATAATTGAGTTCTGAGAACCTCATCTGTTAAAACTTTATAAAGGTTTTGAGATATTTCTTTTATCTCATAAGGATTAACAAGAATACCACTATCCGCTACAATTTCAGGGATAGATGAACAATTAGATGCAAGAACAGGTGTCTCACAGTTCATAGCCTCTATAATCGGTAGTCCAAAACCTTCCCATAGGGAAATAAGGACAAGTACCGTAGCAGAACTAATTAAAGCAACCTTTTCTTCTTCACTCTCAAGGTATCCCAAATAATGAATTTTATGTGCATATTTACTTTTTCTTATTTTGTTTAATATAGGTTCATATAACCAGCCTAAACTACCGACTATCACAAGGTGATGTAAAATTTCAGGATGGTTATCACATAAATCTTCATATGCTTCAATGAGACGATTTATATTTTTTCTCGGCTGTATTCTACCCAAATAAAGAATATAAGGGTCATTAAGTCCATACTTTTCTCTTGTTTTATTTTGTTCCTCTTTAGATGCTTTTGTTACCTTATTACTCACTCCTAAATAAACTCTGTGTAGCCTACCTTCAATCTTTGGAAATCGTTCAAGTATAGACTGCCTTGAAGATTCACTAATAGTTATGAATAACTGATTTGTTTTTATTGCAAGATTTAATTCAAGTTTTGCTTTTAGTTGGGCTTTCCATGTAAACTCGCTGGGAAAATCATAGTATGCTATATCGAAAATTGTACATGATTTGGGACAATTTCCCCAGAAAGGTGTTTGAAGGGAAGGGGAATAAAAGATATCCGGAGGGTTTGTGTTAAGTTCTTTGGGTAAAACTGTTTGTGTCCAAAATTTTTTCTTCTGTAAAATCTTAATTTCGATATTTTTACTTTCCTTTAATGGAAAAAAAGATTTCGGAGGAGAGTCCAGATATATTACTAATTTATCGTTATTTAATAAAGGAGCAATACCATTTAATAATTCATAACAAAATTGCCCACTACCTACTTTGTGAATATCATTTGCCAATCTACCATCAAAACCGATAATCATTTGTAACCTCTTAAAAATATTTTATTTCCATATAAAAAAATGATAGAATTTAAAATGCGAAAATTAATATTTGACATTAATAAATTATTTACAATTGCTTTTACAATATAATATTATAGTTATGCTGATTGAAGCAATAAGAATGTTGGAATGATAATATTCAAGAAGGATGTAAAATGTTAAGTTGGCGAAAAGATTCTGAAATAGATAAAAAAAATGTTAACAAACCAAAAAGCCCGGTGGAAAAAGAAACCGGGACGAAGGGCAGAAATCAGGAAATCCAAGAGACACGAGGGGGGATGTCTCATAAAAGACTTGGGGATTTACTTCTTGAAGAGAAATTAATAACATTAGAACAATTAGCAGAAGCGTTGAAAATTCAATCGGAAGAAGGTGGTTTTTTAGGGAGAATATTGGTAGAGAAGGGTTTCATAAAACAAGATGTTGTGTCTTCGTGTCTTGCTAAACAGTGTAAAATTCCTCATATTAATCTTGTAGAATATGATATTTCTCCAGAGGTTATACATCTTGTCCCGGAAGAAATTTGCAGGAGGAGATATTTACTCCCTATAGATAAATTAGGACGGATTTTGACTGTTGCTATGGTTGACCCTTTAGATACTGATGCTCTGGAGGAAGTACGGAATCATTGCCCCGATTTAAGAATAAAACCAATACTATGTAGCTGGGATGATTTAAATCGGGCTTTTGATAAAGCATTTCGCAAGAGCAAACAAAGTGGAGATATGATATCTGTTCTGACCTCAGATTCATTAGGTTTGAGAAAGGTAGAAACAGAAACATCAAAAGTAGAAAGCTCCGTTGAATCCGAACCTATTCTCCCTGCATCTATTCTGGAAGAAGTAGAAAAAACAGCCGAGAAGACAAAGGATATATTTCCTCATGAGACCCATATTCCTTCCCGTACTGAAGGAATGGGAGAAAAGACAATACAAACTCCCATTGCTACTGAGGTAGTTGTTGATACATCCATTGTGCAGGCAATACATGAACTTCCCCGGATTCTCTCCGAGTCTATTCGCGAATCTCTCACACAGGTAAATATTAACATTCCGATGCCTCCACCGCCACCTACTCCAACTTCGTCTATTTCTGAAGAACGATTTTCAGAATTAATTCGGGAACTGAGTACTGTATATAAAGAATCCATTACTCAGGTGGCTCAAAATATATACTTAAAAATAAACGAAGATAGGGTAGAGGGACAAAACCAAATTGCAAGTGTTATTCAATCAAATATTGCAGGTGTTTTCCAGCAGGCTATTTTCACGATGGTAAGTCAATTGAAGGAAGAAATGTCTGTAAGAGAAAAGAACTTCCAGACAAATACAGAACAGTTGGCACAGGTGATACGAAATGGTATAAGTGAGTTATCTAACCAGTTACTAAATTCAGTATCTAATGAAATTCAGAATTCAACTCGTTTTGTAGCACAAATTCCAGAAGAGGTGGCAAAAACTGTAGAAAAGGTCGTTGAAAAGATAGATAATACCGACCAAAAACTTTCATCACAGATGTCTATTGCAGAAAAAACGCAAGAAATTCTATTGACTGTAAAAGACTCTATTGTTAATGGACTTCAAACTACATTGGAGTCTGCAATAACCAAACTGGTAGAAGAGTTAAGGCAAGGAGAGGAAATAGGAGAACCTGACCCTGTTTTGTTAAATCTTACAGAAGCAATTAAAAAATTAGATGAAGCCATTCTTGAAAATCGTAAAGTACAGGAATCACAGGTACAAAAATTTGCTCAGATTACAGAATCAGTTATCCAATCCGTTCAGCAGACAACAAACCAGGCAATTAAGGAAATTATTAAAGATAGAGAACGGGAACATTTAGAAGTAAAAGAAGAAAAACCCAAAACCGACACCGTTATTCCTGAACTAAAAGAAGTTGTTGAACAATTAAAAGAATCTGTGCAAAAAACACAAAAAATGCAAGATGTCCAGACAGAGAAGATAACCCGATTAACAGAAACAACACTGGAATCTGTGCAACAAACAGCCCAGTTGGTTGAAACTCTGACTGTAATGGAGGGGAAACGGATAGAAACATTAGAAGAGAAAAAACGAAGGTTATCCGCAGTATCTCCGTTTGGGAATACTCATACAGTTCCACCAGAAGAATTAGAGGAATCAGATAAAGAGGTTTGGAAAGCCCTTGAATCCGAACAACCTCTGGAAACACTTACTTTCGATAATTTTTTCCCCGGTTCTGTGAATGCATTTACATTTAAATTGAGTAAAGCAGTAGCAGAAAATCCAGGGTCTGAATACAATCCCTATTTTCTATACGGCAATGTAGGTATCGGTAAAACGCATTTAATTAGTGCTATTGGCAATGGCATACTTAAAAAACACCCCAAAAAAAGAGTGGGCTATGTATCTGCCAGTCATTTCTCAAGGAGGTTAGCAGAAGCGTTAAAAGAAGGAGCCTTAGACCTATTTCGTGAAAATTATTGTCATTGGGATGTGTTAATTCTTGATGATATTCAATTTTTAGGGGGAAAGGTAGATGCCCAGGAAGAATTTTTCCATGTATTTAATGTGCTTCATCAAAGTAAAAGACAAATTATTATTGCAAGTGATAAAGCTCCTGACCGTTTAGGTATGTTAGAACAAAGACTGGTGTCCCGCTTTTCCAGTGGTATCGTAGCGGAACTAAAATCGCCCGAATGGGAAACGCGAATGCAAATATTGCGAAATCAAATCAAAGAAGCAGGGGTTCAAGTCCCAGAAGAGGTATTGAGTTTAATTGCAATGCGGGTCCCCAATGATGTGCGTAAAATGATGGGTTCATTAAAAAAGATTATTGCCTTTGCAAAATTGGTCGGACAAAGTATTACCTGTGAGATGGCAGATGAAATATTAAGTCATTTAGGAGTTGTAGCAGCGTAAATCCAAAGAAATATATGTGTTATAGGTTTCGTTATAATATATTATAAAAATTAAATTATAGTTGCAAATATTTTAGGAGATTGAATGTGAGAATAGCTAAAAAACGATTACCCGAGATGCTTCTCGATTTAGGAGTTATTAACAAAGAAAAATTAAATGAATGTATAAAAATTCAACAGCAGACAGGTAAAAATCTTCAAGATATATTACTTGAAAAGAAGTATATATCAGAGGAAGAACTGGTGGAAACACTCAGCGAACAACTTCAAATTCCTCATATCCGTGTATCAAATTATGCAATCCCCAAAGAAGTACTTGCTGAAGTTCCCGAAGGACTTGCAAAACAATATCAAGTATTACCTATCTCTATAACAGGTGATATTTTAACACTTGCCATGGCAAATCCATTAAATATCCTTGCTTTAGATGATATTCGAATGATAACAGGTAAGGAAATTGAGCCTGTGATTGCTATGCCCTCAGAACTTCGTGATGTGATAGAGAAAAACTATAGTGGTGATAGGGCATCGGAGATATATGCTTCTTTATTAGCAGAACATTCGCAACAAGATGAAGTTGAAGAATTTAAGACTTCATCCGAAGAAGTTGAGGATGTAAGTAAAATTGAATCCGTAGAAGAAGATGAACCTGTAAAAAAAATGGCGCGTCTGATTGTTCTGGATGCTCTAGAAAGAGGAGCGTCAGACATACATATTGAGCCATTTGAAAAAATTATTCGCATTCGCTATCGTGTAGACGGTGCCCTCGAGGAAGCAAAATCACCTCCTAAGTCTATGCAATCAAATCTTATTGCTCGCTTTAAAATTTTATCGGGTTGTAGAATTGATGAACATCGTCTCCCACAAGATGGTCGTTTCCGCATAAAATTTCGAGGTAGAGAGATAGATTTCCGTGTAGCATTTCTTCCTTGTAAATATGGCGAAAAGATAGTATTGCGTGTACTTGATAAGAGCAATTTGGTGTTGAATCTTGAAGATATGGGTTTTGAGCCTCAGCCTCTGGAAGCATTATACCATGCGTTGAAATTACCCCATGGCATGATACTTTTAACGGGACCAACAGGAAGTGGTAAAACCACAACACTATACAGTTGCTTAACCCGCCTGAATACAATAGAAACAAATATAGTAACTGTAGAAGACCCTATCGAGTATGAATTGTTTGGAATTAATCAGGTGCAGGTGCAATCCCGTATTGGATTTACATTTGCAGAAGCATTACGCCAAATTTTGCGTCAGGACCCTAATATTATAATGGTCGGGGAAATCCGTGATGGAGAGACAGCAGATATAGCAGTGAAAGCAGCATTGACCGGGCACCTTGTGTTAAGCACATTACACACAAACGACGCCGCAGGTGTATTTCCTCGATTAATAGATATGGGTATAGAGCCATTCCTTGTCCAATCCTCTGTGGCTCTCGCAGCAGCACAACGATTATTAAAACGAGTTTGTAAAGAATGTAAAGAAAATATATCTGTAGATAGAAATGTGTTAGAACGTATTCAATTTCATGGATTCCCCCACATTCCTAATCCTCAATTTGTCCGGGGCAGAGGTTGTCCAAAATGTAAGGACTCGGGATATAAAGGACGGATTGCCTGTCTGGAAGCCATGTTAAATTGGCCTGAATTGCATCCACTGGTTTTGAACCGTGCATCAGGTTATGAAATTAAGAAACAAGCAATTGCATGTGGAATGAAAACACTGCGACAAAATGCACTTGCCCTTGCTGCACGAAGTTTTACAACGATTGAACAGGTTCTTGAGCATACTATTGCTGATTAATATCCATTTCTTAGTATAAAAAGGCTTTTTGAATGAAAAGAGGAAATCAAAAAAAAAGGAAAGTAGTGAATAGTTTTTTATTTATTTCCTTACTTTTATTTCTAGCTTCATGTGAAGGAATCTACACAATACAGGGAAAAGTTTTTGCCATTAATGGAGAGCCTCTCCCCGGTGTATGTGTTTCCAGTCCCGAAATATTTAGCCATGTAATAACAAATGCAAAAGGGAGCTTTGTTTTTCGTTTTTCAAAACCCATTAGCAAGTTAGAGTTTATAAAATCAGATTATCTTCCGTTTACCATTTCCCTTCATTTCTCCGAAAAAAAATACATTACTCTAACGGATATATTTCTTACCCCCAAACCTTCATCTCCCGGTGTTTATTTCCTTGATAAAGAAAAAAATAGATATTTACCCTTAATAAAAGGGAAAATAGAGAGAACCCAATTCCAAAAGCGAAATTCTGTTCCTTCTATAAAATTAAGTGAGATAGTACACATTAGAGATACTTTCCCACAACTTTATGTTTTTCGTTTACCACAATATGATATAACCTTGTATCAGATGAAAGAATATACTACCGGAGCAGACGAAACAAAACCTGACAAAAATTCAGATAAAAAGGAAAAACAGTCTGCTGAGAAAGATACGGAAGTATCTAAGGAAAGAAAAATATGGATTCCCGATAAACCTATTTTAACTTATGCTGAGTTCCTTTCAGAACAGGATACAAGTTTGTTCCTATTTAAGCCTGTAAGTGAATTAAAACCCGGTGTCTATTGTGTAAATTGGCGAGCTTTTGAGGTACCTTTCCCGCGGATGAGCGAATGCTTTTTATTCTCTGTTGAAGAAGAACAAAAAGCGGAAGAATCTTCTGCAAAAACTCCTTTATCCGATACAAAAAAAGAGGACGAAAATAAAAAAACAGGGGATGGTAAAGTAGGTAAAAACAAATTGTAGCAATATTTTTTGAGTTAGTCCTACAAATGATAAAATAAGCTATTATTTTTGGGTCTAAGAGGAATTGAAAATATAAAACATAATTAGAAAAATACTGTAAGTTTTGGATATAGAGTAATGAAAGAGAAAAATACACAGGATAAAATCGACGATATGTTATCAAGAGATACATTAAAACTGAAATTAGAACAGTTTGAAGGTCCGTTTGAAATACTTCTTTATCTAATCAAAGAACAGGAAATAGACATATTTGATATACCGATAGTTCAGATAACAGAACAGTATCTTGAAATCCTTGATTTAATGAAAGAACGGCAATTAGAAATTGCAGGTGATTTTCTTGTGATGGCAGCAACACTAATTCAGATAAAATCGCGTATGCTTCTCCCTCCGGATACTGACGAAGAAGAGGAAATTGAAGAAGAAGACCCAAGATTAGAATTAGTAGAGCGTTTGTTAGAATATCGAAAATTCAAGGAATTAGGGAAAAAATTAGGAGAATTGGAAGAACAACAATATGATTTTCTACCGAGAAAATTTCCTTCCTATTTAGAACCTTCTGTCCAGGAAGAATGGGTTGAAGTTACACTTGCGGATTTGATGAAAGCAATAAAAAGAGTATTGCGTTACCTTTTAGAGCCTTCTGTCCAATGGATAGAACTTGAAAAATATACGGTAGAAGAAAAGATTACCGAAATATGGGACACATTATCCAGGCAACAGAGTATTTCTTCCGTAGAACTTTTGAAAGAATGCAAAACAACGATAGAAAAAGTATGTGTTATTTTGGCAATATTGGAACTATGCCGGCAAAGAAAAATAGTGTTCCGTCAACAACAGCCTTATGGACAATTTTTCTTGTATGTAACAAAAAACTACGATGAGACCCCTGTTGATATAAGTGGCTAATTGGTTAGAAAAAATATTTCCTTTTATAAAAATAGATAGAGAACTTACACCCAGAGATTTGGGTAGGGAAGGAGAAAAAGAGGCTGTTCGTTTTTTGAAAAATCAGGGATTAAAAGTTTTGGGAACAAATGTCAGAATAAGAAAATATGAAATTGATTTAATTGCCCGGGATGGCAATGAACTTGTTTTTGTAGAGGTAAAAACATGTCGCAATGATAAATGGAACTACCCAGAGGATAAAGTTAATTATAAAAAAAGGAAAAATTTAAGGAAAGCAGGGAAACAGTATATTATTCGATATGCCCCACATACCAAATATTACCGTTTTGATATTATTGCAATAACATGGGAGCCTACTCTATCTGTCCAGTGGATAAAAAATGCTTTTTAACCTTTATGGATTATCTACCCATGATAGCCATTCAACTTTTCCCTGTGCGTCAATCATAAATTTCCTTGCCCTTAAATTCGATGAAGGACCTTCTTCATAATAGACGATAAGTATACTATCATCTTTTAATGTTACCATAGAAGGGTATGCCCCTATGCACGGGTCAACTAATATTGGTTCGTTCCATGAAACAGCATCATCTGTACTTATACTTATACAGGTTCCCTTGTGAGGTGAACGAATACCCATTAATAAAACTCCTGATGGTGCACGATATAAATAAGGAGAATGCCCCGGGAAAGGGAGTGCTTTACTGATGCTCCATGTTTTGCCCCCATCAGTAGATAATGAAAATCCCATAGGTAAGTCGCTATGTCCCCGTTGTGCAATAAATAGATTCTGATTCTTCAATATACATATATCCGGTTCCGCATCAAGTTTTAATGTCCCATAATCAATGTCAATAGGAGTAGACCATGTGATTCCTTTATCTTTCGAAAGAGATACTGCACCACAACCTCCTTTTCGTTCATCGGCATATAGACTAATGATTAATATACCATCTGAAAGTGTTCGTATCGGAGAACTACAGTAATACTCAGAAAAAATTTGTTGAGGTTCCGACCATGTTTTTCCCCAATCTTCAGAAGAAATTATCCATGTTCCCAAGCCTTCCCATTGCTTGTCCTGATTTTTAATGGGTTTTAAAGAAAAGAAATTACAAATCAACTTTTTATTGTCAATCACTGCGATAGATGGGTCACGGTCATCATAAGGACTATCATAAACAACAAAGGGCTTTCCCCATGTTTTCCCTTCATCTTCCGAAAATATTCCAGAAATTCGTCCTCCTTTAGGGTATGTATCATTCGGCAATGATACATGGGCATAGCCATCATAAAAAACACAGAGTAATCTTCCATCAGGTAGTCTGCATATATCAGGGAAAGCCTCATAAGCACCTCTACCACCATCTTTACATATAACAAGGTAGTCTTTTCCCTCTTGCAGGGGTAAGGATTGCCCCTCTGCATAAGCACAAACAGATAGAAGATACAACAGGAATATCCATTGCCAAAATATAAACTGTAGTCGTTTCATGTCATTTTCCTTTTATTTTGATTTGTTAATATGATATGTTAATAAATACTATAATAATCGCCATAAATAAATAACAAATGTAAGGAGGGAATGACATGAATAATTTACTTCAAGTAATTAAAGAACGAAGAACCATTCGTAAGTATCAAAACAAGCCTATATCAGACGAACTGTTAAATACCATTCTGGAAGCAGGTAGATGGGCACAATCATGGGCGAATACACAGTGTTGGTATGTCATTGTAGTAAAAGATGAAAAAGTAAAAGAAGAACTCCAAAAAACAGTTCCCTCTGGCAATCCCTCATATCAAGCAATTGTAGATGCCCCTGTTTTATTATGCCTTTGTGCTAAGAAAAATATATCAGGTTTTTATAAGGGAAATGCATGTACTCCTTTTGGAGATTGGTTATTGTTTGATATGGGTGTCTTTGCTCAAAATATTGCTTTATCTGCTTATTCATTAGGTTTGGGAACTGTAATTGTAGGGCTTTTAGACCAGAAATCCGCCCAGAAAATATTAAAACTTGGTGATGATAAAGAATTGGTTGCGTTAATGCCTCTTGGTTTCCCTGCTGATGTTCCCTCAGCACCCCCTCGTAAAGAAATAAAGGATTTTGTTCAATACATTTAATTTCCTATTTCTTCTTCGAGCAAGTTACATTCAGAAATTCTTTTTTGCAAAGTGTTAATATAAAGGGTTTTTATCTCAAAACCCCGAAAAGAGACAGAAAAATTTAAATCAAGAGGAGGAATGTGTATCTCTGTCTCCTGTGTATTACCTGTGGGTTCAAATAATCGTAGAATATAACCATTCTTCTTTTCGGCTTTTTTGAAAGCAGAAAGCACAATCGAAGGGTTTTCTATAACAATTCCATTGATATAAGGGTTCCCTTTTTGCGTTGGGACAAAAGAAAGGAAGAAAGGTTTCTCATTATGTGCCAATGCTTCATTGTCTATTGTCCGAAATCTATCCTGTGCGTTTCCACCTGTTATCCAGAAACGGAATATACGTTCCCCTTGCTCCATTCGTGGAGTAAATCGGTCTTGAGGAACTAAGGGGCGGTTCTTGAAAGGTAAAGAAGAATAAGCAGGTGAGTGGAGTAATGAAAGACGAATGGTATTGTTTACAAAATCGGAACCGTAAATTCCATCATTGATAATTGTTAGTGCCAGGTTTTTGTTCGGACTATAACCCGCAACCCATTTTTGTGAAACAACTTCATATTGTTCCCCGGGCAATTTATCTTTTCCAAAAACGACCTGCCCTATATATTCAGTATCATTCCAGGGTAAAGGAACAGAGAGTTTTAACATACGATCTTTTTCAAACCAGAAAACACGAACCTGTATTTCTATTTCCGGAAGAAGTTTCGGTATTTTATAGTGAATAACAATGTATGAGTTATTGTATTTGAAGATAGCCTCAACAACAGTTCTTACCTCCCCATCTTCGATAATATGAACGGGCGAATATTTATCTTTTTGAATACCACATATCTTGGGAACTTCTGTTTCATCTAATAAAGAGAAAACACCTTCGACCTCTTTGTAATTTAAAACTTCACTTCCCCATGGATCTTCGTTATCTTTAATTACAATAGGGAGGAAAGCAGAAGTTTGAAGAAAATCATTGCCATTAATACGATAAAAATCTATGAGCCCTTTTTCAGCATTTATTCCTATATGGGTATTATTCCCTTTGATTTCTATAATTCCGTTTTTGATATTCAAATTGGATGGGGGTTTTTGGGGAAGTATTGTATCCGTTTTTATATCAATTTGCGTTATTTGTGAAGGGGGTAATGTGGTCGTAAAAACCATTTTCTTCCGCCAATCAACAGCCACATTTCCATGTTCTTTTTCTACCTGAGAAGGGATGAGATTTTTATTGATAAACATTTCCGGCAATACAAAAGAATCTTCAAAATTAAAATCAGGAAGGCAAAATTCTGCTTCAAAAATTTGTTTTACAGGGAATGGATGTGGATTGTATGCAAATAGGGGAACAGTTCCCACAGAGGACATTTCATTTAGCCTGCATAAGGAAAAGAAACAACGTGCTTTAATCCGGGAAACAATATTTAATCCATGGTCCAAAATTTGTAATGCTGTATCTTCCACGGGGGGGATAGAAGAACCGGGTAATATATCGTGAAATTCAGCAAATAACAAATTTTCCAGTGCTTGATGTAATTCATTTGATGGATACTCCAATAATCCAAGAATAGCACATACACTTGCCATTTTCTCTGCCATGTATAAATCGTTTTCTAATTTCCTGTGTTTTTGTTTTATCCGAATCTGTGAAGTGTAACAGCCCGGAGCCCATGGATTTAAGTCTCGTTCCAACTTTGGAAATGTTTTTTGTTCTTCCTGTAGTTCTTTGAAAAAAGAATCCGTTGTGGAATGAAAAATTTCGGGTTCATCGGTGGAATGAATGAGTTCCATTAAATCTTTACAATCCTTAAAAGAAGGACCGCCACCATGGTTCCCTACACCCCACAAAACAAGCCCTATAAAATGGTCTGAGTGTTCTTTTATCCATTGTTCCACTTTTTCACGGGCTTTACCCAAAGGGGCATTATACCAGCCCATAAAACGATATGCTATCACTTCTGAGCCATCATATCCTTTCCAGATAAATCCTTTTTCAGGTAACGAAAATATTTCTGCATGGGGTCTGCCAAAAAGATAGTACTTATAACCAGATTTTGCAAGGATTTGAACCAATCCCCGAGAATGTCCAAAAGGGTCAAAATTTATGGCTGTTTCGGGTTCCACTCCAAATTTCTCTTTGAAATAATTTTTCCCAATAAGAATCTGACGAACAAAAGATTCACCGGAGGGCATATTACAATCCGGTTGAAGAAACCACCCTCCCATGATATTCCACTTGCCCTTTTGCACTTGCATTTGAATTCTATTAAATAATTCAGGAGAATACATTTCTACCCATTTATAAAGAATGGCTTCGTTATGGTTAAAGATAAACTCATCAAATTGCTCACATAATTCTACAGCGGTTTTAAAGGTAGAAAGGGTTTCACCAGCACCTTCTTCCCATTCCCACAGCCAGCATGGGTCTAAGTGTGCATTACACAAAAGATGTATTCGTCGTTTGTGCATGATAAAAGTTCCTTATGCTCTCAAAAAATTAATTAAGAGTCTGTAGAAATATCTTTTAAGTTAGATTCAAATTGTTTTCGAACTGCTTCAAGATGTCGAATTATGAGTAATTCTGCCAAATCCCCATCGCGTTGTTCAAAGGCTTCTAATATGCGCTCAGCAAGTCGGTCTAACTCCTGTTTCCCAATCAGAATGATATCCACCATCTCATTAATTTTAAGAAAGGCTTGCCACATTGTATTGTACAAAAGTTCATAAATCTGGTTTCTTGTTGCTTGAGAAAATAGGCGGAAAAAACGTTCATTTACTTTTTGTAATTCCTCCGGATTGTATATGGTAGTTTTCCTCTTCTGGAATAGATAACGAAGTTCATCCAATTCTTCCTGAGTATGTCGTTCCGCAGCAAGACGGACAACCTGTCGGACCATATTGTCTCTGAATTCAAGAATGTCCTTAAGCAAAGGTAAATTTACTGTCCCATTTTCATCACGAATTAATGTGTCAAATAATTCAAGTCCTCCAATCAGATCAATGTCTTGGACAACAATACCAGACCCCTGTCGAATTTTGACCAACCCTAAAGCCTCTAATCTTTTTAATGCTTCTCGGACACTATGTCGTGTGGCTTTGAACTTTTCTGCTAATTCCCGTTCTGTGGGTAATTTTTCTCCCGATTTATATTCTTTATTAATAATTTTCCTGCATAGTTCATCTGCAATTTTTTTAGACCGTGTTGAAGCAAAGTTTTTTTCGTTTTTTTTCTTTTCCATAATTGTTCAACCAATTTTGAAATTTAATTTGACAAAAGACCTTTTATTTGATATATTATACAAATTGGTTCATCCAATTATAAAAATTAATATAATCAAAGGAGAACAAAAAATGAAACGAACTGGTTTTACACTCATCGAATTATTAGTTGTGATTGCCATTATTGGTATCCTTGCTGCGATTTTACTTCCGGCATTGGCTCGCGCTCGTGAGGCGGCTCGCCGTTCTTCTTGTGCTAATAATTTAAAACAATGGGGACTCGTTTTTAAAATGTATGCCAACGAATCTCCCGGAGGAAAATTTCCACCCAGCGAATTAGAATTAGGCTGTGGTGCCCGTCCTTGTATGGCATTCGGTCCGTTAATTAGTGTCATATATCCGGAATATCTTACAGACCCGGCGATAATCTTTTGTCCTTCCGATGCAAAAGATAGATTAGAAAACTTTATTGACCCTCAAACAAAAGAATTTACCATGTTACAAAAGATAGATGGAAATCGTCAGCAGGGTGTAGAAGGAATTGATGCAAGTTATACTTATGCCAATTTCGTATTTGACCGCTGTGGAGATGAATATGGCACAAAATCTACAGCAGCATTGCAAGCATTGGCTACTATAATTGGGAATCCTCTTGACCCATCAATTACGGAAGGCGCAGCTCAGTTTATTGAAGTAGTAGAAGATATGATTGATAAATTGAGACCTTATTTCCTTTCAAATGATGCAAATGGATTCAGGCGGGAGGCTGATAATGATAGACAGGTTTCGGATGGATTAGGTAATGGCGGAGGGAAAATTGTTTATCGCTTGAGAGAAGGTATAGAACGATTTTTGATTACAGATATTAATAATCCTGCTGCAAGTGCGAAGGCACAAAGTTCTATTTTTGTCATGTGGGATAATGTATCTGACCAGGTAGCAAAATTTAACCATATTCCCGGTGGTAGCAATATTCTGTATATGGATGGGCATGTATCCTTTGTTCGCTTTCCAGGTGAACCGCCCATGGTTGCTGAACTTGCTGCAATCATGCGAGTTTTCGATATTGCAGAATAGATAATACAATACCGCTTATATTATTTAAATCAGCATACAGGATTTTCCTGTATGTTGATTTTTTTTTTTACTAAATAACAGTGTTTATCAAAGTTCCAATTGATGAAATCTTTATTTCTACAATATCCCCTTTGGACAAAGTTATTTTGGGAGAGCGTGCCCAACCTACTCCGGGAGGAGTTCCCGTAAAAATAAGAGTTCCTGCCTTTAATGTGGTATCCTGGCTTAAAAAAGATACTAACTCATAAGGAGAAAAAATCATATCAGAAGTATTGCCCGTTTGCATAATGTGATAATTTACTTTTGTAGTAATCTGCAATGATTCATTATCTTTAATATCTTTTATTGGAAGAACAAAAGGTCCCACAGGAGCAAATGTGTCAAAACTTTTCCCTCGCACCCATTGTCCTCCTCCCAATTCCATTTGCCATTTTCTCGCTGAGACATCATTTCCGATAGTAAAACCCAGAATATAGTTATTCGCTTCTTCTACTTTTATATTTTTTATATCGGATTTAATAATAATTACTAACTCCCCTTCATAATCTACCTCATTACTACAAACCGCAGGAATTTGTATAGGCTCAAGGTGTGCTGTAATTGCAGATGGATTTTTCATGAAAATAACAGGGTATTCAGGGATAGGTTTGTTGGTTTCCTTTGCGTGTCCCTTGTAGTTCAATCCAATACATAAGATAGCAGGAGCATTAATAGGAGGAAGCCATTTCTGCGGTAGAATTTTTTTGTTCGTCATCTGTAACGAATTATCAAAGGGATTCCCTTTAAGTTCATATAAATTGTTATCTTCTGCAATTGTTATGTAAGAAATATCCCCTTGTTCGTTAATTACTTTACCCCATTTCATAAGCATTCCTTTCTATGGTGAGATTTGTCTTTTTAGTTTCCTTCAACAATTTATTTTGGATAGAATTAATTATAAAAATAAATCATAATATAAGTGAAACTATGCTTTTAAAATAACAACAAACTATAAGGAGAAAATCAATGTCTATAACGAGACGAAAATTTTTGAAAGTAACGGGGATAGGAATTCCAACTTTAGGATTTTCACACTTCTTATTCGGTGATGAAAAGAAAACAGAATACCCTGTCGCAGCATGTGATTGGTCCCTATGGACAGAAGGTCCTTCGGCTCTTGACCTTGCCAAACAAATCGGTTTGAATGGTATTGAAATTTCTGCAGGGAAACCAGATGATAAAATCGCTATTGCTAATTCTGAATTAAAAGAACAGTATAAATTAAAAATGCAAGAAACAGGAATAGTTATTCCGTCTATTGCCATGGCACTTTTGAATGATGCTCCACTAGCCAGTGAACCCCGAACGATAAATTGGATTCTGGATACTATTGATTCTGCAAAGGAACTAAATGCAAAAGTAATATTGCTTGCTTTTTTTTGTAATGGAGATTTAAAAGATAAAAATGGATTGAAAAATAATGATGTAGTAGAGGTCGTAAATCGCTTAAAAGAATGTGCACCCAAAGCGAAGGAAAAAGGAATTATATTGGGTATTGAAAATACTTTATCTGCTCAACAAAATATGGAAATTTTAGAAAAAATAGGAAGTGATGCATGCAAAATATACTATGATGTTGGCAATTCTACTTATAATGGCTATGATGTACCTGCTGAGATACGAATGCTTAAAGATAAAATTTGTCAAATACATTTTAAGGATGGTGCCTTCTATTTAGGTAAAGGTAAAGTAAAAATGGAGCCTATTGCGGAGGCTATCAAGGAGATTAATTATAAAGGCTGGCTTGTTTTAGAGACAGGCTTACCTACGATGAACAAAATAAATGACTTTAAGAAAAATTTAGAGTTTCTACATCAATTATTCAGTTAACAATTAACAGTAAAGGGTATTAAAAATGGCAATAGAAAACATAAATAACAGTTCAAGACGGGAATTTATCAAAACAGCAGTTTTAGGAACAAGTGCATTAACAATTTTATCTCCGAAGATTGTTTTTGGAAGTGAATCTAATGAAAAAATTAAATTGGGTCTAATTGGTTGTGGTGGTAGAGGACGATGGATAGCACATCTATTTGAAAAAAATGCCCCTTTTAAGATAACAGCCGTACATGATGTATTTCGTAAACGGGCTATGCGTGTGGCGGAAGAATGTAATGTCCCCGAGGCACATGTTTTTGTTGGATTAGAAGGTTATAAACAACTGTTAGAAACAGATATAGAAGCCGTTGCTATTGAGAGTCCACCCTATTTTCATCCTCAACAGGTCCTGTCCGCTGTAGAGAAAGGGAAACATGTGTATTTAGCAAAACCTATCGCAGTAGATGTTCAGGGTTGTTTATCCTTGATAGATATTTCAAAAAAATATCAGGAAAAATTATGTCTACTTGTAGATTTTCAGACACGGAATTACCAATTATTTAAAGAATGTGTAAAACGGATTCATGATGGTATGATTGGTTTGCCTGTTATTGGACAATGTTATTATTATTGTAGTAGGTTGGGAAAACAAGCAGAGCCAGGGACTCCCGGTTCTAATTTAAAAAATTGGGTTTTTGATAAAGTGCTTTCAGGAGATATTATTGTTGAACAGAATATCCATGTAATTGATATGGCAAACTGGTATTTAAAATCACATCCATTAAAAGCCTTCGGCTCAGGTGGTAGAAAAGCCCGAACCGATGTAGGTGATTGCTGGGACCATTTCTGTGTCCAATTCACATATCCGGATAATGTTATTGTTGATTTCAGTAGTGGTCAATTTACGTACGGTTATGATGATTTATGTATGCGACTTTATGGCTCTCTCGGAACAGCAGATACTCATTATGGAGGTATTGTTACTATTGAAGGAAAATCGGATAGCTGGGAAGGCGGAAAAAGTTCCGATATTTACGAAACAGGCGCGGTAAATAATATTAAAGATTTTTATGAATCTATAAAGAATGGTAAGTATTTAAATAATATAGAAGAATCTGCATATAGCAATTTAACAAGTATTTTGGGGAGGATGTCTGCTTATCAAAATAGAACAGTTACATGGGAAGAAATGATACACTCAGGAGAAAAATTGGAAAAAGAAATAGAGATTTCAGAAGAAATCATTAATTCATAATTCCAATCTAACAAACTCTAAATTCAGTCCCCTTGATAATTTTCAAGGGGATTTTTTATAAGAAGAGGGAATAAAATATTTTAATAAAATTATTATTTTTAACTTGACAAAGTGGATTTTAAGTGCTATTATATAGTAATCTATTAGCAATTTATTAATAATTTAATGGAGTAAAACATTGATAATTTATCAATCAGAATATCATGTTACTCTGGATGATAAGAACAGAATATTAGTTCCTTCATCCCTAAAATCTATTATGTCCGATAATAACCATACAGTCTGGTATCTGACTCGCGGGTTTGAAAATAATCTTTTATTATTCCCCTCGCAGATTTGGAAAGAAATAACTGATAAATTAGAGCAATTGCCCACATTAAATCCGAAAGTACAAATTCTTCGGCGCCGTTTTATCGGTGGTTCTGTTCAGGTTAGACCCGACGGGCAATATCGCATAACATTGCCAGCACCATTTCGGAACTGGGCAGAGATTATGGATAATGCTGTGATAGCAGGCTGTGGTATGTATCTTGAAATATGGAATGAAAAGTTATGGGACAATTTCTTTAAAAACACTGATATTCAAACAGATATGAAAATTTTTATGGAGGAATTATTTCCACTAACGAATATAAATCAAAACCTATCATAATAGGAGCAAGTGGCTATGGACATGGAAAAACTTAATTATGGGCATGTAATCCTCTTCAGAATTTCTGGCAGTCTTGATGAGGAAAATGTATGTAATTTGCGACTTGCCATCGCTGATTACATCAAAGGCAGAAAAAGTTGTGTGGTCTTGAATCTACAAGATGTAGAGATGATGGACCAGGTTTCCGCGGGATATTTGTTAGAATGTCTGCAAATGGCGAGGAGAAAAGGGGGAGACCTAAAATTGGTCAAACCGAGCACCTTCATCGAACAACTATTCCGTTTTTTGGGTATATGGCATTATTTTGAAATATATACAACCGAAACAAGTGCCGTTAACGCATTCAAACTAGCCGCATAAAAGAAATAACTTTTCCAGTAAACAAATTTGCTGGAAAAGTTTTAATTTATTATGTCAATAATTTATGACCAATGAAAAACATCATATTCCTGTAATGGCAAATGAGGTAATAAACCTCTTTCAAGAGAGAGAGAAGGGTATTTTTGTTGATGCAACAATAGGTGCTGGTGGACATACTTCTTATATTCTCGAATATCTCTCCCCCCGTATGGTTGTGGGGATAGATAGGGACCCCAAAGCCATACAGATATGTTCAAAAAAATTTGAGAAAGAAAAACGAGTAAAAATATATCACGCAAATTACGCCGATATGGATAAAGTAATAAACATATTAGGTATCCAGGAGGTAGATGGAATTTTAATTGATGCAGGACTTTCCAGTTTTGCTTTAGATGATGAAGAACGTGGATTTTCTTTTCAGAAAGACGGGCCTCTGGATATGCGTATGAATACAGATGAGAAAGAAACTTTAGGAGATTTCTTAGACCGGACGGATGAACATACGCTCGCAAAAATTCTAAAAGAATACGGGGATGTTGTAAAGCCTTATTCTATTGCAAAAAAAATTATTATGCGTAGAAGGGAAGGAAAAATTAGAAAAGTTTCGGATATAGTACAAACGGTATTAGAAGATTTTCATTATGTTAATCATATTCCAGATGAAGTTCGTCAGGTATTTCAAGCATTAAGAATTGCCGTTAATAATGAATTATTTTTTTTAAGAAAAGGTCTATGGGCAGGATTGAAAATATTGGCAATACATGGACGATTTATCGTAATTAGTTTTCATTCAGGTGAAGACAGAATTGTCAAATCTATGTTTCGTTTCGTATCGCAACCATTACGGATTTTATCTCCAGAAGGTATTTTAAGAGAACAAATATCTCCCATAGCGAGGAATTTAACACCGAAACCCGTCGCTCCTTCATCTGAGGAGATAAAAATAAATTCCAGAGCAAAAAGTGCAAGACTAAGAGCCATTGAAAAAATTTCAGATACATATATTCAACATTATATTTCAAAAGGGGTATAAAAGAATGAGTAAAAAAGTTATACAAATACGAAAAGATGCCCTGTTCATAAGTTCCTTATATCTAATCCCGGTGTTTATTGTATCTGGAGTACTGGCTGTGGATTTATATATTAATGTCCAACGCTGGCATTATGATTATTTAACTATACAGGCAAAAAAGAATATTACACGATGGGTTAAAGATAAAAGTGAATTTAAAAAGCATGATAAATTAAAGGGAATAAGTAAGGATAGTAAAGGTGAACCTTCAATAGAGCCTATAGATAATAAAGAAACAAAAGATATAAGGTCCATTTCTTTTTTTTCAAAGATACTCGACAAAATAGTTTTCTTTAGAGAAACCGAAGAGGAAAATCAAACTCAAGAAGAAGGACAAAATGTGCAAAAAGTAGAAGACATTAACTATGGACTCCAGGCGATGATGGCTGAAATAGAGATGTTGAAAGTTGAAAAGGTAAGATTAGAAAACTTGCAAAATTTGACAAGATTGGGATTTCAATTAGGTTTGGTGACTCCAAAACCAGAACAGGTAGTACGAATTACATATAGTAAAGATGAACGGGATAAATTAATACAAACTGCATCATCAGATATGTTATTTCCCCAAAAGCCTAAAAAGATAAATACCTCAGAAACGAAATATGCAGAAGGTGAAACAGATATTAAACAAAAAATAAAGAGAATAAAGGACTTGTTGAACAAACCTGCAATTTCTATTAAGGAATGGGTTATCAATAAAATTACAACTCCCGTAATTGCAGAATCAAAAAATAGTGTTAACGAGGAAACAAATGAAAGCAATGTGCCCAAAATGAATAAAGATGAAAAGAATTTACATCCTGATAAAAATAATGATGATATAGATATCGATTCATTAACAGAGTTCTTGATGGAGAAACTATAGGGGATAATACAGTGAGCGGTATCTTACAAAAATCGCCTTTTGATATAGAAGAAAAAATACCTCAGACAATCGACATAAAACGATTGGCTCTTTTGCAATTATTTTTGTTCCTTTTACTATGTGTAATTGTTATTCGTCTTGTTATCGTGTCTTTTTTCCCAAAGGGAATTGTTAAAGAATATGCTGATAAACATGATGGAATAATAAAACGCGAAAATCCCCGGGGAATGATTTATGATAGGTCACAAAATCCTTTAGCCTATTCTGTTCTAATGCCTTCACTGTTTTGTTCTCCTGCGGATGTTTTATATCCGGATGAAATGGCGGAAAAAGTAGCCTCAAAATTAGGGTTGGATGTTGACTTTGTAAAAAAGAGGATGACACTTACAAATGATGAAGGAAAGAAATTACAGTATGTATTACTTCGAAGAGGAATTGATAATATTCCAAAAGCAGAATTAGAGAATTTTGTTTCAGAAATAAATAAATGGCAGAAAGAAGAATTAAAAAAATCCACAACACCCCAACGAAATATAAAACAGTCTTACAAAGAGATATTGTTATCCTATTTTAACCGAAATCTGGATAAATCGAAGGATAATAGTAAACCCAAAGGAAATCCATTATTTATAAATTATGAATGGTTTCGCCAATATCCGCATCATGAAGTTGGAGGAAACATTATTGGCTTTGTAGCCATGAATGATGAAAATCGAGTAGGAGGTATGGATGGAATAGAAAAAGATTGGGACAAATATCTTTATGCAGACCCTACGGAAATTTCCGGACGAAAGAACAGTTCGGGAAATATTCTTCCCTCCACTTCTCAAGAAAAAAGAGGACAGTATCCGGGAGCCAATGTTCATCTTACAATTGATTTAGAGATACAACATGTTCTGGAAAAGGAATTAGACCGAAGGATTGAAGAATGTAATGCCGTAGATGGGATGGGTGTTATAATGGACCCATTTACAGGAGCCATTCTTGCTATGGCCTCTCGTCCCTCCTATGACCCCAATGACCCCGAAACAAGACAAGGTGATGCTCTCAAGAATAAAGTACTATATGAACTTATAGAGCCGGGTTCTACTTTTAAGATTGTTACTGCTAGTGCAGGAATTGAGAAAGGATATATTGATGAAAATACGATTATTGATTGTGAAGGTGGCAGGATTCGAGTTGCCAGCAAAATTATCAAAGATGTCCATGGTATGGGGGCTGTCCCTTTCTGGAAATGTTTTGAACAATCCAGCAATGTAGCTATGGTAAAAGTGGGAAGAACTGTGGGATTAGAAACTTTACGCGAATATGTAAAGAAGTTTGGATTTGGAACAAAAACACTCAAAGATATTTCTACAGAAAGAATAGGTGCTATTTCTACAAATAAGGCAGAAACAACTTTGAGTTCTATGTCCATTGGTTATGCTGTTATGGTTACACCCATTCAATTAGCGAGGGCTTATGCTGTAATTGCCAATGGTGGGTATCTGGTGGAACCCTATATTGTGGAAAAAGTAACTCTTCCTGAAGGTGATGTCTTATATGAACATAAAGAGGAAGAACAGCCACAGGTAATAAAATCAGAAACTGCAGAAATTATGAGAACCTTATGTCATCAAGTTGTATTGAAAGGAACAGGGAAATCAGCAAATATTCCGGGGTATAAAGTAGGAGGAAAAACGGGAACTGCTCATTTAGCAAAAACTCAAAAACAAGGCGGTGGATATGACCCAGATAAAATTATCTCCATTTTTGCAGGGTTTGCCCCTGTTTCACATCCAAAAGTGGTTGCCGTAATTGTGATTCGCTATCCCATGTCAAAAATTCGGTATGGTGGATATGTTTGTGGACCCGTATTCAGAAATGTCGTTTATTATACACTAACCCGGCTAAAAGTTCCTCCAGACCCTACGATTTCCAATGATTTACTACAACAAGAAGGATTTATTGCGGAAGAGAGTATAGAAAAGGACAATGACTCATTATATTTTGAGGATATTGACCCTCTATGGGTTCATGAATTGGTAAATGAAGAGTCGTCAGAGCTAAATAAAACGGTGATTACGGAAAACAAATCAGGCAAAATGAATAATAAGGAGAAGGAAAATAAGAAAGAAGAGGAAAAGTTAAAGAAACCTGTGTTTAATCCTATGTCTGAGAAAGAAATTATTAAAATTGCAAAACAAACGGAAACTTTACCTGACCTTTCAGGATTAACAAAAATGAAAGCATTGAGTATCTTAAATTCATTAAAAATAGATTACGAATGCCGTGGCTACGGAAGAGTCGTATCCCAGTTCCCTGTTGCAGGAACACCCTTAAAGGAAGTAGATATATGTTTATTAGATTTTTCTGAAGATTTCAATTCGGGATTAGAGATGGTTTTGCCAAGAAAAGAGGATTAAAGAATGAACCTTAGAGAAATGGCAGAAAAATGGAAATTAAATTGTTTTTGCTCTATTTCTGATGAGGATATTTTAGGTATTACAGAAGATTCACGAAGAGTTCGGAAAGGTTTTATTTTTACAGCGATACCCGGAGAACATTCTCAAGGTTGGGATTATATTCCGGAAGCCATAAATAAAGGAGCCATAGGAATTATTGGTTTACCACAGTTGCCGGAGGAATATTTAAATCTATTGAAAGAAAAAAATCTTCCGTATTTTGCTCATGAAAATCCGCGTTATATTTTGGGTGAAGTGGCACATTATCTTGCAGGAGATCCTACCCAATCAATGGTTGTAATAGGAATCACCGGAACGAATGGAAAAACAAGCACTACTTTTTTGGTAGAAAGTATTTTGAAGGAAAAAGGAATTGCTACGGCGCGGTTTGGGACATTAGGCTATACTATCGAAGAACAGAGTGTAGAAGCAGTTCATACGACCCCTTTTAATGAAGAACTTGTTGCGTTGTTTTCAAAAGCGAGGGAGAAAGGGATTACCCATGTAGTGATGGAGGTGAGTAGCCATTCCTTAGCACAGGACCGTGTTGCAGGAATTCATTTCACTGTCGGAGCATTCACAAATCTTACACAAGACCATCTGGATTATCATAAAACAATGGAGGAATATCTCAAAGCCAAACTTAAACTATTTGAAAATTTAGAGGGAGAGAATGCTTTTGGTGTTATAAATAAATCGGACCCTTATGCAGAAGAGTTTATACAACATTGCAAATCGAGGTATGTTACTTATGGTATGAAGGGAGATTATTGGGCAAGCGATATAGAAGTGTCGATAAAAGAAACACGATTTCTATTACATACCCCAACAGGTGAAAGCGAAGTTAGACTATCTCTAATAGGTAAACATAACGTATTTAATGCATTATGTGCATCTGCTATTGCAGGAGAAATGGGTATCACCTTGAAAGAAATTCAAAAGGGTTTAAAAAACTTAAAATCAGTTCCAGGACGTTTTGAATTAATTGAAGAAGGACAGGAGTTTACTGTTGTAGTAGATTATGCTCACACAGATGATGGCTTAAACCATGTGTTACAAACAGCACGAAATTTAACACGAGGTAAAGTTATTGTAGTTTTTGGTTGTGGAGGAGACCGGGATAAAACAAAACGACCGAAAATGGGAGCAGTCGCCGGGAAATGGGCAGACCTTATCATTTTAACCTCAGATAATCCGCGGACAGAAGACCCCAAACGAATCTTGTTAGATATTGAAGTAGGTGTTCAAAAGATGGGGAAACACAAGGGAGATGATTACTTCGTTATTGAGAGTAGGGAAGATGCTATACAATTTGCTATCGATAGGGCTAAATCAAATGATATAGTAGTAATTGCTGGAAAAGGACATGAACCGTATCAAATTATTGGAACACAAAAATTGCCTTTTGATGATAGGGAAGTAGCACGCAAGTTTCTGAAAGGAAAAATATAAATGCCCTGGAAATACTGTTTAGGAGATTTAGCGAAAGTTGTCGCTGGAAAATTACAGGGAGATGAGCATCTTGAATTTAAAGGAGTATCTATAGATACTCGAACCATTCAACCTGGAGATGTTTTCTTTGCCTTACCCGGAAACAGAGTGGATGGACATCAATTCATTCAGGAAGCACTTAAAAAAGGTGCTGTCGCAGTTGTTATATCTAAAGATAATGCTTCACCTTCTATATATGTGCGAGATACTTTGCAGGCAATTCAAAAATTTGCTCGTTGGCATCGAACAAATCTAAAATCTCAGGTATTTGCAATTACAGGTTCCTGCGGTAAAACTACTACAAAAGAGTTGGTCTCAGCAGTTTTATCAAAAAAATATAAAGTAGTAGCATCCAGAGGTAATTATAACAATGAATTGGGTTGTCCCCTTTCATTATTACAGATGAATGAAGACACAGATTGGGGCGTGATTGAGATGGGTGCCGGTAAAGTAGGAGATATTGCAGAGTTATGTGCTATTGCATATCCGGAAGAATCAGTAATTACCACGATTGCTCCTGGACATTTAGAACGGTTAGGAAGTTTAGAGGGCATAGCACGAGAAAAATCCAGTATTGCTAAATGCCTTCCTCCCTGGGGGTATTTTTATGTTAATATGGATAATCCCTTTTGTGTCTCAATAGGGAAACAAATTATTGCCAATAAGATTTATTATGGCAAAAAGGGAGATGTTCAATTAAAATCTGCGCGTAAAATTTCATTAGAAACAATGGAGGTAGAAATAGAACCTGTTGGTAAACTAATACTACCTTTGTGTTCTCAATCTCATTTATCAAACTTTTTACTTGCAATAGCAGTTTCTTTGAAGCATCAGATACCTATTGATGAGCAAACTTTTGCAGAGACATATTATAAGACAGGAAGAATAAAGACATATCAAATTGGAGATTTTACTATCATTGATGATAGTTATAATGCTAATCCAGCAAGTATGAAATCCGCATTGGAATATCTTCAATTGACTGCTGTTGAAGGCTATCGTTGTGCAGTTTTGGGAGATATGCTTGAATTGGGAAACGATAGTGAAAAATACCATTATTTGTTAGGAAAACAAGCAGGGGAATGTGGGGTTGATAGTTTATTCTTATACGGAAACTATGCCCGGGAAATACAAAAAGGTGCTCTAGAAGCAGGAGTAAAGTGGGTAGTAATATGCACAAATCATGAAGAAATCGCAGATAAAATCATGAAAACACTTCTTCCGCACAGTCGAATATTGGTAAAAGGTTCGCGCGGAATGACTATGGAAAAGGTTACACAATATTTGAAAGAGAAAATAGTGAATGAATAAATATGATTTTTATATAATTTTACATTTTTATAAAGAAGAACAAATAGAGGTATAGATGCTTTATTACATTGCTATTTTACTACTTCCTTATATAGACATAATAAATGTTCTAACTTATCACACAGTTAGAGCAGGGGGAGCCGTTTTTACATCCTTTTTTATTACACTTATGATAGGTCCCTTTGTTATACATAAATTACGGGAAATGAAAATTGGTCAATATATCAAAAAGGAACATGTCGCAGACCTACACCAACTTCATAAAGGAAAAGCGGGAACACCTACAATGGGAGGTATTCTAATACTTGTCTCAACTTTTGTTTCCCTTTTAGTATGGGGTCGTCTTACAAATCGTTTTTTATGGCTTACAATGCTTGTTTTTTGTGCATTAGGAACATTGGGTTTCTCGGATGATTATATTAAATTAAAACGGAAACATAATGATGGATTACGAGCAAAAGATAAATTAATAGGACAAATCCTCATAGGGCTTATCTTCGGAATTTATTTGTATTTTAATCCTATAACTCCCGGAGCGGTTTATTTAACTCTATCTGATGTAAAAGACTGGTCAAATTTAAAAAATCAATTGATTCAAGGGCTAAATGAAAATGGAGATGCTCAACTTGTTTATATTTGTTCTCAAATTCCATCGTCATTGAAAGAACATTTATTACAATTAGATACAAAAAAAGAATTAGAAGTAGAAGAACAATTATTATTTATTCGAAGTCTTAATCAGGTAATTGATAGAGATGAATGGCAATACAATTCTTTATGGGACGGGAAAAAAAACCGAACCGAAATTCAAATGTATTTAAATAGCAAGGATAAAAACAAACCTTTTCAAAAACAGCGATTGGGACGATTATTAATCGAGGATACTTTCAAAGATTCCTTTTATATCTCTACTTCTTCCTTACATACGAAGGTAGGCGTTCCCGGATTTAAAAATCTTTTCATTCCCTTAGGCATATTTTATATATTTTTTGTTGCTCTAATTGTGGTGAGCGTATCAAATGCTGTAAATCTAACGGATGGATTGGATGGGCTTGCTATAGGTTCTTCTATTATTTCTGTTATGGCGTATGCCGGTATCGCATATATAGTAAGCCGTGCAGATTGGAGCCGGTATCTTTTTCTTACTTATGTGCCAGAGGCAAGTGAATTGTTTGTGTTTGGTTCCGCTTTATTAGGTTCAGGTCTGGGTTTCCTTTGGTATAATAGTTATCCCGCAGAAGTTTTTATGGGAGATACAGGGTCGTTATCTCTGGGAGGAGCCATAGCAGTTCTTGCGGTTCTAACAAAACAAGAATTATTACTCCCGTTAGTGGCAGGTATTTTTGTGCTTGAAGCAGGAAGTGTGTTATTGCAGGTGGCTTCGTTCAAACTTACGGGTAAAAGAATATTTCGAATGGCTCCCTTGCATCACCATTTTGAGTTATTAGGTTGGACAGAGACAAAAGTTACACTTCGTTTCTGGATAGTTGCTTTGTTATTTGCACTTTTGAGTTTAGGAACGCTTAAACTAAGATGATTACCCCTAATTTCACACCTGAAAAAATAAAAACATTAAATCGAGTGCTGATTATCGGTGCAGGAAAATCGGGACTGGCTTCTGCTAAGTTATTAAAGAAACAGGGAAAAGAAGTAATTATCAATGATATAAAAAATGAAGAAGAAATTCCAGAAACTGTCAAATCAATTAAAGAATTATCTATTGATTATGTTTTTGGACAACATTCACAAGATTTACTAATAAAAACAGATTTTGTAATTGTTAGCCCTGGGGTATCCCCGCAAGTTCCATTAATAAAGTTAGCAATTCGGCATAATATCCCCGTTATCGGTGAGTTTGAATATGCTTATTATTTTACTCAATCTCCTATAATTGCAGTAACAGGAACAAATGGGAAGACAACAGTTACTTCATGGATACATCATACATTAAAAGAATTAGGATTTAGTAGCATTTTAGCAGGGAATAATGATACTCCGCTGTCTGAGGTGATTGCAGAAGGTTGCCAGAAAGATTGGATTGTAGCAGAATTAAGCAGTTACCAATTAGAGTATAGTTATTACTTTCATCCTCATGTTGCAGTTGTTTTAAATGTTACTCCAGACCATATAACACGTCATCCTACAATGAAAGAGTATGCTGATGTAAAGAATAAAATATTTCATAATCAAAATGAACACGATTTTGCCATAATAAATAAGGATGATAAATGGGTTGCTTCGATGGATATTCCCGCATCTGTAAGTAGGTATTATTTCTCGCTTAATCAAAAAATATATCCAGGTGCATGGATTAAAGAAAAGGAGAAAGCCTACATATACTTCAATGAAATGATTTTAGATAGTGTTGATAATTTGCCTTTAAAAGGTGTGCATAATTTATCAAATGCCCTTGCAGTACTGACCTCCGTAACTGCTGTGTACAAAAGACCGGAACAGGTTTTAAAAGCAATGGTTTCTTTTAAGGGAGTGCCTCACAGAATAGAGTTCTTAGGATGCAAAAATAGTATCGAGTTTTACAACGATTCTAAATCTACCAATATAGAAAGTCTCCGGGTTGCTTTAGAAACTTTTCAACAACCCATTATTCTGATTGCAGGTGGGCGGGGGAAAGGCTCAAGTTATCTACCATTACGCCCATTAATTCGGGAAAAGGTTTATTTCCTGGTTACAATTGGTGAGGATGCTGAAAATATAGAAAAATCGTTTTCCGATTTGGTAAAAACAGAGAGAGTTACTACTATGGAAGATGCCGTTAAAGTAGCATGGAAAAATGCTATTCCCCAATCGGTTATATTGTTATCGCCCGCATGTGCGAGTTTTGATATGTATCCTAATTATGAAGTGCGCGGGGACCATTTTCGAGAATGTGTGTATAAGTTATTAGCAGAGGAGTTATAAAGAATGTATAGGGATTCATCCGCAATAATTATTATTACTGTTATTTTAACCATACTGGGTCTTATGGTCGGGTATAGCGTTGAAGGTTTGCGAACAGATTTACAATCTTTCTTAATAAAACAATTCATTCTTTTATTTATTGGCGGTGGTTGTTTCATTGCTCTACTCTTTTATGATTACCACAAACTTTTTAAGCCTGGAAACTTCTGGCTTTTGTCGCTTATTTGTATACTAGGATTAATAGCAGTTTTATTTTTTGGAGAATTAAGAAATGGAGCTAGAAGATGGTTAAATCTTTTTGGAGTTTTTTCCCTTCAACCTTCCGAATTTGCGAAGATAGCTTTTCTAATTAATATAACATGGTATTTATCTCGTTTTTACAGCAGGTTAAAGACAATTCGTTATGGAATTGTTTTACCTATTGTGATTACATTAATTTATTGTACTCTAATTATTTTAGAGAATGACCAGGGAACTCCCACGATTATGATGATAACAGTCCTTTGCATGATATTTGTAACAGGCATATATAGAAGATATTTATTTATAGGTACAGGTATTTCTGTAGGTGCTTTTACCTTTGCCGTAATTTCTAAACCTCATCGAATTGACCGAATTATATATACATGGTTTCCTGAATGGGACCCCTCCGGAAAAGGATGGCATATTATCCAATCCTTAGTTTCATTCTATCGTGGAAATATTTTAGGTGTGGGCATTGGTGCTGGTGAACAAAAATTAGACTATTTGCCAGAAGCACATCGAGATTTCCCATTTTCAATTATAGGCGAAGAAATGGGAATATTAGGAACTATCCTTATTGTAATACTATTTTTATTATTGATTTATTATGGTTTTGAAATAGCCCGAAAATCCCCAGATTTTCAAGGTTCTCTCCTTGCTATAGGGATAACATGCATGATTGGGATTCAGGGAATTGTAATGATGCTGGTAAATATCGGGATACTTCCTGTAAAAGGAATGTGTTTACCTCTAATTAGTAGTGGTGGTTCCTCCTTTATTGCTAACATGTTTATGTTGGGCTGTCTTGTAAATATCGGTTTTCAAGAAATACGAAAAGAATCCCCTTCTTATTGGAAAGCCTTTATTTTTGCAAATCTAAATAACCCATTAAAGTAAGATATTAAATATATATTATGCTTACTGAGGAATTAAATTATTTCTTACCGGAAGAAAGAATCGCCCAGCATCCGGTTAAACCTCGTGATTCTGCACGGTTATTGATAGTAAATAGGAAGGATACCTCTATAAAAGAGGATGTATTCCGTAATTTATTCCAGTATTTAAATAGTGGAGATGTTATTGTATTAAACGATACAAAAGTAATCTATGCAAGGTTATTGGGGCATAAAGAAAAAACAGGAGGAAAGGTTGAAGTTTTTCTGTTAAAACAGATAAATGAACAGGATTGGATTGCTCTTGTAAAACCTTCAGCAAAAATTCCTGATGCAACAAGTGTTATACTTCATGATAAAGTAAAAGTTGAAATTCGTGATTTTTTAGGTGAAGGAAAGAGGATTGTGCATTTCCCACAAGGGAATATTTTATCGGTTATTTACAAAATAGGATTAGTGCCACTTCCTCCGTATATTCGCAGAGAATCACCAGAACCTGATGACCGAATTCGTTATCAAACTATTTATGCAAAAAAATCAGGTTCTGTCGCTGCGCCTACTGCTGGTTTGCACTATACAAATCGTGTATTCAAAAAACTAAAAGAAAAAGGGATTGATATATGTTATATCACTCTTCATGTGGGTTATGGGACATTCAAGCCCATAACTACAGAAAAGGTAGAACAACATGTCGTAGATGCAGAGGATTTCTCTATTAGTGAAGATACTGTAACTTTGTTGAATAAGAAAAAAAAAGAAGGGAAAAAAATAATCGCGGTAGGAACAACGGTTACAAGAGTACTGGAAACTCAGTTTATTGATGGAAGATTTCAAGCAGGTTTTGGCTCAACAACAAAGTTTATATACCCTCCTTATAATTTTCAGGCGGTTGATATTCTACAAACAAATTTTCATCTTCCCCGGTCATCATTATTAGCTCTTGTTTTTGCTTTTGCAGGAAAGGAATTGATTATGAAGGCATACAATTATGCTATAGAGAATAAATTTCGTTTCTATTCTTATGGCGATACAATGTTAATCTTATAGATTGAGGTAAAATTTATGTTGCAAATATCGAAATATTTATATTTTGATTCAGCACACAGGAATGAATATAAGGGAGGAAAATATTCTCAACTACATGGACATACCTTTTTTGCTGAAATAGTTGCAAAAGGCTCTTTACATCCTGATTATGGATGGATAGTCGATTTTAGCGAAATAAAGAAAAATATTGTTCCGATTATTGATATATTAGACCATTCTTATTTAAATGAAATTGCTGGATTGGAGAAAGATGCAACTATCCCTGCAATAGAAAATTGGTTTCGGGAACAACTCAAAGAAAAACCATGGTGGTTTAAGGACATTCGTATCGGAATTATAGGTGATCTTGATTTTAAGCCATGTAGACTACCACCCGACAGAGACCTACCTGAATTGTGGAGTTTTTCTTTTGAGTCCGCTCAATCATTACCTCAGTTGCCTAGCTCTCATCCCTGTCATAATTTACATGGTCACAGTTATTTCGTAAAGGTAGGTTCAAAAGATATGGATAATCTCCCAAGTATATTGAAGAAAATATACGAGTTATTAGACCATCGTTGGTTGAATGAAATTCCAGGGTTAGAAAAAGCAACAAGTGAAATTTTAACCTATTGGATTATAGAAAAACTATACGAATATAAATATCCTCCCACTGTTGTTATTGTTCAGGAAACCCCCTCTTCTTATTGTATATGGAGAAATGACATATAAAAATTAATAGGGGCTTTGTGAACTGTTCTCTACCCCTGTTGAATAAGTGTCTTCAAATACTAAAATGGGTTGATTTCGAGAATTACGAGATTCATTAGCGGTAGTAACACGAATAGCAGCTTTATCTTGAAATACACAAGACCATTCACAAAAACCACAACCAATACATAAATCAGGGTCAACTTCTGGCTGCTTTATTTTTACAACTCTACCATCTCTGAGGGTAACATCTCTCTCTACAAGATAAATGGCTTTAGGTGATAGAGGGCAATGTTCTTCACATACAAGACATTCTCGTCCGTAAGAGTAAGGAATACACCTTCCTTTGTCGAAAGTAGCCAATCCAATTTTTGTCTTTTGTTTTTCTAATAACGGAATATGCTGAATAGCCTGCGTGGGACATACCTGTCCACACATATTACAACCGTAAAGACAATAGCCTATTTTAGGCACAAGTTTAGGTGTCCAGAGTGCTTCCCATCCCCCTTCTATACCTGCGGGTTGTATCGCATTGGTTGGACATACCCGCATACACGCTCCACACTGAATACAACGTTGTAGAAACTCACGCTCACTTCTCGAACCCGGAGGACGAATAAGTGTTTCGGGGAAGGGCTGTCCTTGCTTTGATTGTGGAGCGACACGAAAACCAAGCAATCCAACAGTGCCGGTTGCCATTGCTGTTAAAATAGTTCTCCGTGGATAATCCAGTTTTCCCGTCGCAACAGACTTTTTGCCAGGCACACTAAACTGAAATGTAATTGAGTCCGAACGACATGATGCCACACAATTCCAGCAGACAAAACATTCCGTTGGCAACCAATTTCCACGTTGGTCAGGTTGAGCTCCTGCTGGACATGACTTACTACATTGCCGACAGTTTGTACATGTGCTTTCATCGTTTTTTAGATGTAATAAAGGTTTTTGGGAAATCAGTCCCAACAGTCCTCCTAATGGGCATATATAACGACACCAAAAACGGGGTCGAATAAAATTCAGTCCAATTACCAAAAACAACGTTAAACTAATAATTGTTCCTTCTGTATAGAAGTTTTTTTGAGACATTCTAAAAACATGGGTTCGTAACTTCTGATAGATAGGTTCTGAAATTTTTGTGATGTGAAATCCCAGTATTTTAGGGTCTTCTTTATATAATGCAGTGCTTGTTTCTTCTACTGCTATATGAAATGCGGGGAATACACCTGTTGATAAAGCACGATAGAAAAAAGAAAAAGGGTCGAAAATACCAAACCAATGTCCTCCAAAAAGACTCATTCCTAACATGGCAAATAGGATAAAGTACTTAACCCGATGAGCAGGAGTCCGATTTTGATATTCCTTTCTTTTTTTCCCTAATTGTGCTAACCAACTAAAGAAGGTATGGAGGGTACCAAAAGGACAAAACCATCCACAGAAGACCCTACCTAACAGAAGGGTAATTATCATAGTGAAAACACATAGCAGGGATAATCCCGCTATTGTCCATGTGGATAAAAGTGTAAGTAGAAAAATAAGGGGGTCAAGATGAAAAAAAATTTTGTAATTCCCTGTCGGATTTCCCTCATCTAAAAAGTGTAAATCCCATGCCAGAATAATAAATAAGACAAAAAATAGTAATTGACAAAAACGCCTTATCCACTGTGTCCATGAACGGGGTTTTTTAAATTTCATGATTTTATACTACGATTTCCTGATACTTTAGTTTATTTTTATAATCAATTTGACCTAAACCCGCCTCAAAAGCCTTTTTAACAGTTCCTATTTGATTTGGGTCATAATTTAATATCTCACATCCCAGAGCGTCCAATGCTACTATATCTGTAGATATAGCAACAGTGTTTACTCGTTTTACATCTTTTAAGTCCCCACCTTGAGGACCGTTTGCTGTAAGAACACGGATGGCATCAAGGATAGAAACCTTAGGTTTCATGTATGCGGTTATATCTTTAATACAGGTCGGCAGGTCCTGGTGAAACATTCTACGATTTTCTATGACACCCATATAATTTTTCATTGCAAGGGTTACAGTTGTTGAAGCGTGATGTTTGGCAACAGGAACACTAATGACAATATCTGATTCAATTATTTCAGGATATAGAGGTATCTTTTTTACTCGTTCCCCGCCTATTTCCATTTCCTTAAAACGACTACGGTCTACATATACCAGTTCAGCACCTGTTTCTTTTACTACCGCAGAAATTCCACTGGTTACATAAGATTTTGTCGCATCGTTTACAGTGTTATCACCTACTTTAACCTTTTTTGCACCAGCGTTGAAACAGAGTTCAATTAATGTTCTTAGCAAATCCGGATTCGTATTGGCAGATTGTTCTGGTGTCCTATCCCATGCCATATTCGGTTTAATCCAAACAACATCTCCTTGCTTAATGAAGCGTCCCATACCACCAATTGCGTCAACAGCTTTTTTTAGAAGTTTTTCTGCTATCTCTCGTGTGGGTTCTTCGGGGATAGGGTCTCCTTTCCATTTACAGACGACCATATCTAACGGTGAATTTGTATTTTGTGCATTGCCCATAATGGGCTGAAGGGCTAATGCCCCTGCACAACAACCTGTTTCAATCAGAAATTGTCTGCGTGTCTTTTTTTTCATAATTTGTTCTCCTAATCTTATGTTTTAACAGGCTATTTGATGTATTACATTATACTATATTTTAACGATTATTTATTCCTATTGTTTAGACATATCTAAATAGAAAGGTAGTTTCAATTTTCAATTATTGCTATGCATTTAATCTTTCTAAAAACCATTTCCCTAAATACACAAAATCCTCGGACATTCCTTTCCATATATGAGGTGCATTTTCTTTAACAATCAACTTACAATCCCATTGTATTGCCCTAATTTTTTCATAAAAGTTTTTCGATTGCAAGAAAGGAACAATCATATCTTTGGTTCCATGAAGTAATAATACCGAAAGAGGATTCTCAACTTTTTCTATGGGAAAATATATTGGGGATAAATCTCTTAAATTTGTTTTCAATTCTTCCTCATTTAAATTTAATTCCTCTTCAAGAAAAGTTTTTCTCCTTGCAAGTCGTTTAAGAATCTCTTTTATATCAAAAGAAAGAGACGGTAATGAATAGAATGACAATAAATCCGTTGGAGAACAAAATAGGGCAGTTATAGGGATATATTTGTAATAAGGTTTTCTCTCTGCTGGAGAACTACTGATAAATTTAGGTTCGTGAAGGAGGGCATTCATAGCCAGATGTCCCCCTGCGGATATTCCCATGATTCCCAACTTTTTTTTATTAATACCGAATTGCTCCATATGTAATAGTATATATTGAATCCCTGCCTGGACATTCCGAACCATTTGCATACCATTAAAAACCTGTATAGAACCTGGTGATAAAGCAAAGACACTATACCCCTGGTTACATAAAACATCATAAACACCCAATCCAATATGCTGGATAAGTTGATGTCGGTCAGAGAACCAACCATTGGAAACAACATCAATAATTCCATAGCCGTTAGCCTTATCTAAAGGCTGAAATACATCCATAGTCAATCCGACCCCATAGGCTTCTGCATATACAACATGAGATTGATGTTTATACAATCCAGAGGTTTTGGGTCTTATAGTTAACCTACTTGCTGGATTGTATAATTCCTGAACAGGTCTTAATTTAATAGATGACTTTTCTCCCGGACGTCTTTCCATATTCTATCATTCTTTATTAATGATGGGTTGACTATTTGTTCACAATGAGAATAGTTTATTAAAATAGTTTCACTTTTTATAATTTAATTAGAAGATAATAATAATGTTTACAACTATCTCATTTTCAATTTGTATTATTACTCTTTTTTACACTCAGATACAGGTCGCTCCGGGGAGTTCTCTGACTACCCCTTTAATTGCTGAAATTACAGCAGACCACCCTTTATTTCTATTTACTTGTAATGTCCAATCTACAGATGAAGAAAAAGTTAAAAATCAATGGGATTCTCTGGATAATAACTTAAAACCCTTCTCCGCTTTATGGATAGATTTAGGGGCTAATACAATAATAGACCCCGGCAAAACGGAAGACTTATTGACCACTATTTTTCAGGATTTTAAGTGTCCTTTTGTCTTGAAAATTCCACAAATTATGAATAAAGAAACCTGCCCGGAATATCAAGAACTGGAGTCCCTATTTACTCGTTTCCCAAATATGCTTGGAGTATCTATTCATGATTTCACATTAAATATGTATCCATCACAAAAATATGGAATTACTCCAGATTATGCCCACGTCTTATGGGTCTCAAAACTTATACAGGTACTCGCTTCCTATGGTAGATTCTTATATTGGTGCATGGATTCAATAGAATGGGCTTATTTCTTCACAAATCCCGTTGGAGAGCCTTTATTTAACATAGTAAAAAAATATGCTGACTATGTCATTCCATCTTATCGTTACAATGGTGATTTTTCTGTAATTGGACTGGGTGAAATGTTGGGTCTTTATACTTCAAATGTAGTAAATCATTTTGGGATTGTTTGTAATTCTTCATGGTATCACGAAAGTTTTATTATCGAACCCTGCTTATTGGGAAAATCACCAGAAGGGGCTATTAGTATTCATAGCCCTATTTATAGAGCCATGATATTAAATGGAGTGCTTGCGGGGTCTGTCGTTTATGCAATTGAAGATGAAAATGCTTTATGGGGAAGGAAGGAACAGATACATTGGGACAGGGCAATACAGCCCACATTACGCGAACTCATTACATTAAACTCTATACCCCCAAAAAATTTAGTTTTACAACGGGTAAATACAGGTTTGCAATTGTTTCCTTCTACCAATCCGTTTGATTTTCAACAGAACTTAAAAGAGATAGATCCTCAAAGAAATGAAGGGAAAATGATTCAGATTATATATGGTGATGCTTCCCACGGTAAGTTGCCTGTTATTGTCCCTGACAATGGAAGTTCTTATATTATCCCTATACTCCCTTCTTTTCTCACAAAAGAAGAAACAAGTTTCCTCCCTAATATTGTTGGATATAGGCCTTCTCATCCAGAATGGACATGGACTCAGGTATTATCCAATACTTCTCAACCTGTGGGCGAAGGAA
>JBMFRC010000029.1:0-35103 GCA_049968235.1 Candidatus Hydrogenedens sp.
TTCTCAACCTGTGGGTGAAGGAACCGCTTTCATTACAAACATAGGAAAAACTATTTTTGTGTTTAACTCGAATGAATATGAAAATACTCAACAAACTTTTCAAATTACACATTTACCTGCGCCCGTTCGAAAATTTAGTGCAAATCGGAATGCGGAAGGAGTTGTGATAAAATGGCCCTTTAGGGAAGGAGATATTTCATATCAAGTTTACCGTAGGTTCCCCCCCGAAACTTCATTTCAGTTATTGGCTCGAGGTCTGGATTCTAGAGAGTGGAAAGATACATCCGTATTACCTCAACAAACCGTTGCTTATTCTATAACAGCGTTAACATCTGAACAAGAACCCTTTTCAGGAACTGCAAACTATGGGGATTATTTCATTTTTAGTTCTGTTGAAAGTAGAATTGTAGAAGAAGTTGTTCTCGCACCGGAAACATTTGTGGCAGAAAGCGTCCCTATTATTCAGTCAACAAATTTGTTAGGTGGACAAGCAACATGCAAAGACCCTTCGGATGAATTAGAATTAGCCCAAAAAGAACAAGTGAATGTTATTAAAAAAGCGATGGAATTACTTGAATCTGCATTTATAGGAAGAAATGTGGATTCAATAGTGAATTTATTTGCTCCTTCATATAAAGATACTTCTGGTAGAGGTGTGGACTATATCCGTGCTGGATTGGAGTTGTTTCTCCATCAATGTCAATATCCGAAAATTATCTGGCAAGTTCGCCGATGGCTTTTTATTACCACACCAGAGAATCAAACACAAGTAAAGATGGCACTATTTTTAAGGATGAAAGGATACAAAATTTCAGATAGCATGGGTATTAAAGGAAATATCCCTATAGAGATATTATCAGGGATTGATGGCGAAACTACTTTTACATGGGCTTTACAAGATAATCAATGGAAGATAATTCAGATAGAACCCACTCTTTTTGAAATAAAGCAATTTAACAAATATGATATCCCTGCCTCTGAATAAAACAATATACTTAATACCTGTCCAAATCTTTTCAGATAATCTTTTTAACTAATTTCTCAATCTCTGTGTATTTAACGAGAGAATTATAATCAAATAAGCAGCTCATTGCTTTAGAAACTACCTCTACACCATTTTCTGTTAAAACAGCAATTGGATTTAATCCTGCCAAAACAAGAATACCTGTTCTACCATTGGGAACAGACATATCCATGATCGGTTGGTTGGGCGTCCCGAATGCAAGAATTCCCCCTAACAAACATTTCTCAACTTCTTTTGACAATTCCTTTGCTTTGTTAAGTGAAACAGAAGGTATCTCACGGAAACTAACACCGATAACTCCGTTTCCTGTCTTTGTTGCAGACCATACATTTGTCATTCGTCCCCGTATGAAAATTTCAAGTGGGTCTATTGTAGTTCCGTCATAACTTATGATTTGTGTGAAACGTTTGGGTTCCCCATCTTCTAACTCTACAAGTGTCCCAAAACGGGAAGTCATTGGAATACCATATCGGAGAAATATCCCATTCAGACTAACACTGCAAATAGTCCCAATGGCTATGTGTTTTTTAGGAACACGAAAAGAACCTAATGTCTGTTCTTCATCAACAATGGTTAATAATTTCCCCATACCCAGATTTTTCTCATAAACTTGAGATATTTTATTAATGTATTTAGGGAAATGTTCTTTTTTCAGATAACTAATATTTAATATTATGTTCCCCTGTTTTTTTTCAAGGTCAAAATCCATGCGAAATGCTAACTCTTCTACTTTGGAAGAAACAAAACCCACTTTATCTACCGCAAGTTCTGTTTCCAATTCTTCCCTGCCACGGTTCGTAATTTTTCTCCCTTTTCTACCTAAATTCTCCGTCCAACCCATACGGTCAGTCAGTATCAAATAATCACGAATAGCACGGTCTGTTAATTCTATTCCTGATAATCGTAATATTTCAGAAATACGTTCACTACCAATAGGTTCTTCATTGTTTGACAAAACATAAAGTATTGCTTGAAGTTGCCTTTTTATTTTTATATCACGAAAACTTTTCATAATAGTCTCCCTAAGACTAAAAGCGGAAATATTTCCGCTTATTTATTTATATCATATTTTACACAAAACAAAATATATCGTCAAAATATCTATATAATTTGATTTGAAAACATTAAATTATTTGTATTATAGTATCCAAATCGGAAGTGTGCTTCCGCTAACTTACTGTTTATTACTAATAATAAAACTTTTACATAAGGAGCTTTCAAATGTCGTATATTGATGATGTAATGGAACTCGTATTAAAAAGGAATCCCGCTGAACCAGAATTCCATCAAGCGGTGAAAGAAGTACTGGATTCTATTAAACCAGCAGTCGATAGGCATCCAGAATTCAAAGAAAATCGAATTTTAGAAAGATTAGTAGAACCTGAACGAGTTATTATGTTTCGAGTTCCATGGATTGACGATAAAGGAAAGGTACAGGTAAACCGGGGATTTCGTATTCAATTTAATAGTGCCATTGGACCTTACAAAGGAGGATTACGCTTCCATCCGACCGTTTATTTGGGCATCTTAAAATTCTTAGCTTTTGAACAAATATTTAAAAATGCTTTAACAACATTGCCTATGGGAGGAGGAAAAGGTGGTTCAGACTTTGACCCTAAAGGGAAATCCGATAATGAAGTAATGCGTTTTTGCCAATCTTTTATGAACGAATTATTCCGCCATATTGGACCGGATACGGATGTGCCTGCAGGAGATATAGGGGTTGGAGGGAGAGAAATTGGTTATTTGTTCGGACAATACAAAAAACTTAGAAATGAATTTACGGGTGTTTTAACAGGAAAAGCCATTAACTGGGGTGGTTCGTTAATTCGTCCCGAAGCCACAGGTTATGGCTGTGTATACTTTGCTCAAAATATGCTTAAAACACGCGGAGATAGCATAGATGGAAAAACATGTTTGGTTTCCGGTTCAGGAAATGTTGCTCAATATACAGTTGAAAAATTAAATCAATTGGGTGCTAAAGCCATTACTCTTTCCGATTCCGATGGAACTATTTATGACCCTGCGGGAATTGATGCGGAAAAATTAGCATTTGTTCTGGAACTCAAAAATGTCCGGCGCGGAAGAATAAAAGAATATGCAGAGAAATTTAAGGGTGTTCAATATTTCCAGGGACAAAAGCCGTGGAAAATTGCGAAATGTGATTGTGCTTTCCCGAGTGCTACTCAAAATGAAATCGATGCTGAAGATGCTCAGGCATTGGTTAAAAATGGATGTTTCCTTGTTGCTGAAGGTGCTAATATGCCTTCAACACCGTCAGCAGTCGATATTTTCCATGAAAATGGTGTACTCTTTGCTCCGGGTAAAGCATCAAATGCAGGTGGTGTAGCTGTTTCAGGTCTGGAAATGGCACAAAATGCACAACATACAAATTGGACCCGTGAAGAAGTAGATAGACGATTACAAGAAATCATGAACGCAATACATCAACAGGCTTACGAAACTGCGGATGAATACGGCTATCCCGGCAATTATGTGATAGGTGCAAACATTGCAGGTTTCATGAAGGTTGCTACTGCCATGTTAGACCAGGGTGTCGTGTAATCACATTTTATATCGAATAAGTTTTATCCTTGAAAATAAAAATCAGGGGCGTAATTCATACGCCCCTGATAATCTTTAATGGTATTTACTACGACTAAAAAGTATCATCCTCATCTTCCTCGTCATTATCCAATCCTTCGCCGTGTTCATCTTCGTGGTCTTCGTTATCTTCAACCTGAAATTCAATTTCACGACTTGCTGTATCCATAACCTCTTCTGCTACAAAGATAGGACACCCTATCCGTATTGCAATAGCAATACTATCACTGGGACGGGCATCAATTTTTAATATCTGTTCAATTTGCCCCTCTGCGTTCTTCTGCTCAATATTCATATGCGCAAAAAAAGTGTCGTTTTCTAACTTGTATATAGTTACCGATTGTAATCGGGCTCTAAGACCAGCAAGTAAATTACAAATTAAATCGTGAGTTAATGGACGAATAGGTTTTTCTCTCATTTGTGCCATTTGTATAGAAACCGCTTCGGGAATGCCCACTAAAATTGGCAAAATTCTTCCATCAGATTCTAATAGCACCAGAGCTCCACCTGTATCATTGGGAGTTTTGGTTACCGCAAGTAATTTCACTTCTATCATTAAATTATCCTTTTCTAATTATAATGTTTATCTTTTCATTATAACATGTATTTTATCGATTTCATTATAAATACCTTTTTAATTTAGTTGTTGAATTTTTTAATCTATGATTTTAGAGATAATAAAATTACTTAGATTTTTGACGAATTTCTTGAAAGAATTTTGTTAGAAGTGAACCACATTCATCGGCACAAATACCGGGAACAACGATAGGCTGATGATTAAATCGAGTATCAGCCAGGAGGTTCATCAAGGTTCCACAACACCCTGCTTTAGGGTCCATAGCACCAAAATAAACTTCAGGAATCCGTGATAATATAATAGCCCCCGCACACATAGGGCAGGGTTCTAATGTTACATACATTCTTGTGTTTTCCAATCGCCAACTTCCCAATGCAGAAGAAGCTGAAGTAATGGCTAACATTTCCGCATGTGCTGTAGGGTCCTGCAACTTTTCTCTTTGATTATATCCACGGGCTATAATAGAATTGTTATATACAATTATACAACCAACAGGAACTTCTCCCTGTTCGTATGCCTTCTGTGCTTCCGAAAGAGCCTGTCGCATATAATATTCATGAGATATATTAAACATACGCTAATAAATAATATCTCCTATCTCGTTCTTTTATAGTAAAACTTTCATATTTTAACATAAAGATAAACAGATGAAATATTCCCAGCAATTAGAATTTTGCTTTGAAGATGCTGTAATAAATACCACAAGAGATAAACCTATTGCAAAACCTGCAATTACTATCGATGAATCTCCGAAGGATGTAAAAAAAATCGAAATATTCGTAAATAATCTTCAAAAAGACCCATGTATTAAAGAAGTGTCTATAAAAAGCATAGGAAAGAAAATAGAAATTAACATTAAATATCATTATGGGAAAGACAAGACTTATTGGGCTTACCCTTCTCTATTAGATGCCAACAACGAAGAATTTGAAATCATTAGAAAAATCTTTACACATCAAAATATTTCTCCCGCTATCTCTATGCCTCTAATAAAAAAACATTTAATTTTTCGTCCCTGTCATTGGAAATTAAACTGGACACCCGAAGGAAAACATTACAATTTAGAAAATTATTTCAATGAACTTAATCGCAAATATTTCATGGGTAAATTAAAAAACAAGATTTATTGGTCTAAAAGGAAATTTTTATCAAATAGAATAAGGAAACAATATCGATTTTGTCTGGGTTTTTTCTGTAAAGGTTGTTTGCAAATATTTATTAGCCCATTACTCGATACCGATAAAATACCCAATATAATATTAGAGGTAATTGTATATCACGAAATGGTCCATGCATACCTTTTTAATGACTTTCCCCACAGTGATAAATCCCATGGTAAAAAATTTAAACAACTGTATTCCCTGCATCCCCATGTAATAGAAGTAGAAAAGATTCTTAAAACTCCTGGAATTTATAAAATATTAAGAAAAGAAGCCACTCAAAAATCTTTATAAGTAAGTTCTGGTATGAAATATAAAATTGTATTATCTGTTATTGTTTTACTTTCAATGATAGGTAGTGTATATGGAGGATATAAAATTACACGGTTTCTCTTTACTAATTATGCCAAGCCTTTTTCCATACCTTCGGAAGAATTAAACGATTATGAAGATTTGTGGCTATCTGTATCCATTTTATCGGACATATTAACAGAATATAATAAGCGAATGAAGGAAAAAGGAAATGCTTTTGCTCTAAAAGAGAGAGAGTGGATAATTCATAGTGCCCAGCCAACATTACAAAAGATAAAAGAGAAAATATTAGAAAAGCAAAATCAAAAAAGACAACGCTCAGAAAAAGTAGAAATATTATTTAGACAAATCCAATATTTAAGTGAGCGAATAAATACTATGTTTCAATTTCCCGCAGATGAATCCTTAAAAAAAGCCGTTTTTGCCGATTTTTATCAATATTTATGTTTATTACACGAATATATTGAACAGAAAAAACTCCAGAGACTTATTCCTACAAGTAGAATCGTGGTAAGATTTCAAAAAAACTTGTAAATTATGGAAGTCTTTATATGTAACAAATTTAAATAATAATTGTATACCTAAGTAAAGAAAATATCTGGAACGAGAAATGACAAAAACATCCGATAATAAAGCATTTGATGATAATCCTCGTTCTTCATACTCAGATGAAGCACTCATGTCGCTTCTTGTTCGAGGCGAAGAAATGGCTTTAACCGAACTTGTTCAGCGGTATCAGAACGAGGTGTTCCGTTTCTGTTACCATTATCTACGGGATATAGAAAAAGCCAAAGATGCTGTCCAGGAGGTTTTTTTACGCCTCTATATTGCAAGAGACCGCTATGATAATGAAAAAAGTTTTAAACCATGGATGTTATGTATTGCCCGAAATTTATGTCTAAATGAATTAAAACGGCAAAAATTGGTCCATTTTGAAACGTTCGAAGGCTATATTGAAAATCAGAGTCGTGAGAACGAAGAAGAGATAGAAGGAATAGACATTCCAAAGACATTAACACCTTTTGAACAACTTGTAATTAAAGAAAAACAAAAAATTTTATGGGAGGAACTTAATGACCTACCTGAGGAAGCACGTGAAATTGTTGTATTAAGATACTTCGAACGGTTACATGCGAGGGATATAGCAGAAATAATGGGTTCCACAGAAGGAGCCGTCCGTACAAGACTTCATCGGGTACTGAAATATTTAAAAGAGCGTCTGGATGCACGGGGGGGATTTCAATGAATAATGAATGTGAGAAATATAGAAATCTGATTTTAGAAAATCTCGAAAATAATTGCGAAGAAATTTATTTGCCAGAGCATATGCATCTTTGCCCTTCCTGCTTGGCTTTCTATAATGATATACAAAAATTAAAAAATAATTTAGAAACACTTGGTCTTATAATTAAAGAAACAATTCCCAAAATAGATGTCAGTGAAAATATAAAAAATGAATTGAAAAAGATAAAGAACGGTGAAATAGTAGTTCGGAAAATTGTAGAGCAAGAAGATAATATTCCGGAATTTGCAGAATGGTATGCATATATCGAAAATGACATAGATGAAGTAGCACGCTATCGTTGCGAATTAAGGATGGAAAAATCTTCACATGCAAAACAAGAAATAGAAAATTTAATAACAATACACCATGCCATAGATGAAATAGGTAGGTCATGGGAATGCCCTACCTTAAATGAAGATTTAACATACTGTATTATGGAGAAAGTCCACGAGTATAAATTATTTACTTCAATAGAAGAGAAGCATAGCGAAATAGATGTAATAGAAGAGCAACTCTATGAACTTTCTCATGTAGTTTCAGATTCTATCCGGGATATAGACATTGCCTCTAAAGTTGCAAAAAAGGCAAAGGAAATTTCACTGAAACAATCTAAGAAAGAAAAATCACCGCAAAATATAGTTAGCATTCTCTCTGTTAGAAAAGAAAAAGAAAACAAGAAATATTCTTTCAGTAATTATGTTATTCCTATTGCTATTGCGGTTGTGTTATGTCTTACTCTTTTAGGTGTTTATTTAAATAATTATTTTACTCAGGTTGATGATATAAAACAGGTTCAGGTTGCAACGAAGGAGATAGGAAAAGAAGGGCAATCATCATCAAAAATGGGTTTATATGAAACAACAGAACCCTTTTATATGAAGGGTAATAATATACTTGTTGAAAAAATCGGAAAAGATACAGAAAAAAGAACAAAGAATAGAAAAAATAACTACGCCGAAGGGTTATTAAGTAATTGGACAAAACAGTTGAAAAATAATGCCCTAGAAAATGCAGGAAAATTAATGCGAATGGGAGTTTGGGCAACTCTTACCCCGGAAGAAGCCCGTGCATTACTACAAAAATCAGGACTTTCACCAGAAGCGGTATTAGGTGCTGTCCAATTTCTTCCCCCTGATGAGGCACGTGTAGTCCTTCAGGCGGCAATAGATAATAATCCCAACGATGCCTATTTAAGATATGCTATGGTCCAGACTTTGATGAAAATGGATAATGTATCTGAAGACGAATTGTATACACATTTGACGACATGGAGTCAATTAGACCCGGGGAATGCACTTCCGCATTTTATAGAAGCGGAGTTGTATTTCCAAAATGGAGAAAAAGACAAAGCACTCACCTGTGTTACGGATGCGGGGAATACATCCAATTACAATTCCTATGCGGCAATAACTGCAAAAGTATATATGGAAGCGTTGTTAGCAAAAGGTGTAGACCCTGAAACCGCTAAATTATTAGCATCCGCATCTATGGGGCTTCGTGAAGTTCAGACGATAGAAGAGATTGCACAAACTTTAATGGAATATGGAAGGGCTTATGAAGAGGCAGGAGATTATAACACCGCATTATTAATATATGAAGCCTTGCGAAGTTTAGGAATTAAAGTAGATATGAGTTCTGCTTTAATTCAAGAAAAATTAGCGGGCTTAAAATATACACAAGAGGCTATTAACGCTATGTTTCGTCTGATGAATACTACGAACTCATTCTCAGATACACAATCTCTTATTGACTTTACTCAGACCCTTAGTGAAATGATAACAAACTACAATTTAGCAATGGATAGTTTCTATAAACTATTTGATAATTCAGACCCGACTGAGATTCTTCAAATATTAAATCTTTACCTTGCCAATGGGAACACTTCTATCCCCTTAAATTTATCTAATAAATAACTTTTTAAGATTACACTAATACTTTATATGTTGGGTTTACGCTCATTAAGTCCTGTATAAATTTGGCGAGGGCGATGTATTCTTGTATCCGGGTCGTTTCTCATTTCTAACCAATGTGCAATCCACCCCGGTATTCTACCTAATGAAAATAACACAGTAAACATTTGGGTAGGAATGCCCATTGCGCGATACAGTATTCCACTATAGAAGTCAATATTGGGGTACAACTTGCGTTCAATAAAGTAATCATCATTCAAAGCCACTTCTTCAAGATTTTTCGCTATTTCTAATAGCGGGTCATTTATTCCCATTTCCGCAAAAATAGCATCCACCGCACCTTTTAGTAACTTGGCTCTCGGGTCATAATTTTTATATACACGATGCCCGAAACCCATAAGCCTGAAATCCGAATCCTTTCTCTTTGCCAGTTCAACATACTTTTTGTAGTTTGACCCATCTTTATAAATCATTTCTAACATTTTTAGCACTGCTTCGTTGGCACCGCCATGCAAACGACCCCACAATGCACTGATACCAGCAGAAACACTTACATAAAGGTTCGCCATGGAACTACCAACCATACGAACTGTAGATGTACTGCAATTCTGTTCATGGTCAACATGTAATATAAGAAGTAAATCAAGAGCCTTTTCAAAAACTTTAGGGACAATATATTCTTCTGCAGGTGATGCGAACATCATACGAAGGAAATTGGCACAATACGAAAGGTCTGTTTTCGGATATATATAAGGTTCCCCAATAGATTTTTTGTAAGAAAATGCTGCGACTGTTTTTGCCTGACCGATAATTCGAACAATAATATTATTTAAATCCTCTTTCTCATAATTTGGGTAAAATGAAGGCATAGCCGCTATCATTGAACTTAAAATGCTCATAGGATGTGCATCCAGAGGAAAAAACGAAAAGAAGTTGACCATACTTTGATGAATAAAACTATTCAAAGTAAGTTGTCTTCTCCATTCTTTCGCTTGTTCAGGAGTAGGTAACTCACCATAAATTAGTAAATAAGCAATTTGAGAAAAAGGAAATTTACCTGCAAGACTTTCAATGGGATAACCACGATACCTTAATATTCCTTTGTCTCCATCAATATAAGTGATACCACTTTTGCAAGAACCTGTATTCCCATATCCCGGGTCATATGTTAATGCTCCTGTTGTATCTCGTAATTTTCGTATATCAATTCCTATTTCATTCTCTGTTCCTTCAAATACAGGGAGTTCGTATTCTTTCCCGCGAAGTATTAATTTGCATGTTTCTGTCATATTTTTCCCTTTCATTTATAACTTTATCCAGTATTGATTACATTAAATTTTTATTATATATTTAATTTTTGATGTTAAATTTTCGATTAAATATTGATAAAATTTGTTTTATTTCCTTGATATTTAGAGACCATGCAGTTACCAAATATGTCAGGGAACAAACCAACCCTGTAAAACAAATATAAAGACTTAATACTATTATTCCATTTATATTTTTTATATTAAAAAATAAGTTTATCAAAAAGAACATACAAATTACAATAAAAATGGAAATCCCGTATTTCAATATATTCAATAAATACTGTTTGTTGATAAGATTTCCTACTTTGAATCCAATAATGATAAATAAGATAAAAAAGTTTGTCCAGAAGGATATTGTAGTGGCTATAACTAATCCAAGATAGTCTAAAGGTCTAACTAAAAGAATATTTAAGACAATATTTAATATCATACTAAATGATGAAGTAATAACCGGTATAGTCGTAATATTCATGGCGTAAAAACCCTGAGTTAATACTTTTACACCGGAAAAACCAATAACCCCAATGGAGTAGATAAAAATTGCATTTGCTGTTCTTTGAGTTAATTCTTCCCCAAAATGTCCCCTTTCAAAAAGTAATTGGACAATTGGCTTACCAAGAAGCATCAGCATAACCATAGCGGGTAATATCATAAATAATGTTTGTAAAAGTCCTTCCTGTAAAGCACCTCGAATTTTTGGATATTCTTTATTTGCAAAATACCGCGATAACTCAGGGAGAAGAGATACAGACACTGCCGTACCAAAAATAGACAAAGGTAATTGTATAAGCCGATTTGCATAAAAAAGAGCAGATACCGTCCCTTCTGATAAAGAATATGAGAAAAAACTATCTACCAATTTATTAACTTCGCCGGCAGCCTGTCCAAAGATTATAGGGATAAGTAAAATAAATGCTTTTTTTACACCCTGTTGATTCCAATTAGTTGTAAAACCTAAACCTCCTAATTGTTTCTGAGCCTCAAAATATAAAACTCCTGCCTGAGATATACCTCCTAACCAGAGTCCTATTACAAGCGACCATATAATATTGATAGAAAAAAAATAAGGAATAAAAATAGAAATAATTAAGGCGATATTGAGTAATGCGGGTGTTATTCCCGGTATTTTATAATCTCCCAGGACAAATAGGGGAGCCATCATAAAAACAGCGATTCCTATCCAGAAGAGATAAGGAAAAGACCACTGTAAAACACGAACTGTTAATTGAAGTTGTTCTTCAGATTTCGGTAATTCTTGTGTAAATGTACTTAATGAACCTAATAATTGTGGAACAAATGGCATGAGCAGGACACCGATTAAAGATACTCCTAAAAGAATTAAGAACATGATGGAAAAAAGAGAACTAACCAGTTGTTTCATAGCATTTCTTCCCTGTGTTTCTTCACATTCGGAAAGAATAGGGACAAAAGAAGCATTAACCGCACCTTCCCCTAATAAATCTCGCAATGTGTTTGGTAAACGAAAAGCAAAGAGAAATGTGTCTCTTGAGAAATCAGGGACAAACCACCCTATCAAAATATCTCTAACCAGTCCTAAAATACGACTGAACATGGTTCCCCCCGCAAAAATCAATGCATACTTCCATCGAGAAATGGATGTTTTGTCTGTTAGTTCTGTTTTCATAGGAGATTCTTCATTTCTTTTTCTGTAAGAGAAGTAAAATATAAACGATAAAACCTGAGAAACTTAAAAATAACGAAACCAAATCAGGATTAAAATGTAGTACATAATTAGACGCCACCGGGACCTTATAAATTCCTCCTGAACGCAATCGGACACCAATTTCCGGATAATCTGACATGGGTTCATAAACAAAGGTCTGATTTTTGCTGATAATTGTATTTACCGGGAAAAATGTCCCTGATGGGGTAAACAAGCCTGATATACCTGTATTGGTGCAATGTATAACAGGAAGTCGAGTTTCGATAGCACGCATTCGGCATATCTCTAATTCCTGACTAAGTGCATTAGTCGCCCCAAACCATGACAAATTGGTTAAAACGGCGAGAAGGTTGGCTCCCTGTTTTTTCAAATTATAAGCCATATTGCTAAAAAGTACTTCAAAACAAATGAGTGGTCCAATAACTAATTGTTTGTTAATAGCAAATATTTTCTGTTCTTTCCCCGCCGTAACATCGTAAGGTAAAATACTTCGTAAAAAAGGGAGGAACTGAGATAATGGTAAATATTCCCCAAAGGGTGCTAAATGGACTTTATCATAAAAATCCATAACTTTCCCTTCTGGGTTTACCCAGATACAGGAATTATAATCATTCCCTTCTGAATCTATTCTTGTTGTGCCGGTGATAAGATGTACGGATTTTTCATGTGTGAAGTTTTGAATTAGTGATAAAATCTCTTTGTTCTTATAATCAGACATAATCAGTGCTTCAGGCCAGAAGACAACCTGAACATTTTTATTTTCAATCAGATTGTTAGTATATTGAATAGTCCAGCGAACCATATCTTCATACCATATAGGGTCAAACTTCATTTCTTGGGGGAAACAGGGTTGCACAATGGCTACATGAATATCATTCTCTTTTTGAGTTTTTACACCTGAAAAAAGGAAGAATCCTACGAAATGGACCAAAAGTATAATAGCGAATGCATGGATTAAATACTTCCATCTTCCTTGTTTAGTTAGAATTACGAAGGCGATTAACATATTTATAGTTATGATAAAAAAGGAAAGAAACGGAACACTTCCAATAACAACCAATTGAGAAAAATAAATATCGGGACCCTGACTATAACCCAAATTACACCAACCGAAACCTGTTAGTGTATGTCCCTGTATCCATTCTATCCCTACCCAGAGAAGACCAGAAATATATACTTTTGTCAGGATGGATGCATTTTTTCCATATTGTGAGAAGCAATAACCATACATAGCCCACAAAATAGAAAGACCCGCTGATAGACACTGATACCCAATAAAAGCAGGACCCCCAACCCAAAACATATTTGTGATAAGCCAGTTAAGCGTAAATGAATGAAAAACCCATCCACTTATAAAAAAGTAAAGAGATACCTTCAATGGGTTTTGTTCAGGAATTGCGACAACGAGTAATGGGACAAAGGCAATCCATATTAAAAAGTAAAGATGGAATTTAGGGAAACATAAGAATAAAATAATCCCTGTTGCAACAGAAAGAAAAAAAGGGTTCTTTATTAATTTTTTAATTTTTTGAATAAAAGATGAAATCTTATTCATGAGTAGTTCGGATTATTTTCTGTTAAATAAGATAAAATTTTTGTTATTAAGTATACAACATATTATCAGAATGGAATTTGTATTTTCAGACTGTAAATTACAAGTCGTCCTGCATGGCTTTAATTTCTTCTTCAATTCGGTCTGTATTTTGCCATTTATCCCCCCGTTTTTCCCAGAACCGAATTGCACTGGACCCTTCCTCAGACATGGTCCGCAGGTCAACCACTGTAGGCTGGACAAATATAAGAAGGTGGGTAATATCCGATTGGGCTCTTCGGGAACGGAAAGGTATTCCTATTAGAGGAAGTTTCCCAATTCCCGGAACACGATTCTCAGATTTTCGAATATTCCGACTGGAAAGCCCTCCGATGACCAGCGTTTGCCCATTAGGGACAATGACAAAACCTGTTTGGGAACGCTTTGAAAATACAGGTAGGTCAATTCCTCTGAGACGGTCAATACGACTAATATCCGTTACATCCAGTTGCTTGATTTCCAGTTGTATCATATTATTGGGTAATATTGTTGGAACTAATTCCAGATTTACTCCTATATCCCGCCACGCAACGCTTAAGTTTGGGGTAGCTGATTTTGTTATTGATTGATAAGGGATTTGCCCACCTGCTTTTATTACTGCGGGTGTAGCATTCATTACTAAAATCTCTGGTTTAGAAATAAGGTCAACATCAGATTTAGTTTCCAATGCACGAAAGACTCCATCCAATGTTCCATAATCCCATGTAAGTATGCTGAATGTTAAACCTCCTCCTTGTGGGGATTGTATTCCAGGAAGTGATGCGTTTTCATCTCTTCGGATAGGTTTTTCACTAAAATCGGGATTTTTATAAGGAACGGCAAAAGGAGGTTGCGAAGGATTAGAAGATGGAGCAGGTATGGTGACTGAAGAAAAGTCCTGGGAGAAATCCATTGTATTTGTAGTTATTTGTGGTATTTTTAAATGTTCGTTTTCTTTTTCTCTATAAAAACGTACAAAATTTAGATTTGTACCTAACTTTCTCATTCCGTTTTCATTTGTTTCACTAATCCATACTTGTACCTGTACCTGACGTATATCTTCAGGTGGAGGTGGTGTTGACGGAGGTGGTGGAGTAGCGGGTGGGGCTGGAGCCGGTTGTTGAGCGTCTTGTGCAAAAAGGTTAATTGTAAGTAATAAAAGAATCGGCAATATATAAAATATCACAAAATATGTATATGTAAAGTTACTACGTTTCATTTTCTGCCTTTTCCCTCATTTAAATCGGAGTCCACTCCATTTTCATCTTTATTGATTTGAACACCTGTTATTCCCTCAGCTATACCTTCAGGGATTTCCTTCAATCCACCTAATACATTGGTAATTATTTCAGTAGGTGAGATTTTTGTAGATTTCTTTTCTTCTTCTGATGTAAAACCATACTGGTCTGCTACTGTATATGAAGGTCTCCATAACTCTGCTTTTAATAAGAACACAAGTTCTCTGCGTCCTTCATCTTTTTTCTTATTTCCTACTCCCTGACTTAGAGGTATTTCCGGTGTTTTAAAAGGGGTAACTCTTTGAATTAAACCATTTGCTAACCCCTCTCCCTGTATTAGCCAGGGGACAGAAGAGGATGTCTTTGTGCGGGTATTGCGATACAATCCCCCTAAAATTAACACCTGTCCATGTCGAACCCAGATGGTAGTTGTGATACTCCGTGAAATAAATTCAGGGACACTTATTGTGTTCGCTGTATTGCCTGCGATGGCTACATTAAGGCGTTGTCCTTCTTCTGTAATGGCTGCAGTGATTGTTAACTGAATATAAATATCTTCTGTTGTTCGTGGGTCTCCATCATCATCAATGACTTTATTTGCCTGAACACTTAAATTGACACCTGTCGGTTTAAATTCTGTTACTTGCTGTGTTACTACACCAATAACAATGGTGTTTTCATAAGGTATTTCTTGCACAGTTTGTATTACAGTAGGAGCAGATGCCCCCACCGGTACTAATGCCTTAGGACGAGATAGAATAAAAGCACGGTTTTGACTAACTAATGCTTGAAGTACCGCTTCAAAATCGCCCCATTTGCTTGTCATCCTATCCAGAAACACAGTTATTGTCGGGGATTGGGTTGTAGGAAAAGTTAAATCACCTGTTGTTATGGTTGGATTCCCTAACGATACTCTACCATAGGGACGAGGGTCTGTTTTTTGTCGGAAATAACCGGATAGCCCTGTTTCACTTCCAATGTGTGTCTGAAATTCAATAATTTTAACGGATACATTGACCTGTTGAGGTGTTGGGTTTTGAGCGAAAGTTATTAAAGTTAGATTTATAAGGTATATAAGGAAGAAGAAAATTCTATTGTTTTTATCAATTAAAAAATTCCCTTTTAGAGAGTAATGCATATATGTGCTAAAGTAATTTTGTTTTATTTTATTCATCGTAATAAGCCATATAATCATAGTGGTCTACATTTTCTATATTATCAAAATTTACAAACTGCGCACTAAAAGGTTTAATTTGCCCCGAACTCAAGTTTCCAAGTGTAATAGTTTGTGTATCATAAACAACTCCACTAAATCCATAGATTGTTAACTGAACAGTTACATTTCGCAATGTTCTTGAACTACGGTTTCGAACCTGTCCGGAAACATTATATATATGATGTTTGAAATCACTGGACCAACCTAATGAGCGTCCACTTCGGAAAGAGGTTACATTAAAGAAAACAATAGGATTTTTTTCTGCTTCGCGTTTAAGTGCTTCTTCGGGAGTTAATACAACAATTTCACCATTTGCTCCTTTTTCAAGCCTGCTGGAAATAACAGGATGAGACCAATAATTCGAATCTAAAGAAATTATAGATTTATAAAGATTTCCCGCTTTAGAGAAGTTCTGATTTATCCAATACCAATTGGCTAACTGTAACATAATATCTATATTTTGAGGTTCTTGCTGTAACTTTTGTTCAAGCATTCGAATCTGGTTTTCTATCGTATCTACTTTTTCGATGTGGTTTATCGGTGAACCTATTAATGTTCCTATTTGTTTGCGAGAATGTTCCGCATATACGCCCTGTGGTGCTAATTGTAAATATTTAATATAATAACTTAATGCATTTTGAGGACTTCCTAATTCTTGATATACAACCCCTAAAAAATAAAATGCGTTAGTATCCTTTTCTCCACTTTCTATAACCGATAATAATTTAGGTAGAGCTTGAGAAAACTGTCCTTTTTCGATTAATTGCTGAGCCAGTTTTATTTCAGAAAAGGTAGTATTTGTATTATAAAGGTTTCGATGGCTTAGGTTCAGAAAATCCTTATCGCGTTTTATAAAAGGATTCCCCTGACAATTACCTAGATATAAAAGAAGGATTACTCCTATTATTATTCTGTAATAATATACCATGGATTACCTTTTGATTTTATTGTAGAAATATAATTGTTTAAGGATTTTATAAATATTCCAATACTATCTTTTTGCAAGTCTTTCTAAAACTTTAGAGGTAATATCTTCGGCAGGAATTTGTTCACCAGTATTCTGCCAGTAATTAAACTCTGCCACAAGGTCAAACTGACTTTCTTGTGCTACCTCTTGTATTGTTTTTACTGCCCGTTCACTGGCTTTGCTTAGCATTATCCAGTATTTCGCTGTGCCCGCCTCTATTTTCCTTTCTTTAATGCCTGCAAATTCAGGTGTCGCTTGAATAATCTCTTCAAATTTAACCAGACCCGGTTTATTAAATTTGGAGGCAGTTCCCCAAAATATTTTCTGTTCATCTACCTTATCCGGTGATAAAGATAATGGGTCGGCTAATGCCCATAAATTACTGCACAGAAGGGCGAGGCTTATTATTAGAATTGTGCTTACCCGCATATGATTCTCCTTTCCTTATGTGCAAGTTCTTGTTTCAAATATATTCTTTTAATTTACCTATATTAAACATATACTTATTTAATCTTTGTTCATATATAAAAAGTTCCATTTCTTTTAAAAATTTTTTAAAGTTTTTACAAAAAAATACAATATATTGAGTATATTCCTATTTATAGTATATATATTGTATATCCTATATTCAAGTAAAATATATAAAAGTTAGATTACTTTTACCAAAATAAATTGGAATAAGATAGATATAAATGAACACCGGTAAGAAATATTAGACCTATATCAACGCGATTCTATAATTTCTAATTTGACTTTTGGTTTTTAATAAGGTATTGAGCATAGGTTTTTATCTTATATGATAGAAAGTAAAATTCAAGTTATATTTGATAGGATTGTATAATATCGTTATAGATTATTCGTTTAATGATAGTTGTTTGTATTAAAATGTGATAAATATTTTAATATGAAAAAGGATGAGATATGAATTACAGGTTCTATAGGTTTTTTATTTTTGCTGTAATGGTTAGTTTGTTTTTATGTTTTTCCCCATGTTTGTCTTATGGAAATGAAATAGGTGATGAATATTCTGCCTTCCGTTTGTTAGATAAATCTGTTATACCTGGTAAAAATATTTCGTTGGAAATTTCTTTTGGTAATTTAATAGAAAAAGAGGGAGAAGCGTTAGTTCCTCTTATTTGTGAAATGGATGCTAAGCATAGTTATTCTTATGTCGTGGCTTCTCTTGATATTTCAGAAGAAAAAAACAACGAAACTCCAATTCCTATTAATACTATCCAAACAGTCTCTTTAGTAAAGGGATATAATCGTATTCTATTTTTATTGCCCATTCAGAAACTGAAGGATGGCATTTACTATGGAAATTTACAGGTTAAATATACAAAAGAGGAAAAACCTGCAATTGTTGTATTTCAGATAGAAAAAATATCTTCTAAAGGATTGGAAGAACAATTAAATTTTGTCTCTCAAGAGGTTGATAATGTCATATCTTTGAATAAAGATATACAGAATGACAAATCTGTAGAATTTAACTTAATACAAAATTTATTATTACAAGCCCGTAACGAATTTAATGATAAACATTGGGAGGATTTATCAGATACTTTGAATATATTACAGGAGCAAATTTCGCAGTTAAAAGATTCGCTTCCAAAAAGTAATGCAACAGTTATTTCTCCGCAAAAAGAAGACCTTTCTTTATCCATTACTCCGGAAGGGGTATTTTCAAACAAGAAACCTGTTAATGTAATTGGGATATATTTAAATGAGCCGACGATGGATAATGCGAAAATGGTTATTGACTATGCCATTCCTGTGGTAGTTTTCCCTATTACACTGGATAAAATGTTTCCTACAGAATCGGGAGAACAAACATTACCCGCAGATATTATGGGGATATTGGATTATTTGTTTGAAAATAAGGTTTATGTATTGTTTCAGATAGTTCAGGAACAGGTCCCTCCATGGTTATATGAAAAGACTCCGAACATACATAAAGATGGATTTGTGGATTTATCACAGAGACCTGTGTGGGACTTAATCGAAAAAGGATATAAAGAAATAATCAATTATTGTAAAGAGAAATCATTTTTCCTTGGAATGAGTTTGGTAACTGAGCCCAAATTTAAGTTTGATGGTGATTTTGTGCGTCAGTCCTTTATTGAATGGGTTAAAGTCAATTATCCAGACAGACAAACATTAAATCAGGTATGGCATGCACATTTAGCGAATTATGAAGAAATTACCATTTGGGATGAGGTTGCTCCTCACTGGAGTTATCAAAATCGTAGAGCCTACCAATATGATTGGCAGAATTTTCATCGGGAAATGATTTCAAACTTGTTAAAAGGTGCATTGGACCAATTCCGCTTATTTTCCTCCGATGTTCCTGTTTCTATTACTTTCCCGTCAACAGTTTTTGAACTGGATGAAACCAAATATACCCCTGACCGGGAACAGACGATTCCTTATCTGGACTTTATCCCCATAAGTGTTTCGTTCAATACAGAAGATACAGTATACGCTCAAGGGTATCCTGACCCTGCTGTGGATGTCGTATGGATGCGTTCGGTATCTAAGGGAAAACCCATTATTATCTCTTCTGCTAATTTAAATTTCAAAGAGGGTATGACAGATAATGAGAAATATAAACATACGCAAAGTTTCTTATGGGAGATGGCATTAGCAGGAGCACAGATTGTCGCTGTTAATATTACAGGTGATTTAAGGGATAATGTAGAGATATGGAAAGCCATTTTTGATACAAACTCCCTGTTTTTAAAAATTAGTCCAGAACTTAGACAATTCCAATTATCAAAGGCAATGGTACGAGTCCTGTTTAGTGATTCCTCAAAGATTCTTGATGGAGGTACCCCTCATTTAAAATCTGCCCGGTTCGCATACGAAGGGAGTTCCTTTGCTGGGTATGATGTGTGTTTTGCAACCGAAAAAGGAATAGAAACAGGGATATTACAGGATACGAAAGTTCTTATTATGCCTCAAACATTATCTCTCGAAGATGATGTTTTCAATATTATTACAGATTTTATTCGTAATGGAAATTATGTGATTCGTGTTGGGACACAGATTCCCTATGACCCGAAAGGTATGTCCCGTCGGGATGTGGTTCAGCCTACCAGTAATACGATATTAGTGCGTGGAATGAATCTTCCTACAGAGTACCTTCACGGCATGGATGCTTTGATTTCTAAAAAGGCTTTGGCATCTATACCAAGACCAGTAAACAAAGTAGGCTACCCATTGGAGGGCATTAAGTCAAGATTTATCCCTTCAGAAGATGGTGGAGGATATTTATATTTGCTTAATTTGAGAAAAGAAAAAGTCCTCTGCCGACTTACCGGGTATTTACAGAAGGGATATAGTTTGATGGATAATACGGAAATTGAATTTCCTAGAGAATTACAACCTTTAGAATTAATTTTTATGAAAATGGTTCCACCGGACTACGAAAAAATTGTTCAGATAGAACCATTACCTACAAAAAAAGTAGAGAAGAAAAAGCATAAATGAAGGGGAAAAAAGTCTTGACAGGAACTGAAACAGGAACTACTTCGCCATTTTCTCAGAATGTTATTGCCATTGTATGGGATTTTGATTTTACATTAACTCCCCAAAATATGCAGATGCCTCTTTTCACTGCTTATGGAGTAGATGAAGAAAAATTCTGGAAAGAAGTAAATGCTTTGCCATCATACTACAAAAAGGCAGGTGTGCGTGTATCTGAAGAAACTGCTTATTTGTGGCATATTATTTCTTATGTACAGGCAGGAAAATTCCCCGATTTAACAAATCAGAAACTGCGTGAATTAGGAGGGAAAATAGAATTTTATCCCGGCTTGCCAGAATTTTTCCCGATGATTCAGCAATTATTAGAGAGAGAACCCTTTACGGAATATGATTTGAAGGTCGAACATTATATCGTAAGTAGTGGATTGACAGAGATGATACGCGGGTCAAAAATTGCCCCTTATATTTCAGGTGTATGGGCTTGTGAATTTATTGAGGTGCCCGCAGGTCCTGATGAAGACTTTTCTCAAAATCCAAAAAAAGGATTAATCAGTCAAGTTGGGTATATTATTGACCACACGACGAAAACAAGGGCTTTATTTGAAATAAATAAAGGAGTAAATAAAGTGGATGGGATTAGCGTTAATGATTCTATCCCTGAAAATGCAAGACGCGTTCCTTTCAAAAATATGATTTATATAGGTGATGGACCCAGTGATATTCCCTGCTTTTCTGTTGTGCATAAACACGGTGGTTTGACATACGCAGTCTATCCCAAAGGAAATGAATTTAAATACCAACAAGTTATTGACCTTTTAGAATCAGACAGAATTGATGCCTACGGACCTGCGGATTATCGAGAAGATAGTGAAACGGTTTTTTGGATGCGAAACAAAGTATTAAATATCGCCAATCGAATTGTAGAAGAGAAAAAAAGTGCTTTGTATTCACAAATAAAATTGGGTCCTAAACATACAAGTTAACAAAAAAGTTAATTCTCTTTCCTTTATTTTTTACTCCAGATACCTGGGATGGTTGTGTTGCAATAAGGACATTTTCCATCGGAGAGTTTGTTGGACCAGACAGTAAAACCTGTCCGTTCAATTAATAATTCATGACAATGGGGGCAGTATGTATTTTCCATTGTCTTTACAGAACTGGGACGATTTCCAGCATAGACAAAATGTAATCCTGCTTCTCTGGCTATTTTATATGCTTTTTCTAATTGATATATGCTGGTAGGAAAACCATTGTTCATTTTGTAATTGGGATAAAATCCAGTTACATGCCAGGGAATATTGGGGTTTATTTTGGCTATAAATTTTGTTAATTCATGTAATTCTTCATCACTATCATTAAAACCCGGGACCAGCAAAGTAACAATTTCTACCCAGTAATCCAATTCCATAAGTTTTTCAATAGTGGAACATACAAGCGAGAGTTTGCCCCCTAATTTATCATAGTTTTTCTGCTGGAAAGTTTTCAGGTCTACTTTGAATAATTTCATAACAGGTCGTAGAAATTTTAATACTCGTTCAGATGCATGTCCATTGCTTACATATCCACAAATAATCCCTTTTTCCTTTGCCAAAGAGAAAATTTCATAAGCCCAATCGCTTGTGATAAGTGGCTCATTATAGGTACTAACTATTACCGGGCAATGATGTTTTATCGCAAGTTCCAGTATTGTGGCGGATGATATAGGTTCAAAACGAATAAGCGAATTAGGGTCGCGAAGAGTTTGACTACTTAACCAGTTTTGACAGAAGGGACAGTGGAAATTGCATCCCAACATACCCCAGGAGAGAGCTGTCCCTCCGGGGAGAACATGGAAAAAAGGCTTCTTTTCGATTGGGTCAATAGCCAGACCTGCTACATAATTATATGGGGCATAGAGAACCCCTTCTTTATTAAATCTTAATTTGCAGATACCTGTTTTCCCAGGAGAAATCAGGCATTGATGTCCGCAGGAATAACAACGAACCTTATCTTTCTCTAATTGCTCATAGAGTTGCTGATGGGCAGGTCTTGAATATAGCTCTTTTAATATCTGTTCAGTGTTTTCCATAGTTTATCTATCAGAGCATGCTAATTTATCTTATTATTGTATATCTCCTGTACCGGGAGTTTCATCAAAAAAAGCAAATTTATTTTCTATTTTTGAATATTTTTCTGCTTCGGAAAGAGGTTCTTTGGGGATAGTTATTGCAGGCCAGATTTTGGAATATTTGGCGTTAAGTGAGATATAGTGTTTCCACTTTTCTGGCACATTTTTTTCAGGATATATTGCATTGACAGGACATGGGTCAACACATGCTCCACAGTCAATACAATCGTCAGGGTCTATTACTAACATATTTGCCCCTTCGTGAAAACAGATAACGGGACAGTTGCGAAGGCATTCTGTATATTTGCACTTAATACATGGTTCCGTTACAACATAAGTCATATCATTCCCTTTGTTTTTATGATATATTATATAACGGTTTATTGCTATTTTTGAACAAGAAATAATGGAAAGGAAAGGGATATGGTGTTTCAGAAAAATCATGTGGTAGAAACGAAGAAATATGGTCAGATGACAGACCTTACACCATGGGTGCAACTGGCGGTAGAGGAGTCCCAGTTAAAAAATGGAATAGTGAATGTATTTAATGTTGGAAGCACAGCATGTATCGGAACAATAGAATTTGAGCCCGGATTGATGGAGGATTTACCGGAACAACTCTCGCGTTTATTTCCCCCGGGACGCCATTATGCCCACGAACAAACATGGCATGATGGGAATGGACATTCCCATTTGCAGGCAAGTTTAATAGGTCCCGGAATTACGGTTCCGTTCAAAGATAAAAAACTAATTTTAGGAGTATGGCAACAAATATTCCATCTGGAATGTGATATTAAACCTCGAAAAAGAGATATTATGATTACAGTGATGGGTGAGTAATTTTTGGGGTGAGAAAATTTAATAGATATAAGAGATGATTATTGTTCTTATATACGCCTTTTTTATATAATTTTGACCTGTCGCCCCGATAGTTCAGTGGATAGAACAAATCCCTCCTAAGGATTAGACCCGCGTTCGATTCGCGGTCGGGGCGCCATTTTTTTTAGGGAAGGTGCGGGTATTTATTTTTTTTCAAGTAAAGTGGTATGATAATAAGAAGCTTTATAAAGGAGGAAGTATTGTGGGATTTTCTGTAGGAATTATAGGTTTACCCAATGTAGGTAAGAGCACATTATTTAATGCTTTAACGCAAAGTAAACATGCACAGGTAGCCAATTATCCTTTTTGCACGATAGAACCCAATCATGCGGTTGTGAAAGTTCCAGACGAAAATTTAGAACGTTTATCCGTGTTAATTCAACCTAAACAAACGGTTCATGCAACAATAGATTTTGTAGATATTGCAGGATTGGTAAAAGGGTCTCATAAAGGGGAAGGGCTTGGAAATCAGTTTTTATCACATATTCGAGAAACAGATGCCTTAATTCATATTGTCCGTTGTTTCGAGGATGAAAATATTGTCCATATTAACGGGAAGGTAAATCCGATTGAAGATATTGAAATCATTAATATAGAACTGGTATTTGCAGATTTACAACAATTGGAACGAAAAATTGAAAAGTTACATAAATATATTAAAGGTGACAAAAAAGTTCAACCCTTGCTGGAATTATGTGAAAGATTAAAACAACATTTTGAAAAAGGATTTCCAGCAAGAACTTTCCCGGAAAATGATACTGAACTATTTCAGGTACTAAATGAAGAAATGCGATTTACCACTGGAAAAAAAATAATTTATGTGGCTAATGTGGATGAAAAAGGATTGGAACACGACCCTCCTGTAATAAATGAAATTCGTCAATTAGCGGGAAAAGAAGGGACGGAAGTAGTTAAAGTTTGTGCCCAATTGGAAATGGACCTGGCAGAAATGAGTGAAGAGGAACGAAAAGAATTTCTGGCTATGGATGGGGCTATGGAATCAGCTTTGGAACAGGTTGTTCATGCAGGTTATCGACTCCTGAATTTAGTAACATTTTATACGATGGCACCTCCAAAAGAAATACGGGCATGGGCTATTAAAGAAGGAACACATGTGGGAAAAGCAGCGGGAATGATACATACCGATTTCGAAAAGCACTTTGTATGTGCAGAAGTAATTCCTGTAAAGGAATTTTTAGTGCATGGAGGTGAAGCGGGTGCCAAACAGGCTGGAGCATGGCGAATTGAAGGTAAAGATTATATTGTTAAGAATGGAGATTGTATATACATTAGGGCAAATGCATAAATTTTCGTTTACAATAAAATTATCAAAAAGGGGAGATAAGTGTGAAAACAGCACCTTTTACCCAAATGTTAGTTATGACTATTGTTGTCTTGTTCGTAATTTCCTGTGGAGGTGGAGATGTTAATAAAGGAGAGGGAACAAAAGAAATTGTATCCCAATCTCAAAATGTTGCAAAAGAGGTTCCTAAAATACCGACACAGGAAGAAAATTTTTTGGTGCCAATATCCCAGTATCCTTTACCAGGGGATGCGATAGAAAAAAAGTTTATTTTATTCTTTGATAAAAATGTGCATTTCCCACCGGAGGTCCCTATTGATGAATATGTTAAAACAGAACCACCTTTAAAAGGGATTACGGACTGTGTAGAGAATAAAATTGTTTTTAATATACTGCAGGCTATTCCCAAAAATGTAGATGAAGTGGTGTTTCATATTCATCCGGAGTTGCAGTCAGAAGAGGGAATAAAAATAAATCCTCAAAATTTGAGTTATCGGGTTCCTGTTGAAGAAGTGCAGGTAGTAGAAGGAAATTTTAGTGAAGTGGGTGAAGATTATTTTATATTTTCACTGGATTTTAACCACTATGTTATAGGGGATGATATAAAACATTTCATTTCCTTAAAGGACCAGAATAATGCGGATGTAGAATTTGATGTAAAATCTCCGGGACAATTCATAAATACAATAAATTTGCATGTAAAATGGACAGGAACTGAGTCTTATAAACTTTTAATTAAACCGGGCTATACAGATTACCGCAAGAAATACAAGGGACAGGGGGCTTATTTTGAATTTCCAATAAAAGATACATTAGAAGTTGTAGAATGTAAGAAGAAAAGTAATATGGGATATCAGATTGTATTTTCCAGACCGGTTTCGTCAAAAGCCATTTACAAGTGTCTGCGTATAGCATCATCTACTCAGAATAATATACCTTACTATGTTATACCTGCAGATGTGAGAGTCGTGCAAGAGATAGCAATAGATTTGCCCCAGAATTTAGAACAAATTGGAGAGGGAAAAATATCCAAAGCATGGATAATAAATTTGAAGAATCCATCTTTCCCTATGTATTCAGTCTCTATTGAGTTAAGAAAATCTACATGGTCTAACGATATGGCTCTTCTTCCTGAGGAATACCGATGGGAAACAAAAGTGAAGGAAGATGGTGGGTTCAGTATTTACTATTCGTATTGGAAGAGTAATGGACTTGATGGTGTCTCTTGTTTTTTGAATATGACAAAGGTGAATAAAGAAACCTTTATGAAATATTTTGAAGTCATACCGCCTGTAGATAATCTTTCTATTAAGGATAGCCAGTGGAATGAAGTGGAGATAAAAGGGGACTGGAAGACGGGTGTAAAATACCTCTTAAAATTTAAGGCGGGTTTACAATGGGGAGAAAATAGTGGGACCGATGAGAATCCAAAATATATGTTGTTAGAAAGGGATTATGCATATACAATGAAAGATGTTCCACAATTCAAAACACTTGATTTTGATAATAAAGATAAGTTTTATATCATTCCTTTCCATGAGAAGAACTACATTCGTGTTGGTTCACGTAATGTGTCCAAAGGATATATTCATATTTATCAAGTTATGCCCGAAAACCTTTCTATTTGGTTAGGGAATGTTTCAGAGAATACGGTTCCTTTTGAAATTAATGAGAGAACTAGCAAATATCTTACTTCTATTCCCGTAGAGTTTCCCAATAGTGTGGATAGAGCAAGTTTCATTGATGTAGATATAACACAATATTTATCAGATGTCCCGAAAGGAATATTTACATTATGTTTATCGGATAATAGTAACCCGGGTAGATTAAGAGCAAGTTGGGAACCCAAAAAACAAGAAGAGGAATCTCAATTGGAAAATTATGGTTATGAGTGGGAGGATAGAGGAGATTCTTATTACTATCCTTACGGCGGTTCGAATGATGGAGATTCGTTTTATCAGGATGTAAAAGGTACAAGAAGTGCTATCCGATATATATTGTGGACTCGGTTAGGTGTTGTTTCTCATTGGGATGATGCAAGTTTAATGGCATTTGTTCATGATTTAATAGATTTGACTCCACAGATGGGTGCTGTGGTCTCTGCTTATTCCATAAAGAATCTTAAAGTGGTGGAGGGAGTATCGGATAATAACGGTATTGTAAAGTTGATTTTGGGAAAACAGGATTTAGGAACTCCACGGCTTCTTACTGTCAGGACGGATAAAGATTTTTCTTTTGTTTTATTAAAACCCAAAGAGTTACCTACATTAAAAGAACTTGAAAAGTATGATAGTTTTGAAAAAGATAGATATGAAGCATTTATTTATACGGATAGGAATCTTTACCGACCGGGAGAATTGATACACTCTCGCTGGGTTGTACGGAAGAATTATGGCGCGGATATTATTAATGCTCCTCTGGAATTACGGTTTATTAATCCACAAAAAAAAGTTGTTCATCGTAAGATTGTGAATTTATCTGAATGGGGAACAGGGGGAGAAGACATAATAACAGAATTCACTTATTTGACGGGGGCTTATACTTTAGGCTTATATGTTCCCGGAGGAGAACTTTTATGTGGTTCTATTCCTATTTATATTGAAGATTTTGTGCCGGATAGAATTAAAAACGAAATCACTGTTCCTAACAAATTCTGGATTGTTGGTGATGAACAAAGTTTTGAAGTTTCCTCTCAATATTATGTAGGACCACCTGCAGTGGATTTGCCATCTAAAGGTAAGTTAATTATTACTCCTACAGAATTTGAACACGAAAATTGGAAGGGTTACCGATTTGGTAATGATGAAATATTAAAAACTGTAGTTATGGATTTAGGAGTTCAGAAAACAAATGAAGAAGGGAAATCTAATTTTTCCTTTAATTTTAGTCCACCGGGACCTATTAATAAACCGATAGAAATTTCTATTGTGAGTGAAGTTTCAGAGGCAGGAGGTAGAGCCGTTTCTGCGGTGAAAAAAGTCAAAGGCTATCCTGAATCCGTTCTTTGTGGTCTAGGTGTGGAAAAAGTCGAAGATAAGTTGCAGGTTGTAGTAGCGTTGGTTGATAAGGATTTTGCTCCTGCTCTGGATGAAGAAGTGATTGTGTATTTAGAGAAAGTCGAATGGCGATATGTTAACCGGTATTATTCTGGAAGTAGTAGAAATACTTTTCCACAATGGGACCGTTACTTTACATTAATTGAGCAAAAGAAGGTAACCACAAGTGGTGGGAAAGCCACTGTTTACTTAAATATTCCCCAATATTATTCTACATATCGTATTAGAGCGCAGAGAACCAACGGGAAAGTTTTTTCAGAAGTCTCTTTTTATTCTGTTCCGGGCAAGATGATAAATCTTAAAGGAGGACCTCCGGAATTGGTGAAAATCCATATTGAGGATAAAAAATGGTTAGCCGGTGAAAAGGTTCCAGTAAATATTGAAGTTCCTTTTGATGGGAAAGCGGTTGCAGTGATACAGGGAGATAAAGTGTGGGATATGCAGGTCCTGGATATAATTTCCGGGAAAGGCAGTTTCTCTTTTGAGGTGAAAGAAGAATATTTCCCAAATGTTTGGGTTGGAGTGTCTGCTCTTCATGTCCCCACAAAAGAGGAAACAATTAGTCCTTATTCTACATTTTCTTTTGCGAAGGTAGATATTGAAAAGCCAACCCGAAAAATGAATGTTGAAATCTTAAATGTGCCAGAAGAAGTTAAACCTCAGAATACAATAGAGATTGGAGTTAAAACAACAGATAACAATGGGAATCCCGTTGCTTCAGAATTAACAGTTGCATTGGTCGATGAAGGGATACATTCTATTTTAGGTTATACTTTGCCCAATCCATACGAGTGGTTCGGTAGGTCACGATATTCACCTATTCGCCGTGTACATTATTATGACCATGTAGCGTATGGCTATGACCCATTATCGCCCTCAGGGGATATGATAGCCCGACAATTATCCGCAGGGAAGCCAGAGATATCAGAGTCGTGGATAAAACCATTAGCGTTATGGTCAGGCTCTGTTAAAACGGATGAACAGGGGCAGGTAAAAGTTTCTTTTAATCTACCCGAATTTAATGGAACTGTAAGGTTAGTTGCAGTGGGTGCCAATAAAGAGTTGGTAGGTTCCTCTGAAACGAAAATGTTTGTAAGACGACCCTGTGTTATTCAAACGCACCTCCCTCGATTTCTACGACCAAATGACCGTGCTATAATTTTTGGCAGAGGGTTAAATGCTCAAGATAATCCGTTAGATATTAATCTCTCGTTAACACATAACGATGTTGTGGATATTGAGCCTTCTCAGATACACTGGGAAGCCGTTCCTAAAAATCTCAGCCTTTCTCCTGAAATCGTCCTATCTTGTCTTACAGGGACGAAAAATGCAGAGTTGAACTGGCAATATAATATTGTTGATAAAACGGGAAATATTATTGATGAATATTCAGAACATACTGTTATTCCCGTTCATTTGCCGTCTATATACGAGCAAAGAGTAAAGTCGTATGTGGTCCCAATTGGAGGAAATTTACAATTAGACACTTCCGAATTTGTTAACAATCCATTATTAGAGACAGAAATCAAGATAGGTAGCACTCCATTTCTACGAATAGAACCTGCATTAAAATGGTTAAGGACTTATGATTATTGCTGTTGTGAACAAAAAATTTCACGACTCTATCCTTTGTATATATTCCGCAATTTTTTGAAAGAATCTATGGAAGATGTCATTTCTAAAGAGAATTATGACCAATTATTATTAACAATGGTAGATAGCTTGTTTGCACATCAGCAGGCGAACGGAGGTTTTTCGCTCTGGCCCTATAGTAATTCTACGGATATAAAAGCGTCCCTGCATGTGGCATTTCTACTGACGATGATTAATCGAGATAAAACATTGCCTTTACCTGAAAAACTCTATCAGCGGGTGCTTGCTTTTCTACAAGATGTATGTTCAGAAGAGAATACAGAGGATTCCGTTAATGACCAATTTAAGGCTTATGCATCATTAATTCTTGCTTTAAATGGAGACCCTTCCGCATGTGAACGAGTTAATAATATGTTAAAAGCAGATTATCCACGGAATTTGAAAGTTCTACTTCTTCTGACAGCAGATATTTGTGGTGTTCCTCGTGAAGAATTGAAGAAATATGTGCAATTACTTCAATGGGAAACATCTGTAGAAAACCAGATATGTCCATGGGAATATGGTTCTTCTGAAGTACGGGAGTATGCCTTGAAACTTATCTCAAAAGTGATTGCGGATGAACCCTTGGATAGCATTCATGAAACACAAAAACCTCTTATGGATTATATCTCTAATTATACAGGTTATACGACCTATAATTTGTCTATGATACTGCTGGCATTAGATATAAGCTTTAAGAAGATGAATATACAGCCTTTTGAATATCAGACAGAAATAAAAATAGATGATAATGTCCAGACGCTTAAAGGCACAAAACTGCTTAAACGAAAGAAGCAGGGACCCACAAATATAGAAATTAACAATCAAGGAAATTCTCCATTGTTTGTTTATTGGACTATACGCGGGATTTCAAATAATCCACCTAAAGACGCACAATCAAAAAACATAGAATTGCAACGGATTCTTTACAATGCTCGCAATAAGACAAATATGGAAAGTCCTTACTTGCAGGGCAGTGTTTATGTAATGGAGTATCAAATAAAACCTCAAAAAGACGCTCAAAATTTAATTCTAACTCAATTGCTACCCGCAGGATTTGAGATTGAAAATCCGAGGCTTAAACAGGAACAAATATCGGATATATTCTCATCGATATCCAAAGAACCCGTCAATACGATTACCCCTGAACATATAGAAATAAGAGATGATAAACTTATTGTTGCCCTTCCTTCGTTAAGTTCGAGAAATAAGTATTCTTATGTATGTGCTATTCGTGCAGTTACGAAAGGAAGTTTTGAATTTCCAGGTGCTTATATTGAAGATATGTATGAGCCTGAAACTTTTGCTTGTCTTGCCACAACACAAATAGAAATCAAATAAAATCATATGAAGTTAAGATTGTCAAGATATTTTTATATTTTACCTGTCATTTTTATTGTTCTGTATGTGACATACCATTTTTATATATTATGGACAAGTGGACCTGATAACCCTCATGAATTCCTGAATAGTTCTTATTCACCGCAGATTTTGTCAAAAGAAGGAAAATTGCTGTGGGTCGGGCTAAATGAAAGCGATAAATGGTGTTTGCCTGTCAATATTGATAAGGTATCACCAAACTTAATTCATGCAACCATAGCTCTCGAAGACCAACATTTCTGGGACCATCATGGTGTAGATTTATTTGCGGTATGTAGAGCGATAGTCCAAAATTTATTTTCCTCAAAAATTGTTTCTGGTGCTTCCACAATTACGATGCAAGTGGTAAAACAATATTATCGAAATCATGAATGCACCATTCCTGATACTGTTTATCGTAAATACTACTTTAAACTATTTCAAGCGGTTCAATCTCTGCGATTGGAGAAGTATGCAACCAAGAAAGAGATACTACAAGCATATTTAAACAATGTTTCTTATGGTGCAAATTTAGTGGGTGTTGAGTCTGCTTCATATCGTTATTTCGGTAGAAGTGCGGAAATGTTAAGTATTAATGAGAGTGCACTTCTTGCTGGTATTCCCAAAGCACCGGAGAAATATCGTCCTGATAAAAACCTATCACAAAGCCTCCAAAGAATGCGGTTTGTGTTAAAACGAATGAATGAAGAAGGCTATATTGATAAAAAGCGGTTTGCTGAAGTAGTGAAAAGCAGGGTAGATGTCAATTATTATCCCTTTCCTGCTTATTGTAAACATTGGGCTGAGGAAACTGCACAGGTTATGGATGAGAAAAAAAATGTAAGAACATTCTTAGATTATGATATTCAGGTTCAAATAGAAGATATATTAAAGAAGAAGATTCTGCAGTGGAGTCCTGAGATTACTATTGCTTCTGCTATGGTTGTAGATGTTCCTTCAGGTGAAGTATTAGCACGAGTGGGCGGTATCTCAAAAAGACCGCGAATACCTGTTAGCTATCTGGATTTTTGTTGTATCCCTCGTTCACCGGGGTCTGCATTAAAGCCTTTTTTGTATTGTATGGCTATGGAGAAAGGATTATTGTTCCCTGAAGAAATTTTGTATGATTCGGATTTTGACGCAGGTAATTATTCTCCTAAAAATTTTGATGAAATATTTCATGGTTTTATTGATGCTACTACTGCTTTAAGATACTCATTGAATATCCCTGCTGTTATTCTTATGCAGAGGACAGGAACACTTTCTTTCATAGATAAGTTAGAAAAATCGGGGCTTAATTTATTGAAAGATAATCCAAATATTCTTAATTCGGGATTGGGGATTGTCTTAGGAAACTGTGAGGTAAATATGGAAAATATGATGCAGGCATATTTCTGTTTGGCTAATGAAGGGCTTTTCAAGAGGATTAAATATTCTGATGATGGACAAGAGGATGTATCCCTCCAGGTATTTGACCGTGGAACTATTTCTATACTTTACAAAATGATGGAGAATCACCTGGTGGGAGAAGTCTCAAAAGATATGGTTCGGTTATCAAGAGAGCCTATTCGTATATGTTGGAAAACGGGAACATCTTCCGGACGACGAGATGCGTGGGCTTTCATTTTCAATAAACATTATCTTGTCGGTGTCTGGATGGGAAATCCTCAATCCACGGGGAGTGCAAAATTGGTTGGGGCTTTGACAGCCTATCCTACTGCATGTGATATATTCCGAATACTCCCAGAAAAGAAGGGCTATGAGTTTCCTGATTTCCCAAACGAAGATGTTCGCCCCGTAGAGGTTTGTAGTTTAAGTGGTTTACCTGCAAATCCCTATTGTAAATCCAAAAAGACTGTTTATGTTTCAAAAAATATGCCGTTGTCGCGTATATGTGATGTTCACTATTATGATATGTATACCGCACAGGTAAAAGAAAGGTTTCCATCACAAAGTAAAGGCTGGGATTTAGCAAAAGTAGGTATTATCTCTAATGAAGGTGGGGTTCAAGACACAAAGCTACATCTGAAAATAATATCTCCTGCAGATGGCTCAAAATTTATATATAGTTCTAACTCGAATCAGAACAGTGTCCGTTTGAGAACTTCAAGAGATGATACTTATAAGATATATTGGTATATTGATGACCGTTTTATAGGGGAAAGTTCCTCCGAGCAACCGTTATGGTGGGACTTAACTGCTGGAAAACACAAAATTTTTTGTCTGGACAGCACAGGGGAAAGTGATACAGTTTATGTGGATGTAAAAACTCCTGATGAAACACTGCAAATTGCAAATGCGAATAAGTAATTACCAATAAGTATAGAATAAAGCCTCTGTTAACACAGTTTGAAAAATTAAGAAAAGAACAATTACACCAATGGTATTGGTTAAATGATTTCTCCAGAAATGTAATGACGGGATAAGGAAGAAAGGGAATATATATAAAGCGGAGCGTTCTCCCTCGCCGGGGGCAATATATGCAATAGTTAAAATGAATAGGGTAATCAAAAATAGAACAACCTCAAATTTTTCTTCCAGATTTTTTGTCCTTATTTGTCCTAAAAAACCAAAGAGTATAGGAATTCCGGTGAAGTATATCCAGGAAAGAGGAGTAAATAATTTAAACCACCATAAAGAATAACGGGGAGCAATAATTTGTAATGATTGAATGTCTTCTCGGAACATCTTTTGTGCTTGTAAAAATACCTGGATGGGTTTATAACCTGTAATTAAATATAGAATAGAATAAAAAGAAAAAAAACCTATGCACATACAAATAGATAATAGTATTAATCGGGGAAGGAATTGTTGTTTTTTATATAGACAAACAATTCCCCGAAGAAGAAAATATATCCCAATTGAAAGCAAGGTAAATTTAAAAAGGGATAAAACAGCAAAAGATATACCAGACACAAATACGAGAGGGATAGAGGATTTGTTTATAGATTTTTCAAATGTCCATAAGGAAAGGAACAAAAATGGCATATACAGAATTTCAGTAGAAGTTGCACAGAAAAGTACCAGAGAAGGAATTATCGTATATAAAAATGTGCCTATTATTGCTATTTTTGTGTTATTACATAATAATTCTTTTATCCATAGAAACAACGGGAATATTGCCAGTCCACCAAATAATATAGTAAATAGCGAGAGAGGCATTGGGGATTTTCCTATAAAATAAGAACAAAACCAGAGTAAAGAAAGCGGTCCTGGGGGAGCCAATCTCCCATGTAAAGATAAATAGGGTTGTATTTCATGATAACGATTAAAAAGTTCAAAAATACCCTTAGTAATTCCTATGTCTCCAATATATTCATATTTTGTCCGTTGATAAGGTTGGGCTATAGTGGATAATCCATCGCGAATACTTGCGACTTCTATGGAAAATAAAATATAAAACAGGTATATTCCCAGAAGTATGAAGATTGTTTTTTTTTTGTCTTCTCCATTGTTACTTCCTAAAAGTTTTATAAATAGAGAAGTGGAAGCGATTGTAAGAAGAAATAAAAAAATATGATTGAACATTTGATAAGAAATTCCTTTATCCCGAATATAAGAACAAAATAATAATAAGATTAAGCAGAAGAGTATGATCATTATTTTGTGAATTTTATGAGTTAAACAAAGAGTAGAAAAACCTCCAATTAATATAATAAATGGTAGTTGCAGGGAATAAAGAAGAGAAGGGTAAATGGGTTTCCATAATGCATAAAAGGGAGTAATATGCCGATAAATAGGTTCAATCCCAACTACATAAAATAGAGAGACCGTCACAAAGTAAATGAAAAGTAAAGATAGAAATATGCAGAGATACACAATTTCAGTTTTTATTCTCATATTTTGATTCGTATCCATGATATATTTTCGTATCAGTTTATTATCGGCGTCTATGTTTTTCGTGAAATGTTTCGTTTATATAAAAATTATATATTGTATTTTTCAGATAAGAATAAGAACTTTTTTCCAAGAATAAACATAAATACTATAAAAGAAAAAAAGGAAACAAGTAAAAAGCAATTATTTTATGATATTATAATGTCCTCAAGGAGGGAAGATAATATTAGCAATGCAATGGTTGTATCAGGAATATTGGAAGAAAAATAAAGATTCGAGCAGAATTCGCAAAGCGTTTTTATTCTCGATAATTTTCCATATTGTTATATTTGTTCCATTTTATTTTTATAAATTTAGAACACCGGAACCCATACCCTTAGTGTTTCAGGTTTCATTAGAAAATCCTGTTCCCGATAAACCTATAACACAAGAAACTTCACCCGAACCCCCGAAACCTGAACCTCCAAAACCTGAACCCCCGAAACCTGAACCCAAACCCGAGCCGAAGCCTGAGATGAAACCAGAGCCGAAACCGGAACCAAAGCAAGAACCCAAACCTGAGCCAAAGCCGAAACCGGAACCTAAAC
>JBMFRC010000030.1:0-27333 GCA_049968235.1 Candidatus Hydrogenedens sp.
CCACCACCGCCACCATGGCCACCAGCAAGATAAAGATTATTTGCAGGAGCCGTAAACTCTGCATGATTACCATTACTACCATTCCCTCCAGAAACTCCACTTGCACCAATTGTCCCATTTCCCCCATTAGAACCATTTCCCCCACTGCTTCCTGCTGTTACATTCACGCAGTTTTGGGCTGTGCTTCCAATCCCAATAGAACCACCTGTACCAACACTGCCACCATTTGCATTCGTGGGAGAAATTCCTCCTGGAGTCCCTCCTGTTCCTCCACTTCCTGCTATTCCCTGTTGACCGAAACCCAATTGCCCATTTGATCCATTCATTCCTACTTCTCCCGAATTGCCAGCAAGACCTATCCCCCCGGGAGTGCCAGGATTGGAAGTTCCATTTTGACCATTACCGCCATTACTATTATTTCCACCGGCTCCACCTGTCGCTTGAGCACCTCCATAACCACCCATTGAACCACCTGCTCCACCTGTTCCTCCAGCACCACCCGAACCACCGTTTCCTCCTACGCCTCCACCAGCCCTGCCTGGAACGGTGCCCGATACATCCAGTGTCGTATTCCATGTTATATCTTTTGTAGCAGATATGACCAGCGGATTTATTCCGGAGACATTCACCGTAACTCCTGATGGAACATATATTGTTTCAAAGTCAAATTTGCTAACATAATTCCCGCTACCCATATCAACAGAACGACCTGAAATTGCAAGTCTTCCGTTTACCCTATAGAAAGGCTGATATATTTGATCTCCCGTATAAATTGTTAATATGTCTCCCGAATTTAAAATTAAATTTCCAAGTTTTCCATTGCTTCTATAAAGTTCATCGATTGTAAAGGTAGGTTCCTGAAATAAATAGTTTGAATATATCTCTGTGTAATTGGTATTTCCTACAAGGTCAGTGCAAACCCCCGCATTTATAACAACATTTACATAAAAATCAGAACTTCGGTTTACATTAATATGAAATTGATAATTCGCTCCACTACCTGAGAAATTTGTTATTTGTGCTGACCCATTACCGGATGTCATTAACATAATATCATCTGCAGTAAATCCTTTGACAGGCTCGCTAAATTCTACAGAAAAAATCGTATAGTCATTCGTTGTAGGCGATGGTGTCGTAGGTGTGATTTGAATAAATGGCCGAGAAGTATCTACTGTATAAACTTCTCCTGTTGTAAAATTCCCATTTCCACTTCCAAATATTACACCCAAATTATTTCCTAATATTCTCCAGTTATCATCAACAATAGTATCTCTATCTAAAAAATCGATACTGAAGTTACCATTACCTGTTCCTCGATTAACCGTTACAGTTCTTGTGGTTCCACTTCCTGTAACCGATATAATAGATGTACCTGAGAACCCCGGAGCGTCAATTATAAAATCAGCAGGAGTAACTACAGATACAGGTTCGCTAAATGTAACTATAAATTGTAAAGTTGGATTACGAGTGGGATTTTGAGCAGATATATCTCTTTTAATTGAAACAACGAAAGGTGGTGTTGTATCTATTAGCCAATCAAATATATGCTGAAATAAAGAATTTTCAAATATTATTCTATACCCTTCTTCATTCAGATGAATAGGGTCTGTTCCATTATTTCCCATTGCGGACATTGGAGATGGGTAATCGATGTTTCCTCCCGGAAGGGGAGTATATGAAGGAGGATGCCCGGGGTAAGGAGTTGTATTCATCGGAAATGGTGGAAAAAAAGTATCTGTAAAAATTTCTCCTTCACTATTAGAGTTAGATTTAAGATAATATCCATTATGACCATACCAATATTGTTGTAAACCAAAACTATGAACATATTCTGTTCTGTATCGAGTTGCAGAAATCAATATTTTTCTTAAACCCAATTCGTAAAAAGCCTGATTTAATTCTGCAGGTGTCGGATAGTCCATTTGTATATATAATTCCTGAGCTAATTCAACCCCTTCAAGAGCAAGTTCATAAATATTGATATAATCATAATCTGCCAAAGCAATTTTTACATCGGGTCGAATTGATAAAATATAATCCACTACAGTTTGAATATTTTGCTGTATCGTGTCAAAAATATCATTATTACCCCCAGGTTGAGGAAGCATCCCCTTTTTCCAATTTTTTAATATATCATTAAGACCAAGTGACAAGTAAACAATATCTGCAGTTGGATTATTCAATAATGCATTTTGGAGAGAATAAGTTCTTAGTGGCATATTGCTATCTTTAAAATTCGGGACATCACTTGCCCAATCCTCTGCTGTTGTTCCACTAACTGCTGTTGTATCTCCAATGACACTAACATCGTTAAAACCATAATAATTTAAAACATCACCCCAGACATTGTATTCCAAAATTTTTTCTGCCCAGTCATCTCCTACTACAAGTATTCTTGCTGTCTGTGCGTATCCATTTACAACAGCAAAAATAACAAAAATAAAAACGATAGAATAATTAAGATAGTAAAACCTTCTCATTTGCCTTCCTCCAATAATTACCAGTCTTAATTAATATGATAAAACACATACAAAAATACCACTAATTAAATTATAGCGGAAATTGTATATAAAAGTCAATAGTTTTAAGAAAAAAAATTATTATTTTTAAATTGTAGAATTATGTAAAAATTGATTTATGAATTTTTAATGTTTTATGTTAAAATAATAAAACAAAGGAATTAATTTACGAGAGAATGAATATGTGTTTGTTCAAAAGATTTTTTCGAGTAATACTCTTATCCATTTTGTTATGAGGGCTTTCTTCCTTTGCTTATTCTGCAACACTTCGTATTTTAATTGTCGGGGACAGTTGGGCAGAAATTATTTGGAATGATTCTATTTGGCCCTATGTATTAAATTACTATGGATTGAGTGATTGGAGTGTTCAAGGTGATAAGGTTGCCATAGGCGGAACAACTGCCGAACATTTTGCAGATGACTGGCCTAATCCGCGAGATAACAATAACCCTGTGCGAACATATTCCCTTCGAAATGCAATTATGAATAATCCAACGATTGATATAGTTCATCTCAGTTTAGGAGGGAATGACCTACTCTGGAAATGGAAAAATGGTATGCAACCGCAACCGGGTCCTAATAACGATGTATTTGATGAAATAGAACAGGACCTGACTACTGTAGTGGATTACATTCTCTCGCTCCGTCCAGACATTAAAGCAGGTTTAGTTGACTATGACTTCGTAAATATATGGGAATTAGCCCTCGCAGGGAATCAGGCGGCAATTCTAATGCAGGCTAACTTAGATAATCCATACGCCAAGTGAATTGAACTCCGCTTTTGTGGAATTAGGCTGGCGTAAGCGGAATATTGCAAATACACGCAATCGTGTCGCATATATCCATAATTTCGGTTTGCAACAATATAGACACGGTCATCCGGGATTCTGGGATAAGGGACCTGTCTATCGTCCGGCGTTTGCAAGTAATATAAGTCCCATCCCTGGCGACCCAACTGATTATATCCCCTATCCCGGTGGATTTATCGAATATCCTACTCCGCGAGTAGGGCTTGCAAATAATGGTAATGACCCGATACATTTAAATACAACAGGCTATCGTGATTTATGCGGGTATGCATTATATCAATTTTTTGCAAATTGGTTAATTGACACGACACCACCGTTTGTGGCATCTATCACACGCAATCCATCTGCTCCTAATCCTACCAATACGCAAACATTAGAATTTATAGTCACATTTACAGAACCAGTAACAAATGTAACTCTGGATGATTTTGTCATTGAGGGGATAGGTTTCAGTGGTGCATCTTTGGTATCTATTTCGGGTTCAGGAACGACACGAACAGTAACAATAAACCGAGGCACAGGACAGGGAGACATTAGTATAGACCTAATCGACCGTGATACGATTTACGACATGAACTGGCGTGTGCTTGGCAATGCTCTGGGACAAAACTTTGGGGCAGGTAACGCGAATTACACCGCTGGCGAATACTATACAATCGATACAACCTCACCAACTGTTCTCATTACAGCGGATACGCCTCAACCTAATGAAACCACTTATGCAACATTCACTACAACTTTCAGTGAACCGGTTACAGGATTTACCGCAAGCGATATACAATTAACTGTGTCGGGTTCAGGTATTGCACAAGTTACAAATTTTTCGGGTAGTGGAGCAACGTACAATTTTGGCATCACCGTGGCAAGGAGTTCCGACATCTTCGTAACAGTTAATATTCCAAACGGTATTTGCTCGGATATAGCAGGAAATCCCAATCAAGGTTACACCTATGATAATTACTATTTTAAACTCCCGCCTTTTGCTTCCACAGATGTTTATCTAAGTAATGGTACGCTTGGTGATTTGACAGTAAATTCAGGAGATATACTTGTTTTCTATACTGGCACCAACACACTACCACCTTATTACCAAATTAACTCCGGAATGCAAATACAGGGACAGTTATTAGACATAGGGAGTGGCAACAAAGTGGGCAAGTTTAACTTTCAGTCAATTTATGTTCCATCAGGGGTGAGCATTACTGTTTCAGGAACAAATCCATTAGTAATAGCAGGAACGAAAGATATTACATGGAATTCGCCTGTGGATGTATCCGGTGCCGTTCCTGGACGGGCAGGAGGTGGTGTAGGTGGTAGTAGTGGTTCTGGCGGGAATGGTGGTCCCGGTGGTGTAGGCGGAACTTCAGGCGGTTCTGGTGCTTTATCTGCTCCTGGTGGTGCTGGAGGTGATTATAGCAATGGTGGTCAAGGACAACCCGGGACATCCTATTCTGGATATGCAGGTGGTGCAGGTGGGCAAGGCTCTGTCGGTCAGAATGGCTCCGCAGGTGCCAGTGGAACAGTTGGTTTCAACGGTATGGGTAGTCCAGGCTCAGGAGGAGGTGGTGGCTCTGGTGGTCCAGCATCGCCTGTGTGGGGTAATGGCGGTTCAGCCGGGTCTGGTGGTCCATCGGGCGGAGGCGGAGGAGGTAAGACCTGCGAAAATGGAAATCCAGGTGGAAATGATGGTGATGGCTACAATGGCGGAAACGCAAATCCCGGTGCTCCTGGAAATAACGGTCAAAACGGTTCACCTGGCGGAAATGCCTCATTTATAGCGCCGGCGAATGACTTGACCTTAGCAGGTGGTGCAGGAGGAGGCGGAGGAGGCGGAGGAGGCGGAGGTAGTGGTGGTCAAGGTGGTGGAAAAGGAGGAGGTGGTGGTAGTGGTGGTAGTGGAGGCGGTGGAGGTGGAGCGTGGAATGCTCCATGTCATAATTGTTCAGGTTCCGCAATAGATGGTTTTGGTGGTGTTGGCGGAATTGGCGGAGCAGGTGGTGCCGGCGGAAACGGTGGAAATGGTGGTACTGCCCCTAAGGCAAGAGATGGTGGAAAGGGTGGTGATAGATGCGGTGTCATAGTCCTATCTGCTCGTGGACTTGTTGTATTTGGAGGACAAATCAACATTTCTGCAAGTGCACCTGGTAGCGGTGGAACGACAGTGCCTGCGAACCCTGGCTCAGCAGGTGTCGACCCCGGCAACAACTGGGGTTGGGGAAGCGGTGGAGGTAATGGCACACAAGGATACTGGGCTAACTCAATAGGATGGTGTTTCCCTGTTGAGTCCAATGGCGGAAATGGCGGTTCCGGTGGTCGCGGCGGTAGGGGTGGAATAGGGGGTACTGGAGGGCAGAGTAGAACATCCGGTGCCGGTGGTATCGGCGGATTGGGAACACCAGGTATGTTTAAACTACACGGCAGTATAATTCTTACCTCTGGCGGATTGGTTGTATGCAATAACCATACCACGGATGCAAGTTCGAATATTATCGGCAGATTTACACACATCTCAAATATGCGTTCACCGACCTACCCTGCTTTCTCTGATGATATCCTCATTGGTGCTACGCAGAATGATGCCGTGCTGAAAGCACCTGCCCCTTACAATTTACTAATATCTGCTCCACTAATTCCACAATTGGTTGGCGGACCGGCTACCGGCGGTTTCACTGAATCCGATTTCTGGAATAAATCGCAAGTGAATACACCGGGAATAGACCTGGTAGAGAAGGTGGAACTTTCCGGTTCCAATTCGCCATTCAAGGATTTTAAACAAATATTCCTCGTTAATAACGGTGGTGTAGATGCAAAAGAAGTAGAACTTTATGTAGATGGTTCACCGACATACTATATCGGTATCATTCCGAGTGGTGCTATCTGGACAACGACAGTGCCTGAAGGAATTAATGTATCTTTCAAGGTTGGTATGGATATTACGCTAACTCCTTTGAAAACGGAAACATATCAAGGTGCTTCTTTCTCCATTAATGCTAATGTCATCGGTGGAACAGGAACAAAATCATATCGCTGGCTAAGAAACGGACAGGAAGTAGCAGTGACTCCAGCACCGTTACTAACGATTAACCCTGTGAACCTGTCCGATACTGGCACATATACCATAGAGGTAACTGACAGCACACATACAGAAACAGGTGATAATAGCGTTAGTGTATTAGTTTATCTACCTGTTGCTATCAATACTCAGCCTATTGGCGGAAACTACACGACCGGGCAAACATTATTACTCACAGTTTCTGCGACTGGCGGTAAAGGCTCTCTAAATTATGATTGGCGGAAAGGCGGTGTATCGTTAGGTACTCCGAATCTGCCATATTTAGATTTATCGCCAGCGGGTCCGGAGGATAACGGAAGTTACGATGTAGTCGTTTCGGATGAACTTGGGTCTATTCCATATGGACAGGTTATCTCCAGTTCCGCATTGATTACAGTTAACGACCCATTAGCGGTTTATGGACCTGCAGGACAGACTACAGTATATGAGAATACACCGAATGTGCAGTTAACTGTTCTGGCAAGTGGTGGTGTATCACCGTATAGATACGAGTGGTTTAAAGACCTTAATGAAAATGGTATCTTAGACGAAGGCGAGGTATTAAGCAATACCCCGCCATTCTCTGGTGTGGATACAGACACCCTGACTGTATCATCTCCAACTATAAGCAATAGCGGAGTATATCGTTGTATTGTTACAGATGATAACGGCAATGGTACAAGTGTGGTATCGCAAGCCGGAGTATTGAATGTTGTTCCTCATCTGACTATCGCAGTTCAACCACAAAATGTAGTTCGGAATCCAGGACAGAGTGTTCAGTTTACTGTAGAAATCATCGGTGGTATCCCTCCGTTGACATACACATGGCGTCGAGCCAGCATCGGCAATCTACCTCCTGAACAACAGCCCGGTGGAAATGTTTTGACACTGAACAATCTGAACGAGACAGATGAAGATTTCTACGATGTAATTATTCAAGACAGCGGGACTGATAGTATTACATCCGATGCAGTATTTTTGATGATAGTGGATAACCCACTTACGATTACTTCTCAGCCAACAGACTTACGGGCGTATGTCGGAGAGTATCCATCACATACTCTTCAGGTAGTTGCAAATGGTGGATATGGAACTATCCACTACCTATGGATGAAGGATAATCAGCCTGCCCCCGGTGTGAATAACCAATCCATCTACTTTATTACACCATTGACCACGAATGTCTCAGGGACTTATTACTGTGTGGTTAGCGATGATGTCCCAGAGAATAATATCAACTCGGATTCTGTAGAAGTATTAATTGCGGAGCATATGCAGTTTGTAAATGACCTACCTTCGGTGAAATACGCACCATATAATGAACCGTTGACTTTAACTGTCTTGCTATCGGGCGGTTTAGGGAATCTTAATTACGAATGGTGGTTTAATAATGGCAATGGTTATACCCAGATAAGTGGCAATTCTCCAACGATTAATTTGGGGAATCCCACAAGTATCAATACAGGGTTGTATTATGTACGTGTATTTGATGAGCGCGAAGAACTGCAATCCATAGTTTGTCAAATCTATGTAGGTGAAGATTTAGCGATTACACAACAACCTCAGGAAGTATTGATTTATATAGATGAAGGTCCTAATTTCCAGTTGGATGTTCAGACCACCGATGGCTTTGGAAATAAACAATACACATGGTATCGTAATAATGAACTGGCTCCTGGAATAAATAATGAAGCAGTTTATGTATCCCCTCAAATAGAACCATTATTGTCAGGTAATTATTGGGTTGAAGTTCGGGATGAAAAAGATACAGTACGGTCTGAACAAGCACGAGTTGCTATTAGTTCTCATGCAGAATTTCTCCGCCAACCTACAGGTGGAACAGTAGGAGAAGGAAATACCTGGCGATTTGAGGTAGAAGTAACGGGTGGGTTAATTGAATTGCATTATCAATGGAAATTCCAGCCGTTAGGTAAAGTGAAAGAAATTCAAAATATTGGCACAGATTCACCTATATTGGAAATCGCGGATATTAGTTCGAATGATGCAGGTTTATATTGGGTTGAAGTTACAGATGCTCGTGAGACAATTTCCTCAAATCAAGTTATATTAAATGTAGAAAAAGATATACCCTCGCATAATTTGTTAGGTATTACAATCATAATTATTTCTATCATATCGATATTTTTCTATATTAAACAGTCCAAAGCAAAAGTATAATTTTTTATAAAATTTTGGGGAACTTTTATGATCCCCAAGACAATTTTTATTATTACAGAAATAATGGAACTGTGATTTTGTGATTTATCTATTAAAGAGTAAATATGAAGGTGTCATTTTTATAAAGCGATAATTATATTGAATGTGAAAAAAAGAATAAAGGGATAAATGCATCAAACATTAGAGGGTGGGCTTCTACATAAATAAAATTCCAACTAAATATTTGCAGAGAAGTTTATCAGATGTCGGATTTCTTCTTAAAACCTACACTTTTAGGACTTGGTATTGAAGTTCTTGGGACTATGATAGATTCTTTTTGTTGTATAGTTTGAGTTTCTGGAGTTACATTCTGAGTTTTCATTTCTATATTTTGGGATGATTGGGAGGGTTCTTTTTGTTGAAGTAGCGAAGAATTCGGGCTGGCATATTTGGTGGTAGGTATTTTTGTCTCTTTATTTAATTGGAGAACTTTTAACATTTGTTCAATATACTCTGCAATTTCAATACGTTTTGATAGTAGCAAATTGGGATTTCTTGAAAAATTAACTAAGTCGGGACAGAATTCTTGAAAGTTATAAACTTTTTCTGCTTGTTGTAACAATTCAGGATTATTTCCGGTATTTTTAAGTTCTTTGATTAGTTTTGAGAATATATTTAAGTAATCATAATCTTCAATTCCATCGCGAATTATTTCCCAGCGGATAGAATTTAGAGGTCCTTCTTTTCCAGGATATACCAGAAATCCATCTCCATTTGTGGGAATTACATCGAGAGGACATTTTTGTGGGTCATTTTCCCTGGAATAATTGATACACCAGTAATGGACACCCTTAATTCCCAACATCCATGTCTGCCAGAAGAAAATTCTATGCTCAATCCCTGCAAAATCAAGGAAGAAATTGGCATAGGGACGAGGAGGTGCATGATTTACACACCACCAGACCTCTTTTCCCGCCTGAATTTTTTCCAGTATGTATCTGTTAAATTGTGTATCCATCACAGGGCTATGAATACACCAGATATCTACATTCTCAGGAAGTATTGGATTTAGTCCTCGTGTGGTTATCATCAACGGTAGGTCGGGAGTCTGAATTTTCCATTGAGTAATTGTATTTAATAATTTTTCTTTATCTTCTTCTTTCGGATATTCCCATAACGGGACAAAAGATTTTTTTAGCAGGTTGTTTGTTTGCAAAAAAGAATAGAGTGCTTTTAATTGTTCCGGTTGTTGTATTAATTGGGATGGTATTGTAAAGGTATTTATACCTTCTTTAATAAGCCGTTGTATTTTCGGTAATATATTAGAAAGTTCCTGGGAATAATCGGAAGTTTTGGGTAAGGGTAGTTGTGTAAGTTCGCGAAGTGTTATTCGGTGTTCGATAGCATTTTGTAGGTATGCTGAAGCCACTGCGGAAGCATTCGGTTTATCTCCTGTAAGCACCTGAGAACTTTTGAGAGCATTTTCCCATGAAAACCCAAAATCTGTTTTTAGAGTGGGAATGTCCGGTAAAGCAAATTCGAACACATGAATATTTAGTTCCAATTCTACAGGGTCGAAAGAGTTACTCTGTAATTCAAAAATTCCTTGATAGTCACCGGGGGGAAGGGTTTCAGGAGCGTATAATGTTATCCAGAAAGCGGAAGTCGTCTGTGGCGGAATTTTTATTGTGTTCGTTGGAGCAAGCATATCTGGCCAATAACCTGTGGGTCCTTCGTAGTAAGAAGGAATAACCACAGGATGATATTTTACTTCATAGGTGGAAACGACATCTTTCGGCATGGACATTCCTGTTTGACGATTTTTAAGTTCAGAAAGAATTCCCTGAATGGTGCATGTGTCATTCCCATTATTCCTTACAACAATTTGAATGGATTCCCGTTCCTTTCTTGCAAGGAATATTTTTAGTGCTGAATCCGTTTGATTAGAAGGTTCCGGATTATCTTCCGGGAAAACCTTAAAAAGAGATGATTCCGACCAGATTTTTGTTGTGGCATTCTGGAATAATAAACTTCTTTCTAATTTTCGAGGACCTTTGTCCAATGCTTTGGTAGCATCTGTCCATGGAGGAAATGGTTCTTCATTCGTCGTTAAAGATGTTTCGGTACTGCCCACAACGAATTGAGTATCAATTCCTCCATGAGGCGAACCTGTTTCTTTACCGAGATAATACGGTTTTCCGTTCTGTTCTAACTGAGCAAGGAAATCATACCTCCCCGGTCCCGGTGCTGTCCATTCGTAAGTGCAACGAATAAGTATGTTGGGTTGAAAATCGAATTTCTTTGTGGGTAAATGCCATACTCTACCATCATGTCCAAGTATTCGTGATTGGATACGCATATTTTTGAAGTCACGGTTTGGAGAGAGAAGCAAAATCAGTTTTCCATCTTCTTTGTAATCTAATTGGCAGGCTATTTCTTCCGAAGCGAAATTAACATGGCTAAGTCCACGAACTATTGAAAGTTTATAAATAGTTGACCATGTATCACCGGGTTTTAGTAAAGATGGAAGAAACCATGATTGCACTCCTTGTTTACTTTCCTGAGGCTCCCATACGGCTAAAAAGGAATGAAGCATATCCGCATGGAATATAAGACAAACATTGGCTAAGAGTTCCTGATCTGTATAGGCAGACCAATTTCGAGATGCAACCCAATGATGACTGGAATTGATTGTCATAATACCTTCTGTGGTAGGCAGTTCTAAACGGTCAGATTCATTCCATTTTCCCCCAGGGTTAATGGAGTTGGCTACCCATGGAGCTATCCACTGACTTTCGTTCCCTTCGTTTTTAACTTCTAATTTGATAGAAAGTCCTGCTACAAAGGGTGATAATTGAATGGTTCGCTTTACTTTTAGCCCTTGTATATTGGGTCCTTCGCAATTATAGGTATAGCGAAACTCTTTTGTCCCGTCAGGTAATGTACTTTGCTCCCATTGCTCATTGATTTTCCGATTGGGAACATAAAAATTGCCTACACCAAAGCCTTCCTGAAACATTCCCAGAGGACCTGCAATGTTATCCGCTGGGTTTGTCAAACCAAGTTGAGTAATGACTCCCTGTTTAGCAGGATCTATTTTTAACCACATATAGTGAGATTTTACTTCTGTCTCAGTATCTATGTTTTGTGATGTGGTATTGAACGAGATAAAAATTACAAACAGTTGTAGAAATATTGCAATATACGCTCTTGTTTCAGTAGATAAGTCCATCATAGGTAATCTGATAGTGTAATTTTTTTTGAATATATGATTTAATTAAGGGATAAGTATAATGAATTTCTGCTATGATTATCATTTTTTGATTTTAAGAAATTTGCGAAAATCGAGTTACTTTACGTTATAATACAAACAGGGGATAATTTGATATTAAACAGTTTCGATTCAAACAATCTATTTTCTTACAGAAATTTAAAAGGAAAAGATAATATGAAAGCGTTAAGACTTTATGCACCCGGAGATTTAAGGTTGGAAGAAATTCCTATTCCTCTACCGAGCCCTGATGAGGTGCTGGTTCGCATACTGGCATGTGGAATTTGTGGTTCTGATATACCTCGTGTATTCGAACATGGAACTTACAAATATCCTCTTATCCCGGGTCATGAGTTTTCAGGTATTGTTGAGAAAGTAGGTTCTGAAACTGGAAAAGATTGGATAGGACGACATGTAGTCGTATATCCATTAATCCCTTGTAGGCAATGTTCCTCATGCTATTCGGGTTTATATACACAGTGTCTTAATTATGATTACTTAGGGTCAAGAAGAGATGGGGGATTTGCGGAATATGTTACTGTACCAAGAGATAATATTATTCCTGTTCCGGATGGAGTTCCCGGAGAAGTTTCAGCAATAACAGAACCCTGTGCTGTGGCTTTGCATGCAGTAAGAAAGGCTCAAGTTTGTGCCGGAGATACCGTATTGATAACAGGTGCAGGAACAATTGGTATATTGATTGCTCTATGGGCAAGGGCTTCCGGGGCAGAAGTTCTAATGACAGACCTTATTATAAAGAAGTTAAAGTTTGCTCGTTCTTTAGGTTTTCAACATCTCTTAGATGCGGGACAGGCAAACGTATCTGAATGGGTAAAACAAAGATATAAAAATGGGGTTAATTTAGTTTTTGAAACAACGGGACATCCTGGAGGGTTAGAAACGGCTATAGAAAGTTGCTGTATTTCGGGGAGAATTATTTTAGTCGGAAATCCATCTTTTGAAGAAATGAAACTCCCTGCAAAACAATACGGAACAATTTTGCGTAAAGAAATTCAGATTACAGGAGTATGGAATTCATGGATAAATGAGTATCCCAAAAATGAATGGCAGGTGGTCTTGCAGGAATTTAAAAAAGATAGTTCCCTTTATTCAAAAGTTATTACTCATAAAGTTCCTATTGAAGGGCTTAAAGAATTGTTCATGGAAATATACAACAAAAAAGTTTTTCCTATAAAGGCAATATATTGTAATAAGGAGATAAACTCATGTTAGCATTGGTATTTGAAGATATTGGGAAACTGGCATTAAAAGAGGTTCCAAAACCGCAAGTAGTACCGGGTTCGGTATTGGTAAAAGTCAAATCTTGTGCTATTTGTGGTTCTGATTTGAGAATAATCAATAATGGAAATAGCCGAGTTAAGGTCCCTACGATATTGGGTCATGAAGCCTCAGGTGAGGTTGTAGAAGTAGGAGAAGGTGTAAATCGTTTTAAGGTCGGAGACCGAGTGGCAATAGGTTCCGATGTCCCCTGTGGAACCTGCGTTTATTGTGAAGCAGGAATAGGTAATATATGCCCAATAAATTATGCTATGGGTTATCAGTTTCCGGGAAGTTTCGCTGAGTATGTGTTATTGAACCCTCTGGTGGTAGAACATGGTCCTGTTCATCATATTCCGGATAATGTATCTTATGATGAGTCCGCATTAGCAGAACCGTTGGCATGTTGTCTGAATGCTTTGGAATTATGTGGAGTGAATTTAGGGGAAAGTGTTGTTATTATTGGTGCAGGACCAATAGGATGTATGCTGATGGAAGTATCTCGTAAAATGGGTGCAGGAAAAGTTATTGCGGTAAATCGCACACGGAAAAGAGAAAATGTTGTTCAGCAAGTTGCTGATGTAATTATATATACATCAGAAGAAAATCTTGTTTCTCGAATCTTAGAAGAGACAGGAGGTTTGGGGGCGGATGTAGTTCTAACTGCCTGTTCATCTCCGGAAGCACAGATAGATGCTTTACATATCGTAAGAAATCGCGGTCGTGTAAATTTCTTCGGTGGTTTGCCACCGGGAACTCCACCAACGCCCATCGACACAAACATAATCCACTATAAAGAAATACTACTTACCGGGGCACATGGTTCTGTTCCACGTCATCATCGACAGGCTCTTGAACTTATATCTCGTGGAATTGTACAGGTAAAAAGATATATTTCCTCGGCATATCCTCTCTCAAAATCTCTGGAAGCGTTTCAGAAAGCGAGTGAAAAAACAGAAATGCGTGTTCTTATTCAGCCCTGACTTTATGCGATTTATGGGTCGAGCATACGATAATAAATAACAATCTTAGAAATATTTAATGATATTATTTATTATTGAATTTTGAACATAAGGTTTATAAATATGAAAAAGAAAGCAGACCCTATCTGGGCGAGAATTCGTGAAGAAGCACAGGAAGGTATTCAAAAAGAGCCATTGCTTGCAAGTTTTTTGTCATCCACCATATTATCACACAAGACTTTGGAGGATGTATTAAGTTTCCATTTGGCAGGGAAATTAGAAAGCATCACTTTGCCCGCGGTGAGTTTACGTGAATTGTTTGACGAAGCCTTCGCAAATGAATCCGGAATTGGAGAGGCTATTCGTGCGGACTTGATTGCCGTTCATGACCGAGACCCCGCATGCCGGTTATTCTGCCAGCCTTTATTATATTTCAAAGGTTTTCAGGCGTTGCAATCATATCGAGTTGCTCATTATTACTGGAATAGGGAACGGTTTCATCTGGCTTTATTTTTACAAAGCAGAATGTCAGAGGTGTTCGGGATTGATATACATCCTGCTGCAAGAATCGGCAAAGGGATATTGATTGACCATGGAACAGGGGTGGTTATTGGAGAAACCGCTGTAATTGGGAATAATGTATCTTTATTACATGAAGTAACCTTAGGAGGAACGGGGAAAGTTCGTGGAGATAGACATCCCAAGATTGGAGATGGAGTATTAATTGCTGCGGGTGCAAAGATATTAGGAAATGTTCATGTAGGGGAAGGTGCAAAAGTTGCTGCATGTGCCGTTGTTCTCAGGGATATTCCTCCTCATACCACAGTTGCGGGAGTACCTGCAAAACCGATTGGTCCTACTTCTGAAGAGGCTCCAGCCCTTGTTATGGACCAATTCTTTTCCAATGGTGAGGGACTTTAAGGAGTTAAGTTCATTGTTTTTAAATCTTCTGTTAACCATTCCGCAAGATAACTGTAAATAATCGGTTTGGGGTGTCCATCAGGATATTTATGTTCGTTCTTTTTTTCCAATCCATTTAATATTTCTTTTTTACTACTGTCTCTAAAATAATCAATAACAATAAATTCTTTTTTCCCCTTTATATAATCATAAATGCCCGGAACTGCCTCCGCAGAACCTGGAAAAAACAGGAAAACCATTTGAATCTCTGGAAACCGTTTTGAAAGGTTTTCGCGTGTTTTTAGTAATAATAGGTAAAGTAATTCAAACTGGTCTTTTGTAAATTCGGGAGGGTAATCAATACCCTTTATGTCAAATATCATAGAAATTAAAGTAGATTTATAAAGCATTTCTGAGATAAAGCATGAATAAGGTTTGGTATCAGCAAAGGTACCTAAGTTCAAAATTTCACCTTTTCCCATTTCAATATGGGGAAGATATTTGCCCCATCTACCAATGATAGACCATGAGCCGATTAACCTTTTTAAGTGACTTCCAATAAAAGTATAGACAACAACAGTAGGAAGTGCTTTTATATCATCTGTAAAATCTGAATTTAATGTGGAGAGATATATTTCTTGAGGAGAATATCCGGGGACTCCATAGTTATACACTTTACAATGGGGATTTCGCATAGCAAATTGGGATGGTAATGTCTCGTTATCATTGACCTCTGTACCAAAAGTGAACGAACAACCTATAAAAAGATAATTTACTTTTTTTTCTGTTTCTGAAGATGAATACGTATTTCTTCTTCCTTTTTTATCTATGGAGTAATTATATGTTACCGAAGGAAGGGAGCCTTTTTTTATTACTGCGTAGCCTTTTATTCCCGCATTGAGTTTTTTCGGTTTAGTAATATCTGTATGGGTAAGTATAGAAGGGTTTTCCTGTATAGTCAATTTAAAATATCTATTGTATATGGGTCGTGAAATCATCTCAGAAATAAATAATATACCTATTAAAAATGCACAGCCTAAAAGAAAAGCAATTAGATTAGACAAATATTTTTTCATTTCCTATTACCGTATTTTTGCCAATTAAGGAACTGTTTATTATTAGACGGAAGGGTTTTAAAAATGCAAATATCCACAGAACAAATAAATAGTTAAACCTTGAACACTTCGTGTTCGCCTTTACCTTTGATTGAATCAAGTCGTGGGACAGAGTAGGTCCCCATGAGAAGTTGATCTAAGGTACTACGGTCTGTTACTGCTTCGCGTGCATGTTCGAGAGTGATTCGTCCCTCTTTATAAAGTTTATGTATATATTGTTCAAAAATAAAGGAATGGGATACGGTTTGTTGCATGCCCCCACGAATAAGGTCTGTATCTCCAGAAAGAATACCATCGTTAATAGCCTTAATATCGTTATACATAATTTCAAGAGCAGGTATACGTCCTCCGTTGACCTGAGGGACGAGTCGTTGGCAGATAACACATTTAATACAATCACGCAATTGCAATCGAACAAGGTCTCTTTCTGATGGGTCAAAGAAACTTACAATTCGATTGACTACTTCCGAAGCGGTATTTGAGTGCAGGGTGCTGATAACTAAATGTCCTGTCGCAGCCGCATTAATTGCAGAACGAATGGTATCAGGGTCTCTCATCTCGCCAATAACAATTACGTCTGGATCATGTCGGAGTGCTCCTGTTACGGCGTCATTAAAAGTTAATACATCATCGCCCATATTTCTTTGAGATATAACTGATTTCTTATTAATATGAACATATTCAATAGGATTTTCAATAGTTAAAATATGGTATGATTTATGCGTATTTATCCAATCAATGATTGCAGCAACAGTAGTTGTCTTTCCGCTACCCGTCATTCCTGTAACCAGCACAAGTCCGTGATTAATATCGGCTATTTCCAACATTGTGTTCTTAGGAATATTTAACTCTTCAAAAGAGGGAATTTTTTCAGGTAGAAATCGGAAAGTGCAATGGGGAGCCCCCATTTTATAGAAAGCAGATACTCGAGCATATCCCAGTCCTGCTTGATGATAGCTAAAACTGGTCTGGTTGGTCTTTTCCAATTCTTCACGATAGCGGTCCGGAACAATTTGGCGAATGAGGTCTAATATCTGAATGGCTGAAAGTGGTCCCATCAATTCAGAGTGTTTCATGTCACCGTCAACACGAAATAAAGGACATTCCCCGGGGGATAGATGCACATCACTTGCTTTGTATTGTATCATCGCTTGAAACAAAAGTTCTGGGCTAATTCTATCAATACGATAACGGTCACCTCGAACTTTCCATACTTCCGGGATTGTTAGGCATTGACAGACTTTATCAATGGTTGTAAAAACTTTAGGAAGAAGATTGGGAGGTATTCCCTCCTGAGTAGAAACAATGAGCCATTCCTGCTGTCGTTCTGCATTACATACATCTGCATTCTCTTTAACAACCTTTAAAATTCTATTTAAACATGCTTCCGGAACACGCATACGGAGTATCCATCGAATATAATCCCCATGAAAATCATCTCGTTCCGCCTCAAATTCCATATTACTTGCTCGTGCAAGTATAAAACGAGGTATGCCTTCTTTTAATCGAATTTGCTCTTCTATTGTTTTAACAATGGCACGCACAGTAGGTGTTTGTCCTGTTCCAATAATAAACTCAGCCATAATTTATTCCCTTTTTGTATCGCTCTATTTTGTATTTTCTCGCAATATCTTATTAGGAATAATACATTATTATAATATGTATGTCAATTTTTTATGTAAATTCTAAGAATTTATGGATTGAAATTGAAAGGTCAACGAGAAACAATTTTATAAATAGAAAGATAAAATAACAACCGGAAATAAAGATAAATAGTTTCATATTTGCATTGGAATATTTAAAATATTTATAATTATATTCCTATAAATTAATAAAAAATTTTTGCTGGGGGAGAGAAAAGTTTATTTATTATGTAAACAAATATTAATTAAATTGTAAAAGGTAAAGGAGTTATCCGTGAAAAGGACTTACCAACCATCGAATACCCGTAGATTGCGGACGCACGGTTTTCGTGCAAGAATGGCTACCCGCTGGGGAAGAGCTGTATTAAGTGCACGTCGGAGAAAAGGTCGTAAATATTTAACGGTTTCAGACCGAGTTGAGAAGAAATATTAACAAAAAATTTTTATGGAGGGTAAGAATACTTTGTGCCCGGAAAATATGGCTTTCCTAAAGAATATCGCCTTCGAAAGAAGAAGGAATTTGAAGATGTTTTCCAGAAGGGAAAGCGTATTACCGGGGAAGGAATGGTTTGCTATTGGTTTTCTGATGAACAGATGGGTAACAAATTGGGGATAGTAGTATCCCGAAAGGTAGGACAGTCGGTGAAAAGGAATCGAATTAAAAGATATGTTCGGGAATTTTATAGGTTAAACCGACCTCATTTTCGTGAGAATGGTGTTTTGGTTGTTGTTGCCCGTGTAGGACTGTCCGAATGGAATCATCAACAGATTGATGCCGAATTGGCAAGGTTACTTAAAACCGGGGGAATACTCAATGGCTAAGGTTGCTATTTTGATTATTACAGCCTATCAAAAAGGAATCTCCCCCTGGTTAGGACAGCATTGTCGATTTTATCCAAGTTGTTCTAACTATGCTATTGAGTCATTCCAGAGGCATGGGTTTCTTAAAGGTCTCGTTTTGACCTTTTGGCGTATTTTAAGATGTCAGCCCTTTTGTAAAGGAGGGTATGACCCGGTACCTATGAAATTCCCTGCCCATAAATCGCATCACTCATGTAATGACACCCTTATGAAGTAAATCACTTATATCGGATTCATCAGAAGCAATTAGCAAAACCCTCCACAAAAATTAAAGTCTTATATTCTCTTATATTCATAGAATGGAGATAAATTCGTGTTTGGTGACGATGACAATAAAAAAGTTTTTCGGGACCAGGTAATAGGGCTATTGTTAATTACCGGTATTGTGATTATTTGGAGTTATTTTTTTATTCCTTCACCGCCTCAAAAAACAGTAAAAGATAATGGAAATATTGCGGTTAATGAAACAAACAAACAAATTTCAGAAAATACAGCGCCCCTTCAATCTTCGGAAAAAACAATTCCCATAAAAAAAGAGGACACAGAAAAAGAAGAGAAGCAACAATTATTAGAAATGGGGATAGTTTTCCCTCCAGAACCCGAAATTACGAATGAAGAAGAAAATCATGTAACTTTATCCGGAGAAAATATGGATATTGTTTTTACACGAATTGGGGCACGGGTAAAGTATCTGAATATTTATTTAAAACCCAATCGAACAGATAAAGTGCAGATTGTCCCTATATGGAAGAACACACCTGATAAAGATGCGGTTTATCCGTTTGGACTTCGTTTCCATGACCATCCCCTTGATGATGAATTAGATTCAAAACGCTGGGATGTGCAGATTAATGAAACCGAGCATACCGCTTCTTTTTCTTATACAATACCTAATTTCCTACGGATAGATAAAATATTTTCATTTGGAGATTCTCCTTTCGTTGTCGATGTAAGGATAAAAATTACAAATCTATCCTCAACTGTTTTTCCCAAGAATTTACAAAATAGAGTTGACCCGGTCCTCTCTTTGAGTTGGGGTCCTAATGTAAATTCGGGGGATAATAATAAAGGCATTGTGCAGACCGTAATTTTTGAACGCAAAGGGGAACTTTTAAGGTATGTAACATCAAAATTTAAACCAAAACCCAATCCGAAGGAGTTTTTGGAACGAACATTTGATGTAAGATGGTCTGCCATTCGAAGCGCCTATTTTGTGATTGCACTAAAACCAGAATTTAATATGGCACAGGGGTGGATTACAGGCGGTCCAAAACATTTCCGGGTAGGAATCGGTGTAACACAATGTCAGATTGACCCTCATGAAACACAGGAGTTTCTTATAAGGTCATATGTGGGACCGAACAGAGGTCCTTTACTCGCTAAGGCATGGTCAGGATTGGAACAGGTTTGGGAATTTTTTACATCTGTAAAGATAATGGATAAGTTTGCAAAATTGTTGCTTGCCATATTGAACTTTTTTTATGAGTGGACCATTCCTAATTATGGTGTGGCTATTATTTTATTGACTATTTTAGTTCGCCTTGTTGTTTTTCCACTCACATGGAAAAGTATGGTTAGCATGAAAAAAATGCAGAAACTTGCCCCAGAGATAGAAAAGTTAAAAGCAGAAGTAGGAGATAACCAGCAAGAACTACAAAAAAGGATGATGGAATTATATCGGGAACGAGGAGTTAATCCTTTAGGAGGGTGTTTACCGTTATTCTTACAGTTGCCTGTATTTATAGCACTGTATCGAATGCTCTGGAGTGCAGTCGAATTACGAGGTGCAGAGTTTATATTTTGGATGAAAGATATGTCACAGCCTGACCGTTTAGTTAATCTTCCTTTTTCCATTCCGTTTCCTTTTAGTGGTGGAAATCTGGAAAGTATTAATTTGCTCCCCATTTTGATGGGTATTTCTATGTATGTTAGCCAGAAATTAACACCGGGTGCCTCTGCTGTGCAAACACCACAACAGCGAATTATGATGAATATTATGCCTATATTCTTCACCCTCATATGTTATAACATGGCTTCAGGTTTGAGTTTGTATATTTTAGTGAGTACCTTATTAGGAATTGCCCAGAACTATATAGTTCCTATGAAAGATGTGGATATTACACCGCGTAAAGTAGCCACGACACGAAGACATTTTTATACCGTAGCACAAGAAAAGAAACGACAATGGACAAAAGAACTTCGTCGTGAACGAAAACTGAAACAAAGAAAAACAAATGAGGATGAAGAGTAATATATAAAAATGCACAAAACTTATAATAAAATCCAAAACATGTTACAATTATAATGGAGATGGTGATATGAAACAGATAGAAACCGTCGGAGCAACACGAGAGGAAGCCATTCAAAAGGCTCTTGAAGAGTTAGGGGTTGAAATGGCTGATGTATCGAACATCGAAGTGATTGATGAGGGTAGTAAAGGATTCCTGGGACTGGGTTCACGACCGGTAAAGGTTCGTGTTACAGTTGAAAAATCCATACCACAAGACCATCAAAAGCTACAAAAGCATACAGATGAGAAAGGTAGTAAACATACTCCGGCCAAAAGCAAGGAGAGGGTGCTACCTAAACCTACAAAAGGAAAAGGTAAAGAATTTGAGAAAAATTATGCTCAGATGGAATCAGGCAGTATTTCTGAAGAAAACAGTAAACATAACACGAGACAGGAGAGAAAAAATATGATGACAGAACAGCCCCCACAAGAAGAGAATAAGAATGTGCAGGAAAAAGAAATGAAAGTAACTATTACAGATGCCCAAGGTAATGAAGCATCAGCCCTCTTAAATGAAATGCTCAAAAAAATGGGGGTTGAAGCATCTGTGAAGTTTGTTCGGACAGACGATGGCATCCCAAAATTGGAAATTGAATCGCAAGACGGCGCTTTGTTAATCGGGAAAAAAGGTTCTCACCTTGAAACCTTACAATTTCTTATCAACCGTATGTTCTTTGGAATTGAAGAAGGAGATTCCATCGAAAAATTTGTTGTAGATACAGAAAATTACCTGGCACGCAGAAAAGAAACCTTACAACAAATGGCTTTAGATTTCGCCGAGCGAGCAAGAAAAACAGGAAGAAAAATGAAATTATCTCCTATGCCTTCTCATGAACGAAGAGTTATACACATGACATTACAGAACGACCATTCGGTTGAAACTTTCAGTATAGGTAAAGGGGACAATCGTTGCGTGGTGATTGCACCTAAAAATCGTCATTTTGATAGACGACCCCGGGATAATCGAGACCGCAGAGACCATAGAGGTTATAGAGATACAAGAGACCGTAGAGACAGATACCCCAATAATCGTTATTCCAGCAAACCGCAAAATAGAAGAAGTGGTGGCAGAGACTATAGACCCGATTGGAAACGGGGAAGACCCAACCGTTCTCCCTATGGTGATGATATTGAACCCGGCCAGGTATCGGAATAATACATAAAAACTAATTTATTTCTTAAGGAAAAGAATAATGGGGTGCAAATCAAGGGATGATACAATTACCGCAATTTGCACCCCCCCGGGTGTGGGTGCGATAGGGGTGATTCGTGTCAGTGGACCGGATGCAATACATGTTGTATCTTCTATTGCTCGGTCAAGAGCAGGACAGAATATAACTATGAAAAAACGAGGATTATATTATGGATATATTGTAGATGAAAATGAGAAAATCCTTGACGATGTGATTCTATTAACAATGAAATCCCCGCATTCCTATACAGGAGAAGATGTCGTCGAAATCCATGCACATGGAAATATGTTGATTTTAAGGGGAATTATTGATTTACTTCTAAAAAAGGGGGTTAGAATTGCAGAACCGGGCGAATTTACAAAACGTGCTTTCTTAAATGGAAAAATAGACCTCACACAGGCAGAAGGTGTTATAGACCAAATTACGGCAAAGACGAAGAAATCTTTGGAACTCTCACGGGAAATCCTTGAAGGACACCTTTCAAAAAAGATTTATGAATATTCAGAACATATTAAAACAATATTAGCATGGGTGGAAGCAGTTATAGATTTTCCTGAAGAAGAAATCCCGGACAAATTATGGCAACAGTCATTGGCCTACCTGCAGGAAATCCTTATAAGTATGAAACGATTATTGTCAACCTCTGAAAGAGGCAAAATCTTAAGGGAAGGAGTTATTACTGCTATAGCAGGCAAACCGAATGTAGGAAAATCAAGTTTATTTAATGCCCTACTACAAGAAAACCGTGCCATCGTTTCTCCATATCCTGGGACAACACGCGACCATCTGGAAGAATATGCATCCTTAGGTGGGGTCCCGGTCCGATTAATCGACACCGCTGGTTTAAGAGATGTAACCGAACCTGTTGAGAAAGAGGGTATTGAGCGAGCATGGAAAGCCATTGAAAATGCACATATTATTTTATTTGTCATTGACGCTACAAATATAAACAAAGAAGATATTCAATTATATCTGTCCTTAAAGAAAAACACAAATAAAATACTATTGCTAATAGTGAACAAGACCGATTTAAATAAAAACCCCGACATACCTCCTTTATTGACAGAAGATGTAAAAAGTATTATTTACACTTCCGCCAAAACAGGCGAAGGATTGGACACACTGGAGAAAGAAATAGTTACGAATCTTTTAGGAGAGCAAGAAATATCCGGAGATATAATTCTTACCCGTGAACACCAAAAAGATAGTCTGTTAAGGGCATATAAATGTATCCAGAATTGTATCCACCAAAAAGAATTATCCCCAGAACTAATAGCATTTGAACTACGCGAAGCTCTTCACGCATTAGGAGAAATCACTGGAGAAACCGCCCCGGAAGAACTGTTAGATATAATCTTCTCCTCCTTCTGCATAGGAAAATAAAATCAGAATAAATGTGCTTTATAGTCATGGTCTCTTTTCAAACATTATACCGTATGCCTCGCAGGTAAACAGTGGTATTATAACCTTCGGCGATATTTCTCCACCATATTACTACCCCCTGTATTGCTTACCGCTTGAAATTATCTACAAATTTTTTAATATCAATAGGATGTAAGGAATGTTGTAATAAGTATAAGTATATGTGGATAGGAAATAGTTTAAAACGGATAATGTTAGAAAGTCAAGAGAAATCTATGCCTGGAATTAAGTATCACCCGTTATTCCATCAATTTACACCCTCTCGATACCTGAAGAATACCAATGAGCGATTTTATTTTAACTGGTGGGCCATACAAAATTTTGATGAAGTCGAAATTTGGTTAGTAAAGTGCCCCGCATAGCCTATCCTTATGTACATAAAACGAAGTAAAGGTAATGCACAAAGTGCCGTATAGTTTGAAATGAAAACCTACCACACACTATGTTGTTACTGTATTTTTCTTATTTTCTGTCATTTAGTTTCTTAACTAAATGGGCAGGACCTTTCAGTTGGATTTTATTCACAAAATCATCAAAGTTACAGACCCAATATTTCTTTTGTGGTTCAAGTACGGAAGCCATTCCGCCCTGAGCAGGAATAAGCAATAATTTTACATTAATAGTAAATCCATCGAATGAAAAATCTTTGCCCTTTTTTTGTCCATCCTCTTCGGTTTCAAATATCCTTGAATATCCATCAATTTTTCTGTATCCATCTGTATGTTCTGTACCTTTAGGATCAACGAACAGAATAAAATACTGATTTCCTTTCTTTAACCAAAATATAAAGTCGGGTTTGAATTTTTCAATACGATTTGTTTTAGGTTGATAATAAGGTATATAAACTTCATCTAATGTTTCATCAATTTTTGAAAAATACCACCAATCAAAATTTTTAAAAAGATTATTTTCTTGTTGCAAATAATTCTCTAATTCATTTATAAAATCCACTTCACTTTTGTGCTTAATAATATGCTGAATAAAGTCAGCTCTTTCAGCATCTGATAAAGCAATAGGTAAATAGTAATGATTTGTAAGATATTTTATTTTTATTTTTTCTTGAGGGCTGTAAGCGGTTTCTGCTTCTTTTAATAAATTAGTTGAAACATCTTCTATGTTCTTTGTGTACTCATCAATATTAATTTCTTTTTTTTCAAGTTTTTCTTTCAGTTGTTGTTTTATTAACTCTTTATCTTTTGCTTTCTTTACTTTTTCTATCTTTTCTCTCAAGTGATTTAATTTATCTATTGATACATTAATCCTCTTAAAGTGTATGATTTCTTCTTCTAATTTTTTGAAGGTATTAAATTCTTTTGCTTTGCTTGCAAAGTGTTTAAATATTCGTCCAAGCAAAAATTCTGGGTTATTAACTACTTTTTCTTCGTTATTTATTAAAAAGTAGTTATCTTTTTTAACATTAAATGCTTCTTTTAATTTTTGTAATACTTTAATATTGCAATCATATTTTACCAAGCAGATTTTATCACCTAAATAATTAAAGTAAGCCCTTGTTAATTCATAATCATTGGGATGAATAGAAAATTTAACCACATCTTGTTCTTCCACAATAATATTATTAGATTCTCTGTAAACTGGTATTAAAAGTAATTTATCTTTTACATCGGGGTTTATCTCAAATAAATCACCAAGTAATGCTTCTGGTTTTTCTTGCTTTAATGTTTCTATAACTTCTTTTAAGTTTTCCGATTTTGTTCCATAGACAAATAACGATTCCAAAGGTTCTATACTATCTTTAATTGCATCAAATATCTGAGCATCCAGTTCTTTGTTGTTGTAAAGAAATACGGCTCTTTTTCGTTTATCTTTTATTGGCTCAATTCGTACACCACGTCCTACAGCTTGTAATACAAATTTTCTTGCATCTGTACCTTTTCCAATATTGATAAACAAAATAATATTGGGTCTGTTGCTATCCCAACCTTCGTAGAAGGAGCGGGACCCCATTAAAATATTGATTTCCTGACTATTATTGATGTTTTTAAAGATACTTTCATTCTCAAATCTTTCTACGATTTCATATCCCGATAATTTATTTTTAATCCATTCTGAAATATCTCCGATTTTCATTAGTGCAAATGGCTTATCTGTGGTTTTTAATTTAAAAATCAATTCCTGTTTATTACTGGGAATTTTAAGAATTTCTATTTTTCCAAAAGTGTCAGAATTAAAAACATACTTTAGAATATCAGAATAGTTTATTTGTTCAATGATATCCAAAAAATTTTGATTTATTCTAGCTTCTTCAAAAATAAATTTTGCATTTTCACTTGAAAGTTCATTTTTGAGTTCTTCTATTGATGCTTTAAGTAAATCATCGCTCAATTGCTCCCCTAATGCAATCTTTTCAATTTCTCTGAAAAAGAGTTCCAAGTCGGAATCATCAGTATTAACAGAATTCACAAGGGTTATAAGTAAAGGCCTATGGTATAAATTTTCAGATACGTTTTTAATACCTTCATAGAGTTTATTTATTGCAGTTTGAAGGACAAATATTTTTAGAATGATTTTTTGTTTTTCAATCCCAATATGATTATCTTTTCTTTCTAATACACTTATATTCTTCTGAGATATGTAAATATGCTTTCCATAGCCATCTTCTATAAATCGGGCAAGATTAAAGTTAAAAACACAGGTTGCAAAATCTCTTGGGTCTGTAAAGGTAGCAGAAAAATTGAACAGAAATCCATTTCGGCTGAGTATGTTGTAAAAGGTTTGTCTTTTGCTGTCTTCTCTGTCGCCTTTGTGTGCTTCGTCCAACAAAATATACCAGTTGCCATTAGTGTCATAGTTTTTAAAATCAATGATTTTATCTTTTTGTTCATCAGATATCAAATCGCTTCGGTAGTAATAAATATCTATACTATTACCAAATTTAAGAGTTGGGTTTTGTTTACTAGAAGAATAATCTTTTAGGTCAATTAGATTTAAGTCAATATCATTATAAAGATTAAACTCTTCGATATGTTTTTTAAATTGTTCTATTAAATCTTCTCTGTAAGTTAAAAATAAAATATCTTTTTTAGGAATTTTATTATTTTTCATAAGATAACCAAGCAATTCAATAAGTTTAACAATAACTAATGTTTTGCCACTACCTGTTGCCATCCAAAAAGACATACGATTAATGAAATGCTCAAAAGATATTTTGTTGTTTTCTATTGGATAATATTTATCGTATTCTAACAGGTATTTTATAGTTTTACTTTCTTTTTCGGTGTCAAACCCCAGTTCTTCGGTAAGTCCGTTGTTTAAAAATCTTTGGTAGAATTTGTTTTTTTCTGAGGTGTCTTCATTAAAATAAAGATATAGTGCTTTTAAAAAGTTTTTCAAGGCATTTTGTTGGTAATCAAATAGTTTTTTATTACTGGAAAATTTTTCTAAATCTATGCCCAGCCATTCTTGTGGAAGGTTATTAAGATCATAGTTTTCTACAATGTTCTGAAGATACAATTTACTCATAGTTTCACTCCCACCAGATTAATGGTTTTATCAATCGATAATCCAAATCTTTTGTATCTACTTTTGTTCCATCTTCAAACTGCACAACTACCCCGTCAACCTTTGGTTGACACCCCTTCAAAGAAGGGGAATTATTCCCCTCTTTTAGAGGGGCGTCAGAAGGACTGTGCGTAATTTTTTTTATCCATTTCCCAGTAAGATTAGACAAGGTTTCAGCAATGTCTATATTTGGATAGAGTTTATCCAAATCGACCTTTACTTTGTTATTTTCATAATCAATCTCTAAAGCTTTGAGCATCTTTTCGTCTTTTAAGAAAACATATTGTTCGTAAGGACTTTTGTCTCCTGCAATAAATATATCGTGATTTTCATAAACCGTAT
>JBMFRC010000031.1:0-24838 GCA_049968235.1 Candidatus Hydrogenedens sp.
TGTAACCCATCATAATTTGTTGCTCCGATAAAGTTCTCTAAATGTCTTTTGGCAGACAGGTTCATTTTTATCCCCTTATATAATTGAGACATCTGAATAAGTCATCCGAGTTAGGTAGTATATAAGGGATATTATATACGAGAAGTGGTAAGGGAAAAAATGAACCGAGAAGAGAAGCCATTGAGAGTTGAATAACAAAGCAAGAAAAAACTAAAAATGAGGAAAGGTCAACGCAGTGTGTAAAAAAGATAAAGCAAATACTTTTTATAGATTATGAAATGTCCCATCAGAAACCGACCTGTTGTAGGTGTTTTTTGAGACAGATGCAAGAGATAATACCATGGAAGGAATTTGAGCAGAGGTGCATAAAAAAAGGAGTATATAAGCGAACCGGGGAGAACGGAAACTTCCGTCCTTCCTATTTTGTGCATTGTTGAACAGTGCGTAATGATTTCTCTCATCGTGATTTTATCTCATAAAAACATATATAATTTATCCTCTAACCCCTTGCACTAATTGTTCAGAGATTTATATAGGTAATAAATCAAGAGGTGGTATTCTTCCCCAGACTTTTTCTATCGTGAAACCTTCTGCATAGAGGGTCCCTGCCTGTAATCCCCGAAATTTGGCTGTGGTCTCTATCATGATAAATGGGTCTGTGATATGATGCCCTTTTAGCCATTTGTATTGGCTTTCATGGCTTGCCAGCATTGCTTTTTTTGTCTCGAAGTATTCTGTTATATCAACATAAAATTCGGGTTGAGATTTAAGACCCAACAGTGTATCCATATAGTAAATGGGTGTAATTTTTTCATGAGCGGGATATTCTGTTTTATAGTTTGGCAATGTTGCAGAAAAAGCAGAATCGAATACTAACTGCTGTGTGATGATATGGTCCGTCATATAATCCTGTGGACTGTGAGTGATAATCAGGTCAGGACGGGCTTGTCGGACAATATCGGTTACTTTTGCTCGCATTTCTTGGGTGAACAGAACTCCTAAGTCATCGCAAACAGGACCCAAAACTTCAGCACCGATAATTTCCCCTGCTTTTTTCGCTTCATTATTACGGATTTCGGCTAATTGTTCCATTGGAATATCTTTTCCGCCCATGTTCCCATTGCAAAGATGAGCCATAAAGACTTTGTGTCCCTTCTTTGCATATTTTGCTAATGTTCCTCCGCAGAGGATTTCCAAGTCGTCAGGATGAGCACCTATTGCTAAAATATTCATTTTATATGTCCCCTATTCTAATTACATTCGGGATTAAGGGGTCCTGCCAGTTCTTTTAAGAAGAACAAATTGCCGGGGAGGGTAGGCATGAAACTGCTTGGAACCCATATATCGGGTCCATACCGAAGCGTAACCCAGAGACTCATACCCTGCCACATCATACCTCTGCCCAATGTTCCATCGGCTCCACCAATGATTTTGTCCGCTTTCAGGAAGATACCGGGACCGATTGTATTTGCGAAACAAGGCACTAATGTAGTTCTGCTTTTAAAACTGGTGATTGCATTTTGTTCAATAGTTAATGGATGTAATTTTGCCCCGAGCCGATAATCTTGTTTTTTCCATTCTTCTACGGATTTAAATTCCTCAGCAAAATGAGGTTCCCAAAAAGCAATATGAAACACTCTACCAATACCAAAAACGAGAATAAGTTTCGCACCGTTAGATTTCAACTCACCAATTTTCGTCGGATACGCAGGTAACAGTTTTTTCGTAGCGAAAAAGCGTTGCTTCTCCGGTACCGTTAATTTTCCCAGAGGTCCATAAAACGCATCTTCCATTGCATTCTGGAAAGCACCTGCGGATTTCGGCGGTAGAGTATTTCCGTTCTTATCACTCCATTCGTCCATATTAAATCCCCATACATGTTTACAATCCACTCCCCATTCTTGAAGAAAATATACTACCCATTTATACATTCCCATAGGACCAACAGGGAGAATTAGAATAACCTGTCTTCCTTCTTCCTTGCCGGCACATATTTCGTAGGCAATCCTATGACCAATTTTTACATTAAATTCTTCCAATGTTTCACACATCACAGGTTCGAAATTTTTGTGCCACCATCTCTGCCGTTCTAATACTTTTGTCGGTGGGTTCGCACAGCATCTCTCGATTTTTTTCAAATCCCATCCTCTGGGAAAGAATTGTTCAAGTAATGAACCTTTCAACGTATCCAATAAATTCATATTCTTTTCCTTTCAAAAAACGTTAGGGTCTGCCAGACATAATACTTTTTATAAAGTATAATCCCATTCAATATTACTTTCAAACTTTTTGTAAAGGGGCAAGCAGGTCAGACATTATATGAAATATCCAACAACTATTCCCACAATTTCGCAATAATATATTATTTGAATATATATCCCTCGAAACGGAATCCTTTTTAATCTATTCGCTATTATTTTGGGATAGGGACTTCTTCGGGTGTGTCAAAGATAACTTCCTGCTGAGTGGGTTTTCGTAGAGTAGGCAACTCGCATTTTTCACTGTCGCAATATAGGTCTTGTTGTTCTAATGTGTTAATTTGTTCAAATTGAATAGGTTTTAACCGGGATACCGCTTTTTCATAAATTTCTTTTGTAATCTCCTGGTAGGGAGCCTGAGGATAATTATGTTCTTCCAGAGGTAAAAAACTAATAGATTTTAATCGTGTTTCGTATAATTCGAGGATATAAGGGATATCTTTTGCCTCTTCCGGTTTGAATGTAATGGTTGCACTTACCTGATTGTCTGCCCAGTAATATTGCATTTGAGCAACATTTTCCACCTGTTCCCAGATAGAAACATCCCTCTTAGAACGCGAGAAATTCGGTTGATGAACAGGGAAGTAAACAACGAATGTATTATCTCCGTAAACGGATTCTTCGATACGGTAGCCTGCTTTGCGAATAGGCTCTATTAAGGGACTAGTCTTATCTACTCGTATGGTACGGTAGTAATATTCCGCATGAGGATAATGCACCCCGGGAGTAACTCCCGGAAGGAGGGATACTGTTCCACTGGGCTTGATACTGGTCTTCTTAATACTTTCCGGTATACATAACCAGCGTGAATATATTTTGTCTAATTCACAAATATATTTATAGCCTTCATCGCACCAATGAAAATGTTCTCGTTTCCCAATTCGTTCAAAATTTTCAACAATTCCTGATTGCGAAAGCCCGATACGTCGGTTGCGAAGCATGATAGCATTTGTTCGTTCGTTATGTGTTGGGATAAGTGTTACGGTCTTCGCATACAGATAAGCGTATTTTAATGTTTTACGATATTCCTCAAAAGAAGCATGTCTCGAAGGGAACGTTTCCACCAGATTACAAATCTCAAAAGATTCCAGACTTTGCTCTGCACAGGGATTTGTACCAGCAACATTTGCATCGAGCCAGTTGGGCCCATCTTTTAACCGCCCATAGGCGCGAGCATTTTCAAGCCAGAAATAGCCAGGTTCTCCATTAATAGAAGTCTGTTTCCCTGTTTTATGGTAACTCATTCCTTCCCGGGCTATAATACTATTATTCGAAGCCCAACGCCATGCCATCAATCGGTCTTCGTGGAGTCGTGGGTCTTTTAATTTAAGATATTCATCATCATCCGGAAAACCTAAAACTAATTCCGCCGTTCTACGAACACCCCCTGAAACTACACATTTTCCAATGATATTCATCAAATCCGTTATTTCTGTTGATGTGATGGGGTTCCCTATACGAGGCTGGAGGACAATGTCAATATTTTTTACACATTCTATTAAAGGACCTGGACCGGGTGCTATCCCTCCAAAGGTTCGTATAGGTGAACCCATTGGACGGATTCGTGAATAATCTATTTGTGCAGGTCGTAATCCTCTACCTGCATAGGAATTTAAAATTACACGAATCAAATCAACCCAGCCTTCTTTGGAATCTTCAACAACATGAGTATATTCACCAATTTTAGGTTGATGAATAACGATCTTATTTGCCCCTTTCGTGTCAAAAGCAACACCCACACCTAACATGGACATATCCATCAAGAAGCAAAACGGTTCCGCAAAGTCCATGTCAATATCTTCCGTAGAAACAAAGGCACAATTATTTAATGCAGCAGACCCACGGATATAAATATAATCGGTTCCCATCATCCAGAGTCCCCGTCCCGGGGGAAGAAACTTAAATTCCCACATTAAACGGAACATTTCCTGAGCAGAGCGTTGGGCTTTATCTTTTTTCCATGGGAGTTTTAGATTTATACAATGATTCCACTGAATTGTATAACAGCCTTCTACTACTCTACGGATTGTCTCCCAGAATTCTTCAGTTCGTCCACCACTATCGGGTACTATACGTGCATAGGTTCGCTTATATGTAATATAGCCAAGCGGACCCCAATCCGGTTGTTTATCTTTGTATTGATTTATAAATTCCTCATCCAGTTTAAACCTTTCACGAATTGGAAACAGCATATTTTTTCCTTCCTTTAATTATTTATTTATGTTTTATTTTTTTTTTCAACTTTATAAAAAAGGATTAGACCTTCTTGTGTTTCGTCTTTACCCATGGAATTCCATTCACCATCTCCGTTTCATAATCCGCAAAAACATTAGGAAAATGTTTCTGGACTATGGAGAAAACATTACTAAACAGAAGTCTAATTTCCTCTTCTGCGGAAGGGTCTGTTCTCTGTTCAATAACATGGCGTAAAGTCCTTAAATTACAGGACCAACCAATCGTTGTAGCAACTCCCATAGGAGCGATACGTCGAAGCCCAGAGGTTATTTGTTTCTTAATTTCAAAGGGATACTTGTCCAACTCGAAAAGTTCAGAAAGTTCTTTCTGCAATCGCTCCATTTCTTCCACCGTACGGACAAAAATTTCCATTCCTTTTTCATTTTCACGAATATGGGTCGGAACATACATCGAAAGTGTTTCCAACCGAACAAAACGAAGGGATTCCTGAGATATGGCAGTTCCAGCCCGATGCCGAACCAATTCATGTGTGATAACACGGCTTACATCTGCAAAGATAAAGTTTAAATACGCATGCTCCAATACACTACCATGACCTACCTCAATAATATGTTCAATATAAGTGCGATTTCCCTGACGAACTTTCGTAACATTCGGATTTAGTCCCGGCTCGAAAGAACGATAACATAATCTTCCCATTACCTCAATTATTTTTTCACTGTCACTTGGTGCGTCTGTTTCCCAGTTAGGAACACCAAGATAATCAAGATATGCCTGCAGTCCCTCATTATTTATTTTTGTTTCGCCTACAAGAAAAACTTTTGGTTCAACAGACTTCATTTATATACCCTTTTTAAGTTTTGTGAACACACCCAAAATTAGTGATGTCGATTAAATTTTAAGATTTAATTATAGAAAAAATGATGATGATTATCAAGTAAAATTTCAAATTTATTTTAATTTGTTATTAGCATAATTATTATTAACTGATTTTTAATAATACAATAAACTACAAAAAATATTTATATACCTTTTGTAGAATACTTTATTTAGTATACAAATTTTTCAACATACCACATATAGCTATCGCCTGATTTTGTCCGAAATCTTATATATTCCCATTAAGAAAAAAAAAAAAAATAAAATGATATTTTTGTTTATATCTAAAAAAGACAGTTTCCCGCCATTTCTGTATCCATCTGTTTATTTTAAGAAAAAAAATTTTGGTTTCATAAAAGAAAATCGATTTGTTATCAAGTTATTGTTGACATACTATATGTAGTATTGTTAAAGTATATTTTATATAAAATATACTTTATATATCCGCCATATTCCTGTATAAGAAAAAAGTGTGTCCATTTTAGTTTTATACAAAATAAACACGAGTCATTATGATTTTATTAACAAAAGGTTATTTATTGTTTGAAAGAAAGCGAAAATTTATTTTTGTTTATATTTTTTACTTCTTTTTTAATCATCTTAAATATGTTTGAATAATCACAACAACGGGTATGAAAGAGAAGAATTTGAAATTGCTTTGTAAATAGTATTATGTTTTATAAAATTTTACAAAAATTAGATGAATGGAGAGTTTAACATTGAAGAGAGTATTTAAGGTTTTAGTCATTACTTTATTTATTTTTTTATTGATTCTTAGTTTATTGCTTGGTTGTTTTTTAATTTTTTATTTTTACCCATCAGTAAAATATGCTAGGGAATATGCACCAAAGTTGTCAGGGACTGTAAATGTTCCACATTTGCAATCAGAATTGATAATACGCCGTGATGATAACGGGGTTCCTCACATCTTTGCTCAGAACGAGGAGGATGCATGGTTTGCCTTAGGTTATGTGATGGCACAGGACCGACTTTTTCATATGGATTTTTATCGGCGATTATCTCAGGGGAGAATTTCGGAATTATTAGGACCGATAGCGGTTAAATATGACAGGATATTAAGAACATTTCGATTGACGAAATATGGAGAAGAAGTTCTGGAAAAATATGCAGATATTTACAAACCGATACAAAAATCTTTGGATGCTTTTTTGAAGGGAATTAATACATTTATAGAGACAGAACCATTACCCCCGGAGTTTCGGATATTAGGGTATAAACCGGAGCAGTTTACAAAAGTTGATTGCCTGACTACAGCAATGATTATGCCTATTACCTTTGCGGATGGGTTAAGGCATGATTTGATGAATCTCGTATTAAAGATAAAATATCCTGATGAAGATTTTTCTATTCTTTCTTGTGGCTATCATCGGGAACGCCCCGTTACGATTATGGAAACCATTGAGGAAGCAGAAGAATATCTAAAATCTCAAGGTCGCGACCTTTCCAATTGGGGTTTACCAACAGCCTGTTTGCAACCCAATAAAAATCATCAGACAGCTGCCTGTTTGGAGAATTTTATGGCAACATGGCAGGATGTCGTTGAGTTTATGGGTATTCATTTAGGGAGTAATTCATGGGTTTTAGGAGGTTCCAGAACGCAATCGGGCAAACCTATTTTTGCAAATGACCCGCATATCGGGTTTTTACAACCCTCAGTATGGTATCAGGCACATCTTGTCTATAAAGATTATGACCTCTATGGGTTTTATTTCCCTCTTATACCTGTGCCGTTGTTAGGACAGAACACGGATTTTGCATGGGGATTGACCATGTTTGCGAATGATGACCATGATTTATATCAGGAAATATTTAAGCCGGACGACCCTACCCGGGTAAAGTATCGAGGGGATTGGGTTCCTGTTATAGAGGAAGAAGAAACTATAAAGGTGCGTTTTAGCAAATCCGTTACATTTAAGAGAAGAGTAACACCTCATGGGGTTGTTATAACGGATATTTACAGAACATTGTTGAATTATGTCGGACCCGAACTATCTTTGTATTGGGTATGGCAACATGTTCCTTACACAAACCTGATGGCTTTCTATAAGATGTCTCATGCAAAGGATATTAATTCATTTCAAGAAGGGGTTTCTCTGGTTACATCACCGGGTGTAAATGTTTCATATACAGATAAATTAGGTAATTTTGCATGGTGGGTTGGGGCTAAAATTCCTGTGCGTCCGGACCATGTAAATCCAAAGTATGTTTTAGATGGAGCCAGTGGAAAAGATGAGGTCTTAGGTTTTGTTCCATTTGAACTAAATCCGCATTTAATTAATCCACCCAGTGGATACATTGTTACAGCAAATAATTTGTCCACCGTAAAACCTGTGGGCGATGTTAAAGAATTACAGGGATATTGGGAACCCTCAGACCGCGCTTATCGCATGGAAGAACTTTTGGAAAAACGCTCCGATTGGACTATTGAAGAATTAAGAAAAGTTCAATTAGACCACTTTTCTGTCCCGGGTCCCGATATTGTCAAAGCAACAACGGAATTATTAATACCTGAAAAAGGGACCTTATCTCCTCTTGAGCAGAAAGCACTCGAACAATTAAGTTCATGGGATTATCAGTTCTCAGTGGATAGTATTGGTGCTTCTATTTTCACAGTATTTTGTGATGCTATTTCCCGTAATTTGCTTTTAGATGAATTGGGGATGGACATGTTTCGTGCATATTCTACTGTGGCAGACCGCTGGTGTTTCTTCAAATATGTTATTCATGATGATACTTGTTTCTTATGGGATGACCGTTCCACGCCGGAGAAGGAGACACGAAAAGATATAATCCTCCGTTCCTTTAAGGAAGCCGTAAAGGTATTAACGAAAAAAGTGGGTAAAGATATCGCGGGATGGAAATGGGGCAATATTCATGTTTTAGAATTTCATCATCCTCTGGGATATGTTCCATTTTTAAGAAAATTATTTAATGTAGGACCCTTCCCCTGTCCGGGCTCTTATCATGTTATAAATAACATGCCATATGTATCGGGCACTTATAAATATAATGTGGTAGCAGGACCTTCCACACGGAGATTAATTGATTTTGCTCAACCTGCCCGTATGCTGGAAATATTGCCCACAGGTAACTCGGGGATACCCAGTAGTAAATGGTATCATGACCAGGCAGAAAAATTTGTGCGGGGAGATTATCGCGAAGCACGTGTAACGATAGAGCAAATAGATAATCATACCGTCGAAAAACTCATATTGAAACCTAAAAAATAATTTTCCCTTCTGCTGTTAAGTGTGGCAGATATTTTTATCAATAGGGCATTGAGAAGAAGTACCGATGCATAGTTCCATTTATCCACCTTATCCGTGTTACAGATACATGCAATAGATTACCCTTGACAGTCCTTTCTTATTAACATAGACATCATTAAAAATTCGTTCTGTGTTTATGGTAAATTTATAAATGCTCTACATGGGGAGCCATCGGAACCAACAACGGCAAGGGGTAAAACTACAAATTCATAATGTCCCTCAGGAATTTTTTCTAATCGTAATCCTTCCACAATAAAAACATTATTTTTTAGCAGTATTTCATGGGTGGGTCGCGATTGCTTATAGGGGGCAATGGAAAGATAATCAATACCAACAAGTCGAATACCTTTATCCACCAGTAGTTGAGCAGAATCCGGGAGCAGGGCAAGAAATTCAGTATGAAAATCCCCTATAGTAGCAAAAGACGAATTTTTAGTTTTGAATAATACCCGAGATGAAATTATTTCTATATCTTTTAATTTTTCTGCATTAATATGTTCATCATATTCCCACTCTATGACCTGTGCCATCCCGAAAAATACAGATGGGTCAACCTCATGTAATTTTTTACCATTCTCTACAAAATGCCACGGAGCATCACAATGAGTTCCAGTATGGGTTGATAGATGTAAAAATGATGTATTCGCATTAGCTCCATTAGCAATCCTGCGGTCTGGCTCAAATGTGAAATTCAAATCACCTGGCCAGACAGTCATACCAACTTGTAAAGGGATACTTACATCAATCCAGGACATAAAATTCTCCTTCATTTAATATATTCTTTCAAAGGAAATATAAATTAGTTAGCTAAACCAATATAGTATATTATAAATTCCTTTATATTTATGTTAAAATTTAATTATACTTACTTGTTAATGCAAATAATGTTTGTTACAAGAGGTGAGGAATCTAACTATGCCAGAATTGTTAAAAATTTTAGGGTATGCTGTGAAGGTAGGAGCGTCGGATGTTCATCTAACAGTAGGAAGTCCCCCTGCGGTTCGAATAGATGGAGAGATACGGTTTATACAGGCAGACCCGTTATCCCCTGCGGATACACAAAATTTTGCGGAAGAAATGCTCAATCCAAAACAAAAGGATATATTTTATGATACGGGCGATTTTGACCTGGCATATAGCGTTTCCGGATTGGGTCGGTTCCGTGTAAATTTGATGAGACAACGAGGTTCCATTAGTATTGTTATGCGACATGTGAAAGGGAAAATATTAGACTTCACATCGTTAAATTTACCTCCTGTCATGGAGAAGATAGCCAATTTCCCAAGAGGTTTGGTATTAATTACAGGGACAACTGGTAGCGGAAAATCTACAACACTTGCATCTATTATTGATTATATTAATGAACGGAAACGACTGCATATTATCACTCTGGAAGACCCCATTGAATTTTTACATACAAACAAGAAAAGTATTGTAAACCAGCGAGAAGTGTTGATAGATACACGGGACTTTCATGTCGCACTTCGTGCAGCGATGCGTGAAGACCCGGATGTGATACTTATCGGCGAGATGCGTGATGGCGAATCCTTTCAGGCGGCAATTTCTGCAGCGGAAACGGGACACCTGGTTTTTACCACATTACATACGACGAATGCAATGTTGACCATAGACCGCATTTTGGATATGTTCCCTTCCAATATGCATGACCAGGTGCGAAATCAAATAGCCTTACAGTTGAAAGCATGTATTTCCCAGAGGCTTGTTCCTTCTATTGATGGGCGTGGGCGAGTTCCTGCTGTAGAGGTCATGTTAAATAATCCGGGAATATCACAACTCATTCGCGAAAATAATGTAAAGCAAATTCCATTAGCAATTATTAACGGTGCCGAAGATGGTATGCAAACCTTTAATATGAGTTTGGAAGACCTTATTCGTCGCAAACTTATTAAAGAAGAAGATGCTATGTGGAATTCTGATAATCCGGATGAATTAAAAATGATGTTACAGGGTATAAAGTTAAGCCAACAAAGAGGTGGAATATTGAAGAGATAATAAGTGTAGTAGAAAAAGAACTGGACGAAAGATATTTGGGAGTTAAGTCCTTTTTTTTGTAATTTTTTTGTGAGATTTTTTATCATTCTTTCCATTCTATTTATTTTACAATCTTTAATTGCAACGGAAGAAAGGGAAATATATATGCCAAAGAAGAAAGAGCCATTAAAGGTAGGTGTAATTGGCTGCGGAGCCATAGCCCAGGAAAGGCATTTGCCATATTGGCATGAATTGGAAGAAGAAGGACGGATAGTTGTTACAGGCTTATGCGATGCTATAAAAGAACGACCTGAAAGGGAATCTAAATTATTTAAACAGGCAAAGGTCTTTACCGATTATATCGACATGTTAAAGAAAGAGAAATTTGACATTATTGATATTTGCACACAGAACCGACTTCATGCTCCGATGACTTTATTCGCACTCAATGCAGGTGCTAATGTTTTGGTTGAAAAACCCATTGCCATGAATACTGCAGAGGCAAAAAAGATGGTGGACACTGCAACGAAAAACAAAAAGAAGTTGATGGTTGCACAACATATGCGATTTGAGGCAGGGGCGGAAAAATTAAAGGAAATGGTAGATAAAGGGATATTAGGAAAGGTTTATACCGCAGAGGCAAAATGGCTTCGTAAACGGGGGATACCGGGCTGGGGGAAGTTTCATATCGCCAAAGAATCCCGCGGTGGTCCTTTAATAGATATAGGTGTCCACATGATGGACTTATGTTTCTGGTTGATGGGCTGTCCCGAACCTATATCTGCCTCTGCAAAAGTATATCGTATGTTTGGAGACCGACCCGACCTGTTCAATGCAGATTGGGGTGTGCCATATAATGTTAAGGAATTTGATGTAGAGGACTATGCAACCGGATTGGTTCGTTTCGAAAATGATATAACCATGCAAATTAGTTTTTCATGGGCGGCAAATATTCCCGAAGAAGTTTATAATGTAACTGTATTAGGTGATAAAGCAGGGCTAACGACACATCCACCCGGTATTTATTCCGCAGACCATTCTTCTCTCACTCGCTACACATGGGATTGGTTATCTCAAGAAGATGGACATCGCAAAGAAATACGACATTTTACAGAATGTATTGAAGAGGACAAACCGGTTATTGTTCAGCCGGAGCAATCATTACAGATTCAGAAGATTATTGATGCTTTATATGAATCTTCAAAAAAGGATAAAGAAGTACCTATCCGTTAGTGGATTATTTGAAGTTGTTTTTTATTCATGATAATATGATGTTTATGGTTTAAACATAGAGAACATAAGGAGTAAAGATATGGCTACATCTAAAAATAAAATCGTATATCTTGTGAATAATGGTGATTTTCGAGATACAGCATGTCGTGTCGGTTGGCCTATGCAGGAAAAGACACTGGATTTGCTACAAAAAGCACTGAAGAAATTGGGATACAATACTCGAGTACTACCCCAATATGATGACAGGAAAAAGCACGGCTTTATTACAAAACAATGTGAGGGTGTCCAGGTTTTCTCTCAAATGGAATCGGATGCTCCGGTAATTGTAGTTCTGAATATCTGGGCATATTCCCACCATGTTTCGGGTCCATTACAAACACATCGAGGACCTGTGCTTTTACTGGCAAATTTCGATGGAACATGGCCCGGTTTGGTGGCTTTACTCAATCATTCAGCAACTTTAGACCGATTAAATGTGCCACATTCGCGGTTATGGAGTGAAACATTTTCAGATGACCCGGTGTTTATGAAAAAATTGAAAGAATGGTTAGACACCGGTAAGGTTATCCACGATTTGAGTCATCTTACCGATGCAGAAAAACTTAATTTGCCTTCATCATCGGAAGAATTTGGGAAAAAACTGGCAGAAGATATTTTGCGAAATCGGCGTATTATGGGACAATTCGACCCGGGTTGTATGGGAATGTTAAATGCTGTGATGGACCCGGCAAAATTGGGTGCTGTCGGTTTACCGATTGAATATTTAAACCAATCCGATTTGTTAGCAGAGATGAACCTTGTAAGTGATGAAGAAGCACAAAAACATCTGGATTGGTTGGTAAAGAAAGGAACATGGTTTGATTGGGGTACAAACAAATTTACAGATCTGGTATATGACCAGGTCCTTTCACAAATGAAAATGTATAGTTCCGCCGTGCGTATGGTAGCCCGTTATGGTCTAAGTGCAATAGGTATCCCATACCAGTATGGGTTGGTTCGCTGTTGTCCTGCTTCGGATCTGGTTGAGGGAATGTTGAATAATTCCGACCGTCCACCGGTTAAAGACCCTGAAACGAAGAAAATTATTCGTGATGGACAGCCCATAGTTCATTTTAACGAAGGAGATATAGGTGCGGGCATTCCCCAATTATTGTTATGTGAGATTTATTCCCGCAAGAAAATGCCACCTGAAACTACTTTACATGATGTCCGCTGGGGTAGGAATTTTGAAGGAAAATTTCTGTGGGTATTTTTGATTTCCGGAGGTGCACCACCAGCACACTTCGGTGGCTGGAAAAACACAAAGGTATATCGCCAACCACCAATGTATTTCCCATTAGGTGGTGGTACTTGCTCCGGTGTATCCAAGCCAGGAGTGATTACATGGGCACGTGCCTATGAAGCAGGTGGAAAATTGGGCATGGATTGTGGTCTTGGCGAAGTAGTTGAAGTACCGGAAGAAGAATTACAGGATAGACTAGATAGAACCACACCGCAATGGCCTATTGCCAATGTCCATATCCCAGGATATGACCGAGACCAACTAATGGCATCGCACATGTCCAACCATATCGTAATGGGATATGGTGATGTGCTGGCAGAACTTATTGCGACCTGCCGTTCATTAGGTATTTCAACACGCGTTGCCGGCGATGCTCGTTCAAAATTTAAGAAGTAATACTGTACTTTACACGATTAGATAGTTTGTGATATATAATTACACAGGACAGATTTTTAATCTATCCTTTTTTATAAAAATTTTTATCGATTTTGGAATATATGTAACAGGCTTTTATTTTTGTTTTTTTTCGCTCATTAAGAGGACAAATTTCTTAAATATTTGCGGGTCTAACTCATCACTCATTTTTTCTTTCATGAGTTTTAATGCATCAAATGAAGAAAAAGCATTTTTATAACTCCGTCGGGTAGTTAGTGCATCAAAAATGTCTGCTATTGCAGATACCCGTGCATAGATACTAATCTCATCCCCTTTTAATTTATCCGGATAACCATTTCCGGTTAATTTCTCATGATGGTGCAGAACTACATCCAATTGCAACTCATCTTTCAGTCCCTGCTCCTGCGTCAAAATTTTATAGCCATATTCCGGATGTTTTTTCATTTGTTCAAACTGCTCTTCAGACAATTTCCCAGGAAAGTTTACAATATTAGGGTCCACCTGGCATTTACCAATATCATGTAATAAAGAACCTATACCAAAGCGGAGCAATTCATCATCTGGGAAATTTAGTTCTTTTGCAAGGAATACACTGAAAATCCCTACATTAACAGAATGGGTATGTGTGTAATAGTCAAAGTTTGTAACTCTTAACATACATTTAAAAGCAGTAGGTTCATGAAATATGAAATCTAAAGTATTTTCAACCAAATTACGAGAACGGGGCAAAAGTTCACCGGAACGAGGGTCATCTAACATTTCTTTAATTGCCTGAGTTGTAACGGAATAAAGAACCTCTGTTCGTTTTTGTACGGGAACATTGTTATCCGAGAGAATCTCTCTTAGATGCGTTTCAAGATAACGTTTATATTCTCTTTTATTTTCGGAACGGATATATAAAGTTTCAATACCCTGCTCGCGTAGTCGTACCATGTCATTTTCTGAAATAGGTAACCTTTTTGACCGATACAGAACAGGGGCTTTATTCCGGTTGATTCGCAAATATAAATCGAAATCTAATATTTTATTTATCTGTAATAAGGAGATAGGAATGGGAAAATAATCTTTTTGAGAGTCAGTTATTTCCTCTACTTTTTGAGTATCTTCCATTATGCTTCCCTTAACGAACAACAGACCTTATTTTATTATATTTTAACATATGCAAAATAAAAAATATTTACTTCCAGTAGAAATATGTAAATTAAGTATTTGAAGATTTGAGTAATTACGAAATATTGTAAACAATTTCATGGGTTCTATTCCATCGTAATATCCCTGACAATACTTAATGAAAATCTTTTTATGCCCCTACCTATATATATTCTGTATATATTAAGAAGATGTTTTTCATATATTATTTTTGCTATAATTAGTCCTTAAAATTTCTACAATCATTGATTTTATTGAGTTTTATTTTTAAAATCTTAACCTATGGGAGATTTTCTTTATGGCAACTTATCGTATTGCTCTATTACCGGGTGATGGAACAGGTCCCGAAGTATTGAGAGAAGGTGTAAAAGTATTAAATGCGGTAGCACAAAAGTTAGGATTTTCTATAGATACAGTAGAATATGATTTTGGTGGTGAACGATATTTGAAGACAGGGGAAGTTCTCCCTGATTCCGCCTTAGATGAATTAAAGAAGTTTGATGCTATTTATTTAGGAGCCATAGGACATCCGGATGTTAAACCGGGCATTCTGGAGAAAGGAATTTTACTCCGGTTACGTTTTGAATTAGACCAATATATCAACCTTCGACCGGTAAAGTTGTATCCCAATGTGTATACACCCATTAAAGACAAAGGACCCAGAGATATTGACTTTGTCGTCGTTCGTGAAAATACAGGTGGACTATATACAGGATGTGGCGGATTTCAGAAGAAAGGGACTCCTCACGAGGTAGCTATTCAAGAGAGCGTTTATACACGTTTTGAAGTGGACCGTTGTTTGAAATATGCATTTGAATTAACACGAAAACGAAATAAAGACAAGAAATTAACTCTGGTCGGAAAAACAAATGTGTTGACATTCGTCTTTGATTTATGGGAACGTGCATTCCATGAGATGGGTAAAAAAGAGTACCCAGACATTACACGCGATTATGCTCATGTTGATGCGACGACTATGTGGATGGTAAAAAATCCAGAATGGTTTGATGTGCTTGTTACGGATAATATGTTTGGCGACATTATTACCGATTTAGGCGCCATGATACAGGGAGGAATGGGAGTTGCCGCAGGTGGGAATATCAACCCGGAAGGTGTCTCCATGTTCGAGCCAATCGGTGGTAGTGCCCCTAAATATACCGGAATGAACATTATTAATCCTATTGCCTGTATATTAGCCGGACAGATGTTATTAGACCATATCGGTGAAAACAAAGGGGCGGAAATACTGGAACAGGCAGTAATAAAGTTTTTTGAATCCAGAGCATTGCCCGGTTTATCTGCAAAGGAGATTAAGGAATCGGGCTGGTCAACGACCCGGATTGGCGATGCTATTGCGGATTATGTAGCAAAGATATAAATTTGATTATTAACAGAAATGAAGATAAAATAGGGGGCATATTTTTGAAGGTGATATGGGAAATTTATGTCTCAAAAAAATAGAGCAGGGATAGCGCTTTCTTTATCTATACTCGGTTGGTCTTTTTCTCCTATATTTATCCGATACCTTCAGGATGCCTATGACCCTTTTACACAGGCAGGGATAAGATATGCCGGAGCGGTTCTTTTTCTTGTGCCTTATTGCCTTTTATTTTACAGAGCCAGTTTCAAAAAGGCTTTATTGAAACCTCTTCCCACATTAATTCTATCTATTACCAATGTTGTTATGCAGTCTGCTTGGACAATAGGGATATATTATTCTACCGCAAGTTTGGGACAGATTTTAGTAAAGATACAGATACCTATCGTGGCGTTTTTTTCGTTTCTTGTTTTTGCAGAAGAACGCTCACTCATCAAAAATCCACGATTTATCATCGGTTCTATTCTGGGAATTTTAGGTTCTGTTTTATTGATATACAACCCCTCTGCCATTGATGAGTTTCCTTATTTATATCGTGCTGTGCTCTCCTTATTTCTATCTGCTTTCTTATGGGGTATTTATTGTGTATATGGTAAATACACTGTGGAACGGGAACTTCATCCTATCCCTATGTTCGGTGTTATTTCGATATACACTACAATAGGATTATTACTTTTGGGTTATTTTCTGGGTAATCCTGAGAAAGCGATACATGCAGCCGTTTCCATCCATCTTATAGCCCTGTTTTCAGGTCTTCTCCCCATTGCAGTAGCCCACTCCTCCTTTCACTATGCCCAATGGCATTTAGGTTCTGCCTTTTGTAATACCTTATTAACATTAAATCCATTGATTACCCATTTTTTTGCGGTGTTGTTATGGAAAAATGAACATTTATCTTTAGTTCAATGGATAGGAACAGTGGTATTACTTTTGGGGTGTGTTCTTGTTTTATCTACACAATCAACTATGAAAACGCAATCCCCTGAATAATAAAAAGGTGCCGTATATTTGAGAACTCTCAAATATACGGCAGAATTTATAGGTAAAATCCCCATCCTCGGGGATTGTTAGGCAGGAATAGCCCATCCTTCTCTGTAAGGTTTTGTTAACATGGCATTCGCTTCATCATCACCAATAAATTTTCCTTCTGCCATATTGTATGTAACTTTTCGATTTAATCTTTGAGCAATACAACCTAAAAGGACAACTTCTGTAAGAGGTGCAGCATAATCGAAGTTTGAGCAAGCGGGTTCTCCTCCTTTGCATGCTTCAAGCCAGTTACGATAATGGTTTGACCCGCTGATGCGTGGAATCATAGGATTCGGTTTTTTATAATCATTCATACGCGATTCCGGCAGTAATCTTGCTTTCCCGCCATATTCACCTGCAGTGAGGTATCCATGGGTTCCGATAAATAAAGAACCATTATCTCCATCACCGATAGTTTCTTCTGCAGGAATGTCTGCAGGTCGCTGAGGTTTATTTCCTTTGTCATACCAATAAATGTCCACAGGACCCATATCCTCTCGTTCAGAGAAATGATATTTCACAACAGACTGAATAGGATAGGTCTGGGTATTATGTCCTTCAATTTGAATAATTTCAATCGTAACATCTTTAGCCTTGTCTAATTTGAGAGACCAGAATGCAGGGTCCATGATATGGCAACCCATATCTCCAAGGGCACCACAACCAAAATCAAACCATCCACGCCAGTTATGAGGGGCATATCCATGATTATAAGGACGCATTGGAGCCGGACCTATCCACAAATTCCAATCCATTGAAGGTGGAATGGGTTCTTCGGGTAATGGGTTTGGAACTCCATGAGACCAACCTCCACGAGGACGGTCTGTCCAGATATGGGCCTCCTTTACCTGTCCTATCGCTCCTGTCCATATCATTTCACATACTTCCCTTGCTCCCACACCCGAATGTCCTTGATTCCCCATTTGTGTGGCTACTTTCATTTCCCGAGCTACCTTGCGAAGAAGTTTGGCTTCTGCAATGGTATGAGTCATCGGCTTCTGAACATAGACATGTTTCCCCAATTTTATAGCGGTGTATGCAATTGTAGCATGCGAATGGTCAGGCGTCGAAATGGTAACGGCGTCAATATCTTTACCCATTTCATCAAACATCTTCCGAAAATCCTGATAGACCTTTGCCTGGGGAACTTTTTTAATAGTTTCACTGGCATAGTCAAGGTCAACATCACACAGGGCAACAATATTTTCACGCGAACAAGAAAGAATGTCTTCTCTTCCTTTACCACCGATACCAATACCTGCTAAGTTTAATTTTTCATTCGGTGAAAGTTTCCGGGGAACAACTTTCGCAGTATTCGGTTTGTCCTTTGCAAAAGCACTTCCCATGGCTGTGCATGTAGTAACGGCAAGAAAAACTCGTCTTGTTATTTCATCTTTTTTCATTAATAATTCCTCCAAAATAATTGTGGATTGTTATTAGAACAGATGTAATACAGACAAAAAAATATTATAAATGGTGTCATATTTATTATATAACAATACCATATTTCATAGCTAAAAGGGATAAGGGAAAGTTATGAGTTTTATAAAAAATGAAAATTTTTTATTAATTTTTTTTAATTATTTACAAAAAAAAAAAGCGACACTCTTAATTTGATAAAAAATCTTCGCATATGATGCTTTGTAAACCCGCATTAATTGAGCCTGAAAACGATGTGGAATAATTGAAAAAGTTTTTAAAAAATTTTGTAACTTTTAATTTGATTTTTCGTATTAAATTTTGTAACATTTTTACCAATTTAAATTAATATGCCTACATATCTCCGTGTGATATGGAGGTGGCACAAGCCGACCCCAAGCCCTAAGCTCCGATAGTGAGGCGACCAGCGTAAGGCGGCAACGCGGTACCAACTAAACCATTAACCCTATAGGAGGGTTTATGAATTGCACAAGGGCATGCATCTTATTATCGATTGTCGGAATGTGTCGCGCGACCTATGCTTAAATGATAAGCTAGTGTTAAATGCGATGGCTCGTGCAGCAGAGAGAGCCGGCGCGACTGTAATTTCACAAGTTCGTTACAAGTTTGGCAGTGATTCGCCCCCCGGATTTGCCGCCTTGGTTATGCTGGATGAAAGCCATTGCTCCGCTCATACCTATGCGGATTTGGGACTCATTGCAATGGATATTTTCACCTGCGGGAAAACAGACCCTCGTGTCGTGTTTCGTTACATCCGTGAAGAATTGGATTTAGGCGATGTTACGATTCGCGAATTGCCGAGGTTTTCTGTTCAGGAAGAAGATTCCTCCGCAATTACTAAAATTGAGTCCTTCGCAATGGTAGGACATTAATTATTTTTTTTCTAGGCTTAAGTGGATTATTCCATTTTCAGAATGGAGAAGTGTCTCTATTTTCATTTGAGATGGAATAAAAAATATATACACATAAGCAATGTAGTGGTGTGTCTGCCTTTATTCCTGGTAAATAAGTGTTTTCCAATAAAGGTATGTCATTCTAAATTATTTTTGTAAATTTAAGTCTTTCAAAGGAGAAAAAAAATAATGAATCGCAAATTACATGATGGGCGACATGATGGGTTAATGCCTCTTGAAAGTTTAGACCTTTCTAAAGTCTATCGTTTCACTGATTTAATAAAAGCCATGCGAAAAACTTCTTTTGGTGGACGGACATTGGGGGAAGCCTTTGAAGTTTTATTGGAAATGTTTCGGGATGAAGATTGTACAGTTGTGTTGACACTTTCCGGTGCAATGACCGTTGCAAAACAGGGAATGATTATCTGTGAAATGATAGACCGCGGTCTGGTTCAGGCAGTTATCGCAACCGGTGCATTAATTGCACATGGTGTAACAGAAAGTATCGGTCTTACTCATTATGCCGTTAATCCGAATATTGATGATAAAGAACTATTTGAGAAAGGCTACAATCGTGTATATGATACCTTGGAGATGGAGGCAAATCTTAACGATGTATGTGAAGTAGTGGGACGAGTTCTGGATGAAGTTACACCGGAAGATGGTGTATGGTGTTCCCACCGTTTTTGTCGTGCGGTCGGTCAGGAATTAGAACGATTAAATCACGGGCCAGGGATATTAAGAAGTGCCTATCAGAAAAATGTGCCGGTATATATCCCCGCATTTACAGATAGCGAAATGGGTCTGGACTTCTCTACATGGGCAATGAAAAAAACTATCCAACAGAAACAAAACAAAAAATGGGACCCCGAAGAATTATTTCAAGCAGTTCCCAATTTTAACCCATTCCTGGACTTGCAACATTATGCTCGCTTAATTGGCAGGTCAAAACGGTTAGGTATTTTAACTATTGGAGGAGGTGTCCCACGTAATTGGGCTCAACAAGTCGGACCTTACTATGATATAACATCCGTTCGTTTGGATGTAGAGATACCACAACCTCGTTTCCAATATGGTGTTCGTATTTGTCCGGAGCCTGTGCATTGGGGGGGATTGTCCGGTTGCACCTATTCCGAAGGCGTCAGTTGGGGTAAGTTTGTGCCTACCGAAGAAGGAGGGAGATATGCAGAAGTCCTTGCAGACGCAACCATTATTTTACCTTTCCTGATGAAATGTGTGTTTGAGGAATTGGATAATGCTTCGTAAGGGAAATAAGGAATGAGTCGAAAAATAGAATTTATGAATGAGAAAGAAAACTTTCTGGCTCTGTCCAGAGAATTTTCTCATCCCAACACCGCAAAGGTCATTATCCTACCCATCCCTTTTGAGAAAACTTCCACTTTTGGAAAAGGTTCAAAAAGAGGACCTGAAGCCATTATTCATGCATCGCATGAAGTTGAATTGTACGATACTGTTTTAGGATTTGAACCGTATCGGACTTGTGGAGGTATTGCCACATTGACACCTTTGAAAGTCAAAGAGCATTCCGGTGAAAAATTAGCAAAAGTGCTGGAAGAGAAAGTTAACTATTGGCTGGAACAGGATAAGTTTGTTATTACAATAGGAGGAGAGCATTCAAGTATCATCGGTTCGGTATATGCTCATACAAAGAAGTATAAACCCATTACAGTAATTCAACTGGATGCTCATAGTGATTTGCGAAGTTCCTATCTGGGTGAAAAATGGAACCATGCTTGTGCTATGGCACGGATTTTAGACCGTCATGACGGAAATTTAGTTCAGATTGGAATACGAAGTGAAGCCCCCGAAGAACCTGCTATTATTAAAACATTAGGGAACCGAATATCTACTTTTTATGCTCATAAAATACACAAAGAAGGAGATAAAATATTTGCAAAGATTTTAAATGAATTGTCTGAATATGTATATATAACTTTCGATTGTGATGTCTTTGATCCGAGTATCATCCCATCAACAGGAACACCGGAACCGGGAGGGTTATATTGGGAATGGGTTAATCGTTTTTTTGAGATACTTTCCCGCCACAAAAAAATTGTAGGATTTGATGTAAGTGAATTGAGTCCTATCCGAAATTTACATTACCCACAGTTCACAATTGCAAAAATGATATATCGCCTTATTGGATATACCTTCCCCGCTAAGAAATAATAAGGATACGAATTTTAATCTTGCATTGTCCCTGAAAGTCGTTTTCGTAAATTATCGTAGAACACAAGAATTACAAGGAGCGTTCCAACAAATACCTGTTGCCAATAAGTATTAATGTTTTCGATATTACAAAAGTTTCGGAGTACCATAATGATTAAAGCACCGGCTAATGCAGAGATAGCCCCTCCTTCACCGCCCATAAGGCTTGCCCCACCAATTACACACGCAGCAATAGCGTCCAATTCATAAGTTTCTGCAGCTTTCGGGTCCGCAACACTGGTTCGAGAAGCAAGAACAAGTCCTGCCAATCCTGCCATAGTACCACAAAGGATATAAGCAATTGTGCGAACCAGTTCCACGCGAATACCCGAAAGTCTTGTTGCTGTTATGTTCCCACCGATGGCATATAAGGCTCTACCGAATCGTGTCATCGTTAGAACAAATGCAAAAATCAAAGCCAGTCCACCGGTAATTGAAACGGGTATCCACCAATATAATGTACCTCCAAGCCATGAAAAATCCGGTGGTAAACCAAAAATGGTTTGTGCACCACTAATGACCAGTGTAACACCGCGTGCCGCCATCATCATCCCTAATGTGGCAATAAAGGGTGGAATTTTACCGCGTGTGATGAGTAAACCGTTTATTAAACCGGCAAAAGCACCACAACCCATTCCTACAACAATCCCGATAACAATAACAAAATATCCCGGATAGTGTGCCTGATATAAATATTTCATAATCAGACACGCACTCATACTTGCAAACGCAGAAACACTACCTACGGATAAATCAATTCCCGCCGTCAGGATAACCAACAATTCGCCGACACAAAGAATACCGATAACAGAAGTGCGATATGCTACACTTACCAGATTATCATATTTGCGGAAATCCGGCGAAATAACAGCGAGAATAATACACAGAATTGCAAAAATAATTAAAGGAGATTGTCGCGATATAGTCCTTTTGACTCGGCTAAATTCTTTAGACATATAAAAAACTTCTCCTTACAAATTAGCTACTATGATAGTATACATCCCAACCTAAATATTTTTCCCATGCTTCATAGACGCTCTGGGCTACTTTATCTAATGTTACCGCAACATGATGTTCAAAACCATCTACACAAATAAAATGAAGTAATGATTGAAGATTTGAAATCCTGGCTACTCCATATCCACCAAAAGATTTCACACGGTCATTAATAAAAACACCTTCCCCAACATAGCCCTGTATTTCTCCTAAATCTTCGCGTGTTCCCATGCGAGCAAAAGTCATAGGAGCAGGTATAATTTGCCCTGTTACAGTGCCATAGGTATTATCTTTACCTACAGAACTTGCTATTATGGCTTGATAATCCATCTCCGGCTTTTTGAAGAAGGATTTGGGTAAATTAGAACAATGAAACATAACACAGCTATCAGGGTCATCGTTGTAATTGTTGTTCCAATCCAATAAGGCACTGGGTCGTTGGGATGCTAAAGATAACGAATACATAGAGACAGCCCCACACACATCTACTTCACAGGCACTGGGGATTAATCGTTCACTGAGCATGCTCATACATGTGCAAGGGACGACCCCAAAATAGGTTTCTAATGCAGTCCAGCATTGTATTGCAGTAGCATTCAGCTCCTTTTCTTGAATCCACCGTTCCGTTACAATTGCAAATCGTGCCATGCGGTCTATTGCCCTGGCAGGGGTTCCTTTTATAGAAATGTATTCCGATATTTCTTTACATTTATCTTTTAATTCTTTATCATGCTCGGATATTTTTTCTGCCTGCCCTAATATTTCCGATAGGTCAATAGTCTCTATCGTAATGCCATAATTTTCAAGTAATTTTTCACTATATCGCACCGTATTAAATGCAGAAGGTCTTGCCCCCATCGACCCAATACGGGCATTTTTTAAACCACGAATAACACGACAGGTCCCTGCAAAAGTTTGCAGGTCCAATAAAAATTCTTTTGAACATAACGATTCTGTATGGAAAGTTGTTAATGTAAAGGGAATACGATATTGATTTAAATTTGAACAAACACTAATTTTCCCACAAAACGAATCTCTCCGTCGTTCAATACCCATAGCATTAGTATTATCAGGCTCTGCATGAATTAATACAGGCACTTGAAGATTTGCCAGACGAAGTGTATCCGCAACTGCTCGCTCATCACCGAAATTCGGTAATGTAACAATAACTCCATCAATCTCATCACGGTGTTTTCGAAACAAATTTGCGCATTTTTTTGCATCTTCCCATGTTTCTACTGCACCATATTTTGTGTCTTCCTGATTAAGAACAACAACCCCAAAACCTAATTTTTTCAAAAGTTTTTTAATCTCTGCATGTCCCTCTTGTGCAAGAATATCCGGGAAAAAACCTCTATTTCCCACGATAACTCCAAAAGTTATATCCTTTTTCATTTTTCAATTCCTTTATCTATTTTTCAATTCCTTTATCTAAATGTTTCTAATAATATACTACTATAGGAGATATCTGAATAAATCGTATAAGGTTTATATAATACTTATTTGTATAACAAAAATAAAATTATAGAGACAAGCAGATATAATGGATTATGTTAATATATAAGAACATCCTCTATCAATACCCTTTAAACACAAGCCAGATGCCCTATGTTCTCATTTTAATTTATTTCTTATTTGCAAATTCACAATTGAATTACTATATATCGGCGAAATATCTTTCACCCTAATGTAGAACAGGTAGTCTTACCCTTATTTCTACAAGCACAAGCAAGATTGCTTGTGTTCATATTGCAAAGTAGCACAATTGATACGATTGAACTCGCCTTATGGTGTAAACATTCCTGCCTATGAATGTATATGTAGAGGAAGATAAATACAGTCGAAAACGAACAGTATTGCTCCTACTCCCTTACCCTACCATTAGTAGATAAATATGCGGTCCTGATTTTTCGAATACATCTCTAAATCTCTTACTCCTCTATTCCCTGCTCCTCCTGACTGTAGATGAATATGTGGCAGAAGATAAACATAGACAGGGATGTTTGTGCTACTTTTTTGCATTTATTTATGCTGAAAAAAATATTTTAAAATTTTTTCACAAAATGCTGGACATATGAAAAAAAAAAATGCTAAACTATAGGTATTGGAAAGTTGAATAACAAAGTAGTAGTCAATCAAACCAGAACCATCAAAATAAGGAGACCTGCCATGCGTATCACAAACTTCATCAAAAATTA
>JBMFRC010000032.1:0-24300 GCA_049968235.1 Candidatus Hydrogenedens sp.
ATGGTCCACATGTCCTATCGTTCCAATGTTCACATGCGGCTTCTTCCGCTCAAATTTCTGCTTCGACATCGCTGTATCTCCTATGTCTTGATTGTTTTAATTTAACTTCGTGTTAATTATTTTAACTTTTTATATTTCAAGCAGAGTTCCTTACACTCTGTATTTATGGTTCAAAACGGTAACTACTTCCTATCCGTTCCATGATACGATTCCCTACTTCCACAGGGACATCTTCGTATCGTTCAAATTCCATAGCATAATTGGCTCTTCCTTGACTGCATGACCGGAGGTCATTGGCATAGCCAAAGAGTTCCGCCAGAGGCGCCAGGGCATGTATGATTTGTCTTTGCCCATCTACTTCCATGTTTAACATCCGTCCCCGACGATGGTCTAAATCATTGATAATATCGCCGGTATATTCCGGAGGTGTATCTATCTCTAACCGCATAATAGGTTCGAGTAGAATAGGTCGGGCATTCATAACGGCTTCCTTCACTGCCATTGATGCGGCAATCTGGAATGCCAAATCCGACGAATCAACTTCATGATAAGAACCAAAGGTAAGTATAATTTTTACATCCACCATCGGATAACCCGCTACAATTCCTGTTTCGAGGGCTTCTTTACATCCTTTCTCTACAGCAGGAATATAGTTTTTCGGGATAACTCCACCTGTGGTCTTATCCTCAAAAATAAATCCGGAACCTCGTGGTAATGGTTCAAGGGTCAATACGACATGTCCATATTGTCCACGACCACCTGTTTGTCGGACAAATTTTTTGTCCGCCGTAGCAGACTGGCGGATTGTTTCGCGATATGCAACTACAGGCTTTCCTACATGAGCCTCGACACCAAACTCTCGTTTCATACGGTCAATAATAATTTCGAGGTGTAGTTCGCCCATCCCTGCAATAATCGTTTGCCCTGTTTCTTCGTTAACCCGAACACGGAAAGTAGGGTCTTCATCTGCAAAACGATGCAAGGCATTCGACAAACGGTCCTGGTCTGCTTTTGTCTTTGGTTCAATTGAGATATGAACCACTGGCTCCGGAAAAGTCAGGGGCATAAGTGCAATAGGATGTTTAGGAGCACAGAGTGTATCGCCCGTTAGAACACTTTTACAGCCAATCACAGCGCCGATGTCGCCGGTCCTTAATTCTTTAATTTCCGTTCGTTCATCCGCATGGAGTTCTACAATCCTACCCAGTCGTTCTTTCATTCCGGTTCGTGTATTCATAAGGGTTTGTCCCGTTTCAATCACACCGGAATATACCCGCACAAAGGTTAGTTTGCCTACATGCGGGTCGCTCAGGATTTTGAACGCCAATGCTGAAAATGGCTCATCATCCGAAGGATGGCGTAGCACTTTTTTGTTGGGGTCTTGGGGTAATGTTCCCTCATACGGCGGTAAATCGATTGGAGATGGTAGATAATCTACTACCGCATCCAGAGTTAGCCGTATTCCCTTATTTTTAAGTGCACTACCACATAGTACCGGCGTACCTATTCGGTTGATACAAAGTCTGCGAATTGCTTTTTTGAGTAAATCTACCGGAATTTCTTTTCCCTCGAGATATAACTCGAGGATATCTTCGTCATGGTTGGCAACCACTTCGATAAGGTGCATCCTCCAGAAATGAGCATCATCATGATACTCTTCCGGAATTTCTTCCGATACCTGAACACAATCTACAGTTTCTCCAACCCAGGTAACCATTCTTTGATTGAGCAAATCAATAACTGCTCGGAAATTTTCTTCACTACCGACAGGAATTTGGACAGGAAGTGTTAATGCGTGGAGGCGATGCTCGATGGATTCTATGGCTTGAAAAAAATTGGCGCCAACCCGGTCCATCTTGTTAATAAAAGCAATTCGCGGAACTTTATATTTTTCCGCCTGTCTCCACACGGTTTCGGACTGCGGTTGAACGCCTGCAACACCACAAAAAACGATGATGGCTCCATCGAGAACCCTCATACAGCGTTCTACTTCTGCGGTGAAATCAATGTGACCCGGTGTATCAATGATATTTATCCGATGTCCTTTCCATTCACACGCCGTCGCTGCAGAGGTTATGGTGATACCGCGCTCCCGTTCCTGCTCCATGTAGTCCATGGTAGCGGCACCGTCATGGACCTCGCCCACGCGGTGCACCCGGCCGGAGTAGTACAAGACGCGTTCAGTAACGGTGGTCTTGCCGGCATCAATGTGGGCCGCTATTCCTATATTACGGATATTTTCTAACGGGTATTTGCGTGGCATAGTATTTCTGCTCCTCAGCATCCTTTGCTCCGCTATACCCGGGGCCCTGGCACATGCTGTATTCAATTGTCAAGTATGATTTCCTGTCTATTTATAGCAGGACAATCGGTTATTTATTCCTACAGCTGTGCAACGCCCCGATAATACGGAGCGTATTGCTCAGCCTGTTGTTCTTATTCTCCTATGTTCTTCTTTAGAACTCATATATTAATATCGGAAATGGATAAACGCCTTGTTAGCTTCTGCCATTCGGTGTGTATCCTCGCGTTTCTTTATTGTATTTCCCTGTTTGTTATAACAATCCATCAACTCCGCCGCTAACCGTTCTTCCATGGTCTTCTCACCACGGTTTCTTGCATAACTCCGAATCCAGCGAAAAGCAATTGATGTTCGTGTATTCGGTTCTATTTCCACTGGAACTTGATAGGTAGCACCACCAATACGGCGTGATTTTACATGCACCAACGGTTTTGCGTTTTCGACTGCCGCCGTAAAAACTTCCAGGGGGTCTTTGTCCGGAACTTTCTTTTTTAATATCTCTAATGCGTTATATACAATCTTTTCTGCCACACTCTTTTTGCCGTTTGTCATAACAATATTTATAAACTTTGCTACCAGAACACTATTATACTTTGGGTCGGGCAAAACTTCTCTTTTTTGCACTTCTCTTCTTCTTGGCATCGCTTATCCTTCGTAACTATGATTGTTTCGGTTTCTTTACACCATATTTGGAACGGCTTACCCAACGACCGGCATGCACTTTCTTCCCGCCTTCATCTTTAACACTGGCGGTTCCACCCATATCACCCATAGCATCTAAAACACCACGGATTAGATGGTAACGGACACCCGGAAGGTCTTTTACACGACCACCACGAACCAATACTTGTGAGTGTTCCTGTAAATTATGACCTACACCCGGTATATAAACCGTTACTTCATATCCGTTCTTTAGACGAACACGAGCCACTTTACGCAAAGCGGAATTGGGTTTCTTCGGCGTCATGGTATATACACGAGTGCATGTTCCCGAGGCTTGCGGACATGCTTTCAATGCCGGAGCTTTTGTCCGATTGGGTCTCGGTTTACGAGCACCTTTTAATAATTGACCTATCGTTGGCAATGATAATCCTCCTGTTCATTAAAACAGAATTATTCATTTTTTTCTTTATGGATAATTGATTTTTTGCTGTGGGCAAAATAGTATATCAAAAATAAAAATACGATTTCAACTTCGTATTACTTATCCGTCTTTTTACTCACTTTCTTGGGTCGTGTCTTTCCATAAGAGCCACGCCAGATTTTACCGCGTTTTGTTCTACGGTCTCCTTTACCCATAAATATATATTTAATCCTTTGTTAAATTAGATAAAAAATTTTCGTTAGGGATAAAATGAAAAAGAGATAATATTATATACAATATTCAACTCAAATGTCAAATGTTATCTTAGAAATTCAAATTCTTTTTTAATTCCTGAATTTTGCGAATCTGCTCTTTTACTTCTTTGATGAGTTTTTCATATTCTACAAACGGATTCATAATATCCGGCAGGCAATCGATAAACTGTTTCATCATTTTTTTTCGCACACCTCTTGCACTAATATATACAACCTTATCATATATCCAGAAACTAACCCATATACTAATTAAAAATACAATACAAGAATGAATAATAAAATTTGCTCCTTGATAATAACCCAGGAAATAGCCCGGAATAATTTGCCAGAAAAAATATACCAATACCGTATACATAGGTACATAAAACAATTCCACTAAAAAATAGTTTGACAGACACCTTGCCTTCTTTACGAGATAAGAATCCACTCGCTCTTTCAAGAAATCAACTCCACTCTTGAAAAAATTTGATACAAAATTTTCAGATATAGATGGAACAGCATCTTTGCGAATCTGGGCTTTATCGAGAGCAAAGGCAAGGTCATATTGAACATTTTCTAATTCACGATTACATTTGTTTGATATTTGCATTGCTATTTCATGAACAATCTCATTAATTTTCCTTTCAAAATAAGTCATCTCTTCTTTATGGGGTTGAACCATCTCTCTTACAATGTTCCATGGACGGATTACTTTAGAAAGGGTTCTCAAAACACCGGATAAACGATTCCGTATCTGTGCAAGTAATAAAAAAATACCATGTAATTCAAATGCAATTTCATCCTTCAACAGATGGTAGAAGGTCCCTGCCTCCTTTCCAAACTCTGTCCGAATGATTCGTGCCTGTTGTTTTACTAATTCTACTTTTTTCCTATCTATAAATTCTTTCATTTCATTGACTGCAGGCTCCGTTTCCTGCAAAAAATCATCTATTCTCGCTATCATCTTTCCTATCAACCCATGAACATTTGCCGTTTTTATCTGACGGATTTTTGTATCGGTAAGTTGTTGGGCAAGGAAATTTTCTAACTTTGTAAAATCAAATTCATTTGTTTCCGTATCCTCCGATTTTGTTCCTAATTTCCTATTCAATGCACGAAGTGCATTTATACAAAAATAAGCAAGCGGTTCTATCCCATCCAATCTTAATCTCTTTAACCAGTCATCCATGATAGATGGAATTTCTGATGTCATCTTTGTTTCCACCAGAACAAAACCCCGTTCTTTACTCACTTCACGAATGATACTCCATGTTGCTTCTTCAAGGTATTTATCTCCATTGCCACAAAGCAGGATAAGGTCACATTTTTCTATCATCTTCTTTGTAAAATTGCGATGCTCCTTAATAACAGTATCGGTATCAGGGGTATCAATAAGAACAATATTATCGAGAGCGGAGCGGGCATATAATTCGCATTCTCCCTTCAATTCCGAATACGGTTCCCAATCCGGAGGATAATAGATAATAGGTCTATTTGTGCAGGGTCTCATTTCTGATGTCCTTGCAATTTTATCGCCAGCAATAGCATTAATCAGTGTTGATTTACCTACCCCTGAACCGCCTACAATTGCAACGATTAATAGAGCATCAATTTTACTACTTCTTTCTTTTATTTCTTTAATACCCCCTTTTAACTTCTCCGCTATCGGTAAGAAACCTTCCCAATTCCCTTTATAATCCGCTATCTCTTCCAATTGATGGATAATTTTTTCTAAGTTTGCTTTAGGGAACATCGTTCTCTCCTCTTATGATTTTTGCTCTTCTATAATCTCATTGTTCTGTAGGCTATCTATTTGCAATTGCTCTATATTTCCCTCTTGCGAAATAAATCCCCCATTAAAAATATTCCGAACTTCTTTATCAAATTCCTCTGCAAAACTTATATATTTATATATATCCTGTAAAACATACTGTAGAACTTCTTCCTTTAATATCTGCTGAAGTTCTCCCTGTTTCTCTATTATCCATTTTTCATAAAGTGAATTTATGCTCTTCTGGAATCTTTTATATTCAACAGTTTCAATAAATGCCGAACCTCCAAGCATTCCTCCTCCAGCTATTATTTCCGCCCAGGGTCCAACATATGGCATTCCCCAAAACATGGAAATCATACCCGCACCCAAAAGCAGAAAAGACATAATTCGCTTGCCATAAAAGCCATTCAAATTCGGAGAATCTAAAAAATCGGCGACAATCTTTTCAATTTCTTTTTGTATCCATTCAGGTTTTACAGAGAGCGCGTTTTCCATTCGTGTAATGATTTTCATTTTTACTACATCTCGATTGTTATGTAATTCATGCAATCGTTTATTTATATTTTCATCTATGTAATCAATATCGGAACTAAATTCTAATTTCAGCAACCAATCCAAGAGTTCATTAAAACATTTTTCTATCATTTCATTATGTTTTTGTTTTATCTCTACTTCTGCCCCTTCTGTGCTTATTTCCAACTTCTTGATTTCACTTCGATATCCGGAAAAAATAGAGGTGGGGAATAAAATCAAGTATGTAAAATAACCAATATGTTTCCTTAACTCGTATTTAATTTCTTCTACTAACCGAATCCAGCGGAATGGGATAAACTCCCTACTGATAATGGTATTTTCCAGATAATCTTCACAGAATCTTACCTTTGATAGGGAAATATCTAAAAGTTTTAAAAATTTATTCTTATACCATTGTCCAAATTTTTCTTGAAAACTACTTATGGTTTTTTCTAAGATTTTTACTTTTGTTTCCTGCACAGGGAAAGAATAAATATACTCCCTTAATTCGGGAGCAACTTCTGTCAGCGGTTTAATAGGAGCATTTAAATAATTTTCATTGTAAGGATATTTAGGAAAGTAAAAACGGGGCAGATTATCATCCATTCCTACTTTTTTCATAAATTCTCTTATCTGTTTGTCTGCAATTTGAAGTGCTTTGGGATTATCAATATCAACCTTGTTCATCACAGGAATCACGATCTTCCCTTCTTCATAAGCATGTCGGAAAAATTTGATTACCGCATCATCCATATACTTAGAATCATTTGTAACCGCAATAATAATATCCCCAGCGGATACAATTTTATCTGCTATCTCCCAATGTTCCTTCGCAATAGAATCAATATCCGGAGTATCTAAATACAAATAAGTATTGGGGATAGATTTTTCTTCCTTAACTAAAAGAATATGATTCGGGAGGGAATCGCTAATTGCCTCTTCTTTACTTTTCATCTCTCTCGCTTCAAATTCAAGAAACATATTGTTATCCAAACATTGTTTCGCCTTCTGTTCAGAGGCAATAATAACAGGTCTTTTGGTCGCCGCAGCATAAGGGTCTGTTGCAGTTAATTCTTGCTTCATTAAAACATTTAATATAGTGGACTTCCCTGTATTGGTTCCTCCGGCTACAGCAACAATAAGGCATCCTTCCCTTTCTAAATGAGGAACAAGTTTCCCCAAAAATAATTTCTCCCACGCAGACAAATCTTCCCCGTTTAATACATTTAAATCCAATTCCATTATCTTATTCTTAAACCGCTTCCATACATCAGCAAACAGGTCTATCCAATTACTTTCCATTCATACTCCCTCTTTTTTATGTCATAAAAACAGGCTCATAATTTTTTATGTAATATTCTTAAACTCACACGTTCAATTTAGGGCAGGAAGCCCTTAACATTTTAATTACGAATTCATTGATTTGTTTTTCATCTTCGGGGTCCATCCCCACAAATTTAAGGCTTACTTTATTTTCCTTCCCTGTAAATAACACGTGCGTTACTGAACCTAATAAGTGAAACCATTGTTCTTTCCCTGTAACAAAATGCCTCAGTGAAAAGAATACCTCTACACTTTCTCCTACTTCCAGAGGTTCTTCAATGCTAATTAACATTCCTCCCGCGCTAATATTATGAACAATCGCTCTAATCTTTCGTGGGTGAGCATGAGGCTTTATCTCCGCAGGTAAGTTAATGGGCATCCTCCAGAACTGACGCAGAAATATACTTGATAAACTTTCTGGAATAGATATAACAATTCCTTCTTCTGCGGAGTCAGAAACCTCAATAATTTCTGTCTGCAAAACAAGGCAACCCCGATTGCTACACAATTCAAGTGCTACCTGCATCCCTGAGAAAAGTTCATTGGAAAATTTCGTCTGTGATATACGGATATAGCCCCGAGTAACGGAAATAATCGTTACAGGACATAACTTCCCTTCAAAACTCAATACACCGATTGTTCCTGTTTTCAATGTTTCCTGAAGAATCTGTTCTATCTCTTTTTTTCTGTCCATCCTTTGTTAACCTTTTCAAACACAACTAATAATTACTTTTCTCAACAAAAAATCCATTACAATAAGTTATACCGTAATACCTTGGATTTCATTTTAATCGAAAATGTTAAAAAATAACAAAAAAGGAATATTTTTTTTGTCGCTATCAATGCTTAGCACAGGAATACCTGAATTTGACCGAATATTAAGAGGGCTAATTGCTGGAGATAATGTTGTTTTTCGAGGAAGTTCTATTGTAGATTACCGTAAGTTTGTAATACCTTTTGTGCAACATGGACATGAAACAGCCCGTCCTGTCGTATATTTTAGATACGGGAAACATCAACCTTTATTAAAAGAATCTGAAGTATCTACATACGCAAATGTGGACCCGAATGAAGGATTTGAACCTTTCATCAGTCAGTTGCATCAGGTTATAAAAAATACAGAACGTCGTGCTTTTTATGTTTTTGACCGATTATCAGACCTTTCCCTCACCTGGTTCAGTGATACAATGCTTTGTAATTTCTTTATGCTAACCTGCCCCTATTTATTTGACCGTGGCGATTTAGCATATTTTTTCCTCGACCGTTCCCAACATACACCTGAATCCGTTACACCTATACAACAGACCGCACAAATCGTCATTGAATTGTATGACCACAATGATGACCTGTTTATTCGTCCCGTAAAGGTTCAACAGAGGCACTCCCCTTCCATGCATATGTTACATCTATGGCAAGATGGGAAAATGACCCCTATTACAGAAAGCCATATTATGGCAAAGGTATTATCATCTATCCTCAGCACGACTCTTAGCCCGGGAGAAGGACCCACAGATATATGGAACCGTATTTTAGGAGAAGCCAAGTATGTTATCCGTTTAGGGGACGAAAAGATTAAACAAGAACTGATGGAAATTCTCATCAAAATGATGATAACACGGGAAAAACGAATGACCGAACTATTCCTTCAAAATTTCTCTTTAGAAGACCTTGTAGAAATAGGTAGGCGTGTTATTGGCACAGGAATGATAGGCGGAAAATCTGTAGGTATGTTACTGGCACAGGCAATATTACGAAAAAGCAATCCCAAATGGAACCAAAAGTTAGAAAAACATGATAGTTTTTATGTTGGGTCCGATGTATATTATACCTTTCTCGTTCGTAACGGTTGTTGGTGGGCACGAGAACAACAAAAAGAGTTGGAAAGTTTTCTTCCCGGAGCAGAACGCATCCGCAGACGTATCATTACTGGGGAATTTCCCGAAGATATTGAAATGAAGTTTGAACAGATGCTTGAATATTTTGGTTCTTCACCTATCATTGTTCGTTCCAGCAGTTTATTGGAAGATAATTTCGGAAATTCCTTTGCCGGAAAATATGAAAGTGTATTTTGTGCCAATCAAGGTTCTACAAGGCAAAGACTGGAAGATTTCAAAGCGGCTGTTCGCACGGTATATGCCAGTACTGTAAGCGAAGAAGCGTTATATTATCGGAAACGGCGGGGACTTTTGGACAAAGATGAACAAATGGCTCTTTTAGTCCAACGCGTATCCGGATCCCAGCATGCACGACTATATTTCCCGAATATTGCAGGGGTAGGTTTCTCATACAATCCCTATGTCTGGTCTGCGGAAATTGACCCTAAGGCAGGAATGTTACGTTTAGTATTTGGATTGGGCACACGAGCGGTTGACCGTTCGGATGACGATTACACGAGAATCGTTGCTCTCAATGAACCTCTATTGCGGCCCGAAGGCTCTACCAAAGAACAGAAAAAATACTCCCAACAAAAAGTAGATGTTATTGATTTAGACGGGAACCGACTCGTTTCCATGCCCGTGCAGGAAATTGTTCCTCAATGTGAAGGGATTCCCTTAGAACTTTTTGTATCTCAGGATGTGGAAGCAGAACGATTCTATAAAGAACGCGGACAAAAAATGCCTCCTCAATGGAAAATCCGTTTTGATTCTCTCCTTACCGAAACCTCATTTGTAGAAGATATGCATGAGATTCTCATTACACTGGATAGGACATATCAGAACCCTGTAGATGTAGAATTTACCGCAAATTTTAAGAATAATAAAGATTTCTATATAGATATTGTTCAATGCAGACCTTTACAGGTCAGTGACCGTTCGGAACTCCTTTCAGAACCTGTTATTGAGGATAAGACCAACCTAATTATTCAAACAGATGGTCCTATTATCGGAAGAAGCCGTTCTAATCAGGTACATCGAATTATCTATGTTGTCCCTCATACCTATGGAGAATTGCCAATATCTGAACGTTATGCTATTGCTCGTGCTATCGGCATCTTAAATCAAATACCTCCACTTATTACAGGCGACCCTATTGTGGTTCTTATAGGACCTGGACGTTGGGGAACCAGCGCACCTTCGTTAGGAGTATCCGTTAGTTTCTCTGAGATTAGTTCGGTCTCCTTCTTGTGTGAAATTGTTGCTATGAGAGAAGACCTCACTCCAGATGTATCCTTGGGGACCCATTTTTTTAGCGAATTGGTAGAATCGGATTTGTTGTATTTCGTCCATTTTCCCGCTAAAGAAACTCATTATTTCAATGAACAATTATTAACTCAACTGCCCAACAAATTAAAGGAAATATCAGCCGGATTGGAAAAATACGAAAACATTATTAAGGTATATGATTTTCTATCTGATTCCGGAAAAACATGCCATATTTACGCAAATACTTTCGACCAGAAGCTGTTTTTATATCTCAATAATGAAGAATAATATCAATAGAATTATTCGCTAATTGGGCTTGATTTTACCAAGGTCAATAGTAGATGCGGGAGGAATTTTTATTTCTTTGATTTCCAATATCATTCCGCGTTCGGTTTTTAGACGAAGGTTATACATACCGGCAGGAATAGGTTTGAAATGGATATTGCCTGCTTCATCGGTATGCCCATCACAGGGCCACCAGGGACCCAATTTCGGGTGAAACATCATCAAGCCTACATTCTCATTTTTTACAGGCTGGTCATCTTTATCAAACAATTGTAATTCAATAATACTGGCTTCCAGCATCAATACTTGCATATCTTCAAGGGAATCCGCATCGGTAGGTGGAATCTCAAAATAGTTGTTGGGAAAATAATGAAGGATAGGGTCCCAGGCACGGATAAACACACCTTTGTTCTTAGGAATTTGAATGGTGCTAATCCCATCGGGACCGCTTAAATTTCCGCGGGCAATAGGTTCATCAAAGGCATTCGGTTTTTCAGTCGCAATACCCGCCATATTTTCCAGAGGCATACCTGCACTGTTTATAATCATGATTTTCCCGAAAACCCAGGAACTGGAAGCCGATGTATTTGGAACCTGTGTTTGACTTTGTACCACCTCCGTTTGAGAAGAATTCCCTACGGATGTTTTTTTAGGTTCGGATACTGTCGGCTGAGGTGCAGTATTTTTCTGACTGCACGAATTGAATACCAGAAACAATAAAATGAGCCATACATTTATATATTTATTGTGCGGTTGTTTCATAGGCATTACGGAATTGATGTTGGTAAAGTTGATAGTAAATTCCCTGGTGTTTTAATAACTGTTCATGAGAACCCTGTTCTACAATTTTTCCACGGTCCAGCACTAAAATACGGTCTGCATTCATAATTGTAGATAGACGATGTGCAATGATAATACTGGTTCGCCCTTTCAGGAAAGTCGTCAGGGCTTCCTGTATATATTTTTCACTTTCAGAATCCAGATTGGAGGTTGCCTCATCGAGAAGTAATACTTCGGGATTTTTTAGAATAGCACGGGCTAAAGCGAGGCGTTGTCTCTGCCCGCCGGAGAGTAATTGTCCAAACTCCCCCAGATTGCTATCCAATCCTTTAGGCATTTGAGCGACAAACTCCTTTGCATGTGCCATAACAAGAGCCTGCTCAATTTGTTCATCTGTTATACCTGTATTTCCCCCCGTCAGATTATCACGGACTGAACCTGAAAAAAGAATTGTTTCCTGAGTAACAATTGCAATTTGCTTTCGCAGGCTCTCTAATGTAACCTTGCGAATATCCGTATCATCAAAATAAATAGTGCCTTCTTTTACATCATAAAAACGTGGGATAAGTTTAACGAGTGTCGTTTTACCTGAACCACTGGGACCAACCAGTGCAACCCTCTCCCCTCGACGGATAGAAAAGTTTAAGTTATCAAGGACAATTTTTTTACCATCATAAGAAAAGGAAATATTTTCAAACCTTATTTCTTTAGATAACGGTTCTAATGAAATAGCATGAGGGGCATCCTGAATATCGGGTTTGAGGTCCAGATATTCAAAAACACGCTCCGCACTGGCAACACTCGTTTGTATCAGATTGTTTACCGTAGATAACTTACGGACAGGGTCAAGAATCATTGCCAGTGCAAGATATACCTGTAATAAGTCGCCCATATCCAGCCGATAAGTAATCACACGATAGCCACTGAATAGGATAAAACCAGAGAAACCTACCACAAGGATAAATTCTGTAATGGGTTCCGTTGCGGAATCTGCTTTAACCATTTTTCGTAAAAACCTCCGCAATCGATTTGCCTCGACATCATATCGCTGTTTCAAAAATTCCTCCATTTGAAAACCTTTAATGATAAGAATACCCCGGGTTGTTTCATTAATAAGCGAAGCAAGGTCAGCAACTTTCATAAGTGAACGACGAACACTTTTGCGAACATACAGCCCTAACTGAATTAACGCATAACCCAGGGGGGGTAAAACACATATCCCTACAAGTGTTAACCACGGGTCCACACTAATAGCAACGGCAAGAAATGTTAATGCCTTGAAAGGTTCTCGAAGCACTTTAATAAAGGCGTTGGATAAACCACGATTCACCATAAATATATCATTGCTAAAACGAGCAACCACATCCCCTGACGAATGGGATTCAAAAAAACCTAATGATTGGGTCATTATATTCTGATACATCTTCCGGGATAAATCAACAGAAACAAAGGCACCCACAGAACCTGCAAAATATTCCTGAAAAAAACGAGCACAACCACTGATAAAAGTAAGTAGGATAACAATAATAATGGCAATAGACAAAGCAAATAATTTGTGGGCTCTCATTTTTTCCACGAATAGAAGGAATGTTTTATCCCATTCTGCTGGCGATGTATTCAACCATTTATGAATTTGTGTATCCCATTTCTGAACTTCATGTGCGTATTTAATGGCAGGGTCCTCTTCCGGATTAAAAACTGTTTTTTTCTGCATTTCAGGAGGTTGATATAGAGTAAGTTTTACAGCAGTTCCTAAACCTACTATCATCGTTCCGAAAGAAAAAGCAATAACAAGGGAAAGAGCAATAGATAAAAGGAGTCGTGTCTTATATATCAGTGCATACCGGATAAGACGGGCATAAACTTTCCACCCGGAACTCCTTCCTCGATGTTCAGACAATAGAGAATCAACTATAGGCTCTGTATTTACAGGTAAAGGTTCCATACAATATCAATACGTAGATAGAATATATCGTTAATTGTTTTTGATGGCTATTTTATTGAGTTTTTCAAGTATTTGTTCCGCTTGTGTCATTATATCGTTAATAATCTCTGCTATACTCTTTATTTCGTAAATTCTACCAACGACCTGACCGCAAGCAATACATCCACGGTTTACATCTCCACTAAGATACGCCTCTCGCCCTACCTTACCCGAGATAACCGGCAAAAGTTCCTCAAGTGTCGCTCCTTCCTTCTCCATATTTGCAACCGTCATAGCCGCTTCATTCTTTATTATCCTCGCCGGATTGCGAATAGAGCGTTCTACAACCATAGTATCTGTTTCCTGCGCCTGTACGAGCCACCGCTTAAAATTTTCATGCATAGGACATTCCTTCGAAGCCATAAATCGTGTCCCCATAAGAATGGCTTCCGCACCTAAACATAAAGCGGAAATTAATCCTTTACCATCACAAAATCCTCCCGCAGCAACAACAGGAATTGATACCGTCTCGGCAGTTTTCGGTAATGCAATGAGTGTCGGGACTTCATTCATTCCCGGATGACCACCACATTCAAAACCTACGATGGTTACCGCATCTACACCAACTCGCTCCGCTTTCTGGGCAAAACGCACTGCTGGAACTTTGTGAATGACCTTCACCCCAGCAGATTTTAGTTTCGGTAGATACGGTTCCGGATTCCTTCCTGCAGTTTCCACTACAGGGATTCCCTCCTCGCAAACAATATCAACATAAGTCTCCGTCATATCATTAGGCATAATCACAGGAAGCATGGAAATATTTACACCGAACGGTTTATCGGTCATATCACGCGTCCTTCTGATTTCTGCCCGTAATTCTTCTCCACCGGGAAAAGAAACCGCCGTAATGAAACCCATCCCACCTGCATTCGAAACAGCGGATACCATTTCTGCTTTGGCTAACCATTGTAACCCTCCCATCAAAATGGGATATTTTATGCCTAACATCTTTGTAATTCGTGTTTCAAAAGTAAACATTCTTCTTTCCTTCTGTTGGTGATAATATAAATGTATAAACACATACTAATCAATATCCAGTTCTTCCTCATCCAGCCCTTCCTCTGTAATTTCTTCACCTGGGAGCGATTCTTCTTCTGTTTCTTTCATAACAGACACTTTTACAATTCTCCCCATAAAACGATTTAAAATTGATTGAATCTTCGGGTCCTGCTTTATTTCCTGTGCCAGTTCCTGTGGAACAAGGTCATTTAACAATCCCCTACGTGGAGATTGCACAGAAGATTCGTTTTGTTTTATTTCTCGATGAACAATTTGTATTTGCTTACCCGGAAAACCAAGTTCAGTAACCGTTTCGAAAATATACCGTTTTGTCTCTTCCTTCGCAAGGCATGAAAGTGCATTATTATCCGAAGGATTAACATGTATAACTACTGTTTCCGTTATTGCATCATAATGAATCTGCACATCTTTCAAAAACAACGATAATGTTGCCTTTTTTTTACTAAGTTCACGAAGCACCTTTTTAGTAAAATTTTTATCTGAATCACTCCGTTTCACGGATAAAGTACCGGATGGAGAAAGTTCCGTAGTGGGTGTAGATACTCCCGATATTGAGGATAACGATGTGGATTTTATATTTTTTTCTACCTCTGTTTTTTCAATAGAGGGGGTTTTTATCTTTTTTTTTTCCGAGGTATTCTCCTGCTGAGAATATGCGGAACGATTTTCCTGAACCGTTTTTATCTTTGAAAATTGGATAGAGTCCTCAAGTTGCATTAATTTTTCCAGAATAGACTCAATAGATAATTCAGCACCTACCTTACAATTTTTAATAAAGAATGCTTCTAAGGCGGTTCGGTGAGAAAGTTGCGAGGTAAAATTTTGATTTAATTCCGCTAATTGCTCAACAAACTTCATAAGTTGAATTATTGTAAACTTTGCAGATTGTTCTTTTAATCGTTTTACATCTTCTTCCGGAAGGAAAAAGATATCCTCCTGTTGAGTTGTTTTAAGAATAAGTAAGTTTCTAATGTGTCGAATAAACTCCTCCACAAACTGATTCAGGTCTTTTCCGGAAGTTGAAACCTCATCAATTATCGAGAGAACCTTAGATATATCTTTATCCTGTAACGCATATACCAACTGGTCAATCTTATCTGTCTCTATAAGCCCCAGAACATCCTGAACATCTTTATAGGTAATTTCCCCTTCACAATAGGTCATTAGTTGGTCAAGAATACTTTCCGCATCGCGAACCCCACCATCCGCAGAGCGAGCGATTGCAAACAACGCCTCTTGGGTTGCTTTCCTCTTTTCCGCTTTTACAATCTGTTCCAATAATTTTACAATATCCGGCACAGCAACTCTTCGGAAATCATACCTCTGACAGCGGGAAATAATCGTTGCAGGGATTTTGTGGGCTTCTGTTGTGGCAAGAATAAAAACCGCATGAGCCGGAGGTTCTTCCAAAGTTTTCAACAGAGCATTAAAAGCTGCAGAAGATAACTGATGAACTTCGTCAATGATATATACCTTATATCGTGCATGTGCAGGAGCCAGACGAACCGCTTCGCGAATTTCACGGATATTATCTACACTATTATTAGAAGCCCCATCAATTTCCTGAACATCCAAATGAGTACCCTTACTTATTTCTATACAGTTATCACACTTATCGCAAGGCTCGGGAACAGGCTTATCCGAACTTTGACAATTTAATGCTTTAGCAAGAATACGAGCAGTAGTCGTCTTCCCAATTCCTCGCGAACCAATAAATAATAACGCATGATGTATCCGCCCAGAAGAAACAGCATTTTTTAGTGTTCGGGTAATATGTTCCTGTCCAACGACCTCATCAAATTGTTGAGGTCTCCATTTTCGAGCAAGAACATGATATACATCATTCGGTTTCGGCATAAATATATCCCTGCCATTTATGTAAAAAGTGCTCGCGCACCCACCTTCGAACGATACGCCCAGAACGACCACGGAGCAGTTAGCTCGGGCCCGGCGACCCTACAGCACACAGACAGAATCAACTACGGCTGCTTCCTTCCGGACCTGACCGGGTTTGTTGCCTGCCTGTTGAGTAGGACCAAGCCGTCAACACCACTTACTCCGCGCCAGCTAAAGGACATACCGCCCTCGGGAGGGAATTCAGCCTCGCTAAAGCGGATTTGCGAGTTCAGGAACGCCGCTTCGTTCCCACCTAGCGCGAGCACTATTATTATAACGATTTTCCAGCAAAAAGGCAACAAAGGATTATTGTATATTTTACTGCCCAATTCTTAAAATTTTACTAAATTTTTGTATAGATGGTAAGTGGTTTGCATTTAAAAACATAGGGAAGGTTTTGATTGTACCCCATATAGACCTTCGCTGAGAACGGTAAATCATTCTTAGTGCGGTCAAAGGCATAAGAACTGTTTTTGTAATAATATCCATGCCAATAATAATTGATTTTAAAACCAAACTCCGGGGATTCTTTTTTAGTCTTTCTACGAGAGCCATAATTATTTTGGGTGAAACAAAACAGGCAGAACGAATAAGGCGGTTATCTTCCGTTGTCTTCCAGAGAAAAAAGTCTTCATATACAACAGTATTTTCCTTTATGATACCTTCCTCTATAGCTCTTGTGCGTATTTCAGTTCCGGGATAAAACCGTAGAGAGAAGAACAAAGGCATAAATGGTCGGGGCGTTTTTGATAATGTAATAACAGTATTTAATCGGTCTTCTGGCGTTTCAAATGGATTATCTAAAATAATGTCGTAATAAATACCCACAGGATACTCCGAAACAATTTGTGCTGCTTTTAAGAATGTTTCCGATTTTGTAGGGCGTTTATAAATCTCTAAACAGGTACGGTCACTTCCACTTTGCAAGCCCATATTGGTCCAGGTCATCCCCGCATCTACAAGAATAGACATTCGTTCATGGGATACCTCTCGAGCCGTTGTTTTCGCAATAAAAGGTAAACCGATACGCTTTTTATAAACTTCGCAAAATTCCTTTATATATTCCATATCGGATGCAAAGAAACAGTCATCAATAATGTCCACATAAAAAATCGGGGGACCTTCTTTCATCGCCAATTCTAATTCCCGGATAAAATGCTGAACACTCCGATGTCTCACAGGCCAGGTCCCATATAATTTACGCAAAAATCGATTACAACAATAAGCACACCCGTAAGGACAACCCCGTGAAGTCATGATTTTATAGACCTGCCCACGATACCTCTTATACCGCATGAGATGTTCAACCCGTACAGGTTCTATTTTTGTCCCTGTATCCACATAACTACGCTCAGGTATTTGTCTCAAAGGAGGGAGCATATCTAGGTCTGAAATAAGGGGAGAAATAGGATTTGTTTGTAATATTCCCTCTTCATCGAAATAGGCAAGATTATTAATTTTCTTCAGGTCATCTTTATTTGCACCACTCTTTACAGATGAAAGAAATGCTTTTAGGGACAGTTCCCCTTCACCGATACAAACAAAGTCCGCTATCTTAGCACAGCGGTCGGGTTCTGTTGTTGCTTCAATTCCTCCCCAGATAACATAAGTTTCGGGCAACACTTCGCGAATTATACGGGTTATTTCCGATGCAACCTGAAAATCCTCAGCAGTTAAACTGATGCCAACTACTTTTGGATTTTCTTCCATTAAAAATCTTTTTACATGTTCATGTTGATTTCTACCCGCATACTTTTTAAAGACGGGAAAATACAAAAGGACAGAATCAAATCCTTCTTGACGAAGGTATAAATGTAATCCCTTTAACCCTAAAATATCCAGATTAGGCTGAGCAGAAACCAGACATATATCTGTCATTCCCAGAAAATTCCTTAATTATAAAAATAACCATCTAATATTTTTGCATTCTATTCGTATAAACAATTGCAAGAATGCTAAAATTTCATATTACTTCATTATATAAATTATATAAAATTACTTAGGAATGTTTATAATAATAGTTTCGTTCTTATATTTGTATTTTATATATACAACAGAAGAGAGGTATATATGAATTTTCGCAATATGGCAATTTATTCAAGCACTTTTGTAATCTTATTTGCCTTTTTATATGGCTGTGTTAATGAGGAAAAAATAGAAATTGTTCAAAAAAGAATGGTTTCTTCTACGGAAAAACCAATAATTCCATTACCAGCCCCACAGAGACTACGATTACTACCCACAGATTTAGATAATCGGGGACAATTAGATACAGGTTCTCTATCAGGTATTTCCCCTGAAGAAATTACAACAAAAAAAGAAGAACAGGATACAGGGAATTCCGGAATGAAACCGGATATGCGAAATACATCTCTTGCCGAAGGTGGTTTTGGAAAGTTGGAATTGGAATGGGTAACGCCGGCAGGTTGGCAAGAAGATACAAACAAGCCTATGCGAGTCGTATCCTTTAATACCGGTGATAATTCCACATGGGAATGCTACATTAGTGTGCTGATGTCGCAAGCAGGTGGAGTAGAAGCCAATCTAAAACGCTGGGCAAATCAGATGGGAAAACGAGATATTGATACTCAGACTATCGAACAACTTACGGATGTTACTATTTTGGGGAAACAATGCAAACTTTTAGATATTACAGGTAATTACGAAGATATGCAGGGGATTACCCATGAGAATTATCGTCTATTAGGTGCTGTTTGCTCACTGGGGAATCAGACCTTGTTTGTTAAAATGATAGGACCTGAAAAAGAAGTTGCTCTTCAAAAGGATAACTTTATTAAATTATGTAATTCACTTACACTAAAAAATTAAAAACAGTGGATATGGAAGTAATGAGATGAAAGAAATTTTCCGTTTTTTAGGATCGTATAAATTATCGGTTGTAATACTTTTCTTCCTGATGGTAATTGTATTTTTAGGAACGCTGGCTCAAACCGAGCATGGTATTTATGAAATTCAAAACAAATACTTTGAATCCGTATTTGTTTTGCACTGGCTCGGGAATTACATACCTCTTCCTCTACCGGGAGGGGGATTACTTATGGTTCTTCTGTTACTAAATTTATTTATTGGCGGAGTTCTTTTAGCCCCGAAAAGTATAAAAAAGCCCGGTATGCTCATCGCACATGGTGGTGCTATTTTACTCATCCTTGGTGGATTTTGGGGCGAGTTCTGGGGAGATTATGGTCAAATTTCTTTGCTTGAAGGCGAGACAAAAAATACATTTGAAAACACAAAAAATTGGGAAATTTATATCTGGAAATTGGATAAGGAAAAAAAGATACCTATTACTGAATGGATTATTCCCCAACAACACTTCTCCAAACTAAAAGGAGCCATGCGAAGGAGTTTCTTTTCAAAAGAGTTCCCTTTTGAAATAACTCTGATGCGATTTATGACAAATGCCAAACCTCGATTTACCATTCCCGGTGTAGAACAAGGTATTCAAGGAGTCCTTTTAGAACCTGCACCTTCGGAACGGGAAGAAGAATTAAATCTTGCTGGTATTTATGTAGAAATTTCTGCAAATGAACAGCATCACCTGGGCATACTCTGGGGTGGAGAAAAACAACCATGGACTTTTGAGATAGGAAATGAATTGTATTCAATGGGGATACGACACCAGAGAATGGAACTTCCGTTTTCCATAAAATTGGAAAAATTTATTAAAGAATTTTATCCCCGAACCAACAAACCGCGATTCTTTGCAAGTGAAGTAGTATATGCTACAGGAAATTGGGAACAGAGGACCGTGATACGAATGAATGAACCCCTTCGTTTCCAGGGTTTTACAGTCTATCAAGCATCATGGGGAACTGTAAATGACAGCCCCTCTGCACCTGTCTTCTCCGTTCTTGCGATAACAAAAAACCCGGCGGAACAGGTCCCCTTATATTCGTGCATAATCATTTCCATAGGTTTATTACTACATTTTTCCCAAAAACTAATAAGATTTCTGAAAAGTTCGAGAGGAGCATAAGTAGTTTCATGACTTTCTTTCTAATATCATCCATCATTCTTTCCGGATATGTTTCTTTGAACACTGTAGAGTTAACTACAGAAACCCATCAATCTCCAAAATTAACCATACCTCAATGGGATAAAGAAATAATAACCATTGCAGAGAAGTTACCCATTCAATCCGATGGCCGAATAAAACCATTGAGTACTCATGCAAGATTTTTACTATTAAAATTAAGTGGGAAGACATCCATAAAAAGTCCAGAAGGAAAAAGTTTGTCTCCGACAGAGTGGTTCTTACATTGTATTTTTTATCCTGACATTGCTAAAAAATACCCGGTCTTTATTGTTCATGACCTGTCGGTATTGGAAAACCTTGGATTGCAAGGACACGAAAAAAAACGAGACCGATACACTTACAACGAACTACTTCCCGCTCGTGAAGAATTGATGAATCAAGCCCAGAAGTACTCCCAGATACCTCCTGCTCAGCGAACCCGTATTCAAGAACAGGTTCTTAACTTAGCGGATAATCTACTAACTTTTGAAGAAATCATTGCTTATCTGGACTTTGCCCGATACAAATATTCCATCCCTCCAAGTTCCCTGCTTTCACAATTTTTCCCTAATAAAAAAGAACCTTTTTTATCAGAAATTATTGAAATATTTCCGGAATTCAAGAAAAAACTCAAAGAAATTTCGCCAACCTTAAACGAAGAACAAACTAAAGAAATATTATCAACCATTCGAAATTTATTAGGGGATGTAAATCAACTTGTTGTAAAAGCAGAACATTTTACAGTTATTCCTTCCGATGAACTATCAAAAAAAGCGTGGCTCTCTCCTTTAGATATTGCTATTCAAATTTTTGACCCATCTACAGAAAATATACCTGACATTCATCTTTTTATGCTTTTTACAAAACTGGAACAGGAAAAAGGAATCCCAGAACAATTCAAAAAATTATTTACACAATTAGTCGAAGAAATTACGCAGAAAGCAGAGGCAAGAGGAGAAGGAAAAAAGATAAATCTGGAAGTTTTGTATTATAAAGGAAAATTCTTATTTTATAGCCAGTGGATATTCTTCCTCGCTGTGATTTTAACTGCAATATGGTGGCTTTCAATTAAAAACAAAGTATTGAAATTTAGTGTTTTTTCTGTCAACACAATCGCTTTATTATTACTCATTATCGCCATTACTTTTCGTTGCATTATCCGTGGTCGTCCTCCCGTAACAACCCTTTACGAAACCATTTTGTTCACTACAGCCACCGCAGTTCTTCTGGCTTTTATCATGGAACGATTTACCCGAGATAATATTTCATTAAGCCTTGCCAGTTTTTTAGGATTATTAGGTCTATTTCTGGCTAACCGTTACGAGATGAAAGAAGGTACAGATACCATGCCCAGTCTTGTAGCGGTATTAGATACAAATTTCTGGCTTACCATTCATGTAACAACGATTGTAATCGGATATGGAGCAGGTTTATTAGCCAGTGCTTTTGGACATGTCTGGATTTTAGGGAAAATATTAAGACTTAAGAAAAATGATGCAACCTTTTACAAACGGCTTTCGCGAGGAATATACGGAACAATTTGCTTTTGTTTCTTCTTTTCTTTTATAGGCACAGTATTGGGGGGAATCTGGGCTTTGCAGAGTTGGGGACGTTTCTGGGGTTGGGACCCAAAAGAAAACGGGGCTTTGCTCATTGTTCTCTGGTGTCTAATTGTAATTCATGCTCATTTAGGGAAAATTATAAATAGCCTTGGTATAACATTAGGTTCTATCATTTTAGGTATTGTCGTTTCCTTCTCCTGGTGGGGAGTAAACTTATTAGGCGTGGGCTTACATAGTTATGGCTTTACCCGGGGAGCATGGAATTCCCTTCTGATATTCTGGATTATTGAAATATTGCTTATCTTTTCCGGTACCTATATAAACCTGATAGAAAAGAAACAACAAACATAAAATATATTTAAATTACACCACAATCCTTATCGTTGACAGAACGAGACCCACAGATATATAATTTATTTTACAATTATTACACTATATTATTTATCTCGCTTTGATGAAGATTGCTCTGAACCACTTTTCTTTAAATATAATACTGCTTCATAAACTTTATCCATATCCATTTGCCATCGCTCTGTAGGAAGATTTTCAGACAAATTAACTCTAAGCCAACTTAAATACTTTTTTCTCGGGACAGCAAAAACGCCAAATTGTTCCAGATGTTCGGAAAATACCTGACAATCAATAAGTTTAATCCCATGCAGAAATGAGAAACCACACAATGCAAGAAAAGCAATTTTAGAAGCATTTGAGGTATGATAAAACATAGATTCTCCAACAAATAAAGGTCCCAATTGAACACCATACAAGCCTCCTACCAGTGTTTTATCCTTCCAGCATTCTATAGAGTGGGTATAACCCAGTTCATGTAAACGGATATAGTTCTGTTGAATATCCGTAGTAATCCATGTCCCATCTTCCCATTTTCGAGGTGTTCTTGCACATTCGTAAATAACCTCCTGAAAAGATGTGTCCGCAGTAATATAAAAAGGCTTCTTTTTCCATTCACGCCAGAGCCGATGTGGAATATGTAGTAAATGTGTCGGCAGAACTGCTCTTGGGTCAGGGGAACACCATCGAATAGGTTCTCCCTCGCTATACCAGGGGAAAATACCTTTTCGATAGGCATCTATCAATCGGGTAGGAGACAGGTCTGCACCATAAGCAACAACCCATCCCTGCCAGTATTTTTCCGCAGGAAAAGGGTCATCCGGTTTTAACCATACTACACTTCGCATATACCTTGTTTCAAAGAATAGTTCCAAATATATCTACATGTCGGTCAGTAACACATTTTACAGATAAATTTTGCAATCCACATTCTGCCAATTGTTCCTGAATTTCCTCAGGGGTAAATGCGGATAATAACGAACGATAATATTCTTGCTTCAGTAAGTCCGATGCATCCCCCGCATATAACTCTACTATTTTTTTTGCTTGCTCTTCTGATTCCGGACGGAACAAATCCCGAAGAAAAATAAATCCGCCGGATTTAATCACCCTTACAATTTCCATCCATAACAACATTGGGTCCAAAAGGTGATGAAGCAGACTATTACTAAAAATAACATCTACAGACTTGTCCATAAAAGGCAAGTTTTTAGCATCTGCCAATATCCATGTTAAACTACGAGAACCACTTTCTTTTTGTGCAAATCGAAGCATGGATAGAGAACCATCAACCCCTATAATTTTATACTGTTCACAACAAAGATGCATACGATAAGTAATATCACCCGGACCACAACCTAAATCTAACATTAACAAATTTCCTGATAAAGGCAATGTGTCGCAAAACACCTCCACAAATTTCTTATTTACATCTGAAAAATCAGTTACAGAGTACGCCTCTGCCTCTAATGGGTCATCCATTAATTCAGGTTCTGGCTTCCTTTCTAACATACCAACATTCTTTCCCTGTTCCAGAAATTAAATCCCTATTACAATAACACCAAATTATATGTAAAAATCAAATAAATCTTTTAGAGAATAAAATGCTTCTCATCTCTCCCATACATTCTCCCTCCTGTTTTGCTGTTCAGTTACTATCCCTTAAAAAACGCCCCCCCACAGGACTATCTCCTGTAGGGGGCGGGCGTTAAGGTATCAAAGTATTTTATCTCTCCTGTCTCACAGGATGAAGCATCACCACAATACCGAACAAGCCTATCAACACTATCAACAAAATGTAACCGTATCCACCTATTGCCGATAAACCCGTTTCCGTATGAACCGTTAAGGCATATTCTCCCACATACTCAGGAGCATAGTTGCCCGCCGAATCTACTGCCGTTCCCGGCTGTATGTGTAACGCTACCTCGCCATGTCCTTCTATATTGTTCAGCACTATCTCATACTCCGCTTCGCTATCCTTGGTCAATTGCAC
>JBMFRC010000033.1:0-22070 GCA_049968235.1 Candidatus Hydrogenedens sp.
CCCAGGGGCTATCATAAATTTTACCATTCCCCTCAACAGGTAAATACGAATATCATATTTCCCATTTCAGAGCAAATAACTATCCGCCTATTCATATATCAAAAAAATAATGATTATTGTCAATGTAATGTTTTTATGTAAACCTCCTATTTGGGAGATTTCTCTTCCTGTAATATTTTAATACTCTGTTTTCTCTGTTAATATAAAAAACTTTAATATTGTGTAGAAACAAATTGTCTGTTGGTTTTGTTTGTACATATTACATTTAACTGTTCCTTGATTCAATAAAAGGGATTTGCTAAACCTTTTTTATAGGTAGAATGAACACTTTTTCATAATTGTTTTCTAAATTAACGATTTATTTTTAGAAGATAAAGAACAAATTATATTATACTTTTACAAATATAGAGGGCAATTTTATGAACCAAGTGTATTTTGAAAAACCAAAACCTGATGAAGTATTGAATTTACTACTGGAAGGAAATCGTTGTTTTGTGGAGGGAAATCTTACGCATCCGAATTCTGACCCAAAACGGAGAAATCTTTCTGCAACAGTATCGCAGGGAGATTATGCTATTGCAACGATTCTTTCCTGCTCGGATTCCCGTGTTCCTCCGGAACTTATCTTTGACTGCGGTATTATGGACCTTTTTGTTGTTCGTCTTGCGGGAAATGTCCTCTGCAAATCAGCCCTGGCAAGTATTGAATATGGAGTATTACATGTGCATACGCCCCTTCTGCTGGTCATGACTCATAGTCAATGTGGTGCAGTCACTGCAGTTGTTAATGAACTGCAAAAAAGTGAACCTGTAAAAAATTCGGAGCATGAGCATACCCATATTCACAAATTATTTGAATACATAACCCCAATTGTTCAGCCCTTATTGCAAGAGGAAAAATCGCCTTCGAATATACAGTCCTTTATAAATTTATGTGCCCGTGAACATGCAAAACATATTGTTCAGGAAATAAGACAAAAATCTAAACCCATAGCAGAAAAAGAATTTTTCGGCAAAGTTAAAATTGTCCCTGTATATTATGAATTAGAAACGGGTAAGGTATTTTGCATAGAATAATCTGAATTTCTATATATTCTTGAATTTATATTATTAACTTTTTTTAGAAAAGGAGCATCAACATGTCGAGAAAAGAACTGAAAGTTATTAATCCTTACACAGAAAAAGAAATTTATTCCTTCCCGATGGATACGATAGAAGAGGCATATCAGAAGATAGAAAAGGCATATAAGGCATTTCAAGAATGGCGTTATACTCCGATAAATACAAGGAAAGAATTATGCTTGAAGTTTATGGAAGAATTTGAAAAGAAACGAGATAATATTGCCCGTGAAATTACAGAGCAAATGGGCAAGCCTTTACAGCAATCCCAAAATGAAATTAACACCATGCTGGACCGTGCTCAATATATGATTTCCATTGCGGAACAGACATTGGCGGATGAATATCTTCCTGAAAAACCGGGGTTTGTCCGATATATCCGTCATGAGCCTATCGGTGTTGTGCTTGATATTTCTGCATGGAATTATCCTTTGCTGATTGCGGTCAATGTAATTGTGCCTGCTATTATGGCTGGCAACACGGTTATTGTAAAACATGCCCGATTAACACCTCTCTGTGGAAAAGCTTTTGTAGAAGCGTTTGAAAAAGCGGGGGCACCGGAGGGATTAATACAGGATATCATAGCAGACCATCAGGTTATTGATGCAGTAATAAAGCATCCCAGAATTGGCTTTGTATCTTTCACAGGTTCTGTCCGTGGTGGTCATGAAGTGGTTCAAAGTGCCTCTACACGATTCATCAATCAAGGACTGGAATTAGGGGGGAAGGACCCTGCCTATGTCTGTGCCGATGCGGATTTTGATTATGCGGTTGCCAATTGTGTTGACGGTGCTTTCTATAATGCGGGCCAATCCTGCTGTGCGGTAGAACGAGTTTATGTCGAAGAGCCCATTTACAACAAATTTGTAGATGCATTTGTTGAACTAACCCGCCAGTATAAATTAGGCGACCCCATGCAAAAAGAAACAACTATAGGCCCCCTGGCCGTATCCTCTGCCCGTCAATTTCTTAAAAAACAGGTGGAAGAAGCCATCTCGCTGGGAGGTAAACTGGTTGTAAGTCCTGATGATTTTGAAGTGCCTGACCATGGCTGGTTCTTCGCTCCTGCTGTAGTTGCAGATGCACCCCAAAAAAGTTCTCTCATGCAGGAGGAAAGTTTCGGCACTGTAATTGGCATCTCACCGGTGAAAAATGATGAAGAAGCCATTGAATATATGAATGATAGTCCATATGGATTAACTGCGTCTATATGGACCTCTGACTTTGAAAGAGCCAGAAGAATAGGAGAACGCATCGAAACAGGTACATTTTACATGAACCGTTGTGATTACTTAGACCCGGCTCTCCCGTGGACGGGTGTTAAAGATACAGGCAGAGGTGCTTCTCTCTCCCATTATGGCTATTATCAATTGACACAACTTAAAAGTATGCACCTTCGTTTGAAATGGTAACTATTAACTAATACGAAAACAATCTATCACTATTACTTTTTCAACGGCTTCGTCTCGCATAGGAGCAATGCTTTGATAGTGCGGGTCTTTTAGAAATTGGTAATAATGGTCTATTGATGGCCATTCAATTACACAAAAATAATCCGGATGAAAATCACCTCGAATAATCTCACGAGGAACAAGTCCAACAACACGATGTGCTCCATACTTTGCCGCAATTGGGTTGGCAGATGCTAAATAAGTACTGTATCTTCGCGAGCCGTTGGGCTTTTTGAACCATACTGCCTGAAAAATATACGTCTTTTTATCTTTACCTTCTTCCTCTGCTGGCAATTCTTTGTCAGGGACATTCTCATTATTAGAGTTTGCTGTGCCCATATCACTACCTCCTGATTAAATATCTTCATCTCAAATTAATATATCACGAAATATCACAAAATAAAAATTTTTTAATAGGAATCACGATATAATAAAAACCAAATGTAAAGAAGCTTACAAAAAACAAACCATAGATTTTTAAATTGTTATATAAAAAAATTCTATTTTTAATGTATAACTAAAAATCTTTTTCTTTCTAAATTAAAGTAAAAATACTTTGCATTTTTTAAATTTTACAAAGAGAAATCCATATTTTTGCAAACAAGCCAACTTGCAAAATTATCATTATTATCATTATGCAGATATAAAATATTACATTTATGTGTATTTTTTATTTATTTATAAAAAAATAAGGTATTTTTATAAAAAAATTGCCTTAAAACTTAATATTTATTACATAATGGAATTATTAAACATATATTTTGTGTTGATTTTATACAATAATGTATGTTAATATATACATATTATTTTCAAATAATTTTTTCGGAGTTACTAAAATGCAGAAAGAACCTCACCAACAAAAAACTTTATATGCCCCTTTCTTTGAACATGATGCCTGTGGCGTGGGATTTATTGTAAATATTGATGGGAAGAGAACTCATCAATTAGTGAAAGATGCCCTTCGTATATTGGTAAATCTTACCCATCGCGGTGCATGTGGGTGCGACCCTGAAACGGGTGATGGTTGTGGTATTTTATTTCATATTCCTCATCGTTTTTTTGAGAAGCAATCCGATAGTTTAGGTTTTGATTTACCTTCTCCGGGGCAATATGGGATAGGAATGGTTTTTCTTCCAGGAGACAATCAATTAAGAAGTGTTTGCAAAGAAATGTTAAAACAGACTATTTTGGAAGAGGGTCAGGGATTTTTAGGTTGGCGCGAGGTTCCACGAAATTCTCAATGTATTGGCTGGCTTGCCCGTTCTAACGAGCCCATTATTGAACAAATATTTATAAAAAATGTAACCTGCCCGGATATTGAATCTTTTGAACGCAAACTATTTATCATTCGTAAGTCTGCTTCTCATAAAATTCGACAATTTTTGAAAGAGCAAAAAAATCTTTTTTATATAACAAGTATGTCTGCGAGGACAATTGTATATAAGGGTCTATTTTTACCTGAAGTCATGGATAAATATTACGAAGATTTAGCAGACCCTGAAGTAGAGAGTGCTTTAGCGATTATTCATCAGCGGTATAGTACCAACACACTTCCCAGCTGGCAATTAGCACAACCATTTCGTTTTCTTGCTCACAATGGAGAAATTAATACCCTGCGAGGGAATATCAATCTTATGTGTTCGCGTGAATCGGATTTGAAAAGCCCTCTTTATGGAGATGATATAAAGAAACTATTTCCTATTTTAACAGAGGGAGCCAGTGACTCTGCCATTTTTGACAATGCTTTTGAATTGCTCGTTCGGGGAGGTCGTAGCATTGCTCATTCCATGATGATGATGATACCTGAACCCTGGAGTCATCACGAAAGTATGCCGGATTTTAAGAAGGCTTTCTATGAATTCCATGCATGTAAGATGGAACCCTGGGATGGACCCGCATGTATGGCTTTTACAGATGGAGTACAGATAGGAGCCGTTCTTGACCGTAACGGACTGCGTCCGGCTCGCTACTGGATTACCACAGACCAGCAAGTTATTATGGCTTCTGAAGTGGGAGTTTTAGACATACCACAGGAAAAAATTGTAAAGAAATGGCGATTGCAACCGGGTCGTATGTTCCTTGTGGACCTCAATGAAAAACGAATTATTGAAGATGATGAAATAAAAGAGACCTTAGCCAACAGGAAACCTTATCGTGCATGGCTCAGTTTAAACCGTATTATTTTCCCGCAAGAAGTACTGGAGACAAGACCTACAACAGAATTAGTTCCACTTCGTAAAAGGCAAAAAATTTTTGGTTATACAGAAGAGGATATCTCGCTTTTGCTCAAGCCAATGGCAGAAACAGGGGCAGAACCTGTGGGTTCAATGGGGAATGATGTTCCTTTAGCAGTTCTTTCAGAACGACCCCAATTATTATTTAATTATTTCAAACAGTTATTTGCCCAGGTCACAAATCCGCCTTTAGACCCCATACGCGAAGAAATTGTTATGTCTCTCGAAACGGACATTGGTCGGGAATATAACCTTTTAGATGAAACTCCTGAAGATTGCCAGATGATACATCTACATTCTCCGATTCTTACCAATGCACAGGTAACTTATATTCGCAATTTAAAGAAAAAAGGACATCGGGCAGAATCTATCAGTACATTATTCTCAGTAAAGGAAGGTATTCCGGGCTTTCTAAATGCCATTGACCGAATTTGTAAAGAAGCCGAAAAATATGTGGATAATGGGGCTACCGTTTTAATTCTTTCGGACCGTGGAGCAGGACTACATCATGCACCCCTTCCCAGTTTATTAGCCACAGGTGCGATTCATCATCATCTTGTTCGTGTTCACAAACGGACTCGCTGTGGAATTGTTGTTGAGAGTGGCGAACCTCGTGAAGTGATGCATTTTGCCCTGTTGTGTGGATATGGCGCCGGTGCTATTAATCCTTATCTCGCTTTTGAAACTATCTCGGAAGGTATTGAGGAAGGGAAAATTGTTGAAGAATATCCCGGTAAAGCCCATAAAAAATATATTAAAGCCATTGAAAAAGGGTTATTAAAAACTATGTCGAAAATGGGTATTTCTACCCTCCAAAGTTATCGATGTGCTCAGATTTTTGAAGCGTTAGGTCTAAGTCAGGAGGTAATCGACCGCTGTTTCACAGGCACACCTTCCCGGATAGGGGGATTAGACCTTGAAGATATAGCACGGGAAACCTTAATGCGTCATGAGATGGCTTATAATCCGTTAAAATTCCGTGAAAACGAGTTAGATATTGGCGGGGCGTATCGCTGGCGACAGAGAGGTGAGTTCCATCAATGGAATCCGGAGACTATTTCTCTTATCCAGCATGCTACTCGATTAAACAGTTGGCAGAAATATCAGCAATTTGCAGAAGAAGTTAATAATCGAAATCGGACTTTTGCAACACTTCGCGGACTACTTAAATTTAAGAAAGGAAACCCTATACCCTTAGAGGAAGTTGAACCTGCTTCTGAAATTGTAAAACGGTTCTGTACAGGGGCTATGTCCTATGGTTCTATTAGTCAGGAAGCCCATGAGAATCTTGCTCTTGCCATGAATCGTATTGGTGGAAGAAGTAATACGGGAGAAGGAGGTGAAGACCCCAAACGATTCATCCCGGAACCTAACGGTGATAGCAAACGCAGTGCAATTAAGCAAGTAGCCTCTGGAAGATTTGGTGTAACTAATGAATACCTTGTCAATGCGGATGAATTACAAATAAAGATGGCTCAGGGAGCTAAACCAGGAGAAGGAGGACAGTTACCAGGGCATAAAGTATACGAAAATATCGCTAAAGTTCGATATTCGACACCGGGCGTGGAACTGATTTCCCCTCCACCACACCATGATATTTACTCAATAGAAGACCTGGCTCAATTGATATATGACTTAAAAAATGCAAATATCTATGCGAAAGTTTCTGTAAAACTGGTATCTGAAGTAGGTGTAGGCACAATTGCTGCAGGTGTCTCCAAAGGGAAAGCAGATTTGGTACTTATTAGTGGACATGATGGGGGAACAGGTGCTTCTCCATTAAGTTCGATTAAACATGCGGGATTACCCTGGGAATTAGGTTTGTCGGAAACACATCAGGTCCTTGTTCAAAATAACTTGAGAGACCGCATTACCGTTCAGGTAGATGGACAGATTAAAACAGGTAGAGATGTAGTTATCGGGGCATTATTAGGAGCGGACGAATTCGGTTTTGCAACAGCACCCCTTATTGTAAGCGGATGTATCATGATGCGTAAGTGCCATAGTAATACCTGTCCGGTTGGTATTGCAACTCAGGACCCGGAACTACGCAAAAAATTCGAAGGGAAACCGGAGTATGTGGTGAATTACTTTTTCTTCGTAGCAGAAGAAGTGCGTCGTATCATGGCAGAATTAGGTTTCCGCAAATTTGATGATATGATTGGTCGAAGTGATTTTCTGGAATATGACCCGCACCCCGAGCACTGGAAAGCACGAAAGCTAAATTTATCTGCGGTTTTAGCAAAATCACAACCGTGGGAAGGTTCAACATTATACTGTAGTAAGAAACAAGACCACGAAATTGAGAAAGCACTTGACAATATACTGTTGGAAAAAGCCAGACCTACGTTAGAACGAAAAGAACCCGTCCGTTTTTCTATTCAGGTCAGAAATGTTCATCGAACCGTAGGAACTATTCTTTCCAGTGAACTAACTCGCCGACATCGTCTGGGAATGTATACAGGACATCTTCCGGAGGACACCGTTTGGATTGATTGCTATGGCGTGGCAGGACAAAGTTTCGGAGCCTTTATTATTCAAGGAGTCACTCTAAACTTAATAGGTGAAGCCAACGATTATATCGGGAAAGGTTTATCCGGAGGGAAAATTATAGTAACACCTCCCCCCGAAAGTCCCATTATTCCAGAACAAAATATTCTGGTAGGGAATGTAGCTCTATACGGTGCCACAAGTGGTGAGGTGTATTTTCGTGGGGTTGCAGGTGAACGATTCTGTGTCCGCAATTCGGGGGCATGGGCTGTTGTTGAAGGCGTAGGTGACCATGGGTGTGAATATATGACAGGTGGTAGAGCGGTTATCCTCGGAAAGACAGGTCGCAATTTCTCAGCAGGAATGACAGGAGGTATTGCTTTCGTTTATGACCCAAATAATGAATTTGAGATAAAGTGCAATTTGCAAACAGTCGAACTGAAACCTCTAAATGAAAAAAGTATACCGGAACTCCGATATTTATTAGAACGACATGTGAAATATACAAAAAGCCCAATTGCAGAAAAAATCCTTGCAAATTGGGACAGAGAAATAGAACATTTCATTCGTGTTATGCCAAAAGACTACGCACGAGCATTAAAAGAAATGAATAAGCAACAAGAAGTGCCTTTATTAAAAACAGGTTAAGGGAGAATTTTTATGTTTCCTGAAAAATCAAAAGGTTTCATGGTATATAAAAGGGAATTGGGTCCCGAAGACCCTCCCCAGGAACGAATAAAACATTTTCGTGAATTTCATCATTCTCTACCGGAAGAAAAAATTCGACAGCAGGCATATCGCTGTATGAATTGTGGTGTTCCATTCTGTCATCATGGCTGTCCTCTGGGCAATCAAATTCCCGATTTTAATGATCTGGTAAAAGATGCTGATTGGAAACGGGCATTGGAAGTACTACATTCCACGAACAATTTTCCGGAATTTACAGGTAGGGTTTGCCCTGCTCCCTGTGAAACTTCTTGTATTTTAGGAATTAATGAACCTCCGGTAACCATTGAACAAATTGAATATGAAATTGCAGAGCGTGGATGGCGTGAAGGATGGATTAAACCGCACCCCCCCGAGCAGCGAACTGGGAAACGCGTTGCTATTATAGGTTCAGGACCCAGTGGTCTGGCATCTGCTCAACAACTCAATCGAGCAGGTCATTATGTAGATGTATTTGAAAGAGCGGATGAACCCGGCGGTTTGTTAATGTATGGAATTCCCGGATTTAAATTGGATAAATCCATTGTTTGGAGAAGAATTAATCAAATTATAGATGAAGGGGTAACCTTTAATTGTTCTTCTGAAGTAGGGAAAAATATACCGGTAGAACAATTACTGACATATGATGCGGTTTTATTTACGATAGGTTCAACAATTGCACGGACCTTCACAAGTATGAATATTCCCGGTTCTTCCCTTGCAGGTATCCATACCGCAATGGACTTTCTTACACAAAGCACACGAAGAGTATTGGGGAAAAAAATAGATGGGAAAGAAATCTTAGCCACAAATAAAAATGTTATCGTTATTGGAGGTGGAGACACAGGTTCCGATTGTATTGGGACAAGCATTCGGCAGGGATGTAAATCTGTTGTGAATCTTGAACTTTTACCGCGTCCCCCGTTAGAAAGAACGGGAGACAATCTCTGGCCTCAATGGCCCATGATACTCCGCACATCGTCCAGTCATGAGGAAGGAGGAGAACGATTATTCAGCGTTTCTACGAAAGCCTTTGAAGGAGATGAACGCGGTCATGTGAAAGCCATTCATCTGGTCCGTGTAGAATGGTATACAGATGAAAATGGACAAAAACGAATGCGGGAAATTCCTGGCTCGGACATGAAATTACCCTGTGAATTGGTTCTCCTTGCGATGGGCTTTGTTGCACCAGAATCAGATATATTTGTTGAAAAATTAGGGATAGAACTTTGTACTACTCGCTTTGGAAAAGCCATTAAAACAGACCCTAAATATATGACCACACGCCGTGGATTTTTCGCAGCAGGCGATGCGCGTAGAGGACAATCGCTTGTTGTTTGGGCAATCTCTGAGGGAAGAGAATCCGCTCGTTGTATTGATGAATATCTCATGGGTAGAACATATCTGCATGCGAAGAACTCCTGGGGCTATTCTTGCCAGAAATAAGAAATTTAAGATTTATCTTTTTTGTTCAAGGGCAGAACGGTATTGATTAATTCGTTCGAGCCATGTGGTAGTGAGGGTAAGCGGGTATACAGTATATCGGGGAGAAGTAGCAGGTTTTGTTTGAAATTCTTTTTCTGCTTCGGGAATCATCTGTCTGTAACTTATATCTGGTGGGGTGAATTTTGCATTAGAATTTTTAGCGTTAGTAATAAAACGAATAGAACGATTTATATCACTAGCACTTCTTTTCGTCTTTACAAGGGTTTTGGGGTCTGTTCCCCACTCATATAAAATCACAGGTCCATTGTTTCCGGTAGCGACACCTGCCATAGATAAATCTGTCCCACTGCGATAATCCATCATTGCATCCAGCCAATCAAAGGGAATTCCATAATAATAATCATACGCACCGAATACCCTACCTTCCGAGAAGCCATCATTATATCCATCTGTAAAACCCCCATCTAACCATTCCACATGCTTATCTGTTTTGAGGAATGCCTTCCAGTTTGCCTGGTAAGCACAATCATAACCTTCACTAAAACCGATAGTAAAAGCATAGTCATATTCCACAAAGTAACCATCATTATATGCGAACCATAAACCGTCGTAATACCCTGCATCATAAGGAGGATTTTCTACCTGCGGTATTTGTTCCCCCTGATAGTATATTGCTCCGCCATTTACAGTATCATAACTATCAAAAAAACCAGTCCAATAGTATTCGTCCTGTGCAAAACCATCATTAAAACCGCGTTCATATTCTGCATTATCAGTAATTATGGGACACCCTATAAATGCAACTATAATGAGCGGTAAAATTCCTAAATACAGTCTCCGCATTTTGCTCTTTCTGCTTTCCTGTTTCATAATACATTCCTTATATAAAAATTGTTTTAATCTTTTATCGTATCCCTCTTCCACCCAGAGAAGACCTGCCGTTTGAGAATCCTGGTGATTGCCTCTGGAAAGAAGGGGTGCTCGGTGTAGCGAAGGAAGGTGTATTTACTTTCGGTACGGAAAAACTTGATGGAGCGGAATTGCGTTCTATCGGAGGGGAACTCATTGTCGTAGCAGAGGATGACGGAGGAGTTACAGAGAAACTCCTAGTACTCAAACTGTTTCTATTGAATGATGGAAAAGAAGAAATGGAGTTTTTATTTGTATTTCTTGAAATCCCGAAAGATGTATTTCCTCTCGGGACATCAGGGACAGAGAAAGACATATCTTTCTGAGGGGGAAGTGTTCGAACGGAAATCCCGGAGTTTCCGCTAATGGATGTTCTTTCTGGGAAGATATTCACATTGGCTTCTCTCAAGGTTCCTCTTGAAAATGTTCCTGCTCCTCTATTACCATCTGTTGAACGAATTTGAAATTCGGGAACAGATGTGCGTTGAGGTGTTTCATGTTGATTTCTCACAGAGCCATAAGTCCCAATATCTGTTGGCGTTTGTTTCATATTATCCCAATTTAAGCCGGAACCTCTTGTATTTCCGCGACTACCCGGATTATTACGGTCTGTTGGTATAGAACGCGGAGTAGTATTGTCTCTATCTCGATTTGTTGTTCCTGACCCTGAATCATTCCGGGGAGTTGTTCGTGTAGGGCTTGTCGTTGAACCACCTCCGGATGGATCATACTCACGGGGTTTCCGTTCACCATTCATATCCAGTCTTGAAAAAGATGGGGATTCAATCCCTTTGCGGGAAACTCCCTCTGATTGATTGGGTATTTCGGAGAAGGCATTTCTTATTCCTCTGTTTACTGCAGGTGGGTTTAGAACTCTTGTCGGAGATGATTCCGAACGAAGTGTATTCCTAACATCAGCACTTCGGACGGGAGAACCTATATTTTCACGGACAGATTGTATTTGTGTATTTCGCTCTATAGCCCGAGTAAATCCGGTGTCAATTTCTTTACCTCGAATTGAACTACGGTCCGTTGATGAACCTCTTTGCGAAAGGACTTCGGGAGCGAAACGGGTAGCAGTTGCCTCTGGAGAGGTGGTGTTTAATCTTACCTCACGGAAAGAACTGGAACGCTCATTTAACATAGCGGTCCGCATAGCGGAAGAAGGCATTCCTGTTTGACTTCGGAAACCTTGTGTCGAGGTTCTTCGTGTAAAATAACTTTCCAATTCTTCTACACGGGCTCGTGCAAGTATCCCTGAATTATTATAGTTAGCAATACCTCGAATAGTTCTCGGCGGATTATAATCGCGAACCATCGGCATTGAGTTCTGGTAAGGGATGCGTATCCTTTGAGAAGGATAGCGTTCTATATTCCAGACATAAACATTTGTTGGATTGTTTATAATGTAATTAACAACTGTAGGTGCCACAGGTGCGATATAGTAAGGAGATGTATAAACATAAGTTGCAGGGACATAGGAACAGGCACCTACATAAAAGTTTAGACCACCCACCGCAAAACTAACTCCTGTGGAAACTCGAACGGGCCGGCAATAAAAGTCTACGGGTGTCCAAATAAAATAATCACCACAACGAACCGTAGCCACCCACGCTGGACTCCATACCGGATCATATCCCCAAACCCAACCATAACTATCATAATAGACCCAACGACCATAGTGTGTGGTGATATATCCGAAAGGATAGGTCTCTACCCAAACGGAACCTATGGGTGATACATAAGTCCAATATCCTGTCCGATATGGGACATAATTAATAACGACGGTTGGTCTCCAATAATATCGTTCATCAATAAGAACCCAATCTCCATATCGTGATAATTCTGTATATCCGATTGTCCGATTTGTAACTTCCACATATTTCGGGGGTGTTTTCACGGGAGCAGAGAGTAATTCGGACCGACCTTGATTCCAGCGGTCAAACGAATCCATTTCAGTTGTTGCAAAGGATACTACTTCAGAGGGCAAATATCCGACATCAACCCAGCATTGTTTACCACTACTTACAACTTCGTTACCTCCGCGTTCTGTTGTTACATACACCTTTCCCCAGCGTGTCGAAACTCGTGTTGTTCCACTTTCTCCAATGTCTATACGAACACAGGTATCCGGGTCAAAGGTAATGTTACACGATGGAGTAGTAAAGCGAACGGTCCCAGAACTGCGAAGTACTCTTTCAACATAAAAAGAACCTGTTATACCATATATGGATAGTTCCGGGGAAATCTTAACTATTTTTGCTTTAGAAGCATCTGCCATACGGAAGAAGACACCTTCCGGAAATTCAATCTCCGTGCTACCTCCTTTATCCACCCACAATGTATCCCCTGTTAGCACAAGTGTATTTAAGGTGGCACGGCTCCAATCTTCATCATCCATCCCCCGAATAAGCGTACTTTCGCCATCGTAACTTACCCGCCCATGCAAAGGGAAGTCTGTATCTGCAAATACCCAGAATGTAGACACGAGTGCCATATTGAATGTAATTACGGCACAAAATTTTGCTATCTTAAAATATTTCATATATTTGCCCTTTCTATAGGATATAGTTACATATTCAATTGTTAATCTCTTTATCCATTAATAATAAACGAAATACAAATTACGAATATTCAGTGGAAGTAATGTATAATCCTTCTTCTTACACCAAAATTCCTCATGCAAAATTACTTAGATAGATAATTTCAAAAAACATAAGTGATTGTATTATCATTTTACCATTATTAAACATATTAAGATGTAATTCGTGATAAAGGTAGTTTTAAGATGAAATTAGATATAGCAGGATTGTCCGATAAAGGACGTAAAAAGGAAAAAAATGAGGACTTCTTTGGTATATTCCGAACAGAATCCACAGATATAAAGTTATTTGAAGATGGGGCTCTTCTGATTGTAGCAGATGGGTTAGGAGGACATATCGCAGGAGATGTTGCAAGTAAATTGGCGGTATCGCTAATTAAAGATATATTGAAACAGGAACCCTGGCAAGAAAATAAGAATGATGAAATCAAAGATTTAAGAGATGAAGGACCTCTGCCATTACTTCGTGATGCATTTCAAAAAGCCAATGAGAGTATATACAAGACCAATAAAGATTTGGTAAAAGGCAGTAGACCTATGGGGACAACCGCATTAGCAGCAATTATTATCCCCGGGAAAATTTATATTGCAAATGTTGGTGATTCCCGCGCATATCATATCCGTAATGGCGAAATTTTAGAATATACCGAAGACCATTCCTGGATAGATGAACAGGTAAAGCAAGGCTTTATGTCCCGTTCTGAGGCTGAAAAAGACACTCGAAAACATGTTGTAACCCGTTGTATTGGCACACATGCAGATATTGAAGTGGATGTATATCGCTGGCACCCTGTATCAGGGGATATTCTACTGCTTTGTACCGATGGATTAACGAATATGGTATCTGATGAACAAATACTTAAAATTATCCGTAAAGGGGGCACAGCAGGTGAAATTGCTCAACAACTGGTTAATCTTGCAAATGAAAATGGCGGGAAAGATAATATAACCGCAATTGTTACTATCATCGAACCCAAACCCCTTCAGCAATTTTTTCTAAAAACGCGATTATTCTGGCGGAAACACGGCGGGAAAATTCTAAAATTTATTTTCCTCTTCCTTTATGGATTGTTATGTGGGATATCGGGTTATCTCTTAAGGGGTTTTATTAAATAGTCCTCTTAAATATCTTTTTATCAATCCGCAATGAGGAGTTTGCCTAATTTGTTTTCAGGCTCAAGTTGTAATATTTTTTTACCAACGACTTTAGCCTCTTCCTTTCTTCCCAGCTGTTTCAAACAGATACCCTGTTTATTCAAAACCGTTATATGGTTAAATTTTTCATGGTAGAAATAATATTCACGATTTTTGTCCATCCGATTTTCTACTTCACAGAACAATTCATACGATTTGTTATAAAATCCACCAACCAATGCAATTTCTCCACGCATGAAATAACTTTCAGGTTGCTCGGGTGCTACTTCGGTTGTTTTTTCTAACAATTCTTCTGCTTTCTTAAAATGTTCTTCCGCCTCTTGCTCATGTCCTAACACTTTTTCTGTTTTCGCAAGTATATATAACGCCATAAAATGACTACCTCCTAATTGCATCGCTTTTGATGCCCATTCATACGCCTCTACCCACTTCCCTGTGGAAAAATAACATACGGACATACCTATCAGGGATTTCCCGTGATTAGACCTTAAACTCACCGCCTTCTTAAAAATATCTCCTGCCTCTGTGACCCGGTCCTGACATAAATAAACAAAACCTAATTCCGCCAGAGATGGGATATGTTCCGCCTGTATACGTATAGCATTCTCCAATTCTTTTTGTGCCTTTAATATCTGCCCCTTACGAAGGTAGCACCTGCCTAACTGATAGTGGACTACATGTGAATTCGGATTTAATTGTAAAGATTGCATCAAAGTTTTCTCAGCAGAAGCAAGGTCTCCCTTCATCAATTCTGTTAGTCCTTTATCGTATATCGCATCAAACTCACTTTCCTTATCCCACATACAAAGAATCTCCTTGCAGAAAGTCTAATCCGTCTTTATTCTTTTTAGGGCACAACGAATAATATCCTCCGGCACATCGCTTTCAATAGAGACTTCTCCAATCCGTCGGGGTATAATAAAACGTAATTTACCCGCTTTTGTTTTTTTATCCCGTTTCATGGACTCCATAACATCATCTATTGGCAAATCATCCCATCTTATCGGCAAACGATATTTTTTTAATACCTTACGATGTTGCAAGGGCACATCCTCAGGAACATACCCTAGAAGGACACCAACTTCCGATGCAGTAACCATACCCAGAGAAACCGCTTCACCGTGAAGAAATATCTTGTAATGAGTAACTGCTTCAAAGGCATGTCCGAAGGTATGTCCGTAATTCAAATAAGCACGTATGTTTTGCTCTTTTTCATCTTTCATTACAATATCCGCTTTAATCTCACAGGAACGGACAATCGGGTATAATAAGCAATCTAAATCTTTCTGGATAAGTTGTTCTGCATTATTCTGACAATAATCAAATAATTCTTTATCTGCAATAACACCATGCTTAATAATTTCTGCAAAACCTTCACGATATATCTGCTCCGGTAATGTCTTCAATAGGTTCAAGTCAATGACAACAGAGTGAGGCTGATAAAAAGCACCTAAAATATTTTTGCCCAATGGATGGTTTACCCCTGTTTTGCCACCAATACTCGCATCAACCTGCGATACAATGGTCGTAGGAACCTGAATAAATGGAATACCTCGCATATATGATGCAGAAAAGTAACCTGCTATATCGCCTACGACACCACCTCCCAAAGCAATAATACCACTGGAACGGTCTAATCCTCCTTGTAACATAGTGGTACACATATCTTCTATCTGCTGTATCGTCTTATACTCTTCTCCTGCAGGCAATATATGAATGACATATCCTTGTGGACATACCTTTTTTACTAATTCTTCGCAAATATTCAGGTAGTAGTTCGCAACATTTGTATCCGTTATAATTCCGATTTTTCCCTTCCAGTTTAATCGAACTAATTCTTCAGATAATTGGGGCAATATCCCAACACCTACATGAATGGGATATGAATGACCACTTAATTTTATCCAGATTGTTTTTAATTTAGTAGAATTGCTCATCATATCTATACTATGTATTAATGTTTAATTTTAACTGTTTTCCCTGTCAGAGCAGATTTTTCAGCGGATAAGATAATTTCCAGAGCCTTCTTTCCTTCTTCACCTGTGCAATATGGAGGTTCTAATCCTAAAACGGCACGAACAAAAGCACCTCCAATATCAATTCCCCAACTTACATTCGTATAGGGTTCAGGAAGAGGGAAAACAATATCGCAAAGGGGTTTCACCAGATTTGCCACAACAGGTTTCTCAGGATTTACACCTACTTGAAGGGAACCCTGCTCACAATGGAGAATAATATAATCTGCGGACATTCCTTTGACCGTCCATGAGGCGGACAATGTCCCCAAAGTACCATCTGTGAATTTCAAGGCAGAGACAAAGTTATCTTCTACTGTAGCATTGGGTTTTTCCAATCGCCCATAAAAAGCACATATCTCTGCCACTTCTTTTCCTGTCAAATAACGGATAAGGTCTGCCTTATGAACACCCAAATCCGCCATAGCACCAAATCGTGCTTCTTTCTTATTAAAAAACCATTTACCCGTAGGACTCCACTCCTCCGGTCCTGCATGGCCAAACATAGCCGTTACATGAAGTATTTTTCCGAGGATACCGCTCTCCACTACCTCTTTGGCTTTCCGATGTTCCGGAAAACGACGCTGACTTTGATTAACCATGAGTAGCAGTCCTTTCTTCTTTGCGGTATCAATCATTTTTTGGGCTTCTTCCAAACTGGTCGCCATAGGTTTTTCGACAAGGACATGACAGCCTGAATTTAATGCCATAATTGTTGCAGGTCCATGATATATATTCGGAGTGCATATCGAAACACCATCTATACCGCCCTCTTTAAACATCTGCCTATAATCGGTATAAACTCGAGCATGAGGTGCAAATTGTTTTGCAAGGGCTTCTGCCTTCTTCTTTTCTACATCACAAAAAGCCACCAATTCTGCTTGTGGACATGCATGATAATCAGGAACATGAACTCTTTCCGCAATGGCTCCACAACCAATCACTCCTATTTTCACCTTCTTTGACATACTACTTTCTCCTTCTTGTTATGAGTTGGAAAAATAACAATGTTTTATCAGATTGATAATATATAACTTTTTCAAATTGACATTATTATCCCAAAAAAAGTATTCTATTTACATAATTCTGGATATAATTTAATAATTTACTTATAAGGTTTATTATGCGATATAGAATCTTAAGTTTCACAATCTGTTTTTTTATTTCATCCATTATCTTTTGCTCATTTATACATGCTCAAACATTACCTCAGGGAAAAATAAAGGATATTTCTCAATTATGGCAAAAAAATTATAAAGATATATTAAGTGGCTTCGGGAATATGTATAACTTTCATGTCCTGCATGAACCCGGAGCAGAATATCCCTTTAGGGCATGGTTCTCTGGCTGGGCGTTTGAAGATTGTAACAGAAATATACCCAATTTTAAAGGTTGTGATGCTATCTTTACGGCACGAGCCAAAAAATTGGAGGGGACATGGGAAGTATATGCGGGTGATGATACATGGGATAATACAGGAAATCCGAAGTTATGGAAACCTCTCTTTAGCCCCTCCGGTACTTATTTTGACGAATGGCATAATGGAGACCCTTCTGTAATTAAAGTGGGGGAAAAATATTATCTGGCATATAGTGCAACTGGACATGATAAAGATCGTATTCCTGCCGACAATCCCAATGATACTGATGGCAGTTTTTACTGTATTATGGGAGCCATATCAGAAGATGGGATACACTGGAACCGTTCCGAAAAGCCAATATTAGAGTATACTAACGAGTTAGGCGGTAAAGACAAAACAGGTGATGTTACTTTATGGGGCACTTATCATCGACCTTCAATTATATATGAAGATGGCAGATTTAAAATCTGGTTCGATTACTGGACACCTCGTGGAACTGCTATGGGCTATGCGGAAAATCAAGGGGACTTTTTAAAATCGGAAGACTGGAAATTTATTCGTATAGGAGAAAATCCCTGTATATGGGAATTTCCCAACCCCGATGTTATAAAAGTAGATGATGTATATTATGCTTATGCAGACCCCGGAGGATACGAGAATCATGAATGGAAAGGACGAAAAATCACAGAAGGCATATCTCGCAATGGTATGGACTGGCAAATCACAGGATATATAGAACCTGAGTCGGATACACCTGCAACACATGTTCCTGAAGCCCTTGTAATGAGGAAAAATGATAAGAACCTTATCTATCTTTTCTATTCCTGTCAAATTGGCGGAGAGCCTTCTAAATATAATTTTCGATATAATCGAATCCGTTATATGTACCGCGAAGTCCCACCATCTGAAATAAAAAAAGGAATATAACAAAAGGAAATAAAATCAAACTGTATTGAAAAACAAAATTTGTTTATATCCTTTTTTTAAGAGCATGTTCGACGAATTTCTGTATCATTTGTTCATAAGTGATACCCGCACATTTTGCTTCCTGTGGATACAAAGATGTCTGTGTTAACCCCGGAATAGGATTTATTTCTATCCAGACGGGTCCTTCCTCGTCAATAATAAAATCGCTTCGGCTCCATGTAGAACAGCCAATTGCCTGATGTGCAAGCACAGCCATTTCTTGAACCTTTTGTGTTTGTTCCGGCTCAATTGGTGCAGGAGTAATTTCATCCGTAGCACCCGGCGTATACTTCGCTGTATAGTCAAAAAACGAACTCGTTTTAGGGCAAATCTCCGTAACAGGCAAAGCACGCGGTGGTATGCCCTCTTCACAATCCCAGACTCCACATGTAACTTCACGCCCATTTATAAATTTCTCTACCAGCACTTCTTTATCCCACTCTAAAGCCTGTTCAATCCCTTCTAGAAGGGATTCCGCATTTTTTGCTATCGTAACTCCCACACTGGAGCCTTGAGATACAGGTTTTACAACTACAGGGAAACCCAATTCATTTTCCACACGAAAAACAGAATCGGAACGGTCCCATATCCATGTATCCTGATGGAAAACAACATGGTCAGCAACGCGAATACCTGCTATCTTCGCAACCGCCTTGGAACGTACCTTATTCATCGCAAGAGCACATGCAGAACAATCGGAGCCTGTAAACGGAATGTGAAGCCATTCGAGCAATCCCTGAATGCGTCCATCCTCACCGAAGGCTCCATGAAGTGCATTAAAAATCACATGAATTCCTATCCGTTTCAATTCAGCAAGGGCTTCTTCTGTTTTCAATATACGTTTCTCCGGAAATTCCCAATTGAAATTGCGATGGATAATTATAGGAATAGGCTCATATTCTGTTTCGCTTAATGCATGTACCACACCTTCCCCCGACAAAAGCGATATTTCATGCTCCGAACTTACGCCACCCATCAATACACCTACCCGTACCAAAGCAGAAGATTTCTTCGGTTTCATAGATATTTTCCTAAAATAAAAGAGAGAAAAGAATTTTTTTATCTGGGAGAATTATTAAGATAGATTTTATCACTTATCCTGGTAATATCTCAATAATTCATTCTATACCACATTTGCAGGATAAGCCCTTATATATAAATTTTTTCACACTAGAAGATTTCTATCCCTATTTATTCTAATTGTATATCTACCTTAAAATACTATATTCTATCATTTACCTTGAACTTAAACATGTAAGAAGATAAGAATTCTATCATGAAAAAAAAAGTGGAAAAGCCGTTAATTGTTCAATCGGACCGTACCATTTTATTAGAGGTCGAAAATCCATTATACGAGGAGGCACGGGATGCTCTGTCTGCATTTGCCGAACTGGTAAAATCACCGGAGCATTTTCACACTTATCGGATTACACCAATTTCGCTATGGAATTCTGCTTCCGCAGGTTATACTGCAACACAAATTATTGACCTGCTTCAGAAATATAGCCGATATGATGTGCCGTCAAATCTAATTTATGAAATTACAGATACAGTTCGTCGTTATGGCAGACTGAAACTATATAAAAGTCCACAACAGGAACTAATTCTTGAATCCGATGATACTATGCTCCTTTCAGAATTGCTCTACAACAAAGCCTTGCAGGAGTTCGGATTAACTAAATTGGATTCGCGTCGGGTTCGTGTGAATACGCAATTTCGTGGGCATTTAAAAAGTGTCCTAGTAAAATTAGGTTTTCCTGCGGAAGACCTCGCGGGATATGTGGAAGGGGCTCCATTACAATTTGACCTCCGAAAAAAACTGCCATCGGGCAAACCTTTTCTCTTACGAAATTACCAGACAGATGCTATCTCTGCTTTTTATGCAGGTGGGACAAACCGTGGTGGAAGTGGCGTTATTGTTCTCCCCTGTGGGGCGGGTAAAACCATTGTCGGAATCGGCGTCATGTATAAACTTCAAACACATACCCTTGTGTTAACAACCAATACAGTGGCACTACGGCAATGGAAAACAGAACTACTTGAAAAAACGACACTGACGGAGGACCAAATCGGCGAATATAGCGGAGATATGAAAGAAATTAAACCTGTAACACTGGCGACCTATCAGATTTTAACTCATCGTAAAACAAAAGATAGCCCTTTTCTCCATTTCCGTTTATTCGAAGATGGTGCCTGGGGATTAATTATCTACGATGAAGTGCATCTACTACCTGCGCCAGTATTCCGTGCTACGGCAGATTTACAAGCACGCCGAAGATTGGGACTTACCGCTACCTTAGTTCGCGAAGATGGTCGCGAAGATGAAGTATTCAGCCTTATCGGACCTAAAAAATGCGACATCCCATGGAAAGTATTAGAAAAGCAGGGCTGGATAGCCGAAGCCCTCTGCACCGAAGTGCGCGTGCCAATCATGGAAGACGACCGCTATAAATATGTCGTGGCGTCAAAATCCGCCAAATTTCAAATTGCATCAAAAAATCCAATAAAGATAAGTATCTGCAAACAAATTTTAAACCACCACAAAGAGGATAATGTCCTCATTATCGGTCAATATTTAGACCAACTTAAAGTTATACAAAAAAACTTCGGCGCACCTATTATTACAGGGCAAACACCCAATAAAAAGAGAGAAGAACTGTATCAAAAATTCCGTAATGGAGAAATAAAACTTCTGATTGTCTCTAAAGTAGCCAATTTTGCCATTGACCTGCCCGATGCTAATGTCGCCATTCAGGTGTCCGGCACCTTCGGTTCACGACAGGAAGAAGCACAGCGATTGGGTAGAATACTCCGCCCAAAAGAATCCGGCAAACAAGCCCACTTCTATACTATTGTTACACGCGATACATTGGACCAGGATTATGCTCTCAACCGGCAACTCTTCCTAACTGAACAGGGGTATCAATACAAAATTATTTCTATGGAACAATTAAACGAATTTTTTGATAATACAAGATAGTTAAAAATCTGCAAATTCTAAATAAGAAAAGGAGATTTAACATGTCTGAAGAAAAAACCGTCTGGTCAGGAACACCGTCGCAGGTTTTGAATTTCTGGATATTCATCTTTTGCCTGCTTACCTGTTTCCTGGTAGTCCCGATTTTCTACGCTCTCTGGAAATACATTGTAGTTAAATGCACAAAATATGTAATCACGACCGAAAGAGTTAAAATTACAACGGGTGTATTCTCCACAAGAACAGATTACATGGAGTTGTATCGTATCAATGATATAACATTCGAACAACCCCTCCTATTAAGAATATTCTCATTAGGCAACCTAAAATTCACCACAACCGATACCTCGACACCCGAACTTATACTACAAGCAATACCCGCATCCGAAAATCTCCTAAACGAAGTCCGTAAATGCATTGAAACACAAAGAGACAAAAAACGTGCTCGCGTCGTCGATTTCACATAAGTAAATATTCATTTCACACCACAACACACAAAGCATAGCCCATTAATTCTGCTATTCCCCTCAACAGGTAAATACAAAAATCATATATCCGATTTCAGGGCAAAATATGTTTAACCTAAATGTAGAACAGGGATTCTGTCTGTATTTTACAATCACAAGCGAGATGCTTGTGTTC
>JBMFRC010000034.1:0-20238 GCA_049968235.1 Candidatus Hydrogenedens sp.
CTCCCCAGGCGGTGCACTTAATGCGTTAGCTACGGCACGGAAGGGGTCGAAACCTCCCACACCTAGTGCACAACGTTTAAGGCGTGGACTACCAGGGTATCTAATCCTGTTTGCTCCCCACGCTTTCGAGCCTGAGCGTCAGTAATGCCCCAGAAAGCCGCTTTCGCCACCGGTGTTCCTCAGGATATCTAAGCATTTCACCGCTACACCCTGAATTCCGCTTTCCTCTGGCATACTCAAGCCGGGCAGTATCTAAAGCACTTCTGGAGTTAAGCTCCAGGCTTCCACTTTAGACTTACCCAACCGCCTGCGCTCCCTTTACGCCCAGTCAATCCGAACAACGCTTGGAACCTCCGTCTTACCGCGGCTGCTGGCACGGAGTTAGCCGTTCCTTATTCCTGGGGTACTGTCAAGGATGAGTCATTTCCTACTCATCTTTTTCATCCCCCAGAAAAGAGGTTTACACCCCGAAGGGCTTCATCCCTCACGCGGCATGGCTGGATCAGGCTTTCGCCCATTGTCCAATATTCCCTACTGCTGCCACCCGTAGGTGTCTGGACCGTGTCTCAGTTCCAGTGTGGCCGACCAACCTCTCAGCTCGGCTACCCATCGTCGCCTTGGTAGGCCATTACCCTACCAACTAGCTAATGGGGGGCGGACCCATCTTCGGGCGATGCCTTTTGAGCATCTTTCTTTGCCTATTCATTGAAAAGGCAACCACATGCAGTATTAGCACCGCTTTCGCAGTGTTATCCTCCACCCAAAGGTAGGTTATCCACCTGTTACTCACCCGTTCGCCGCTCTAGGGTCCCCCGAAGGGAACCTTACCGCTCGACTTGCATGTATGAAGCCTGCCGCCAGCGTTCGTTCTGAGCCAGGATCAAACTCTCCATTCAAACTTATTTTTGTATCCGGATATATGCCTCACGGCTTCCGAATATAAGTATCGAAGAGTTAATATCTGACTTCCGTTGTCCTTTCGGACGATTGACCGGAGTACTCAGTTTTTTTTGATTTCACAAGACCGTTTTCTCAACGGCGTGCATCGTATTCAATTTTCATAGAGCGTATCGTATCCATGTCGGTACGGACACGGGTAGAGAGACATCTCTTGTCTCTTACCCCGTATCATCTCTTAGTATAATACAATTTTTATTGCCCTGTCAAACTGACATGGATTTTGCTCTTTTTCAAGTCATTTTTACCATGACACCTGTTTAGACAGAGCCAATTTTTATTATAGCATATTTATAACGTTTTTTCAACTTTCAGATAACAACCCCTGAAATTTTTTAACTCGGATTTTTCTTCAGGGACTTGCCACTTTTGCTTTGCGTTATGCATTATCAAAAGCGGAGCATTATTATAACATAAATAAAATGAAAAGTCAAATTGTTTGTTCATGCTGATAAACAGAGGGGATTCTTGAGAATGATGCAATTAGAAGTTTTGAATAAATTTACAAAAGGATTTAAGGCTTAATTGAATTTTATGGTAAATAAAAATTAAGGGTGATGATATGTTCTTGTTTGTGTATTTGCAAATAAAATGAGAACCTTTCTCATCAAAAAGTTGAATGAAGAACTGATTCTTTTTGACTAATCAAATTGAATATCACGCATGGCGGAATCTGCATCACCCGGATAAGTAAATATACGTATTGCTGTATAGCCTTTTCTGCGTGCAGAGAAAGGCACCTGTATCTTATGTTTCGTATAAGGTTCTACATTTCCTCTATCCGGTTCAACCCATGTTTTTTCAATCCTCTTTCTTGCAATCCAATTTTTGTTATTGAAGAAAAGGATAATAAAAGTATCGAATGAATCTAAATCTATTGTTAGGGATTTATCTTTTTTCATTTCATCAAGTTGAATCTCTATTCCATATTTCGGAACAATAATTTTTGCAGATTCGTTTGATGCTATTCTTGCTTTTAATTCCCGATATGTTATCTTTTTGAGATTAGGAAATTGATAACGGTCTTTATCTATGAGGTAGTCATACATACCTAAATTCATTTTGATGATGTCCCGCCAGCGTTCTATTGTAAATAAAGGACCGCGTGTGATAACTTTCAAATGGTCAAAAAATTGTGCTAAATTTTTATCCTGGATTTTGTTTTCATCTCCCCCTGCGGAATCAATATAACCTTCGGGGATATATCGCCAGAAATGACCGATACGCCAACTTGGTCGGCAAACAGCAGGCATTCGTGCTAATAAGGGGTCGGATAGTGCGTTATAATCAATAATATGAGCAACAGGACCTGCTAAGAAACCTCTATAGCCAACACTACCATGGGATTTGGTTATTCTTTTATTTGCCTGCCGATATTGTCTTCCTTGATTAGCAAAAGCATTACAAGGCATGGGTTTTCCTTTTTCCCAATGAGCCAGACTCGCCACTTGAAAATAGAACATTCGTTCATCACCTATACCATGTTCATCTTTAAATCCGGACAAATCTTTTCCAAAGGAGTTGTCCGTCAATATTGGGACATTAGGCTGTATAAAACCTGTCATGAGAAATATACATATTGCGGGGATACCATGTTTCAATTGCTCCAATTTTGAATACCGAATAATAAGGATGGTAGCAAAGAGTAAAGGTACACTAAAAAATCTGCCTCCCATAAAATCGCCCCCTATCCAAATAATGTAAAGGCAATACAGAATAATACCTATCACACATGCCCAAATTTCTTTTTGCCTCTGATAAAATGGGATGAATAAACTTAAAAATAAAACCAGTAAGGTGATGAAATCTCTTTTCCACGAAAAAGCGTAATACCACAAGCCTTGCTTTATCAAATCCATTTTCCACAGTCCTGTACCTAATTTTGCGTAAGCAGTATTTGGAAATGGAAAGCCATAGTAAACAACTGAAAATACTTCCCACAAAGCCAGCGGGATAAAGCCTAAACAGAGTAGAATAAATCCTTGTTTCTTGTGTTCTGTCTGCCACCATGCATAAGCCAGTGGAGGGAAATAAAGTAAAATGCAATCCTGACGATTAAGAGTAGCCAGAGATGCTATCAGAGAGAGAAGAAATAAATTCTTCAAGGTAAATTTTTGTGGAAGGAATACAATCATAAATATCACAAGTAATAAATGGCTCATAGGATTTTCCAGACCGGAAGAAGAAAAATCTACAAAAGCCCTTGAAAAACCTAGTATACTCCCTGCTATCAATACTTGCGATAAGTTCTGTGCAATACCAAGATTTAAAGAAATTATTGTTAACATAGATATGGCAAATGAAATGAATATGGCAGTGAGAAACATTTCTCTTGTTATGGCATAAAAAGGAATGTGCAGGAACATCCATAAAGGATGTGTATATGCCTGAACGCGTTCATTTACATTCCAGCGAAGTCCATAACCATTTACTGCATTATCCACAGTACGAAATGATATATATGCATCATCGCATAACCATGCAGTACGAAGGAAAAGAATTGCAAAAAATATCCAGATACATAAAAGGGTAACACTTGTTAAAAACCACAATTTCTTTTTGCTATTTTCCATAATAATTTTCTAATACCTTTTTATTTGTTTAAAAGCACATTACGAAATTATACAAAATTACACTTTACAAATTATTTTGACAACAAGCGGAAATTTTTTATCTCGGAGTAAACATGTCTTTGATTGAGTTCCTTAGGGCAGACAAAAATACGAACTGTATCATATCCTTGCCTGATAACAAATTGTGGAAGTTTTATAGAATAAGTAGCAAATAACGACATATCGTCAGAAGTAGGACCTAATTTTATTCGTGTTAGGTATTCTTTATTGTTGAATAATAAAATATGGAATTGGTTCCATTTTCTTAATTCGAACTCCATATAGGGATTGTGTCTTACTTCTCCCAGTTGTATTTCTAATCCTCTTTCCTTAATTTTGAAACCTCGATTTTTTTCCAAATTTTGTAATTCTTCATCCCATTCTTTGTAATATTTTCTTTCTGTATCCGCAAATTGATATTTATCTTTATCTATTAGATGGTTGTAATATCCAAGATTCATTTTCAAAATCACTTCAAACCGTTCCCATGACCATATAGGACTACGGGTAATAATGCGGACATAATTATAGAATTGAGCGAGGTCAGGGTCTTCTATTTTATTTTCATTGCTACCCGCAGATTCCATATATCCTTCAGGGATATAGCGTATAAAATGACCTATAGCGATTTTGGGGTGATAAAGACTGGGCAAATGCGATAGTAATGGGTCTGCAAGGGCATGGAAATCAACAATATGAACAAGGGGACCTGAAAAAAAACCATAAAATCCGATACAACCGCGAAGTTTAGTTATTTGTATGTTTTTTCTTCTGTTTTCTCTTCCGTGCTCTGCCCAACTGAACGAGGGCATGGGTTTCCCTTTTTTCCAATTTAATAGACTTGACCATTCATAATAATACTTGCGTTCTGTGGTAATCCCGTCCTTTGTAAAAAATCCTCCTTTACTATAATCTGCACCTGTAAAAATTGGAACATTAGGCTGTAATACACTTGAAAAGACGAAAAAAAACGCAATCGGGATGCCATATTTTATTTGGTTTACATTCAAATAACGAATAATCATGATTGTTGATAAGAGAAGAGGAACTGTGAAAAAACGACCACCCATAAAATCACCGCCTATCCATAAGATATATGCATAATAAAAGGTTAAACCCATCATCCAGATTATTATTTCCTTTTGCCTTTGTAAAAAAGGAATGATGAATCCAATAAGAAGGACAAAACAAGTAATGCGGTCTTGATGATAAATCCATGTATAATATCGTAATCCCTGAGAAATTAGGTCAAATCGAGATATTCCTGCTCCCAGTTTTGCGTAGGCTGTGTTGGGGAAAGGGTAACCATAATAAATAATCGAAAATACTTCCCAGAGAAATAAAGGCACAAAACCTGCACAGAGAAAAAGGAACCCTTTTGTCTTCTTTTCAGTATGCCACCATGCATAAATTAAAGCAGGTAGATAGATAAGAAGACAATCCTGACGGTTTAATGTAGCAAAACAGGATACGAGGGATAAAAGAAAAAGATTAGGTAATGTAAATTTTTTTAATAAAAATACAGAAAGAAAAAGCACTAATAGAAAATGACTCATCGGATTTTCTAAACCAGAAGAAGAAAAATCTATAAAGGCTCTTGAGAATCCTAATATACTGGCTACGATTAAAACCTGTGCATTATTTTGAGCAATAAAAAGGGTAAGAAAAATAATAGTCAACATCGAAACAGTAAAAGAAATAAAGATAGGCGTCAGAAACATTTCTTTTGTAAGAAAATAAAAGGGTATATGTAAAAATAACCATAAGGGATGTGTGTATACCTGAACCCTTTCATTTATATTCCAGCGTAATCCATAGCCATTTACTGCATTATCGACTGTACGGAAACTAATATATGCATCATCACAAAGCCATGCTGTCCGTAAAAACAGAATTGCAAAAAAGGTCCAGACACCCAGTAAAACAAGAAAATTGTTTCTTCTATTTTTTAACATATCATCGAAATATGCCACACGATGCTTATGTGTTTTATTTACTCATAATAAAATAATAGAAAGAGTAAATACCATTCCACTTTTTTAGACAGAGGTAATACAGAATAAAATTGTTTTTTCAAGGGGTTTCAAGTTAAAATTATCCCTTAATTAATTTTAGTATAATCTCGTGAAAGAAAGGAGCAAAGTAATGGCTTTTTGTGAAGAACCGGAAATTCGTGAAGAGGAGAAACCAGCCCCGCAGGAAGGTCTATCTCTCCGATTGTTAAAAAATCGTGTAGTTATCGTATCTGGTGAAGTAACTCAGGAATTGGCGGAGAAAATCATAACACAATTATTGTTATTAGATTATGAATCTCAAGAACCCATTACTGTCTATGTATGTTCTCCTGGAGGACATGTCGATTCAGGTTTCGCCATTTATGACATAATGAAGTTTGTTCAGTCGCCAATAACGACAATTGGTGTAGGTTGGGTTGCCAGTATTGCTGTACCCATTCTAATGGGGGCTCCCAAAGAAAGACGGTTCGCATTACCCAACACACGATTTCTAATACATCAACCTTCAGGGGGAGCAGGAGGACAGGCGGCAGATATTCGAATAGAAGCACAGGAAATTTTAAAGATTCGTGAACGGATTAATCATCTTTTATCCGTGGAAACAGGACATCCCATAGAGAAAATAGCCAAAGATAGTGACCGCAATTTTTGGATGTCCGCAGAAGAGGCACTGGAATATGGTTTAATCGGAGAGATTATTGCTAAAAGAAAGATGTAAAAAAGGCAATAAATGAATGAAAATGTATCTGAACAAATTACCCATCCCCCCAAAAAGTCCGTATTTAAGAAAATAATTTTTAGTATATTTTTAGTCATTTCTGCAATCGTTATTAGTTTGATAATTTTCGTAGTGGGGGTTCTTATATTCTCTGTCTTATATTCTGAACCTATGCAAATGTATCCAGAACGAATAAAAGGAATACAAATTTCTTCACCCATACCTGTAGTCCCTGGGAAAGGAATGCCTGAAGATTTTTCTCCTATGCGTTCAACAAATAATGTTGACCTTATTCGCATAGGTGCAAGTATATTTATGAGTTTACGCACAGCACCCAGTCATTTTGCATCAACCAATACAAAGTTGTATGTAATGCGTTCTGATGATGAAGGCAAATCATGGAAGAAAGAACTATGTATAAGGATGGGACATGACCTCCGCGAACCTCGTTTCTTACATTTTAAGAACAGATTATTTTTATATTTCTACACAGGAGGTACTGACCCTCTACGATTTGAACCGGGGTACATTCATTATAGTGAAAGACTGGAGGATAATTATTGGACAGAACCACAACAAATCTTTCAACCCGGTTATGTGGTCTGGCGTGTTCGCACCCTAGGAGAATATGCCTACATGTCGGTATATTATGGTTTAGATATATATGGGAAAGGAGACCGTGGCGATGTTCGTCTTTTAATTTCCTCCGATGGCGTTTTGTGGCAACCCATTTCTAATGAGCCACAAATTGACCGTGTTGGAGCAGAGGAGGCAGAATTTGTATTTGATGATAAAGGAGGAATTGTATCGCTGGTTCGTCTTGAAGTAGGAGGAGGTGCGTTAGTTTGTCGTGCCCCTGCGGATAAAATTGATTGCTGGGAGTGTAAATTTACACCTTATAAAGTTGACTCCTCACTTATGTTTACCCACAAAGGGCGATTTTTTATTGTGGGTAGAAGAAACATAGCCGGACGTTCAGCAAGAACTGTAGGATTTTTACCTGAAAGCGTCCAGAATGCATGGAGCATGGTATTTTATTCTATTACGCGAAAACGCACCTGCATATATGAAATAAATCCCAATACTCTGGAGTTATACCCTCTTATTGATTTGCCATCTAAAGGAGATACCGCTTTTGCTGGAATTGTACCGTTTTCTGAGGAAAAATATTATCTGGTAAATTACAGCAGTCCCTTAGAAGGATTTGATTTGCCGTGGATTGGCGGACAATTATTAGAAAGCCGATTGTATGGGTTCATTCTCGATTTTTCTGATGTCAAATAAAAAAGAGATAACCTCAATATTATCTCATTCAATCCATTGTTGAACAGTTTCCAATGTTTCTAAATAGAACTGGTGGACTTTTCTCTTTAAGTTTTTCAAGTATTCCGAAGGTGTCGGTGTAAATTGGATTTCAGGTAATAATTGTGGGAGCATGGCAAGTGTTTGTTCAGAGAGTGTAGAACTGCGAACTCCTGTAAATAATCGGTAGCGATTTAATATTTGCAAATAAATTCCAAAAGTCTTTTTCAAAAATTGCCATTTCTCTGTATGTTCAGGTGCAATATTTAATAGAATATTTAATGCATTAACAACTGAAGGAGTTGCTAACTCAGGACACTGTTCTATCTTTAATCTCTGCCACCAACGAACAATATATTCTAATTCGGCTGTTCCTCCTTCGGATTTTTTTAAGTTATCAGGATTTGTTTGTTGAAGCATTTTTTGTCGTATGCTCTCACTTTTTTGGACATCTTCTCGGGATACAGGGAAATGAAAAGCCAGTTCAGTAAGTATCTGCGGAATGTTCACTGTCATTTCACCTTGTTCCACTATAACTCGGGCTTTCATCAATGCCATTTTTTCCCAGATATCTGCTTCACACTTATAATATTCCTTTAATTGGTTCAAACTAATTGCTAAGACTCCTTTTGAGCCGTACGGGCGTAACCGTGCATCAATATCATATAGAATTCCAAAACGGGTAGGTTCTTTAAGTTTTTTAATAATTCGTGATGATACATCCGCAAAATATTCAGAAGGACTAATGGGAATAGCATCCAATTCATCAACAGAATTTACATGTCCATCATAAACAAATATTAAATCAAGGTCACTACCAAAGGTCATTTCACCTCCACCAATCTTACCCAATCCTATTACTGCAAAGGGTAATGGACATGCTCCATATTTCTGTTTAGTTTCTTCCAAAGATATAATTGCTATATCCTGAAGTATTACTTCCGCTAATAGGGTAAGTTGTTCACATACCTCTTCAATAGTAAATGTTCTTACCAAATCACCTAATGCAATTCGTAGCCACTCGGAATCCTTTAGACGATAATGAGAAGACTCCGGGAATACAGACCTTTTTAATTCCTGTAAGGAAAAATTTAAATATTCAGGGTTAACTTTTTGTCCAATAAGTTCTCCCTGTAGAAACACTTCTATAATTCCGGGTTCTTTTATCCATATATCGGATAAAGCAGGGGCATGAGTTGCCAGTGTTACAAAAAAAGAACAAAGATTATAATTTTCTTTGAGGAGAGAGTAGATAACGCCCGGAATTTTTAGTCGTGATAATTGGGAAAAGAATTGTCTTAGAGACTCATCTGGGGAACAGGTATTACGGAACTCTTCACATAAATAAGGAACAATTTCTATAAAATTTTCACGAACATGTAAAGAATGAGGTGCGTCTTCTGGACCGTTTGCCAATAAGCGAAAAGTATCTCTCGCCGAGGTTACATCATTAAAACCAAACTCTTTTAATTTGTTTAAACCATCTTTCCCATCAGATTGGGAACTTACTAAATCATAAACCCACAGATTACCGGATGCTTTAACTGCAACAAATTGTTCTAATATACTTCGGACTTCTTGTGTTTTATCTTTATACACGCACCAGAAAGATTCCCCCGAGACATAACCCAATCGTTGGGCAAACTCATCTAAATCTTTTGGGTCCTGTGGTAAAGCATGTTTTTGTGTTCCGTATTCAATTTGAAGACGGTGTTCTACCTCTCTCAAAAAACAGTAATTTTGTATCAGGGTTTCTGCGTCAAAAGGTTTTAAATAATTATTTTCCATCAATTTGTAAATAGCATCAATGGTATTGGTTATCCTTAGTTCGGGTTTTCTACCACCATTCAATAATTGGAGCAATTGTACGGTAAATTCAATATCCCGAATCCCTCCTCTACCCAATTTAACTTCATAACTTGTTTGTCCTTGTTCCGCTACCTGTTTTTCTACCATCAGTTTTGTCTGGTGTATATCATCCAATGTCTTATCATCAAAAAATTTTGGGAAAATAAAAGATCGCATCATCTCTAAAAATTCATTCCCGAGATTTATATCACCGGCACAAGGTCTACATTTCACCAACGCCTGTCGCTCCCATGCACGTCCATACTGGTAATAGTACTCTACAGAATTAGTAAGACTTTCTGCTAAAGCACCAACTTTTCCATAAGGTCGCAAACGCATATCAACACGGTAAATCTGACCTTCTTCGGTATGTTCTGATAAGAATTTAATAATTTGTTCCCCTAATTTACAGAAATATTCACGATTGGTAATTTGCCCTTTGTCCCCTCCACTTGTTTCCCCATCTCCATCGTAAATAAACAACAAATCAATATCGGAACTAAAATTAAGTTCTCTGCCCCCTAATTTTCCCAGTGCAAATATGACAAAATTTGACGATGAATTTTCTCCTTTTTGCGTATCATGTCTTATTGGAACACCGTATCGTTGTTTTAAGTAGGTTGAGAGTAAATGAAAACATAATTCGAGATGAGCGTCCGCAAGATTAGAAAGGTCCTCTACAATGGACTTGACTTCCTGATGTTCTACTATATCACGAGTAGTAATTCGAAGAAGTGCTTTTTTATGAAGTCGGCGGAAATATATCATTATTTTTTTCAAATCCCAATCATTACCCTCAAGAAGGTGCTTATCCCGGAGAACACTTATTATTTCAGAGGATGAATTCATCAAAGCGGAATCCCAACCTAAGTAAAACATCCATTCTTCTTTTGTTAAAGCACGGGAAAGGGTTGGCGACAATAATATTTCATCTGCAAATTCGGGATGCTTAATGAGGCTATCCGTTATGAATGGACTTTGTGAAAATATTCTTTCAAAAAATCGCAAATATTTGGGAGTTTGAAGATATTTATATATATGAATTTCCACAGGGGATGTTAGACTTTTTAGGTATTGTGCAAAAGCAACAATTACACGCTCAGGATTAGAGGTTTCATTAAGAAGCAATTCCAGCCGGGTTTGCCATTCCTGAATAGGGATGGATATTAAATAATTCCAATCTTCTCTGACACTTTCGGATAATCGATCGAATATATTTCTTTTTTCCATATTTTAGTGAGTCATCGTTTTGTTTTTATTTTACCGTAATAAAAAAGTTTCGCTATCTGTTCGCTTGTTCGTTGAATATTATTTGAAGTGTTTTTCAAAATATCTTCCTGGGATGTTTCTCCCGCAGAAATAGGAAAGACAACGACATTTCTTTTAGACTGGCATACATCCCAACCTTTTCCTAATTTCCCAACAAGGATAATTACCATTTTATTATACATCTGGGCAAGACTTATCATTTCCCCGACAACCTTTCCAAAAAAACTCTGGTGGTCTAATTGTCCTTCGCCAGTAATAATAAGGTCAACAGAAGCAAGTTTCCGGGATAAATTACTGGCTTGGGCTATCCATTGAAAACCGGGAATAAACTTCCCGTTAGCAAATGCAAATAAAGCGCCTCCCATTCCTCCTGCGGAACCACTGCTCGGTTGTTTCTGTATATCTATTTGCATATCTCTCTTGATTATACCAGCAAATTTTCTAAGGGCTTTATCTACAATGGGACATAACTCTTTTTTCAATCCTTTTTGAGGACCATATACAAATGTAGCCCCCTGTGGACCGTAGTAAGGATTTTTTACATCACTGGCTATGATAATATCTGTGTTTTTAATTCGTTCATAAAAACGGGTATTTTTTATACATGCAAGATTTTGTAGTTCTAAAGGTCCTTCCCCAATAGATTTTCCTTGAGAATTGAGAAGTTGATAACCTAACGCCTGAGCAATACCTGCTCCCCCATCATTAACCCCAGACCCTCCTAAACCTATGACAATCTGTCTTGCCCCTTTTTGAATTGCATGCAGAATAATCTCTCCCACTCCATAACTAGTAAAAAATTCCGGTTTTCGTACATTTTTTGGAACAAGATGAAGCCCCACAATTTTAGCCGTTTCTATAACGGCTGTCTTTTGTTTTGAAATCCAGCCATACTTAACTTTCCTTTTTTTACCTGTTAAATCTGTAACAGTCGTAGTGAGGTATTCTACATTTAAATTTACCGATACTGCATTTAAAAAACCCTCTCCACCATCTGAAAGGGGACATATAATTAACTGACTATCAGGAATTATTCGTTTCCATCCCTCGGCAATAGAGGTTGCAACTTCTGTGGTATCTAAAGACTCCTTAAAAGAATCCGGAGCAATAAGAACTTTTAATTTTGCCATTTTTTCACCTTTTATAAAAATGAATATGTATATTATTACAGACTGTTATAGAATAGAAAATAAAATTTTTAAATTATTAATAACCAAATTTCAAGAGTGCAGTAAATTGTGATATAATTCCTTCAATTTAAAGTGATTGAAATTTTGTTTTGGGCATAAATGTTAACCATACAAAATAAGATGGGATAAGTGTATGGAACCTATATATATTACAGAAGAAGGCTTGCAAAAGTTACGAGAAGAATTGGCAGAATTAAATAAGCAGAAGATTAAATTATCAGAAGTAATAGCGTATGCACGTTCTCTGGGTGATTTGAGTGAAAATGCAGAATACCATACCGCAAAGCATGAGCAGGGACTTTTAATGGCAAAGATAAACGATATTGAAGATAAAATTGCACGTGCAGTAGTTATTGATGCAACACAGATGGACACCTCTGAAGTTCGTTTAGGAGTAACTGTCCGTGTGCTAAATGAGAAATTAGGGAAAGAAATTACTTATACAATAGTAAGTCCCGTAGAAGCGGATTTATCATCAGGTAAATTATCAACACATTCACCTGTTGGACATGCATTGTTAGGGAAAAAAGTCGGGGATGTAGTTGAAGTAAATGTTCCTGCAGGAACATTGTGTCTTAAAATTCTTGAAATTTCACTTTCACAATAATTTTAAGGGATAAGTTAATGCCAAAAAGAAACGATATTAAGAAGATAATGATTATAGGTTCAGGCCCTATTATCATTGGACAAGCGTGTGAGTTTGATTATTCAGGAACACAGGCATGTAAAGCACTACGGGAAGAAGGGTATGAAGTCATTTTGGTAAATAGTAATCCTGCCACAATTATGACAGACCCGGAAATGTCTGATTGCACTTACATTGAACCATTAACAGTTCCTTTTTTGGAAAAGATTATAGAGCATGAAAAGCCTGACGCACTTTTACCTACAGTAGGTGGACAAACGGGACTTAATTTATCGGTTGCCCTGGCAGATGCTGGTATATTGGATAAACATGGTGTAAAGATGATAGGTGCAAATGCTCAAACAATAAAAAAAGCGGAAGACCGTGGATTGTTTAAAGAGGCAATGATTCACTGTGGATTAGAAGTTCCACGTAGTCTGGTCATCCATCATCTTGACGAGGCAATGGAGTTCGGCGCAGAGATTAACTACTCCGCAGTAATACGTCCTGCGTTCACATTAGGAGGAACAGGGGCTGGTCTATCTTTTAACAAAGATGAATATGTATCTGCTATTCAAAAGGGATTGGAAGCAAGCCCAATACATGAAGTTTTAGTAGAAGAGTCCGTTATCGGCTGGAAAGAATATGAATTAGAAGTAATGCGAGATTTGAAAGACAATGTAGTCATTGTGTGCCCTATCGAGAATGTGGACCCGATGGGCGTTCACACAGGGGATAGTGTTACAGTAGCACCCGCACAAACCCTGACAGACAAAGAATACCAAATTATGCGGAATGCGGCAATTGCTATTATGCGTGAGATAGGAGTGGATACGGGTGGGTCCAATGTGCAGTTTGCCGTTCACCCACAAACAGGACGAATGGTGGTAATTGAGATGAACCCGCGTGTCTCACGCAGTTCCGCACTCGCTTCTAAAGCGACCGGATTTCCCATAGCGAAAATTGCTGCAAAATTAGCTGTGGGTTATACCCTGGACGAAATACCCAATGATATTACGAAAGAAACTCCCGCATGCTTTGAACCTACCATTGACTATGTTGTAACAAAAATACCGCGTTGGGCTTTTGAAAAGTTTTCCGGTGCAGAACCCATATTAACCGTTCAGATGAAAAGCGTCGGCGAAACAATGAGTATTGGACGGACATTCAAAGAATCGCTACAAAAAGCCATACGTGGATTAGAAATTGGAAGGTTTGGCTTCGGCGGAGATGGTAAAGCAAAACATCTCACAAAAGAACCCTATTCACAAGCAGAAAAAGACGCTCTTTTGCGGGCTCTACGGACACCTTCACCCCATCGGTATCTTCATTTGGCAGAAGCTATTCGACTTGGAGCCACCGTTGAAGAATTGCATAAAATAACAAAAATCGACCCGTGGTTCATCCGTCAAATGGAAGAAATTGTAGAAGAGGAAAAAAATCTCATTGAGTTTTCAGCCGAAATAACAAACTATATAAATAGCGGGCAAAATGAAGAAAAGAAAAAAGACTTTCTGGCAAAGAGAATTAAAAAAGCCAAACAATATGGCTTTTCAGACTATCAATTAGCAAGATATTGGAACTTAAACGAACTTGATGTAAGAAATTTACGTAAGCAATTAGGAATTATTACAACTTATCGTCTTGTAGATACATGCGCAGGCGAGTTTGAAGCATATACTCCCTACTACTACTCGACTTATGAAGATGAGGATGAAGTGCGACTCTCAGATAAACCACGAATAATCATACTAGGAGGTGGTCCCAACCGAATTGGGCAGGGAATTGAGTTCGATTACTGCTGTGTACATGCAGTTTTTGCTCTTAGAAATGCGGGGTATGAAACTATTATGGTAAATTGCAATCCCGAAACAGTTTCAACAGACTATGATACTTCTGACCGTTTATTTTTTGAGCCAGTTACTTTTGAAGATGTAATGAACATTATTGAAAGAATTCAACCTCAAGGAGTTATCGTCCAATTTGGCGGTCAGACCCCTCTAAATATAGCCCAGCAATTAGAAAAAGCAGGAGCTCCAATTATTGGCACTTCACCTTGGAATATTGCCCGTGCAGAAGACCGCAAACTCTTCCGTGAAGTAGTCGCAAAATTAAATCTATTACAACCGGAAAATGATACAGCCCGCTCATTTGAAGAAGCACTACAAATTGCAGAAAGAATTAGTTACCCCGTAGTGGTAAGACCATCTTTCGTTTTGGGGGGGCGTGCTATGGAGATTGTCTATGATTCAAATGCACTCCAAAGATACATGGAATATGCCGTTGAAGCATCTCCGGAACATCCGATATTAATCGATAAATTTTTAGAGGATGCTATTGAAATTGACGTGGACGCTATTGCTGATGGAGAACAGGTAATAATCGGTGGTATAATGCAACATATCGAAGAGGCAGGGGTTCACTCAGGGGATAGTGCTTGTATTTTGCCCCCTTATGACTTACCTAAAGATATTATAGAAGTTATTAAGCAACAAACCCGTGACTTAGCAAGAGAATTAGAAGTGCGGGGACTTATGAATGTTCAGTATGCTGTAAAGGACGGAAAAGTATATTTATTAGAGGTAAACCCTCGTGCATCAAGGACGATACCTTTTGTGAGTAAGGCAATAGGTATTCCTCTAGCTAAACTTGCCACTCTCGTTATGGTTGGTAAAAAACTCAGCGATATGGGTCTTAATAAAGACCCTGAACCACCCTATATTTCCGCAAAAGAAGTCGTTCTACCTTTCATAAAATTCCCCGGAGTAGATATTATTCTGGGACCTGAAATGCGTAGCACAGGAGAAGTAATGGGTATTGATAAAAACATGGGACTTGCCTATGCAAAAAGTCAGATAGCCGCAGGAAATAGTATTCCGTTGGAAGGGACGATTTTTATCAGTCTGAATGACCACGACAAAAAACATATAGGTTCTGTAGCCAGAGATTTATATGAATTGGGATTTAAGTTTATTGCTACCAAAGGAACCGCATCCGTTCTCCGCAGTCAAGGTATTGATGTAGCGGAAGTATTCAAAGTTGGAGAAGGCAGACCCAATGTGTTAGATTGCATTATTAATGGCTATATAAACTGGATTATTAACACACCCAAAGGAAAATCTTCCAAAGATGATGAAGTGCTTATCCGCAGAAAGGCGTTAGAAAAAAATATCCCGACAATGACCACACTCGCAGCGGTCAAAGCGGCCGTTCAGGCACTCCGCGAAATGAAAAAGGGCTCCATGGACATCCTCTCCCTCCAAAAATATCATTCCACTACAAATATAAAACTCAAAATTAAGTAAATATAAATTTCAAATATCACTTCGATGATGCCTTTTTGAGAATCTGGGAAACTTCTTGAAGAATTTTTTGGAGGATTTGCTTCCGATGTTCTTCGGATATTTTGTAATGCTGTTCTTGTTCTAATAGTTCCATTGTTCTCACTGCTACCTGATACGCAAAATCTTCTACTTTCATACATCCCTACTCCTTAGAAAAATAAATTTACTTACATGAATATATAAGTATGTTATTTTTAACTAACAAGTAAAACAACCCTATAGTATTTTTCATTTTCCGGTTGAATTTCAATTTAACTTTTAATATGTTTCTCCATTAATGAATTTTCTTTGTTAAAACTTGACATGCCCCTCAAAAAAAATGATTATCATCTGTTTTTTTTTATCACCTATACGAAGATGATTTTGTTATAGAGTTAAGAGAGGAGTTATAAGATAGATTTTATTCAAGGAGAGAAACACTACAGGAACAAATTTTCCTACAATAAAATTAACTTCTTATCAGGTTCTTTCATTGGTATAGATTCAATATTGTCATTTATAGTAGCAATTAATCTTTTCCGTTGTGATAAATATCCGTTATTAATTTATTAAACTTTTTATATACCGACTTTTTCGCGGATGAGATTTGCAGAGTCGGTATCTTCCCAGCGGAATCCCTGGTCTTCACGACCAAAGTGTCCATAACTGGCAGTTTTTCTGTATTGTGGTTTGCGAAGGTTTAGAAATTCGATAATTGCGGAAGGTCTGCAATCGAATGTGTCCGTTAAAATTTTTGCTAATTTCGTATCATCAATTTTGCCCGTGCCATATGTGGTTACATTAATAGAAACGGGCTTTGCTACACCGATAGCATAAGCCAGTTGCACTTCACAACGGTCTGCAATGCCTGCGGATACTACATTTTTGGCAATATAACGCGACATATATGCAGCACTACGGTCAACCTTAGTGGGGTCTTTACCGCTAAAAGCACCACCACCATGTCTGCCCATCCCCCCGTAAGTATCAACAATAATTTTTCTTCCGGTCAAACCACAATCTCCCACGGGACCACCTGTAACAAATCTGCCCGTCGGATTTACATAATATTTTATATCTCCTTTGACCAACTCCCGGGGCAGGGTAGGTTTAATTACCTGTTCAATGATGGCTTCTTCAATTTCATCATGTTCTTTCTTAAGTTCTTGTGGAGTAGGATTGAGACCGCCATAAAGGGGTAGGTGTTGATTTGAAATCACAACGGTATCAATTCGAACAGGTTTTCCATTAACATACTCTACTGTTACCTGTGATTTTCCATCAGGCATGAGCCAGGGGATAGTCTTATTTTTTCGCAATTCGCGAAGTTTTAATCCTAATTTATGGGCTAATGAAATAGGAAGAGGCATAAGTTCTGGGGTTTCACGGACAGCAAATCCGAACATCATTCCCTGGTCACCAGCACCCTGTTCGTGGTCAGAGGATGCATCTACACCACGGGCAATATCAACGGATTGTTTTTCTAATGCGACAAGAATGGAGCAGGTTTCCCCATTAAAACCTGTATAGCCCGGTCCGTAGCCAATATCCACAATAGCCTGACGCACCAGCGAGGTAATATCTACTCTGGCATGTGTGGTTATTTCTCCAGCAACCACACAAAGGTTCGTTTTTACTAAAGTTTCACATGCAACTCGGCTGTACGGGTCTTGTTCTAACATAGCATCAAGAACAGTATCTGAAATAATATCTGCTACTTTATCCGGATGTCCATCGGTTACAGATTCGGACGTAAATAAAATTCCGTTTTCTTTAATCATAATATTAACCTTTTTCCGTTGAATTCCTATTCTTGTATAACTACATTATGCTACGCCCGGACGGTATTTTGCTGTAAGTGCTGCAGGGTCTAATTTCAAACCCGGTCCCATAGTAGAACAAATACTACATGCTTTTAAGTAGGTTCCTTTTAACGAACTGGGACGTGCTTTTACAATGGCAGAAATTATTGTTGCAGCATTTTCCTCTATTTGTTCCGGGGTAAAACTGGCTTTACCTATGGGAACATGAATATTTGCATTTTTATCTACACGAAATTCAATTTTACCTTTCATTATTTCTGCAACTGCCGGACCGATATTGGGAGTAACAGTACCTGCTTTGGGGCTGGGCATAAGTCCGCGAGGACCTAAAATTTTCCCCAATTTTCCGACCTGCCCCATCATATCCGGAGAGGCTACTGCCGCATCAAAATCTAACCAACCGCTTTGAACCTTCTCGACCAAATCTTCCGCACCGGCTTCAATTGCACCGGCTTCTTTCGCCGCTTTGATTTGTTCTTCTTGTTTGCAAAAAGCAATCACGCGCACTTTTTTACCCGTTCCGTGTGGAAGTGAAACTGCACCGCGTACCATTTGTTCCGCATGTCTTGGGTCAACGCCCAGAAGAAAGGCTAATTCAATGGTCTCATCAAACTTAGCAGTGGCACACTCTTTAACGATTTTTGATGCTTCGGAAAGGGAATAATAACGGGAACTATCTACTTTTTTATAAAGTTCCCTCATTCTCTTACTCGGTTTTGACATATCTTCATCCTCCTGTGGTTCTGTCGGACAGATAAACTGTCCTCCCACGGTTAAAAAATTTTTATAAATTATTCAACAATAATACCCATACTACGAGCAGTCCCTCGAATCATGCTTTTTGCTGTTTCAAGGGAACCTGCATTTAAATCGGGCATCTTTAATTTTGCAATTTCTTCGACTTGTGCTTCACTCACCGTACCTACTTTGTTACGATTGGGTTCACCTGAGCCTTTGGCTAACTTTGCCGCTTTCTTTAATAAAACTGCGGCAGGTGGAGTTTTGGTTATGAAGGAGAACGAACGGTCCTCAAAAATAGAGATAACGACAGGAATTATCATCCCTTGTTGGTCTTTGGTTCTGTCGTTAAATTGGCGGACAAAGTCCATAATATTGACCCCATGTTGACCTAATGCCGGTCCTACGGGAGGAGCAGGTGTGGCTTGTCCTGCTGGAACCTGTAATTTTACGAGTGCTTTTAATTTTTTAGGAGGCATATCTTTAACCTTTCTTTCTTAATTTCCATCAAAACGCTTCAACTTGCCAGGATTCCACTTCAATAGTTGTAGTTCGATTAAAAATTTCTACAGATATCTTTAATGTTGAACGCTCGACATTTATTTCCTCAATTCGTCCTACAAAGTTTGAGAATGGTCCTTCAATAATTTTTACTCTATCACCAATAGAAAATTCTAATTTAGGCTTCGGGGCTTCTTCTTCACCTGTCATAATAGCAATAATCCCCTCTACCTCCTCATCCGGAATTGGTGTGGGGATATTCCTTCTACTACTAACAAAACCTGTAATTCCTTGTGTCTCCCGGATTAATGCCCATAATTCAGGATAATTTTCTGGATGTTCCGGCAATTGAACAAGGATATAGCCCGGAAAACATTTATGTTCAACAACTTTAGAAGTTCCGCCTCGCCGTTCGGTAACTCTCTCCTTCGGAACTAATGCATTAACAACCCAATCTTCAATACCTCTTTGCCTGGCTCCCCATATTAGCTTCTCACACACTTCATATTCCTTCGCAGTAAGGACATGAAGGGCATACCACCGGCGCGGAATACCATCTTGAGGAACTGGCTTTAAAAGTTTATCACGGGTAGGAATAGTATCCGCACTTGCCATTTCCTCTTTACTTGCTATTATTTCCTTTTTTTCTTCTACCATCGCCGATGGACTCCTTTTAACTTTATGAAGCAATACCCAGAATGAACAGTATAATTTGTGCAAAAGAAACATCAAAAGCAAAGATAACTACTGCCATGATACATAACAGAATCATGGTAATCTTCGTTGAAACTTTCAAGTCATCCATTGTAGGCCAGGTAACTTTTTCCAATTCTGTTTTTACATCCAACAGAAAGTTTTTTGCCTTAATGTAGATGGCTTTTAATCCTTTTTCCTGTTGTTCTTCTGCTTTACTTACTATTTTTGACATCGGATTTGCCTTTATAATTTATTTCTTTTTTTGCAATAACTGGCAGGCCTGGAGGGACTCGAACCCCCAACCTTCGGCTTTGGAGGCCGCCGCACTACCAATTGTGCTACAGGCCTGCGAAACAACTCGTGTTCATACTACTTCATCTCTCGATGAACTGTATGTTTTCGGTCATAACGGCAAAATTTTTTAATTTCCAACCTTTCGGGATGTTTTCTTTTTTCCCGTGTTGTTGTGTAGTTTTTACGCTTACATTCTGTACACTGTAATATAACTTGTTCCCTCATGGGATTAACACCTCATTATTTAACATAATTACTCTATAATTTTACTGACGACACCCGCACCTACGGTTCGTCCACCTTCTCGAATGGCAAATCGCAACTGCT
>JBMFRC010000035.1:0-16202 GCA_049968235.1 Candidatus Hydrogenedens sp.
GTCCCTATTTTTATTAACCAGAAAAAAACATACGAAATCATAAAAATAATAGAAAACAGAATGGAAGAATTAACCAAGTATTATCAGGTTACAAGAACACAGACCTTCGCCCTTCGTATTGCTTATGAATCTTTACTTGAACTTGAAAAAGAAAAAATAAAAATAAAAGAAAGAGAGAATGAAATAGAAAACAAATACAAAAATGCCATAAAGAATCTGGAGAAAATAATTCAGAAAATCAAAAATCGTTTTGAAGAGGGATAATACGGATTAAAAATAAAGTTAAAATAAAATATCATTATAAGTAAAAAAGTTTATATTATGTCTGATAATATATATTATGTTTCTAAATTGCAACCAAAAGTATTAATCTACCCATAAACAATAAATATAATTCATTATATTTTTGTCAATATAACATATAATATATTTTGTTATTTAATTATTGTATCTTACTTTGTATCAGTATATTATAAATATAATAGGTTTTGTTAATTTGATTTTTATCGGGTTTGTTTGATTGAAAATTGGAAGATATATTTTTAATTTAAAAAGGATTCTTTATATTTTCATCAATTCATGAACTAAATGAAGAAGGAAATCGCGATTATCCATTGTTAAATAATGGAAAGTCCCCCCCATTCGTGAAAAGGATTTATTAAATCTAAGATAATACTCAGGTCTATCCATAGGAGGTTCTCCCTGCGACCAATCCCATTTTGATTCCTGTAGGTCAACAACAACAATAAAATGATTAGAAATAGGTTTTCCTTTTTGTATTGCAATATTTTGCGACATTGACAAAGATTTTTCGAAAACCATCGGGGACATTACAGCGGAACCAATACTAATATACACTCCATCTTCTAAATTAGAAACAGAATGAGCAAAAGTAAGAAAATCTCTCTGGGCTGTTTTTCCTATTGATGAACAACAATTCATAGGATGAGTATAAATTATATCATGTCCTATCATAGGATGGGCTGTAAAAGGAATTTTATGTCGAAATGCACACGCTTGCAAACCAAATTTCTTAAAAGGATGTTTTACAGACAAAAAACCTTCTTTAAGAGAAAATTCTCTAACTTTTTGAAGTAAGTCACATATGGCAGAACAAAGTTCCGGATTATCTTTTATATTATTATTTAACATATTTAACAATTCATTCTCAGTAGGAATATAAAGTCCTTCATTTTCAACAAAAGAACCGATAGATTCGCCGTATCCTTTACCTTCAAAGGCTCCAACTACTAAAGATAAATTAAGGTAAAATCCTGTTTCTTCCCAGATACCGAACTCTCCCCTACTTACATTGGTTCGTACATCTTCACTGCTATGTCCCTGATAACTAAACTCCCAGTCATGAATGATTCCTGCACCATTTGTCGCTAAGTGTGTAATCCATTTGTTCTCAATCAGCCACATTATTATTGGAGCCAAACCATTTTTTATCGAATGAGCACCAAACACAAGCATACGAGAACGATTTTTTTCTTTTGCAAGTATTAGTCGCTCTATTGTTTGCAATAAAATTTTTTTTGATAGGTCGTTTAATTGGATTTTAGGTTCATCTTTTGGGTAAACAGCGTCTTTTTCTATGTAAACCTTGTCTTTTCTTTGATTTAAAGGCTTGAATTTTATCTTAAAACGGTCAAAATAGGGATAGGGCATAAGCACTCACATCCTATAATTTACGATTTTTTACGAATTATCATGGATACAACTTGCAGGGTATTCACATTTTTTTCTTGATTATCTATAATCAAAGGTTTTGTTCCATACTCCTTTAATACTTCAAAGCATAAATCAATATTATCCGTTAATATATAATCAACTCCTGCATCTACTAATTTTTTTATTATTTCCGGGTCCTGAGCACTAAAAAAATTTACCTTTATTCCATGTTGATGGGCTAATTCTACATCTTCTTTAAGATTATCCAATCCCTGTGTAAAACTAATTTGAACATAAGAAACCTGTAGTCTTATGCCCCTTTCTATAAAATCCCGTCTTTTTTCTAATTTTTCAGGGATTAAACAAATTTTCATCTCGGGAACTTTATTACGAACTACTTCTACTTGTTTTTCATTATTACAAGCAATAAAACATCGCCCTATTTGTCCTGTTTCTTTTAATGTTTTTGCTACTACTTCTGTGGCAAATTCATCCCCATAAACATGAACATTACATAGAATACCATAAGGAATTGTATTTATTACTTCATATAAGGATGGAATTTTTGTACCTATAAATGAATTGCCGAACCATTTTCCGGCATCCAGTTTATATATTTCTTCACTGAGTAAATCCTGAACCTTACCCTTTCCATTTGTGGTCCTGTCGACTTTTTCATCATGCATAATTATTAGATGTCCATCTTTAGTCATTCGTACATCAAACTCAATCATATGTACCCCCTTTTTTACTGCAGATTGAAATGCAGGTAAGGTATTTTCAGGTGCATTCTTTACATCTCCCCTATGTGCGCAAACATAAGTTTCCCCAGCACCTATATTTGAAACTAAAATTAGAAGAAGTTCCAAAACAACAAGAGAACTAACTTTTATTTGCTTTATTAAACATCTTAATAATACGTGGTACATTTTCCAATGCCTCATTAAATTTCTCAATATCTTTTCCTCCCGCCTGAGCAAAATCTTTCCTTCCGCCTCCTTTTCCTCCTACAATTTGTGCTAACTGGTTAACTATATCAGAAGAACTAAACTTATCAATTAAATCCTTTGTAACTCCTACACAGAAAGTGGCCTTATCTTCATATTTTATCCCTACAACTACAATTCCAGATTTAATCTTATCTTTCAAATGGTCTACAAGTGTTCGTGCCTGATTAATATCTTCATTTTCCAATACTAATGTTATAAAATTAACACCATCAATGGATTTCACATTTTTCGACAAATCTTTCCCTTCACCTAACAATGCCTGTCGTTTCCATTTTTCTAATTCTTTATAGAGTTTTCTATTTTCTTCAATTATTTGTAATATTCGTTCTTGTAATCCTTCCGGAGATGAATTTATAGTTTCCGAAATTTCTTTTATCATTCGTTCTGTTTTCTGTATCCAATTGATAAAAGGTTCCCCGCATATAGCTTCAATTCTACGAACCCCAGCGGATACGGAGGATTCTGACAGAATCTTAAAACCACCTATAACGCCAGTTTGAGAAACATGACATCCTCCACAAAATTCGGTACTAATACCGTCAATTTTAACTACTCGCACTATGTCTCCATATTTTTCCCCAAATAAAGCCATAGCCCCTAATTTTCTGGCTTCATCTATGGGAAGATATAAAATCTCAACATTGTAATCTTCTCTAATTTTTTCATTAACCCATTTTTCAATATCCAAAATACGGTCATAACCTACTGCCTCAAAATGGGTAAAATCGAAACGCAATCTTTCTTCAGAAACCAGAGAACCACATTGATGAACATGTTCACCTAAAATATCGCGAAGTGCGGATTGAAGTAAATGAGTTGCGGTATGGTGGTTTTGAATAGTGAGCCTTCTTTTATAGTCAATGATGGCATTGATATCTTCACCTGTTTTAAACTGTCCATTAACTACTTTCACATAGTGGACAAACAGTTTATCTAATATTTTTTTTGTATCTGTTACTTCCGCAAGTGTTTTCCCATCCAATCCTGACAGAATACCTATATCACCTACCTGACCACCACTTTCAGCATAAAAAGGAGTTTTATTTAGAATAATCCATCCTTCTTCTCCTTCTTTTAATTCTTCTATAATATTACTTTCCTTTACAATGGCTATAATTTTACAAACCGCTGTATTTTGTTCATAACCTATAAATTCTGTTTCACCGTATTGGGCTAAAATCTGGTGATACACAGGGGATATTTCCTGTTGACCACTTCCTACCCATGTTTTCCGGTTAAATTCTCTTTGTTTCTCTTTCGCTTTTATGTATCCATCTTCATCTAATTCAAAACCTTTCTCTTCAGCCATATCCTTCACTATATCAAGAGGAAAACCGTATGTGTCATGTAGTTTAAAAAGAATATCTCCCGGTATAAGTTTTTCCCCTTTACTAATCATATCTTCAAAAAGTTCTTTCAATATATCCATACCACGAGATAAAGTACTACCGAACCGCTCTTCTTCAAGATTTATAATTTTTTCAATTTGTGTCTGTGTTTCTAACAATTCCGGATAATATTTACCCATATTTTGTATTACGACTTTTGAAATTTGATGTAAAAATGGTTTAACCAGTCCAATTTCTCTACCAAATCGTGAAGCCCGTCTTAATATTCTTCTCCAAACATATCCCCTTCCCTCATTTGCGGGTAAAATCCCGTCAGCAGTCATGAAGGATAATGCTCGAATATGGTCTGCTATAACGCGGAAAGGAATAGGATTTTCTTGATAAGAACATGTAGCAATTTCCTGAGTAATTTCTATGATTGGAAACAAAACATCGGTATCAAAAACAGTTGTCTTATTTTGTAGTAATAAGCACATTCTTTCTAATCCCATTCCTGTATCAATTCCCCGATTTTTTAACGGTAACCGTGTTCCATCCACCTGCTGGTCATATTGGGGAAAAACCAGATTCCAGAATTCTAAAAAACGCTCATGGGGGTCATTTTCAGGCGTAGCATTAGGGTCAATGTCCTCACCTTTATCAAAAAGAAGTTCAGAACAAGGTCCACAGGCACCTGAATCCCCCGCAGGTCCCCAAAAATTGTCCTTTGCTCCCAAACGAACTATTCTTTTTTCAGGTACTCCAATCTCTTTATTCCATATATCAAAAGCCTCATCATCTTCTTCATAGACCGATACCCATATTTGTTCCGGTTTTATTTTCATAACTTGTGTTGAATATTCCCATGCCCATTGTATAGCCTCTCTTTTAAAGTAATCACCAAAAGAAAAATTCCCGAGCATTTCAAAAAAGGTTAAATGACGGGATGTCTTCCCTACTTCCTCTAAATCATTGGCTTTCCCTCCTGCTCTTAAGCATTTCTGAACTGTTGAAGCCCTCCGATATGGAACAGGAACTTCCCCTGTATAATAAGGTTTAAATTGAACCATTCCTGCACTGGTAAAGAGCAGTGTTGGGTCATTTTTGGGAATTAATGTATCACTTTTTTCGATAACATGACCTCTGTTTCTGAAAAAATCTAAAAAACTCTCACGAATTTCATAACTTTTCACAATGATTTCTCCATTTGATATTAAAGGGTTACATAATGAGGTATATAGATTTTATCAAATTATTTATAAACATTTACAGATGACAACTTGTTTGTAAAAAAGAAGAGAGAACAACATTATGTCCTCTCTTCGATATTTTTATTATCAATTCTTGAAAATAACTACAATATTGATACACTCCTCTTCAGTCTATAAAAGGCTAATAGCGACAATGAAAGAATCATTATTATAAGAAATATAGGTTTATATAAAGGCAATCTATTTTCTGTAACGATAATATGAACAGTATAGATGGCTTTTTCATTTCCGTAACTACATATATATGTCCCTGTATCTTCAGGTTGTGCATTATAAATTAATAACTTTTTACAATGTATTCCTGAAATTCTGGGATTTGTGCTTATATCACCATTTATTTTACTCCATGTAAATTGTGTTCCTTCGGGAACTATTTCACCAAAAATATCAAGACAGACATCCTCACCAGAACGATAAATAGATTTTCTAACGGAATTACAATCTGGACACTCTTCCTGTTCTGTTCTTAAGATGAGGTATCCCCTGTTATTTACTATTGCCAATATTGTATCTGAATATGGATTATAAAAAGCAGAATAATATCCCTGATTATTTGCGGGGTCCCAAACACGAACGATTTCACCTGTGGATGGATTTATTTCTTGTATTCCGCCCGGAAGCATAAAGCCTTCTGAACCAGCAACAATCAGGAGATTATCATTGCTTATTCCAGATACTCCACCTGTGAAATAAACCCCGGATGTCCCAACCGGTATTCCATCTATATTCCAATCAAGTGTAGTGTGAGTATTATATGCGTTGACTAAAGAGGATATTGAAAATTTACGTATTTCACGAGCATTACCATCCATTATATAAACCCAAGTATCATCTTTTGCTAACGTAGCAGAATAGGCAAAGGGTGGCTTATCTATAACCATATCTTTGTTGAGTGATTTAGGTTTCATTAAAACAAAATGGGAAATATTTTCATTTTTTTCATTTAGTGGTAAAATATGGATTTCACTTCCTGAAAAATCAGATTTTGTGACATCGAGTAGTAACAGGTCTGATGTTAAATAAATACCATAATAATGACTGATATTTGCAATAATAGACAATGGTGTAAAGTTCTGTGGATTTGTTAAATCAAGGAGATATATATCTCCTAAATATCCCTGTCCTAATATTGCTTTTTTTTCATCCGGACTAATTGCAACAAAAGCAGGGTCTCCTTGATAGCCTTCTGCAATCAAGAAATAATTGTCATTTTTGGGAGCAATCTGTTTATAGACCTGATTCCCATTCCAGATTAAAAAAGTGCCATCACTGAGAGGAGCAGAAGTAACAAAATATGAACCGGATGCAGGTTGTGGAATATTAGGCAAAGGAATTACTGTTTCAGCCATAGCACTTAAAACTAATAAAAGGGAACTAAGAACAAAAACAGATTTAGCATAATTATAGAGAAACATAATTTTCCTCCTTCTGAGTTTAAATTTAATTCTTTTTTTTCGTTCATTTGTTAAAAAGGGAGGAAAAGTAGGCAGGTAAGGCTTTCACAGAAGGAGAAATGCCATCCTGCAACAACCTTTCCGCGAGTTGTTACAGTCACATTTCCTGACCAATGCAGGTCTTCTGGCTTCCGGTTCATCCTACTTATCACGCCTTCCCGTTATTACAGTGGCTTTTTGTGACTTTCGTACCCGGTTACAGCAGCGCGTCTGCGACGGACTTTCACCGTGCTTCCCTATACATCAGTCAGGTTCCTTAATTTTCACCTCCTTTCCATAAGTTGTTTATGAATATTTTAATAAAGGTATTTATTCCGATGCAAGTTCAAGAATTTTTTGTGGTATTTTATCTAAAGGAACAACATAATCGACTGCATTTAATGCGATAGCCTCTTTCGGCATACCAAATACAATACATGTAGATTCATCCTGAGCAATAGTTTTTGCACCCTGTTCATGCAAAAGTTTCATCCCTTCTGCTCCATCCTTTCCCATGCCTGTCATAATCACTCCAACTACATTTTTGCCACCATATTGACTTGCTGATTTGAATAAGACATCTACAGAAGGGCGATGTCGGGATACTAATGGACCTGATTTTACCTCTACGTAATAATTAGCCCCCGACCTTTTTAAGAGCATGTGATAATTTCCCGGTGCAATTAAAGCCCGTCCCGGAATTACGGAATCTCCATTACTCGCTTCCTTAACCTCAATATCACACAAATCGTTTAACCGGTCAGCAAAAGAACGAGTAAAATGTTCTGGCATGTGTTGGACAATTGCAATTCCTGGCGAATTCGGAGGAAGTACCCTCAATACTTTTGCTAATGCTTCAGTCCCTCCTGTGGATGCACCTATTACGATAACTTTATTCGTTGTTTTTGTTAAGGACAATTTTGGGTATGTAGATGTTGTAGATATTTTGTTTATCTCTTTTTTCTGTATACGCACCCGTGCCGATGCTTTAATCTTATCTATCAATTCTACAGACATATCCCCTACCGTATATGCTGCACCAGGTTTACATAATACTTCAACGGCTCCTGCTTCAAGTGCTTCCATTGCCAGTTCGCCTCCCTTGGGAGTAAGAGAGGAAACAATGATAACAGGCAAAGGATAATACTGCATTAACTTTTTCAAGAAGGTTATGCCATCCATCCTTGGCATTTCTATATCTAATGTAATAACATCAGGCTTTAACTGAACAATCTTATCACGGGCTACATAGGGGTCAGGAGCAGTTCCAATTACTTCAATATTCGGGTCTTTGGATAACTCTTTTTGGAGAATACTTCGCACCATTGCAGAATCATCTACTATGAGGACCCTTATAGGTCTTGTTACACCCGGAATATCTATTCCTGATATATTTCTATCACCCATTGTGATTCAATATCCTTTTATTCATTTTTACATTCCACTGATATATATACAGGGTAATCATCCAGACTTAGTTCAACAAAATCTGCATCTTGTCTTATCTTTTCCCATTGTTCTTCATTAATTTCCTCTGCTGAAGGAGGCTGAAGTTCAAATACAGGTTCTGTCCCGGCTAATGAAGTTAAAAAATTTCCACAAAAAATATTTAAAAACTCACAAAGAGCATCTTTAGGTTCTACTTCTATATCCGTTTCTTCTTCATCAATACCTAAAACATTACTCATCATTTCTCTGCACAATTCCTCCGGAGTTACAATGATGGCATTGCCTTTATACGGACCGGAAAAAGACATTTCAGCCTTGATATAGGGTGGCATTGCATCCTGTTGCTCAGACCAATCATCTGCAAACATAAAAGCAAACTCTTTTGCCACATCAGTTAATACCTTTTTAATTAATTCTTTGTCCATTTCATTCATTTCCAGATACTCCCAAAAGTTCTATAACCAAATTTTTTAACGATTCCGGTGTGAACGGTTTTCTAAGGTACGCTTTAACTCCTTTCGATTTCAATTCTTCAACACGTGTTTGACTTCCTTCTGTGGATACAATGGCGATAGGAATGGTCTTTAAAAGTTCATCCTGATTCATCTCATTTATCAACTCAACTCCATTCATAACGGGCATGTTAATATCCGTTAAAACAAGGTCAACCCAATTACTTCGCAGTATATCCAATGCTTCCTTCCCATTACTTGCATGGAGAATATTTCCTATTTCCACACCAGACAATCGCAAGGTCTTTTCCATCACGGCTCGCACTGTTGTTGAATCATCAACAATCAAAATATTGATACTCATGTAATTTCTCCTGATTTTAAATTGTCCAGAAATGCTTCTATCTCCCCAATTAATTTAGATAGAACAACTTCCACAATTTGCATATCTATTTTCAATCGTTCTATAGAATGGATATTATTTGAATAATTTAAACCGTCTATTCCAGAACCAATGCCACATTCCAGACATAAATTACTTGCAATATGGATAAAATCAGCAACCAGACGATATTCTTCCGGAGCATTATCCGGCTCATGGTGATATAAGACAGGTTGAACTAAGTTATTGGGGAAATGCCACTCCTGCATTAATAAAGCGCCTACCTCCGAGTGGTCAATACCTAAAATTTCTTTCTCTGCTTTTTCAAAAGATAGTTTCTCATCGTATGCCTTTTTTACTATAGGTTCCGCATCTATTTCTACAAAGGTTCCCAACACTATTTTACCAATATCATGGAGTAATCCTACCGTAAAAGTATAAGGAGGAATATCTATTTTTAATTCTTTTCCCAGTAATTCACTGGCTATTGCAGTTCCTATTAAATGTTTTATTAGTTCTCCTGCAGGTAAGTCATATCCTCGAAGTGGTTTTACAACCGTCGGGAAAATTGTCGATGCAATAATCATCTGCTGAATTCTGTTTATCCCTAATAATACAACTGCCTCACGGACAGTACTTATTTTTTTAGGACCCGCAAAATATGCTGAATTGGCTAACTTTAATATATTTGCAGTTAATGTCGGGTCCATTTCCAATTCTTTAGATATATCTAATATTGGGGATTCTTTATTGTTTATCTTGCTTAAAATACGAGCAGTATTTGCAGGGAAAGCAGGTACTTCTTTAATTTTTTCTATAATTTTCTCTCGTATAGTCATTCTATTTTTTCCTATTACAATTCATATTCTTTCCCGGCACTTTTAATTGTTGTTTTACCATCATTAATATATAAATACATCGTTCTCGCTAATGTTCCACCAATATCTTCTGATGAAATTAGTATATTATTTTTCCAGAGGAGTTTTCTCACTACAATGTGATTTCTTTCCCCGATTCGGAACATTTCGTTATCATCTAACAGAACAGCACCACCAGCAACTTTAGCTATCATTCTTTTTTTATCTGCACCCATATTAATTAGTGTTTGCATCATTAGTGGCAAACCTGTATCTACAAACATGTATGGGGCTTCTCTGGCTCGTTCAGGGTCAACCTTCGATAAAGGTAACATGCAGTGAATAAGTCCACCTATCTTCTGGAGTGGGTCATATAAAACAACACCTACACATGAACCCAAAGAATATGTAACTAACACATCCTCCGGATTACTTGAAACTTTCATATCCGATATATTTACAGTAATTAACACCTTATAACACCTTTAATATTTTCTAATCTATGGTTTATAGTAAATGGAAGGTTTTACTATTCGGAAACCCGTTTGTATCGAGGTAATACTTTCGGAATGTCCAACGAATAAATATCCTTTGGGTTTAAGAAGACGGTATATTTCATTGACCAGCATATTTCTAACTTTTTCATCGAAGTATATCATCACATTCCTGCAAAATATTATATCAAAGGGTCCCTTCATAGGATAGGGAGTTTCTATTAAATTTAACCTCGAAAACGTAATTAATTTTTTAATCCTATCTGACACCACGTATACCCAGTCATTCCCAACTTTCTTTTTTTCAAAATACTTCTGTAGTAAATATCCCGGAATATTCTCTACTTTATGCGAATAGTATTCCCCCTTTTTAGATTGCTCTAATACTCGCGTCGATATGTCCGTGGCAAGAATTTTTAAATCTACAAAGGAACTATTAAGGGCTTCCATAGCAGTAATGGCAATAGTATAAGGTTCCTCACCTGTGGAACAAGCAGATGACCATATTCTAAATTTTGTTTGCCCTTCTTCCTTCCATTCCATTAACTTCTCTTTTAAAAATTCAAAATGGTCGCTTTCCCGGAAAAAATGTGTCACATTCGTTGATATATAATCAATCAGTTTTATAATTTCCTGTCCTGATTTATCGTTTATTACATACTCGTAATAATCCTTAAAATCATTAATTCCTAAAGTGCGAATCCTTTTTGAAAGCCTCCCAACTACAAGTGCTTTTTTCTGGTCACTTAGATGAATACCACTAGTTTCATATATCAATTGTCGAAATCTGTTGAATAAATTATTATCCATATACGCTCTCTATTCTTCAGGTAATTCTAAAATCCAATCTTCTTTTCGTATTTGATAAACTTTTAAGACAATAATATGACCTGTATAACTATTAAAAACGATTTTTCTGCCCATATTTCCTCCAACATCTTCTGATACAATCTTTATACCTTTACTTTTCAATATTTTCCGGGCAACTTCCACATTATCTTTACCAATATCTTTGCTTTTACTATTAAAAGGAGGAACTGCACCTCCTACGATTTGGGCAAAAATGGAATTTGTTCTGGCGCCTGCCTTTTCCATCATTTGTATTAGTTGAAGTGTTGCCACATTACCATATTGGGAAGTGGCTTTATCTTTTGATGATACACTGGGATAAAGAAAATGGTTCATTCCCCCTATCTTTAATTTTTTATCCCATAGACAAACAGATACACATGACCCCAGAACAGCATACAAATTTGTGGGAACAGTGGGAAGATAGATATACCCCGGTTCAATAAATACCTGCTGATACGATGTCAATTCTTTTGACATTTATTTTCTCGTTTTACTATTGACCTTTACTTTTGTTTAACACTTCTTGAATTTTCCCAACGATAGTGTTAGGTTCAAAAGGTTTAATTACATAATTCGTTGCACCTGCTTTTAATGCTTCTAATACTCTGCTTTTTTCCGCTTCGGTTGTAACCATAATAATCGGCATTGTTTTACCCATTTCACGGATTGCTTTTAATGCATCAATTCCCAACATATTGGGCATATTCCAATCCATTAAAATAATATCATAGTCGTTTTGTTGAACAGCCTGTACTGCTTCTGCTCCATCCGCCGCCTGGTCAACCTCGTTTATATTTGCTCTACCTAATGCTCCAATCAATACTTTTCTCATTACTGCAGAATCATCAACAACCAATGCCCTCATTATTTACACCTCTTTCCTATTTTTCTGGTTCAAATGTGACCCGTAGCGTAAACGGACCTAATTCACTATCAAAGTTTATTTCTATCCATACAGAATTTGTAGGATAATCTACTGAAAAGTCTCCACCACGAACTACTGTGGGTAAACTTAAATCCAAAGGCTTCTCATCACCTGTATTTAATCTCGCTTTTGCTCCTCCTGCAACGATATTCACCATCTCAGCAATAGCATCAGATACGGTATCATCCATAATCTTTATATCTGCATTTAGCAATTTATTTACCATAGCAAGAGCAGTAGAAACAGGAAAAGCAAGGGCAACCATTCCACGTACCCTTCCACTAATCCCAATTAACGCCATTATGTCTCGCGGATTGGCTGATTTTGCTATTCCTACATTTTTTCGTTCCGCTTTTGCATTTAACATTGTTGTAAATAAATCATATACACTTTCTATAAACGGATTGATATGTTCAGCCTTCATAATACTCCTGTACCTTTTTATTTATTTCTATTTAATTTCAAAGAGAACTCAAACTTTGTATTTCATTGGCGGTTAATACTTTATCTATATCCAAAAGTATAACCACCGCTTCGCCTAATTTTCCCATCGCCATAATAAATGCAGTATCAATACTTGCTCCAAAAGAAGGAGCAGGTTCTATTTGATTCTCTGCTATATCTACAACCTCTGAAACTTCATCTACGATTATACCCATAGTTATAGGACCAACATTTCCCATAACTTGAACAACAATTATACAGGTATGGTCCGTATCTTCTACGGTTTCCATATCAAATTTCTTACGAAGTTCAATAACAGGAATTACTTTACCTCTTAGATTAATTACACCACGAACAAAATTAGGTGTTCTCGGGATAGAGGTAATACTCATCAGTCCAATTATTTCCTGTACCTTCAGTATCTCTATTCCATAGGTTTCATGAGACAACTTAAATGTGAGATACTTGCCTGCTAATGATTTTAACTCGTGCTTGCTTGTGGTTTTTTCTTGTTCTGTCATGGCTATGTTCCTTTTGTTACATTCTATTTATTTTACACAATTTATATACCTATACAAAAGTAGTGGATTCTTCTGCTAATTTTAGTATTCCTGCAATATCTAAAATTAGACCTACTTTACCATCCGGCATAATAGCTCCCCCTGCAATTCCCGGTACACCCTTTAAGGCTTCTCCCAAAGATTTAATTACAATTTGCTGTTGACCCAATATCTCATCTACTAACAAACCCACCTGAGAATTGCCCGTTTCTACGACCACAATAGTTCCTTCCGTATATTCTTCAACAGCATTGGGAATATTAAATAATTTATTTAATCTGTATAAATTTATTAGTTTTCCATGGAACGATAAAACTTCGCCTTTTCCAACTACAGTATTTATCTCTTTTTTTGTCGGTCTTAATGATATTATAATAGACAATGTCGGGATAATATATCTTTCCATTCCCACGCGAACAACCATTCCATCAATAATTGCCAATGTTAAGGGTAATCGTATTGTAAACACAGTCCCTTTTCCCGGTGTAGATTGAATTTCCACATGCCCTCTTAAAGCCTCTATATTCTTCTTTACCACATCCATACCTACACCGCGACCGGATACCTCTGTTACAACCTTTGCTGTAGAAAAGCCCGGTTCAAATATAAGATTCCATACTTCACGATCTGATAGACCTTCCTCAGAACGAATTAGCCCTCGTTCTATTGCCTTTTTTATAATGGCTTCTCGATTAAGCCCTGCTCCATCATCTTCAACTTGTATATGTATATTTCCGCCAGCATGATATGCCCTGAGATATATATTCCCTATAGGCGGTTTTCCATGTTTAATTCGTTCCTCCGGATTACTTTCAATTCCGTGGTCCACCGAATTGCGAACCATATGAACAAGCGGGTCTCCTATTTTATCAACCACAGTCTTATCTAATTCCGTATCTTCTCCACTGGTATGAAATTCAATCAACTTCCCCGTTTTTTTGGATAAATCGCGAACCAGCCGTGCCATTTTTTGAAATGTGCTTTTTATCGGTATCATCCGAAGAGACATCGCCATAAGTTGTAATTCTCTTGTTATCTTATCCAATTGCCCCATATATCTCGACAAATCCGTATACAAATCCCCATTTATTTCTACCTCTCTTGCAACCATAGATTCAGCAATAACTAACTCACCAATCATATCCACAAGTTGGTCTAATCGATTGGCATCTACTTTTATTGCTTCCGCTACACTTGCTTGAGGTGCTAATGATTGTGCCCGTTGTGTGCGAAGTGCCTGAACGACTTCTTTCGCATTAGCTTCTCCAGTCTGAACCAGCAATTCTCCCAATTTCGGAGGTTCCTGGGATTGCTTCTGTTTTTCTATTGCATTTTGAATTTCCTCCTCCGTAGCAAAACCCAATTCTACTACAATTTCTCCTATAAGTTTGTTCGGGAATTCAGTTTTTTGTAATTCCAATACCTTTTCTAATTGCTTTGAAGATATAACATTATATTTAACTAATATTTCTCCCACTGCTACAGGTTCTGTTGGACTTTTCTGTAATATTAGGGCTCGCTTTACACTATCTTCAGATATAGATTCAGAACCTACCATTATCTCGCCCAATCGGGATATATTTTTCCCCGGTTTTTCACGAAATATTGTCGTTACCTTTTTACCTTGCAAAACCCGATGAATATTCTCAATCAATTCTCCCGAGTTTTCTTGCGGAATTACAGGTTCCCCTGTGGTCAACGCTTTTCGAACAGCATTTACACACTCCTTCAATGTATCTACCGCTTCAAAGACAACATCAATAGCATTACCCACAAGTAACATTTCTTTTTTTCTTGCACGGTCTAATAAATTTTCCGCTTCGTGCGATATCTGTTTAATCTCGTCTAATCCTAAAAAACCTGACACTCCTTTAATTGTATGAAAGGCTCGAAACACCGCATTTATTGCATCCTTATCTTCCGGGTCTGTTTCCAGAGTAAGCAAGTGGACATCACAGTTATCTAAATGTTCTGTTGCTTCTTGAATAAAATCTTTCACTAAATCAAGGTCACCTTCTAAAACTTTTGGTTCGAATTTCTTCGTCTCTGCTACTTGTTGTTCTGTTTTTTCTCCCGCATCTTTTCTACTCTCCTTTGCCAATTTCTTCCTTAATTCATTAGGAAACAGAGGCATAGGTCCCTTCCCGGCAATAGCATCAAATTTCTTTTTCAACCAGTCTTTTAATGTAAACAAATCATCGACCAATTCTTGAGTTACCCCCTGTTCAATTCGGTCTTCTGCTAAATGACATAAGTCCTGAATATCATTTAACCCTAAAATCCCCGTTTCTCCTTTTAATGTATGAATCTTCCTCTTCAATTCTGCAATTACTTCCTGTTTATCCCCATCTTCTTTATAACTCAATAACAACGCTTCCATTTCTTCCAGATTAGAATCCTGAGATTGAATAAACTGTTGGAATATTTCTGGGTCAACATTTTCTGGCAACTCAAATACCTGCCCCGAACCTTGAACTATGATATTCTCTATTCTCTTTTGTTGCAATTCATTCGGATAAATTACTTCAGATTCACTGACTCCGGCTACAATTAACTGCTGTATGGAACTGATGACTTGAGATAAAGTTTTCAAGGCTTCATCAGGGTTGGACATTTCCTGTAAAACAATCTTTTCTATCCAATCCGCACTATTATCCGCAACTATAGCCGTTCTAAGAAAACCCTGCGAATTTGCCCATTCCCGTATCTCGATAAGACAGGTATGCATTTGTGCCAATTCCTGTAAATCTCCAGGACTTACAAATACCGCCAATTCACTTAATTTCTCTATTGTCTTCTGAATTTCTATTTCCACCATACATCAAATCTCCATCGTATTATTTTGCTAAAATTACATTAAATATTTTAGCACGAATAATACACATTTAACCCTATTCGTGGCTATAATACACAGCCACGAATAGGGCACATAATTAAATCAATCTTAAAATCCCTTTAAATCCTCATCATCTAAAGGTATAACCTGTTCCGGATTTACCACATTCGATTTCGGAGCATGATGTGCCGACGGTAATGCATGTATATCCTTACGGGGCTTTCTACGGTCAATC
>JBMFRC010000036.1:0-13639 GCA_049968235.1 Candidatus Hydrogenedens sp.
AGAAAAAACAAAAGAAAAACCTGAACCCGAAAAAGAACAACCACCTAAGCCCGAACCTATATCAGTATCTTCTGCCCCTAAAGCACAGGTAGCAAACCCCTTACCTCCAGAATTGGAATGGTGGGCAAAACAGGTGCAGAGAAAAATAGAATCCGCTTGGGACATTCCAAGTGGCGTAAAGATTGATAAGGAAAATAATGTTGCCGAAGTTTCCTTCTGGGTAAATAGGAATGGGGAACTGATTGAACAGCCAGTAGTTACAAAAGAAGCCAGTGACCCCGAATTGGGGGAGTCGGGGATAAGGGCAATATTACTTGCAGCTCCTTTTCCTCGTTTCCCGGATGGCTTCAATAAAGATGAACAACTTGTTGTTTATGCCTTTTCTCTGGAATAAGTAAGAGGTTGCGGGATATAAATCTTACATGTAAACAGTGTTTATTTTTCGATATAATACTTCTAAAATAAGAGTTTTTATTATATTAATTTAAAGGAGTTATAAATGGAAAAGAAGCAAGTTTTTGCCATAATGTTATTATCTTTTTTATTACTTGGAATATTAATTGATGCAGTGGCACAGGACGCAATTCGTCTTCAATCTGTAAGGGGAATAGATAGAAGAATTTTAATTGCAATCCCTCCTTTTTGCCCGGATACTCCTGATTTGAGTGGTGTTGCTGTAGAGTTAACCGAAGTAATGGCTTATGATTTGGAATTTTCAGGACTATTTATTTTATTACCACGTGAACGCTATCCTATTGGATTTATTGCTCTGGATAAAGATGTAGCGAGTATTAACTTTGAAGCATGGCGTGCTACAAAGGCAGAGTTTTTATTATATGGGCTAATAAAGAAAGAAGATGGGAAATATGTTTGTCAGTTCCGATTGTTGGACCTTCTTTCGAGTAATCAAGTGGTTGGGAAAGAAGTGCGTGTAGATATTTCGAATTCTCGTTTAGCCTCACATAGATTCTCTGAGGAAGTAATCGCTTTTATTGATGGAATTCCTGGAGTAGGAACAAGTCAGATTTGTTTTACAGGTATTGTGGGGAAGAATAAAGAGTTATTTATTGCAGATTATGATGGTGCGAATGTGAAACAAATTACCGAACATGGCTCTATTTCAATAAAACCCAAAGTTTCTCCTGATGGGATGAAGATAGCATACCTGTCCTATAAGGACCGTTATTCCTTTTTATATGTTTTTGACCGTTTAACAGGTAAGGTAACACCATTATCAAAAGAAGTGGGATTAAATTCCGCTCCCGCATGGTTTCCTGATGGAAATCGGTTGGCGATGACTTTAAGTAAAGATGCTAATATGGAAATCTATATCCGTAATATGGACGGAAGCAATCCTGTTCGTATCACAAGGAATAAAGACGCAGATACATCTCCATGTATATCTCCAGATGGTTCAAGAATAGCATTTGTAAGTGACCGGGGGGGCAATCCACAAGTTTATATTATGAGTATTGATGGTAACGATGCTCGTCGTGTTTCATATCAAGGGGGAAATTCGTATGACCCGGCATGGTCCCCAGATGGGAAAATGATTGCCTATGTTGTTGAACAAAGGGGAGAAGGTTTTGAAATCTATGTAATGGACGCAGACGGCTCTAATTCGCGAAGATTAACAAACTCTTATGGTAATAATGAATCTCCTACATGGTCGCCCGATTCTCGACATGTGATGTTTTGTTCTACGAGAAATGGACGATGGGAATTATGGACTGTAAATGTAAAAACGGGAGAAGAACGACGTGTCCCTAATTTAAAGATAGAATCTCAGGGACCTTCCTGGGGACCCCGTATGAAGAGCGATAAATAGAATATTACAAGAAGATAATTTAAATTAAAGGTTCAAGTTATGCTACGGCATAGTGGAGAAAAATTAATTGTTCAAAATCGCCGTGCTCATTTTGATTATGAAATATTTGAGCGATATGAAGCAGGGATTTCATTAAAAGGGACAGAGGTAAAGTCACTGCGAACTTCAGGTAGTATGTCCATACAGGATGCCTATGTGGATTATGAGGGAGGAGAACTATTCCTTGTGAATGCATATATTCGTCCTTATGAGCAGGGGAATATCTTGAATCATGACCCCCATCGTGAAAGAAAATTATTACTTCATAAACGCGAGATAATCCGATTGGGAAAAAGGATTGAAGAAAAGGGTTTAACTTTAATTCCGTTACGGGTTTATTTTAAGAATGGTCTGGTAAAAGTGGAAATAGGATTGGGTCGTGGTAAGAAGGTTATAGATAAACGAGAAGATATAAAAAAGAAGGAAACACAGAGAGAAATTGAACGGGTTGTAAAAAGATTCCGATGAACACTTGTCTATTATTTATGAACCGATGGAGATAGATTATGGAGATGAATGAACAAAAAAGAAGAAATCCGATAAAGTGGGAACCTAAAGATTTCTGGCTACAGTATATCGGCTCTATGACACCTTCGGCATTTTTAAAAATTTCTGGTGTTTATAGTCCTTATAGAGCAGTAGAAAAACATTTACAAAAATTATCTACCTTTTACGGTATTGTTCGACGAAATACATGGAAGGAAACATTTGGAGAACCTTTACAATTTAGTTACGAAGAGGTATATTGGGGGATTATTGCCTATTTGAAAGAAACCGAAAACGAATGGAAACAGGAATGGAGAGAATTCTGGCTTGCTAAGGATGATGAGGACCCATTAGACGTAAACGATATTTCTAAACCATCAGAGAATTAATAAATATTGCAAGTTTAAAAATGAGCCGTCAACGACATCGGGGAAAGAACCCGGAAGATGAAAAACTGTTTACCACAGAACAGATGGTACTGTTAAGAAAAGCAGTTGAAGACCTTTCGTATCTTTATACACGAGGTTATTCAGAAAAAATAGCGTTGAAAATGGTCGGTGACCATTATCAATTAAAAAGCCGACAAAGACTTGTAATTCAAAGGGCAGTATGTTCAGATACCTCTTTGGAAATTCGCAAAAAGAATGAGGTTGGTGAGTATATAAAAAAAGGAGAGCAATTTTTCATTGATGGATACAATATTTTAATTACTGTGGAAAGTCTATTATCTTGCGGTGTATTAATTTGTGGGAGAGATGGTTGTATTCGTGATATAGCCAGTTTGCATGGTACCTATCATAAAGTTGAAGAGACTGTTCCTGCAATTTATTGGATAGGTGAACACTTATCTAATCTTGAACCTTCGGAGGTAATCTGGTTTATGGACAAACCTATATCTAATAGTAAAAGGTTAGCTCAATTGATTGAAATGATTTCTAAAGAACGAGAATGGAACTGGAGAGTAGAAGTCGTTAAGAATCCGGATTCTGAAATTGTGAAAAGATGTGGTATTGCTATCTCTTCAGATAGTTGGATTCTTGACAGAGTTCCCCACTGGTTAAATTTTGTCTCGCGGAATATAAAAGATTCATGGGAGAAATTGAAAATACTCGATTTTTCAGGTAGTGTCTAAATAAGGATGGATTATTATAAATAGTTTTTTAAATTTTTAATTAGTGTATTAATATTATAGGGTTTTGTTAAGAAACCTTGAATAGGAAAGTCTATGTCATTTTCGCTGAAGGTATGTTGTAAAAATCCTGTGCTGAGGAAAATAGGGAGATTGGGAAATTCGGAACGAATGATTCGTGCAACATCTGTCCCATCTAAATGAGGCATTGTTATATCTAAAATAATAGCAGAAAATTTATTTTTATGTTCGTTAAAGAGTTGAAGAGCCTCCCGACCATCCTTGGCTGTAATTACTGTAAACCCGAGTTTTTCAAGCATCTTTGTGGTAACCTGAAGGACAACAGGTTCATCATCCGCAAAAAGAATGAGCCCCTTTCCTTTCCATGAGGATAAATTGTTGATTTCACGGGGCTGTTCTTCTATTCCATGGATTGCGGGGAAGAATAATTTAAATGTGGTTCCTTTTCCTACTTCACTGTAAACTTTTATTGTCCCACTATGTGCCCGGATAATGCCCATGATAGTGGCTAATCCCAAACCTCTACCGGTATCTTTTGTAGTGAAAAACGGGTCAAATATTTTTGACATCGTTTCAGGGGGCATACCACAGCCATTGTCAGACACTTCCATGTAAATATATTTTTTCTTCTCTATTCCTTCCTGAAACCATGTTGTCCGTATATAACTCTCTGTAAAATCTACTACCCCTGTTTTTATACGAATAACACCACTTCGATTGCCTATGGCATCAGAGGCGTTGATAACAAGATTTACAAGCACAGAACGGAGTTGCCCTATTTCTCCGTTGATAAGTGGAAGTTCAGGGTCAAACTGGAAATCTAATAATATTTTTTTAGAGATACTAACCTTTAATAAATGCTCTGTTTCTTTAATAATGTGATTTAAATTACAAGGTTGATAAGGTTGTTGCTTTTTTCCGGCAAAAGTGAGTAACTGCCGGCATAATTCTCCGGCATCCTTAATGGTTTCTTCTATATTCTGCAGATAATTTGCTATAGCAGATGGTTTATTTATTTCCGCTCTGGCTAATTCCGCATGTCCCATAATTGCCATAAGGTAATTATTAAAATCGTGGGCTACTGAACTTGAAAGTACCCCTAAACTTTCTAATTTTTGTATATGTTGAATTTGTTTCTGGAATTGTTTTTTCTCTTCTTGAACTTTTTTTATTTCTGAAATATCTCGAAACAGAATAAGAATTAAGGGAATTCTATTTGAGAAACGAACAAAACGGTGGATGACCCGTAAAGTTAATGGATTTCCTTTCTTGTTTTTCTCTATGATTTCAACTTCTATTAAGGGGTGTGTATCTTCGCTTTGAGAAATTTTTTTATTTAATTCGGGAGCGAAGTTTTCTATTGGTTTGAAGAGGACTTCATCAATGTCCCATCCTAATATTTCTTCACTGGTTTTATTCCAGAATTCAATGTTACCTTCTTCATTAATTGCGATAATTCCAATGGGGGCTGAATCAATGAGAGTTTTTAACAAAGACATAGTTTCGTTAAGGGTATTAATCAATGATTTTAATTCGGTAATATCTTCATACATTCCTAACACACCATAAGGGACACCCCCAGGACCCATAAGGGGTATTTTGCTTGTCCTTAGCCATAGTTGTTTACCATCAGGGGTCGTTTGTGGCTCTTCATAAAATATTTTAGGTTTTCCCGAAGTAATCACTTCACGGTCATCCTTACGATAAATCTCTGCTTCAGATTTCCATGGCAGTTCGAAATCTGTAGTCCCGATAACTTCCTCAGGACTATTTTTGCCAGCATCTTTTGCAAAAGCAAGATTACAACCTAAATAATGAAGATTTTTGTCTTTCCAGAATACACGGACAGGTAGTAAATCAAGGACAATCCGCAGAAACTTCATTGCTTTTTCTTTTTCCTCGTCTTTTGCTTCTCTTTCATCTAAGTTCTCGATATGAACGAAGAAACCATAAAGGGAATCCGAATTATTTTCTGGAATTGGAATTAGATGAACAAGAGCCCTAAAAGTAGAATGGTCTTTTTTTATGTAAATTTTCTCGAATACAAAAATTTTATTAGTGGATGAAAACGGTTGCTTTAATACTTCATTGAAAAGAGTTAATTCCTGGGCAAGATTTTCATATATGGTTAAGTCCTGCCATGTGAGTTTTAGTAATTCATCTCTGGTAAAGCCCAAAAGGGAGCATAAAGCAGGGTTTGCTTCAACCCAATAGCCTGCTATATTAGTAATACCTATCGGGATTTTGATTTGCTGTATGAAATTGTATATGAGAGGATGTTGATAAAAGGGGCTTTTCGGTTCAGGGAGTATATGGGTGTAGTCATACAAAGTAAGAATATCGTTTTGAGGATTTAATTCAGATTTTTCGATGGTTAGATGACACCAGAAATATTTGTTTTTTCTGTTATTGAGCCAGAGTTTAAAATGGTTATCCGATGTAATAATATTATTTCTGTAATGTTGTAGAAATTTTCTGATAGATTCCTTTTGAGGTTCAAAAATCCAATCTATAAAGTAAGTATTTTCAAATTCTTTAAAGTCTAAATCTAGGAAATCAAGTTCGTCGGATTGAACCCGTTCTATTTTTCCTTCCTGGTCTAATAATATTGTAAAGACTTTTGGTAAAAACGATATTTGCATGAAAACCACTTTTTATTTATATATGACACCATTATATATTATATATTAGTGAGTGGAAGAAATTATAATTTTATATTCATTTGGAATTGTTATTTATCTTAACTGTTTACATAGGTATCAACTGTTTGTCGGAGGGTTTTCATTATCCAGTTACGTTTGGTATCATCTGTTTCCAATAATGTTATTCGGAATCCCGGATAATGGGATTGGAAACCACTAAGGGGAACGACTACGATGCCTGTTGAACCCATAAGATAGTAAACAAATCGTTTATCAGGAGGTGCGTTTACAACTATACTCTCGATATATGCTTTAATTTTTTCATTTTCTATGGGTAGTGTTTGATGGTTATTCAGGACATTCTCTTTGAACATAATTGTTGCATAAAATGCCCCACCTGGTCGGTTCAAAACAATATAAGGACAACCGCGAAAGGTGTCCATTAGTTCATCCGCTCTACTGCTAAATATGGATGCCCGCTGGCGGAGATGTTGAGGGTATCTGGAATCACCCATAATTTTAGGAATGACCATTTGAGGGAATGTTGTTGAACAGACTTCTAATCGTTTCGCAGCAAGTAAACTATCTATATATTCAGAAAAATTGGGGTCCTTTTTACGATTTAAAACTTCAATCCATCCACAACGTGCACCCGGCCATGGGAATTCTTTACTTATTCCTCGCATGGCAATTCCTGGAACATCTTCAATCCACTGACTTAAATGAATTTTGGGATAGCCTGGAAAAACAATATGGCTGTAAATTTCATCGGTAATAATAAATAAATCATATTCTCTGGCAATTTTCAAGATTTCTTCAAGTACACTACGAGGATAGACAGCCCCTGTAGGATTGTCCGGGGATAGAAGTAAAATACCCGCAATAGAATCATTATATTTTACTTTGTTTCGTAAATCATATAAATCCGGCATCCAATTATTATAGGGGTCTAATTTATAAGTTAGGTGATTATAGCCGGAATGTGCCGCTTCTGCGGATGAATGTGTACTATAGGCAGGAGAAGGTCCTAAAACCCGAGCCTCTCTTTTTAAGAAACCATAAACTTTGGCTACTGCATCACCAATTCCATTAAAAAAGATAATATCATCCGGAGTAATTTTTGTGCTACCACTTCGCTGGTTTACCATTTCTGCAAGAAACATTCTTGTTTCAGGAACACCTGCGGTATCGCAATAACCATAGGTTCGAGAATCATCAATGGTTTCATGAATTATCTCCTTAATCCACGGTGCAATTTCCTCCCCTTTTTCAATAGGGTCACCAATATTTTCCCATGTGATAGGTTGTCCCAATTCTTTTACTTTATTCGCAATAGCAACGATTTCTCGGATTTCATAACTTAAATTACGAGAACCTTCATGAACAATGTTTCTACGCATATAAGCCTCACTTTAGATAAAAATAATAATTGAATAGATTTATAAGATTTCTATTGGTAAGAAATGATTAAAGAGTATAATAGTTTACAACTTTGAGGGGTAAAAATTAAAATACACATGCAAGAAATTTATCTTCTATAATTTGAGCAGGATGATTATCCATAAAAAAATTATTACCTACACCGGCTTTGTTTATTATGAATTCGTCCCTTTGAGTTCCTTCCATATCAAAAGAACGATATATCAGCCGATTACTTATACCTTTTTCTATAGTAATAATTTGGTAAGTGGGAATTTTCTCAAATGCTATTTCAATAATTTCTGTTTTCTCTTGTTGCTCGTAGGATTTTGTTCCTGAAAAGGATATTACATAATAAGTGCCCTCTGTGGGAGAAACTTTTTGGTTATTTTTTAATGGATATGTTCGCCAATAAGAATGGTCATGCCCTTGAAATACTATATCTACATGATATTGGTCTATTAATGGAAGCCATGCGTCCCTTAAATGTTTGTTATCTCTTCTTGGTGCGGAACTGTAGAAAGGTTGATGAAATAACAAGAATTTCCAGAGAGACGAAGACCCTGAAAGTTGATGTTCCAACCAGGGGACTTGCTGTTCTGGATTATGGTTGGCGTTTAAGATTATAAACTGTGCATTTAGGTATTTGACTGAATAACAAAATTCGCTGGTGATGTTTGCGGGTCCGTTTGTGGGCAGGACAAAGAAATCGAGATACATCTTAGGTAAAAGAGGATTTGATTTATATTCATGGTTACCAATGGTCGGAACTATAGGATATTGGGCAAAGATATTATCTGCATAATGGAAAAAGGCATCCCAATCATCCCTTTCATTCCCTCGATTTACAAGGTCGCCTGCCATTAAAATAAAGGAACAATCCGGACATTTTTCAATAGATTTTTTTAACAATTTTCCCCATTCTTCCAGACCATTTTGGGCATCACCTAAATAAATAAAAGAAAAAGTTTTTGCCTGAGTAGGTTCTGTTTTAAAGGTGTACCAATCACTCCATATTTCTAAATTGGGATTTCCTACACGATATTCGTAATTTGTATTGGGTTCTAATGAATTGAGTGTAACAAACCAACGATAAATTTCCGGATTATTCTTTAAAGAAGGGTCGATAATAGAAATGAACTTTGCAGATGTTCTTTTCGTCGATTCCTTATTTTGTTCTGTTTTCTTGTGCCATTCCACAATGCCTTCTTTGACTTCCGGCGATGTACTCCACTGAATTGTCATAGAAGTTGATGGAGTTTCTGTAAGGGTGAGTGTGATTTGTGCTGGAACTTGAGTAATAGGGAAGGGTGTCTCTCTATCTGGAGGGGTTTTTACATCAGCAAATATGGGAGCGATAGCAGTTAGAAGAGTTATAAAGAAAATGAGGGTATAAACAAAAATACTAACATTTAAATTTTTGACTCTTATCATGTTTAATCCTTTTCAGTGAAGGTGAGAAGATAAATAAGAAATAACTTATCTATTAGATAAAGAATAATTTAAAAAAGTTTCAAAAATTAATATGCTAACTGAAACTGTACATGAAAAGAATGGGGAAAGTAATTGTTAAAGGGAAATTTTAAATTATTGTAACTTTTTTTTAATATTGATTGTTGTATTTTTTTTCCCTATTTAAAAAAGATGCGCACGGGCATTACTATCGGAACAGGCATAGGAGGGGGGGATAGGAGCCCGTGCGCTGGGGAGGGTACTGTGCAGGGTAGTGAGGGCTGTGTGTGTGGTAATAAGTTAATTGTACCTGTGGTCTGGGTTGGGAGGAAGGCCAGATTTAGCAGGGCAACGTTTGTTAAACTTACCTCACTTTCTTCACAGGAAAATATTCAAATTTAATAGAGCAATTATCTATTTTATTTATACTATAAACGCCCAAAAAGTTTCAAAAGTTTACAATTCTTTTGTGTAAAAATCTATAAAAATTAAATATCATTAAATTTTATATAACTTTCACTCAATATTATAGCACAAAAAATTCATAAAATCAAATTTTTTAACAAAAATTTACATATCAATTATAATAAAATAATTTGGTCTTTTATTCCTCAAAAAGTTTATATTTATTTAAAAATTATTGGAAATAGATTCACAAAATTTGTTTTTGACTATCCACTCGTTGAATAAAATCCAAAAGATTTTTTAGTTGTTTTGAAAGGATTTAAGAATAAATTATACAACAAAAAATAATGATAATTTACGATGAATGTTCGAAAGACTATTTCAAAGATAGGAATTTAAATAATTTATTTTAATTTTGTAGGTGATATGCTATTACTACCCTTTAATATTAAAGTATAAGGGATAATGGATATAATAAAAATAATCGACATTATAGTGGCTATATTTTTTATAATCAATTTTATCTCAGTGATTTATTTCAAAAACAGGTAAGTTTTTAGTTATAATCAAATAAAAGGATTGTAGCGATGGCAGATATTTTGAGCCAGGAAGAAATAGATTTATTATTAGGTTCTGTTACAACGGGAACTGTTGATACAGTCAAAAAAGAGGAACAAGAGGGCGAGCAAAAAGTTAGTGCTTATGATTTTCGCAGACCGGAACGTATTTCTAAAGAGCAGTTAAAGGGTTTACAAAGTATTTTTGAGTCCTTTGCCCGTGAACTTACAATAGTGCTCCCTCCATATTTTCGGACTATAGTCCGTGTTGACCTTATATCTATTGACCAATTAACTTATGATGAATTCATTCTTGCAATTTCCAGACCTACCTGTCTTGTCGTAGTTAATATGTCTCCATTAGATGGAGCGGGAATTTTAGAATTAAGTCCAACTGCTATTTTCCCAATAATTGACCGTGTATTAGGGGGTAAAGGAAAGATATTACCTGAATTGCGAGAATTAACAGAAATAGAAGAGAGAATTATCGGGCGTATCGTAGAAATGATGTTGAGTTGTCTCAAAAGGGCATGGGAACAGGTTATCGAATTGAACTCTCGCGTTGAATCAATAGAAAGTGACCCGTTGATTGTTCAAATTGTTGCGGGTAGTGAGATGACTATTCTCGTCAGTTATGAAATTCATGTTGGCGAAAACACAGGGACTATTAATTTTTGTATTCCTTTGATGGTAATGAATCCTCTTTTAGACCAGATATCCAAAATGGCTCATTATGCCCATCGAGTTAGTCCTGAAGAGGCAGAGTTAACACGTATTATGTTATTAAAACTTTTATTGAATGCCCCGATTAAATTGGATACAATTTTAGGACGAGTAAATGTTGAGATGAGTGATTTAGTCGATTTGAAAGAGGGGGATGTTTTAGTGTTGAATAGAAAAATTGAAGAGCCTATTGTTGTTGAGATTGAAGGTTTACCAAAACTAAAAGGAACCATTGGTAGAAGAGGAGAAGAAATGGCATTGCGTATCTGTTCCATAATTCGGGATGAAAAAAATCCTGAAAATTATCTGTAAAGGAAGATGTTCGATGAGATTAAACGAAATAATTGATTTGTTTTTCAAAGGTCTGGATGATGTTTTGTTATCTTTAGGAATAGGGGGAAATAAATATAAGATTCATGCAACAAAAATTATTGGGATAGAGGATATTCAATCTACCTTAAATGAGCAAAGTATTGTATTATGGGGAAAAGTTGAAAAAAATCAGGGTATATTGTTGTTATGTATGAACAGTGATGATGTCCGTGCATTAGTAGGGGCTGTTGAAGGAACAGTTCCTGAAGAAATAAATGAGACTGTTATAAGCACATTGAAGGATTTGGGAGATGCATTTTTAGGGGGTGCCTTGAGTTCTCTTGCACAGTCTGCTAAAAAAGGTGTAGTACAGTTTGAACTTACAGGAATCCGGAAAGGGGAAGAAATATTTGACGCATCGTTTTATTCCCAAATTCAAGAGCCGGTCATATGTGGCTCCGTTGCGGTAGAAGGTAATATAAACTTTTCGTTCCCATGGATAGTAGTATTAGATAATCTTCTGAAAACATGGTTTCCCATAGATGAGGAAAAAGCAGGTGTAGAAGAGACTATGTTGACACAGGAAGAAATAGAATCGTTTATTAACAATGAAGTAATAAAACCAGAAACAAAGAAAGAAGAACAAACTACAGGAGCAAAACCCGTGAGTAAAAAATCAATAGATTCGGGTTACCGTAATTTGGATGTTATCTTGGATATTCAGGTGGAAGCCACAGCCCGATTGGGGAGTGTGCAAATGCCTCTAGCAACAGTGTTAAGTTTAGGGCCCGGTTCTGTAATCAATGTCGGACATGAGGTTGACAATCCCATTGAATTGTATGTGAATAATAAATTAATTGCCAAAGGCGATGTGGTTATCGTAGATGAAAAATTTGGTATTCGAATAACAGAAATTGTAAGTCCCCAGGAACGGATAGAGAGTTTACAGTGAGTATCAGCGAAGAAAAAATATTATGGCAAAGATATAAAGAAGAAAATGACGAATCTGCACGTGAGGAATTAATATACAAATATATGCCTATCGTTCGATTCATTGCAGGTAGAATTGCCATTCATGTTCCTCCCTCCATAGAGTTAGACGATTTGATTGGCTGGGGAATTGTAGGGTTATTGGATGCGATGGAACGGTATGATTACAAGCAGGATACACGGTTTAATACTTATGCATCTATCCGTATACGCGGAACTATTTTAGACCAGATACGCTCTCTGGATTGGGCTCCCCGTTCTTTGAGAAGTATGGCTCGGAGAGTAGGTGCTGTTTCGGAGAAGTTGAGGCATCAGAAAGGGGGAGAACCTACAATTCATGATATTGCAGAGGCTTTAGGTGTAAGTTCGGAGCATATAGAAGAAACGGTGGCTAATTTACAAACGGTTCAGATGCTTTCTTTAGACCATTTTGCTATTTCGGAGGATGATGGCGCCGGGCGGACAAGGGAAATTAATACTGACGCATTCTATCCTTCTCCAGAAGAGGTGGCTCGTCAAAAAGAATTGCAAGAATTGCTTGTAGAAGCAATTATGAAACTGCCAGAACAACAGCAAAAAGTTCTTCATCTATACTATTATGAAGAGTTAACATTAAAGGAAATCGGTGAAGTTCTTCAAGTTTCCGAATCACGGGTTTGTCAGATTCATGCCAGTGCTATTAAAACATTACGCGAATTGGTAAAGTCGTGGGTATGATTTATGCCGATGCCTATTGACCCAAATACTGAAATCTTGCGGGTAAATCTCGCGGAACGAATTCAACAAATTTCGGACAGGGCTTCTTTGTTAGGACAGGTTCGTCAATCTTTGAATGAGGAACAGCAACGGGTTGTTGATGAAACACAGGTAAAAGAAATGCAACAAAAGAGTGAACAGGTTGAGACCGAACTTAAAAGAAAGAATCCTTTTTTAGGGCGTAGGCGGAAGCCACAAAAGGAAGAATATAAAGAGGTATCTTCGGATGAAGAAATTAAAGGAACTTATGAAGATACAAAAGATGATGGTTCTCATCTGGATTTGCAAGCATAATTATAAAAAATAAAAAACGAGTTGGTTAAAATGACATTACTGGTTATAATCACATGGTTGGGTGTTCTCCTTATTGTGTTGTGCTTATTTTACTATGTATGGGATGACCGTAATAAAAGAAAACTTCATGAACATCGCCGGGTAGAAATCAGTGAATTAGCCATGGTCTTTCAAACTTTGAGGGATGTTGTTTCAGAACAGAAAATACTGGCGAAAGAATTCAATGAACAGGTAGAAGAAAAAATAACATTAATTCGTGGTATTGTAAATGAAGCCCAGAATAAGGTGAAGCAGATACAGCAGGAAATATATGAGCAATCTAAAAAACTAAACGAATTACAGGAACAAATGGATAGGATTATATGTCAAAAGAATGCCTTAAATGCTTCATCTACAAGTGATATTTATTCCATAGGAACAGTCTCCATTATAGAAGCAGAATCTATATGCGAAAAATTAAATGAAAAAATGGAAGGTAATAAGAATATAATACAAGAAATGCCATTGGAAGAAATTAAAGAAATAAGTAAAACAGAAGATGAAAAACTTTTAATAAATTTAGGAGAGGAACAGAAAAATATACGAG
>JBMFRC010000037.1:0-1881 GCA_049968235.1 Candidatus Hydrogenedens sp.
TTTTTCTTTGTGGCGTCTTAACTAAAGAGAGGAATATCGGACCTCTGCATGCACGTCCGGTAGATCCTCTCCAAAATGTTTATTACCAGAATTGTAACTGTTCTTCTATTTTAGGTTGATTATCAATTCTTCTTTTTGAGGGGCGTACTCTATCAGAGATAAGTATTATTTGCTTCCATTGTGTATCGGTAATAAATAAGCAACGAATATCCCCTGTTTTGGGATTTATTTTTCTTAGATACGATATACACCTTTCTTTTTTATCAATAGTAACAGCGGGTCGAATATACACAGAATATTGAAGCATAAGATATCCATCGCGAAGCAAATCTGTCCGAAATCGTGCCGCTTTTCTTTGTTCCTCGCGAGTATCTGTGGGTAAATCAAACATTACAATTAACCAACCCATACGGTAAGCACTTGCCTCTTTATCTTTTTTCCCTCGAATTTTCTTTTGTTTCCGTTTCATAACTCAATATCTTCTATTCGGGGAACATTTAATACCCGTATATATCCTGTATAGAAACATTGAGCCACTGATGATATATATCGGTCAATTGCGTAGATAAGTTTAGTAATTACTCTTTGTGTTTTTATCGGGAGGTTGAGTAATAATTTAGAAAACTCCTTTACAAAGATATCCATTGTAAATTCAGGTTGTGATTTAAATATATTTACAAGAAGCAAATCACAAAAAGGGCGAAGAGGCTCCATCAGGTCGTAAAGCAAAGGGTCCGTTTTGAAACGAAATTTATGATGTATCCCCGGGGATGTGTGTAAACCATGAGCCAAAATAGACCGATGACATAAAGCAGAAACTACTGCATATCCATAATTCAACATTTGATTAATTGGATTTTCTGCACACATTCGTTCTCTACCTTGAGGAGCCATTTTCCCAAAACAGGTAAAATAATATTTCCAATAATGTCTTGCACAATTCCCCTCATCAATGTTTTTTGTTTTGATATACTCCCATAACTTATGGTTTGCATTCATAATATCTAAAACCTGTGCTTGATTTTCTATTTTTACTTTTATTAGTTCATTCCAGAGTTTATCGCAGAAACTTTGAGGTCGTTCTATTTGTCGTTGAAATGTTTGAGCATGAATAACTGTGGATAAACCAACCGTTTTCCCGATAGGTTTATATTTTTCATCACAATGGAGAATAACCCCTCCATTTCTGATTATCTCTGCTAAAGAATTGCCGGAAAAACTTACACCCCGTGCAGAAACAATTACAATAATAATCTCTGATAATGGGGCTCTTTTTTCACCTTCTCCACTCTTTAAGACTAAAAAACCATGGTCCACAGAAAGATAACTATTATGTTGAAGGATATGGATAATGTGGTATGACATTATAAATTATCTATTTGTACTGGACACATTTCACCTTGATTCATCAAAGCATCCAATTGTAACTTTATTATACTTCCATCAATTGATGTTAATTTACATTGCTTTTGTTCATTAATACTATTCAAATAATATATTCCTTTTTTTATAAGAAAAGGTTCCTTATTTCTTGTTTTATAAGTAAAATCTTTTTTTATTTCCACTTGAATGCCTGTTTTAATAAAGTACATAGTGCTCTCTCTATATCTTCCTTGTATTTCTTTTTTCTTCTTATAAGGAGATTCAAAAGCATAAATTGGCTCTCTTTCCCATTTTCCTTTTTGGTTCTTATATATGAAATATCCATGAGATTCCTGTTGTTGTTTGAGAAATTGACCGGGCATTTTGCCTTTAATAAATTCTCCCAAATTATTAATCTCCCCATTAATAAATTTCTTTACTTCTTCTTCCTTAAACGAAGAGCTGGCAATCAATAAAAGTTTTTTAGGTTTTCCACCAGCACGATAGTTATGTAGAAAA
>JBMFRC010000037.1:1979-11967 GCA_049968235.1 Candidatus Hydrogenedens sp.
AGTTCTTCTGCCAATTTGTTTTTAAGGTCCTCACGAATTTTGCTACTATATATCGAATTAACATATTTTTTGGCATTATCTATATTTTCGTAATCTTTTAAGTTTGTTCCTTCACCGAATCGTGTAACAAAAACAAACTTTTTCTCTGTTGTTTTTTCTTTGGTAATAAGTTCTCTCAAACCGTAAATAGTTTCTGCTAATTTTGGTTTTTTAAAACGAATCTTTCGTGGGAAACACTGTTCAAGTGCTTCTTTACAAAATTCCTTGTTAAACCAGTTAGGATATTCATCCTTTTCTTTGTTCGGATTATATTTTATCTCTGGAATAACAGAGAGAACGAGAGCATCTAATGCGTGATGTCGAGGATTTTTTCTATTTTTCTCTTCAAGTTTTTCTTCATTAATTAATTGTTCAAACTCCTCTTCTGATAAATGAGGGTGTAATATTTTATCTAACTTAAACAATCTTCTAACTTTAGCAGTAAATGAACCTGAAGCAACATAAACTTTTCGTTCAGAGCCTTTCGTTTGCTGTTCCCAACCAAAAAAGAGATGGCAGATTTTCTGGGCTAATTTAGATATATAAGCGGTTTCTGCTAAATGTGTATATTTTTCAATTAATTCCTCCGGATTTTCGGAAGTTAATAGTTTTTTCTTCTTATCTTTCATATTGCTAAAACTTTTGATATATTCAATATGTCTTTTCCATGTTTCTGGGTCTTTACCGAGCCACTGGTAAGGTGTTTGTTTACCTTTAGCCTGATTGTTATTTTTGTGGGTTAATACTATATTTAAGTAAGAATCAGGACCACCACTTTCTCGCGGGACAATATGGTCAATTTCACATAAGTTAATTTCATTCGCTCCAATAAGACTGTTCGAGTATGGGTCTTTTGAAACAACATCTTTTATGTTATCTTCCTTTTTTACTTTTTCATCTTTTGGGTAAGGGTCCCTACATGATTGCTCTAACCATAACCTGACTCTTAACAAAGCATCTTTCCCTTCTATTTTTACCCCTTCCGCTCTTAACTCATTGAGTATCTTTTTTGCTTTATCTTTCTCCGCTTTATTTTTTTTCTGTATGGATTTCTGTCTTTCTTTCTGTTTCTCCCCAGCCAACATTTCTTCGGGGTCGCGTGGGAATTCCAGCATAATTTTTTCAGGTTCCCCGAAATTTTCTTTTAGTTCTTCTAATTTTTTATAAAACAGGTATAATCGATGTTTTACCACAGGGTTTGTAATTTTGTCGATCATTCCAATAATCTTTTCTTTTCGCTGTTCTTCATCTAATTCCGCCTCTTCTTTCCTTTCATCGGGAATATGAAAATTTTCCCACGACTCGGGCATATAGAGAAGAAATTTATAATCTTCATTAATAAGCCCTTTTTGTGGGTCTATATTTTGGTTTTTAGATGTATATTCCTGGTAAAGGGTATGGGGTGATTTCCCAGAAAGGATAATTTCTTTGATGATTTTTAGGGCAGGTCGGCAAAAACGGGAACGTCCTTTTTCTTTTGGTGCATCTAAATCAGTATATGAAGGATAAAGTATTCCAAAGAGATTTTTTTCCAGATATCTTTTTAGTTCACTGTTATTAATCTTGAGTTTATCCTTAAAATGTTCAAACATTTGTGTTATCTCTTCCGAAGTTAATGCTTTTTCTTCACCAGTTTCAGCATCCACATATCGGAAATTTTTTAGTTTCATCAAGAATGTGACTTCTTTACATAAGGGGTCCTTTCTCTTACAGACATTTAATCGGGGTATTAAGACACATTTAGAGATAATGCGATTATCGAAACGAGGCGTCTTTTGAGAAAGCAAACCTTGCCATTCCCAGTCTCGTCCCATAAATTTACGGTAGTCTTTAATTAGGTAAGCACCATATTTACAACCAGATGGTCCGTATAATATGTAATTTAGATTTTTTTCGATGTAGGGATATTGTTTACCTGCCTGAATAAGTAAATGCTTAACTTCCTCGTCAACCATTTCTGCAGGGACAATATTTGCAATTTCCCCTTTTTTATTCCGGACAGAATTAGGATTATCACTTATTGTTTTTAGAAAATTTTTAGGTTCCTCGGGTGACCAGATACCTAAAATAAATGCTTCAAGATAGGCAGGATAATAATACTCTTTATTATCTCCAAATTTTTCTTTTAGTATATTCTTGTAATTTAAGACCGCTTGTTTAATTTCTTTATTTTGTTTTCCATTATTTTTTTCATCATTCCCGTTATTTACTTCTTCCTTCTTTTTTCCTCTTTTTTTCTTCATATTTTTTTCTTCATCCTCTATATTAGTTTCCTCCTCCTCTTCTATTTTATGTTTCCATGGTATATTTATATCATATCCACGTCTTTGTATAGCAGACCATACTGCTTTGAAAATTTGCCATCCCTCTAATTTTTCTCCTTGAAGAAGTGCTATACGAAGGAGTAATGAATTATAAATAGTGGTATCTCCATTTTCTGTAAATTCTCTTGACATTCGTGGGTCTGGAGGAACATATCTTCCATTACTTTCATCAAGATGTCCTGTTTCTAATACTTCTATACCTGCCAATTGTGCATGCCTTTTCCACCATTTTTCCCTTTGTTTATGAGCTAAACGGGTTCTTATTTGTCTTCTTCGTTCTCGTGCTTCTTTAAGTGTTGCAAAATCTACGGGGACTGTTTCTACAGTTAAAAATAAAACTTTATCTTCATTACGAACACAAGTTGCTAAACTTCCAGTTCCTAAATCGAAACTAAAAATCTTACTATTTCTCATAAATATATTCCTTCTATACCTTTTAATTATTACTCTTGTTAAATTAATATATTTTATACAATTTTTAATATAAATTAAACTTTTAATAACGAGTTTATTATGAAAGAGAAATTTTTTGTAATGAAAAGAGTGGTCAGTTTTATATATATTTGAAATAAACCTTTTGCCGGGCAAAAGGAAACACTCTTAACAGAGGAGGTCGTAAAATGAAAAAGTATGCAGTTATTTTGAGCGTCTGTGTGGCTGTGCTGTTAATGGCACAAGGATGTGAACAATTGAGTGATCTGACGAAGGATTTAGCCAGTGCAAAACCGTCAACTTCATGGTGGCTCACGTTGCAGTTAGGTTATACGCCTAAAAATCTGGTATTTACAAAGAAAGATGTTGAGAAAGGTGCTGAAAGAGTAATACGAGTCTGGAATCGTTTCCCGTTTGCAACGGAAATGAATTTTACTGTGGAACCTGCAGAGGAATGGATACTTGCTGACCCACAGGAAGGTAGTTCCACAGGACCGTGGGATAGGGAATATATTTCGGTAAAATTAGACGATTCCATATTAGATAGTATATCGAATACTTCGCCTTTGGAGTCCTCAATTAAGATTAAAATATCGAACAATTTGGAAAAGGAGGTGAAAGTATGGGTTATTGATAATTTACAGGGTATCGGCAATATGATTCGTGAGAGAATTCGTGAACGGATACAAGAATGGCTGGGTAATATTATCCGCCGGAATAATCCGGGAAACAATGGGGGTGGTAACAGTGGTGGTAATGGAAATGCTAACGGCAATGGAGGTGGAGGTAGTCAATAATCCGTTAATTTGCCCATAGATAAGTTCGTTTTGTAAGACAGAGTTTATATCTGTCTTACAAAACTTTGTTGTCAAGCGAACCATCATCCATATAACTGCCTTTCAAGATAGGGATAAACCAAAACTGTTTAGAGAGATAATATGTATGAGTAGAAAAGCGGGTATATAAAAACAGGTTTTCGTGCATAAGTAAACTTAAAAGTATCATTACCATGCCATGCAAAGTTGTGGAAACTTTTTGTAGTTATTGCATTTATTAAGCAATTTTATTTCCTGTCTTTTTTGCAAAGACCCAACAAGCAGAACGATGCGTTTCGGATATATTTTGCAATGGAGGAGGTTCGTTTTTACATTGTTCGGTTGCATAGGGACAACGTGGGTGAAATGAGCATCCGGACGGGGGATTAATAGGGCTTGGAGGTTCTCCTTGCACCAGTAATTTGGGTAAAGATATAGAAGGGTCAGGCTTGGGGATAGCACTCAACAATGCTCTTGTATATGGGTGATTGGGAGATTCAAACAAGGTCTCTGTAGGTGCTTCTTCCACAATCTTCCCTAAATACATGACCAATACTTTATCAGAAATATGGCGAACAACTCCTAAATCATGGGAAATGATTAGATAGGTCAAATGTAGTTTTTCCTGTAATTCCATCAATAGATTAAGTATCTGTGCTTGCACAGAGACATCCAGAGCGGATACAGGCTCATCTGCAACGAGAAATGATGGATTAACGGCTAATGCGCGGGCAATACCAATTCGCTGTCGTTGTCCTCCACTAAATTCATGTGGATAACGATACATGGCATCTGTATTTAGTCCCACTAATTGTAATATTTGTTCAATCTGATTTGTAATTTGTTCTTTGGGAACAATTCGATGGACATGTAACACCTCCGCCAGCATTGAATAAACGGTCATTCGTGGATTTAAGGAACTATATGGGTCCTGAAAAATAATTTGTATTTGCCGTCGAATGTCCCTTAATTCTTTCGATTTTAATTTTGTCAGGTCAATCCCATCGAAATAAATAGAACCATCCGTTGGTTCAACCAGTCGTAAAATAAGTCGGGCAACTGTAGTTTTTCCGCTACCACTTTCTCCAACAAGACTAACGGTTTCCCCTTTATGAACATGAAAAGAAACATGGTCCACAGCACGGACATAATTCCGCACTTTACCAAATAATCCTCCACCAACCGGATAGTATTTTGTTAAATTTTCTACTCTCAAATAGGGTATGGGGTTATTCATTTTCCATCAAGTCTCCTTTTCCACATTTTCCGAATGGACATACAACCAGCAAGCAGTTCCTTGTTCCTTATTGAGCCAGAGCCAGGGTGGCTCTTTTTGCTGGCATATTTTCATGGCTTTGGGACATCGTGGATGAAAACGACATCCTGCAGGCGGATTCGTTGCAGACGGAACAGTCCCGGGAATTGTGTTTAATCTTTTCTTCCCACGGGAACGAAGGGGAAGGGAATCAAAAAGGGCTTTGGTATAAGGATGCGTGGGCATAGAATATATGGCTGTTGCACTCCCTTCTTCCACTTTCTTGCCCGCATATAATACCACAATCCAGCGTGCAATTTGAGCAACTACACTCAAATCATGGGATATAAGTAATAAACTCATCTTCCGTTCCTGTTGAACACGCCGAAGTAATGCTAGTATCTCTGCCTGTATAGTTACATCCAGAGCAGTCGTCGGTTCATCGGCAATAAGCAACTCCGGTTCGCAGGCTAATGCCATGGCAATCATGGAACGTTGAATAAGTCCCCCTGAAAATTCGTGGGGATATTGATGTATCCGTATCTTCGGTTCCGGTATGCCTACCCATTCAAACAATTTCTCAATTCGCAAATAACTTTCTTCTTTGCTCATTCCGTAATGATACTTCAAAACATCTGCAATCTGGTCGCCGACACGAAATACAGGATTCATTGAACTGGTAGGCTCTTGAAAAACCATGGATATATACCTTCCCCGTATCTTCATTAATTCTTCCTCCGAAAATTTCAGTAGATTCTTGCCGTGAAAAATTACTTCTCCATCTATATACTCCACAGGCGGAGAAGTGAGCAACCTCAGAGTTGTCAGGGCTGTGACTGATTTACCACATCCACTTTCCCCCACCAGAGCAATGCTTTCGCCGGAATGAATAAAAAATGAAATACCATCCACAGCATACGCCAATCCTGTAGGTGTCGAAAAATATACCTTTAGATTTTTTACATTCAAAAGGGCATTATCCGATTTACATAAATCAGTCATTTCTTCTACCTTAATCTGGGGTCCATAGCATCTCGCAAACCTTCACCAACAAGGTTAAATGCGGTAACTGTAATAAAAATAGCCAAACCGGGGAACAAAACCAACCACCATGCAAAATCTACATAACCCTGAGATTGTTTTAACAATTCCCCCCAACTGGGTGTAGGTGGTGGAACACCAAACCCTAAAAAACTCAATCCACTTTCCATAAGAATAGCACCTGCCAATCCGAATGTGGCACTAACAAAAACGGGTCCCATCGCATTAGGTAGGATATGTCGAAACATGATACTTGAATTACTTAGACCCAATGCTCGTGATGCCAGCACATATTCCATCTGCTTCTGCTTTAAAAATTCACCTCGAACTAATCGTGCTACACCAGGCCAACCTGTTAGTCCGATAACAATCATAATTGTCCAGATACTGGGAGGTAAAAATGCCATTACAGTAATGATAAGAAAAAAAGTTGGAATAACCAGCATTAATTCAATAAATCGTAATACCACCATATCTACCCATTTCCCAAAATATCCAGCAAGCGAACCTAATATTATCCCTATCATCACAGCGATGCCAACTGCCACAAAACCTACACTTAAAGACAACCGTGAACCCCAAATCATCCGACTAAGCACATCTCTGCCTCGGTCATCTGTTCCCAACCAATGGATGCGATTGGGTCCCTGCAAACTCTGGTCCAAATCCTGACTAAGGGGACCGTGTGGAATGGGCGGTTTTATCACCCATTCCCCGTCAGAAGGTTTCCAACGGTCAAAATTTGCATATAAATTTTCTGCCTGCAAATCAGAGTAAGTAAAAATATTAGGGAACAAATATAATTTTCCACCCTTATACAACAGAATCGGGATATCATTGGCTATAAAAGGTGCCATTATTGCAATGATACCCAATACAATAATAATGAACAGGGCAAAAACGGAAAGCCGATGTTTACAAAATTCTCGCCATACTGTATTCCAATAACTATGTGGGTTTACTGATTTCCTGAACACCTTATTCTTTACTCCAATCGAATTCGCGGGTCAACAACCGCATACAAAATATCACTCAAAACAAGACCTATTAAGGTCAGAAAAGTAGAGATAGTAAATACACCCATAATCAGGGGGTAATCTCGAGTTAATACTGCTTCAAAGCCCAGCCGTCCCATACCGGGGATGGAAAATATGGTTTCAATAATAACACTTCCTCCGATTAAGCCCGGTAAAAGTCCTGCAAACAAAGTAATAATAGGAATTAACGAATTCCGCATAGCATACTTAAAGACAATCATTTTCTCAGGAAATCCATAAGCCCTTGCGGTTCGGATGTAGTCCTGTCGGATTACATCTAACATACCTGTTCGCATATAACGGGATAAACCTGCTAAACCCGCATAAGTCATACAGAACAAAGGCAAGACCATATGCCATAATCGGTCTAATAGCCAGCCCAACCATGAATAATTCGTCGCATCAATACTATTAATGCCATTAACAGGAAATAAATTCCACCAATCTCCACCACCTAAAAAAAGAATTAAAAGCATAGCAATCCAGAAACTGGGAAGGCTATATAAAAGAAATAGGATAAGTGTAATAATCTGGTCGGCTACAGTGCGTTGATGCGTTGCAGAATAAGTACCTAATGGAATTGCAATAAGATAAATGAGTAAAGTTTCAAGAATGGTAAATTGAAGTGTAATAGGTAGTGTCTCTGCTATTTTCTCCATCACAGGACGCTGGTCTTTATAACTTTTGCCAAAATCTAACCGAAACATTCGTCCCAGCCATAGAGCATATTGCACAAGAATAGGTTTATCCAGACCATACAATGCTTTCGTTTGTTCAATTATCTTTTCCGTTTCAATATTAGCACGCATAGCACCACCTTCACCCCGTAATTTAAATGCAACAGGGCTCCCCGGCGCCAATTGAATAATGGCAAAGGTTATCAAACTAACTCCAATAAAAGTCGGTATAATTAATAATAATCTTTTCAAAATATATGAATACATTCGTTTTAGTTCTCCCTGGTATGGACATAGCGTTGTAAATCGGGCGGAACAAACCACTCCTTTTCATAAATACCAAACGGATATACACGAATACCATGGACCCGTTTATCAACAGCAACAATTGCTTTCGGAGCCATCAGGAAAGTATAGGGTTGCTCTTCATTTACAATTTCCTGAAATCTACGATAAAGTTGTATTCGCTCCTCACGGTCAAAAGAAATTCGTGCCTGTTCAATAAGTCGGTCCGCTTCCTCATTAATAAATCCCACATAATTTGAGCCTTTCTCTGCTTGACTGGAATGCCATACCTGGTAAGGGTCAGGGTCAGGAGGCATCTGCCATCCCATTAGAACCGCATCAAAGTTGCGTGCATCCACTCGTTCTAACAAAGAAGCCCATTCCATCTGTCGTATCTGCATATCAATTCCAGCCCGTTTTAGGTCTTCCTGATATACGGTTAAAATCTTTTCCGCTATAGGATTACTATTCGTCGTCATAATTTCAAAAGCAAGGTTCTTTCCCTCCTTATCCCGAATTCCGTCACTGTTGTGGTCTATCCAGTCAATTCCATCCAGCAACCGTTTTGCTTCCTCCGGATTGTAGTTCCATCGTTTAATTTCAGAATGATATTCCGGTGTCCCGGGCATGAACGGACTATCAATCGGTTCTGCCATTCCATAATATAACCGGTCTATAATCTGTTGGCGATTAAGCAACATCGTTAGTGCATGGCGAACAACTTTATCTTTAAGTACAGGATTCCGCATATTCCAACCGATATAGTTGTACGCGGGACGTGGGTATACAAACATATTAAATTGTTTTTGAAATGTTTCTGACTGTCCCCTTCGTACCCAATCTTCCGGACGAATCGCCATATAGTCCAAATCGCCCCGACGCAATTTCAAAAAAGAAGCGTTATCGTCCAGTATAATTTGATAAACAATCCGGTCAAAATAAGGTTGACCTTCTTTGCTCCGCCAATAATTCGGATTTCGTTCTAAAACTAACTGTAAACCTGTCTGCCACTCGGTTAATATATACGGACCCGAGCCAATAGGTTTACGATTGTTCGGGTGATTATTGAAATCCCCCTTTCCATATATATGCTCGGGCAAAATCTCTAATAAGCCCAACATAACTGCATGCTGATAATAAGGTTTTTTACAATGATACCGAACCGTATAATCATCAATAATCTCACACGATTCTACATCCATATAGTAGTTTTTCAAGTGCGGAGCATCCGTTGTGGGGTCCATCAGTTTATCAAAAGTAAATTTAACATCTTTTGCTGTTAGAGGATAGCCATCGGAAAAACAAACATCATTTCGCAAATAAAAAGTATAACTCAAATGGTCTTCCGATACCTCCCATTTACTTGCAACACGCGGAATTAATTCCAATGTTTTCGGGTTCCGGTCTAATAATCCATCAAATATCCATGCTAAAACAAGGGAGGAATATGCATCCGTGCTGGTTATGGGATTTAAATGTGGCATTTCCGCAGGTAATCGAGTAATAAGCCAATCTCCCTGGGAAGGAGTTACATTTACACCAAATTCCGTCAGCCCTTTTGTAGTCTTTCCCGATGGAACTAATAACTGCCCTTCTGAAAAACAACCCAAAAACAAAATAACTTCCCCAAGAAAGAATATTACACCGGTAAAAACAAATCGTTTTTTCATAATACTTCTGCTTTTAAAATTTCCCACGCTAAATAATAAAAATAACCTATTAAAACAATCTTATGCAAGGGTTTTGTCAATATTATATATAGAGAAGGTGGGGGAAAAAAAGTAGAATTAAAAAAGAGATGCGGTTTGAAAAAATTCAAGATAGAAACTCCCGTTTTAATATTCAAATTACACGAATTACTACATCTAAACGAGCCTTTATTCTATTCGAAACCTCTGAACGATTAGTGTAAATAGAATAAATACCGCCATGTTCTCTGTAACTCTCCGTGTCCTCCGTGGTGAAAAAATGTAATCCACCACAGAGAACACAGAGGTATCAACTTTCACTTCTCAACAATGCATAAAATATTAAGGACGGAAACCTCCGTTCTACCCCGTTCTCTTTATATACTCCTCTATAT
>JBMFRC010000038.1:0-10518 GCA_049968235.1 Candidatus Hydrogenedens sp.
GTCAATCAAACCAGAACCATCAAAATAAGGAGACCTGCCATGCGTATCACAAACTTCATCAAAAATTACCCCTGTATGGTTATTTTTATAATGATACTGTTAGTAAATATTGCATCATTACTAATACCGCAAAAAGGAACGGCCCAAGGACAATATAATTGTGAGTGTAAAAACAAAATCAAATGAACATATGATAATAATTATGTAAAAGGTAGATATAAGTGTAAAAATATATCTAGTGGTCATGATGATATAAATTGTAAAGTTTGTGACACAGGACCTGATGAATTTAAACATACAAAATATACCTATTCACAAAAATGTGAACCTCGCGATGGTTATTCTGGTTGTAGTAATCCATGTAGTAATAGTGACTGCGGAAATAGTTGTAATCCTTCTTCATGTAATACAATAACATTCAAATTTTCAAAATGCAATGGAAGTTATCCATATTGTGGTAATTGTGAATATGAAGATAAATATTGGTGGGTTCCTATAAATTGGTAATTAGCAACATAAAGACAAGTATAATCATGTATAATTTAGGAATAAAATGAAAATTAAAGGTGCAAGCAAATTATTATCAATTTTATTTATATTATTAACAACAGAATATTGTTCTATTATCTATGCAAAAGATTTATGTAATCCTTATAACCATAATGAAGTCAATAACTTTAAAAATATTATTAAAACAAAACTCAACATTAGATCATTAAAATGTGACTATATAGTTAATCGAGAAGAATTCCCAAACGCTCATAATTACTATAATAATTCTAACAACGATTCCGGAGTACTAATATGTTTAAATGGGAAATTTGTCTATCAAAATGGAAACTTCCGGAAAACTATTATAATACCAGAAAAAGAAAAAAAAGATGATTATAGAAACCTGATTGAATTATTAATATTAAAAATAACCCCCAAAAAGGATACTATAAAACGGTTCCAGCAGAATTTTTATTTTTATAAAGGGAGTTTTAAATCAAGAGAGTATGATTATGATGATTTCCTTGGTTATCACCAATGGGAATTTGTTCATGATAATTTTGACCCTCTCTCTTTATATTATGACCCACTCGTTAATATAGGTTATTGTCATGGAGTTGGATATCGAGGAAATAATTGGATGGAAGAAAATATCATCTTTAATATTAAAGATTTTTTAGATGAGGAAGGCGATTTTTTATTATTATGAACACGGAAAATATAGGATTCTGTGGCATGGAATATTCAAGAAACATCCCCAATATCCAGGATATGAGCCCATAAGTATAGAGGTATGGGTAGATGAAAAAGAAAATATTTACATGGTCAATTATACATTTTTTCCTTATCGATTTAATAAAAAAGAACTCGTAAATAATTTAATTGGAGAATATGCCCATGGTGATTTTCCATACATTTCTTATTGGAAATTTTATTACTACGACCATAAAGATTTTAATGATGGTGTTACTATCCCTTTAAGAACAAAAATAGAACATTATAAAATTATTACCAATCCTTGTGTAGAAGAAAAAATAAAACAACATCAAATATTAATGCAGGTTAAGAATATTGATATAAATAACTCTTCCTTTATAGCTTGGACATTATTAAGTTCTTGCGACGACCCTACATATATTGATGAAATACAAGAAGTAATAATATATCCTGAAAATATCGTTGTTAATGAAGTTATTCCAGAAGAAACATTTATTGCCCCAAAACCAGATATTCCTGTTTATTGGACAGAAAAAGAGCAAGAAAACTTTTTTCTAAAACATTTAGAAAAAAAAGAAAATGTTAATTCACAACAAAGATTAGGGAGTTTATTCGTTGCTTTTATTTTTGTGTTATTCTGTATTGTATTTACATTTTTAGGGATAGTTGTTACCAAATATTTTTTTGGCTGGGGAATTTAAGACCCAATAAATAAGAATTACGACACAGTTAAAATTATATATGGATTAGATGTCCGTTATCGAGAGGGTGTAAGATGATGGATTAAAAGAGGGCTTAAAAAGGGACGGACTTTCATTATACCATATTCGTATTTACTCCGTAGGGCTCTTGTTGTTTAACGCTCGTTGCTTATGAATATAATTATAATAGTAAATATACTGGTTCAATTTATCCGTCAATTTTTGGTAATTGGTGAAATATGTTGTTTTAAAAGTTCTGTAATTCTACCATTGAAGCGTTCGACTAATCCATTCGTTTTGGGTGTATAGGGACGACTCAGTCGGGGTTCTATACCGAGTTCCTAACAGCGACGGTCGAAGATATGTTTACCGGAGGGCTGTTTTTTACCCCGGCAGAAGCGGTCAATAAACTCTTTACCATTATCGGTCAAGACGGTGTGAATTGGTTAGGGGTAAACCTTTATTACTTCCTCTAAAAATGCTTTGGCACTCTCGGCACTCTGGCCATCTTTTAATGACAGATATACGAACCGTGTGGCACGGTCTATCGCCACAAATAACACTTTTCGCTTTGTTGCGTCTATATCTCACATATGACTTATTCCTCCAATGGATTGAACACGGTTCGTAGTTTATGCGGTTGTGATGATTTATCTGTCAAGTTCTCCCTCTTTTTCCATTTCCATATCGTCCTTGTGCTCAGATGCAACTGTTTTGCAAGTGCTTTCATCGGTTCTTTCGATTCTTTAATCATCTTTCGCATTTGCAGGGTGGTCTTCGCATCCGGGTGATATTTAATTGCAGGCCTATCTTTCTCCTTCTTGCTTTTCGAATATTATCTGTTTTATCCTACCTCTTCCATAGATACTTATTATAACTTACCTTACATCCTGTTGATATTATACAATTATGAGATAAAAGATATGAAGGGAAGGTTTTCCTAATGTGGTCATCAATTAAATGATGTAGTTGAACTTTACATCTGCAACACGGCCAACACTATGGTCCGTGCGTATGAAGAAAGATTTCTGGGTGATTGTATTATTACCATCTGCTACGACATTGGTGTTTTTATAATCCAATGCTATACGTTCAATTCCTAATTGGGGTAAGGTAAATAGTTCGTCCTGCGAACTAACACCATCTCCGTTATCACGCCACAGGACTAATTCTTTGAAATTTTTATCCTCGGGACCTATAAAGCCATCGTTATTGGTGTCCAATTTTCGGAGTTCTTCAAACCCATTGACAGAACCTCGCTGGTCACCAAAAAGTTCTAATCCGCTATCAATTTGACCGTTTCTATTTCTGTCCCATGCTAACAGAGCATCTCCTCCACGGACCCAGGCTGTTTGAACGGATTTCCCTGTCCCGGTAATGTCAAAACGCACACCATTTTTTACATCTGTAAGTTCGATACCATCTCCATCCAGGTCAAATACGATGGGGTCTTGTTGTTGGTCAAGTTTTTGCACTCCCATTTGAATTTCCATAGACATTTCGAAACGAAATTCCATTTGGAAATGGAATGAAATTTGATTGGTTTGTTGTGTAGATAAAGAGTTTTGAGAATTTCCATTATTGTTCCCATTGCCAATAGTTGCGTTGGGAAATAGTTTTTGTAGCCACTGTTCCAGAAACCGATTGATAAATGGTTTTATTGCATCGGTATTTCCGTCATTGCTATTAAACAGACCTGTTAATCCTTCAAAAAATTCATTCCATTGGTCTGCATCTCCATTTGCAAACAATCCTTGTGCTATTTTCATGAATGAATTAAATAAGTCAGGATTATTGAATAGTTTTTCTGATGCGTTACGGAAACCGACCATAGATTCTGCACTAATACTCCCACCAATTTTGAACTGTACAGATATTTTTTGCCGAATTTCCGCATAGTTCTCTTTCTGAACAGAAGAAAGGTTGTTTTCTACCGATTTTGTCCTTTGTGAAAATTGGAAAAAGAATTCTTCGCTTTTCTCATAAGCAAATTCAAATTCCAATTGTTGAGTTTCTTCTCCGCTCGTTTTTTTACCAAGGAGTGATTGAATTTCTTTTATTTTACTTGCAAGAGAAACATTTTTTGTTTCATAAGTAGATTGTGCTGTCGACTGAGATGATTCTTGTTGAACAGATTTATCAGAAGTATTTTCTTCTGATTTATTTTTCCCTGTAATAAAATTAGGAAGTGTTATTCCCTCCTGTTTTTTGGGGGATAGTGTAATTGCGGGGAATAACTGATAGATTGAGGGGTTAAAGTTGAGTATGTTGCCCATGTGTTTTGCCTCCATGCAAAATATTTATATTTCCCTTTGTCTATTTTATCGGCAATAACTATATAAGACTTTAGAATATCAGGAAAATTTCTTCTTAAATTTTTACCCACTTTAAGAGAGGTAGTGAAAAGATAAACAAAAATCAGGAGGTTTTACATGGATTTGTTGGAAAAAAGAAATACAGGATGATTTAATTCATCCCTCGTTTTAATTAAATAGACCTTTTTACCTATTTCAGGCTTTCTCGCAACGACCCATTTCCAATCTTCTTCTCTTATTAACACAAATACACGACTTTCTTTACTCAAAAGCGAATAGAATTCATCAATTTTTTCATTAAGTAGTTGTTCAATATGGTTTAATATTTCTGCCTTTCCCTGTTTTTCTGCTTCTTCTTTTACTTTATCCAATACGGATTGGATTTGTTGTATTTCTTCCGATGTTGGAGCCAATATATTTGTAAATGACACTTTATTTGTTTGCCGTGTATATTGTTTATGTATCTCAGAAATGAAGTTTTGAAATTCATAAGGTTGCGATTGAGATGCAGTAATCCGTTCTAATTCCTTATCATCGAAAAATGGTTTAATAACATGTTTAGCATAGAAGGTATATTCTTCCTCCTCAAAGCCAAAACTGTATGCTTCGTAATCTATTTGCATTTCACTTTGTTTTCTCATAGGTTCACAAAAATTACGAACGGATTTGACATTATTCACCGATGGGAAAATAATTAATGCGGTAAATATGAGGTATAGAGAAACATGTTGGGGAATCTGATTTAATAGTGAACGAACCTGAGAGTGTTTGAAAAAATCGAGTAAGGTATCAGTGATGGCTATAACTGCAATTATGCTGATAAGAATCCAGTATATATTCCATATATTTTTGAATTCTGTTCCCAACACAACAAAAGGAGCAATTGCCATACAAACTAATATCACAGTCCATAAGATTCGTATACCTTTTTTCCATCGCAAAGTGGAAGTCTCTTCAAAAGATTTCAAACTTAAAGCAGATAGAATAGATATAGCGGGGAAAATAGGAAGTAGATAAATGGCTCTTTTACCTACTGCGATAGAGAAGAAAATAAAGGCAGGAACTATCCAGGATAGAAGGAATCGAATTCCTTCGTTTTCATTTCTATTTTTCCAGACCCATGGGATTATCCATAATAAGAAAAGAGACCATGGGAACATATCCACAGGCAGAGTAAGTAAATAGTACCACGGAGGTTGTGGATGAGAAACTCCATAGATAAATCTACCCAATGTCTGCTTAAATAAATCGGACCCCATAACCTGGGAGGTTTCTTTCTCTAATTGGACAGCACCTACCCAGCGAGCATAGGCATACCATATTCCATAAATCAAGATAACAATGAGAAATCCCTTAATCGGATGTATTTCAAAGAATTTTTTCTTTTCTTTCCAATAAAATGCTACAAAAAATAAAGCAGGGAATACGAGCGTCCCGGGACCTTTAGAGAACAATGCCCCTAAAATACACAGATACATAACAACAAGTAATGTGCTGGATTTATTTCCCGAATAGTACCACACATAAAAACAACATAGAGCAGATAATAATAGAGCGGTTAATAACATATCTATTTGACCAAATCGTGCTTGCCACCATACCCTTTGCATCGTCATAAAGATGAGAGCAGAAAACCATGCAATCTCTTTACCTGCAAGTTTTTTTGCAAGGTAGTAAGTGAGAAGAACAGATATAACGCCACTAACCACAGAGGGTAATCGGGCTGGCATCTCCGTCAATTCTCCAAATGGATAGGAAGATAAAACCATCAACCACATTAATAGCGGAGGTTTTTCCAGATAAGGTCTTCCATTTATATGAGGGACGAGATAATTCCCTGTAATTTGCATTTCACGAGCAACTTCAGCATATCTCGGTTCATCGGGTGACCATAAATCATAACCCCAAATATTTATTCCAAATAGAACTAACGCCCAGAGGGCAAGAAGAAACATATCTTTGAAGCAATTATTGTTTTGTTCCATAATAAGTGTTTTCCTTTATAAATTAAAGGGAATTATCTTTTGTGTTATAAACGAACTGTGAAGATATTATATTTAAATCTATGTGTAAAATAAAAAAGCACCTGATAGAAAAACCAGGTGCTTGAGAAAATAGTATTGTTTCTCTAATTATACGCCAACAAGTTCAACAACCGCTCCGACACTTTCTAATTCTTCCTTAAGTTTCTTGGCTTCTTCTTCACTTACATTTTCTTTAATGGGCTTCGGAACAGCATCTACCAGGTCTTTGGCTTCTTTCAATCCAAGACCTAATAAGTCCTTTACCTTTTTAATCAGGTTAATCTTCTGAGAACCCTGTTCTTTCAGGATTACATTGTAAGCAGAAGGACCTTCATCTTTGGCTTCAGCACCAGCACCTGCACCGGCTCCTGCCATCATCATGGGCATAGCCATTGCCATAGGAGCGGAAGCAGTTACACCGAACTTTTCTTCGAGTGCTTTAACTAATTCGCTCAATTCCAGAACATTAAGTTCTGCAATAGCATCAATAATAGGTTGTAATTTGTCTGACATAGGATTATCTCCTTATTTGTTTGTTATTTGTTAAATTATTTTTTGCACCATATTTTCAAGATTAACAATATAATTACGCAGCGGTTTGTGCTTCCTCTTTCTGTTTTTTTATCTGGTCAAGCACATTGACCAAACTTGTAGGTATTGCATTGAGAACGGTAACGAGGTTCCGCAATGGTGCGGCGATAGTCCCGATAACCTGAGCCTGTAATACCTCTTTGGGAGGCAAATTAGCAAGGCTAATTACCTGGTCCTTTGTTAGAACTTTCCCTTCCATAACGCCACCTATGATTTGAACAAATGGCACTTCCTTGGAAAAGTCCCTTAATATTTTTGCTGAGGTTACAGGATCTTTACTGAAAGCCCATGCAGTAGGACCGTTCATAAATTCGGCTGCAGGCTCCACTCCCATTTCCCGTAAAGCAATCCGTGCAAGATTATTCTTGTAAACTTTATACTGGATACCTGCCTCACGGAGTTTCTTTCGCAATTCGGTAACCTGTGCCACATTAATACCTACATACTGTGTCATAATAGCAAGGGCATTGTTTTCAAGCCGTTCTCTAATCTCTTTTACAGATTCTATTTTTTCTTTTGTAGGCAAGGTATTCACCTCCTTTCAAATTTATTGATATATTAAAAAAAATAGCCGTGTCGTCAAAAGACAACACGGACATGAACTTTCTGATAATTCTTTTTCTATTTATGTCTCGTGCCTCTCGGCTGGCAATATTAAGGTTCTCACGAACCACCGGCTGTCTTTGACGCACATTAACAATATTTTAGCACATATATACTTTATAATTCAATCTAAATAAATAAAAAGCCAATTCTCTGTAAAAGAAAGGTTTATGATATGCTTTTATATATTTTATGTATCAAACCAGGTTACACAAACAACATAAGGAATTTAAGAAAGGAAGTTGTGTATGTGTAAGAACAAGATTCTAAGATATAGTGGTGTTTTATTCCTTCTTGTATGCATATGGGTTTTAATATCTGTAGGATGTGTGCATGTAAATAATGATGCAGGAGCAACACTAAAAAAGACATCTAAAACGGTATGCACAGGATTTATCAATAAAACACTGGATAATGGTGAATTAATGAAACGGTATGTTGTTTATGTCCCTTATGAATATACACCACAAACAGAGATACCAATGATTGTTTTTTTACATGGTGCCGGAGAACGCGGTCAGAACGGATTAGTTCAAACAGAAGTCGGATTAGCAACTTCTATACGAAAACATCCAGAGCGCTGGAATGCTATCGTTGTTTTTCCTCAATGTCCTGCTAATAAATTCTATAATGATGTGGAAAAGGATATTGATTTGTGTATAATGAAAACGTTGAAAGAATATAATATTGATAGAAAACGAATCTATCTAACAGGGCTTTCTATGGGAGGTTTTGGAACATGGATTTACGGAGCCAAACACGCAGATATGTTTTCCGCACTGGTACCGATATGTGGTGGTGGGGAACTGGCTTTTATAAAACAGCGATTGGGACGACAAGATATATCTGATGAAACACCCCAGGAAGTGGAACAACGAATTCAACGACTTAAAGATATGCCTATCTGGGCTTTCCATGGGGCAGATGATGATGTGGTCCCTGTGGATTGTTCCCGAAACTTTGTTCAAAAGATAAAAGATGCAGGGGGAACAAAAATATTGTATACAGAATATCCCGGAGTCAAACATAACAGTTGGGTTAAAGCGTATGAGGAGACAGAACTTCCAAAATGGTTATTCTCTCAACATAAATAGTTCTCACATTTTATAATATGGGTTTAGATGTATTCGTTAAAGGAATGAAAAAACAAAAAGGATAGAATAAAACATATGTTTAAATCAAGAAAGATGGGATTAAGGTCTTTTCGCCATACCTTTATTCTGCTTTTGGCTATTATTGTAGTCCCGTTAGTATTTTTAATGATTGCAAAAAGTTTCCTCACTGCACCTCCTATATGTCTGGGATATCAAGAGTTAGTAAAAAGGGCAAAATCAGATGAGAATGGGTATCTTTTCTTTCAAGGTGCTCAGAATCTATCTAAAAGAATATACAACGGATATTTTTCTTCTTTTGCATGGAATGTTTTAATACCGGATACACCGGATACTTTAACATTTACAAAAGGCACTTTTAAGACAGAAAAGTGGTATGCCGACACATATCTTAGTTTGTACAAATTTTTCATAAAAGAAAATTTATTTATGGAAGAAATGGAAAACTATGCTACGAAAAAATATAAAACATTATCTCCTGCAAATTTATATGAACGTGCCGGTATATACCCGGAAAAAAACTGGATAGATGATTTTCTTCATAACTCACTGGCAATCTTAAATAATATGAAATTATTAAATGATAGAGACTTTTTCCTACCTTATGAAAGTAGTACCTATTTCGCTTACTCAGCATTGAATTCCGAGATGTTGTTGATTGAATTAGTTAATATCCTTTTGCTATTACAAAAGGGAGATTATGCAAACGCATTAGATTGGATAGATACATTTAATCACTCCGCTTTACAATTAGAACCCATTTGTTTATGGGCTTCCTCACAAATTGCACAGCAATTATCGATTGTTACTATGATTGCATCCTATCCATTATCGACAGATGAATTTTACCAGACTTTATTAAACCAACTGTCGGAGATGAAAGAAAAAGTCAAAACCTTAGAATTTAAAACGGTATATCAGAATGCACTATTTTATTTAGAAAATTCCTTTGTTCTCAAGCAGAGTGAATACCGATATACCTCTCCCCAGCGGTTTATTCCACGAAGTATTTCCATGTTCTTTGCATATAATGATATCTCTCGCGTTCTGGATAAAAAAAGAAAAGTTTTTGAGACATCTACATGGAGAGACATTGAGGATGCAGTTTTTTACAATAAAGGAAAGGTATATAACGCTATCAACACTATAAAATCAATCAAGAGAAGACCCCTGTCTGATATAGAAGAATACTGGATGTTCTGGTCGGGAGAAATATATAAAATAATGCTATTAAGATATAATCATTCTCTATGTGCTATCTATGGCTCAATATTAACCGTTCTTCTTGAAAAATATCATAATCAAAAGGGTGTATATCCAGAGGATTTATACGATGTCATGGAAAACTACTTCACAGAAGAAGAACTTATCTGGATAGATAATTATTTAGATATTTACCTCTCCTCGGAAAAATATTTTGTCGACTACTATCCCATCCCAAAGAAAGAAAGAGAAGCGTTAAAATCCAGTTTATTCAATTATAGGAAATCATATCGAGTTCGGTCTTTTTAGTTTGTAAATGTCTAATTGAAAAATATTTTATTATGATGGTTTAATTAACTTTACCGCCCTGTTAATAGAGTAAGGGATATTATTATTGTATTGGCAAAACATCTTCCATCCATTCGTGCAATTGTTATTTTTCATTGGGTTTGCGTGAACATGCCTGTTAAGGTAATTAAAATGGTTGTATCCATTTATGAGTATATCTAATTTTATCCAAGTAGATATATGTATATCCATGCATTTATCAGGACGATGATTATTTGCCCCTACAAATAGAAAAATAGTGTTTAATGTTTAGTATGTAAAATAATAGTTTGTTGCCAAAATATTCGTGTTCTGGAAATTCTTGTTCCTGCATATTATAGATTAAATGTAGGGGAGAAATATTTTTTGCACGAATGGAGTACAGGCATTTTTACCTGCGTTCTTCTATACTAAATAACTGTCTCTGTTTCTT
>JBMFRC010000039.1:0-10290 GCA_049968235.1 Candidatus Hydrogenedens sp.
CTTCCACAGAACCTTCACCTTCAACAATACCTTCATGCACGCCTTCCGCAATGCCTTCATGCACGCCTTCCGCAGAACCTTCACCTTCAACAATACCTTCTTGTTCCCCGTCAATATATCCTTCGCCTTCACAATTATCTTCACCTTCTAACTCACCTTCATAATCTCCCTGCCATCTCAATACCGGATATTCCAGCCCACGGCGCATATACCATACACTTACAAAATCCCAATTCATATAAAAAGTACTGCATTTCATTTCCTTCGTCATTAGCCCATATCCGCCATCAGAATTTTTTTGCGTAGAGACATCCATATCCCAATAAACATTGGTATATGTTCCCTTCATATTGTAGCCATTAAATCCACCTACTGTTTGTAAATCCGTTCCTGTAGAAGTCCCTTTTACAACACCCGCCGAGTAACATTTCGAAATATTTCCGGAATTTATACCCGAAAAACCTCCGGCATAGGCATAGGCTGTAACATTTGTAGTCGTGTAGCAATTTGTGATTGTTCCTGCATTATTTCCGACAAAACCACCTACCATTTGTGAACCTCCAGAGTTTATAGTCCCCAAAGAGTAAGATTCCGAAATAGAACCTTTACTCTGTCCTCCGACAAGTCCTCCAATATTAAAATCACCAACAATTTGAGCGTTTGTGCTACATGCAATTATAACTCCTCCTGCATTCTGTCCGAGCAACCCGCCGATGGTGTCATAACCTTCTATCGTTCCCGCAAAACTGCAAAGAGATATAGAACCATTATCACTCCTTCCAATCAAACCACCGATATATACATTCCCTCTAACCTGTCCACCAATCACCTTACAATTTTCGATAGTTCCCCCTTCGTTTCTTCCAACAATACTACCAACTTTCCAGTCCCCGGTTATTTGGCAATCTTCAAATTGAAGCGAAGTAACCTTTCCCCCTGATACCAATCGACCTATCAGCCCAACATTATCCATGTCAGGACGATTAATATACAGACCTGTAATCTTATGTCCATCACCATTTATCTTCCCACAGAACTCAGAGATAGGTTCAAAACCTTTCTCCGAATTCAATAATTTTGTAGGACCTGCATCAATATCCGCTACAATTGTGTAATTTCCAAACCATGGATAATCCAGACTCTTACCAATTTGTTGTAACTCTTCCATAGTAGAGATAGAAATATTTTCTGGCTCCGGAAATGTTACAGGGCCCAATACTTTTAGATAAGGATAATTGCTGGCTTTTGCCAATTCCCATATATTTACAAAATCCCAATCCTCATAGGTCGTTTCTCCTCCCATTTCTGTTGTTGTTTTCCCACTTCCTCCCGATGATGAACTCAAACCCGACCTATCTTTATCCCAATAACTTGATATAACCGTACCACTGTTGTTAACTCCTATCAACCCCCCATAACGAATAACACCTGCAACTTTTCCAACTGCATAAGTATTTTCAACTCTCCCCCCTTCATTTCTTCCGATTAAACCGCCAACCCATGTATCGCCCTTAATATAACTCATCGAAAAACTATTCGTCACTTTTCCTTGATTTAATCCAATAAGTCCACCAACACTGTTAACCGCTTCTAAAATACCTCTGGAATAACACTTCTCTATCTTTCCTAAATTTTTACCTGCAATTCCACCGGCTTGTTCATTTCCAACAATTACATAATCCTCTACACCTAAATTTTCTATTACCCCCGAAGTTCCAACCACTCCAAAGATACCGATATTACTTTCATCGGGACGATTTATATACACACCTCTTATTTTATGTCCATTGCCATCAAACTTGCCTGTAAAAGGTAAGAGATTATTCCCAACAGGTTCATAACCTTTCCCGTCATTCCATGTCTCACTTTCACTCAAATCCAAATCTGTATTAAGTATGTAATTCCCGTTCAGGGGAAAATAGACTTCTTTACCTATCTTTAAAAATTTCTCAACAGTATCTATCAATATAGAATCATATAAAACTTGTGTCCTCATAAACTGGTCTATCGTATTCAGACCTATCAAATCGGCATACGCAACTGAACTTATCAATGCTGTTATCAAAAGAAATAACAGAGTACTAAAACGGGAAAGGACAAATTTGTTCATATATAATACCCTTTTTATAGTTAACAAAAATTACTTTATTTCCAAATTTATTTTACACTTATTATTATCTATCCTGTATGAAAGAAATTTCAAAAAATTTTTGACAGAATGAGAGCAAATTCAGAAGTATTATAATGGAAAAACATAAAAATGTTGTAAAATGATTACATAAACCTATCCGAAACATTCAGGATTCATATGAGTACAATTATTCAAAAACAAAAAAAATTGCTATCCATTAAAAATTTTACTATATGTCTCCATACAAGGCATGGAGATATTTTTCCTGTGCAGAATATTTCCTGTGGGATTGAAGAATATGAAATAATTGGAATTGTAGGAGAGTCCGGTTCCGGAAAAAGTGTCTTTGCCTTATCGCTTGCTTCCCTATTACCTGAAGAGATGGTTCACATTGAAGCAGACGAAATAAAATTTTCCAAATACGATTTGAAAAAACTTTCTAAAAGGGAATGGCAAAAAATTCGGGGAGCAATGATAAGTTACGTTTTCCAGGATTCTTTGGTTGCACTCAATCCACACCTCACAGTAGGTTATCAGTTAATAGAACCCCTGCAAATCCATTATAACTACTCTTCGGAAAAGGCAAAACAAATAGCAATAGAATATCTAAAAGCGGTGCAGATTCCCGACCCTGAATTACAGATAAGACGCTACCCGCATCATCTCTCCGGGGGAATGCGTCAGCGCATTGCAATAGCCATGGCTCTTATCTCAAAACCTAAACTTCTGATTGCTGATGAACCCACTACCGCTCTGGATGTTACTTTACAAGCACAAACATTAAATTTGTTCAAAAAATTACATGAAGAAAAACCGTTTACAATGATAATTATCACTCACGACTTAAGTCTTGTTGCGGGACTTTGCCATCGTGTCTGGATTATGTATGCAGGTAAAATTCTGGAAACTGCTCCTGCAGATAAACTCTTCCTGCATCCCCTTCATCCTTATACCCATGCTTTGCTTTCATTAAAACGAAACATGGGTTCTCGTAAACGGTTGCAAAGTTTAGTCGGAAAACCACCCGATTTAAAAACTTTAACAACAAGATGTCCCTTTGCGGAGCGTTGTCCTTATGCTGTTGAAAAATGTTATGTTCAACCTTTTATCAGTACGGAGATGGAACCTCTCCATTCTACATCATGCTGGCGTATCATAAATCACGAAATTGAGTTGGAGGTATAACTCCTCTGAAATTATTGCTCATCGGGCTGGTTATTTATAGATATACACCATATCTATGATAAACCGCAGAATATATCCTAAATACAACGGACTAATTAGATATTCCTATAGGGACTTCTACCGATTTCGTTGTATTATCTGTGGACGGCTGTTGAGAAGGTTGTTCTACGGGTGGAGATGCAGTTCCTTCTTGAGGTTTTTGTTCGCTCTGCTGTTCGGTCCCTGCTGGAGATGCAGTCTCTTCTTGCGATTTCTGTTCGGTCTTCGTTTCTTCGGGTCGAGGCTCTCTTGCTTTATTTATATCATTTTTGATTTGTTCCCAACGTTCCTGAGCAATTTGAATAATGGCTTTATGTCGTGGAACAGTCGCAACTATTTTATCGGCTGGACCCTGTCCTATAGAAAAGTCCAGAGGTTCTGTATCGGTAATATTTATTCTCATAGTATATGTCGGGGTAAATGATTTCCAGTTCAGGTCAGGTCGAATATCTTCACCTTGTAGTCCACTGAGCCTACTTAACAAATCCATAACATTTGTATTTATCAGTTTCGTCTCTTTTCCATCTTGAGCTACCAATATCCAATCGCCACCTTCTCCTTTCTTTAATGTTTGAACAACATCCCCTTCCTTTATCTCTACAGAAGTAACTTTATCGGTAGCAAAATCCAGAATCTTTAGTTCGTACACATCACGAGGTTTTAACAAAATTTTATTTGCATCAATCCGATTCATTACCAATCGTATAGGTTTATCGTCAAGCGTTGCATACACACCATCAATAGAACGGGCTGTTCCTGCTACCTTGAAAGTATGTTCTTCTTCACCTGCCTTAAACACGATTTTCTTATTAAATTCACCGACATCCACATCATTATCCGCATAATCCGATGCCTTCCATGATGCTAACGCAGAAGTTAAAGTGTTCAATGTAGTTGCCTGAACATTCAAATCTATCACAGGTTCAATAACTTTCCAATCATTCCCGTCCTTTTGCACCACAACTTTTCCTTCAGGTTGTTCGATAGTAACTTGCTGGATTTTATCTTTATCAAGATTCAAAGAGGGTAGGTCAAATAAATCCTGTCCCTTCGGGAAAATTTGTTCAAATGTATATTTACTAACTTCATACACAATATCTTCAGAGTTACTGGCTACACGAATATAACCGTTTTGAGCAGGATTGGGTCTGCCGGCTTCTAAAACAACATCCGATTCCGCCTCTCTTGAAATCGTCAATTTAAATGTGGGCGTTTCAAGTCCCCAATCCGCTTTCTTTGCAGGGTCAACAATCGAAGATGCTGTCAGATTTGCAAAGCGTCCTAACAAATTTTGTAGACCTGTTTCTTTATGTTTTTCACCAGTCCCTCCCTGTACAAGAACCCATTCATATTCCTTTTTCTTCGGTTGTGGTTCCCCTTCTTTAGAACCTTCTTTTGCCCCTTCGTTTGCATTCTCCGAAGTTTGTTCCTGAGGGACTTCTTTTTCTTTTCGTTCAAAAATTAATTTTTTATCGGGCATTTCATAAGCGAGCCGTGTAATCTTATCCTTTTCGACTTTCAATATATCTTTATCCAACCAGCGGTCAGGACCGGGTGCTTTACTTGTATCATCCCCATAGATACCTGCCTCCTGCCGGAAATTAACACCTCCATCATAAATCTTTCGTTCTCCAGCCTTACGAACGAATGTCAGTTGATAATTTGGAGATTTACCTACTAACAGTCTTAAAGCAGGTTCCCCTTCAGCAGATGTGAAGACATCCAGATGAAATGCCTGGTCATCCTTCAAATTATAATCAGCCAATGCATCATCGGTCGGTACCTCTGCACGCATTTCACCTTGAAGTTTAACTATTTTATCCAGATAATCTTCTACCGTTTCCTTTTTCGCCGGTGAGTTAAAATGAGTGCTGACGCGCCATTTATCTCCCTCTTTTTTAAGGGTAACTTTTTCATCTATTTTCGCACCGGTATACAGGTCTATACGGACAATGTTATCGATTTTTAGACTTTCAGGTATTAGTTTTTCAAATTTTGCTTGCTCGATAATAGAAGGTCGTTCTGCCTTTTTTGCTTGCTTCATAAAAACAAGTGCTCCAAGAACAACAAGGATTACTACAAGGATTAAAATCATCTTTTTAATATCCATAATTCAACCTCCTGAGACTGATTATCTAAATATTGTTTATTAACGATTTATTAACGATTTGATTCCGCAGATGCGATTTGTGCCATCGTATATGCGAGACGGGAACGACGACGGATAAAGTAAACCGCCAATCCCACACAGATTACAATTGCATTCGATAAGGTATAATTCACTGTCCGCCATAGCATTTTTTGACTATCTGTCGGTTTCTCAATAGTGCGGTCAATCGGCTTACGACCTCTCACATTCACGAGGTCTTGAGTGAGCGAAACCGCATCAACACAGTTCAGGAACAAATCAAGATTGCCTGCCTGCAAGAAGTTTTTACGAAACATTTCAGAACAACCCAACAAAATCATCTTGGCGGGTTTCGGCTCAATATTCCCTGCGGGAGGTTCCGGTTCCGAATCATCAGGTGGTGCAGGTTCACCCGGACGCGTTTGTGGTTTAGGCCAGGCAGGTCTTTCTTTTCCTGCAAAGGCGTCCGGGAATTGCCCTTCTAACATTACCATTAAGGGATACTTCTTCCGTGCTGTTAGAGAGGGAGGTTCAAATGATTTCGCAGATAGTTTCTCATTTCCCGGAACTGTCCACGCTTTTTCACTGGTAAACATTAAAGGTTTATAGGTCAGCCCCAATTCTTTTAACTTTTGCTCATTTATCTCCAGATGCGTGCCCCATAGGTAAAACACAGCGGAGAGCCGATTGGTTATGGATGTCTCCTGGTCCATAGATTCATGGGTTACTAAGATATGCATCGGTAAACGGAAGGGCTGTCCCACCAATTGAGACATCAGGTCTCCTCCCCCCTGAACATTCAGGGTAACGCTATTCTCATCCATCAGAATATCTTCACTTACTTTTAAGCCATAATTTTCAAGTAATGGATTAATTTCAGGCTTTTCCTCACGCTTGGACACCGTATTCCCACGAGGAGTTGCTCGATAATCCCATTCATAGGTCTGAACCGCAAGAACTACGGACTTACCGGAACGCAATGCCCGATTTATCTCCCAGCGTTGGCGGTCATTAAAACTACGAGGATTTACAACAACTAATGTATCGTATTCCTCCGGTAAGGGACTTTCTTTCGTTAGCTCTACGCGACGAACATCATACTTCTCCTGTCGCAATATTTCTTCAAGATATACATACGGGTCTTCACTCTGCGGGATTTGTTGCCCCATCTGCTGTAGCATCTGTCGCATCTGTGGGTCTATATTAATCGCCTCTTTTGGAGCCACTAATGCCACTATCGGTGCTTTCGTGCGGGTGAGTTTATACACGGTGCTCACTATGCGATATTCCAATTCCTGTATATTTTCCGGAACAATCTGAGGGATTATCTCTTCAGGTTTATCTTTATACGCTACGCCTATGGCAGAATAAACCAACTTATTCGTTACTTCATCCTGACTGATGGCACGAACATTGAACGGCTTTACGCCTTTATCTAAAAGTCGCCGTTCTACGGTCTCTTCTTCCGTTTCATTCTTCTTCTTTTCCTGTGCAAATATCTCATCCTGGTCCGAAAATAGATTAGACACATCCAGATAAATCGTTTTATAGTTTAATTTCCCGCCTGCAGAAATTTTTAATTCTTCAAGTTTATCTTTGATATTCTGTTCCATATCTTTCATTGCAGTGGGCATGCTTTCCTGTGGACTTATATAAACATTTACCTGCACAGGCACCTCTACCTGTCTTAATATCTTTGCAGATGATTCGGAAACCGTGTAGATTTTATCTTCGGTCAGGTCAAAACGCTTTAAACTTGTTCCTACCATTAAAAAGTTGAACATTAATCCAATAGCCACGCAAACTGCTACCGCTACGGTAAACATCATTTTGGCACCAGGACGGTTCCTCTGGTCAATATACATAATATTCAATACAAGAAATAACACCGTCCAGACGAAGAAAAATATCACATCCGCAAGGTCAATTACCCCTTTGGTAAATGACCCAAAATGCTTAAAAACGCCTAAAAGATTAGAAAATAACGAACCCAGCCCGGGCAGTTTGTCATCAATATAGGATGCAATAAAAGAAGTCCCTAATAAGAAAAGAAGCAAACAGGTCAGCAGGGTAATAACAAAGGCTACTATCTGGTCCTTACAAAAACCGGAGAAGAAAATACCCAGAGCAAGGAAACAACTTGCTAACAGTAATGTTCCAAAATAACCCCCAATAATAGCACCCATATCCGGATTGCCAAGGTTCTTTAACATAATGGGAACTGTGAAAGTCATCGCCAGTGAAATTGCAAACACTGTTAATGCGGATAAAAATTTTCCCAAAACCAGTTCACTGGCTTTCATGGGAAAAGTTAATAGCATCTCCCAGGTGTTTTCCTTGCGTTCCTCTGCCCATAAACGCATCGTTATTGCAGGGATAAATACACAAAGGATTAATGGGAGATTTTCAAAATAAGGACGCATATCGGCTACCGGGAAACTGAAAAACGAAGTGATATACAGTCCCACACTGATAGTGATAAATACAATGATAAAAATATATCCAATAGGTGAAGTGAAATAAGAGGCTAAATCTCTACGATATATACATAAAATATTACGCATGGGTCGCCCTCCTTCTTTCTGTAAGTTCCACTTCGGGTTTCTCCTTTTCTGTTAAGGTAAGGAAGGTTTCTTCCAAACTCAGAGGTTTTTCAGATAATTCTTTAATAGCCCAACGCTGATTCTGAGCTAACTCATTCAATTCACGCCATATCGACACACCTAACTTGCTAATAACAATAAATGAGGAAAATCCATCCTGACTATTTATAAACTGGACCCTCTTTACACCACTAATTCCAGAAATATACTTTTGAACTTCATTCTGCTCACCTGACACTGTAAACAGATACCGTTCCGAATCTTTGGCTCTATTTCGAAGTTCTTCAATAGTGCCATCTCCGACAATTTTACCCCGATTAATAATCACTATTCGGTCTGCTGTGGCTTCTACCTCCTGCAAAATATGTGTGGAAAGAATAACAGTTTTATCTTTGGCAAGTTCATCAATAAGATGCCGTATTTCTAAAATCTGATGGGGGTCCAAACCGGAGGTAGGTTCATCAAGAATAACTACTTCCGGATCATGAATTAATGCCTGAGCCAGAGCAGTTCGCTGACGATATCCTTTGGATAATTCACGAATTATCTTACGGAACATCGGTTTTAGCCCACAGGTCTCCACAACCAATTCCATACGATGATTCAACCGGGCTCCACTTAATCCTCTCGCCTGCCCCACAAACTTCAAATAGGAACTAACTTCCATATCCATATAAAGGGGCAACACTTCAGGAAGGTAGCCAATTACCTGCCGAACCTTCAATGGGTCCTTGGTTACATCATAACCTGCAACAACAGCCTTACCTGCTGTCGGATACAGATATGTAGTTAATATTTTCATTGTGGTTGATTTACCTGCACCATTTGGTCCCAGCAGACCCACAACCTCGCCCTTTCGAACCTCAAAGGAAATGCGGTCTAACGCCACGACAGGACCGTAGTGCATTGTTAAGTCTGTAACTTGTATCATACCTTGATACTCCCGTCATTTAGGTTTTGGGATGAAAAAAACAAACTATAAAAATTACTAAAAGGAACCTGTCCATCAACACTTGTCCCCGAAATATACAGGTTCCGTAATAATAACAAAACATTTTTTAGTAGCAGTCTATAATAATTGATGATAAAAAATATCACATTCCTTTTCATCTCTTCAAACTTCTATTTACCTTAAACCTTAAATATTTACGCAGTTTCCCTGCCCTAAAACACGATTACCTTAAAAAACGATACTCCCTTATTTAATGTTTACAAGAAAATCATATTTAACGATAAATTGCATTACTCACCTGTAAACTTATTATCATACCACCTGCCAAAAACCTTTCGATTTATCCCCTCTTATTCCGCCAGATTATATCTATCAAACCATGACATTCAATTTATACATCTAAATAAGTCATACTTGTTAGGCAACATTAAGAAGGGGGGTGAGAAAAAGAAGAAACGAGAAGAGAAACTATTGAGAGTTAAATAGCAAAGCAAAGAAAAACAAAAAATGAAAAAAAAGGTCCGCGATGTAAGGTAAAAGAGATAGAGCAAACAAGTTTTATAGATTACGAATTGCCCCATCAGAAACCGACCCGTCGTAGTTGTTTTTTAAGACAGATGCAAGAGGTGATACCAGAGAAAGAATTTGAGCAGAGGTGCATAGAGAAAGGAGTATATAAACTGAACTGGGGAGAGCGGAAACTTCTGTCCTTACTATTTTTTGCATTGTTGAGCAGTGTATGATAATTTCTCTGTGTTCTCTTTGCAGGTAATTTGAACGGCGGCGGTAGAACGAATTTTTTTCTCCGTGTATATCTGCGTTCTCTGTGTTTGATTATATTTTTTTCACTACAGAGGACACAGAGAGGCACGGAGATATTTTTTCTTTTCACTACGGAGAACAAGGAGAGGAGTTAATGAGTTCTTATTTTTGTTTTTTAGCATTTTTGGGTAGAGGGAAAGTAGCAGGAGGGGAACATTTTAGATAAATAGGATGATTTGAATTGAAATTTATTCTGGTGCATTTCCATACATGCGTGGATTGGGTGTGTCGATAAAAACCGCCCGTCTGGCAGGACTTTCTATCTGTGTTTTTGTAGATATGGATTTTGCAAATGAATGCGAAGGATTTTTTCATCTATCAATTCTTTTTTTCTGTCTCTCTGGTCCCATAATACGGATACGATAGTTATACACATATTTGCCCCCATGGAGGACAGTATTAATTAAACCTTTGTTTCCTGTTTCCCCCC
>JBMFRC010000040.1:0-7912 GCA_049968235.1 Candidatus Hydrogenedens sp.
CATAAAGGAAGGATTCGTATTACCCGAGTTAGTGAAACCGGAAAAGTAGTTACCTTTAGACATGTAATAACAGGTGACATATTTGGGGACGAAATTTTGTTGGAAAAAAAACAAAGAGAGGAATATGCAGAAGCAATTACAAAATCAGATGTATGGATAATAGCCTTTTCAGAATTCTTAAAAATAAAAGAAGAAAATCAAATATTTGCAAAACTTTATGAAAAAAAACTAATGGAAAGATGTAAAGAATATGAAGAAACATTTGCAGATAGTGTATTTTACCCTGCTATAACACGTGTAGCGAAAAAAATTATAAGAGAAATAAAGAGAGAAATAAATTCTAAAAAAAACTTAGTTATAACTCATCAGGAATTAGCCAACTTATTAGGTATTCGTAGAGAAACTATTACTGTTTGTTTAAAGATTTTAGAGAAAGAAGGATTTATCGAGAAGAAAAAGGGTAGTATAATAATAAAAAATCAAATACTTTTGGAAAATTGGATAGAAAAAAAGTAACACTATAAAATAAAATCATTAAGGAGTAATTATGGAAGTATCCATGAAAGATGTCCTTGCTGTTCTACTTGCCGGGGGAGCCGGAGAAAGATTGCACCCTCTAACAAGAAACAGAGCAAAACCTGCAGTTCCTTTTGGAGGTATTTATAGAATTGTAGACTTTACACTTTCTAATTGTATTAATTCAAACTGCAGAAGAATTCAGGTTCTCGTTCAATATAAATCAAATTCTCTTTCAAGACATATTAGAAATGCATGGAATATTGTTCATCGTGAATTAGGAGAATTTATAGATATTATTCCTCCTCAAATGAGAATAAATGATAGTTGGTATCGCGGAACAGCAGATGCTATTTACCAGAATCTATATTCTATTGACCAGGAAGACCCAAAAATAGTCCTTGTATTAGCAGGTGACCATATTTATAAGATGAACTATCAAAAAATGATTCAATACCATCAGGAAAGAGAAGCAGAATTAACTATATCTGCTCTTGAAGTCCCCATTGAAGAAGGTTCTCGTTTTGGAATTATGCAGATAGATAAAAATAATAAAATTATCGGATTCGAAGAAAAACCCAAAGAACCAAAGTCAATACCCGATAAGCCTGATAAATGCCTTGCCTCTATGGGGATATATGTATTTAATAGGGATTTACTTGCAAATGCCGTAAAGGAAGATGCAGAAAAAGTTAATTCCGACCATGATTTTGGAAAAAATATTATTCCGAGACTAATTGAAAAAAATAATGTTTATGCATATCCTTTTGAAGATTTAAACAAAAAAGAAATACCCTACTGGCGTGATGTCGGAACAATTGATAGTTATTGGGAAGCAAATATGGACTTAGTTGAAGTGAGCCCTTTGTTTAATTTATATGACCGTGAATGGCCTATAAGAACTGTCGTGCCATCGCGTCCTCCCGCAAAATTCGTTTTTGCTGATTTCGGACATCGAATAGGTGTGGCTTTAGATTCTATCGTTAGTCCCGGATGTATTATCAGTGGAGGTATGGTCAAAAGAAGTATCCTATCAACGGATGTGCGTGTGAATAGTTATGCTTATGTTGAGGAATCCATTCTTTTTGATGGCTGTAATATAGGACGACATTCAAAGATACGCCGTGCCATTATTGAAAAAAATGTCCAACTGCCAGATAACACAGTCATTGGATATGACCTTGAGGAAGATTCTAAAAAATATCGTGTTACATCTACAGGTATTGTCGTAGTTGAAAACAAAATATAAAACGTTTATTTATGAAAATACTTAACTGTAAAACTAAAGAAATATTATTTATTCTGCTTACAATTTGGATATTTCTATTCCCTATAACCATATATTCCGAGATTTCTAATACCACCGAAATTACAGTAAAACCCGATTACAATAGTATAGATGCATTTTTAGAAAAAGAAATAGATAAAAATAAAGAATATAACTCTCCTGAGGAACTACTTAAAAAAGCAAACGAGTTGTTGAATTTAGTAGATTATTTTAAAGAACGAAAAGATAGAGATGTAATAAAAAAGATTATGTTGTCTATCGAGGAAATATACAAAGAAGGCTTATCAAAATACCCTGCAAATATAAGGATATATGATGATTATGGGGCTTTTCTATATGATTATAAGGGGGATTATATAAATTCTGTTCAATTATGGGAACAAGGGTACAAACTGGATGAAAAAGATGCAAGCATAAACAATAATTTAGCCCTACACTATTTCCATATTGGTGAATATGATAAAGGATGGGATTATTTACAAAATGCACTAAAATATGGTGAGAATGAATCTAATATATTATATAATTCAGCACAGATTTTTATAATTTATAGAAATCAAATTCAAGAAAGAACCGGCTGGGATAAAGAAAAAATATATAAAAAAGCAATGGAATATTCTGAAAAAGCAGTAAAAATAAGTCCCAATGACTTTGAATTATTAAAAGATTATGCATTAAATTTTTTTGCCGCAGTTCAATTCAATTTACCGATAGAAGGAAAAAAATCTGCTATTGCATGGCAAACTGCAAGAAAACATGCCCAAAATGATGATGAAGTTTTTTATACATGGGTAAATGAAGGAAGAGCATGGTTAGCCATTAACGAACTAAAAAAAGCAAGAGAGTGCCTTGTTGAGGCTATAAAAATACGACCTGATAGTGTAATTGTAAAAGATATATTGTCCCGTATTGATTCAGGAGAAATTAAGGAAAGTATTGAAGAACAAAAAAAGGCAAAACATAAACCTCCAGAAGAAGAATATCGAAATTCATTAATATCTCCTTTTAAGAATTTTTCAGGCAAGAAAAATAAAACACCACTAATACCACAACAAGATAAACCCGAAAAGAAAAAGAAATAATCATTTTACTATGCCATATTATCAAAAAAGTTACTATTATGAAAATATAAGTTATTTCCGTCCTCCAATTACACCAGGAGTAAGAGCTCTTATAATAATCAACATAGTTATTTTCGTAATACAGTTATTTATAGGATTACTAATTTCACTCTATAACTCTCTATTTGGTGGAATTTTCTTTGTAAATCAGTCTTTATCATATTTCCATATATCTTATTGGTTTGGATTTAATGTTCCAATGTTTGTAAAGGGTGCTTTATGGCAACCTTTTACATATTTGTTTATCCATTCCAGTTTATCGCATTTGTTTTTTAATATGTTATGGCTTTATATATTTGGTCCTGAAGTGGAAATATACTTTACAAAAAAAAGATTTATTACATTTTATCTTTTTTGCGGAGTTATCTCTGTGCTGGTAAACTTTATCCCCTTTGTGATACGAGGATTTCAACCACCCATTATCGGTGCAAGTGGTAGTATTATGGCAGTTCTTATTGCATTTGCATATATTAATCCTGAACGCGAATTTATTCTTTTCCCATTACCTATTCCTATTAATGCAAGAGGTATTGTTATTTTAGTTATACTGATGAATTTATTCTATGGTTTAGATGAAACTCAATATTCAGTTTTGACACATTTCGCAGGTATGGGTATTGGTTATCTTTATATTTCTGCGGACTATTTAGGTATTATATATAAAATAAAAAAAATACTTGGTTTAAATAAATTTGATGTAATATAACGGATTATTTCGTTAAATATAGTAAGGGATTTCTACTATATGTTTCCGAGTTTTCAGGAATTTTTAATGTTTATTGTGATTATTATCCTGTTAAATTTTACAGGAATACTACCCATTGTTATACGAACATTTAAGGAATTTCGAGGAGATTATGATGGTTATAGAGAAAGTGAGAGTAAAAATATAAAGGACAATAAAAATCCTCAAAACATAGAGATATCCTATCGTCTTTTAGGTGTTTCTCCCAGCAGTAGTTGGGAAGAAATAGAAAAAGCATACCGTAGAAAGGCAAAGATACATCATCCAGATCTCGGTGGCGATGAAGATACAATGAAAGCATTAAATGAAGCATATGAAATATTAAAAAGAATTTACAAAGGAAATAAAAAAAATTTATGAAAATAAATAGAAGAAAATTTCTATTCTCCTCTGCAGTTACTTTAGGTTTAATAACGAAATCAAAAAGTTTATTTGCCAGTAATAATAAAACACGAGTAGTTCTTCTCGGTTTTGACGGAGCCGAGCCAGATATTGTAAAAAGCATGTTAGAAAAAAAACAATTGCCTAATCTTGAAACAGTAATGAAACAGGGATGCTTTTTAAACCTAACTTCTACAATTCCTCCACAATCTCCAACAGCATGGTCAAGTTTTGCTACATGTAAAAATCCGGGAGAACACGGCATTTATGATTTTCTTCGTCGAGACCCCAAAACATATTTTCCGGGTTTAGCATTGGGGTCTGTTCATTCTCCAGAATTTGATGAACAGGGCAATCTCAAAAAAGAACCATACTTCGAAACATATCGAAGAGGGATTCCTTTCTGGAAAATTGCTGATGAACAGGGAATCCGTTGTAAGATTCTAAATATGCCATATTCATACCCACCTGATACATTAAAAAATGGATTAATGTTAAGTGGTCTGGGTGTTCCTGATATTAGAGGAACAGAAAGTTTATTTTTTGTGTTTTCCGATAGATTTACAGAGGAAGAATTAAAACAAAGTATTTCCGGAGGGATGCGTATTAAATTAAACTTTAACAATTCATTTGCAGAGGTAAAATTACCTGCTCTCCGTAATCCCATTAATCCTAAAAACGGATTTATAGAAGCAAATATAAGTTTCAAAGTAGATAAAACAACAAAGAAAGTAACTATAAATTTAGCAGATCGTAAAAGTATCCAGATTGAGCAAGGACATTGGTCCGATTGGATAGAATGGGAATTCCCCGTGACAGAAAAATATTCTGTAAAGGCAATCAGTAAATTTTATGTAAACAAAATAGGTGAAGAAGTTAATATATATATGACTTGTTTGCAATTTCATCCTCGTTATCCCTATATACCTTTTACTCATCCAGTTAAATATTCAGAAGAACTGGCAGAAAGATATGGACTGTATAAAACAATCGGATGGAATTATGATACACATGCTCTGCGTCAAGATGTTCTAACAGAGGATGTCTTCCTTGATGATGTTCGGAAAACAATGGCATGGCATGAAACGCTAATGTTGGATGAATTAAATAAAGAAGACGATTGGAAATTATTAATGACTATGTGGATGGCTACTGACAGAGTAGCCCATTTGTTCTGGCGTTTTCGTGACCCTCAACATCCGGAATATAATGCGGAAAAAGCAAAGGTTTACGGAGAAGCCATAGAGGAAACCTATCGGATAATGGACAAAATTATTGGTAATGCCATGAAATCTATTCGGGAGGATGATTGGTTAATAATAATGTCCGACCATGGGTTTAATACATACCGAAAAGGGTTTAATCTGGGAACATGGCTTATACGGGAAGGATACCTTGTTGTAGAGGGACAAACAAATCCGGAAACTGCTTACAATGACCAGGCATTTCTTTTAGGTTATGATTGGAATAAAACAAAAGCATACGCTTTAGGATTAGGTTCCATATATCTTAATATTGAAGGTCGTGAAAAAAATGGAATTGTTAACAAAGAAGATGCAAGAGAGTTACGAGAGGAAATAAAAAATAAATTATTGAGTGTAAAAGACCCACAAACAAGTTTACCTGTAGTTAGTAATGTATATAGTTGTGAAGATTTTCATGGAGATGAAGTAAAAAATGCCCCTGACTTAATTTTGGGTTATCATAAAGGCTACCAATCAACAAAAGCAACCGCCAAAGGTTCTGCTCCCCAATCAATATTTGAAGATAATAAGGATAAATGGAGTGGTGACCATGTGGCAACAGATTATAAATTAATTCCCGGCATGATGATAACAAATAAAAATATAAATACATCCTCACCCCACATTCAAGATATTGGCGTTTCCATTTTATCATACCTGAATTTAAATGTCCCCAAGGATTTGCAAGGGAAGAATATTCTTGAAGGTTGAAAATAATAATTAACCGAACCATTTACGAGGGCGCTCTTTATTACGTTTATACATTTGTATAGCAGTAGAAGCATCTTCTTTTACTTGAAAATCAAACATTCCCACACAAATAAAATCAGCCCCATGTTTAAATGCAAAATCAAAACCTTTTTTAGGAGGTATTGCCCCAGCAGCAAGGACTTTAAATGCTATCCACGGAACTTTAACATTTTTCATTATTTCCCGGGTTTTATCCGGGTCCATATCCCACTTATTGTCATAATATTCATTCGATTTAGCTGACCAATAATCAAGGGAATGGAATGTCTTCATATAAAAATCCGGATAAATTCCCTCTTTTTCACATGCGATAACAACATCGATAGAGTGACCGCCAATACCTCCTATAACACCTTTATCCCGTATATGGTCAACTATTTTCCCTAAAAGTTTTGTATCTCCTTTTTTTACAAAATCATCTCCTATCTGTCCCTGAATATATACACCAGTAGCGCCGTTATCGATGGCTATATCTGCATCCTCAAAAAGATTGATTTTCTTAGGCTTTATTTGTGCAATCCATTGTATTTTTCCATGATATTCTCTCCAATAGCGATTGATAATTTTTAATGTTTTATCATCCAATCTCAATATCGCAGTATTTATACCTGCCTGCTCGTATAAATTAAGTGTTTGCAATATCTTTTGTTCTGTAAAATAGTTTCTCATTAATTCGCTAACATAAATCAAATCCCTACTATGGGATATTCCACTTATTAAATTTCCCCCGGCTATTAGCCTGCTCACTTCAAGATGTTTGATTTTCCCCATCGGCATATTTTTAGGCAAATCCTCAACGTTATTTAAATAGTCTTCTTCCTCTAATAATTCTCCTTGTTCCTCAATCAGAGGTAGGGAATCATTTTGATTTAGAATTGAATTTGCTAAAAAAGGAGAAAGAGAAGCGCCAGCAATAAATTCTCTTCTTGATATATGGTCCTTCATTAGAACACTCCTATATGTTAATTGATTTAAAAACTCTATGATATAATTAATATAAATTAATATGAAATATAATATTGTATATTAAAATTAACGAATAAAGGTTATGACGGATATACAGAAATATGAACGATATGCAGAAAAAATATCACTCTTTAATGGTTTAATGGCAGAAGAAGTAGAAGACTTGATAAAAAGAGGTAAAATTATTATTGCAAGAAAAGGGGAGACCATATTCCATGAAGGAATGTTAGGTAGCAACTTATTTATTGTATTGAGCGGTAAAGTTGGTATTTATATAAAAAATCAACTTATAACAAAATGCCATGTTGGTGATACTTTTGGTGAAATGGCAGTGTTAAATAAAAAACCAAGAACAGCAACTGCGACCGCATTAGAAGAAAGTCGTTTATTATGTCTGGATGAAAAACAGATAAACGATATATTAGAAAAACATGTCGCAGTAAGGTTATTGCTCAATGCCATACATTTCTTGAGTGAACGATTAGAGAGAGATAATTATTTAATTGCAGAAATGGTTAAGACATTAAAAAAACATAATATAGATATTCCGGAAATAGAACCTAAAAAGGGTAAGGAAGATAAAAAACAATAGAACTATTGACTATGGTAAACAAACCAAACATAGCAAATTCAGGTATATCATTTAGAGACCGTTTTATCAGTGCCCTTTTAATAGGGGGAGTTATAGGGATTTTATGTGGTAGTGCAATAAAAATGTTTTATGCTCCTATTAAAACAGTTCCTCAAGAAATGAAAATGGTTACAGAAAAGAAAAAAAATATATACAAAGATAAAAAAATTAACGAAAATGTAAATTTATTAGAAAATCATCCTGTGATGGCTTATATTAAGGCATACCAGGAAGAGAAATGGGAAAATGTCATTGAACAAACACAATGGA
>JBMFRC010000041.1:0-5672 GCA_049968235.1 Candidatus Hydrogenedens sp.
ATTTATGCTGAAAAAAATATTTTAAAATTTTTTCATAAAATGCTTGACATATGAAAAAAAATGCTAAACTATAGGTATTGGAAAGTTGAATAACGAAAGTAGTAGTCAATCAAACCAGAAGCATCAAAATAAGGGAACCTGCCATGCATATCACAAACTTCATCAAAAATTACCCTTGTATACTACTTACATTATTACTAACCTTAATATCTCCTTTATTTATTTTGAGCGAAACAAAAGTATATGCGTCTACAAAAAATCCTAAAAGCGGAGAATGCGATTGTATTTCTCAAACATCATGTCCTTATAATTTAACATATGCTATATATGGACTGGAAGGCTTTAAATGTGGACTTATAAATAATCATTGTAAGTGTAATGGTCCAGATCCTCTCAAACATTGTTCTTACCCAAAAGCAGAACTATGTGCCCCTACATCCGGAGGTTGTAGTTGTAGTAATGATTGCATGCCATCAGATTGTCCCAGGCCATGTTACCCTTCTTCATGTGAAGGATGTAAGGAATACCAATTAAGTACTATTCCCTGTTCAGGGACTCCTGAACCAGGAAATTGTGGAAGATGTAATTACAAATTCAAACAACCAGGATGCGGACAATAACAATGCTATATTAATAGTAAAGAAAAATAATATGGAAGTATACAAAAAATTACTTTTTATAGGATTGATATTTTATAGTTCCCTATTTGCACATAGTTTAGAAATATATGAAGTATCTCGGGACAGCCAGGAAGTAAAGAACTTAATCCGTATTGTGAAAACGAGATTTAATGTCTTTTCGTTGAAATGTAATTATACCTCTATTGTTGATGAGGAACCATACATTTCTTATTTTGAAGATAAATATGGGAAATCTATACTTGATGAAAAAAAAGAACAAGCACTATCCATAAAAAATTTTGAATTTGTCTTTCAAAAAGGGAATTTTGTCCGTATTCAAACATATACACCTCCAATAAAAAAATTATCAACAATTGATAAGCCTAGAAACTTGATAGAATTATTATCTCAAAAATTTACAACTTATCAGCAGGATAGTAATCAGGATAAATTGTTTCAAACTATAAATTATTTTTACAACGAGGAATTAAAAACAAGGGATTACTACTATGATAGTATGCTAAATAAATATGCTTATTGGGAGTGTGCACATGACAATGAAGATATGGATCCATATACTCTTGACCCTCGTATCTGCATTGGACTATGTTCTGGAACCGCGTTTAATTGGGGAAATCTTTGGCCAAAAGAGGGCTTATTTTTCTTTATTGAAGAATTCTTAGAGAAAGAGGGGATTTTTTTCTATTGTGAAGAAGAATATAAAATTTTTTGGCATTATGTAGTATATGAACATAAAACAAAGTATAAACATGAATCTAATTTCAGTTTCTTAGACCCCATTGGTATTGAAATATGGGTTGATAAAAATGAAAACATTTCAAAAATTGCATGTATGTTTTATCCTTGTCGTATTTTAGGACTCCAGGAAGTAAAACAAATTATTAATAAAGATACAGAAATAACATATAACACTCCAAGTATTTTATATTGGGAATATCAGTATCAAAACTATAAAGAATTCGAAAGTGGAATACGGATTCCGCTAAAAACTACGGTTTTACAATATTCTTTTGATAATGATAATCCATGTTTTCAATCTATTGTAAAAAAATATTTTGACACCATTAACAAAACAAAAAATGAAATGGACATAATTAAATATCGTACAGAATTGAGTGCTTGTAATGATATATCTTTTCTATCAAGAAAAATAGAACTCACTATATATCCAGAATCAGTAATTGTAAACAAACTAATACCGGAGGAAACATTTATCGCCCCTAAACCTGATATCTCTTTATTCAAAAATATAAATGAAGCAGAACAGTTTAAAAATAGTATAGAAAGAAACAATTCTTCTTTCCCTTCATATTTGATTTTATCTTTATTTGGTTTAATCATTATTCTTTTTTTAACTTTCCTTACATATAAATTTTGGAGATGGAGTATTTAATACATAAGAGATAGTTGAAGAATTCCATTAGAAAAAAAAATGAAAAGGGCTTTCAATAAAGATGTTTCCTTTTATTAAAATATCGACATATTTTGCAGAATTTTACAACATTTTTAATTTTCTTGCGGTGTTTGTTATTGTTTTATTAGGTGTTCGGTGGAATTATAGGTATGGGAAGAAATATCCCTTAAGATTGGGGATGTTGCTTCTGTCAGCACCGTTTGCTTTTCTGATTGACAGGATATTTTTCTTTCTTTTCCTTGCCCGTCCTTCTTCTAAGATGCAGTTTTTTAATCTGGAGAGAGGGGGAAGTATGTTTTTAGGAGCCTTTACAGGGGCTGTCTTTGGGGCTTTCATCTATAATGTTTGGGTACATTATGTATATTTTCCGATTTTATCCTGACGGATATATATGGACACATGTAAATCTGCAGATTTTTCAGAGAGAATGATTATTCGTACTTATATACTCATATTTTTTTATGAAACACAATGGTTCTTATATAAAACCTTCAAATTACCTTATTAAACAAAAAAAATACACAGAACCTAAATAATTTAAAATACTGAATATCGTGTAACCATCTCTGCAAAAAAAGAGCGGGAACCGCATGGTTTCGCTGTTTATTAGCGGGCTATACCCGTAGCCCGTATAGTCCTGTTCGGGACTTTGTCGAAACTCTTATAGCAGTTCCCGCAAAACTTGTAAAGGCTTTTAACAAACCTTCGTATTCAATTTTCTAATAAAATTATGACACAAAAATAAAAAAAATGCAAGCAGTTTTTAAAATTTTTTATTCCCAGACTTATTCTTCATCAAAAAGACCTATTGTCCCCAATGATTTTGTATTTCCGAAAGAATTAACTCGATTATATCTATCAAAACTTCCTATAGCACTATCACGGTTTCTTGATGGTCCCAAAAAATTCGGAGCATTATAATTATAGTTATTAAGGTTTTCCAAAGGGTTAGGAATCTTTGTTAAATCATTAATTCTATCTTCAATAGATGGTAGTTTCCAATTATTTTCCCTTTCACAATATTTATTATTATAATATACTATTATAAATAAATAGAATTTATTTGCAAAAGGAGTTTTGGCAATGAAAAATAAACTGTTTATTTTAATTACATTTTTTATCTTTCTTCTACCCATTACTTCTTACCCACTCGTTTGGGAATTTAATGCTGATGAAGGTTGGTCCGCAGGAAGTAATGTGGCAAATTTGCAAACCACAGGGGGATATTTATCTTTCGATACAACAGGGAGTGACCCAAGTGTTTATACACCTGATAATTTAGGTGTTACTGGTTCCAATTTTCGATTTATACATTTTGATATGGAGTTAAGTGCAACACCGACACAAGGTGGACAAATTTATTTCATTACGAATGCAGATGGAGGTTGGGGAGAAGATAAAGTCATATACTTCTCTCCTACGGCAGGTAGAAACACTTATCTTATTAATGTTCCCCAAACTATGTCAGCCAATGGAAAAGACCCGAATAAATGGTTGGGGCAAACAATAAAAAGATTAAGATTTGACCCTCCGAACAATTACATTGGAAATGTAAAAATCTACTGGTTTGGTATCACATTCGGCAGTAATTCACGCGGTGCTGTTTGGGATTTCGAAACAAACGGTGATTTTGAAGGCTGGGGTGGATTCAGTTGTGCTTCAGGACAACAGGTTACAGGCGGTTACTTAACTTTCAATTTTATCTGTACCGACCCCTTTGTATACTCCCCAAATGATTTAAGAATCAGTGGCTCTGATTATCCATGGCTACAGGCGGATATTGAATATACTGCAAGTTATAACGACACTTTTCAGATTTTCTTCATAACAAACATGGATGGAAATTGGACTGAAGGGAAATCTATAACTTTCCCCGGAAGAGTAGGTAGATTTACCTATTTAGTCAATATTCCACAAAGGTTAACTGAAAACAGCAAAGACCCTAACACCTGGAACGGAAAAACAATAATGCAAATCCGGTTCGATACAGGTGGACAATCATCTGGTAGTGTCAAAATCCACTGGATAGGTATCCGTCGTGAGCCTATTCCCGATTGGCAATTCGATGTCGGTGACCATAAACAAGGCTGGACTGCTGTAAACCAAATATCAAATCTGACTGTAAGTAGTGGTGCTCTTAGTTGTAATACCACAGGGGGTGACCCATATATACAAGTTTACAACCAACATTTTAACCCTTCTACATATCGCTATTTATTAGTCCGTGCCAATATTACAAACTACGAGAATGATAACCCGGGAATTATGCAAACTTTCGGCTTCCCCGGAACCGGCGGAACAGGATATGTTAATAAAGACTACTATTTCTACCCCAACAATGGTTATCAATGCATTCTCGTTGATATGGGAACACGCACTACTAACTCTTCCTGGTTAGGGGCTCCAGGAACTATTTCTTCCTTCCGCATTGACCCTGCAACTGTGAATACCTCTGCTACTTTCTATTATGACTATATTAAGTTATATGATTCATCCTCTCTACCTGCAGGTCCGTATAATTGGGACTTCTCAACTGCCGGAAACAATAATTTATCCGGAAATAACTGCGGTAGTTGGGTTTCTGCCCGGCATTCACCCTATAGCGGAACTTCATTGAGTATTGCCAGTAATGTAGGTATCATAACCGGCACCGGAACACTCGGAATAGAAAACCTCGGCTTTGCTGTAGGAAATACTTCCGCTTATCAATGGGTTCAAATTGATGTGAATCCATCTACACAAACAGATAGAAATGATTTGACTTTCCGTTATTTATGGAGAAAGGATGGACTTCGGTTAGGCGATGATTACAACACGCGAAGAAAATGGATTATTCCAACCAATAAAGGAATAAAACGCTATAATTTTTATCTCCCATACATTGCAGACCAGGATACAAACCATAATGGTACATGGGATGGCATCCCCCATGGAATATTACTCCAATTTGGTGAAGGAGAAGCAGGTATTAATTCTATTACTATTGATAATTTCAACCTTCTTTCCTCTGCAAGCGTTCCTGCACCATCTGTATCTGAAGTTAAAGTTTCAGGAACAAGAACTGTCGATGTTTCCTTTACAAATCAAATGGATTCCAGCACCATTACTGCCTCAATGTTTACAATTTCAGGAACAGGAAGAGGCACCTTAGGAGCAAATCCTTTCAGCGTTACATATCTTACAGGACATACTTATCGTTTGACCTGGATTGCAGGAGAAATGCGTGACGGTAGCGATATTACCATAACTGTATCGAATTCTGTACAAGACGCTGCAGGAAGAAATTTAACATCTCCCACAAGCGGAACTCATACCGGTGGTGGTATAAAAATAGATGCCCCTACTGTCTCTGCTGTAACCTCTCCCGCTTTTGCAAATACATTGCCCATAACAATTAGTTATACGGGTGCTGCAGACAATACAAGCAATGTTAGTAGCATAGAACTATGGGCTAAAAAAGGTTCCGAAGGAACCTGGGCTTTTACAGGTCAAACATCTGTTTCTGCCCCCAATGGAAGTATCAATTTCAATAGTCCCACAGGAGAAGATACATACTACTTTGATGTTGTGGTAATTGATGGTGCCGGTAATCGGAGCGATACTCCTACGGGAAATGG
>JBMFRC010000042.1:0-5549 GCA_049968235.1 Candidatus Hydrogenedens sp.
GGCTCGTCACATCCTGGGGCTGGAGCAGGTCCCAAGGGTTCGTCTGTTCGCCGATTAAAGTGGCACGCGAGCTGGGTTCAGAACGTCGTGAGACAGTTCGGTCCCTATCCATCGCGGGCGTAGGAGACTTGAGGAAATCTGCCCCTAGTACGAGAGGACCGGGGTGGACGGATATAGGGTGTTCCAGCTGTCACGCCAGTGGCACCGCTGGGTAGCCACGTCCGGACGGGATAAGCGCTGAAAGCATCTAAGTGCGAAGCCCCTTCCAAGATTAGGTCTCCCTTAGCCGTAAGGCTACTAAAGAGCCCTGGAAGACTACCAGGTTGATAGGCTGGAGGTGTAAGCATGGCAACATGTTAAGCCGACCAGTACTAATAGCTCGTGCGGCTTGGTCTTATGTTATCATAAGCCAGATATATTCCCTACGAGTTCATGTCGCTTATTCTTGCACTCCTTGCATTCGCTGTCGAAAGTTTTTATAAAGTTTAATATATAAGTTTGCCGGTGACTATAGCGGTAGGGAAACACCCGTTCCCATTCCGAACACGGAAGTTAAGCCTACCAGCGCCGATGGTACTGCGGGGCTTCCCCCGTGGGAGAGTAGGTCGTCGCCGGCATTTTTATTTAAACTGTGATGAGATGAAAAATCCATACCTTTTACCAGATTATCATCTCATTTTGTTTTTTTAGTGCAGGTCTAAATTATTATAAATATAAAATAAGGCTACGATTTGTTTTATACTTATATTATATGAGATGTAAATAATTGTAAATTCTACAATTTATTTTCTCCTTCCACTACTTATAATTGCTTTATACTCCTCCAAAATTTTGTTTCTTGATGCATAATTCATATAGAATTATAAAAACATAACATAAGGGAAATATCTATGAATACATCAAATCAAGAATCAAAAAAGTTTTCGTCCTGTTTCTCAGGTTGTTCACGCAGGCAATTCATTCTGGCTTCGGCAGGTATGGTGGCAGTGGCTAATCTGCCGATTTATGGGAAATCTATTGTTGAGCAGGGACCCTTGGCTGAGTTACAGATTAAGAGTAAGGTTAGGGTAGGAAAAATGTATGTCGGTATTCCCAGCCCCGGTTGGCCTATGCATCTGGTTGACCTGAAAGCGGAAGTAAACCGATATGAACAGGAAATATCGAAACTCAAAGAACAACTTGCTGATATTGAATTTGTGGAAGGTGGGCTGGTTACAAATCAAGATGAACTTGCAAAAGCAAAAGAAAAGTTTGGGGATGTGACGGGGATATTGGTTCTGCATCTGACTTTAGGCACAGGCGGGCTGATTTCAGGGTTGTTTGACATGAACAAGCCTGTGATGATTTTTACCATGCCGTATTGTGGGCATGAATGGCATATTGTTCCATCGTGGCAGAGGGAAGGAAAAATTGTGGATATAGTTCCAAGCAGTCAATATGCAGATATTGCTGAAGCGGTGAAACCGTTCCGTGCTATTCAAAGACTAAAAGAGACACGAATACTCCATGTAAACTATGGTGAAGCAGACCCGCAATATTGTGCTTCTATTAAGGAGAAATTTGGAACTGAAATCATTACAGTAACACTTCCGGAACTTGAAAAGGCTTACGAGGAAGCATCCGAAGAAGAGGTGCTTGCTGATACAGAAAGATGGATTAAAGAAGCGGAGAAAATTGTTGAGCCCGGTAATGAAGATATAAAAAAAGGGGCGAGAATGTATATTGCTATGAAGAATCTTATGAAGAATTACAAGGCACAAGCCATTACAATGAATTGTTTAGGTATGAAATTAATGGAAAGGAATATGGGCTATCCGTGTTTAGGCTTTGTTCGATTAAATAATTCCTTGCTTGCAGGTGTGTGTGAGGCAGACCTGAAATCTACAATGACACAACTACTATTTACCTATCTCGTGGGACGCACAGGTTTTGTTACTGACCCGATGTTTGACCTTTCAAATAATACAATCATACATGCCCATTGTGTCGCAGCGACACAGATGAAAGGTCCGAATACCGAGCCTTCCCCTTACATAGTGAGAACTCATTTAGAGGACAATAGAGGCGTTTCACTGCAAGTGAAGATGCCTGTCGGCGAAAAAGTAACTATGGCACGACTAATAGGTAGCGATATATTGCTGTATAGCACCGGTGATGCCATCGATAGTCCACTTGAAGAGCGTGGCTGTAGAAGTAAATTAACGGTAAAAGTGGATAATATAGATAATTTCCTATATAACTGGTCATGTGGACTACATCGTGTAATCTTTTATGGTGACCACACAAGGGATATAGAACGCTATTGCAGGTTAACAAGAATTAAAATCCTCCGCGAAGGGATTGATAATCTCCATCATGTCGAAGGACTTGAATGGAACCCCAATGTCCATGCATAGATTATTGAAAAGAAACAAAGGATGAAATTATATTTTCCTGTTGTATTTTATTGCAAAAAAAAATTGAACAACAAAACCCTGCATAACAAAGTTAAATAATTTAACAGCAATTCTTTATTTGCACATTCTTTAAATTTATGAAGTTATATACTGCCAAAATATATCACAATTTAATTGTTAACATAAATTTATTTTGAGAGTTCTTTTTGTTTTGTCGTCATTTTTGAATCAATCGTTTTTTTTAATAGTCTCTGCCAATTCTATTTCATCAAATAAGGTTTTCCAGCCTATTACAGGTACGCCATCTTTTATTTCTGGCGGAGAATGGTGCTTAAGTATTACGAGTATAGGGATGGACATTCTTCCTAATATTTCAGATTGAGCCTTAATTTTATTGATTTTATTGGTTATAGTAAAACTACGTTTAGATACTTTGCAAGCTATTACTAAATAGCTTTGTTCAAAAACACAGGCTATATCTATTTCACTTTTAAATGCATGGCCTTGATATTCTTCATTTATGTTTCTCTGATTCTCTTCTGACCATTTTGTTTTTATCCCTAATCGAATTTGCTTACAACCTATTTTCTCAAATGCAAATGCGGTTAATTCTTCAAAAAAGTGTCCATCACTCCTCTTAGCCTCTAATATGTGGTCAATATCATTATCTATTTCTTCTGCAGTTAATATTTTATTCTTCAATACTTTATCTTTTAAGTTTTTGAATTTGGTAATGAAATTTTGGTAGAGACTTTTTTTGTCATTATTCAATGTTTTCCCTATATTTTTGATATCATCTTTCATTTGTAATACTATTACTAAAGGAGGTTCCTTTAATGGTATTTTTTCAGAACCATCTAATAAATCAATGGTATTAGTACTATTATTAATAGAATATATCTTTCCATGTTGTTTTATTCCCCAAAAACTTAGTACTCCAGCATGAGATTTTGGTCCGGGTGTTATATTTATGATTGCTTCTCCATTCCCAAACATCTTCATATTATATAAATTAAATCCTGTAATATCTGTTGGTAATGATTGTAAGCCTCTTACTTGATTCGGTAAATTAATTTTACCTATTTAATTTTTTCGATAACTTTATTCACCCGTGAATCATCATAAGTATAAATTATACAAAGATTTGAATAGTTGTGAGTATACATCACCTTCAAGGTGTTTATTAATTCAGGACTCATTACAACATATAAAGTAGAACCTTCTTTAGGTTCTTTTATTATTTCTGGTGAATTTATTTTTTTTGATAAATCAACAGAAAATGTAGATTTATTATTTGTTTTCTCTAAATAATTTCCAAATTCATTGAGATTACTAAATATTTTAACATCTCCTATTGCCTCTGATTGAAATCTTTCCTTAGTCCTAGTATCTTTAGTCTTAGGATATTTTTTAATGATAATAGTTTCATAACTATGAAGTTCTTTTAACTGTTTACGATCCTTTCCACAAAATGCGATAATTTTACGAACTTTGTCTAATTCGTATGAATCTATACTTATTATAAGTTTTAAGAAATTATTTTTAGAGATAATAAAATCGAATACAATATTTTCAAGCATTATCGCCGTAGATGATTGTTTTCCTGCTTCCCGTGGTATTTTTAATGATTTAAAATTCCCTTCTCTTTGTTTACATTTATATTCAACTCCCTGGATAGCTAAAATATCTAAAGGTTCTAACTCAATACAAGGATTTAATTCTTTATATTCACCATTATTTAAGTTAAGAGACCATATAGATTCCCTTTCTGAATATATGAAGTTTAAATGGGGGGATTAAATGTTTTTAAGTATTGAAAGACAAAACTGGCAACCTGATGGTTCATCCCTCCAGCCAGATTGAAATATATCTCCTCATCTTTATCAACAGGGATGTCTTTTATATTAAAAATTGGAGCGACAATTTGTTTTGAATTTCTAATTTTGGATTCTGTTTTAACAACTGAGAAGAGATTTTATCTGTTTGTTCAGCAGTTATTTCTGTATGTAAAAGTAAAAATTTGCATCGCGATTTTTCTAAATTTAATACAGATAGAGCAGAGTTTAGTGTTCCCATAACCTGTGTACCTACAAAAGAAATAAATTGAGCCATTTTTAATCTCCTATATTCAATTTAATTAACTTTTAATTTATTTTATCTCTATTATGTTATTAAATCAAAAAAATAGCCCTCTGTGCGGGGAAAATCCAGAGGGCTATGTATGTTGTGACAGAAAGTTTTCTCCCTGATGGGACTGAATGTTTAATTGTGCGTGTGTTTGCGTTTCCGTGTTTGAACGAGGAGTAGTCCGGAAAGGATAGTTAGCATTACCCAATCGCCTGTGTTGGAGTTATCCGATGAACTATGGGTTCCACAAGAAACGATAAATCTGCGTTTCTTACCCTTGCTAACAATTAAATCCACAGGGGTATCCTTTGCAACTCGCGCACCTGCTTCTGGCGCCTGACTAATTACACTTCCTTTTGGAACAGTGTCACTATATTCTTGTTTAATCGTTCCTACAGTAAGTCCGGAAGCAATTATTTTTGTTCTTGCATCCTGTTCTGTCATCCCAACCACATTGGGTACTGAGATAGGGCATGGACCTGTAGAAACTACGAGATTTACTGATGTTCTTTTATTAACTGTTTGTGCTGGTAATGGACTCTGACTAATAACATTTCCTTCAGGAACGGTATCACTACATTGTCTTGTTATGCTTCCCACAACCAGTCCTATGGATGTTATTTGTTCGATTGCTGATGTCTCGGAACTACCAATTAGATATGGAACTGTAACCTTTTCGACTTCACCTTCCACGATACCTTCCGGAGTACCCTCTGGTGTCCCTTCGGGAGTTCCTTCCACGACGCCTTCCGGAGTACCGTCGGGCGTACCTTCCGGGGTCCCTTCCACGACGCCTTCCGGAGTTCCCTCTGGCGTTCCTTCGGGCGTTCCTTCAACCACACCTTCCGGTGTACCTTCTGGCGTGCCTTCTGGAGTACCTTCGACTACACCTTCGGGGGTGCCTTCCGGCGTCCCTTCTGGCGTTCCTTCACCTTCTACAACTCCTTCTCCTTCTGGAGTGCCTTCGCCTTCAGGACATGGTCCTGTGGATACCCAAAGATTCACTAATGTTCCTACCTCTACAGT
>JBMFRC010000043.1:0-1856 GCA_049968235.1 Candidatus Hydrogenedens sp.
ACTGGTGGGGTTATCTGGATGAAACTCCGGGGCACCTCCATGTCCCCTGGGGAGAAACCAATTTCCAGGTCAAAGCCACCTTTAGACAGGTAAAAGCACTGGTGATTGAATGTTGTGATAGATGGTTGCCCACTCTCCCGTGTAGAACAGAAGCAGAAACGGAACTGGCTTCCCATTGTTACGATGTAAAATATCTTTCTTCTGTGATAAATAATAATTGGTGGCCCATTGATAAGCAGGAAGTTATAAATGCCTTACCTTCTCATGATATTTTTGTTTTTAGTGGTCATAGTTCTGTATCTTCATTACAATTTTGTACTGAAGGGGATAATTGTTCAATAGGAACTATTGAAATAAATTATCATCGCGAAGGTCATCCTTACAAATTTGTCTTAATATTGGGATGCATGGCAGGAGATAATATTGATAATTGGCAAAGTAATTTTGGAGCATCTTGTATAATTGCATTTAGTGGTTTATTATACGAAGATGTAGCTAATTCATGGGATTGGCGTTTTTGGGAATATGTATTTTCTAATAATTATACAATTCGTACTGGTGCTCTACAGGCAACATATGATACATATGAAGCGTACGATTATTTTGTAAACTACCCTGAGAAAGAATTTCATATAGTAATACGAGGAAATGGAGTATTATAGGGAATATTTAATTTATGAATTTAAAGATGAAAAAAATATATTTGATAATACTTTTAGTTGTTGTAATTATGATACTTTTTTTAATGATTATGGGAAATTATTTTAATAAGAGGTCTCTTTCTACAGTTCCCGAAGAAGTATTCCAGGAAAATAAGAGATTTCTAAAAGAGGTGTTGGGTGTGAACCGGATAAAACCTCTTCGTAGAATAACAAGCAGATCTATTCCATTTGAAGATTATCATTCTTTTCCTGTATCAAGTTTACAACAACCAATTATTAGCGATATTTTTGTAATTGAATATTTAATTGAAGAAAGAGAAATTGTTTACTTGGGATGTTCATATAACATACCAAAAGTAGTTTGTTTTTTTTGTAAGGACAAAAAGAAATTATTTATGCGTAGAAATAATAATACGGAAATTTCTTTTTTTAATCTTATAAACTATCTCGGTTTGCCAAAAGATATTTCATGTTACAAGATGAAAGTGACGAAAATATCTGAAGACCTGATGTGGGCAGATTATGAGGGGCTATATAGTGGTAAAAGCAATTTGCACAAGTATTTGTATCCAGAATTAAAAGAAATATTAGATGAGAAAAAGAGGATAGCTATTTGTTTCAATGCATGTTTTTTAGTGAATAATAGAAATGAAAGTACTATAATATCTTTTCATTATGACCCAACAGTATTGGTAGATGCAATGTTAAAATTTAAAAGGATATAAATATCAAGGAATTATGAACTATATTAGTGTCCACAAAAATACTAAACAACATAAAATATTAATATTGAAATGGTGGGGTTATATATTTTATGGCATTTTAGGATTATTTTTTTCAGGATGCTTTATGATGGAAAATGAGAAAATGATTTTATCTTTTCCCATGGATTCGTTAAGATATTTATTCCCGTCACAATTTGATTTAGTTTTTTATAATGCATCAATTCATTTAGGAGGACCAATGGACTCTTATTTCTGTTTAAATAAAGAAGTTGATACATTTACATGCAAAGATATAATAAAAGAAACACAAATAAATGCAAAATATATAGAAAAAGCATTAAAACTTTTATCAACCCTGTATGAACTTGATGATGTTTATTCATCCCAAGTTTTGGTAAAGTTTGAAGAAGAAAACAATCAAGTAATATTTTTTATTTTTCCTGATAATCCAGATAATAAAAAGCGTTAT
>JBMFRC010000043.1:1866-2644 GCA_049968235.1 Candidatus Hydrogenedens sp.
TGGTAAAGTTTGAAGAAGAAAACAATCAAGTAATATTTTTTATTTTTCCTGATAATCCAGATAATAAAAAGCGTTATCGTAACTTTTGTATAGACCCGTATATAGAAATGAGATATGATTTAAAAACTAATGTTATAACAAAGATTAAATGTTATCTCCATAGAAGTCTGCGTTTTAATAGTAAAAAAGATGTAGATATAAAAATGTATACGCTTGAATACCTGGATATTCTACAAATTGATAAATATGTACGACCCATATTTGATTATTATGGTATCGATATTGAAAGCATAAAAAAACACATTGATGAAGAAAAAATAATTTTAAGGAAATTTATGTGTAATCACTATATTTTTATTTCATTAGATAAATTAAAATATGAGGGGTCCATTTTAGATAATATTTTGATAATAATAAATACAAAAAGGGGAATGATTACTAGTTTTGAAATTATAAAATAAAAAATACATAAGAGAAAGTCTTATGAAACTAACATTTATCAATATTTTTCTTTTCATTTGTTTAGTAATATACGCACAGATGGGTATAGTGAAGTTTCACCCGAAGTAAAACAAACAATAGTAAGTTTTTTTGATAATATATTAGGCATTAATTTAAATAATGATGTTTCCATTACATTCTTAGGAGAAAAAACTTCGTTTTATTCAGAAGTATTTCAAACATATCTAATTAACGAAAAGTTTCTTATTCATTTTAATGGGAGAGATAAAAAAATTTATAGTTTTACATATTTAGATTGGTTAGAGCAGAATAATAC
>JBMFRC010000044.1:0-918 GCA_049968235.1 Candidatus Hydrogenedens sp.
GAAGAAAAAGGGTCGAAGTTGAAGACATATTAAACATTAAAATCCCTCTTCCTCCCCTTGAAACCCAGCAAAAGATTGTGGAGGAGTTGGACCGGGAGATGGAGGCACTGGAAAAAGTAAAACTCCTCAAAGAAAAAGCAGAAAAAAGGATTGAGGAGATTTTGGATGAGGTATGGGGAGAGGAAAATAATTAAATTATGAAATCACAGGCACCGCAAAACATTGTCATCTACAAAACCAAAAACGGTCCTGAGTTATCAGTAAAACTTGAAAAAGAAACGCTATGGCTAACGCAAAGGCAAATGGCTATTCTTTTTGATAAAGATACCGATACAATTGGATTACACTTAAAAAATATATTCTCTGAAGGGGAACTTGATGAGAAGGCAACTACCGAGTTTTTCTCGGTAGTTCAGATGGAAGGCAACAGAAAAGTCAAAAGAACTATAAAATTTTATAATTTAGATGCAATAATTTCCGTTGGATACAGGGTGAACTCCAAGAGAGGTACTCAATTCCGTATCTGGGCAACTAAAGTTTTAAAAAATTACCTTGTTCAGGGTTATGCTATAAACGAGAAAAGATTACTGGAGCAAACTCAAAAACTAAAAGAACTTCAAAATACAATAAATTATATCACCGGGAAATCTTCTCATCCAGAATTAAAAGGGCAGACAGAAGAATTACTATCACTGATTCAGCAATATGCCAATTCATTTACTTTACTTTATCAATATGACGAAAATAAAATTACCACCTATAAAACAAAAAAATCAAAGTTTATTTTGAAATATGATGAGTGTAAAGATTTAATTGAAGGGCTAAAACAAAAATTTAAAGAAAAAAATGAAGCGAGTACTTTGTTTGGCAAGGAAGTAAATAATAAGTTTAGATCAGTTATGGGAGCAATTTATCAGA
>JBMFRC010000045.1:0-838 GCA_049968235.1 Candidatus Hydrogenedens sp.
TACTTAAGTGATTAAAGGAGGAAAAATGAAAGGAATAGTTTTAGCGGGTGGGACAGGTTCTAGGTTAAAACCTTTAACAAACGTAACAAATAAGCATCTTTTACCTGTTGGCAGGAATCCTATGATTTTTTATCCTATTTACAGGTTGAAGCAAGCAGGAATAACTGAAATTCTTGTCGTAACAGGAAGGGAACATATGGGAGATGTGATGGAACTTCTTGGAAGTGGGAGTGAGTTTGGCGTTGACTTTACATTTAAAGTACAGGATACAGCTGGAGGTATTGCTGAGGCTCTTGGTTTGGCGAGACATTTTGTTAATGGAGATAGGTGTGTTGTTATTCTTGGAGACAATATTTTTGAGGATAACATTAAGCCTTTTGTAGAATCGTTTGTAAATCAAGAAAGTGGTGCAAAAGTACTTTTGAAGGAAGTTCCCGATCCTCAAAGATTTGGCGTAGCAGAACTTAGAGATGGAAAGATTGTATCAATAGAGGAAAAACCAAAATACCCTAAAAGTAATTTCGCAGTAACAGGAATTTATATGTATGATTCAGAGGTGTTTGATATAATAAAAACATTAAAGCCATCTGCAAGGGGAGAACTTGAAATTACTGATGTAAATAATGCATACATAAGGAAAGGCACATTAACATATGATATTTTGAAAGGATGGTGGACTGACGCAGGAACACCAGAATCTCTATTCAGAGCAAATGAGTTCTGTAAAGATTCAATCTTGGACTTTAAAAATGAGTAAGTTTAAAATAATAGAGACACCAATAAAAGATCTCTTGATAATAGAAACAAGGATATTTAAAGACGAAAGAGGTTTCTTTAT
>JBMFRC010000046.1:0-796 GCA_049968235.1 Candidatus Hydrogenedens sp.
GCTTTTGAATATATTTAGCTATTATATTAGCATCATACATTAATTCATAATTACTTTCTGGTAGTTTAATATTTTTTGCAGTAATATATACATTATCAGTTTTATCAATTTTAAGTAGTTGTATTGGCTTTGTTAATATGTAATTAACATTGTAAGATATAAAGCCATCAGTAATCAATAGATTTGCAATTTCATTAAGAATTTTAGTTAATGGTTTTTCTAATGCATCAATAGTAGCAAAGTTTAATAGTTTTGCTCTAATGCTTTTTCTTTCAATAGCGTCATTAAGTTGAGTTACTAAATCATCGTATTCAATATTGATTTGTTGATTAGAAGCATAAGTAAAATATTCAATTATAAAACCTTCTTTTTGAAATTTTGATAGCATTTCAATCTTAAAATTAATAAATAGATAGTTGTTATAGCTTCTGTATGGTAAAGTAAATACTAACATAAAAAATAATTTATTGTGTATGCATTTTCTGTATAGTATCTTTTGCTATTTCTTTTTTTGTTTTATCTATAGCAACATCTGCATCTATAAAATCTTTTATTGCATCTATTACATGAAATCTAATCTTTCTATGTCTGGCGAATTTGAAATTACGTAGATGGAATAGTGTTCTTAGTATTTTATGCTTTATTGATTTGTATTTTATATATGTAGCTAGTATATCTTCATTCTTGATTGTCGAATACAATTGGTTTAAGCCAATGTAAATAAAATTTACTGATAATCTATCACCTCCATATGTAATGCCATAATCATCTGTATTGGCAATTACATATTTCTCAT
>JBMFRC010000047.1:0-780 GCA_049968235.1 Candidatus Hydrogenedens sp.
TTAATTCATTAATAGCATTTGTTTTAATCATTCTATTACAATGTTTATCAACAATATTTGCAATCTTAGTTTCAAATTTTTTACCTTTGTTTTTGTTATAATTTGACATAACTAACGTTAGTTATGATGAATGTAATTTTAAATATAATAACAAGAAATATATTAAACAAAGTTTTTATTATGTTTGGTATAATGAGTATTTCATTAATTGGATTAGGTATATATTCTTACAAATATTATAAATTAAAAACTGAAAATCAAATATTACAAGCACAAGTTAATTCTCTACAACAAAATTATAACATGTGCAAATTAGATCTTGAAAATGTAACTAATGAATACAACAAATTACAAAATTTACATAACAAAAAACTAAAGAATTGCTATACTACAGTAAAACAAACTCAAGACAAATGCTTAAAAGAATATTATAATAAAACAATTAAAGATTTAAACTTAAAACCTGAAGATTTGCAAAAAAAACAAATAGAACAATCTGATGATCAGCTTTTAAACCAGTTAAATAATCTATTCAATTAATTTTTTTGTTGCTACATATAGTATATCACATTTACAATTGGTTCATCTCTTTCTATTATAACAACCTTTTCTGTAACTATACCTACATTATTAACTTCTGTTATTGATACTTTTTTGCCATTATATGCTTGTTGCTTATTACGTATATAGTTTTTAGTTAAAAATGGATATTGCCCTTCTTTTGCAAATTTAATAAAAGTAGCATTAACTACTTCAATATCATTAGTATCTACTTTTTGT
>JBMFRC010000048.1:0-342 GCA_049968235.1 Candidatus Hydrogenedens sp.
GAACTATTCCGACCGGATGTCTCTACATCCCAATAACTTTGACTCACAGTGCCTCTATTATTATACCCCACAAGACCGCCAACATATTCACCACTACACGAAACACGGCCCGTGCTATAACAATTCCTAACTATTCCTCCATTATTACGCCCAACAAGAATACCTGTATCATCTCCTCCTATGACCCAGCCTTCTTCTATCCCTAAATTCGTTACCTCGCCTCCTCCTCCTACATTGCCAAATAAACCTACATAATTCTGTTCTGGACAATTAATATACAACCGCCGTATCTTGTGCCCATTCCCATCAAATTTGCCTATAAACGGATTGCTCTTCGTTCCT
>JBMFRC010000048.1:352-762 GCA_049968235.1 Candidatus Hydrogenedens sp.
GGCAAAAACCCCGCTCCGCTGTTCCAATTTATCGTATCACTCGCATCTATATCCTGCGTTAATTCATACTCGCCATTTAGTGGATAATTCGCATCGTTGCCTATCTTCTGTAAATCTGTAATACTGCTTATCTGGATTACCCCATTACTGGGTGAACAAAAAAATAAAATACTCACTACAAAAAATACAGCAAAATATTATTTACTACGAGAATTTGGTAAAGATATTTGGTTTAACACAACTACACCCTTATTTTTATGTTTTATATATTAGTAATATTTATCCGCATAAAAATACCGGGATACCAGATATTCATTTACTAAATATGTATGAAACCAATAATTACCTCTTTCATATATCTCTTTCCGCTTTGTTGATAAACGCAACATTACAGAAATAAAATCCGCTAT
>JBMFRC010000049.1:0-754 GCA_049968235.1 Candidatus Hydrogenedens sp.
GAGTCAAAAGAATTTAGAAGGAAAGAGTCTCTGGCCTGGAAGGATTGGAAGAAGAGAGAAGGAAAATTTCTATTAGTTGCAGTTTTTGGGCCTGAAAAGTTCGACAGTTGGACTGTATCATTTGACAGTGGAGAAGCATTGATTAAGAAAAGTATTCCAGAGGAGATAGGCAAGGAGATTATCGAGAAATACAAAGGATTTAACGGTAATCTCTATGTGATAGTCTCTAAGGTTGGTGACACATGGGAGTTGTGGCTAGACGAGGGAAAAGAAATTGGATGGTATTACAACCTTGAAGGGAAGAATTTGGTTAGACGTAAAGAAGACATTCCCTTCTAACAGTAATCCCAAGGGGTTTAATCCCCTTGGGGTTATTCTTTTTGTCTATTCATCAAAACTAAACAATGAGAGAATTAGTAGAAAAAAAGAAAGAAGAAATAATTCAGAAAGAAATAGAAAAGGGAGTCAAGAGGATTTCTTCAGATAATCCCTATGAAATAGTTAAAAAGTTAGTTCATCAATACAAGATGTTTTCAAAGGTCACTTCAAAATACATTTCAGCTAACAGAAAGTTAAAGATAATTGATCAGAGGGTGCAGAGAGAGATTGTAAGTGATGAAGAAGCGCTAAGACATCTCCTAGAAGATGAATTAAGAGAGAAGTTCAAGAGAAAAAAGCTTGTTTTTTATAAAACAGAATTTGTAGAAGCGAATAATTTATATTTTCCCTACCTGGCACGATTGGGAATACATAG
>JBMFRC010000050.1:0-745 GCA_049968235.1 Candidatus Hydrogenedens sp.
TTAATTTCCTTTTAAGATAAATGGAAAGCAAACTTCTTAATTTTACAATTTCATGCATCATACCTATGGGAAAGGCACCAGAACCAACCGCTGGGTCGCATACCTTTATATCAGCAAGTAATCTGTCAATTTCTTCTGCATTTTTAATTATGCTTTCAGGCATTTTATGTTCATACTTTGTTTCTTTTTGTTCACCTCTTTCAATCTTGTTTTTCTTTTCAAGGGCAGTTCTTTCATACTCTAAAATTAAATCTGCATATTTTACAAATTTCTCAATATCTTCCCTTCTTACTTTTCCACTTAGTTCCGTTTCAAGATAATTTATCAAACTCTCTTGGCACATATAATGGACAATCTCTCTTGGTGTATAATAGACACCATATTCTTTGTTGAATTTTGTCTCTTCGCCCTTTTTACCTGATTTTAAAACTTTTACATATTCATCAAAATTATCCGGACGAATGGCATTCAGTTTTTCATAGATTTTTCCGAGTAGTTCAGGGTCAAGGGCAACTTCTTTTTCAAGTGGTTCTTCTTCATTAACTGTGAAATTATATCTGTCAAAAACATCAAGGATGCCGTCTCCGATATCACCTTCTTTTGTTCTGTTTGAATTTGAGAAAAGTTCATTTGGTAAAAGAATATCAACATCAACCCAGTCAAAATTATTTAATGGGTCAAAAAGCCCACCATTTAAAAAAGGAATTTTACAATTAAATCTGCTGTAATAATGATCATCTGCTCC
>JBMFRC010000051.1:0-734 GCA_049968235.1 Candidatus Hydrogenedens sp.
ATGAATGACCAAAACTAATATTCACTTTGCCAATGTATTGTTGATGTATAAAATAATTAAAATTAAAAGATTTTTTAACGACTAAATAATGACTGATGGGCTATTGCATTTATTTTTTGGCGTTGGTTTTAACTCCACTTCTAAATTTTTTTTTATACCCATCGGTCATAGACTGGGGGTATTATGGGTTTGTGTAAAAATGTAATGCATTGAAATAATCATTTCCGACTATAGGTTTCTTTGAGACATATTTATAGAATCGGAAATAAAGGCGATTGAGCGAAGTCGGTCTGTCCGTCCGTCTGTCTGTTAGTGCTATAACTTGAGTTATTTTTGAGCTAGAAAAATGAAATTTGGTTTTTGGACGTATTTTGTAAAAAGTGAGATGAAGTTTCTGAATGGGCAAAACTTAACTTCGGGTACCTCCCCTAGACCAAGCCTTCCAGAATTTATTAAAACCGTGGTAATTGCCACATATTTTGATATTGTAAGTTCAAATTTTGTTCAAACGATACAATTCATTATTTCTAAGAACCCCCAAAAAATGGGCGTAATCGGTCCAAAATTTCCAGAACCCCTCATGAACCCATCATAACAGAAAAGACGAAATTTCGATGTTTTTACGACGTTTTTAAAATACTTGCAATTAATATTTCGTATTTAAATTTTATTCGGTACTCTTCCCTATGCCGATTGAATGAATGATGGGTATTATGTTGTCGGTTTTGACCGAC
>JBMFRC010000052.1:0-724 GCA_049968235.1 Candidatus Hydrogenedens sp.
CATCTAATAACAAAAGTTTTGGATTTAGTGCTAAAGCTTTTGCAAGCTCCATCCTGCGTATAATCCCAAAGGCTAATTCTGATGGGCGTTTGTTATAGACCAATTCTAAGCCAAGTTTTTTTGCTATTTGTATAGCCTGTTCTTTTATGCCTTTTTTATAGAAAAACTGAAATTTATCTTCCAGTAAAGATAACTCAATATTTTCTAACACTGTTTGTCTACTAAGTGGTCTTGAATGTTGAAACATTACTGCAATACCTTTTTTTATTCTTTTGTGTATGCTTAAATGTTGAATTTCTTCTCCATTAAATTTTATTATACCACCTGTTGGTTTGTAAAGGCCTATGAGTAAATGCATTATTGTAGATTTTCCTGCACCATTTGGACCTATTAAACCTACAATTTCATTTTTATTAATTTCAAAGCTTACATTGTCTGTGGCATGTATGCCGCCAAAATATTTGTCCAGATTTTTTACTTCCAGTAACGCCATTTAGTTTTTCCTCAAAAACAAGCTTATTATACCATCTGGCAAAAAAAGCAATACTATAAGTCCCATTATCGACACAACAACATAGCTAAGCTGACCCAACGGTTGCAACCACTCTCTTAAAAGTATTATAAAAAAAGCTCCCAAAATAGGTCCTATAATTGTTCTTCTTCCACCAATAATAGCAGAAATTATAATTTGCAATACAACAGCAATAGACACTACGAGACTCAC
>JBMFRC010000054.1:0-650 GCA_049968235.1 Candidatus Hydrogenedens sp.
TATTTTTAATTGAAATTAAGCAAATAGAACATAATTCGGCTATTAAAATACTTGCATATAATTACTTTTTTTATATTGAAGTAATAGCATTAAGATAAATCAATGCTGCGGTGCAAAAATTTTTGTTCAACATTTTACTACCATCTTCAATAATATATTAATAGAGTTATATAAAGTATTCCTAGGTATTATTATTGTAATTATTTACTTGGACTGCATTTTAATAGTTTTACAGCATTATTTCATGATAATTTAAGAAGTATAATTGCTGTTGCCGTTTTTGTTATTCACTTTTTTTAATAACATAATAATGTTATTTAAATGCCAATAATTTTTTTTATTTTTTTTTTTTTTTGTGCACGGGCAAAGGAAGGTGGAATGCATTACGTACTACCGGGTTCAACGGTACCCAGTTTCTGTCGGACTCCTAAATAAACAGTTTACCGACTAAACCACCTCCTAATTTGGCCACTAAATAAATGTTCGAGTTACATTCATTACACTGTACAACAAAATTAAATTTTTTGAAAAAAAAACGGGTACTGACCTATATATTCTGAAAGAGGGTTAAAAAAGAAGTTATATGTGAATCGCCGTTTCAAAAGTTTACATCGGGTTTCCTTTTTAGAGCAGGTCAAAAGTCACGCTAG
>JBMFRC010000055.1:0-607 GCA_049968235.1 Candidatus Hydrogenedens sp.
AACTCTCGGCTCGCTCTGATATAACCGTTTCTAAATCTCAATAGGCTCGCTACATCGAAATTGTTGCTTAGTCTATTTAGGCTCGCTATATTAAAGTTGTTGCTAAATCTCCATAGGCTCGCTAAAACTTCCTTGTTGCTTTTATTTTCTCGGCTCGCTAACTCTATCTTGTTGCTCCCCCTTTTCAGGCTCGCTGTTTTAAACCTGCCTCTCTTCATAGTTTGGCTTGCTTCCAATTCACTGTTGCTGTCCATCTTACGGCTCGCTACAAGGATTTTGTTGCTTCTGTGCGATAGGCTCGCTATTTTAAAGTTGTTTCTCTTCGCCAATCGGCTCGCTAAAACTTCCTTGTTGCTTTTATTTTCTCGGCTCGCTAAAATGGTATTGTTGCTTTGGAAAAATCGGCTCACTCACCTTAGTTTGTTGCTCTTATGTTTTAGGCTCGCTTAGTCCTTTTTGTTGCTAAAATTATATTGGCTCGCTTCCACCTATTGTTGCTCTTGCTCTCTCGGCTCGCTAAAACTTCTTTGTTGCTTCAAATTCATTGGCTCGCTCAAAGGATATTGTTGCTTGTTTTTGTTTGGCTCGCTATAAAGTCATTGTTGCT
>JBMFRC010000056.1:0-598 GCA_049968235.1 Candidatus Hydrogenedens sp.
TTGATTTATCTTAATGTTATTACTTCAATAGAAAATTAGTAATTATTTTCGAGCAATTCCATAGCCAAATTTTATTCTATTTGCTTAATTTAAATTAAAAATATATCTGCAACTCAAATTTACATGCATTTCTACTTAATATAGGTACAACGATGTCAAAAATTGGTTTTTACCATGGCAAACGTTATTTTTAATATGCCACAGTGTAAGTGCGTGTAAATCTGAAAAATGTGAGAGAAGCTACGGTGGCAATGTGTGGTGAAGTGATTTTTTATAAAAACCCAAATCCTCTCCCATGAAATGTCATAAAAAATGTTTTTTTTCGGGCGCTCTCTCGATTTGTCATATGTGTCTATACTGTATTATGCTGTGGTTTGCACGATAGCACACCCTCATCAATATCACCGTTTCCCTCGCTCCCTCTAACGGAGAATAGAGCTGTTAATTTGTTCAGTTTGTGTATAAAAATAGTTCAGCAGCTTGCTACTGTTCATGATTTTCTGATTGCCTGGTGTTTTGTGGAGATATTCTTCCGTGCAAGGAGTGGAGAGTAAATTTGAGAGCAACAATTAAATTGCTTAAAACACAAGGTGTTTTG
>JBMFRC010000057.1:0-579 GCA_049968235.1 Candidatus Hydrogenedens sp.
AAACGATACATTTTTACTCTCGGAGAAAAAGATGGAAAAAACATTGTAGTTGTTTGGCGTGAATATTCAGATGAATGGAGTGAAGAAGACTTTAAACGTGATGAAGAGTTTGTTATAAATGAAATTAGTCAGTGGAATCCTGATGTTATCTATATTAATGGCAAGTTTTCTACATCTTCAAGTTTAGGAGAGGTTAGGTATATCGAACCTGAATTTGAAAGATTGTTAGAAGGAGAGAATAAAGATATTTAATATGCAAGCAAAGGATTACAAGGATAGAAAATACCTTTCTGCAATTGAGGCTGCCAAGTTTTTAGGTATATCTGTTTCAGAGATCCATAAACTTGTAGATGACAAGGTCATTAATGCAAAGATTTCACCGAGTGGACAAATGCGTTTTGATTTAAAAGAACTTAAAAACTATGCAGAAACTTTAAAAATAGAAGAACAGATCAATAGAATTGAGATTAATAAAGAAAATACTTTTAAAGTAAATGGAACAGTCCAAAAACTTTTTGTAAAGAACTCTATGAGAATGGACGAACTATTAAGTGATAGTGTCCATTTAGTAATAACTTC
>JBMFRC010000058.1:0-574 GCA_049968235.1 Candidatus Hydrogenedens sp.
CAATGTAGTCAAAAAAGGAATAACTCTTTTCGCTTTCATATTCAACGCCAAGGTCATCTATAGCAAGGTATTTTACATCTTCAACTATATGATCAACTTTGCTGTAGATGGTATTAAAGAACTTTACAGAATTTTCAATGTAGAAAAGAGAGAATACAGATTCAAGATCCAAATCATCAACTTCAAGAAGTCCTTCTGTTTCTTTGATAAGCAGTTTCTTCATTATGTATAAAAGCGTTGTAGTTTTACCAGAACCAACATTACCAGTTATGAAAAGACCTTTATTATTTGCGATTGCATTCTCTATTTTTTTCTTTATAACCTTGTTTACATATTCCTCTTTATACTCTGCAAAGAACCTCTCGCCGAAAAATTCTTTAAGAAATCTATCTATCTCACGCTGTATGTATTTCTTTCTTTCCTCAATAAACTTCTCATAATTTGCTTTATCAAAATCTGTTTTTTCTATCTTCAAGAAAGGTCTGATATCCATTAGATCCACTCCTCCCAATCTGATTTAGGAATCTCCTGTCCATCTACAAACACCTTCTCAGGTTCGTTGAGTTCATCAAGA
>JBMFRC010000059.1:0-572 GCA_049968235.1 Candidatus Hydrogenedens sp.
AAATATGATTCACACAAATATGTTGATCCAAACAGACTATATAATTGTAGCATTGATTCATTTAAATTTGGAAACACGTCACTTGCAATATTTTTCCAAAACTGAATGCCCTTAGAAATTTACGACCAGCATATTCCGTAAGCCTTTAATTTTATGACTTTTAATGTTTTGAATGATTTGGAGCATTTGCGTTTCACAATAGACCTATTGATCAACAAAGTTGCAATTGACCTATTATTTGCAGTTATTGTCTTATAACAACGATTTAATATATTTTCTATTTTGTTTAAAAGGTAAAGATGTTCAGAGTTTTGCATTACTCAAAAGAAATTATAAAGAAATAAATTGAACTTTTAGTTCAGAAGCCATTCGCATATTATTTAAACATTAAAAAAAATTAATCATTATTATTGTGTGATTATTTGAAGTAGATATATTAATTTTTTAGTTATTACATTTATGAAATATCTTATTTGTGTTCTACAGGTTTAAAATAGTTTTGCACAAATTCATGGTATTATGATTGCTTGAAATTGGTATGTGTTCTTTTATAAAATATACCAATAAAGATG
>JBMFRC010000060.1:0-567 GCA_049968235.1 Candidatus Hydrogenedens sp.
ATGTTTTACCGATATATTTAAGATTCACGGCATGCGTCTTGTATTTCTTGGGTACCCCTGGATTTTCATAAATTTCTCCGATAGGCTCCACCTCATACACTTCAGTTCCGTAAGTTATGTATGCAAGTATATCTTTCCCCGAAAAATAAATTCCGCCCGGTGCGCAGTCGCCTGATGGATAGAACGGCATAATATCCTCATTATACCCTTCTTTGTATATTAAACCGTTATGTCCTCTTGGGTCAACGATTTTGAAGAATTTTAATTCTTTTCCTTTTTTTGTTTTTGTTTTTGTTGTTTTTGTTGCTGTTTCCATAGCTTTTTATTTTTATAAGTTTAGCATTATTAATTACACTGCAAATATATATATATTCTTTTTCTATTTGCAACTTTATTTTGTTAAAAAAATGTTAAAAATATTAAAAATAAAAAATAAGTAGGGATATCCCTACTTATTCATTGCATCTAAAAGCTTAATAACATCCTCGTGTTTGTATGTTTCAGCCCAATTGCGTATATATTGTACGTCTGCCCCCGCATCAATTAGCAGCTTAACAACGTCTGTGT
>JBMFRC010000061.1:0-550 GCA_049968235.1 Candidatus Hydrogenedens sp.
CTAATAATAATAAAGCTTACAAAATATTCGAACTAATGGAACGAAAATATAAGTATGATCTTCTTTATCTATTGTGAATTGATGAAAGGGAGGTAAAGTAATTGAAAATCTCATACTTAATGAAAAAAAATTTTTCTATTTTTTTTTCATTATTGCTAAAACGCATAGATGGATTAAAGTGCTTAGATTTGCTTATATGGTACACTTTTTTTTAAATTACGGCTCCAACTCCATCAACGGCTCTCTTTTACTTGAGATTTTAAGCATGCTCTCTCCTGTTTTGAGATGGCTTTAATTTTTTCTCTGCTAATTTAACTATCCACAGTTAAAAATATTAATTTTGTAAAAAAAAAAAAAATTAAAAACAAGAAAAACAAGTAAAAATGATAAAATTTTGGTTCATCACTAAATAATATCAACTTGAATTTAAATCCAAAATTTCATTGATTTTTGTATTTATTTTTGGGAAATTTGACATAAAACCCTTCATTTCGAACATATCGGTGTACTGGAGGTACCGCTTAGCTTCAGCCGGTATGGACTATTTCTG
>JBMFRC010000062.1:0-526 GCA_049968235.1 Candidatus Hydrogenedens sp.
TATCATCAACTACATTATATAACTTATAATAAAAATCTACTGGCTTAGATAAAATAACATAATCATCAAAATATTGTATCGTGTTATAATTCTCAAGCATATATTCAATATTATTTAAAATAGGTATTGCATTTTCATCTGCAATTAATTTCCAGTTTGGTGTTAATTCTTTTAATTGATTAATACAAGAAGAACTTAATTGTTTTAATGCAAGTAGATAAGTAATACTTTCTAGTAAATATATATTTGGTTTAAATTTTACATTTAACATGAAAATTAATTTAATAATATTGCAAAAAAATACCAACTTTAATTTCACGTTTTTAAGATGCATAAATTAATATTCGTAATCAAAAAATTTTAGGAGGATGCCATGTTAAAAGAAGCACTTTTAGAACTTATCAAAGAATTAAAAATGTCTGGTGTTTTGAAAAGAGCAGAGGTCAAAAACAGTCGCCTAGTTATCATTGAGTTAAACAGAGGAATTGAGGAGATCAACGAGACTTTATACTGGAGAATTATGGAT
>JBMFRC010000063.1:0-520 GCA_049968235.1 Candidatus Hydrogenedens sp.
CCATAAGATTACTGCTTTACCTTATTAAACATATGAATTATAACGACCTTACAGTTTTTATTGATACTAAAAAGGTTTTAGAAGACTTAGGAATAAAAAAAGCTACATATCACTTATGGAAGAAAAAGTTAATAAAAGAAGGATACATAGAAAAAGTAAATCCATATGTTTATAAAATAAAGCCTTACAGTTTTATAAAGGGAAATATGAAAAACACTTTAGAAAACGAGATAGGATTAAATTAAGATTTTTTTTTGACAGTCAAAAAAAACGGCTTTTAGATGCTATAAAAGATAAAATAAAAAAATAAAATAAAGTTTATCAATTATTTAATTAAGTTAATTAAAGTTAAAATAAGTAAAGAATTGATAAAAGAGATTTTTTTAATAGTGAAAAAAAAATAAATCTTTATCAATTATTTAGTTAAGTTAAATAAAGAAAAAATAAATAAAAAATTGATTTAAGTTATTTATCAATAGAGATTTTTTTACAGTATATATATATATAAGATAAGAATATG
>JBMFRC010000064.1:0-512 GCA_049968235.1 Candidatus Hydrogenedens sp.
TACGTAACTAAATGGATAACCAAATGGATATAAATTCTGTGATTGGTCAAACCAAATTTTATATCCTTTAAATCTAAGCCCTTTTATTTCTGATAAAGTTAGAACTACGTCTGCGTGCAAAAGATTAATATTTTCTTTGTTTGGTTGTAGGTCTTTTGTGAATACAACAAGATATTTACCTTTTTTAAGGTAAGGGATAGTTCTTTCAATAATCTCCTTAAGTGCTTGCAAAAAAGTTTTATGGTCTACAACATTACCTATATCTCTTGGATCGTCAGTGAAAGGAGTGCTAAAGCTTTTACCTAACTTTTTTGCTTTATCTCCTGTCTTTGGTCTTGCTTGCATATTACAGTAAGGGGGGTCTGTAAGAATTAAATCAAAAAATTCCCCCAAATCTTCAAAGATTAATGGTATATTTCTAGCATCTTCAACAATTGCTATTTGTTCTTTAAATCCCAGCTTCTTTGAAACTTCCTTATATACCTCTACATATTTGTTTGAAATATCTATAC
>JBMFRC010000065.1:0-508 GCA_049968235.1 Candidatus Hydrogenedens sp.
CTGTTGATATATTTAGTTGTAAAGAATTTGATGTGCCATTTACAATAAACTATGTGCTAAACTTCTTTGATTTTTCTAATGCAGAAACTAATGTATTTGATAGAGGTTTAGAGTTTCCTAAAAATTTAGATATAGTATCAAAAATAATAGATAAGCAAAGAAAAGAAGTTTAATATTTTTTTGTTTATATAACGATAGGTAAAAACAAAAAAATATGATTATCTTATATCCATTGAAATATAACAAATACAAAAATTATTACACAAATATTAATTTTAATCTTGATGAAACAAATTTATTATTAAACATATCTGGATTATTTGCTAACAAATATATTAATAATAGCATACAATTAAATAAAAGTTCATTAATTACATCAACAACTGTATTTAATAATTCAATAACAACAAAATTTACTTATTTGGTAGTTGATTTATATAGTTATACTTATGCATCTAATAGTATATCAATTAATTCTATAGAACCACATAAACCAGAATTTTTATTG
>JBMFRC010000066.1:0-504 GCA_049968235.1 Candidatus Hydrogenedens sp.
GATAAAATAGCCACTATAAAAGTAAACTTAAGAATAAAACCTTTCCTTTTTACTAATACTAAAAAAATGTCAAATAAGGAAATCTCTTCTTTAGAATTATCCTTTTCTTCCACTTTTAATCCTCTATTTTTTTATTTTTCTATATAATTTTTTATTACCCAAAAGCTTTCTACCAAACCAAACTTCCAAATATCTTTTTCTTTGTAAAGTTTAAGGATTGTTGGGTTTTCTGATTTTTTGTAACGCACTAAAACTTCTGCATAGTTTTTTTCTACTTTCCCAACTTCCCAGAAAGAATCTTTCAAGATTATATCAGGATTAAAGTAAATGAGAAAACTATCCCAATAATCTTTTGCAAGGCCTTTACCCTGGCTAAAATCTTCAAAGATTTTTTCTATTGTAACATTATTTCCAGCTTTATTTTCTGCTTTTAAAACATCTTCAGCTATAACTTTTTGAGATTTAGAAGTTAGACTTTCCCATACTTTTGAGTAATTTTTTTCT
>JBMFRC010000067.1:0-502 GCA_049968235.1 Candidatus Hydrogenedens sp.
CACCTGCTCTTCTTTCATCGTTTAAAGACACAGTTGCTTTTACTACTATGCTTCCTATTAATATACCAAGCGAAACTAAGAGTATTAAAGCCAAAATTTCTTCTGTTGGTAATGATACATTACCGATTTGTACTTCTTTAATTTTTTCTGATAATGGTACATTATATTCTATAACATATTTAACTGCAAATAATATAACCATTAAACCTATTGTTAATCCAGCTGTTTTTAATAATGAATAAATAGGATTAAAACCTTTTGCTATTCTATATGCAAGATATAACATACCAGTAGAAGCTATAGCATAAATTCCATATCTAAAAATATTTTCTGCTAGCAATTTATTATTTTCTATTTCTTTTGCAATTTCTATTCCCATGTTTGCATCTTTAACATCTTTCTCTAGTAATGCAATAAGTCTATCAGCATTTTTCAATGGTTCTTCTACTAACGCTGGTTGATTTGCATATAATTTCTTTAAACTTTCTTTATATTTGTTTAG